>CAVPLA010000034.1:0-94787 GCA_963705855.1 uncultured Acidobacteriota bacterium
AGCGCGTCGGCATCAGCCTGGCGCAGGCTCCGTCGGAGGCCGCGCGCGGTCGCCTCGCGGCGAGCGAAGTCGAGGCCTGCGCGCGGCACCGTCGATCGCCTCGACTGCAAAGCCGTGCTCGGCGAAGAGCAGCGCGTGCCGGCCGACGCCGCAACCGAGGTCGAGCACATGCTGCGTGCCGCGCGCCTTCAGTACCGGTACCAGCGCTGACACCGCCGGGCACGGCACGAGCCAGTCGGCGCGACCCTCCGATGTTGCCCACCGCTCGTCCCACGCCATCGTGCTCGTGCCTGCGCCTTGCCCGCTCGCGCTTCCGATACAACACTAGGACTTCTGGATCGCGTCACAATCCGGCTTGGCAGCTGAGGGGTCGCTTTTGCTCCAAGATTCGAGCGACATGATTGGCTTTGTCTTCATTCAGACTGTGGCAAAGAGCGTGGCCCATTTCGTGTTCCACAGCGGTGTTCAGCAGGTCCGTCATGCCCATGTGCCAACGGGCTATGAGTTCACTTGCTCTTCCCGGCACCTTGGCCACCAAAGCTTCTTCGATGAAGGTCGTTCTCGTTTCCAAGCAGGTAAACGCCGGGCTATCGGGATTGAGCCCCAGCATTCGGGATTGCGCCTTCCAATCCTGAGAGCGCACCAGCACCCAAGTCCATGAGCCGAGGGCTTCCGTTGGGTACTTCGCTACCACGGTTCTTAAAGTGGCGATTTGCTCGCGGCAGGTATCCAGCGTATAGCCGGTGTTGCAAAAGAAATGTTGTGTTGCCAGGCGATCTTCGCGGGTGCTGGCGTTTGCAATCCGGGGCGACGCGATGTCGACCAGCAGAACTGGCATCGCAATCCATCCCAACCAAGTCTTGAGTTTCATAGGGCGCCTCGTGTGGCGCCCCGAAACTCAGCGATCTACCGATCTACCGCAATGCTAGGCAACGCAGATACAAGTCACATCTAGGTCACATGCTAAGCCAGTGAGAACAGGAGGATTAGACACGCTCTGCGTCAATAGAGACAGTCACATCGAGCGCGCTGTGTGGTATGCTCCAGCCAAGTTTGTTCCGCGGCATGTCTGAAAATAGCCAAAACGTTTCCGCTGTGATCCGCTTCGGCCCGTTCGATGCGGATCTGCAGACGCAGGAGCTTCGCAAGCACGGAGTCCGGCTTCGTCTGCCAAGGCAATCCTTCCAAATTCTTAAAATGCTGATGGAACGACCTGGGAACTTGATCACGCGGGAGGAGTTGCGGCAAGTTCTGTGGCCGTCCGACACCTTTGTGGACTTTGACCACAGCCTGAATGCCGCAGTTAACCGATTGCGGGAGGTCTTAGGGGACTCCGCCGATGAACCCCGCCTGGTGGAGACTCTGCCCCGCCGCGGTTACCGCTTCATCGGCGAGATCGCTCTGCCCGCGACAGCTCCAGAGCCCCCTGGTGCCACGCAGTTCTCGACGTTCCCTGGCACTTCCGAGGTCCTGCCAAGCGCAGATACTCGCACTCGACGGTCGGCACTCCGTTACTCGATCATGTCCTTCGCAGTCGCCTTGCTGGCCGGAGCGGCGCTATTTCTTATTTACGGCAAACTGTACCGAGTCACGCCGCAAAAGCAGCGCGCTCTGACGCGTGTTACCTTTGACAAGGGACTGCAAATCGGTGCGACTTGGTCGCCCGACGGCCGATTTGTCGCCTACAGTTCGGACCGCGCCGGCAAATTCGACATTTGGGTTCAACAGGTTAGCGGTGGAGACCCCGTTCAGATCACTAAGGGCCCAGGGCACAACTGGCAACCGGAGTGGTCACCCGATGGTAAGTATATTGCCTATCGATCAGAGGACGGTGACGCCGGCTTATTCGTCATACCTGCGTTGGGGGGTATGGGACTCGCCAGAAAGATCGTATCCGATGGCTTCTACCCCCGTTGGTCGCCGGACAGCACGCAGATCTTGTTTCAGTCGACTGCAAACACCGGCGAGAACCAGTTCTATGTCGCGAGTCTCGATGGAAGCCAGCCACATGAGGTAAGGACGAGATTCTCGGAGCGTCCTTTCCCTGCGAGGTCTGCCGCGTGGCATCCCGATGGCAAGAGAATCTCCATTTGGGTCTGGGGAGAAGGGCCCGTTCCGACTTTTTGGACTGTGCCAATTGTAGGAGGTGAAGGAGTCGAATCGCAGATCGATCCACAGATTCTCCGCCAACTCGCTGATGTTTCTGCAAACTCCGATGATCAAATGGGTAGGGATGAGAAGTTTTCGTGGATGCCTTCGGGGAAGGCAATCATTTTCGAACACACGTTTCGAGGGGTCAGAAATCTATGGAAAATGTCGGTAGATCCGGAGACGCTGAGGGCCTATGCGATTGAGAGATTGACTGTCGGTTCTGGTCTTGACACGGACTTTGCGATTTCAGCGGACGGAAAAAGGGTCGCGTTTACCGCCGAATCCGATCGCGTGCAGGCGTGGATATTCCCTTTCGATGGCATTCATGGGCGCCTGACGGGTGCTGGAGCTGCCGTGACATCGCTAGGAGAAGAAGCCTGGGATCCGAACCTCTCGCGGGATGGCAAAAAGCTGGTCTTTATGGCGCTCCGTGCTGGCAAATGGGAACTTCGAGAGCAGTCGCAGATGGATGGAGACACCCCAGTGATGCCTGATGATTCCAACTACGCACGTTGGAGTGCCGTCTGGTCGCCGGATGGAAAGCGTCTGGCATATGTGCGTGCGAAAACGGGGGTAGACGGAAACCAGCTTGTGATGTGGTCCGCTGAGGACCGCACTGAGCAGCCTTTGACACCGCTCAGTGACCTTCACATGGAGCTCACCGATTGGTCTAGCGACGCCAAGCAACTCCTGCTGTCGCAAAAAACCAGCGACGGTTTCGCACAAATTTTAGCGCTGTCGGCAATCCCGCTTCCCAACTCTGAAACGCGTCGGCGAATCATTGCTGCAAAGGATGCGCACTACCTCTGGCAGCCTCACTTTTCTCCTGATGGCCAATGGGTTGCTTTTCTTGACCAAAGCACTCACTTCACCCGCTTTGAATCGATTGTCTACATAACCCGCGCGACCGGAGGGCCTTGGATTCGCGTTACGGACGGCAAGTTCTGGGTTGATAAGCCCCGCTGGGCTCCTGATGGGAAGACTATCTACTTCCTTTCCAGGCAGAGCGGTTTCTATGATATTTGGGGGATTCGTTTTGATTTGGAAAACGGTAAGACAGTAGGGGACAGCTTTCGCGTCACGGATTTTGGAAGCCCTGCCTTAATGATTCCCAATGATATGGATGGAGTCGGACTCTCGCTTACCCAGGACAAGCTTACGCTTCCGTTAACGCAGGCGTCAGGCAGTATCTGGGTCTTAAACGATGTGGACTAATAGGCGGCACCCCAACTCCTGATAAACGCGTCACCGGACAAGTCCCTCAGTCCTAGGGGCGGCTGGCGGTTGCCGTGTTTTATTTTCCGTGTCCGGTACAGGAGGCGAAAATGCGGCTCGCGCTCACTCCATGTACTGCTTCACGAGCGCGTCAAACTCATCGGAGGAAATGCAGCTCTTTTCCTCGCCGGAGAGAGTCGTCACTTTGCACTGTACCGGAGGAACTTCCCAGTACTTTTTGACTTTGTCAGAGTGCCACATGTATTCGCCGTAGACCTTTCCCTCGAACGCATCCACCAGAGTCTTGTTCGTCCAGATCGTACCTGGCGTTGTCTTGGGGTCCGTGTTCTCGACCAGAACAAAGCACTTGTTAAGGGCGACGTTGTAGTGATTTGAGAAGCCAGCGAACTTTTCTTTTTCCAATCCCTCGGCGTTGAACTCCTCGCGTGCTTGCTTCGCGCACTTCTCTTGTAACTCTAGCGTTGCGTTCTTAGGCATCGCCTGAACTTTGGCGCCAAGTTCCTTAATCTCTTTTTCCTGCTGTTTGAGTGTCGAGGATTGAGAGTGCGCGAGGTATGCGAGTGCGATACACGCGACGATTAAAAGAGAAACGATTGCTCTCATTTGACGCGATTCTAGCACGAAGGATTACGAGGGCGATGCCAACTATCCGATTGCGGTAGCCGGTCGCCGCGATTGTATACCTCACTCAAAGAGGTGCATAATGCCGAACAATGGACACTTTCCTGACAATTCTATTTTGGATTTTTCAAGGCGCTATGGCTGTGTTGGGCGTGTATGTGTCACTCAAACCTCAACGCCCTGAACGGCACACCCGTTTCATTGTTGCCTTTATACTTCTTTGCTTGGGCGGTGTTGTGGTCAATGTTATCCAAACGAGGTTAGCATCCAAAGCCCAAGAAGACCTTAAAGCTGAGCTCAAACAGATTAAAAAAAACACAGAAACACCACCAACAGTCAATGTCTCTACACCTGCACCGCAAATCACGGTGGCTGTGAGCAAGCCTAAAGCTTTCGTAGATTTTGACCACCTACAACTGAATTGGGATCAGAAAGAATCTAAGCTGACAGTGAATGCTATTGTTATAAGTAAACTTCCCGAGCCCGCCCGAAACGTCAATGCTAGATTTTCGGCTGCGTTGATGCCCACGCAAAACGGAGTCCCATCCAGACAAACGCAAGATAAGTGCTTTTCGGAGTTTGTGAGGCTGCCCAAGGGTGATCCTGCTTTCCGTGGGGCTCTCGGTCTGGGTCAACAAATCTTCGGGACAATGATTGTGACTGATTTTAATCAACCAATGGTGGACAAGATTAATTCTGGAGAGATCGCGTTGATGGCTGTCGGTCGGATTTCATTTTCTGATGACAACGGTAGCCACGGTAAGGATTTTTGTCAGTGGGTGCAGCCGCCTTTGTTCACAACAGCGGCCCCCACGACTGTGGTTACCCACTTTTGTGAGTCCCACAACGATCTTCAATATTAGGCCGCTGTCAGTTCCTTAAGCAGCATCTTATTTTCATGCTTGGTTTGCGAGCGTGCGGCTGACTGTCGTTGGAAATCACTTGCCGCCCGTCTGCGTCTTGTGGCCTTCAGTGTTGAGCGCATCGGCGACATGCGTGTAATTCAAGCCCTGGGCGGTGAGTTCCTTCATGCGGCGGATGGTCGTCTGTTCGCGCTCAGTCAGGCCGAATGCTTTGCGCCCCTCGCAACGGCCCGTCTTTGCCTTCATGCGTTGCCGGGCTGCCTTCAGCTTCGCCACGATCATCGTTTTCTCGTACTCGGCGATTGCCCCGAACATCTGGCGCATGAGTTTGCGGCTCGGATCGTCGCTGCAAAGGTCGGGCTCGGCGACGGAGATCAGTTGAAAGCCTTGTTTCTTCAAATCCTTGATGATCGCTTCCTGAACCATGAGATCGCGCGCCAGCCGGTCTAGCTTCTCAATCAGCACAGTCTTGACGCCGTTACAGAGCAGCGCGACGAATGTTTCCTGCAACGCCGGGCGATCCTCCATTTCCTTCGTGCCAGAAACGCCCTGCTCTTCAAAGAAGCGCACGATCTTGATGCTGTGCGCCTTGGCGCTCACCGGTCATGAAGTGCCAGGGTTGACCACTACATAGAGAAGATTAAAATCGGGGCTGCCTGAGGTTGGAGTGGTAGCGCTAACGGGAATCGAACCCGTATTTTAGCCTTGAAAGGGCTACGTGCTAACCGTTGCACCATAGCGCCACATTGTTAGTCTATCGTGACGCTGTCCGGTCTGCAATCTGTGCGACGGACCCTTTGAACTGTCCAACTTTGATGAGTGCTTCCTTTACGTCATCGGTATTCTTGATGTTGTAGCGCTCGTACATGTGCTCGGTCTTGTGCCCGGTAATTAGCATGCCAACACGTCGAGGCACTCCCGCCTTGTCGAGATTGCGTGCTGCCGACCGGCGAAAATCATGTGGCTTGAGGCCGCTATAGTGGCGCAGTTTTTTGTTGTATTTACCGAGCCCGAGGCTGTCACAGGTCGTGTTCCACATGACGCGGAAGTTGCGGAAATCGAAGACAGGGTCCTTCGCTTTTGGAAAAGATTTGCGCCGCTCTTTCAACATCGTTGCTATTTCCGCCAGCGGGCCAACCAAGGGAATCCTGACCGGCTCATCGTTCTTCATAATCTCCGCAGACAATTCGATTTCTGTGCAATCCTTCGATACCATCTCCCAGGTAATTTTCGCTGCGGCCCCCGTTCTGCATCCGGTGTAATAAAGAAATGTCACGGTGTCTCGTAGATGTTTAGGCATCGCGGACCGCAGAGTTTTGTATTCCTCGATTTCGAGAAAACCCTTTCGTGGCTTTGAGTCCTTCGGCAGTTTGAATAGCGGTATGTCGTTCCGATTGATGACCTCGTCGGCTAAGGCGAGATTGAACGCAAGTCGAAGATGGCTGAGTTGACGGCGAATCGTGGCATCAGCATCGCCTTCATTACGTCGCCATTGAATGTATCCTTTGATCTTTAGTACGCGAATTTCTGTCACTGGCAGCCGTTTGAAGAACTGGTCGAGCTTATCAGCCCCGCGAAAGGTGTACTCAGTACCGCCGTCCTCGGTCTGTCGGGGATAGAGGGACGCAGGTGCTTCGGTGCGGTAGTGCTCAACTAGGATGTGCTTTAGGTCCTCATAGCGTACGCGACCAACTTCGGAGGGTAGCAGTCTTTGGCCCTGCTCGACCTGCCCACGGGCTTCTAATAGCTGGCGATAGGCGACCTCGGGGTCGTTCGTCTCTGTGTTGACGAATTTCTGTTGACCGCTGTGGTAGAAAGCGAAGTACAGGAACTTGGACGGCACCTTTTCCCCGGCCTTGTTCTTGGCGTGCCGGTACCCAATCCAGCCCTCGCCTTTTTTCAGCCTGCCGTTCACCATTTCCAAGGTTGCATTGTCCATACGACCTCCGATACAGCATAGGCTCTCATCACAATGCAATTCTGTCAATCATCAATGCAGTAGATTATGTAACATGTTTATTTTAAATAGTATACATGCAAATAATTTCGACCCTTTCAAGGCCGAAATACGGGTTCGATTCCCGTTAGCGCTACCAAATAATCTGCAGATCAATGTTTTTCGATCTTGTGCGATTACAGGTCATCGCTCCTTCTATAATCCAGGACAATATTCCGCGCCGCGAATGGCGTCGCGCGCACGCAAGGAGCTACTTTGAGCTACGCTGAAAAACACCTCATCCAGGGTGAAACGATCCAATACGAAACAAAGCTTCACTGGATTGTCATGCTCGGCCACGCCGGTCTCACGGCCTTTTTCGTCCTGGCGGGCGCCGCTCTTCTCGTGTTTTCCTGGAACACACGGCATAGCGCCGAATCTCATTCCAATATTCTGATTTGGCTCGCCCTGGCCGCGTTCCTCGTCGCAGCAATCCTTCTCGGAGTTGGCCTCATTAAGCGTAACGCCACTGTGATGGTCCTCACCAACAAGAGAGTGATAGTAAAAACCGGCTTGGCCAGCCGCCGCACCCTCGAGCTTCTCTTGTCGAGAATTGAAAGCGTTGTCGTGGAAGAGCCCGCGATGGGGCGGGTGCTCGGCTACGGAACGGTTATCATCCGGGGCACCGGCGGCACTCCCGAAATGTTCGAGAAAATTGCACACCCTCTGGAATTCAGATCGCAGGTTCAGAGCCAAATCTCCAGCGGGCAAAAACAATCCGGATAGACCTCTTGATTACATCAGGCCAGTTTGGAGTTGCAATGCGATGCGGAGTAAACTGAACTTTGCACCTTCTCGGAGGCAGCTATGGCAGGTTTTATGCGTACGTCCAATCCAGCTCTAAACGAAAAAGCCTTCAAAGGCCAAGTGGCCGTCGGCGATGCAATGACCTTGCAAGGCACCATCAATAAGACGGGTCTGCTTTTGCTCTGCGTTGTGGCTAGCGCTGCCTGGACCTGGGGACTTTCACATTCGAACACACCGGAAGCCGTCTACCCGTGGATGATCGGTGGAATCATCGGTGGTCTCGTCGTCGCGCTCGTGACCATTTTCAAGAAAACCTGGTCCCCGTTCACCGCCCCCATGTACGCGCTCCTCGAAGGACTGGCGCTGGGCGGTATCTCCGCCATCTTCGAGAAAACGTATCCCGGTGTTGCCATCCAGGCCGTAGGCCTCACGCTCGGCACACTTTTCGTGATGCTGCTCGCCTACAAAACCGGCATGATCCGTGCCACGCAAGGTTTCAAGGTTGGCGTGATTGCAGCCACTGGCGGCATCATGGTGTTCTATCTGATCGGAATGGTCTTGAGAGTGTTCTTTCATTTTCAAATCCCGGTGATTTATGCCGGTGGGCTGTGGGGAATCCTCTTCAGCCTCTTCGTCGTCATCATCGCAGCCCTGAACCTCGTCCTCGATTTCGACATGATCGAAACAGGCGTTAACGGCGGCGCGGCCAAGTATATGGAATGGTACGGAGCATTTGGCCTGATGGTCACGCTGATCTGGCTCTATCTGGAAATTCTCCGCCTGCTCGGCAAAGTACGCCGCCGGTAGCCCCATGGGGCGCTCTAAGAAGTGTCATCAGTAGAGCGAAACTTTGGGATTTGTGACGAGTCTGTACTAGAAATTTGTTTGCAAGCGGACGTTGTAGTTGCGCGAAGGTCCGATTGCGTTTCCAGAAAACAGTCCCGCGAAATCAATTACATTGAGGCGGTTGTTCAGATTTGTAGCGTCAAATTGCATTCTCACGTTTAGCTTTTCCGTTTTCCAGAGGTCCGCGCCGAGCGACGCGTCAATCGAAAGAGACGGCCGCAGTCGGCCCTTGTCGAAGTTCACGCGGTCCACGACAGCTTGTCCATATTGTGCAAGCGCCAGCGCCTCATCGCCTGAGAATTCAAAGGGCAGCCCTGACCCATACTCCCCGCCGATGCCTCCCCAGATGCGCTTCGTGAATTCGTAGCGGACGCGGGTCCGCACGGTATTCCGCTGATCTTGTGAATCCCAGAATCGTCCGGCTGTTTGCCCCAGGGCGTTGGTTGCATCGTCGCCCAGAAAGAGGCCGCCTGTCACCGGTAGATACGCCGAACCGACGATGTAGGAATAACTCACATAACCGTTGAAATGTTTCCACTGCGGGACTTCCAGTTTCCCTTCCGCGCCATAGATGTAAGCCTTGTCGAAGGCGATGGGGAAGCTCACAGCCGTGCTCAACAACTGATCGTCATCGGCGTAGTTCTTCACGCGGCGGTCGAACACATTTGCGTCAAACCTCAGCAGGCCAAAAAAATCTTTTGTCAGCCCAACCTCATAATAATTCCCGTGAGAAGGCAGGACCGGTAAGCGCAGGACGAGGGGATTGAGAGAGGTCACGGCGGACGAGCTGGACAGGAGGATATTCTCAAACGACGGCGTCTGAAAAATCCGATCATACGATGCGTGCGCAACCATGCCAAGCTTGGGAAAATAGCGGGCCACGCTCAACCGCGGGCTTACGGCATTCTGATTCACCAGCAATTGGTAGTGATCCCATCGCAGCCCGGCGTTGATTGTCCAGTTGCCCAGGCGGATCTGGTCCTGCACAAACGCGCTTTGCTCAAGATCCGGCTTGCTGCCCAAGAAACTGAACGTGGCTGGCGTAGCGGGATCAAATTGCGTGAGGTCCGTAATGACATCGCTGAAGTTCTCGTGAAGAAAAGTCGAATCGGATTCGACCCCGGCCTTCCACTCATGCCTGCCGTGATGCACAGAAACTGTTCCCTTGAAATATCCTTCGCGAAAATAGTTGTGCTGGAAGGCTATAACGGGCGTGGAATACGGGTTCGAATAGAAATCATTGGAGTTATCGCGAATCATCCCGCGGAAATCAGCAACGACATTTGGCGAAAAAATATGCTGATAGGAAACGATTCCCATGGTTTCAAAATTGTCCGCGTTCTGGAGCTGCGATCCGAGTGGCGGTGACGGATCCAATGGATCCTCATGAGGGGCCTGCTGCACCTGCTCGTTGGGAATTTCGTACCGGGAGAGTGCGTGGCGCACCGAGAAACTCAACCGGTCGTGGTTGGTCAAATCGATTTCGTAGCGGGCAAAAAAATCGCCCGTAGTACCTGTATTCGTGAAGTTCTCCGGCACCACGGGATTCAGGTAGTGCCCGGTCATGTTTCCGCTGGCGCTGACGCCCAGCGTATTTTTTCCCCAGACGTACTGCCCCAGGGCATAGGAGCCCGCCGTGTCAAAGCTGCCTCCCGACAGAACGACTTCACCGTGAAAGCCTTCGCGATCGTCTCTCGCCGTGTTCAGCTCAACAACGCCGCCCATCTTTCGGCCGTACTCGGCAGGGAAGGTCGCTGTGAAAACGCTCATGGAATCAAGGTCGTCCGCTCCGATTTCCGGCCCAAAGCTTGGCGAGCGATTGTCCGTCAACGGAATGCCGTCCAAGACAAATTGCGTCTGGTATTCCGAGCCACGCGGATGGAGTACGGCGTTGCCTTCGTAAACCCAGCCGGGCTGAGAATTGACCAAATCCTGCAACGAGCGTCCGGGAAGAGATCCCACCCGGGTTTCAATCATGTCCGAACCGATGGGGTATATCGTTCCAGTGCGATAAGGATCGATCAGCGTATCGGAATCCTTGACGACCACCGAGGCACTCGACGCAGCGATGCTGAGCTTTGCCGCAAAGGCAAAGGGAATCGCAGAGCGAATTTCGACGGAATCCGTGAACTCTGCAAAGCCGGAACGCTCGACGCGAAGCCGATAGACGCCGAAGGGCAAGCGTTTCGCCACAAGATTTCCGCCGTCATCCGTCTCAAAGCTCTGTTGGAACTGATTCGCTTCGCAAACCAGCTCGACGGAGCTTTTCACCCCGAGGCCCGATGGGTCTATAACGCTCAGGCGCAGCTCACCCGTGTTGCTCTGCCCAAAAAGTGGAAAGCCGCTCATGAGAAAAAGAAGTAGAAATCGCTTCATTAACGATTGGCCCCGATTGAGAAATCGTAGTCGCGCTGCGTGAGATGCTCGGGCGGTCTTAGTCCCTATTAGGATGACACGCCACTTCCCAAGCTTCCCCCCAGCGCGCTTATCTGAATATTCCCCCACCCCTGGCCTTGTTCAGTGTTTTTCCCAAATATTTGGCGAAGTGAGAAGGAGTAGTACAGAGAATCGGACGCATCACAGATCAAAACTGGGCACGCTAATAAAAACAATGAACAAATCAGTGGAGCAAGGAATGTACTATTAAGATGAGTTCCATGGCCATCGCGCTCTCAGACTCTCTGCGGAGACTGCCTTTACCGAGGGCGGCCGATTCCGCGCTGCCCGCATTGGCCTCCGAGCTGGAAAACGAAATCATCGGATTGTTCGACGAATTCAGGGCCCGTTTGCTGCGTTACGCTCTCTCTTTCGGCCTGTCCGTGCACGACGGCGAGGAAATTATTCAAGAGGCTTTCCTTTCTCTGCACCGCCATCTCCAGCTTGGTCGGTCCCGCAAAAATCTTCGTGGCTGGCTTTTTCGGGTGGTCCACAATCTTGCGCTGAAGCAGCGGCACGCAGCTCAGGGGGCTCGCGAAACCGTCCTTGCGGATGGCAGATTGATGGAAAAGCAGATCGATCTAGCGCCGAATCCCGAAGAGCAACTGGCTGCGGTCCAAAGGCACGATCATCTGCGTGCAGTTCTTCAGGCGTTGCCCGAACGGGAGCAGTCCTGCCTTCACTTGCGGGCGGAAGGCCTTCGCTACCGTGAAATCGCCGATGTTTTGGGTATGTCGCTTGGCGCGGTATCCATTTCGTTGACGCGGTCCCTGGCGCGCCTGGAACGCGCCGACGAAAAGTAATCCCATGCCGAACGAAACAAAACACCTTACGGACCAGGAAATCCTTCTTGTGAGCGACGACGAGCTTAACCCGTCGCAGCGCTTCCGGGTTCACGCACATCTTGATTCTTGCGCGGCGTGCCGCGCCCGCCTGGCGGAAATCAAATTCACGCTTGCAGAGTTCGCTCTCCTTCGTCAGAGCGATGTCAGCGAACAGCAATTGCCCCCCGCCGATGTTCCTCGTGCCGTGCTTCAGGCTCGATTGGCGGAATCCGCCGCCTCACGCCGTCGACGGCTCTGGCCTGCCATTGGTTTGTTTACACCCGCGCGAACTCAGTGGGCCGTTGTAGGCGCGGCTTTACTTTTCACAACTCTTGGAATCTTGGCTATTCGACATCAAGCACGCTTATCAGAGGTTGGCCCTGCACTGGCAGAAACTGCGCCGGGGCCGATTCCCGACAAAGATCTCACGCCCGGCGCCACGCTTCCCGTAACCACAGCCGAAGTCTGCCGAGCCGCCGGTATTGAGGAAACTCATCCGATTCCGTCATCCATGCGGCAAAAGGTTTTTCGGGAATATCAAACTCCAGAATCGCGCGCCGCAGAATATGAGGTCGATTTTTTGATCACTCCCGGTTTGGGTGGCGCGGACGACATCCGAAATCTTTGGCCGGAGCCTTACTCCTCCACCGTTTGGAATGCCCACGTAAAGGACGCTCTCGAAGACCGGCTTCACGACCTGGTTTGCGCTGGAGAGCTGGATTTAACTACCGCCCAGCACGACATCGCCACAGACTGGATTTCCGCGTACAAGAAATATTTTCACACGCAAAATCCTCTTTCCAGCCGTTCCGACTCCGCTCCCCACAATCTTTGAAAATCGGTCAGTTTTCCAATGCCGAAAAAATGACAGACTTCAGAGTCTGTTGGCTAGCGGAGTTTATATGCCTGGCGGCATCGTGATAACTTCTAAAGTGTTGCCGTAAAGTATGGCAACCAAGGCCAAAAACATGGGCCTCCTAAGGCCGAGCCAAGCCAACGATCAAATACATGCCCGGTCGGGAGCCAGCTTGGTGTACGTAGTGGCTTCGGCCGCGGCAATCGGCTCGCGCAAGATTCCCTCCGAGGAGGTCGACCGGGCCTTTGGCATGCCGCCAGGCAAACTGCGCCTTCGCGCCGGAATTGAATCGCTTGCTTACGCCACGGAAAACGAAAATGAACTTACCCTTGGCGCGCGCGCCGCGCAGCAAGCGCTCCACACTGCGGCTTGCGGTGCCCAAGAACTTGATTGGATCATCGCCACCAGCGAAACGCACCGCGGCTACCCTTCCCTCGCGGCGCAGCTTCACTCCCAGCTGCTTGCTCGCGAAAATTGCGGCGCGCTGGACGTCGGTGGCGCGTGTCTCGGCCTCGTGAACGGACTCGCTGTCGCCCAGGGCCTCATCGCCTCGGGACAATCCCGCACCATCGCGGTCATCACCTCCGACGTTCATAGCCGCACCTTCAAACCAGGCCTCGTGGCGGGAGAATTCGGCGGCTTGTTTGGCGACGGCGCCAGCGCGTTTCTCTTGCGCGCGAAAAACGGCACCATGCCCCAGCAAGCCTACAGCCTCGGTGAATTTTTCTTCGGCTGCGCGGGGCAGTACGCAGGAGCGATTCGCGTGGCGGATGCCCCCAACGGGAATCTCGATGTGCATTTTGATGGCGAAGCTCTCTCCCGCGCGGCCATCACCAGGCTGGAAAAAGTGGTCCGGGAGATTGAACTCCGCAGTGGCATCGCTCGCTCATCGCTGCAAGGCTTGGCAACTCATCAGCCCAATCCGCGTCTTGTTACTCTCCTCGCTAAGCAGTGCGGTCTGCCACAGGACAAATTTCCCCTTGTCGCCCGCTCCTTCGGGAATCTCGGCTCTTCCACGTGTGGGGTGGCCCTCGACGCGATTCTGCAATCGGCGCGGCGCCATCAGGCCAATCAGTGGGGCCCTATTTTCACAGCGTCCCTGGGTCCTGGCTTACTTTTCGGCGGAGGCTGGCTCGTGCCGGCATAGTCATCCGTCGCGTTTGCAAGGTGGCGACCTGTAACGTTTTGTTACATTCCCCCAAGTCTCGTATGAAGCTCTAATCCCATCGTCCTTCTAACATGCAGAAAAAAATAAGGTTATAGAAATACTTCGCTTGGCTGCCGTCGTGCACATCTCTTAGCGACTAAGACGGGATTTATCCCGGCGCAGAGGTGGCAGAATGCAACGCAGAAGCAAGAGGGCGGAACAAGGATTCTCACTCGTGGAGTTGGTCACCGTCGTAGGGATCACGTTTGTCCTGGCAAGCATGGCCGTGATGTCGACCAGAAGTTCCACGTATGGCTCGAGGGCCAATGATGCCATGTTCCAAGTCATAACCCAACTGCGCACCGCGCGGGAAATAGCGGTTACCAAGCGCCGGAACGTCTTGGTAACAATTACGGCTCCAAACCAGATTCAGATCGCGGTCCAAACCCTCCCAGGCGAGGCCCCCGCGACCGTCTACGCACCCGTTCTTCTCAACGATGGAGTGCCCGGTGGCAGCACTTTTTACGTTTATCCCGGAGTACCCGACACACCAATGAACTTCGGTAATTCAAACGCACTCAACTTCGTACCCGCGAGCGGCGGCACCGCAGGGCTTGCCATCATGTTCAGTACCTCGGGAAGTCTGGTTGGCACTACCGGGAGCTCCGGCTACAACACGATTGGGAACAACAACCCAGTCAACGCCTCGATCTTTACCGCCATTCCTGGCCAGCCGAATACGGCACGCGCCGTCACAGTCATGGGGACCACCGGGCGCGTTCGCTCTTACTCCTGGAGTGGCCCAGCGTCTGGCGGCACAGTCTCGCAGTGGCAAGAACAGCAGTAGGAAAGAAGCCCATTTATGAAAACACAGCGCAAACGTTCGCGACCCCTGGCTGGTTTCACGCTGCTTGAAGCCATGATCTCGATTTTCGTTCTGACCTTCGGCGTGCTTTCGCTGGCCGCGGTCTACGCTCAAGGCATCTTCTTCGCCAGCCTGTCTCAATACGACTATGTAGCCGAGAAGAAAGCCGAACAGGCCGTCGAAGCGATCTTCACGGCGCGCGATATCAAACAGTTGACGTGGTCGTCCATTCAAAACGTCAGTAACACCGGCGTTTTCCTGGACGGCCCGCAGCCCGTCCTGGTTCCCGGGACGGACGGCCTCGTGGGAACGGCGACGGATCAGGGCTCCGCGGATGAACTCATCACCATCGGCCCTGGCCCCGACGGAATTCTCGGCACGGCCGACGACCAGGTCGTGGACCTGAATCCCTGGATGAAGCGCACGATTGCTATCACGCCGGTCACCGGCGAAGCCAACCTTCGCATGATCACAGTCACCATCAATTATCAGGTCGGGAAAATGAATCGAACTTACACCCTGATCAGCTACATCTCAGCCTTTGCCTAGAGAGCCATGAGGAACTTGGACATGAAGAGACAATCGGGTTTCACGCTAGTTGAATTCTCCGTGGCCATGGCCATCACCATGGTCGCCCTGCTGGCTACCGTCATGGCCTTTAGAATGGCTACGTATTCGAACCAGAACGTCACCCAGCGCGAGGACATGGCAGACAACATTCGCGCCGGCCTCAACCTCCTGGAACAGGACGTCATCATGACGGGCATGGGCATTCCCACTGGCGGCATTACGATTCCGACTTTCGCTGCCACCTCCGCCTGTCCTGGCGGCACCTCGAACTTGGCCCGGCCGCTCCCAATTGCAGCAGGTACGTTTCCAGCTTGCAACACAACATTGCCGTCCATCGAGCCTGGCAATGCTTTGGGGCCATTCATTACTGCCCCGGATGCCACGTCGAGCGTGAACACTGACGTTCTTACCGTCGTCTACGCGGACAATACGGCAAGCTCAACTTCCACCATCATCGGCATGAACGCTCAGCCGATCAACGGGACCAGCTGCCCCGGTGGCAGCATCTCGGCTTCCGGAAATTCCGTCACCTTTGCTACAAGCTGCTTTAATCTCTCCAGCCTCGCTGCCAGCGGCGTGCAGATCAATCCGGGCGACCTGATCATGTTTAGCAATACCAATGGTAAGGCTCTGCAGGAAGTCACCAGCGTGTCCGGCCAAACGCTGAATTTCGCTTCGGGCGATGCTTTCCATCTCAACGGAATCACCGGTGCGACCGGCGGCACGATTCAACAGCTCCAGAATTCCACCGTCAATGGCACAACCGGCGTTGTCACTTATCTTGGCACTTATCCGCAAACATCGGCCACCCGCATTTGGATGGTTTCCTATTGGCTTGATAACGTGACTGACCCGATCCACATCCGCCTCGATCGCGCGGTTAATTTCAACGCTGCGCAGCCCGTCGGAGAGACGCTTGAGAACCTGCAATTTACCTACAATTTCAACGACGGCGTTGCCGTGAATCAGCTCACTGTCCCCAGCGGCTATTCCGAAAGCCAGATACGGTCTGTGAATCTCTTTATGAGTACGCGTTCGACCAGCATGCTCGGTCAGACCAAACAGTACGCTCGTGAAAACTTCCAGACGCAGCTCAGCCTCCGCAGCATGGCCTACGTCAACCGGTATAAATAATGAGGAGCCTTACAATGAATGCCCCGAATAAACTGATGCGACGCGATTCCGGCATCGCCTTGCTTACCACCATGTTGCTCATGCTGCTCATGTCCAGCCTGCTGGTTGGCTTCGTTCTGCTCATTAGTTCCGGGCAGAAGCTCAGCGGCTACAACAATGACTACAGCAAGGCTTTCTATGCCGCGGAAGCAGGCATGGAGAAGTTGACGGCGGATATTGGCACGCTTTTCGATCAGAACTATTCGCCCAGCGGTGCTCAAATTAACGCCCTCCAAACGACTCCTCCGGCCCTTGCCGGCATCAACTACGTTCAATACAACGGGAGCAGCGGCTACGTCATTAGCTTTCCGACAGACACCAATGGAAACCCTCTCGCCACCACCAATGTGATCAACTCCGGAACGTACGAGGGAATGACTGCACTCCAGACGCTATATACGCTGAGCGTAACCGCGCGCACCACGTCTGGCTCCGAGGTGAAGCTGCAGCGCACCACGCAAACTGTCGGTATCCCCATGTTCCAATTCGGCGTCTTCTCGAACACCGACCTCAGCTTCTTTCCTGGTCCGAACTTCAATTTCGGCGGCCGCACACAAACCAATGGGAACCTCTTCCTCGCCTCGGGCAGCTCCCTGACGCTCTCGCAACCGGTCACAGCCTACCTGAACGTGATCCGCACCAACCTTTCCAACGGCTTTCCTACGACCACGGGCTCGTATAACGGCTCTGTGAACATTTTCAATGGCAGCGGCACACGGCCCCTGGCCTACACAGAAGGCAGCTTGGTTGGGACCTTAGGCTCAGCGACAAATCCCAACTGGTCGACCATTTCCCTTGGCAGCGCCAATTACGCAGGCAACCTGCGGGATGGCGCCACCGGCGCGCAAACGTTGAATCTCGCCATCGTCACCCTCGGCGCTGGCTCCACTCAGCCTACGGACATTATCCGTCGTCCCTATGTTGGCGAAGCCGCCACGATCACTGCTGAGCGCTATTTCGCCCAGGCCAGCTTTAGGGTTCTTCTTTCAGACAACAAAAACGATATTACGAACCTCACTTGCATAGACACCACCGTTGCCCCTGTCGATTTGTCCCAACTCGCGCAGCCCGCTACGGGTTGGACCGCGTACGGCGGCTTCCCCGCAGCTCTCTATACAAGAATGACCGCGAACAACACTGCGGGCTTTAGCACCTTGCCGGTACCGCTGGCAGCCTCCGCCGCGGTTTTAAACGCTACGGCCTATAACACCGCAGACGGATATTGGGTGCCGGGACCCACCACCGCCCAGCCAAACTATGGCACGCCCACTATCAAGGGGTTCATAAAGATCGAGATCCAGACCAACTATTCAGGTACTCCTTGCGGCACTTGGAAAGACGTAACTCTAGAAGTGCTCGGCTACGGCTATGCAGGACGCGACTTGTATCCGCAGGCGTCATTGACGTCCGGCCCGGGATTCGGTCCCAACGAGCCGCTCCTCACTCTACCCACGAGCGGCCAGATCCCCCCGTCAACCTGCCCCGACGTGCACCCGAACGCGATCATTCGTCTGGAGCGCGTGCGCGACAACCCATCCAACTGGTCGCCGTCAACGGGTGGAAATCCGTACCTTAGCTGCGGAATAACGTTGTCGGCCGGGACGACCGGTAAGGTAACTGTCGCACCGACCCTACCGGGCGACTACTGGCCCAATGTTTTGTTCGATACGCGTGAAGGCGAACTTCGTGACGCTGACATTGCTGGGACCGTCGGCGGCACTCCTTACAGGCAGATGGTCCCCCTGAACGGCGCCATGACCTACATTGAACTCGACGCAGTCAACTTGGCTAGGTACCTCACAGGAGCCCTTCCAGGCTCCGGCGCGCAGGCCTACGATACAGTCAATTCTCCCAACGACTACGCTGTCTACATCTCTGATCGCCGTGGCAACTACACTGCTACCACCAGCTTCCCTGGGGGGTGGCCTCCGACGTCTTTTAGCGGCAACGAAACCGGAGAGTATGGCTTCGAGGACTTCGTCAACCCAGCCAACCAATATGGCTGCCCGAACAGTACACTCGATTCGGGTGAGGACCTCGACGGGCTGGGAACCACTCCCTTTTTCACTTACGGACAGGACGCCACACATGCCAGTGCGGCCTATACAGCCGGTCTGAACGGTGGCAATGGCTACTACGGCGCCGGTTCACCAGCCGCCGTCGCTACCGCCCTTGTCGGCACCACCACCGCCAACGCTCTCGCGGCGCACCCCAATTGCACTGTGGCCGCCCCGACAACCATCTGGCCGTTCGACTATGTCATCCACGCAAACGAAGCGCGCGAGAATCCGAACTTCTTTTTCCGCCGCGCCGTAAAGATCTTTGACGGCGCTAACATAGCCAATTACCTCAATATCTGCCCGAGCGGCGTGATTTGCGGCCTCACGATTGCCACGGAAAACCCTGCCTACATCCATGGCGACTTCAATTGCATCAGCACTTGCAGCGGCAACAATTGGAGCACAGCGCACGCTGCCAGCTCTGTCGCGGCGGACTCTGTCACCCTGCTCTCGAACAATTGGAATGACGTCAATTCCTTTATCACCCCATATGACCAACCTCCTCCGGCCGCTGCCAACAATCCAGCGCGAAATGCCACCACCAGCTATTACCGGACGGCGATCATGGCCGGCAAAGGCATCTCATTCCCGCAACCCACGGCCTACACCACGAACCAGGACTTCGGTACAGACGGTGGAGTGCACAACTTCCTGCGCTATCTCGAAAACTGGGGCGGTCAGACTCTCAACTACGAGGGCTCCATCATCAGCATGTACTACAATCGTCAGGGAACCGGTTTGTACAAGTGCTGCAACACCGTGTACTCGCCGCCGACTCGCGGTTACAACTTTGATTCGGAGTTCCTGACTCCTGCTTTGTTGCCGCCGCGCACGCCGCTCTTCCGCGACGTAAACACGACTGGCTTTACACAGCTTCTCCTGCCAAGTCAGTAGAACGCAGCCAACGGCTGCACCCTCGCGACCGGCCCTGGCCACCCCCCGGGGCCGGTTGCTTTTTGGACGGACCCTTCCGTGGAACGGAATCTCAAAGATGCGTTTTGTTTGATAGCGATTCAATTTCCGATTAGCAATTTACCGATTTTTGCGGAGACAGAAACGTAACGAACTTCATCTGAGCGAGGATTGTCGCTGGAGGATGCGGCGAGCCACGTCCCGAAACGCGATTGGTGCGTGCAAAGCCCGTCGATTGGCAGGGTCCCAAGTAGCGGCCCTGGGGGTGACGCAATTATCCAGCGAGATCGGAGTTTAGCGGATGCGGGCAAAGTGGCTTATTCTTCGCGCAAGGCGACGAGAGGATCCACGCGCGTTGCGCGCTTTGCTGGAATGTAACAAGCGAAAAGCGCGATAGCAGCAAGAATGGTGGAAACAGAAAGGAAGGTCATTGGATCGCCTGGCTCAATTCCGAAAAGCATGGACCGGAAGAATCGCGTCATTATCGCAGCTCCCACGAGACCCGAAGCCAATCCGATTAAAACGATCCGCATACCTTCTCCCAACGCCATGCGCAGAATATCCAGGCGCTGGGCGCCGAGAGCGATGCGGATTCCCACTTCGTGCGCGCGCTGGCTGAAGGAATATGCCATCACGCCGTAAATGCCAATGGCGGCGAGCAGCAGCGCTACCGCCGCAAAAACACCCAGAAGCTCGAGAGAAAAACGCCGGTCAGCCACGGATCTGGCGATGATTTGGTCCATGGAGCTGAGACTGTGGACCGGAACATTGGGATCCACGCTTTCCACCTCGCGGCGCACGGCTTCGCCGAGATGTTCCACGTCGTCCCTGCTCCGAAGAAAAACCACGGCGTTGACTGGCGCGAACTGCCCCAGGGCAACGTAAATATGCGGGACGCTGGGAGCTTCAAAACCGTCCGACTTGATATCGCCAACCACGCCGACAATTGTGACCCCTTGGGTACCTCGTCCGAATCCAAACTTAACCTGTTGTCCGAGCGGATCTTTTTCCTGCCAATACTGCCGTGCGAGGGTTTGGTCGATCACGGCAACCGGTTGTGTCTTATAGGTATCGAGGGCGGTGAAATTGCGTCCGGTTATCAAAGGGACTTCCATGGTGCGAAAGTATTGCGCGTCGACCACCGCAATGTCCGCAATCGGGCCGCGTTCCGATTCCGTTGCACGCCCCTGGATCGAAAATTGGGAGTAGTTCCTCCCAGAGTTCATGGGTAGAGTGTCGTTTCCGGAAATCGACGCCTGTTCCACGCCTGGGAGCGCATACACACGGCGAAAGACTTCCAGCAGAAAATCGGCGCGCTTCTCCTCGACGCTATAAGGGTCAGAGGCCGGATTGTTGGATATGGGAATCCAAATTTGCACCGTAGTCAGATGGCTGGGATTGAATCCAGGGCGCACTTCAAGCACCCGCCAAAAACTTCGCAGTAGAAGCCCGGCGCCCGCCAGCAAAACGATCGAGAGCGCTACCTCCGCTACCACAAGAATTCGCGAAAGCCGAGTATGGCGTCTGCCGGTGCCTGACCCGCGGCTGCCTTCCCGCAGATTCTCAAGCTGGTTAGGATTCGCAGCTTGCAGCGCGGGCGCCAGCCCAAAGACCACGCCTGTGAGCATCGCGATCAGGAAAGCGAAGAAAAGTACCCCGGCGCTGACGTCAACCTCGTTGAGCCTGGGAGTATCGGTGGGAGCGAGGCTTACGATGGCGTTCTTCAAGAGGAGAACAGTAACCAGGGCGAGTACGCCGGAAATGAGCGACAAGAGCGTGCTTTCTGTCAACAGTTGGCGCGCCAGACGCGCGCGGCTCGCGCCCATAGTCAGGCGAATGGCGATTTCGCGCCGCCGTCCCGAAGAGCGCGCCAGAAGAAGATTGGCAATGTTCACGCACGCGATAAGCAGCACAAATCCCACCGCGCCGAAAAGAATGAACAATTCCGTGCGCTGCGGGCCGACCAAGTCTTCTTTGACCGGCACAAGCCGTACCGCCCATGTAGAGGCAGTGGGGTATTCGGTGGGAAACTGTCGGCTGAGTTGTGATACATAAGCATCGAGCCGCGCTTGCGCCTGCGCAAGAGTCAAGCCAGGCTTCAGGCGCCCAATTGCGGCCGGAATCATTCTCAGTGACCTTTGCGCCGGAACAGGAAATGGAAGGCCGTTGAAGCCGGTCGCGATCCAGACTTCCACGTCGGTATTCAACGTGCGGCCCGGATGACGAAAGCCTGGGGGCATCACCCCCACAATCGTGTACATGTCATTATCGAGCCGCATTTTCCGCCCGACTATGTTCGGGTCCGAACCGTAGTTGCGGCGCCAAAAGCCGTCGCTGATAACGACAGGCTCCAGGAATCCCGGGGCGGCATCCTGCGACGTGTAGACCCGGCCAAGTTGCGGCTTCGCTCCCAGCAAGGCGAAGTAATCGGGACTCGTGACGAGACTCTCAGCGCGGACCGTCCGCTCTCCACCGCCGATTGCCGAATTACTCGGCGCCACAGCCGAGATATCCTGAAACACGCCGGAGCGATCTTGCAAATCCCAAAGCTCTGGCGCGGACATGCCCACATCCTGCTCGTTGGGGCCACGCAGGTCGTCGAAGATGCGCACGAGTTGCTCAGGATGCGGGAAGGGCAACGGCCGCAGCAGAACTCCGTACACGACGCTGAAAGTAGCGACATTGGCGCCAAGCCCCAGTGCTAGGGTCAGCACCGCAACAATTGCAAATCCGGGGCTCTTGAGCAACATTCGGAGTGCATAACGCAGGTCTTGGACGAATGAGATCACAGATCCCTCCCCCTAGCACGCGCCCCCGTCATGCGGCAGATGCGATTGCCCCTTTCGCTATATGGACGAGGGACCCGCATCATCGTTAGCAGGAGGAGTGCCTTGGAACAACACATGGTTGGGATCGGCTGACGAATCCGAGTGGCCGCCCTTGCGGCGGCAGTGTAACTCCCAGAAGCTGCGCAACCGAAAACCCACTACCATTTGTCAGTTGTCAGTGTGGAGAACGATTTACGAGCCAGGGCGCGTGCGCGTCGTGAAGCTAGTGTTCACCGCGGGCCCCTGGCAGGCCTGCAATGGAGGCCTGCCCGCATGCGTCGTGGGATTGCGGCACAGCGATGCCTTGGCGGGGCTGACCAGCGAGGGATACACAGTATTGTCGAGCGGCTCCGCATACACCTGGTAGTCGTGGCCAACGGGCAGGCGGCTGATCTCCTAGGTTCCATCGAATTGCGCGGGACCCGGCGCAACGCAGCTCCATCCTCCCAGTGTCCCGCCGATCACGGCGCCGCTCGCCGCGTCCACAGCCACCACGTGCCTCCCGGAAGAGCTGAAGTTCTGGATTACGACGTCGAGCATCTCGCTATGGAACTGTGGGGCTAAGCCACTGTTCCAAAACGGGAGTCATCTCATGGGTTGGGTGCGCCTTGTGCCATTTTTCAGGAACCCGTGTATTCAGCCGACTGGTTGAATACGCGGGCTATGTAAACTTCCGTGAACCAAATGACTAGCCGTGGCGTCTGGCAGATGTACGGGGAGGGCGAGTGCCTTCGGCTCGCATAAAAGACCCAATGCAGGAGCTGGTTCTGATCCAGCCAGGCCGTACCGCCGAGAAAGAGTTCGCGCAGGAAGCGGCTGCGGCTGCTCTCCGCCGCGAATTCGAGGAGCGGCTCGCGGAATGCGGACCGCTGGCGTATCGCGTCGCGCGCGGTGTGCTTCGCAATAGCGCGGATGCGGAAGACGTTGCGCAGGAAGCGCTGCTGCGGGCGTACAGGCGTTTTGAACGCTTGCGCGATCGCACGCGATTTCGCGCCTGGCTCGTGCGCATCGCGTTTCGGCTGGCGATCGACCGAGCGCGTTCTTCGAGGCGCCGCGAAGTTCGCGAAACGCTTTGGTTGCAAACGGCGTCCCGGCCTTCTACGGAGGACTTGGCCGCCACCAGCGAATTTCAGGCGCATCTCGACCGCGCCATGGACGCGCTTCCGGAGAAACACCGGCTCGTCCTGCTGCTCGCGGCGATGCAAGGGCATTCGCTCGAAGAAGTGGCGGAGATGCTCGGCCTGCCGGTCGGAACAGTGAAATCGAGATTGTTTTTTGCCAGAAAGCAGTTAGCGGAGAAATTGCGATGCCATCGAAAATGAAAACTTGCGAAGGCCATCGAACGGCGCTGACTGACGCCGCCGCGGCGGCGGTCCAACCTTCGCTCGAACTTCGTTTGCACTTGGACGCTTGCGCGTCCTGCCGTGCGGCCTTTGCCGAAGAGATGCAACTCTTTGCGGCCATCGATACTGGCTTGCACGCTACGGCCAACGCAAAAGTGCCTGGTTCGCTCTTTCCACGAGTGCGCGTTCAACTGAATGAGCGACCAGTTCCAGGACGCACGTGGGCTCCCGCATTTGCCGCTATCGGCGTGGTTGCGACCCTAGTTGTGGCGATTGTTTTCGTTCAAGGGCACCGGCGCGCGGGGGCGGAGTCCAACCTGCAGACAAATACTGCCACGCGCGATCCCGCGCCAACAG
Organism: uncultured Acidobacteriota bacterium; assembly: GCA_963705855.1. Classification (GTDB taxonomy): domain Bacteria; phylum Acidobacteriota; class Terriglobia; order Acidiferrales; family UBA7541; genus Acidiferrum. The sequence continues at coordinate 23,832 of CAVPLA010000034.1, forward strand.
AGATTCCGGATGCGCTGGCACCGGCTGTCGTTCCATCTAGAACTCAAGCCGCGAAAAGAGAGCCGGACCGTCGCCGCCCCGTTACAAGCGGTAATCAGGTAGAGCGAGTCTTCGTTTTAATTCCCGCCGGGCAGAAGCGGGCCGTGGATGCGTTGCTTGCTGGACTGAGAAACGGTGGTGTGAAAGCGGATGTGTTGGTTGCTGAGCATTCCGAGCAACCTTCGCAAGACTTTCAGCTTTCGCCCCTTACCATTTCGCCCATTGAGATAAAGCCGCTGGCGATCGTGAGCGAGGAATCTGCGCTTGAGAAAGAGAAGACAATCCGTTGAACTATTGGAGATTTGCAAAAAAGGAGCGTTCGATGAAGAGAACAGCGTTGGCAGGATTGCTTGTTTGCATGGTCTTTGGAACTTCGCGGTTGCTGGCGCAAGACAAAGAGAAAAGCTCCGAGGCCAGCAAAGTTCCCGAGACTCTGAAAGCCATTACGCCCTTGCGTGTGCAAGTTGTCTTCAACGAATACGACGGTGACAAGAAAGTCGGCAGCTTGCCTTACACCTTACTTGTGAATGCCGACGACCGAGGAGCACCGGCGGCCGTGCGCATGACTTTTCACGTTCCTGTTGCTACATCCAGCGATGCAGGTGCAAAGCATGTGGGCCAGTATCCCTTGACCACCAATCTTGACGGCCGCGCAGAAAAGATGGATGACGGCCGTTTCCTTTTAAGGCTGAGCTTGGAGAAGAGTTCGATTTACCTAGCGGGCGCCAACCAAAAGCCGGCTTCCCTTGGAGGAAGCGAAGTTTCCGCCAACGACCCGGTCCAACAAGAATTTCGTACACAGGTAAATCTGCTCATCCGCGACGGGCAGACGATTCAGTCGACGGTGGCAACCGACCCGGTCACCGGACATGTTCTGAAAGTGGATGTCACCCTCAACATGATCAAGTAGGTTGCGCAGGGAGATTCATTTCCCTGCCAGGACCGCAGCCAATGCATTCTTTAAGTCAGAGTGGAGGAAGCGGTAGCCGAGACTTTCCAGTTTTTTCGGGAAGACGCGCTGACTGGATAGCAGCAGCGCGTCGGCCATTTCGCCGAGCGCAAGGCGCAACGCGAACGCGGGGGCAGGGAAGAGAGCCGGCCGGTGCATCACGCTCGCTAGAGTTTTCGTGAACTCCGCGTTTTGCACTGGTTGCGGAGAGCTTACGTTGATCGGGCCTCTGACCTCTCCCTTTTCTAGCGCAAAACGCAATATCTCAATCACGTCGTCGAGCGAAGTCCAGGACATCCACTGTTGGCCCGAACCAATTTTCCCTCCAGCGAAGAACCGGAAGAGAAGAATCATCGGCGGCAACGCGCCGCCGTGCCGCGCAAGAACAATTCCGAATCGCGCGAGTACGACGCGGATGCCAATCGCTTCGGCTTTCAGTGCTTCGGCTTCCCAGCCCTTCGCCAGGTTCGAGAGAAAATCATTACCGGGCTGGCTTTCTTCCGTCAGCAACTCATCACCGCGATTGCCGTATACGCCTGTCGCCGACGCGGACACTAGCACTCTCGGCCGCGCGTTCATCTTTGCCAGGGCGGTGACCAGTGCGCGCGTCGTATCGATGCGGCTTGCATGCAACTCCGCCTTGCGCGCGGCGCTCCACCGTCCATCGGCGATCGACGCCCCGGCAAGATTGACGACAGCGTCCGCGCCAACCGCCGCGCCGCCGAGTTCTCCTGTCGCGGGATTCCATGCCACTTGAAAACCATCATTCGCTGTATCTTTTGTGATAGTTCCTGGCCGCACCAGTCTGCAAACTGTGTGCCCAGCCTTTACCAGCGCGGGCACCAGCGCACTCCCCACCAGGCCACTCGATCCCGTCACGAGAATTTTCATTGCGATTTTGTTCGATCCTCTTCAAATAAAACACAAGAACAAGCTATGTCAGAACGCTACGCAAGCCTCGGCCCGTGGTCAAGCGGTAGTAAAGTTCAAAACGGTTTTCCCGTTCAAACATGTCAAAATTGTATTAACCTGCATGTCTGTTGGCGCTAACCGCGCAGGCTATGGCCCGGCACTCTTCCGCAGGTTACAATTCTCTTGTGAGCCTCTCTTCCCAGAGCGCGCGCGTAAAGGTGCTTTTCTTCGGCCGCCTCAGAGAGATCGTCGGCCAGGGCGAAGACTCGGTCGAACTCCCTGACGGCGCACCGATCGAAGCGCTTTTCTCGCACTACGGTGCGAGTCACCCCGAACTTGCACGCTTCCGGGCTTCGTTAGTCGCTTCGCGCAATCAGGAATTTGCTGCGTGGAGCACGCCGCTCCATTCCGGTGATGAAGTAGCTTTTCTCCCGCCCGTAAGTGGCGGCTAATGCAGTTATCCATGACCAAATCCTCACAACCCGACCTTCTTGCGCTGGTGCGCGACCCTATCGATCAAGCAGCCCTGATCCGGCATGTCCGTGCCGCCGAAGACGGCGCCGTCGTTACCTTCGACGGCTGCGTTCGCAATCATTCCCATGGACGTCGCACGCTCTATCTGGACTACGAAGCTTACGAATCCATGGCGCTGGCCAAAATCCGGGAAATCGCCGGGCAAATCCACGAGGAATTCCCGATTCACCGCGTCGCCATCGCCCATCGGCTCGGGCGGCTCGAAATCGGTGAGACCAGCGTGTTCATCGCTGTCAGCTCGGCGCACCGGCCAGCGGCGTTCGACGCTTGCCGCTTCGCCATCGACACCCTGAAGCGCACTGTTCCGATCTGGAAGAAGGAATATTTTGAAGACGGCGCCGTTTGGGCCGACGGCGAGATGCCTCCAGCTCCCCTGGAGACACGCGCGGCGAAACCTGCATCTTAGTGAATCAATGAGCACTGCACCCCCTCGCGCCCTTGCTGCCGCTGTTTTCGCCGTGCTCTTTGTGGCCGGGATCGCTTTCGCTCAAGACAAGCCTGACCGCCCGCCTTGGGCGCAACCGAAGCCCAAGCTGCCTGCCAATTCCTCTTCCGCCGATGCCGCAGCTCCAGTGCCGCCATCTCTGCCTTCGCCTCCGCCGCCCGGGACCATTGTGCCAACGCCGGAGCCGCCGCTTCGGCCGCCTGAAGACGCTGATCAGCAGCGCGGCAAGATCAAAGTTAAAGTGGAACTCGTAAGTATTTTGGCAAGCGTTCTTGACGAGCACAGCAAGCCCGCGCCGGATTTGCCGATCGAAGCTTTCCAGGTCTACGAAGAAGGTACGCTCCAGAAAATCGAAGTATTCGAATCCGAAACGCAGCAGCCTCTCGACCTTGCGTTGATGATCGATTCCAGCCTGAGCGCGAACAAGGAAATTGCCTTTGAGAAAGAGGCTGCCGCGCACTTCATCCGTCAGGTATTGCGTCCTGGCGACCGCCTTTCGGTTTTTGGCTTTGATGAGAATGTCACGCAAATAGCCGCATTTTCGGACAATGTTTCCGTCCTGCAGGCCGCTGTACGAAGGATTCCGCCTGGCGCGGGCACTTCGATCTACGACGCCGTCCTTCTCGGAGCGAAGGCCCTGGAGCGGCGCGGAGAAGATCGGCGACGAGTCATCATTCTGGTTACAGATGCGGGCGAAACCACCAGCACCGCTGACTTTGAAGCCGCGCGCAAAGAGGCCGTACGTTCGGACGCGCTGCTCTACACCATCGTCATTCGCCCCATGAAAAATGAGAGTGGCCGCAACACCGCCGGCGAGCACGCGCTCACGACGATTACGGAAACCACCGGCGGCGATATGTTTTTTCCGGACACGCCTCAGGAGCTCGACGTGATCTTCGACCTGATCGATCGCGAGTTACGCACGCAATACCGCCTGGCCTATTACCCCACGCCGCGCGGGCCCGCCAATACGTACCGCAAAATCGAAGTCAAAGTCCTGAACGGCGACTATCATGTCCGTTCGCGCAAGACGTATCTCACCGGTCCGCAGTGACAATTCTTGACGGCCTTTTGATTGTTGTTTGATATTTCCAGAAAAACGCGAGGCTACTGCGGCTTCTTGATGTCCGAGCCGGCTTGCTCGATGCTGCCTTTGACCAATTCGGTCTTCACTTCCGCCTTTTGTCCAGCCAGCACATCAACTTCGGTTTCATACGTCCGATATCCGGGCAGCTCGATCTTAATCTTGTGCTTTCCCGGATTGACCACCAGTGAATGAAATTTTCCGCCGAGCTCACTGGCGTGGCCCACGTAACGACCATCAAGGAAGACGGCCGCGCGCTTTGGCTGAACCGTAACCTTAAGCTCAGAAGTCACTTCAGGCATTTTTTCGCCGGGGAGCAGCTGCATTTTGACTCGAATCGTTTGCACTTGGCCGGGCTCGACAACCACCTCTTGGGTGAACTCGGAGTACCCTGCCTGCCGGACGGCGATCTGGTGCTTGCCCGGCAGCAGTAGGACTTTCTTGTCGCCCTTGAGTTCCTTCACGTAGCCGACGTAATCGCCGTCGATCCACACGCCCGAATCGCGATCGATCTGCGTATCACCTTCAAAGTGCACTTCGCCCATGACTTTGCTGCTTTGGGCGGATACGCGTACTGTGCTGATCAAGAGCAAAGACAGTGCGAGCAAACACGCCCGAGGCCGGAGCTTCCACATTTGAAACTTCATGCTCCCTCACATTCAGGCTGGGAATTTAGTTTAACTCGGATGGGATTGAGATGCCTTTAAAAACGGCGGCCATCTAGAAGAAATATCCAGTAACAGACTTCGCGTTCGCGGACGAAGCTTTTTCTTCGGCGCTGATGGTAAAGTGGAGAACGCATTGCGTACTGCGCAGTCTGAACACACGCTCCGCTCGGCAGTTTCCCCATGAGCAAAGACTATCTCGATGCCGCCATTGAAATCGCCCAGGAAGCTGGCAAAATCCTGCGTGAAGAGTTCGACCGTCCCGCACAGATCAGCTACAAGGGCGACGTCGACCTGGTCACGCAAGCGGACAAGCTCTCCGAGCAAGCCATTGTTGCGCGCCTGACAAAATATTTTCCGGAACACTCGATCGCCGCAGAAGAGGGAACCGGCCACGAAAGCGAGTCAGAGTTTCGCTGGCACGTGGACCCGCTCGACGGCACGACCAATTTCGCCCACGGCTATCCTTGTTTTTCCGTTTCGATCGCCCTTGCGGAACGCGGCGCTCTTCTAGCTGGCGTCGTCTACAATCCCTTCTACGACGAGCTGTTTGCCGCTGCCCGCGGCGCTGGCGCTACGTTGAACGGCAAGAGAATTTTCGTGTCGAAGGTAGATACGCTCGCAACAAGTCTTCTCTGCACCGGGTTCCCCGTCCACAAACGTTTGGCGAATCCCAACATTCACTATTACTGGGATTTCACTTTGCGCTCGCATGGCGTCCGCCGGGACGGCTCCGCCGCGCTGGATCTGGCCAGCGTCGCTGCCGGGCGCTTCGATGGGTTTTGGGAGTTCGGGCTTAAGCCGTGGGACACCGCCGCCGGAGTTCTGCTGATTGAGGAAGCAGGCGGCACGGTCAGCGACTTCGCCGGACAGCCTTACCAGCTGCGTGGCCCCGTCATTCTCGCCACGAATGGCTTGATTCACGAGGAGGCGCGCGCTGTAGCGTTCGAGATTTCCCAGCGCGACCCTTCCGCTCCCCTTCGCCGCTAACTCGTTTCCTAAGCTGCAATTTCCCCTTACAAAAAGCTATCAGCCTTCTTATGACTTTTTAATGCCCCGCAATCTAACCTTTTTTGGCAACGAGACTCCCATCTTTATTGGGAACGATTCAGCGTTCTCTTCCTCTCGAAGACGCTAGAAATCCGACACCGAAAATTCCGTTGCCAGGCAGTAAGTATTGGAGAGAAATATGCGCGCGCTCCTCCAGAAACGAATATTTATTTTGAGCATTTTGGCTGCATTGCTTTGTGGCGGCTTAGCTCCAGGCCTTTTGCTTGCCGACGATGAGAAAGACAAGAACACGCCGCCTGCAAAAGCTGCCCCCGCCAAGCCGGACGCTCCAGCGCCCGGCTTGACAGAGCGCGAGCGTATGCTCCTCGATCGCGTCGAACAACTTGAGAAGCGCGTGGCAGAACTCGAAGCGAAGGAGCCTGCAGGCGCTCCACCGGCTGCCACAGTGGGACCACCTGAGACTGGTGTAGTGGCGGCCGGTGCGCCAGGGACTAATCCCGCTGCGGTGAACGCGGCTTCGCCAGCGTCAACCAATATTGTGAAAAGCGCGAGCGCCATCGCCTCAGGCATAGGACCCGCCGCTCCGCCGCGTCAAGATCAGGCCCCGCCAACCAACGTGGCCGCCGTTGCGACAAACGGAAAGCCAGGTTACATCGAGCCTTTTTCGGATGCGGATTGGACCTGGCTGAATGGCAGCCCCCGTACAAAAGAGATATTTTGGGACTCGAAATTCTTTACGCCGGAAATCAGAGTCGACACGAACTATGTCGCCGACTTCAACCACCCCACAGATCACTCCATCGGCGGTTCGAGTGAACTATTCCGATCGTATGAGGTCCAGTTGGAGCAGCTCGGCGTCGGCGGCGACTTCCACTTCGACAATGTACGCGGCAGGCTGATGACCCAGTTCGGCATGTATTCTGAGACCACGCCACGGAACGACCCCAGTCCAGGGCACGGCCAATGGAATCTAGCCGATGCCTATCGCTATGTTTCGGAAGCCTATGGCGGGTACCACTTCAATGTATTGCACGGGATCAATGTCGACGCAGGGATCTTCATGTCCTACATCGGCCTGTTCAGTTACTACAACTTCGACAATTGGGCCTACCAGCCTTCGTATGTTTCTTCTAATACTCCCTGGTTTTTTAATGGCGTGCGGGTGCAGATTTTTCCGACCGCACATTTGAAGATTGAGCCGTGGTTCATTAACGGCTGGCAGTCCTACGCCTCGGCCAACCACACGCCCGGCGTGGGCGGACAGATTAAATGGACTCCGAAGCCTTGGTTGAACATCATTTCTAACAATTACGGTGTGGGCGAGGATGATCTCTTCATTAAAGGCCGCAGTCGCATTCATACCGACAACAGCATCGAGGTCAAATACTACGACAAACCGGAAAAAACCCTGGACAAGATGGCCTTCTCACTGACTGGAGACTTAGGGTGTGAGTATGGATCCGGAGTGAGTTGCCACGGCGGTACGAAGGGAGGGCCCAAGCAGAGTTTTATAGGCTATATGTTTTACAACCGCTTATGGTTCCACAGGGATCTGTTCGGGCTAACCGTCGGCGGCGGCCAGATCAACAATCCGGGACGCTACCTCGTTCTAATTCCCCCTATCAATGGAGAAGGCGCCATTTCCGCAGCTACGAATTCGCCGTATTTCACCGGGAATCCAGGGGACCCCTTCAAAGCTTGGGATTCGTCCGTCACGTTTGACTATATGCCCAAGCAATACATCACATTCCGCTGGGAATACGATTATCGCCATGCCAACGTTCCTTATTGGAGCGGAGCGGGTGGCATCACGCCCCCCGGCGGAAATAACGGTTCTCCTCAATTTTACACATGCAGCAACGGCAGCTCTTCAGGCCAAGCCTCCCTGGGGCCTGCGGAAGCGGCCTGCGGAGGGGGAATCGGCAGCATCTGGTTCCCGGATCTTCGCAAGAATGAGTCCTTTATCGATTTGTCGATCCTGGTGAAATTCTAGCCGCAAAGCTGCTGCCGGAGCGCGTCATGTGGCACTCAATCGATGCGCTCCAGCAAACAGGTGTGAAAGGCAGGTCCTTCGATAGCCGGAATTTCTTGTAGGCATGCGAATGAGTGATTACCCCGATAGTCGACGGCGCGAAGGCTATCGGTACTTTACTTTCTTCTGGTCTGGACGCCGTGGTGCTGGGGTTACTTCCCGGCAAAACGGCTTGCGGTCAAACTCGACTGCGTCAGTTCCTTTACGTTTAGTTCCCCTTTCTTGCTTTTATCCAATCTCTCGAATTCTGCTTCCATAAATTTCATGAACTCCTGCTTGGAGACCATGCCCTTCGTGTCCGTATTCATGAGGGGCAGCAATTGCTTGACCTCGTCCTCACCCATCGCCAGTTTATTCTGCGGCTTCGGAACAGCTGCTTTTTGTGCCGCCGCATTCCCAAGCATGGTGCCCGTTACAACCAACACTGCTATGACGAGAATTACCCAGAGCCTGTTTTTTCGCATCAACATGGTTGACTCCTTGCAACTCTTGCCTGATACAGCGAGGGCAGACGCGGCCTTTCCGGATCAGACATGTATTGACCGGGATAGGCAGTTTTGACCTTCCGGATGTGGCGAATGTACACCCACCTTCCTTGCACCTGTTTACGCAAAATATTTATGCACAGAATCTAAATTATTTGACCGGCGGTGGCTCCAAGGTCTTCGGCGTCGTTTCTGCTTCCCTTTGCGCATGCCGTCACGAATACATCACATCTTCGCCGATCTCCCCGCCGGGTGATGCAGCATCGATATACCGTATAAAGAGGGCCGCGGCGTGGCTCCGCGGCGCTGCTGAGGAGGATTGTCCGCATGTATAAGATCGCAGCGTTGCTCACGATTTGGCTGGCTCTCTCTCCGGCGTGGAGTCCTCAAAACGAATCGTTGAACGACTGCTATAGCCGTTGCAACGCGCCGCCGATAGACCCTGAACTGCAGCGCCAGGAAATCGTCAACCTGGAAAAAGAGGCAGCGCACGCGATCCAGTTGAGCGACGGAACGTTTTTCCGGCGAGTTTATAGCGACGATTTTACGGGAACGCTCTCCAGAGGCGAGGCGGTCAACAAGACCGGGTTTATCAACGCTGTGCAGTCGACCGCCGTCAAGTATGAAGCCTTCAACTCCTCGGATATCAAGGTCCACATCTTCCGGGAAACGGCGGTTGCAACCTGTCTATGGTCCGCACGCGGAGTTTTTAAGGGACAGTACGTGAACAGCCAGATGCGCGTCATGCACATTTATGTAAACAGCGGGAGTGGTTGGAAAGTGGTTGCCAGCCAGGCTAGCCCCTTGCCGCCTTACGCACAGCAGGCGCTCTAGTTTTAGTTTGGATGCAAGCCTGCTCATTGCGGACGCTCTTCGCAGGCGTGTGGTTAGTTTAAGAAGCAAGAGCTGCGCGCTCTGCATTGACGGCTGCTCCTATAATCCCCAGCTCATCGTTCGAGGGAATCACTTCAAAGCGGCTGCCCTGCAGAGGGCTCATCTTCACCATATCGTGGACATTCCTCTCGAGCAATCGGGTATCGATGAATTTCGCGTTTGGTCCCGTAATGTAGAACTGGCCGGGGCCTTCCATGTGGATGCTCGTTGCGGTGGCTGCCGCCAGCGCACGGTGACAGAGAGTCACAAACTCCGAACATCGCGTGTCGCCCGCTTTCGCGTTCGCAAAAACCTCTTCCGGCTCCATGTCCATGAACCTCAGCCGCATCGAGCGATATCCCAAGATGCCTTCCAGATGTCCGCGCCCTCCGCAGCCGCAGAAATTTTCTCTGGGATCAAGAGTGACGACCGAGTGCCCGCCTTCCCAAACGCCTTCGCTCCACGGATAGCGGCCGAACCCGATGCCATTTCCGAGAGTCCATACGCGATTCAGTTTGTGCAGTTTGCCGCGTGTCGCCGCGATTCCTGCGGCCATGGCGTCCGCGTCATTGAAAACACGCACGGGAACTTCTTTGCCGTCCAAACGCAGCGCATCGGCCAGTGCTCCTTCCAGATTGAATCCCTTTACTTGATGCAGGTTGGGGGAATCTTCGACAATTCCATCCCGTATCACGCCGGGGAATCCTAATCCGATGGCGTGAATCTTTTCCCCCTTAGCGAGCGATTCGATTTGCTCACGGATGCACTCCGCGATTTTGTCCGCCGGCATGGCCAGCAGCGCGTCTACCGAATCCTCTTTTTCCGGATATCTGCGGAGCGGCCCGACGACCTTGTCGCCTTCCACAAGCCCCACCGCGATATGTTCCATCACCAGTACACCGGCTGTCCTGCGCATGATTTGCCTGCCTATCGTGTTTATGCCTGGAGTTTTTCTCCCTAAGCTTGAAGCGCCAGCGTCTTCCCGGCTGAGACCACCATTCAAAGAGGCTACGTCTTGGCCAATTTGTTCAGGCCGTTGAACGCCGCCGTCTTATAACATTCCGCGAGCGTCGGATAGTTGAACACGCTATCGACGAAATACTCGATAGTGCCTTTCAACGCGAAGACCGCCTGCCCGATGTGCAGCAGCTCGCAAGCACCTTCACCAATAATGTGCACGCCCAGCAGTAGCTTCGAATCAGGATCGAAGATGAGTTTCAGCCGTCCGGTGGTGTCGCCGCGAATCTGTCCTCGCGGGATTTCCCGGAAGTAGGCGATGCCCACTTCGTACGGAACGCCTTCGTCGGTAAGCTGTTCCTCCGTTTTCCCGATAAACGAAATTTCAGGAATGGTGTAAATTCCATACGGATATAGTGCCTTGTTCGATTTAATCGGAATGCCAAAGGCCTTCGCGGCAGCGATACGGCCCTGCTCCATCGAGACGCTGCCGAGACTCGGAAAGCCAATCACGTCGCCCACGGCAAATATATGCGGCTGCTTGGTGCGGTAATCCGCATCGACCTGGATGCGTCCGCGCGAATCGGCTTCGAGACCAGCCGCGGCGAGATTCAACTCGTCGACGTTTCCTTGTCTGCCGATGGCGTAGAGCAGTGCTTCGCCGGAAACTTTCTTTTTGCTTTTCAGGTTTGCCACTACGCCAGCTTCCGGCGTGTCTTCCACGCTTTCCACTTCTTCGTTTAGCCGCAGCGTGACGCGCCGGTCGCGCAGGTGATAGCAAAGCGCTTCCACCATTTCTGAGTCGGCGAACTCCAGGAGGCGGGGGCGCTTTTCGATGAGCGTGACGCGCACACCCAGCGTGGCAAACATGCAGGTGTACTCGACACCGATCACGCCGCCGCCCACCACGATCATCGTTTTGGGAATTACCGGCATTTGCAGAATCTGGTCGCTATTGATGATCGTGCGGTTGTTGAAGGGAACGAGTGAGGTCGACGCTGGCTTGGTTCCCGTGGCGATGATGATGTTCGCGGCTTCGTAATCGGCTTGTCCGCGAGAACCAACAATTCGAATGTGATGCGGATCGACGAAGCTTCCCATGCCAGTGAACACTTCGATCCCATTCCGCGAGAGTTGCGCGCGGATCACATCGATTTCGGTTTTGATCACATGCTGCGCGCGGAAGGCCAGGTCCGCCATCGTGATCTGTTCCTTCACTCGGTAATTCACGCCGTAGATTCCCTGGTAATGGAAGCCGGAAAGATGAAGGACCGCTTCGCGGATGGTTTTGCTGGGGATCGTTCCGGTGTTGATCGCCGTCCCGCCGATGACTTCGAGTTTTTCGACGAGCGCCGCGCGCTTGCCGAACTTCACCGCTTGAATCGCCGCGCGTTGTCCCGCGGGACCGGAGCCCAGCACGATGAGGTCGTAACTTTCCATGGCGAATATGATGCGAAGCCTGGAAGACTGCCGCGCAAGTATACCACCGCCAAAATTTGTTGTCTTCCGCGCGTTATTTTTTAGGCAGACTTGAAGGGATCATTCATAGCGCAAGACCACCATCGGGCCCGCCCCCGAACAGACGTACAATCACTGCCGATTCTGGAGTCAAAAACGAGATTCCGGCTTGCGCGATATTCGAGGAATCCTTCCGGCGGAAATGCACGTCCAACAGAAGGGTTGGCGTTCTATGAGCAATAATCTTTTTAGGGGACACTCTGCTCGGCGAAGGGCTCATCATGCTCGATAACCTCCTGAAAGACATTCGTTACGCACTCCGCAACCTGGCAAGAACTCCCGGTTTTACCGCGGTTGCTGTGCTTACTCTGGCGCTCGGGATAGGAGCGAACACGGCGATTTTCAGCGTGGTAGAAAATGTGCTCCTCCGACCCCTGCCATACCCTCACCCGGAAAATTTGGTGGAGATCTGGAACACCTACCCGCCACAAGTCCCCCGGGGCGGATTGTCCCCGGGCGATTACGCTGACTGGCATCAGCAAGCCACCAGCTTTTCGGAGATGGGGGCCTATGATGAAATCTCAAGAGGGCTCAACCTGACCGGTGATGGTGACCCCCAGCGGATCCTGGTTGGCTATGCCAGCTCTGATCTATTCCCCATGCTCGGGGCACGCGTCGTGGTTGGCCGCTCCTTCGTCCCGGAAGAGAACCACGCCGGTAGTGCGCCAGTAGTGATCCTGGGCCATCGTCTTTGGCAGAGCCGGTTTGGGGGCGATCCCGCGATTGTCGGCCGCACCGTTACCCTCGACAACAAGCGCTACACCGTTGTAGGCATTCTCCCCGCCGGTTTCCAACTTCTGCGCTGGGCCGATTTATGGATGCCCCTCGGCCAATATGACGACGACTTGACCGAGCATATTCATCACGCATTCGTTGCCATCGCCCGGCTCAAACCGGGCATCACCCTCTCGCAGGCGCGCGACGAAATCGGACGGCTCAATCAACAAGAAGCAATCGCCTATCCCGATGCTCATAAGGGTTTTGGCGTCCAAGTGCAAAAGCTCCAGGATCCCTCCGCGGCCAGCATGCGCAGCACTTTGCTTGTGTTGTTTGGCGCGGTCGGCCTTGTTCTCCTGATTGCTTGCGCCAACATCGTGAACTTGCTCCTGGTGCGCAACGCCGCGCGTGAACGTGAAATTGCCGTGCGCACCGCCCTAGGGGCCAGCCCCTGGCGATTGATCCGTCAGCTACTCACCGAAAGCACTTTGCTCTCGCTGCTCGGCGGAGTGCTGGGCGTGTTTTTCGCCATGGCTGGACTGAGGGCCTTGATGGCGTTAGTCCCTGCGGATCTCGCCATCTTGAATGGAACCGGCTTGAACGGCTGGGTCCTGGGATTCACAATTGCAGTTTGCCTCGCGACGGGCCTCGTTTGCGGATTGCTGCCCGCGGCGCGCACGCTAAAGACAAATCTGGCTGGCGCGCTGAAACAGGGAAGCAAGGGAGCCAGTTCCTCCGGGCATCACAAAACCCACAACTTGCTGGTGATCTCCGAAATCGCCATGGCTCTCGTTCCGCTCATCGGTGCGGGCCTCCTGCTCAGGAGTTTTCAGCACCTTCTGGAGGTCGACCCCGGCTTTCGCCCCGACCACATCCTGACGATGGAAATCCAGCAGCCCGCACTCCCTTTTGCGCAGCTCAACCAGCTCTCCCAGGAGGAACAACTTAAGTTGGGCGAGAAGCAGTCTTCGCAGTTTGAAGAAATTGCCGCTCAAATCCGTGCTCTGCCTGGCGTCAAACAAGCAGGGGGAATCGACGATTTGCCGCTTGGCAATGAGTTTCGCCAAGCGTCAAGATTTATCATCGAGGGCCAGCCGGTTCCTGCCGCTGGCGCACGCCCGATCGCGCAGACTCGTAGCGTGAGTCTCGGCTATTTTTCTTCGCTGGGAATTCCATTGCGCGCCGGTCGCTACTTCAACGAGGACGACTGGAAAGTCCTGAACATAGTCATCAATGAGAGCATGGCGCGGCGCTACTGGCCGAAAGGAGATGCACTTGGCAAGCGCGTCAATTTCTGTTCCCTCGACCCAAAACCCTGCTGGTTTTCCGTTATCGGCATCGTTGGCAACGTGCACCAGTTTGGACTCGATGCCGGGCCAACCTTTGACGCCTATTTCGTTGGCGGGTGGACACCCTATCTTGTAGTCCGCACCGCTTCCGATCCCATCACGGTTGCGGCCGGCATAAGAGACGTCGTCCACAAAGTGGATCCCAATCTGCCGATCACTCACATAACGACCATGGATGGGCTGCTCTCGGATTCCGTTTCGCCACGCCGCTTTTCCGCGGTCCTCGTCGGAATCTTTGCCGCGCTCGCGCTCCTGCTCGCGGCAATCGGAATCTATGGCGTGATGAGCTATACCGTCAGCCAGCGCACGCGGGAAATTGGGCTCCGCCTGGCACTTGGCGCACAGCTCGCCAATGTGCGTGGAATGATTTTGGGGCAAAGTCTTAAATTGACCCTCATCGGAGTTGGGCTCGGCCTGGCCGGTGCGTTCGTTCTTGCGCGCTTTCTGGCGAGCCTCCTCTTTGGTATTGGCACTTACGATCCGGTTACGTTCCTCGGCGTCGCGTTGTTGCTGATCGGGGTCGCGCTCGCGGCTTCCTACGTTCCTGCCCGCCGCGCTATGTACGTGGATCCCATCGTGGCCCTGCGCAGCGAGTAGAAGTCGTCTGGCTCTGTTGACATCCTTCCGCTGGCAATGAGAACTCGAGTCTAAATTGCGTCGTGCGTTGACTTGCCTCATCGCGCAACCTAAGATGACGGCCAAGGCAGGTCCCGCCTCATGATAGGCCAAACTCTCGGCCACTACCGCATCCTCGAACAAGTCGGCGCCGGAGGGATGGGGGTCGTCTATCGCGCTCATGATGAGCAACTTGAGCGAGATGTGGCGCTTAAGGTGCTTCCCTCAGGTACCCTAACCGATAACTCCTCTCGCCGCCAATTCCGCAAAGAGGCTCTCGCACTCGGCAAATTAAGCCACCCCAATATTGAAACGATCTACGAGTTCGATACACAAGATGGCATCGACTTTCTCGTAATGGAATATGTCCCGGGGAACACGCTTGCGGAGCGGCTTGGCAGTGGCGCCCTCCCGGAAAAGGAAGTGGTTGCCTTGGGGATGCAAATCACTGCTGCGCTGGAACAAGCTCACGAACGCGGCATTGTCCATCGCGATTTAAAACCTCGCAATATCGCCATCACGGAGCGGGGACAGGCCAAGGTACTGGACTTCGGTCTGGCGAAGCTGCTGCCTAAGATAAACGAAGTGACCGCCGCCGATACCTTGACGGATACGCAAGCAGGCGCCGGCACACTACCCTATATGCCGCCAGAACAACTCCAGGGCGAGTCCGTGGACGCCCGCGCTGATATCTACACCATCGGCGCAGTGCTTTACGAGATGGCCACCGACCGACGGGCCTTCCCGGAAGAGCTGCCGTCGCGCGTCATCAATGCCATTCTTCACCATCCCCCGGTTCCTCCGCGCGCACTTAATTCCCGGATTTCGCCAGAATTGGAACGCATCATCCTCAAATGCCTCGAGAAAGATCCTGGACGGCGTTTCCAATCGGCCAAAGAATTATCCGTGGACCTGCGGCGGCTCGCCGAACCTCCGTTATCGCCTGCTACGCCTTCGCCTATCCCGAGCGAAGCCAAGTCCAAAAAACGAGTCACGGCGGCAGTCATCTTAGTCTCCGTATTATTGGTCATCGCCGCGGGAGCGGGATATTGGTTTTGGGAAAAACAGCAACACGCGCGCGAACTTGCGGCGTTCAAACAACCGGTCCGGTCGATCGCGATCATTCCCTTCCGCAACGCCGGCGTAGACAAGAGCTATGACTATTTCGGCGTGGGCTTGGCCGACGTGCTTAACGCCAAATTGACCAACGCGCGAATCCTCGAAGTTCGCGCCGTCCCTACTCCCACAAGCCTGGCAGGCTGGAACGTTGATCCCTTGCAAATGGGCCGAAAGCTAGGTGTAGACGCGATTGTCAGCGGCAGTTATCAGATCGAAGAAGGATCACTGAGTTTGCGCTACACGCTAGTGGACCTGCGGCGCAATCTACAAGTTGCGGGCAAGGACTTCCAAATTCCCTTTACCCGTTCCATTGAGGCGGAGCACGAACTCAGCGCAGAAATTACGGACTCGTTGCAAGCCTCAGTGAGTCGCGAAGATCGTGAGCGCTTAGCCGCCGCTTCGACTCAAAAGAACGAAGCCTTCCAGGCCTACTTGCGTAGCAGCTATGAGATGGAAGTCTTCTGGAGACAACCCAGTGCGGCGCAACTCAATCGGGCCGAACAGGACCTCGATGAGGCATTGCGATTTGACCCTCACTTCACCTTGGCCCTGGTAAGTTTGGCCAAACTGCATTGGCTTTCGGCCTTTTGGGGCTACGCAGACGACCCACGAGTCCTGGATGAAGCTGAGCAAAAGGCCGACCTGGCCCTCGAATTCGAACCTAATTCGGGAGAGGCTTACGCCGCGTTAGCCTTGATCCAGCTTCAGAAAGCTCACATTGATGATGCCCGAAAAAGCATACGCGCAGCCTTCGCACGATCCAGTAATTCGGCTTTAGCCTATTATGCTGCCGGCCTTTACTACATGACGAAAGGCCTTTCTGCGAAGAGTATCCCGGCTTTCCGGCGAGCCCAGCAGCTCAATCCCGAACTCATACGCAGCGAGCTGGGTCTGGCATACCGCTCTCAAGGTGATTTTCCCCGGGCTCGTGACCAGTTGCGGAAGGACCTGGAAGCCCACCCCTCCGATCAAGTGACAGCAGCCGTCTTGGCAGGTGTCCTGGTAGGGCTTGACGACATTGAGGGCGCGCGGGAGATCGAGCGTACGTTGATGACCCATACGCCAAAAGACCCTACGGTTCAGTACGTTCAGGCTTTGCTTCGCGTCCGCGAGGGAGCGCCATTTTCCATCGACAGCTGGCTACTGCCCTACGAGAAGATCTATTGGGCCGACGCTGGTTATTGTCTCGACGTGGCTGCCGTCTATGCGATGGCGCGGCAGTCCTCACCCGCACTTCGCTGGCTTCGCAGGGCACGCGAGCTCGGGGTCACAAGCTATCCTTTTGTTTCGCAGGACCCGCTTTATGCGAACCTCCGAGGAGATCCTGCGTTTCAGTCTTTCCTGGAATCTATGCGACGCGAATGGGAAGTTGTCAATCAAGAGGAAGAACAAGATCCACTTATCCCCTTGTCCCCTGAACCAGACCAATAACATTCACTCCTAGTCCTTGGGAAGTTTCCGTCCTATACCGGCGGCATATAACACTGTTTCGCTTGCACCATCCAGACCGAGTACTTCTTCCAACTTCGTATCGACCAAGGCTGCCGTGCAAAAAGGAGCTAAGCCAAGCCAGGTCGCCACCAAACAGAATGTCTGGCAAAAATGTCCGGCTTCGAGCAACACAACGCGATACGCGCGGGAGAAACGATAGCGCCACATCACCCTCGGGAGGACTGCGGTCATCACGAATAAGGCAGAGCAGTGCCGAATCCAATCCTGACCTGCACACAATTTCACCAAACGGTCTTCACTAGCACCGCTGCGTAGCAGCTCCAATGCGTTGCCGTCGGCTCGGTAGTGGTAGACACCGCGCGGCAGTCCCGCCACACGAAGCGAGAACACATAGACTTCCAATGGATGGCGTGCGCCTCCCGACGGACTGGTCTTAAGCAAAAGCCGCCCCAATCCGGGCCATTGGAGATATCCTTTGATGCCCCAGGTCAGCCCAAGAATCCCCGAAACTTGTTCAAGTGAAATGCGTCCGGCTGCAAAGCGCCGATGGGTCCGCCGTCTTAAAAGGACGCGTTCAAATTCGCCGTGGAGTCCCACTGCCGGGATAGGCAAGGGAATCTGACGGGCATGGGGATAGCGCTTAAGTTGGGCAGGCTGTGCATGTTTCTTGAGGAGCGCGCGCGCAAACTTTCGCTCATCGACAACTTTTCCCGAACTAAACGCGTGCTTTGTTGCGAAATGAAAGAATCGCGCTTCTTCTCCCCAGACTTTCCACACCCCGAGAAGAGCTTCCTTCTTTGCTTGTTCTGAGCCCTTTTCTAGCAGCAGTGTGTGGCGGCGTAATCTTGCCAGCGTGCGCCGGATTGAGACGGGAGAGTACCCGGCCAACAATCGTTCCACCTCCTCGGAAGCACACCAACGTCCTAGCACCTGGAGGACAGAGACGATGATTGGCGCAGTCGAAACTTCGATGTCTGTAAGGTAGTTCTTGCAGTGGAGCTTCCCGTCTCGGAAAAAAAAGACTAGACATTCAGATCGCTTGATAAGTGGCAAGCCGACAACTCCGTGTTTTCGGACTAAGACTAAACGTGAGAACACCCATTCGCTTTTCCGACTTGCGCGGTATGGGTTCGCCGCTTATTCCTCCCAATCTTTCGGCTTTTCCACTGTAACCATTGGTATGCCAAAAGATCCTCCCCAGGCGGCCAGCTGAATAGATTCCCTGACTTTTTCTAGTGGGACCTCAAGTTCCTTCAATTCCGGGCTGAAACTCATGGTCTTCTTCATTTGCCTGTAAAAGCTATAAAACTGCTTGTTGAGAGCTCTCTTGTTTCGGGCGTCCTGCGCTATAGCCTCCGACAGAGGCTGGGGCGCGGTGCGCCTTTTCCTTTTTGCTTTCATAAAGCACCTCCAGAATTTAAATCCGTGACATGAATATGCGGGATTCCGAAAGGGGTTCCGCAACGATACCCGTGACGCGGCCATCCGTCAATACGATTTGAAAGGTGGAAAGGTGAACTGCCAGGCTTCTCGTGCACACGAGTTGCGCTTGGAGCGGGTCCGCGAGTCAGTGAGATGAATTTGCTTGGACTGACGAGGATTTGAACACGTGAAATTCAAATTTCAGCAACGCAGGTAAGTGCTCCGCGAAGTAGTTCCAGTTATGCCCGCCCGGGTACAAATGAAATTCGTGAGGAATATGCCGCGACGTAAGCAGCTTGTCCAGAGCTTCCGCGCCCGAATCGAAGGCGTAGTCATCTTCCGTGCCGCAATCAAAGTAAATCTTTAACCCCGCAAGATTTGCAGTACGCGCGATCGTCAGAGGATCGTTTTGATTCCAGAATGCGGCATCGAACGGCGAGCCAAATGCATCGCCGAGAAATCCCAACCGGTTTAATTGCCCGGAATTGTGCGTGCCGATGTTCTGCATATTCTCGATCAGCGCGGCACTGTGCGCTCCCACTGCGGCGAAAAGCTGTGGATGCCGGAATGCGATATGCAACGCGCCGTATCCGCCCATCGAGATCCCTGCAATTCCCCGCGTGCCGCGCCCCGCTTGCGTCCGATACCGCTTCTCGACCCCCGGCACGAACTCCTGCAGGAAAAAATTTTCGTAACGCCGCTTTCCGTCGCGCGAATTGATGAAGAAACTCGTGCCGCCGGCCGGCGTCACGATCAAGAACTCTCCCAACTCATGCTGCTCCCAAAGGTCCTCGACAAGATTCATCCCGCCTGAATGCACAAGCATCTGCTCGTTATCACCCAGGCCATGCAATAAATACAGGATGGGATAGCGGCGCGTCTTCTCGCTGTCATAATTCGGTGGGAGCAGCACGCAGTAGGGGACCGCACGGTCCAGAATTTTGCTCGGCAGGGAAGCACACTCAGCGCGTCCAGTGGCGCGCGCAGCAGGCGCCAGGAGAATGCAACCCGCGCACCCCATCAACAGCGCCGCTAATGCAGCGCGCCAAGTTCTATTCATACCGCAGGGCCTCGACAGGGTTCAGCCGCGCGGCTCGCGTGGCCGGATAAAGCCCCGCGGCGAGGCTCACGCCGACTGAAAACAAAATTGACAGCAACACGAGCCACCACGGCACGGA
Organism: uncultured Acidobacteriota bacterium; assembly: GCA_963705855.1. Taxonomy (GTDB): domain Bacteria; phylum Acidobacteriota; class Terriglobia; order Acidiferrales; family UBA7541; genus Acidiferrum. The sequence goes on from CAVPLA010000034.1 coordinate 43,188, forward strand.
AAAAACGTGCGCCGACGGCAGATTTTGCCGATGTAAGTAAATATCTGTGCCCCAGGTCAAGGCTCTTCCGATAAACCAGCCGAATCCTACTCCGAGAATTCCGCCGAACAGACCCATCACGCCAGCTTCCACGAAAAACAGTTGCTTCACGTCGCGATCGGCCGCGCCCAAGGCTTTCAGAACGCCAATTTCCCGCCGCCGCTCCAAGATCGCCATAACCAGTGTGTTGATGATTCCCAGCGTAGCTACGGCCAGCGCCAAGCTCCCGAAAATGAATAACAATGCATCGAATATCGTGAAAAACAATTTCAAACTGCGCGACGCGTCCAAGAGTGAAAACGTTCCGAATCCCATGGTCTTAATCGCATTTTCGATTGTTTCTATTTGTGACGGGCTCTTCGCCCGGACTGTCAAACTCGCATACACAGGCTTTCCAGTTGGCGCGCGCACGGCATCCCGAAGATCGTTCACCTGTGCCGCGCGCAACGCGGACGCCACCTCGAGTGGAATCAGCAAGCGTCCGCTCCCGAACCCGCCAAAACCCGCTGCCGGCTCCGTCTCTACTATCCCCACGATCCGCAGTTTTTTCTCGCGCGGAACGATGGAAAACCCGCCGGTTGCGGCATCGCGAGCTTCGCCGTTCGCACCGCTCGTTACCGCCTGCGGCGCGAGCGCCTGCCGCTCGGCGTAGCGCACTACCAAGTCCTTCCCGATCAGCGTCGGCGTCTGCTCGGACAAATCTTTCGCAAATTCGATTTGTAGGATCGCTTCGTCCGCATTCGGTCCAGAAAAAAAACTCCCTTGTATTCCATCGTACGAGCCGTTCCCTCGCGCGGAATCCGGGACCCCCGCCACGATCGTCGAGTAAGGATTCCCGTTGTAGCGCACTTCCGTCGGAAAACGAATTTGTGGGTAGACTTCAACCACATTCGGGAGATGTTCCAATTCTTTTCGTGCATCATCATCCAGCGCGCGTTCTGCCTTCGGTGGCAAGAGGGTCGCCGCAGGACGCCGCATTCCTTGGATGTTCCTTCGCGCCGTTACGAGGACCGTGTCAAACAAGCCGGAGTTCGACAGCCGCTTCGTCGCCAGCTCTTGCAAGCCCACCCCAAGAGAAACCATTGCCACTAGCGAAGCCACTCCGACCGCCACGCCCAGGGTCGTCAGCGAATTTCGCAGCACTGCTTCTCGCAAATTCCGCAACGCTAACTCGCCGAGGTCCCCCGCCTTCATGATTTCACCCCGTCGGTCAACAATTTTCCGTCCGCAAGCGCGGCAATGCGGTCCGCGAATCGCTCCGCGAGCGGCCGTTCGTGCGTCACCATCACTATCGTCATGCCCAGCTTTTGCTGAATTTCTTTCAGCAGTAGCATGATGGATTCTCCGGTGGCGCTGTCCAGATTTCCCGTCGGCTCATCCGCAAACAGAAGCGTCGGCCGGTTCACGAGTGCCCGCGCCAACGCCGCCCGCTGCTGCTCTCCACCGGAAAGTTCGCTTGGCCGGTGCGTCAGCCGCTTTTCCAATCGCACGCGCTCCAGCGCCTCCTGCACTCGCGCACCGCGCTCGGCGCGGTCCACCTCGGCTAAACGCAGTGGCAATTCCACGTTTTCTTCGAGCGTCATGCGCGGCAGCAAATTGAACGACTGAAAAACCATCCCCACCGTGCGGCTACGATAACGCGCCAGCTCCAGCGAACTGAACTCAGACAGATTGCGTCCGTTCGCGAAAATCGCGCCCCCGGTCGGACGGTCCAGCCCCGCCATCAAATTCAGCAACGTCGATTTTCCCGACCCGGAACTACCGAGCAGCGCCACGAATTCTCCCGCGCGGATCTGAAGCGTCACATCATCCACCGCTCGAATTACCGCCGTTCCCATTTCGTAGTGCCGCGATACCTGCTCCGCGCGCACAGCCATACCATCGCCTGTTGTCATCATCTTCCCTCGATGTTACTACGCATCGCGAACCACTCGAGTTACCAACTGTTTCGTACGGCCGCGCCGCGCCGCGCCTTGTCACTGCTGTGGCCGGAGCTCGCGGGAAGGCGAAACGTTTATTCCGAAAAACCTCTTGACACAAAAATGCCATCCTGCTATTTGTCTAGCATAGCTGCTGGAAAACTAGCACATGACCCGAAAACCCAAGCCCAACGCCCTCTCCCGCCGCGAACGCCAGATCATGGACATTCTCTATAAACTCGAACGCGCCTCCGTGGGCCAGGTCCTCGCAGAAATCGCCGGAAAGCCCAGCTATTCCACCGTCCGCGCCCAGCTCCGCGTCCTTGAAGAGAAGGGCCACGTCCGCCACGAAGAACACGGCCTGCGTTACGTCTACGCACCAGCCGTTCCGCGAGACGTCGCCCGCCGCTCCGCCGTTCGCCATCTCGTCGAAACATTTTTCGATGGCTCGACCGAGAAAATCGTTGCCGCGCTCCTCGGCGGTGAAGTCGCCCGCATCTCTCCGGAAGAGCTCGATCGCCTCGCCCGCCTCATTTCAAAAGGCCGAAAGGAGAGCTAACCATTATGATGACGAGTTCGCTCGCCGATTATGAACTCTCGCTCGCATTTTTCTTCGCTTGCTGCGCCAAAGCCACGTTTCTTCTCATCTGCGCTTGGCTGACCGTAATCGCACTGCGTCAGCGTTCCTCCGCAGCGCAGCGGCACTACGTCTGGGCAACTGCCATTCTCTCCTCGTTCGCGCTGCCTTTCTTCGCGATGCTGCTTCCTGCGTGGCATTCCGCGACCCTCGGCACCGCCGCTCTCTGGAGCCCCGCCCACCCCAATACAGGAAGCTCCATCTCGCACACAATTCCTTCGACCATCATCAATGTCGCTGCTGCCTCTGCCGTCTTCAACAAACTTGCCGGCGCCGCGCTTCTTGCCTGGGCGCTCGGTTTCTCCTTCGTTCTCCTAAGGCTTTTAGCAGGTCTAGCTCGCCTCGCGTGGGTTTCCGCGCTTGCGAAGCCCCTGTTTGACGGCGATTGGGTGCGGTCCGTCTTGGAACTCTCGATGTTCCACAAAATCGCGCGCCCCGTCCGCCTTCTGCAACGCAACAGTCCCATCGCGATGCCGCTCACATGGGGAATCTTCCGCCCCGTCATCGTCCTGCCTTCTGGCTCGGCGCAGTGGCCCGAAGACCGCCGCCGCGTCGTGCTTTCCCACGAACTGGCGCACATCGCTCGCCACGACTGGTTTTTGCAGATTTGTGCCGAGTTAGCCCGCGCCATTTACTGGTTCCACCCGCTCGTCTGGCTGGCCGCCGCACGCCTGCGCCAGGAAAGCGAACGCGCCTCCGATGATGCCGTCCTGCGCTCCGGAATCGCGCCTTCCAACTACGCCAGCCAGCTACTCGATCTCGCAAGGACCCTGGAGAACGCCGGCCGCGCCTGGTCGACCGCTCTGGCCATCGCGCGTCCCTCAAATCTTGAAAGGAGATTTGCCGCTATGCTGAATCCGGCCATCAATCGAAGCCGTTTGTCGCTAAGAACAAGGCTGGTCATTCCGTTTTTTGCTTTGTGCCTCTTGTTTCCGCTCGCCGCTCTTCACCTGACCGCGCAAAATCTCTCCGGCAAAACGTCCGGCTCCATCCACGATCCCAGCGGAACCGGCGTCGCCAACGCCACCATCATCATGTCCAACCAGGAAACTAAAACGATTGACATGACTACCTCCGACCGTGAAGGCAATTTCATCTTCAAACCGTTGCCCGCCGGAAATTACGAGCTGCAGGTTTTGAAGCCCGGCTTCGAAACCTATCGCGTACCGCAGGTCTCGCTCGACGCCGGTCGCGACTTCTCTGAATCTTTCACTCTGCAATTGGGAGCGATCACCGAACACGTGACGGTTGTTCCCGAAAATTCCACAAAACCTGTCCCCGTTGAGACAACCTCGGGCAAGCCATCCCGCGTCAGCATTGGCGGCACTGTCCAGGCCGCCAAGATCATAACGAAAGTGCAGCCTGTCTACCCGGAATCCGCCAGGTCGGCTGGCATCAGCGGCACCGTCGTTCTTCATGCTGTCATCGGTATGGACGGCAAGCCGCTTTCTCTACGGGTTAAGAACAGCCAGATCGATCCTGATCTCGCCCGCTCCGCCGTCGAAGCGGTTAGCCAGTGGCGCTACACTCCCACGCTCCTCAACGGAGAACCCATCGAAGTCGACACCACCATCATGGTGAATTACTCCCTTGAATCCTCCAATTAGTGTTCCAGATAAAAGACGCAGCCAGAAAGTGGATGGCAAGTGTATCTGAAGTTAGATCTAAGCTTGCTAACGCTATTTCTGTTGACTGCGCTCACATCGGCTGGTTGTTCTGCGAGACGCCCAATCGGAGCCACCGGCCCTCCCTTTCGCCTGGAGTCAGTGGACGGCGAGTCAGTTCTTTTTTCGCCCTCAATCCCAGATTCCAATTCAAACAATTCTCCAATTCACGTCACGATGAATGTTCCCGCACCCGATGTATCCGAGGGTACGAGTTGTCTGGCCGAAGAGGGCCCATTTCGTGTGGAACTAGCCAGGAAGCACGCGGATTCTGTTCAGATTACGCTGCCTTCAACCGAACGATGGCTGGGAGACGTCAACGGTCTTGTTGGCCCGGACGGCGACGCGGTTGAAGCGCTGTACGTTGTCCTGGCCAAGCTGGATCAACTGCAGCAAGATGGGTGCTTCGGTGGCGCCGGCTCCTCAATTCGTGATTTCATTGTGCAAAGCCTTCCCATGAAGCCGCCCGACAGTCTATTCAGTTATTACGGATATCGCCCGGACCGGAGCAGTCTCGATCTGAAGCCAGGTATACGTCTGAAGGTTGAGCGCGCCTATTTCAGAGCAGCAAAGACCACCGAGGAGGCTCACGCAACTCAGAATTTCGCGGGTCTAAGCACGGTCAATTTCGATGTGGAGTCGGGGAACGACGGAAAAATTCATTTCCGTCAGATTGGCGATGTTCGATTCACTCCGGCATCTTTGAAAGGACAGGTTCAAGACGCAGTTCATGAGTCGGAGTTGACTGGTATTCCGCCGGAGTCTCGCTTTCGTTTAGTTTTCTATACATTATTGGTTTCCAAAGAGCAGAAACTCTCGGCGGCTGTTGTCGGAGCAAGCAGTGCGAGCCAGTTGGACGAATTCGACCATGAACTACGGTTGCGACCAGTTGGTGGCTGCAAGAACTTTGCTGCCGCTAACGAAGTTGCCTGTGTTGAGTTCAGCGGATTAGTGACTGTGACCTGCCAGATCAGAGTGGAGTTGAACGGCAAATCCAAACTAATCGACTGGGGAACGCGCGTTAAGGATTTGTTGGCTAAAGACTCTCTCGGGTCTCTCACGATTCAACGAAAATTCATGAACTCGTACCGGGATGTCAGGTTCGATCCTGGGGATTTGAGCGTGCTGTCGCTCGCCTTGGTTGGTGAAGATCGATTGACATGGTCCAAAACCGCGCCTGGCGGCCGCTGAACCAGAACATGGAATGCTTATTTGCATTATTATCAGTGTATATTCCGCATGCCATTCGTTCCTCGCGTTGACGCCACCATCCGCCAATGCTACGCTCGCGCCGCAGTCTCCCATGACGCATGCGCGCCGTCGACCTCATCCGCAAAAAACGCGATTCCGGTGAACACTCCCGCGAGGAGATCGACTTCCTCATCTCCGGCTACACGCGCGGCGATATTCCCGACTACCAGATGGCCGCCTGGCTCATGGCCACGTGGATTCGCGGCCTTAATCGTTCCGAGACCGCCGCGCTCACGGAAGCCATGCTTTATTCCGGCGAAGTCGTCAATCTCGACCACATTCCCGGGAAAAAAGTGGACAAGCATTCCACCGGCGGCGTCGGCGATAAAACTTCTCTAATTCTCGCTCCTATCGTTGCTGCAGGCGGCCTCACCGTTCCGATGATCAGCGGCCGCGGCCTCGGCCACACTGGCGGCACGCTCGATAAACTCGAATCCATCCCCGGCTTTAACGTCAATATTCCGCTCGAACAATTTTTCAGTGTTCTCCGCGAATGTGGCATGGGTCTCATCGGCCAAACCGCGGAAATCGCTCCTGCCGACAAAAAAATCTACGCTCTCCGCGACGCCACATCCACCGTCGAAAATATCGGCCTCATCTGCGCTTCCATCATGAGTAAAAAGCTGGCGGAAGGCATCGACGCTCTCGTTCTCGACGTCAAAACCGGTTCCGGCGCCTTCATGAAGCGCGAAGAAGACGCCTTCCGCCTTGCCGAACTCATGGTCGAAACTGGCCAGCGCATGGGCAAGAAAGTTGTCGCGCTCATCACCGATATGAACCAACCTCTCGGCCGCATGGCTGGCCACTCCAATGAAATCGTCGAGTGTATCCAAGTTCTCAGCGGCGGCGGCCCCGCCGATCTCGTCGAATTGAGCATCGAACTTTCCGCCTGGATGTTTTTCCTCGGTGAACGCACCAAGTCCGTAGACGAAGGCCGTGTCCTCGCTGGTTCCCTGATCGCATCCGGCCATGCCATGGAAAGATTCAAACACTGTATTCGAGTCCAGGGCGGGGACGATCTTATTGTCGAACAACCACAGCTTCTTCCGCGAGCCCGCTCCCGCGTGAACGTCCTTAGTTCCGCCGCCGGTTTCATAGCCGCGACAGATTGCGAACAACTTGGCACCGCTCTCGCCATGCTCGGGGGCGGCCGCGAAAAAAAGGAAGACACCATCGACCACGCCGTCGGCCTCGAATTCCACAAGCGCATCGGCGATCGCGTAGAAAAAGACGAGCCTCTCGCCACAATTCATTACAATAGCGACACAAAGTTGGCCGAGGCGACGAGTCTCATCGCCAACAGCTACCAGGTCGGTGAAGTTGCGCCTCGTGAAAAGCTGCCGCTCATTCGCCGCATTCTTGGGGCTTAGCGCGCGCCAAAGATTTGTCTTTACCGCCAAGGCAGAAAGAGGACAGCGCATGGGACGTTACACCGGGGTGCTCGGCCTGCTCACAATGCTCGGCCTCGCGTATCTCTTCTCCACCGATCGCAAAGCCATCAAGCTCAAGACCGTTCTGTGGGGCCTCGGCCTGCAACTATCCTTCGCGATTTTTGTGCTGCGCTTCAGCATTGGCCGCTTTCTTTTTGAATGGGCCGGCCACTACGTAAATTTGCTTCTGAGCTACGCGTTTTATGGCTCGCAATTTGTCTTTGGCGAGCTGGGCTTGCCTTCCGCTCCCTCTCCCGGTTTCGCGGCTTCTCCTGAACACTTCGTTTTTGCGTTTCAGGTGCTGCCCACTATTATTTTCATCGCCGCTTTCTTTGCACTGCTGTATCACATCGGCGTCATGCAGTTCATCATCCGCGTCGCCGCATGGATCATGACCCGCGTCATGGGTGCCAGCGGTGCGGAGTCCCTCAATGTGGCCGCCAGCATCTTCATGGGCCAAACCGAAGCCCCGCTCACCATCCGCCCTTTTTTGAATAAACTCACAAAATCCGAGCTAATGGTTGTGATGACCAGCGGCATGGCCCACGTCTCCGGCGGCATCATGGCTGCCTACATCGCCTTCGGTATCAAAGCCGAGCACCTTCTCACCGCCGTCATCATGACCGCCCCCGGCACGCTGCTGATGGCCAAAATGCTCGTGCCCGAAACCGAACAGCCCCTCACTGCTGGCCGCGTCGAAATGCCAGAAATGGAAAAAGAAACCAATTTTCTCGGCGCCATTTCGCGCGGCACAGTCGACGGCCTTCATCTCGCCCTCAACGTCGGCGCCATGCTCATCTCTTTCATCGCGCTCCTCTATCTCGTCAACGGCATCATGGGCGGCATCCACAATTGGATCTGGTGGTTCCCATCCAGCCTCTCGCAAGTTTTCGGCTGGGTTTTTGCTCCGGTAGCCTGGATCATCGGCATCCCCTGGCGCGATTGCGCCCAGATGGGCAATCTCCTCGGCACGCGCATGGTCATCAACGAGGTCGTCGCCTTCCAACACCTCGGCGAAATCAAAGACACGCTCGACCCGCGCACCTTCACCATCGCCACGTTCGCCCTCTGCGGCTTTGCAAATTTCAGCTCCATCGGTATCCAAATCGGCGGCATCGGCGCGCTGGCCCCCGAGCAGCGTGGCCAGCTAGCCAAATTCGGCATCCGCGCCATGCTAGCCGGCACCATGGCCAATCTAATGTCCGCCTCCATAGTCGGCATCCTTTCATGACTCTTTCTTGCTCTTGTAGGGGCGCAGCACGCTGCGCGCCATCTGAGCGCGATCGATCGGGAGCTATGCGGTGGCACCGTCACTTCTGCCCCAGGTCGCGTTCTTGGCGCGATGAATCCTCGCGGTGTTCTACAGTTGGTGCTCTAAAGCAAACTCAGGATAAAATCCCTACGACAGCATGAGCCCTCGAAAAAAATCCGCCCCAAAAATAAACTCCGGCTCCGAATTCGAACGCGCCGAATCCGCCGCGAATTTCATCTTCGCCAAAACCGATCTTCGCCCCCAAATCGCGCTAGTCCTGGGCTCCGGCCTGGGCGCCTTCGCCGACGAATTCGAAAGCCCCACCAAAATCCCCTACGCCGAAATCCCGCACTTCCCCCGCTCCACCGCCATCGGCCACGCGGGCCAACTAGTCGTCGGCAAAGTCGGCGAAATCCCGGTCGCAGGAATGCAAGGCCGCGTCCACTTGTACGAAGGTTATTCCGCCAAAGATGTCGCCTTTCCTATCCGTGTCTTCGCGCGCATGGGCATCAAAGCTGTAATCCTCACGAACGCGGCCGGTGGCATCAAACGCGAATTCGTAAGAGGCCAGCTGGTGGTGATCAAAGATCACATCAATCTTCAATGCGCGAGCCCTCTTACCGGACCCAATGACGAGCGTTTCGGCCCGCGCTTTCCTGACATGACCATGGCCTATGACAGACGGTTCCGCGAAATGACCGTCGGCGAAGGAAGCCGCAATCGTATTGGCCTTTACGAAGGCGTCTACGCCGCGCTGCCAGGCCCAAGCTACGAAACCCCTGCTGAGATACGATATTTGCGCACCATCGGCGCGGATCTTGTCGGCATGTCCACCGTTCCGGAAGTGATTGCCGCGCGCCACTCCGAGATGCGCGTACTCGGCATCTCTTGCGTCACCAACGCCGCAGCGGGCATTCTTGATCAGCCGCTCGATCACAAAGAAGTCCTCGAGACCGCCGAGCGCGTCAAGAGCCAGTTCATCGCATTGCTGAAAACCGTGATCCCTCGAATTGCAGCGGAGCTAAGCTAGTGCGAATGGTTTTTTGGAGGGCCACAACGTGACAGAACATGACGCACTCGTAGAAGCCGCGCAGCAAGCGCGCGAGAATGCGCATGCGCCGTTCTCAAACTTCCGCGTCGGCTCGGCGTTGCGCGCCACGTCCGGCAGAGTATTCGGCGGCTGCAACGTGGAAAACGCCACCTACGGTTTGACCGTTTGCGCCGAACGCGTCGCGATCTTCAAAGCCATGAGCGAAGGCGAACGCAACTTTGACGCCATCGCGGTCGTCACCGATACGGACACGCTCACACCGCCTTGCGGCGCATGCCGCCAGTTGATCTGGGAATTTTGCGGCGACGTCCCCGTGATTCTGGGTAATTTAAAGGGCAAAACCGAAACAATCCAGATGCGCGATTTGTTTCCGAAACCGTTCGATTCTTCCAACTTGTGACAGCCGGGGAAAGAAAATGAATCCAAAGCGAATCGCAAAAAGGGGAAAAACCATCGTTTTCGCCTGTGCGGCGATGGTTTGCCTCGGCGCGCTCAGAATTTCCGCGCAGGAGCAGGCGCAGCCCAAGCCTGCCAATTTCGTCGATCTTCTGATCACTGGCGGGACCGTTGTCACCATGGACATGGACCGCCGCGTGATCGAAAACGGGTACGTGATCGTCAAAGGGGACATGATCGTAGCCGTCGGCGAGGGCCTACCTCGAATGCCGAACGGTCCGATCTTCACGAAACAAACCATCGACGCAAAGGGCGCTCTCGTGCTGCCCGGCTTCATCAATGGTCACACCCACGTTCCCATGACGTTGCTCCGTGGCCTTCACGATGACGTCACGCTTGACGACTGGCTCCGCAAATACATCTTTCCTGCCGAGGCGAAAAACGTCACCGAGGATTTTGTGCGTTGGGGCACGCGCCTTGCCGCCGCCGAACAAATTCGCTCCGGCGTCACAACTTTCGCGGACATGTATTATTTTGAAGACGCTGTCGCCGAAGAAACCAAAGCCGCCGGAATCCGCGGCGTGCTGGGCGAAACCTTCCTCGATTTCCCCGCGCCTGACAATAAAACCAACGCAGCCATGCTTGAATACACCGAAAAATTCCTCAAGCGCTGGCAGAACGATCCGCTGATTCATGCCGCAGCCGCTCCGCATTCCATCTATACTTGCTCGCAAAAAACGCTCCAGGATTCCGCCGCTCTTGCGCGCAAGTATCACGCGCCGATCCTCATTCACCTCGCCGAAATGAAGAAAGAGCTCGACGACAGTTTGAAACAAAACGGCCTGACGCCCGTCCAGTATGTCGAGAAGCTCGGCATCCTTGGTCCCGACGTCGTCGCCGCACACTGCATTTTCGTCGACGAAAAAGACCGCAAAATTCTCGTCAATCACCAGGTCGGCTGCGTGCACAATCCTTCGAGCAACATGATGCTCGCGAGCGGTGTCGCTCCCGTGATCGAGGAGCGGGCCGCCGGCATCGCGGTGGGCCTCGGCACCGACGGCCCCGCGGGCAGTAACAATGACCTCGACTTGATGGAAGAGATGGACCTTGCCGCCAAGCTGCAAAAAATCACCAAGATGGACCCGCGCGCGCTCGGCGCCAAATCCGTCGTCGAAATGGCCACAATCGAGGGAGCAAGGGCGCTCCACATGGAAAAACAAATCGGCTCGCTCGAAGTCGGGAAAAAAGCCGACATCATTTTGATCTCGCTCGATGAACCAAACGCCGTTCCGATGTACGACATTTATGCGCAGCTTGCTTACGCACTAAAAGGCACCGACGTTAAAACCGTCGTCATAGGTGGTCAAGTCGTCATGCGCGACAAGAAGCTTCTGACCCTGAACGAACCCGAGATTCTCGCCAAAGCCCGCGAATACGGCGAAAAAGTCGAAGCTTCTCTGAAGTAACGCGTCGATGGACACCTCCTACAACCAGGTTGCAGGCCAAAGCGTCGAGCGCCTCGCGGCGCTAAGTGACGGCATCTTCGGCGTGGCCATGACCTTGCTCCTGCTGGAATTGCGCGTGCCCGCGAAGGAGCTGATTCACAGCGAAGGCGATTTGCGCAGCGCGCTTGCCCACCTCGCGCCGCAGCTGCTTGTTTATTTGATGAGTTTTCTCACGCTCGGCATTTTTTGGGTTGGCCAGCAAACCCAGCTCAACCACCTTGCGCACTCCGAGCGCCATTTCACCTGGATTCAACTGGCATTTCTTTTTATAGTCACGATCATGCCGTTTTCCACGAGGCTTTTGATCGAGTTCATCGACTATCGCACAGCACTTCTCGCCTATTGGGCCAACATTTTTCTTCTCGGCGCCATGCTGTATCTCAGCTGGTGGCGTGCAACTCGTGTAGGCCTCGTCAAGAGCGATACGCACGCCAAAATTGTGGCCGCCATCCGCCGCCGCATCTGGACTGCTCAATCGTTTTACGCGTTTGGCGCACTGCTGTGCGTCTTCCACCCGTATTGGAGCATCGCGTTCATTGTCCTGATGCAGCTCTACTACGCCACCGCGCCGCGCTATGCGCGCACCAAACGCAGTGAGGATACATAGATGGACCAGGCGAAACATTTGGCGCTGCTCGAGACCGCCCTCGAAGAAGCGCAGCGCGGGCTCGCCGAGGGCGGAATTCCAATCGGCGCAGCTTTGTTTGATGGCACTGGGATACTTTTGGGCAGCGGACACAACCGCAGAGTGCAGGACGGCGATCCCTCGGCGCATGGAGAGACTGACGCGTTCCGCAAAGCCGGGCGCCAACGAAGTTACCGCGACAAGATTATGGTCACGACGCTCGCGCCGTGCTGGTATTGCAGTGGGCTAATCCGCCAATTTGGGATCGGGACCGTTGTCGTGGGTGAGTCCGTGAATTTTCGCGGCGGCATCGACTGGCTGCAAGAAAACGGAATCAAAGTGATTGATCTTGCGTCTAAAGAGTGTGTGGAGATGCTTGCCAAATTCATCGCGGAGAATCCTGCGCTGTGGCACGAAGACATCGGCGAGGAATGATCTCCGCTCCGTCGATCCGCGACACGCACGAAGCGAAAGAGTGAATTATCCATGAATCGAAAAATCAGCAGGAGACAATGGCTGCTGTTTGCGTTGAGCTGCGCTGCAGCGGCTACCCTCGCGTTTACGCTGCGTGCGGAAGCTTCTGCTGCGGACGAAGTTCCCAAGCTCGCGGCGCTCATGGAGTGGAAGCCAGGAACAGTCGTCGCCGATATTGGCGCCGGAGATGGAAGCTACGCGTTCGCTGCCGTGGAACATCTCGGCGCAACAGGAAGAGTGTTTGCTTCGGAGATTGACGCCGAAAAACTCAAGGCTCTGAGATCCGAAGTCAAAAGACGGAATTTGCAAAACGTTACGGTGGTGGAGAGCGGGGAAGCGGAAACGAATTTGCCCGCTTCTTGCTGCGATGCGATTTTTCTGCGCCGCGTTTACCATCATTTGACGAAGCCCGTGGAGTTCGATGCCAGCCTGATTCACTCGCTAAGACCGGGCGGGAAACTCGCCATTATTGATTTTCCGCCTCATCCGGAATACGGCAAGGTGAAAGGCGTGCCGAAGGATCGCGAAGACCACGGAATCCAACAGAAAATCCTAATCGACGAGTTGACCAGGGCAGGATTTCAGCTCGAAAAAATTGTGGATGATTGGCCAACAATGGATTATTGCGTTTTGTTCGTCAAAAAATGACGCGAGCGCGACGCGCGTGAATTACGCACGCGGAGAAAGAGCGCCGCTCTAAAGCCCCGCCACTGCATGCAAATGCGCAAAAATGTTGGGATTAGACAGATTCGTTGTAGGTGTCGTATTTGACGGCGATGTCGCGGACTTCCTGGAGGGTCATGTCGCGCAAAATTTTACCATCTTCGAGAATGGTTTCGAGGGCATTTGTACCGAGCGAGGAATTGTCGGGATTAGGAGAGTCGTTCGCGACTTCAACGGTGGCGAATTCCTTGCCGATGTGAATTAGGTTGAAACGGCCTCCTTTGCTGGCTTTCGACGGATCGGTTTTGGGATTCTTGTAGACATTGTGCCATTTGCCGCCGCGGTCGATGGCGGAACACTTCAAAGCAAATTTCAGCGTGTCGCGATTTACCTGTTGCAGCAACGCGCCGCCCATGCCGTAGCTCCAAATATCCTGAGACCAGCCTTTGCGCGTGAGTTGCCCAGTGATGTTTTGAATGGTGTAGAAATTCACGCCGTCGCCCTGAATGAAGCGGACGTTGGGGACGGTGGTCTTCCACCCTTTTTTATTCACTTCGTAACCGAAAACTTCCGAGACGATTTTGAATAGTTCTTCGAGCACCGTTACTGCATCGCCGGAGTCCGGCCGAATGACAAGGGTACCCTTGCGCTGCAGAATCTTGTCGCGAAGCGCGCCGCCCCAGAGATTGCGCACGGCGTTGTAAATGTCATAGGAATCGCTTACGCAGGCAACGATGCCCTCAGGGCAGTTCTCCAACATATTGGCGTAGGCTTGGCCTTCGTTGGCTTCGCCCCACGCGGTGATGGTGGAATGCTCGGAGGCGGGGATGGCGTAACCAGCGCAGTTCAGCGGATCCTGGGGCGTGAGATCCGCCGAATAAAATTGATTGAGAAGCTGGATGGCGGCGAGTGTATCCGTGCCCAGGAAATTGAAAAGATGAGCGGCGCCGCCGATGGCTGCAGACTCTTTGGAAGAAACGCCGCGGAAGCCGAAGTCGTGCAGCTTAAAGGGAAGCAGGGAAGGGTCGCCCGTTCGGACCAGAGCTCTGCCGATTACCTGCTTGATCGCACGGGAAAGCGTCGCGACCGTGATGGGATACCAGACTTGCAGGAGAACGGTTTCCGCCCAGTTCGTGAGCCAATAAAATTCGGGATCAGTATTTTCGATCGTGATTAGAGCGTTGAGACTTTTGACTACAGTACCTTCCTTAACGGCACGGATGCGCAGCGGAAGGCGCCCGCCGTGCTTCGCATAGAGAGATTTGAAGCCCTCGTAATTGAAGGACTTAGGATGGCCGCTGAAGTGAACGTGAGCGATGCGGCGAGCCTCTTCGACGTCCTCGAGTGTGAAAACCTGTCCGGCGAAGTTGGATTTCACGATGTACTGGAGCATCGCCATCATGGTTTCGTCGAACATGCCGCCACGCGATTCGACGTAGGAATAGATGTGTCGTGTATCCGGTGGGTATTGCCACCAGTGCGTGAGCTTGTAGGAGTCGGTGTTGAGAATCGGATTCAGCCGCAGCGACTGCATGGTTCTCCTTGGGAAAGGAAATAGGATAGCAGAAGAGGTGGATGGTTTTTGGTGAGTGGTTCATTGGCGTCTGCGCCCCTCCCCCTCCCGGTTTTTTTGTAAGGGCGGATTATAAACGGGATAGTGGCTGGTTCTGAGCGGCGAGGGGTTAGATTACGGAAAGAGAAGATCCCCGGCTGTAGTGAGTAGTGGGTAGCGAACAGCAAGTGACGCGAGGGGAGACAGAGCAGAAACTTCGGGCGCGGGAGGCTAGGGCGGCGGCGAAACACAGATGGTAGCATGGACTTATATTAATGTTAATATATCAGTACCACAGTATTATCATTCGAACGTGAGACGCGGTAGTGGAGCGGCTATAAGGAGTTGGCGGGAATTTCGCAGTTTGGTGAGATGGGCAAGAGTAGAAGGCAAGGCGCGGATCGGGACTCAATTCAAAACCCGCACCCGCAAAACCGGCGAGTGCGGCACCCCGCCGACAACGTCATCCAATCAGCTTTTCTCGAACCCTTCATCCACGTCGGCGTGACTTCAGCGGAAGGGGATGGGCTCGCGAGCTACAGAGTCAGATAGATGACTTGGATGAAGAGGTCGCTGCTGAGCATGCCTTTGCCCCAGATAGCGTCGAGATCGGCGAGGGGCTTGGTCGCGGCGGCTTCCTGGGCGGATTTTCCAGAAGACTTTAGTTTTTGAACGCGATCGCGGGCGGTAACCAGCATGTCGCGGAACTTGGTGAGGTCGGCTTTATTGCCGAGTGGGCCGTGGCCGGGAACGATTTTGGTGTTGTCGTTGGCGAGTGGGAGAGCTTTGTCGGCAGCCGCAATCATGCCATCGATTTTGCCGCCGGAGCCGGCGTCAACAAAGGGATAGATGCCGTTGAAAAAAGTGTCGCCCATGTGAAGGACATTGGCCTTCTCGAAATGAACATATATGTCCGAGTCGGTGTGGGCGGGGGAGAAGTGCTCGAGGGCGAGGGTGTCTCCGTTGGCTTGCAGTTTGTGTTTGGAGCCGAAGGTCTGCTGCGGCAGGGCATCGGCAGGCGACGCTGGAAAATGTACGTTAAGGATCGGAATGGTTTGCGGTTCTGACATGCGCTTCTTGGTGTTTTCGTGGGCGAGGACAGTCGCGCCAGCGGCGTGAAGGGGCGCGTTGTTGTCGGTATGGTCGAAATGCCAGTGAGTATCGATGACGATCTTTAGAGGAGCGTTGCCGAGGCCATCCAGAGTTTCTTTGAGCTTGGGCCATGCCGGCGAAACGAAAGTATCCACGACGAACTTGCCGTCGGGTCCGTTGAGCACAACGACGTTTCCGCCGGGCCCAGACAGCATGGTGAGATTATCCGCGAGCTTCTGTGACTGGAGCGGAGCAGCACCCATCTGTGCGCGAAAGGTCGTTGCAGGGTCTGCCGCAGGGGCTTGTTGCGGATAGCCGAAGACTGACGCGCTGAGGCGGCTGCCGGGAAAGAGTTGCGCCAAGAACGCGCCGCCCGCAAGCGCGGCGGAGCCACGTAGCATTTCGCGGCGTGTGGTCCGTTTCTGAAAGAGGTCAGAGTTCATGATCTTGCTCCCGTTTGAGGAATTTCCCGGGATTTCGCGCCCGAACGAGCGTTCCGGCTCCGCGAACATCCCAGAGCGTTGGGCGTTTTCTTACGGTTTCGGTCCAAAGGCCATCCTCTGGGTCGACTGCAACCCTTCTCGAATTTGCCAATCCCAACATGATAGCTACGAGCAGGCCCGCGATAGCCACTAGGTCGACAATCCGTCCTTTTCGAGACATGCGAAGCCCCTATCTACAGGACGAGCTTGGCTGGAGGACGTTTCACTCGTCGCGGAGGACTTGCATGGGATCGACACGGGAAGCGCGGATAGCCGGGATTAAGGAGGCTGCCGCGGCGACAACTAGGACTAGTAGAATTACCGAAGAGAGTGTGGGAACGTCGGTGGGCGAGACGCCATAGAGGAGGCCGACGAGGACGCGGGAGCAGGCTGCGGCCAGCGCAAACCCGGCCACACAACCGAGGATGCACACGGCAAGGCCCTGCCACAGGAATTGTTTGACGATTTGGCCACGCAGCGCACCCAAGGCAAGGCGAAGGCCGACTTCGCGTTGACGTACGTTTACGGAATAGCTGAGTGTGCCGTAGACGCCGATGCAGGCAAGAGAAAGGGCGGTGCCAGCGAAGAAAGTCAGGAGGATGGTGCGGAGACGGTTTTCGGCAATGCCGTCGGAGAAGTGCTGCTCGAGCGGCGCGAAATCGTAGGCTGAGCGCAGCGGTTCGATGTCGCGAATCTGGCGGCGAATGGTTTCAGCCATGCTCATGGGAGCATTTCGGGTACGCACGAGGAAGTAGGTGCCCGGCTGAGCGATGGGAGCGCACCAATAAGCGGTGGGAACGGGAGGTTGCTCGAGGCCGGATTCGCGGGCGTCACCGGAGATACCGACGATTTCAGCTGGGCCGGAATAACCCAAATTCACGGATTGCACGTGGTGGCCGATTACATTCGCCCCGTGGAAATAGGCGTCGGCGAAAGCGCGATTCACGACGACAGTGGGCGAGCCCTCTGTTTCGCGGCAAACCTCCCCCGCTAGCAGAGGGATGTGCATGGTCTGGAAATAACTGGCGGAGACGAAATGGTTTTCTGCGATGAGTTTGGGTTCGCTCTCGGCACGGCCTTCTAGGAGCTTGAGTTCGATTTGATATTTGAAAGGCACTCCGGGGACGCCCACAGAGATGGCGGCGGATTCGACGCCAGGCGTGGCGCGCAGTGTTTCGAGGGTTCGGTCGGTGAACTGGCGCAGTTTTTTCATATCTCCGGTTTCGCCCCAGTTCATGCTGAGCTGGAAGGAAAGAATGTGGCTGGAATCAAAGCCGCGCGAGACGCGGCCAAGCTCCTGAAAGCTGCGGAGAAGCAGACCGGCGCCCGCGAGCAGGGTGACGGCGAGGGCGACCTGGATTCCCACGAGCAGCCATTGCAGTGGATTTCGTCCGGAGACTTGTGTGCGGCTGACGGAGGCGAGAGAAGCGGAGAGGTTGCGGCGCGTACCTCGAATGGCGGGAACCAGTCCACAAAGAAAAGTGACCACGAGGGAGCACGCGAGGGAGTAGAGAACAATGCGCACGTCGAGATGAATTTCTTCGACGCGGGGAAGCTGTGCGGCGAGCGAACGGAAGAGCTCGGAGGCCCCGGCTGCGAGGGAGAGACCAAGGGCGGAGCCGATCAGAGCGAGGAGAAACGTTTCCGTGAGCAATTGTGCAACGAGGGCGCCACGAGAAGCTCCCAGAGAGAAGCGAACAGAGATTTCGTGCTGACGTTGGGCCGAGCGAGACAAAAGCAGCGCGATGATGTTCGTGCACGCGATAAGCAGGAGCAGAGAGACCGACCCGAAGAGCAACCAAAGCGAGCGCCGTGACGCGGCGATAGTAGTTTCTTTTAGCGCCTCGACAGTTACCGAGAGATTGTCTGTCTCAGGAAATTGCTGGCCCAGTTGGGACTGGATGGTGGCGAGATCGGCTCGACTCTGTCCCACGGTGACGCCGGACTTGAGGCGTCCGGTGACGATAAACCAGTTGTTTTCGCGAGCCCGGCCAATGGATAGGCCGGAGGGAATGGGCGACCACAAATCCGTCTCGCGGTCGGGAAACAAAAAAGACGGAGGCATGACGCCAACGATGGGAAAAAGATGGCCATCGAGGAGGAGGTTTTTTCCGATAACGCCGGGATCGGCGTTAAAACGCCGGTGCCAATAACGGTCACTAATCAGGACGGCAGCGGGTCCTTTGATGGTCTCTTCCTCAGGAGTAAATTCGCGACCGAGGGCCGGCGCAAGACCCCAGACCTGGAAAAAACGAGTGTAAACCCAGGCACGAGTGACTTTTTCAGGCAGCGCGCCGGTGGACTCGGAAACATCCTCGGTGTAGTAACCGGTGAGGCCCTGAAAGGTAGAGTTGAGGCGATTCCAGTCGTCTAGGCGAGTGGGTGCCACGCGAGTCAGGACAGCTGGGCCTTTGGAGTTGTGTTGCTCGACGAGCATGAGCTGGTCGCCTTCGGGGAAGGGGAGCGGCTTCAGGAGGATGGCGTCGATGGCGGAAAAGACGGCGCTGTTAGCGCCTATGGCGAGAGCCAGGGTGAGGATAATGGCGGCGGAAAACGTGGGAGATTTGCGGATGAAGCGAAAGGCGGATTTGAGATTGGCAACGGTGGCGTCGAGGACCCGGATGCGATAGACGTCGCGGACTTCTTCCTTGAACTTTTCCTGACCGCCAAATTCGAGGATGGCGCGGCGGCGAGCTTCATCGGGCGTCATGCCCGCCGCAATGTTTTCGTCAGTCATCTCGTCAATATGAAAGCGAAGCTCCGAATTCATTTGCGCGTCGGAAGCGCGCTTGGGAAAGAGGGATTTCCACCAGGACATGGCAACCTCCTATTGTGCGGTTTGCATAATATTGGCCACCGCACCGGCCAACCGATTCCAGTTCGATTCCTCGCTCTCCAGTTGCCTGCGGCCCTTTGCGGACAGCTTGTAGAACTTGGCTTGCCTGCCCTTGTCCGAGGCGCCCCACTCGGCTGCAAGCCAGCCGCGTTTCTCGAGTCGATGCAGGGCGGGATAGAGCGAACCTTGTTGAACCTGCAGGACTTCCTTGGAAATTTGGCGGATGCGGAGGGAGATGCCGTAGCCGTGGACCGGGCCGAGCGCCACTATTTTGAGAATCAGCATGTCCAGAGTGCCTTGCAGCAAGTCGGATTTCTCGATGGGCATTGCGTCTCCTGGGTTCAAATGATGCGGCGCGAACGACATCTACAAAAAACTAGCTTCACCGGGATAGATCTAACGCGTTCCGCTCTGCTTTGCCTTGGCGTCCCGAATCTGCTTCATGAGAATGTCGCGAACGTAATGCCAATTAGGGACGAGTGCCAATGCGGCTTGAGCGTTTTGTTCCGCTGCTTTGAGGTCCGGCGTGGCGCGATTCAAGTTGGACCAGGCAAGACTCATCAAAAGTTCCGGCTCGCCCCACACGGGATCGAGCGAATCGCTCGTCGTAACCTTGTGACTTCGGATGATCTCGAGACCTTTCTCGTACGTGTCCATTGCTTTGGCCTGGCCGCCGCCCCGGTCGACGGGAATATTCCAGTAAATTGGACCGAGGACCCAAAGGAGGCTTGGATTATCGGGCGCAGCCGCTTTTGCTTCCGTTATGGATTGCAGGGATTTCGCAAGCAGAGCTTGCAGCTCTGCGGCATCTTTCTTGTTCATGGAATAGGCGAGGTAGCCGTAGCAAGATCCCAGGGCAATCTTTGCATCTACAAATGAGGGATCTGCTGACGCGGACTTTTCGAATTCTTCAGCTGCTTGCTGCAGGTCTTGCTGCAGCTCGTTTTTTTCGGCGCTGTCGTTAAATCCGTTGATCGCTTTGCGCCAGAGGGCAAAGCCGCGCCAGTAGAGGACGCGAGAGGCAAGACCTTTTGTTTCCGCGAATGGTGCGAGCTCGCCATAAAGGCGTTGAAGAGCCGGTCGGTCGTCTTCGTAGTCTGCCTTCTGGATTTGCAGGACGATTTTAGTGATGGTCTCTCGCTCGTCTGCCGGCGAGCTTGCCAGGCTTGCCTCGGGGAGGATGGAAAGAATCGCTGCCGCAGCGATCAGGAATTGAAAGGAATGGTTCTTCCTAGACATTCTACCTATATATGCGCGGATAGGTAGAATGTCAAGGAGAGAGAAGAAGAATTAATGGCGTGAGCCGACGTTTGTGGTGAGAGCCGGGAGACGGTAGGCGCGCGTAGTCGCTAGCGAACCGCTATTGCCGATTAGGAGTTCCAGGCCACGCGGGAAAGCTGCTGCTTTCGTGATTCCCATTCGGAGCCTGAGAGGATGCGCGGTGCCACATCGATCAAGCGGGGAATGAGACGGAAGACGGCGGCGGAGGTCCAGGGACGGCCGTCGCGGGTACGATAGTCGCGGATGTTGAGTGCGTCGGCCATGCTAGTGAAAGAGACATCCTGGACGATGAGCTCGGCGAGAAATTTGAGTGTTTGCGTCTCGAGCGGATCGTCCTCGAGGTGATGGCAGTCTGCAGCGATGCGCAGGCCGAAGGGGATTTCTTCGGTGCCGGGAATCTCTTCGGGAGGCTCGGGGCTGGCGGAGGTTTCGATTTCGCGCTCCCATTCCAGCGCGACTAGCGTCCAGCCAGCGTCATGCATTTTTGAGAGATACATGGAGGTCGGCAAAATGGTGACCTTTTCTCGGATGCGCTCGTGCTTTTTCATAGCGGCCCCCTGGACGTAAAGCGAGAGACGTTTCTTACTAACCAAACCTGAAAAATAGCGCAATCGAATAACCGATTCTGGTCCAGGCGTAACCAGCAGAAAAATGAGGAGTTATCGTTAGGCAGGAAGAGTTAAAAGCATCGCAGACGTTCGCTCGTGGGATGAAGTTGTCGCGTTGCCGGACAGTTAACCAGGATGCTTCTTGTGGAATGAAACTGCTTGACCATCTTGGGTGCGGGAAGAGTATGATTTGCCAGCCGTTGAACCCACCACAACGTCCACTCCCAGATCCCGGCCCAGAAAGCAGCGCGGAGCCCTATGGAGAGCGAGGTGCGCCGATTGGAAGACCGTTCTCCGGTGCATGTCACCGTGGATCTGTCCGGATTGGATATCCACACCGTGGCTCAGCAGGGCATCACAGAAAACGTGAGCACGCGAGGTGCGCGCGTGGTGACGAGCAAGCCATGGCATCCCAATGACCATGTAACGGTTAGATCGCTCTTGGGAAACCTAAGGTCCAGAGCACGCGTAGTTTATTGCCAGCCCTTGGGGAAAGATTCATTTGCGATTGGGTTGGAGTTGTTTGTAAGTGTGGGTGAGTGGACCAAGCCACAGGCGGCTAACCGGAATATGGCTTAGGCAGAGAGTGACTCGTGACTTGTGCAACACCGAACCACAGCGCGAGCCATCTCGGGATTCCTGTGCGCGGAGATTGCGATTTCCATTCAGGCCACGCCTTGGTTTGCCTGGTTCGGCGTGAGCCAGCGGTGCCTTACTGAGTTATAAAACTAGCCTCATCGGGCCCGGCGCCTCCGGGCAGGACAAGCTGGTTGCACGCGAGGCGAAAGGCTTCGTACCAGGTTCTGGTAAAGCTGGCGATGAGTTCTTCCACGGTGCGTCCGCCAATATTGATGCCGGAGTGAATTACTTCCCCCCAGGTGTGGATGCACGTGCCTTCCTGCCGCTCTACAAACGTCACCCATTGAGCCATGGCGACGCCGATAGCGTGATCGATCCAGCCCACTTTCTTTCCTGGGACGCATGTGGTAATGACGTGGTCGATGACAGCATTCACGGGGCGTAGAAGTTCAATTTGGAGACGGCTGCCGGGTTCCCAGGGGTTGCCGTCGCGCCAGCGCAGTTCGCCGTAGACATTTGCGAAGGTGTTCCAGCGATGTGTATCGGAAAAAACGAGCCAGGCGAGCGCGGGGCTGGCCTTTGTGATGACGGAGTATTCAAATCTTGCCATAACCTGTTACGCACTTCTCCTTACTAGGTTTCTTGTTTCGGGCCGGGCCAGTCGCACTTGCGTTGGCGAGGATTATTTATACGCTGTTACTTTAACGATGTCAAGGCTATAATTCAGTTTAAGCAAGGCCGGGAGGAAAGGTGCATGCCGAGGAAAGCCGATAATCAGTTGGAAGGTCGGATCATTGACGCGGCGTATCAACTGTGGAGCAAAGGCGGGGAACATGCCGTAACGATGCGGGCGGTGGCGCTTGCGGCGAAGACGACGACCCCGACGCTCTATGAGCGGTTCCAGGATAAGCACGACCTGATCGAGTTCATGCGCGTGCGGGCGCGGGAGAGGATGTTCGCCGCGCTGCAACCTGCTAAGTCCTCGGTGGAGGTTTGCCGGCTTGGACTCGAGTTTGCGATTGCCAATGGCAATGAGTATTTGCTTCTAACTTCGGATTGGGCGGAGCGTTTTGCGCGCAGGGAACGGTTGCCCTCGTACGAGTACGTCCAGGAAAAGCTGGCGGCAGATCTCGGCGGAACGCCGGCAGACTATGCGCAACTTGCGCTCGCGCTGGTCGCGGCGGTGCATGGGACTGCGATTTTGCTTCTGGGCGAGCGAGTCGACGCTGCCATCGAGAAGGAGTTCAAGCGCGCGTGCCTGGAGGCGTGCGAGGTGCTGATCGAGTGCGGAGGCAAGAGAATTGGAGAAGCCACGTCTAAGCGAGCCGCGAAAGAGTGATGTGAACAGTTGGGGGCGAAGATCGCGTGCAAATGGATGCGGATTAATTTGTGGCCGCCACGGCCCGGTGCCTTGCTTTGATTAGGACGTCGACGGAATCGGGGCGGCCATTCCAAAAATCGAGGCGGATGCGGCCGTCGGGAAGTTGCGTGATGGCGGCGGGGATGGCGCTGGCCGTCAGATACCAGCCAGCTGGGAGAACTACAGCGTTGCGGGGCCTCCCTAGACTACGATCGAAGATAAGTTCGTCTCCCTCGAGTTTATAGCTGGTTGGCGCGGTGTAGGTTTCGGAAATGCGCAGGCGGATGGACTGGCCTTTCTTCACCGGTGGGAAGGGGATCAGGACCACTTGCGTGCTGGGAGTGACAGGTTCGCCAACGTCAATTTTTGCGGCGGTGAGATCGGCGCCGGTCATCATTTTCGTCGATAGCTTTTCGCCGGTGTCCAGAAGGTAGGCGGAGGGATCGGAAACGGTGCTCCCTTCGCGGACGACATTCAGGTATTTGTCGGCGCCTTCGTGAGATTCGGTGTAGTCGTGGTAAAGGCTGAAAGCGTGCGTTTCCGGCTGTTGCAGAAAATAAACGATGTCGCGATCCTGATGGGCGCGCTCGGAAAGACGTGCTCGCTCGGATTCTCCCTGGAAGGGGGATTCCCAGCTGCGCGTTTGTGTTGCGGGATGGGGCGCGGCGGATGGCCCCGTTTGGGCACCGGGCTTGGCGCGCAGAATCAGCGGAGCTTCGCCGGAGCCGGCGTTCACGAAGCTGATGGCGACGCGGCCGTCCGGCTGTGGCAAGACTTGCGACGGCACATTGCAGCCGACGAGTTCGTAACCCACGGGCAGGACGATTTTGTTTCGCTTGATGCTGAGCGGACGATTGAAAACGATGGCATCGCCTTCGCGATAATAGCTCTTCGCGTCTTTGTAAGTTTTCAGGATCAGAACTCGGCCCTGGCCATCCTGCGGCACAGGGCGTGCTAGAGAGATTTTGATGAAGTTTGTATCGGCGTCCGCGTCGGCCATGAGCGGGTCTTTGCGCGCTTCCGCGCCGCTGACCACTTCGAAAGGAAGCGGCGCGCCGGTCATGGAATCGAAGACGGCTTCGTCGCTGGCGGCGCTGCCTTTGCGGATGGGGTTGTAGAAAAACTTCGCGCCAGGCGTTGTGGCGGTGACTTCGTAATAGATTTTAAAACTGGCGGTTTCCGGCGCGAGAAGTTCGTAACGCGTGTATTCGTCCGTTTCGGTTTGCTTTGCCGCGGAGGGAGTGGCCGCCGAGGGCGCGGATGTTTGCTGCGCGCGAAGCGAAGCGTAACCAAATAGTGTGAAGACCGCGACCGCGGTTGCGACGGCAAGTTCTCTGCGCATCTGGACTCTCCTCATTTGCGGCCCTGCTTTCGAGCGTGCATCATCCCCGACATCAAGCTGATAGTAAAGAGCAGGAATATTGTGAGCTCAGGACGGGAGCGGAGCGCTTGGAATCGGCGGCCGGTCGAAGGCCGCGTCTTACCTCGTCGGACACCATGGAAAAACTCAGAGAAAAAGAGCAAGCCTAGAAGGTAGAATCACCACCCGAGAGGATTTGGTAGGAAAACGACGGCGAGAAAACCGACCGTTGATGATGCACGCTTGATTCTCGAGTTGTATGACCTGAAACGCGACCCGGAGATGCGGAAGGCCCGGTAATGGTGGCTGACGACGTTTTGGCCGAAGGATGCGGGTGAGTATGTGAAAGTCGCAATGTCGTTGGGGACGGAGGAGAACAACTGGCTGAGGCAGGTGCTGGGCTATTGGGGAATTGCGAGGTCTTTCGTGCTGAACGGTGTGCTCAGCGAACGGTTGTTTTTTACGCCCACATTCTGTGGCGAATTGTTTTTCATTTTCGCAAAGGTTCGGCCCTTTTGAAGGAGCTCAGAGAGAAGACCAAAAACCCCGATATGTTTCTAAACGTTGAGAAAGTGATCATGGGTTCAAAACGAGGGCGCGCGCAATTTGCAAAAGTGGAACCGCGGGTTCAAGCTTTGCGGCCGAAATAATGAGCTTCGCCATCCGCAAATTGCGAGGGCTCGCGGTTAGACTCGGGGCTGCGATTGTCCTGGGCGGAATACTATTGCTTGCTGCCGCAGCCAGGGCTGAGGATTGCGGAAACGGAGTGGAGCTAACGTTGAGCGCGCCAGATACGGCTCAGGGCACGCTGCTGCTGGCACAGATACGCAGCGTGAAGCCGCTGAGTGAAGTCAGCGGCAAATGGAACGACCGGGATATCCCTTTTTGGCAGGGAGGAGAGAAGGAACACGGAGCATCGAGCCCGGATGTGCGCAAGGCCCTGCTTGGAGTGGATTTGGAAAAACCAGCAGGGAAGTACGAGTTCACAGTTACTGGTCAGCTGCAAAGCGGCGAACGAGTGAGCTGCCGCGCAATGATCGAAGTGAAAGTAGGACACTTCGCCACGGAAAACCTGACCGTGAAAAAACAGTTTGTCGAGCCGAATCCGGAGCAGGAGGCGCGGGCGGCGGCCGAAACGAAACGCTTGCGCGAGATTTATGATCACGTTACGCCGGAACGATTGTGGGATGGACGATTTCGCGTGCCGCTGGACGGCGACTTTAAAGGTAGCAACTTCGGAAAGCGCCGCGTGCTAAATGGGCATCCAGGTTCGCCGCATGGCGGCGTGGATTTTCCAGCGCCGACCGGCACGCCGGTGCACGCGGCGCAAAAAGGGCGCGTGGTTCTGGCGGAAGAGCTATTCTTTTCAGGGAACACGGTCATTGTCGATCACGGTTTGGGGATTTACACGTTTTACTGCCACTTCTCGGAAATTGACGCGAAAGTCGGCGATGAAGTGATGGCGGGAACTGTCTTGGGAAAGGTCGGAGCAACGGGCCGCGTCACTGGGCCGCATCTGCATTGGGGCCTGGAAGTTCAGCGGGCTCGCGTGAACGCGCTGGATATCGTGAAGGTGCTGTGAAAATTCTAGGGTTGATCTCAGACACGCATGGATTGCTGCGAGAAGAGGCCGTGCGCGCACTGCGTGGTTCGGACCTGATCCTCCACGCCGGGGACGTGGGCGCGCCGGAAATCCTTGACACCCTAAAAACGATTGCTCCCGTGGTTGCGGTGCGCGGGAACGTTGATACCGACAAATGGGGGCAAACTCTGCCCTTCACTGAAGTCCTTCAAGTGGGCTCCGTAATGATATATATGTTGCACATTTTGCAAGACTTGGACGTGAATCCAGCGGCGGCCGGATTTCGCATCGTGGTGAGTGGACATTCGCATAAACCGGGGCAGACAGAGAAAGACGGCGTTTTCTACATCAATCCGGGGAGCGCTGGTCCGAGACGTTTTTACCTACCGGTTACGGTGGCCAGATTAGATCTGGAGGTAAGGCCATGGACAGTAGAATTCATCGATCTCGAAGGCCGGAAATCGATGAAGCGGGAGTGATGTCTATTAAGTCAAAGAATATAAAGGAGTTAAGAAGAGATTTTCGGAAGATTCGAAGCCGCGTTGTCTTTCTAAGCCAGCCCCGGTTGACTAGTAGGGCTCATTTTGTGGGTAAGAGAAACGTTCGGGCGTTTGCGTGCACTACCCCTGTTCAATGTTTTCCCAAAATGGTGTTGAACTCTTGCGGGTAACGTACTAGAGTACCAGAGCAAATAGGGTCAATTTGGTACCGTCCAGCTATTGCCGGAAAGCGTGCCAAATCCCAGAATACGAACAATGTGGACGACGTTCGTGCTTGTTTCCTCGCTCGTGTCGACCGTTCACTTCAGCGTTATGTTCACGAAAGTGACAATGCTGAAGCCAGTCCTGTATGGGCAGGCTTAGGTCCCCGAGTCTCTAAGTTTATCTAATCGAGAGGTAAGCGTCTCTCATGGCCATACTTCATTTTCGCTGCAAAGAACGGCGCCGAACATTGCGGGTAAGCATCACGGTCCCTGTAACTGTGCACGGACAGGATGAGAACGGCGATAAGTTCCGCGTGAAGGCAAAGTCGCAATCGGTGAATCGCCATGGGGCACTGCTGCAGATCGATGAGCCCGTGGTCGTGGGACAGATGCTCATCCTGGTGAACGAAAACGGCGACCGGACGGTGGAATCCAGAGTGGTTTCCGTCAGGCGCGACCGAGATAGCAAGACGTACGTGGGCTTGGAGTTTATTTCGGCGGACTCGAATTTCTGGCACATGAGTTTCCCGCTGCCCGGAGCCAGGCCGCTGCGCCGTGGCGCCGATTCCAAGGCTACTGCCTAGTTTTCAATTAGAGATCAAAGGAATCGAAAGCCCTCTCTTTACCGGGAGGGCTTTTTCCTTTTGTGGCGCGGCTTTCGGGAGCTCCGCATGGTCTTTGTGCTTTTTGGCGGATTTACGCCGCGCAGGGGCTTTGCCGCTAGCGAGGGCCTCGCGGGTTTTCTTGGGTAGTTTGGCAACCACCATGTCATAGGACTCGCGCAACAACAGGGCAAGTTCGTCGGACGATAGAGCGTCCTTGCTTTCTAGCGCGACCCACTTGGCGCGCGCCAAATAAGGCGCAGGAATTATGCCCGGCCGTTCCGTCAACTCGGCGAAGTTTTCCGGGGAGACTTTAAAACAAAGCCAAATTTTGGCGGGGTTGAGCACCGTGACAGCGTGAATCTTGCCAGCCACTTTAAAGACGAGGTCGTCGCCCCACTGAATCTGTTCGGTGGTTTGGGGAAACGAGAGGCAGAGATTGCGGATCCAGTCGATGTCCATGGGCGATTCCCGTACAAAGCTGGCGAAAATGATTAGATTGCTG
This sequence comes from uncultured Acidobacteriota bacterium, assembly GCA_963705855.1. GTDB lineage: Bacteria > Acidobacteriota > Terriglobia > Acidiferrales > UBA7541 > Acidiferrum. Next base: position 70,636 of record CAVPLA010000034.1, read on the forward strand.
GCGCCCAGGCGAGGCCGTCCACGCCGGGAGTGAGCTTGATCGGTTGCAGCAGTTTATGCGCGGAGATATCGAGGACCTCGATTGTTCCAGCCGCCGGACAGCTTACGAAGGCGAACTTGCCGTCGGGCGTGAGCAGGAGTTCGCCCAAAGCGGGCGGGATGTCGAAGGACTCTTCAACCTTTGCGGTGGCCAGATCAATGACGAAGATTTTTCCGGAGGGAGAGGAGGCTAGTAGTTTGCGGCCGTCGGCGGTCGGTGAAGAGGAATAGACGGTTGCAGGGACTGGAATCCAACTGGCGACTTTGTTTGTGGCCGTGTCGATGACCGCGATGCGCGGAGCGTCTTGATCGTGCGTGAAGACGCGCTTGCCATCGGCGGAGATCGAAATGCGCTGAACGGTTTTTGCGACGGGGATGACGGTGACCAGAGTGCGCTTCTTGAGGTCCAGAACGCTGACGCTGCCTGCGGCTACGTTGGCGGTGTAGGCGCGTGTGCCATCGGGAGAAATCACGATCATGTGGGATTCGATCGCACCAGTGGGGATTTGCGCAATGACCTTGCGTGTGGCGGGATCAACGACGTCAACCGCCTTGTCGAGTTCCGCGGTGACATAAAGCAGGCCATCGGGACCGAATTCCGCGCGATGAGGACGAAGAGGTTTGCCGAGGTCGATGGTGGCGGCGAGTTTGTGGTCGCGCAAATCTACGATGTCGATGGTGGTGCCGTCTGTGCCGGGTTTGCCGACGCCGGAATTGCCGTAGATGGGAACATAGGCGAAGCGGGAGTCGGGGGAAACGGCGACTTCGTGGCCGTTGACTCCAACGATGACTTTCGCAAGCTCCTGCCGAGTCTCCGGATCGATGAGCAGAGCGGTGTGCTCGCGCTGGTTGGCCACGACCAGCATTCCGTGGGCGGGAGGAGCGGGGACGCGGCCGCCTCCAGCAACAAGAGCCACGAACATCAGAGAAGCGATTAGCCACGAAAAATTTGCGGACATATTTTGCCTCGTTTGGGCATTTTGCCTCAGGAATTGGAACTAAGCCCGCCGCATTATACCAGTGCAATCCGGTATAGCTCAGGCTTGTTTGACGTTGGGATAATGGAATCACCGGATGGGCAGTGTCGCTCGGCCCTTCCAAGCTACCCACCGTAAGCCCCGGCCTGGAATGAATGAGGAGCACATGAAGTTGGAGACGACGACCGCCAAGATCTCCTACGTCGCGGGATTGACGCTTCTTCTGACTACGCTGGGCTGCTGGGTGGTATTGGGACTCCACGGCAGCTCGCCCTTGTTATCGACCGCTGAGGCGGCGATGAAGGACGAAACGTTTGCCAAAGTTGCCGCCCGTGGTGGGCTAGCAGAGATCAAACTTGGAAAACTGGCAATGGATCAGGGATCAAGCGAAGCAGTAAAGACTTTCGGAACCCGTATGGTGGCTGAGCATACAAAAGCCGGCGACAAATTGAAGGAAGCAGCTAAAGACGAGCAAATTGGCCTGCCTACGGATATCTCTGCCAGGGACCAAGCCACTTATGACAGGCTTTCTAAATTGAGCGGCGCTGACTTTGACCGGGCCTATGCGCAGGAGATGGTGAAAGACCACCAGCAGGATTTGCGGGATTTTCAGCGCGAGGCAAATCACGGTAATGACGATGTAATCAGAGGTTTTGCCTCGGAAACAGTTCCGATGATTCAGCAGCATTTGGAGCAAGCCAAGGAAATGCTCAAGACCGTATCACCCCCAAGCAGCCGTAAGACGACTGGAAATTCCAGTCGACAGGCACGCGGACACTAACGGTTGGTACTTAGGCTTTGTTTTCTCCCCCCTGAGCAGACGAACCGGCGTCCTAGATTATCGGGACGCCGGTTTTTTTAAGATGGATTGAGATTTTCGCAAAGGACCAAAATTTCCCGAACGTATTGTGCCGCAACGATTGCGTGATACGCTGACGCTCATCGCGGGGTTCTGGCATGAGACGATTCAAAAGAAGCCTTGCTGCGATTTGTGGCGGACTCGTGATTTCAAGTGTGAACTTTTCGGCGCCGTTTTTGGTCCGCGCCGTTGCCTCCCAAGATACCCCTAATTCCAATGGCGAAAGACGCGATTGGCCGGCATATGGCGGCGCTGCAGCCAACACGCATTATTCCGACCTCGCGCAAATCAATCGTAGCAATGTGAAAGAGCTGGAGGTCGCTTGGAGTTTCGACACCGGCGAGCCGGGCGGGCTGCAAACGAGCCCAATCATTGTCGAGGGTGTGTTGTACGGAATCACGCCGACGCAGAAAGTATTCGCCTTGGATGCGGCGAGCGGGAAGCTTTTGTGGAAATTTGATTCGGGGATTAAAGGCACGCAGCCGGATCGTGGCTTGGCCTACTGGTCGAGCGAGAGAGACAGAAGAGTCCTCGTTGGCGTGATGAATTTTCTGTATGCGCTCGACGCTGAGACAGGCAAGCCGGTCGCAACGTTTGGGAAAGATGGACGAATTGATTTGCGCGGCGATCTTGGACGCACTCCCGATAGGCAGTCGGTTGCCCTTACAAGCCCGGGGATTGTTTACAAGGACCTGGTTATTGTTGGCGGGCGGAATCCGGAGACGTTGCCTGCGGCGCCTGGAGACGTGCGTGCTTACGACGTTCGAACGGGGAAATTGCGCTGGTCGTTTCACACGATTCCGCATCCCGGCGAATTTGGTTACGAGACGTGGCCAAAAGATGCTTGGAAATACAGCGGAGCGGCGAACAATTGGGCGGGCATGGCTGTCGATGCCATGCGAGGAATTGTTTATGTGCCGACGGGTTCGGCGGCGTTTGATTTCTATGGCGCGAACCGTGTGGGCGACGATTTGTTTGCCAACTGCCTGATCGCGTTGAATGCCGAAACCGGGGAGAGAATCTGGCATTTTCAGGGAGTGCGGCACGATTTGTGGGACCGCGATTTTCCGTCACCTCCCACGCTGGTGACGGTGAATCGCGACGGGAAAGATATCGACGCTGTGGCGCAGACGACGAAGCAAGGATTTGTTTATTTGTTCGACCGCGTTAACGGGAAATCGCTCTTTCCGATCGAATACCGGAAATATCCTCCGAGCACAGTACCCGGCGAGGTGGCCGCTTCCGAACAGCCTTTGCCCACCAAGCCTGCGCCGTTTGCGCGGCAAATTCTCAGCGAGGATATGCTGACAAATCGCACGCCCGAGGCGCACGCGTGGGCACTGGAGAAATTTCGCACATTTCGCAGCGAGGGCCAGTTCGTGCCATTCAGCGTAGGAAAAGATACGGTGATCTTTCCCGGATTCGACGGCGGCGCCGAGTGGGGCGGCTCGGCCGTTGATACGCAAACGGCGATTCTTTATGTGAATGCAAACGAAATGGCTTGGACGGGGGCCTTGGCGCCGGATACGGCCGAGAACAGCCCGAAGGCTCTGTACTTGAGCCAGTGTAGCGTCTGTCACGGCGAGAAGATGACTGGATCGCCGCCGGCGATGCCCTCCCTGGTCGGAGTGGGAGACCGATTGTCGCCGCAGCAGATTGGGGCCACGATTAAGAATGGCAAAGGAAGAATGCCGGCATTCGCCAATTTCGATGACGGCCAGCTTTATGCGCTGATCGATTTTCTCGTGAGCGGGAAGTCCAAAGAGTTGCCAAGCTCGGAGCTTCCGCCGCCGGACATGAAGTATCGGTTCACGGGCTATCACAAATTCTTGGACCCGGATGGCTATCCAGCAGTCGTTCCACCTTGGGGCACATTGAACGCGATTAATCTGAATACCGGTGAATATGCCTGGAAAATAAATCTCGGCGAGTACCCGGAGCTTGCCGTGAAAGGCCTGAAAAATACAGGCACGGAAAACTATGGAGGACCTGTCGTGACCGCGGGAGGACTGGTTTTTATCGGTGCGAGTGACTTTGATAAAAAATTCCGAGCGTTTGATAAAGCTACAGGCGAATTACTGTGGGAAGCTACGCTGCCTTTTTCCGGCAATGCCACGCCGGCAACCTACGCTGTGAAAGGGCGGCAATATGTCGTAATCGCAGCTGGCGGAGGCAAGGATCTCAAGTCGCCCTCCGGAGGAGTGTACGTGGCGTTCGCGCTTCCGAAGTGAAATCCGGAGGCGCCGCTTTGGTGCAGCGTGGTGATGATAATGCTTTCAGTGCAACGCAGCTGTAACCGAATAGATCGGCGGGAGATGTCCTGAGAGAGCGTGCCAGGAATCCCCCGCATCCCGCGTGTGAAACAGGGTTCCACCCGTCGTGCCAAAGTAGACGCCTGCAGGGTCGCGGTCGTCGGTGGACATCGCCTCGCGAAGGATGAGGTCGTAGGCATCGGACTGAGGGAGGCCTTTGCTTAGAAACTTCCACGTTTTGCCGCCGTTGCGGCTACAGGCGACGCGGAGTTTGCCTTTAGGAACGTACCGTTCATCGGGCGAAACGATGGGAATCGTGAAAAGCGTGTCTTTTTCGGCCGCCGGGACAGCCAAGCCAAATCCGAACCGCGAGGGGAGGCCTTTCGAAATATCTGCCCATTTTTCGTCGGCAAAACCAGCGCGGTAAACTCCGCAATGATTTTGTTGGTAGAGCGAATCCGGGTTGTGGGGATGGGCTTTCAGTTTGTGGACGCACTGACCGACTTCTGGAAATTTCTCTGGCCCAAAATCAACAAGGACATTTCCGTTGAAGGGCGACCAAGTCTTTCCATTGTCGTTCGAACGAAACGCGCCTGCGGCGGAAATACCAACGATGAGGCGGCCTTTGCCGAGGCATTGGATCGAGTGCACCATCATGCCACCGGCTCCGGGGTTCCACTTTTCGCGCGTCGGATGATTACACAGGCCTGCAACCATCTCCCAGTTCGCGCCGTTATCACCGCTGCGGAAGAGCACTCCGGGATCTGCGCCAAGATAAACGACGCCAGGTTCGTCAGCCGCGCCTGGTGCGATGTGCCAGATACGCTTAAGGGTGGCATCCGGGGTCGCCTTTAGCTCCATTCCTTTTTCGGTGACTTGCCACGATTTGCCGGTAATGCCTTTAACCTCGAGCCCTTTTTCGGAGATTTGCCACGTTTTGCCGTTGTCCGTGCTGGCATGAAGATGCGGCCCAAACCAAGCGTTACCCACCGCGGCGTAGTGACGCTTCGGGTCGCGAGGATCCTGCGCGACGTGGTGCACTTCCTGGCCGGCGAAAAACGGGCCGTCACATTCCCACTTCTTGCGATCTTTTGAGGTGAACGCAAACGCACCCTTACGGGTACCGACCCAGATTCTTAGTGAGGATGGACGCGCCATGAAATTCCTCCGGCAAGAGAAGTGACCAGTCCTGAAGGACGACGATAATGTGCAGTTTATCGCATAAGTGCGGGCAATTGAAGGAGCCCAATCGCTTTCCTGGGCTGATTTGTACTTAACGCGTAGCATCGAAATCGTTCTTGCCGGTTAATGGCAATCACTAGGACGGAAGGATTCCCTGTCCGTCTGGGCAGTCTCTGATTGTGCGCAAGCCCAAGAATTCCGCTGTTAAAGCCCAGGAAGATGACCTAAGAATTGAAGAGGAGTAAGGGCTCATTCGAGCCGCACGGGCCTCTTTGGTGCGTTTGCCGCGATCAGGTCAGTCGGGTCATCGCGGTAAAGGTGCAAACGGTGGATCGAGGAACATCTGGCAGTCCGAGCCAAAAATCGGACGAGGAGGAGTGGTTCATGAAAGTAAAAATCCTAGGTGTAGTGATTCTCGCGGCCTTGATTATGGCGGTGGCGTTCAGCGCCTCTGCCCCGGCCGCACCCAATACTGCCAGTGCAAACGCCGTGCCCGCCCCAGCGCCAGCACCCGAACCAGCCAAGGCGGCTCCGGCGGACCATCCGGAAATCCACGATGCGCTCAATTCGTTGCGTCACGCCAGAGAGCACCTGGAACACGCCGCGCACGATTTCGGCGGCCACCGAGTAGAGGCGCTCCGGGCAACGGATGAAGCGATTCGCCAGCTCGAAATCTGCTTGAAGTACGACAGGTAGCGCACGACCGCAATCGGAAGTTTTTTGAGGCAGCGCCTCGCAATTTGCAGCATGAGGCGCTGCCTTTCGTTTTGGAGCTGAGATGAGCTCCGAATCCCAGCTATTTTCCTGAACTCATCTGTCCCTCTGGTTGTCGCACCAGCATTTCAATTCGTGCGCCAAGAACCGTCATTGCGATGGCGTGCTGTATTACAATCGCGCGCTTGTGCTGTGCCAAGGAGAGAAGCCGATGCTGGATCGCAGACGATTCTTGAGCGTGTGTTCTGGGCTGGGTTTGGGCGGAACGTTGTTCCCCGGCGTCCTCTGGGCGCAAGCGCAGACGCAAGGAGCGGCAAAGATCACGAAAGAGATGATCGACAATGCCGCAGCCGTCGCGGATGTGCCCATCCCGGACGAAGCTAAGGAGATGATGCTGGACACCTTGAACCAGCAAGCCAAGAGTTACGAAGCGATTTACGCGCTGCACATTCCGAATTCCGTTGCGCCTTGCCTGATTTTTGATCCAGTGCTGCCGAGGATGAAATTTGAGACCGAAGGGAGGCCGTCGCGGATATCGAAGCCGTCGACGATCGCTGCGCCTGGTACGCCAAAGAATTTGGAAGACGTGGCGTTTGCGAGCGTGCGGGAGTTGGCCGAGCTGGTGCGGACGAAAAAAGTTTCTTCGATGGCGCTGACGGAGATGTATCTGGAGAGGTTGCAGCGCTACGATCCTGAACTAAAATTTGTCGTGACGCTTACGGAAGAGCGCGCGCGAGCCAAGGCCAAGGAGGCAGACCGCGAGATTGCCGCCGGAAAATATCGAGGGCCGCTGCACGGATTGCCGTGGGGCGCAAAAGACTTGCTGGCTGTGAAGGGTTATCGGACGACATGGGGAGCTGGCGGTTTCGAAAACCAGATGATCGAGGAAGATGCGACCGTGGTGAAACGGCTGGATGAGGCGGGCGCGGTGCTGGTGGCGAAGCTAACGCTTGGCGCTTTGGCTCTGGGCGACAATTGGTTTGGCGGTGTGACGCGGAATCCCTGGAATCCGGGGCAAGGGTCGAGTGGCTCGTCGGCTGGACCTGCTTCCGCGACGGCTGCGGGATGCGTGGCCTTCAGCATTGGGTCGGAGACGCTCGGGTCAATTTCATCGCCTTCGACCAGGTGCGGTTGCACCGGCTTGCGGCCGTCTTTTGGGCTCGTGCCACGGACCGGAGCGATGGCGCTCTCTTGGAGCATGGACAAGCTTGGGCCGATTTGCCGCGCTGTGGAGGATTGTGCGCTCGTCCTGGAAGCAATCTATGGACCGGATGGCGCCGACCCGAGCGTAAAGAATGCTGCCTTCCATTGGGATGCGGCGCTGGATTGGCGGAAGGTCCGCGTGGGTTACCTAAAGGCGGAATTCCAACCCACGCCACAAGAGCCGCCGCAAGAAGCCAAGGAGGAACCGGCTGCGACGCCGGAAGAACAAAAAAAGCGAGACGAACAGAAACGGCGCAGGGAGGCTGCCCGCGCCCGCGCGGAGTACGACAGAAAATATAACGACGCAGCGCTCGCAAAATTGAAAGAGATGGGCGTGCAGCTCATTCCCGTGGAGATGCCGAAATTTCCCTACCGCGAGATGACCACGATGCTAACGGCGGAAGCGGCTGCGGCATTTGATGAATTGACGCGGACTGGCAAAGACAAATTGCTCACTTCACAGAAGCCATTTGACTGGCCAAATTCGTTCCGTTCGGCGCGCTTCATTCCGGCGGTCGAGTATATCCAGGCGAGCCGGGCACGGCGGATGGCTATGGAAGCGGTGGCAAAAGTGTTTGAGGGAATTGACGTGATTGTGGCGTCGACGAACGGCGGCGAACAGCTCGTCATCACTAATCTGACTGGTCATCCGTCCGTGATTTTGCCCAACGGATTCCGTGGCGATGACGCTCCCAAGCCGCCGACAAACGATCCCAGCGATTTTCAGAATGCCGGCGGCCCCGGAACACCGGTAAGCCTCACCTTTCTTGGGAATCTTTACGGGGAAGCCAGGCTGCTCGCGTTTGCCCGGGCCTATCAAGACGCTTCGGGATTTCAACGGAAGCATCCCAAGTTGTAGTGGTCGGGCAGCGGGTGGGGCCAACGGTTTCCTGCTGCCTAGTCAGAAGACCAGTCGGGTCTCGTTTACGCTCGACGGCACTCGATTATTTCTTGGCAGTTTTACGACAGGAAAATCGCCCTCGAGAATTGAACCAATGAGCATTCAAAGTCGTATAACAATGCAGGAGAGTGAATCGCGACGGAAGGTGAACGGAGCGCGCATGGAAACCACCCGTGCCAGTGGTGATTGACCGCCGCAATAGTGGGAAGTAGGATTTTCGAAACCAACGTTTTGTTTGGCCGATCGCATGAAAAGGAGAACTTGTGTACTGCTCAAAATGTGGAAGCGAGATTTCTGCTACGACGGCATTTTGCTCCACGTGCGGCCAAGCCATCTCCGTCTTGGTGCCGGCGATTCCTTCCCTATCCCCAGTTGATCCCAATCAGTACGCCCCGGTCGTGACTCCCAGTTACGGCGGCGAGCAGTACGCTGGTGTGGCGTACGCCGGTTTCTGGCTGCGGTTCGTTGCTTTCCTCATCGATGGAGTAATTTCCGGCTTCTTGTTTCTGATTCTGTTGATTCCTCTGTTCATATTGACAGGCGCCGGCGCCGCCCTCGGCCGAATTAGTTCCGGCGAGGATATAAGTGACGATGTGGCCGCTTTCGTAGGAATCGGGTTCCTCCTGGGATTTTTTGTCATCACCATCGGGGTGAGGTGGCTGTACTACGCGCTCTCGGAGAGTTCTTCGTGGCAAGGCACATTGGGAAAAAAGATGCTCAATCTAACGGTCACGGACTTGAGCGGACAGCCGATTTCGTTTACCCGGGCGTCGGGACGTTACTTTTCCAAATTCATCACTAGCCTGATTCCTCTTGCGATCGGTTACATCCTTGCCGGCTTCACCGAGAAAAAGCAGGCCATTCACGACATGATCGCGAGCTGTCTGGTTCTGCGCAAAGTCTAGAGCCATTTTCCAAATGAGCCCGCGGGGTTCGGATTGCCGGGTCACGTGGCTCAGGCGTGACGAACGGATTCCATCGGATCGGCGCGCATCCACGGCCGCGCGGCGGAATACGCTGTGAGCACGGTCATCCCTCCCATAGTGAGAGCGACGGCTAGAAACACGATCCATTCCACGGGATGAATTCCATAAAGTTGCGAACGGACAAGTGCGGCGACGATGATTCCGCAAAGGATTCCCAGGCAGACGCCCGTGGCGGTCACTATGCTCGTCTGGCGCAGAATCATTTTCCATAGATCGCGCGGCGCAGCGCCAAGCGCGACCCGAATGCCCAGTTCCTTTTTTCTTTCGCTGACGGAATAGAAGACCGCGCCGTAGAGTCCAACCGCGGCCAGGACAAAAGCCAGGCCGCCGAATACGCCGGTGCAGATCAAAATAAGCCGCGGGATGTAGAGCGAGAAATTCATCCAGTCATCCATGGTCAGGGTCTGGGTAGCAAATTGAGAATCGATCTTCTGACAAGCTTTGGACATCGGCATGAGCCACTGATGCGGGTTGCCCTGCGTCCGTGCCATGAGGTAGACGACGGCTTGGTAGCGCTGATTTAAGTCGAAATACATGAAGGGGCGGGCAGGTTCATCAATATCGATGTATTTGCCGTCGCCGACTACACCGACGACGGTTACAATCTGATTGCCGTTTTCGATGTGCGCCGTCTTGCCGAGCGGGTTTTGGCCGGGCCAATATTTTTCCGCCATCAAATGATTGATGACAATCACGGGGGGAGCCTTCGCCGTGTCTGCCGCGGTGAAGACGCGCCCCACCAACACGGGAATGCCGAGAGTGGAGAAGTATTTCTCGTCAACCGCAACAGACGAAATGGTGGCAGCCTGCTGGCTAGTCTCATGCGAGCCCTCCACGCGAACCTGCTCATCGTGTCCGCCATTCCCGCTTAAGGGCAGGTCGCTGGCCGTGCCGATCGATTCCACACCGTAGATTTGCGCGGTGGCCTCGCGCATCCTTGCGTACATGCTCCGGCCTTGCTCTTCGGAGTAACCATTAGCTTGCAAGTCGAGAGACAAGATCGCGACGTTGCGCGCGGAAAATCCGAGATTGACGCGCTGGAGATTGATCAAGCTACGAAAGCACAAACCCACACCGACGAGCACTACCGTGCAAACCGCTACCTGGATGACCACCAGAGCGTTGCGAATCCTTCCTTTGCGCGTTCCGCCTACCGCGATTTCGCCGCTAAGCGCTCCCGCCAGATTGGGCGAGGAATTGTACAGTCCTGGCAAGAGGCCGGTGGCAAGACCAGCCACAAAAACCAGAGCTATGCTCGCTGCCGCGACGCGAATGTCTGGCCGAAAATCAATCGTCAGGGGAATCACGCCGAAACCCGGGAGATAAGGTTTGAATTGCATCAACTGCCTGAGTCCAAGCCACGCCAACAGGAAGCCGATCAAGCCACCGCCGACCGCAAGGAGAGTGCTGTCGAGCAAAAGGTCGCGAATTAGCCGGACGCGAGTCGCCCCCATTGCCGCGCGGACGAGAATTTCGTGGCGGCGCGCGCTGGCCAGCGCAAGCAGCAGATTGCCGACGTTGGAACAAGCCGCGAACAAGACAAGCGCCACAATTGCGAGAAGGATCGCCGAGATGATTTTTGCGGAAGATACCGAGTCCACCGGCAGCATGCTCGTCGCCGTGATCTGCGCGACTCGCTCTTTGTCGGTCTCCGGATGAGTCGCGGCGAGTTGCTTCGATAACATTTGCACGTCCGCCAGCGCTTGCGGACGTGTCACTTCGCGTCTTAGTCGCCCCACCAGGCCGAGATAATGGACGGTGCGGTCCGTGCGCCAATCTTGCGTTTGGTGATTGAGCGTCGCGTCTATGGACAGGGGATACCAAATATCCGGCAGGTCGCTGAAGATGGTCCCGACAAAGTTCTTCGGCGCGACGCCGATAATGGTTAGAGGTACGCGGTCGACCGTCACGGTCTTGCCAACGATGTTCGGGTCTGCTCCCAGCCATTTCCAGTAGGAATAGCTTAAGACCGCCAAAGCGGATGGCTTGTCGTCCTCGCCTCGCGCGAAGGCCCGGCCAAGAATGGGCCGCACGCCGAGAACAGAGAAATAATTATCCGAAACTGCATTCATCAGCCCTGATTTAATTCGGCCTTCGTAGGAAATGGGGCGCACCGCGATGGAGTAGGGGAAGGCCAGGACGTCCAAGAAGACGTGATTGTTGTCGCGATAATATTTGTAGTCGTCGTAGTTGGTGCCGTTGAACTCTTCGGTTGGCGTGGTCGTGTAAACCGACACCAGTTGCTCGGGAGCGGGAACGGCGGGAGGGCGCAGTAACAACGTATTGAAGACACTGAATCCTACGGCTCCGGCGGCCATTGCGATGGCCAGGGAAAAGATGGCGATGGAGGTGAGTTTCCAGTGCTTCCTTAGAATGCGCAGTGAAAACCGAATGGTGGACCAGAACGCCATATCGCCCCTCCGTAGTCAGGCTCGTGCCGTCAGGTTCGTGCCTTCAGGTTTGCAAAAGGTCGAGCCGATGTTCTGCCAGATGCAATACAGAGATTTAGAGTTGCCGCGGCGTCGGATTTCCACGGCTACCGGGCCGCAAGGTGGCCGTCGCGGAGAGGATCAAAGCCCTTTTTGCGTGGGATAGCCCTTCTCGACCCAATCTGCTGCAAAACTTGACGGAAGAACAAGGATACGCACGTGGGTAAAGCCCATTTCATGCAGAGCCGCGTAAGCTGGCCGGATATTGGGGCAGCGATCGAAAGGGCAGCAACCACAATAGATAACTAGATTTGTAGAACGGGGAAGCGCGCCAACCCATTTTTTCAGGTCCGCATGGCCTTCTTCCTTGGAAGCCGTGCCGTGAAAGGACGCCTCTGGAATGTGCCCACCCTCGAAGAGCGTGCGAAAGCCTACGTAAACAATTGTCGGAGCGCCGCTGTCCTTAGCGTTCCCGATTTCATGCACGAGGTCAGCCGCGTGCAGTACTTGCCCGTCTTTCCACGGTTCAGCCGCCTTTTCTTGATTTGCCGAGCCGCTTTGGTTGGATCGGAGAACAGGTGCGAGAGGCAGAACAGCGGAAACGCCAAGGGCAAAAAGGGCCGCGCCCCGGCGAAGTTTGAACGAGAAGACCATAAACACACACCTCCGCGCACGATTGTAGAGCCAAATGGCAGCAACGGCGATGCATTTCCATCGGGAACAGCGGTCGCGGAAAACGGCCGCGGCATGCCAAGAATTATTTCTTGAGTTCGGCTCGCGTGCGCTGGAGCTTGATGGCGGTGGTGCGCAGAGTTTCCGGCACGTTCTTGTTGTTGGTCAATTTCTTGAGGTCCATAACATTGCACATCGGGAGCATGTGCAGAGAAACGTCCAGGGGGGTCTTCGGGTTGTTCAAAAGATTGCGCACCACGGCGTAGTTTTTTCGGAATTTACGGTTGCTGGCGATGAGCCGGAGGATTTCGTCCGTGAGGCTGGTCATGGTGGCGAAGGCCTCGACTTCCTGGTCCGTAAGGCGAGGCGATTGCAGCACGGCGCGCTGCACGACCTTGTTCGAGTCGCGAATCAGCGTGCGACGCGCCTCGGATCCGCCTTTGATCGCGAACTGCACGCGCTCGGACACGCTCATTTTTGCGAGCCGCATGATCAGCGTCTGACGTTTCGCCATGTCCGGCTCGGCATCGGCAGCCGCTTCCGCAAGCGTCGCTTCATCCATGGCTGGGCCGAGCAGCTCGTGGAGCTGATGCTTCTGGTCCGCGGTGATGGACGCGGAATGCTCGAGCGCAGCGGCAAGCGCGGGGGATTCGCTGACGCGCTCCAATTCTTCCATGAGAGCCGTGATGCCGAGTGAAGAGAGATGACGCGCGATGGGAACGAGGTATTCCGCCGAGCAATTTTTGTTTTGCACCATCGCGTCGCAGATGCCAGGTTTGTCCGCGAGATGTTTTCCGGCGTAAGCAAAAAGCGTGGGGATAGCCTTTTCGCGATTCAGGGCTTCTACGAACGTTTCCGTCGGTTGCGAAAGGATGGCCTGCTGGGCGCGCTCGGAGACCATTTCATCTACATCGCCGGCGAGCACCGCGAGAATTTCCGCGCGATCCGCGGGAGCGAGATGCGCTCCGCCAGCGCAAACCGCTATCTTGCGCTCGCGGGGAGCGCGGCCTGCGCGGAGATCTTCGAGAACTTCAGGGCTGAGGGGTTCCACCGGATGCCTGCCTCAAGTCTTTCTGGGACAATATTATTGTACCGGAGGCTCCGGGGGTTCCGACGGGCGGCATAGCGCGCCCGTTCAATTCCAGCAACACCGCGGAAGAGTCGGCGACGGTCACTTCAAATTGCTGGCTGGCGGGAAAGTGGTGCGTTTGTCCGGCGGGGATCTCGGCGTCGAGCAACACAGTACCGTCGGCGAGAATGCGCACGCGAGTGGCCGCGGATGTGGAAACGGCAAGATCCAATGGAATCGCGGACGAAGAAGTTGTGGAATCAGAAGACGAAGCAGCAGCTGCCGAGGGCACCACACTCGCTGTTCCGGTTTGCGTTTGCTCAGGCGAGAGCGCGGAGGAGGAAGGCTGTTTTGCGGCGCGATGCGCGGCGTAACGCCGCCAGCCATAAACTCCGCCTGCAACGAGCCCGGCGAGTACGGCAAGCAACGTCAGCACAGCAAGTATCGGAAGCCAGATGGGCGGGCGGGGTAGCTTATTTTCGTACGGCTGCGGAGCGGGCATGCTTTGGTCGCCGCGAGCGAGGTCGTATTCGGCCAGCAGGTTTTCTTCGTCGAGGCCCAAGAAACGGGCGATGGAGCGCACAAATCCGCGGTTGAAGATGCCGCCGGGGAGTTTGTCCCACTCTTCGTTTTCGAGAGCTTCGAGGAAGCGTGGACCGATGCGCGTGGCCGAAGTGACTTCCTTGAGCGAAACTTCGCGCATCTCTCGTTCGCGCTTCAGGCGTTCGCCAAAAGATCCGGTGGCCATGAATCGAAACCTGTCCTCGCCGATACACGTCGGGCAGCAGAGCGATCAAGTTTGCTGGTGATCGCCAACTAACTGGCCGCGGTGGGCGCCCTTTTCTCTGCCCTTTTTCGTTGGATGAACGCTACTTAGGCAGCTCAGGTGTGACCGAACGACGGTTCACCTATGTGCGACCGCAATCCGGTCCGCGCAAGGCGCAAAAACCCGCTCGCCAAAACTATAGGCGGTGTCGCGCGGCAGTGTCAAACAACGGACGTGGCAGGCAGTTCCGTTAACAGCCCCATCGATTAGAGAATGATGTTTAGATCTCTGGCGTGAAACAGTACAGGTAGCTGACCATAGTCACTATAAGAAAACGGACTCAGGGACAACAATTGGAAACTACACGCGACAACTTCTCCACGGCTGCACCGTTGCCTTACGCAGGCTTTTGGATTCGCCTCGTCGCCGGGATCATCGATCTGATTCTTCTCCTGGTCCCTTTTGCGGTCTTCATCTCTTTTTTTGCAGCGGCAACGGGAATCTCGAATCCTTTCTTCAATCATCGCGCGGGAACGCCTCTTAACGAAACGCTCACTCAATCTGGACCGACTTTTCTTTTCATCTGTTTGTGTTTCTTCGCGGTCGAGAGCTGGCTTTACTTTGCGCTTTCGGAAAGTTCTCACTGGCAGGCCACTCTGGGAAAGCGCTTCTTGGGGCTCTATGTAGCCGACGGCGCAGGCAAACCAATCGATTTCTGGCGAGCCAGCTTGCGCTTCTGTAGCGGACGCCTCCTGGCGCTTGTCCCCGTTTTGGGCGGCTACTATTTCGTGATCGATTGCCTCTACGTCGGACTGACGCCCAGCAAACGCGCCATCCACGACAGGCTTTCCGGCTACCTGGTCTTGCGGGAAGGCGCGCACAGCTCTTTTGTTCGCTGAGTATTCGAGGACCAATGGGCGCGCCAGTACGCCCCGTAACTGCCGATGGCAAGATGGCCACGCCTGTACCACGAGATTCTTGCACCCTTTTTTGCGAGGCGCCTATACTGGCAAAGATTCGAGGACCAGCCCCGAATCGCGCTCGTGGTGTTGTCTGCCTGGGCGGCTACCGGCTGGCCTGTAAAACTTTCAACGCGGGGACAAACCGAGCGTGGACGAAGTAAAGCAGTTTCCGGCTGTGGAACGCCGCCGCAATCCCGCGGTGTCCGGTGAGCAACGTGAGGCGGGCGAGGTCGCCATCTTCCAGGAATTGGGGAAGGCGCTGACGTCTTCGCTGCAGCTCGACCAGGTTCTCCGCACCATCATGGAGAAAATCGACGAGTTTCTCCGTCCGGACAACTGGTCACTGCTCTTGCTGGATGAGTCCAAACAAGAACTCTATTTCGAACTGGCGGTCGGCAAGGCTTCTCAGGCCCTTAAAGACGTGCGCATCAAAATTGGGCAGGGAATCGCCGGCTGGGTGGCGCAACACGGAGAAACCGTGGTCGTCCCGGACACTTCCAAGGACACACGCTTTTTCGGCCAGGTGGACGAAAAGACGAAAACCGAGACGCAATCGATCGTCGCCGTGCCCGTCAAATTCCGCGACACCTGCCTCGGCGTCATCGAGCTGATCAATTGCTTCGGCCCCGAAGGATTTGACGATCGCGACCTCAAGCTGCTCGAGGCGCTTTCCGACTTTGCCGCCATCGCCCTCGAAAACGCCCGGCACGTGAAGCGAATTCACGAGCTCACCATCACGGACGACTGCACCAGCCTTTACAACGCGCGGCACATGGGCTTTATCCTCGAAACGGAAATCTACCGTTCGCAGCGGTACAACTACCAATTTTCGCTGGTGTTCATCGATCTGGACCATTTCAAGCAGGTGAATGACACACACGGCCATCTCGTCGGGTCGCGCTTGCTCGCGGAAATTGGCAACGCGCTCAAGGCACATTGCCGGTTGATCGATTTTGCGTTTCGCTACGGCGGGGACGAGTTTGTGATTCTGTTGCCGCAGACTTCCAAGGACAATGCGCTCAACGTGGCGCGCCGCCTGCATAAGCTCATCCGCGAAACCCGCTGGCTCGATCCCGAGGGATTGAGCATCCGTGTGACTCCGAGCTTGGGCGTGGCCTCCTATCCCACCGATTCGCGCACTAAAGAAGGGCTGTTACACCTCGCCGATGAAGCCATGTACCTGGTGAAAAATACCAACCGGGACTGCGTGGCCGCGGCAAATATCGGGATTTTGCCGGACACCACCGCAGCCGCAGCTGAAACAGCTGGGTAGTCTCTCCCAAGCACTACTTCGCCTCTCTCCACCTTCTATACAGCTTCTGAGAATTTTGCTTAACTGAACCTATGCGAAGAAGCGAAGCGGCGCGGTATGCGCGCTGGTCCGCGGCTGTGGCGCTGCTGCTGGCCTGTCTGACGGCCAGCGTGTATCTGAAGCGCGGCTGGCAAAGAATCAGCGAACGGAAGAAGGCGCCTGCGCCTGCGCCCAAAAACGTGGAGAAGCAATCCAGTGGACTGACGTTCTCGAAAATGGACGGTCCTCGCAAGATTTTCACGGTCGAGGCATCGAACTCCACGGATTTCAAGGGGCAGGACGCCAGCTTGTTGGAGAACGTGCGAGTTACGATTTTTGGAAAATACGGCGAGCGGCACGACACGATTCACACGCAGAGTTGCCAGTACCGGAAAGGCAGCGGCGGCGTGACCTGCGACGGAGATGTTCAGATCGATTTAGAGAGCGCGGCGGACGCAGAACGCAGGGCCAAAGATCACGCCGTGCAACCGCAAATCGTGCACGTGGAGACGCGCGGCGTGAATTTCGATCAGGGCAGTGGCGCCGCAAAAACAGATCAGCCCGTGACGTTTACTTTCCCCAGCGGCAGCGGCGACGCCGTGGGAGCGGAATACAACTCGGAGGCAGGAACTCTCCGCTTGTTGCAAAACGTCCGACTGAAACTCAAACCAGCCGCGAAAAAAGACACGGGGAAAAAGCCCTCGAAACAGGAAACGGCCGACGATGTTCTGGTGACGGGCGCGAGTCTCGACTTCGGGCGTGACGCGAGATTGCTCCACGTTCTGGGCCCTGCAGAGGCTGTGTCGAGTTCCGCTCGATTGATGGCTGGAGAGTTCACGCTCGAATTGGACTCCGAATTTCGCGCACGGAGGCTGGTGGCCGTTGCAGGCTCGAACGGAAAGCCGCCAGAACTCACTTCCACGCGCGGCGACGACACGATGCTCGTCGACGCAGACAAAATGACCGCGCTAATGGCCCCGGAAGGGTGGGTCGCTCGAATGGACGCTACGGGAAGCGTGCATGGCGTTCGTGATGGAAAAGAAGAAGCGGACGAAGTCCACGCGGACGCGGGCACGTTGGACCTTTGGCCTCGAGTGAATCGCGCCAAAGAAATGAATCTCAACGGCGGAGTTTTTCTTAAGACGCGCATGGCCAAGAGCGGCGATGCGCGAATCCTTCAGACGGGCGCGTTTCGCATGCAGTTCAGCGAAGGAAAAGAAGGGCAACCCGGCACGCCCACAATTGCAGAGACGCTTACGTCGGGGAGCATGGAATGGACCGACGCCGCGGCGCAACTCGACGCTGCTCCTACACGCACGAAGCTGCAAGCGGACAAGCTGCAGTTGGCGTTTGGAGATGAAGGCAAGCCCAAGCAGCTGGATGCGAGGGGAAACGTCCAAACGGAGCGCGCCCTTGCAGGCCACGAGCTTCAGACCGCTACGGCCAGAAGCGGAGTAGCGCAACTTCTTGCTGCGGGGGGCTGGTCGCAGATGGATCTGCAAGGCGACGTGAAGCTGAAAGAGGCGGACCGCAACGCGCAGGCGGATCACGCCACGTTTGTGCACGCTGGGCAGACAGCGGTTTTGACGGGGCACGCTGTCGCTCGTGACGCGACTACCGAGACACACGCTCCGCGCATCTTCTTCACGGGAACAAGCGGCGACATCCGCGCGGAGGGCGGCGTGCGCTCCACGGATTTTTCTCCCAACGGAAATGCTGCGCAACTAGCTCAGGTGCCGGCCAACATTACCTCGGACACGATGCAGGGCAATTCGAAAGCGGGACGTGCCGTCTATAACGGCCACGCGCGCCTCTGGCAGGGCGATTCCGTCTTGGAAGCGGATTCCATCGAATTGCTTCGCGAAACGAAAGTGCTGAATGCAGCTGGAAAAGTACGTGCCGTCTTCCCCCAGACACCGGCGCCGGCACAAACCGGCGGTCTCCTATCCGGCCCGCAGCCATCCCCTGAAAAAAAGACTGTTCTATGGCATGTAAGTTCCGGAACCCTTACCTACAACGATGCCACAAGCATCGCCCATCTCGAAAGAAACGTCGTCGTTCAGTCTCCCGATCAGAAAATTCGAGCACCTATTATGGATTTGTACTTCACGCGTGCCACCACCAACCCCGCAAGCGGCTCGAAGAGTGCGACAAACGGAATTCCCTCGGCTCCCGGGGCCCAGCAGATCAGCCGCGCCGTGGGAACCGGCGGCGTCATCGTCGATCAAGCCGGTCGGCGCGCCACCGCCGAGCGCGGAGAATACACGGCGTCCGACGGCAAGTTCGTCATGAGCGGCGGCGATCCCACGCTTTACGACAGTACCGAAGGCACCACCAAGGGCCGTCAATTGACCTTCTATTTAGCGGATGATACGATCATCGTCGACTCTGAAAATGGTTCGCGCACGTTGACGAAACACCGAGTCGAGAAATGACGCGGCCGCTAAGCGGCCGTTCGTGACGAGGTATGCTGAAACTCCAGGCCGTCGAGTTGAGCAAGTCGTATCGCGGTCGCAAGGTCGTGGATGACGTTGAGCTGGAGATCGGCCAGGGTGAAGTCGTAGGGCTTTTGGGACCCAACGGCGCAGGGAAGACCACTACCTTCTATATTCTAGTTGGTCTTGCCCGGCCAGACTCCGGCCACGTTCTCCTGAACGGCGGCGAAATCACCGACCTACCCATGTACCTCCGGGCCCGTAGTGGCATCAGCTACCTTCCTCAGGAACCCTCGGTTTTTCGCCAGCTGACCAGCGAAGAAAATCTGCTCGCCGTTTTGGAGACCCTCCCTCTCACCCCCGAGCAGCAAAGAGACCGGCTCGAACAACTTTTGGCTCAAATGGGACTCGAAACCGTACGCACCAGCAAGGCCTATACGCTCTCGGGCGGAGAACGCCGCCGCCTCGAGATCGCGCGCTCGCTCACTTTGCAGCCTTCTTTCATCCTTCTCGACGAACCTTTTTCCGGCATTGACCCTCTAACGGTGAAGGATCTTCAGGAGATCATCCGGGGCCTCAGCCGCTCCGGCATCGGCATCCTGATCACCGACCATAACGTCAGGGAAACACTCAACGTGACGGACCGCGCATACATCGTGAATCATGGCAAGATAATGGCTAAGGGCACTCCGTTTGACCTAAGCAACGATGCGGAAGTGCGCCGCGTTTACCTGGGAGATCATTTCCGCCTGAACTAAAATGCAAAATTGGGGACTTTGAAGGGATAATCGGAACCGATCATGGCCTGGCAAGGACTCAAGCTCAACCTACGAGTGGCGCAGAAGCAGATTCTGACGCCCGGCCTCGTGCAAATGGTGAGCGTTCTCGCGCTGAATCGCCTCGAACTGCGCGAGATGATCAATCAGGAGATGATCGCGAATCCCGTCCTCGAAGAGCTCAGCGAAGAAGCCACTCAGAGCGATAACTATAGCGACGAAACCTTCCTAAAAGCCGAAACCGAGAAGCTCCCCGAAAAGCCGGAAGCCAATCCGTTCGACGAATTCGATGTCGGCAGCTTTTTCAACCAGTATCTCGACACTGGCGGCGATGGCGGCCAATCCCAGGAAAGAGAAGTCTCGGAGCGCCCCTCCTTCGAAAAGTTTCTCTCCTCTCCCAGTGGCCTCACTGATCATCTTGCCTGGCAATTGAGCATGACGATCTGCTCCGAAGCCGTCACGGAGCTCGCCGAAAGCATCATCGGGAACCTCGACGAGAACGGTTACTTAACCGCGTCGACGGAAGAACTCGTTCAGAATGGCAAATTTACCCAGGACGATCTCGATGACGCTCTTGCCGTCGTCCAGGATTTCGATCCCATCGGCGTCGGTGCGCGCGATTTGCGCGAATGCCTGCTCCTGCAACTGAAAGCCTTCGATCCGCAGAATACGCTGGCCCAGCAAATCGTCTCCGAACATTTGAAGCAAGTGCAGTCCAACCAGCTGAAAGAAATTGCCCGCGCGCTCAACCGTCCTCTAGAAGTCGTCAAGCGCTCGCTAGAAGTCATCAAGAAGCTCGACCCCCGTCCTGGCCTGCGCTACAACAAGACCGAGCCGCGGCTCGTCGAGCCCGACGTCTATTTCCGCAAAGTCGATGATCAGTGGCAGGTCTTCTTGAATGAAGACGACATGCCGCAGCTTCGCCTCAGCCCCACGTATCGCCGGCTACTCGCGCGGGACGCCGCCGACCGCGACGTTCGCAATTACGTCAAGGAACGCTTCACCGCCGCGATTCAGCTGATGAAAAACATCGAGCAGCGCAAGCACACCATCCTGCGCGTCTGCCAATCCATCATCGCCCGCCAGGGCGAGTATCTCAGTCACGGTCCGGACGCGCTCAAGCCTATGATGATTAAGGAAGTCGCCGAAGAAGTTGGCGTGCACCCTTCCACCGTGAGCCGCGCGGTTGCCAGCAAGTACGCGCACACATCTCAGGGCGTGCTCGAGCTCCGCTCTTTCTTCAGCGAATCGGTGAACGGTCCCGAAGGCAGCGGAATGTCGCTGCTCACACTCAAGCGGCTCGTCAAAAAAATGATTGAAGAAGAAGACACCACGAAGCCGCTCACCGACGAACAAATCGCCAAAAAGCTTGATGACGCTGGCATTCACGTCACGCGCCGCACCGTTGCGAAATACCGCGAAGACATGCGCATTCCCAGCACTCACCAGCGCCGCGTGAAAAGCTGAGCCCCCGCCTCCAGTGAAGCCGTCCACTAGACACGTCGCCCGCCACCTTGTGATTCTTACCGGCGTTTCTGGCTCGGGGAAGAGCACCGTCCTACGCGCCCTCGAGGACATGGGCTTCTATTGTGTCGATAATCTTCCCGTTGAGCTGATTCCGATTTTTGCCGAGCTCCACGCCGCCGGTGAAGGCGATTTTGGCCGCGCTGCTTTGCTCGTCGATGCGCGAGAAGGCGTGCAACTCGAAAAGCTCCCACCGCTCCTAAAGCATCTTCGCAAGGATCATCCCATCACTCTGGTCTTTATCGATGCCACGGACGATGCCCTCCTCCGCCGCTACAGCGAGACGCGCCGCCCTCATCCTCTCGGCAAAGCTCTATCCGTTCGCGAAAGCTTGCGCCACGAACGCACGCTCATGGAGCCTATCCGCAAGCTTGCCGATGTGGTGATCGATTCGACCCAGTTCAATGTCCACGAGCTGCGTCACTTCGTCACCGAGCGTTTTAAGAATCCCGATAAGCGTCCCATGCTCGTTTCCGTCGTCAGTTTCGGCTACAAATATGGTGTCCCAACGGACTCCGATCTCGTGTTCGATGTCCGCTTTCTGCCCAACCCTCACTTTGTCTCCGGCCTGCGCCGTTACACCGGCAAAGATCCCAAAGTCCAAAAGTACATTCGCTCGTTTCCTCAAACGGGTGAATTTCTCCGTCGCATCGAAGGCTTGCTCACCTATCTGATTCCGCATTACATCAGCGAGGGTAAGAGCTATTTGACGATCGCCATCGGCTGCACCGGCGGAAAGCACCGCTCCGTCATGCTGGCAGAGCAAATAAAGAAATCTCTGGCGAAGGGCGGTTATTCTTCCAAGGTGACGCATCGCGACATCGAGAAGTAGCTTCTCATTCGCGCTGCGCCACAGAGCCGAGGAGAACGAGCAATCTAAATAGGTTGACTACAATTGAATTCTTAGCAGGGGGTCTCAAGGCGAATCCACAATGGACGCCCATTCCCCGGGGGCAATCGCGGAGTGCGGAACTAGAAAGCGGTTCAATTTGTATCGTCTCTTCGCCATTCCACGCAATTCATTGCCACTTTGCACAAATGGAATAAGTCGCGCCGCCCGTCGAGCCAGGGACCATCGCGGTTCTCGAAACGAGACCCCGTCCTCGGGTCGAAATTGAGCCCAAGCAATCGATTGAACGAATCCCGCAGGCCCAAATCGATCCGAATGGAGAACGTCTTCCACAAATACGCGGATTGGTCCGGGAAAGTTATTCAGGGCATCGTGGTACGCCACTACGCCTTGGGGCACCAAGTGAGGAAAGAAGCCGTCCAGATCGTTCTTGGCGCCTTCATAGCTGTGATCACCGTCAATCCATAGAACCCGGATGGGCCGATTCCAAGAGTTCGCTACCTCCTGCGAGTACGCAGCGTGCGATTCTACGTGAGCTGATACCCCAGCGGCATGGATGGAATCGAGAAAATCCTGAAAGGAGGATGCTTCCCGGTTGGCTTGGTGATCCAAAAGAATGGGCGAATTGTGTGGGTCGATGGCGACAACTGGGCCACTGCCGTAATGGCAGGCAACCTTGGCCAGCATGACGGTGGAGCGCCCCTTGAAGCTCCCAATCTCCACGATCGTACCTTTGGCTGGCACGCACGCGGCGAGCAACCCCAGAAAGCGAGCCTCCTTCTCTGTAAGATGGCCTGGAACCTTTTTGGTTGCTTCCCATGCATCGTTAAGAACAATTTCCAAGTCAGCAGGAATCTTGACAGTAGCCAATAATCGTCTCCGTGACCTTGAGTATCTCAAACCTTTGTAACCAATCCCACCTTCGAAAACTTGACACACCCAAGCTGGCGCACTAGCGTACCAAGTACGAAACGCAGGGGATTCAGAAGCGTGGCTTCTATCGTTTCACCACAACTTCGGCGTCTGCTAAGTTATGTCCAGCCCTATACCTTCAGGCTTATGGCGGGTGTGCTTCTGCTGGCCTTCGTAGCGCTTGCCGAGGGCGTGATTGCCCTCCTCGTAACCCCTGCCGTCGATCAGGTCCTCAACCCGTCCGTGGCGGTCCGCTCCGTCAAACTTGTGACCCTTCCCTGGAGCGGCCACACCATCTATCTGAACGATTTCTTTCCTCCGAGCATCCACTACGTCTGGACGATCTTTGCCTTTACTCTTTTGGCGGTCTTCTTTGCAAAGGCCGTCGCCGAATATCTGGGAACCACCGAAGTCTACCGCGTGGGCTACGGGGCGATCACCGATCTGCGTAACACCATCTTCGCAAAGATCCTCAGGCAGCCTATCGGTTTCTTTCGCGATCACCCTACCGGACGCATCATGTCCGTTGTTATTAACGATGTGGATCGCCTCAGGCCCGCCCTTGGCGAATTCCTCGTCGATCTCTTTCAGAAGGGTCTCACGTTTCTCGTTTTTGTCTCCGTCCTGCTCATCGTTAACTGGAAAATGGCCCTGGCGACGGGGATTCTGCTGCCGTTGGTTGTCTTGCCGATCAGCAAATTTGCGCGAAGGATTCGTCGCTCGGCCGAAAATAGTCAGTTGCGACTTGGCGATTTGAGTCAAATCCTACAAGAGACGACCACAGGCAACCGCGTCGTCAAAGCCTTCGGCATGGAGGACTTCGAGATCCGCAAGTTCCAGGAATCCGCTCGCCGTTTGCTGCGCGAGAACATGCGCTGGATTCGCGCGGGAGTCATCACACCTCCTCTCATGGATTTGCTTGGAGCCGTTGTCATTCCTCTCCTCTTACTCTACGCACGCGACCAGATTCGGCTGCACGTCATGACCACCGGCCAGTTCTTCACTTTTCTCTACGCGCTGTTAAATGCCTACATGCCGCTTCGCCGCTTGGGTTCGGTCTACCAGCAGTTTCAAACCGCGCAGGGCGCAGGCACGCAGGTCTTGGCTTATTTGGACTTGTCGGAGGAAGCCGCCGATGCCACGGGTGCCGGTACCCTTGCGGCTCTTCAGGAAGAAATCGCGTTTGAGGATGTCGGCTTCGCCTACGATTCCGTTCCGGTCCTGCGTGGCGTCTCCTTATCCGCGCGGCGCGGAGAAATCATTGCCATCGTCGGCTCGAGCGGCGCCGGCAAAACTACTCTTGTGAATCTGCTTCCGAGATTCTATGAGAACTCGTCGGGTGTGATTCGCATTG
>CAVPLA010000035.1:0-91166 GCA_963705855.1 uncultured Acidobacteriota bacterium
ACGCTCCGCCGTTGTTCCCAGTGAACAGAGGATCTGGCCAATCCAGACTCGAGACGGCGCCCGACACTCCAGGCACGTTACGCAATGAACTGGTCAAGAAGCCCAATGCATCTGCGCTCTCTGCTGAATCCGGATCGGGAATACCGCTGATCACGACAACCAGGCGGTCGGCGTACGGAGACTGGAAACGCTGCGCCAGTTCCAGGGCAACTTTTTCGGATTCGCCGCCTTTGATGTGAGCAGCGGTCTCCAGGCGACGTTCGACTTTGTAGGAAAAGGGCATTAGCGCAAGCGCCGTGACAAACCCCGACATCGCCAACCAGAATCGGCGGCGAGCGGCATCACGGCCAGTCTTCAAGCCTGGCATTACCATGGAAGATCCACGTCGTTTCCTGGTCCGTCGGAGAGCAATGAGACGACTTCGGTGAAAGCCCCGAACCTACGCATGTATCTACCAGCTACGTCGAGCGGCACAATCTCACGCTTAGGATGCAAATGCGCCGTTTTACCCGTCTGACGAACGCGCATAGCAAAAAGATTGAGAACCAAGGGCATGCGTTTGCGATTTACTCCGTATACTACAACTTTGCCCGTATCCATCAGACATTGCGCGTTACGCCTGCAATGGAAGCCGGGATTGCTGACCACGTTTGGACCATGGAGGACATCGTGTGGCGGGTCAAGTCAAACTGAACCAGTGCCTTCCATTCTGATAGTTGGCCGCAGCATGAGCTTTGTCGTATACTCGCTTTCGAGATCCATCTCCAGCCCAATCCCAGGCAGCGCCGGCAAATACGCGGCGAGGATTTGCACACGGAGGCATCGATCCACGCAGGGTGCGAGCAGCCTATGGACCCAGCGGGCATTTTCGCGGCATTGTTTTAAGCGGTCATTCCCAACCCACAATGTGATGACGGTGACGAGTCGCGCTTCCTGTTCGGAAATCATGACGAGGCATCCCGCGAACCCGGATACACCCAGGAGAGCCCCGGCGAGCGCGTGTGGAATCGCGGATTGCACTCGATGCGTTTCCTGGGGCTTTGCGACAAACTCCACACTAAGGGCGGTAACACCCGGAGAACCTGCCGTGGACGCAGGCGCGTTCTTTTTCGCATCGAACGCTCGAGAGAAACGGAGCGCCGCGTTTCTTGAAACACTAGTTTGATGTGTTGGACTTGACACAGATCCTCCCTGAAGGCCTACTGGCACCTCAGGTTAGTCTGAAGTGCCCCCCCTGTACTTATTCAAACCCTAAAAGGGAAAAGAGTTGCATTCCTTTCCTGTCATTCGCCAAAACTCTGGCCGGCTGTGAAATCAATAACATAGCTGCCGCCGTCCCGCTAGCTTTCTGTTATAACTCCTGGCCATGTTTCGATTCATCCGCCTGTGCCTCGGAATGCTGGTTCGCTTCTTTCGCGTGCGACAGAGTCTGCTCCTCGAGAATCTTGCATTACGCCAACATCTTGCCGTTTTGAAGCGGCGGCGTCAGCCCGCGCCTGAGCCCATTCGACAAACTGTTCTGGGTCGCCGTCAGTCGCTTCTGGTCGGGCTGGAAACAAGCTCTTATCGTCGTCACGCCTGAAACCGTAATTCGCTGGCACCGAGCTGGTTTTCGCTTGTACTGGAAACTGATCTCTAGAGTCGGGACGCGGGTGGGGAGGAAGCCGACGCCGAAGGAAGTTCGAGAGTTGATCTTCCGGATGGTTGTTGAGAATCCAACCTGGGGAGCGCCGCGCATTCACGGCGAGCTTCTTATGCTCGGTTTTGATCTCTGCGAGAGAACGATTTCTCGTTGGATGAAACGGGCGCCGAGAGATCCCGAGCCAGCCAAACGCTGGCTCGCCTTCCTTCGAAACCACAGGGAAGCGATTGCCGCGATGGACTTCTTCACCGCGCCAACGATCACCTTCGGTGTGCTCTATTGCTTCTTCGTCATCAGCCACGGCCGTCGACGCATCCTGCACTTCAACCTCACCAAGCATCCGACTAGCCATTGGGTCGTGCAACAGCTGCGAGAATCGTTTCCGTTTGAGTGGCTCCTCGGTTTCTTATTTTCGACCGCGATGCCAAGTACGGGCTGGAGGTTCCAGTCGCCGTTCGATCCCTGAAGATGAGCCCAGTACGAACGTCCTTCGAAAGCCCTTGGCAGAATGGTATAGCGGAGCGTTGGGTTGAAAGCTGCCGACGAGATCTGCTGGATCACGTCATTGCCGTGAATGAATGCCATCTGAAACGTTTGCTCTCTGAATACGTCCGCTACTACCACGAGGACCGCACGCATCTTGGGTTGCGGAAGGGAACCCCGGACTACAGAATTCGCTCCACAGCCTCGGGGCGGGTTCTTTCTCAGGATCGACTGGGCGGGCTGCATCATCGTTACGTTCGGCCTGCCTAATCCAGACCAACTATTTATCCATCCTTATATATGTATGCCGGATGTGCCCGGGTCCTCGCCTAAAGAGAACCTTCGCGCTTCTCAAAGCAACACTTACCTGAGTCCAGGCTCTCTTTTCAATCCGAGGCACAAGAGGAATCGCAGCATTTTCTACGCGGACGAGATTTTGGCGAGACACAGCTCCGAAGAAACCCCCTTCTTGCGGGAGCGGCGCACGTGGGCGGCAAAGGATGCGCGAGGGTCGCTGCGCATGTTAACCGAATGTCTCTGCTTCGCTCGTCAGAAGCGCCTCTTGGCGAGCTTTCTTAAACAGTATCCTTCAATCGAATTGCAACTCAAGGAAGAATGTGCGACAGCGCTTTTGGATTGTTTGCGAGCTGAAACGGTTGATCTGGCGATCATGCCCCTTCCGGTCAGTATTGAAGGCATGTCGGCCACCGAATTGATGAAGGAGCGCCTGTTTGCGATCGTTAATAAAGATCATCCTTTCAAGAAGGAGACCAAGTAACGGTGAATCAACTATCGCGCTCTTCTTTATTGCTGCTCAACGACATCCATTGTTCAGGCTGTGACGCTCTACCGGCTTTGGTTCCTGGGATCGTGCAACCTCACATCATCTTCCAGACTGCGTGTGTTCTGACGATTCTGAACATGGTCAAACAGGACTGGGAATCTCCATCATGCCGAAGATGCCGATCATCGAGGATGCTGGTTGTAAAGTCATTCCTATCGAGGGTAAAGCGGCCTCCAGAACAATCGCGCTGGTGGACTTGCAAGGACGCTATCAAACTCGGGCTCATCGATTGCTCGCCGGTTTCGTACATTCATATTCTCGAGCGAATGCTACTTAGGGCCCCATCTTTCCGGGTACATTTCAACAGGTAGAGCGCGAGCCGCGAGGTGTCTCGTGATTTGCACACTGCAGTGACCTATTCTGCCCGAGGACTGAAGAAGGTTTGCCTGCCGGGTCGATAGTTTTGGTCTGTGGGCGCATAGAAACAAAGTTTGGCAGCAAAAAGTGATCGAAGATTATGATGTACATCTAAAATGTGGCTTTGTAACGGTTGAATTGAAAATTCATAAGAAGAAAACATGAACAAAAAATGAATTTGATGCTCATGCTAGTGCTGGCGTGTTCGATGTCAGCAATGGCACAAACGAACGCGTCCAGCGATTCTTCGATGAAAAAAGAGCAGACTTCTGGCAAGAAAATGTCCATGATCGGCTGCATCTCAGAAAAAGACGGCAAGTACATGATGATGAACAAGACGTATCCTGACGGGGTTCAACTCATGAGTTCAGAAGATCTGAAGCTCCACGCGGGACACAAGGTAAAGGTGACTGGGATGATGGAAAAAATGGATGCCATGTCAGGAGACTCCATGAAGTCTGGCGACAAGTTGTCGAAAGACGACAAAATGAAGCATGACGAGATGGGCATGATGGGAATGAAAGTCAGCAGTATGAAGATGATGTCCGACCATTGTGACATGTCGAAAACGATGGACAAATAAGCTAGATTTCCGTCAAAGGAAGAGAAGGCTGGGGTTGGTTCGAATTAGTCCCCATTAGCCCCCTTCACTAATGGGAATTTTAGCACGCGTGGCGAATTGGGAAGTCTGCGGGGAAGCCAGGGATGCCTCAGAGGCGCTCCGGAAAGCACGAAAACTTTTGCCTGACCTGATCCTCCTCGACATCAGTATGCCGGGCATAAGCGGGTTGGAGGTAGCTCGTTTCTCCGGCAAGAAGTCCCGGGAGCCAAGATCCTGGTGATTAGTCAACATGATCCGATTCAGTTATTGCCGCGCGCGATCGAGGCAGGGGCTCATGCCTGCCTGGACAAGAGTCGCCTCGACCCAGATTTAGTGGCGACTATGGAGAGTCTCGGAGGAAACTCGGAAGCACGCTGAATCGCAGAGGCATTTCTGTTTGTCGAGAAGGGATTCTATCCCGTTGTGTTGCCTTGCACCCGGCACTGTTCTTATATCGCCTCTCCCCAATTGTGATCCACCGGAGAGGGCTACATGGAAACCGTAACGCTCAGTTAAGCAGACATTTTATTATTCGCTAGCCCGCGATGCGTGATTCATCTTGCTACTGCATATGCAAGCTGGGAAAAGAATGGACTGAAGAGGCGCTTTATCATGGCAGGCGTCGCTATGAATGCGTATGGGTATTCAGACCTTCGGGGCCACCCACCGGTAACACGCTTAACGATATGATGAGGGATTGCATGCAGCTGCGCGACAAAGAATTTGCAGCCCATGTTTGCGCTCTCGAAATGCTGGAATGAGGCTTGGTCCACGATGAATTTCTCAGGGGGCAATAAGGGGGCGCTAAGGATTTCCTCGCTTTCCTTTCAATACCTTAGAAGGCCAGGCTGCACCGCAAAACTCCTTTGTTTCCTTATCGCTGGTAGATTCGAATCCCACCGGGCGCACCACTTCCTTTTCTTCCAATGATTTGTGCAAGAAACAGTTGCGGCCCGACCGTCTGCTTTTTTGACAGATGGTCTGGGATGACGAAACTATGGCTTTCCCGAAGTTTCTCTCTCGTTCCAATTGCTTACGTGAACCGCGCCAATTGTGTATGCGTCGAGAGTCACGTACTGTCATATAAATGTAATACACGTAGAGGGCGCCACCGTGGGCCGGCAAGTCGTATTGAAGAAATGTAATTGGCCTCCGCGAGTGTGTGGGGATTCGCCGGCCCGTGCTTCCTACAACGCCGTTTCTGTATAGTCTCCGAGTGTCCGGGAGTTGATCGGTTCGGTCAATACAAGCGCGTTTTTATCGTTACTAATCGGGACTAAGTGCGAAGCGAAAATTGATCTAATGCGCCCACGTTGACTTGCCTGTGAGCACAGCCTAACATGCCTCGCCAAGAGCGGTTTCCAACCAATGATTGGCAAAACCATCTCGCATTACCGCATCATCGAGAAGCTCGGTGGCGGAGGAATGGGAGTCGTCTACAAAGCCGAAGACACACGGCTGCATCGATCCGTTGCGCTCAAGTTTTTACCAGATGAGGTCTCGCAAGACCCTCAAGCTCTGGCCCGCTTCCAGCGCGAGGCGGAGGCGGCGTCAGCCTTAAGCCATCCGAACATTTGCACCGTTCACGAGATTGATGAGCAGAACGGACAAGCCTTCATCGTCATGGAATTTCTGGACGGTGTGACCCTGAAGCATCGCATTGGAGGCAAGCCTATGCGTCTGGAGCAGGTACTGGAATTGGGAATTCAGATTGCGGACGCACTTGATGCCGCGCACAGCGATTCCATCATCCATAGGGATCTTAAGCCGGCGAACATCTTTGTGACGAAACGGAGGCACGCCAAGATTCTCGATTTCGGTCTTGCGAAGCTCGTTGCCTCCGGGGATGGCGCGGGAGGTTCAGCGTTGCCGACGGCCGCCACAGGAGAACTGCTTACTACTCCCGGCACGGCGATAGGCACTATCGCTTACATGTCGCCAGAGCAGGCACGGGGCGAAGAACTGGATGCACGGACGGATCTGTTCTCGTTCGGTGCGGTGCTGTATGAGATGGCGACGGGCCGGATGGCCTTTCCGGGAAATAGTGCCGCTGTCATTCATGATGGGATTCTGAACCGGACACCCGCTCCGGCGTCGCAGATTAGTCAAGGACTGCCACCAAAGCTGGACGAAATCATCGGGAAGGCGCTGGAAAAAGACCGCAGGCTTCGTTACCAAAGTGCTGCCGAGACTCGGACGGACTTGCAGCGATTGAAGCGCGATACAGAGTCGGAAAGGGGGCCAACAGCGGGAATTACAGTTAAAGAGAACCGTGGAGTGCGCTGGAAGGTAATTGGCCCCGCTGCCATGGCGCTTGTGGCGCTTGCTGCTGGCAGTTACTTCCATTTTCGCCGTGGACCGAAACTCACCGAGAAGGACAGGATTGTCCTCGCGGATTTCACAAATACAACTGGTGACGTAGTGTTTGACGGCACACTGCGGCAGGGGCTGGCCGTGCAGCTCGAACAGTCACCCTTTCTCAGCGTTGTGTCGGAAGCGCATGTCCAGCAGACACTGAAATTGATGGGCCAGTCCAGCGATGCGAAGCTCACGTCCGACGTAGCTCGGGAACTCTGCCAGAGAACGCAGAGTGCCGCCGTCCTCGACGGCTCGATTGCAAGTCTGGGAAGCCAATACGTGCTTGGAATTCGAGCGACGAACTGTCACACCGGTGACGTTCTGGCCGAGGAACAAGCCACGGCGAACAGCAAGGAACAGACCATAAAAGCTCTCGATGGGGCAGCTGCGAAGTTGCGTTCCGAGCTGGGCGAATCACTAAGCTCAGTTCAGAAGTTTGATACTCCGCTTGAGCAGGCCACCACGCCCTCGCTCGAAGCGCTTCAGGCTTATAGCATGGGCCGGAAGACGATGGTAGGAAAGGGCGATTCCGCCGCTGCCGTCCCATTTTTCAGTCGTGCCATTCACCTTGATCCGAAATTCGCCGTGGCCTATGCCGCACTCGGAAACGCCTATTCGAATCTCAGTGAAATGGGCCTGGCGGTAGGCAACATAAAGCAGGCTTATGAACTACGTGGGCGAGTCAGCGACCCCGAGAGGTTCTACATCGAATCGCACTATTTTCATTTTGTCACGGGAGATTTGGAAAAAGCTCGGCGTGTTTATGAAATCTGGGCGCAGACGTACCCTAGAGATGTTGGGCCGCGCACCAATCTGGCGGTCATCTACAGTTTTCTGGGAAATTACGAGAAGAGCCTGGCAATGGCCATCGAAGCCACCCGCATTTCTCCGGGAGACAGCCAGAATTATGCCAACCTCGTTGACGCTTATATTTTCTTGAATCGACTGGACCAAGCCCGCATCACGGCCGCAGAGGCTCAGTCGAAGAAACTCGATTCCCCGGCGCTGCGCGTTTATCTCTACGTGGTCGCTTTCTTGCAAAACGATGACGCTGGGATGCAAGAACAAGTAGCCTGGGCTGCAAGAGAACCTGGCGTCGAAGATACTCTGCTGTCGAACGAGGCAGACACGGCAGCTTACTCTGGTCATCTTCAAAAGGCTCGGGAGTTTTCCCGCCGCGCGTCCTTTTCGGCCGAGCACGCGGAAGAAAAGGAGACGGCGGCGGGCTATGAGGTTAATGCGGCCTTGCGGGAGGCTCTCTTCGGCAACGCAGGGGAGGCAAGAAAACGATCTGAGGCGGCACTCGCGCTTTCGGCCGATCGCGAGACTCAGTATGGAGTGGCGCTGGCATTGGCCTTTGCTGGCGATGGCCCAGGCGCCGAGGCACTAGCGCATCACCTTGCGGAGCAATTCTCGGAAGACACAGGAGTTCAGTACTGCTACTTGCCGACGATCCGCGCAGTGCTCGCGCTCGGCCACAATGATTCTTCCAAGGCCATTGAGTTTCTTCATGCCGCCACGCCCTATGAGTTGGGGACAGCGGGCAGTCTGTATCCCGTCTACGTGCGAGGAGAAGCATATTTGGCCGCGCATCAGGGCAGTGAAGCAGCAACCGAGTTCCAGAAGGTTCTCGACCATCGCGGGATAGTGCAGAACGGGCCCATCGGTGCACTCGGCCATCTCGACCTTGCTCGCGCATATACCTTTCAAGGTGACATCGCCAAGTCTCGCGCAGCCTATCAAAATTTCCTCAGACTGTGGAAAGATGCCGACACCAACATTCCCGTTCTCAAGCAGGCAAAGACAGAGTATGCGAAGCTGAAGTAACTGGGCGCACTTGGCGTGCGCACAGGCCCCTCGCCCAAGATGAAGATTGGTCCCACAAAGTCGGCTTCCCTCCAGCGATTGGTTGGTCACTACTGGCGCGTTATCGGGAGCAATTTGCCAACCCGGAGGCATTACTACCGAGTAGCCGGGCGGCCGCAAGGTCGCCTGGCTACTCGGTAGTTATCCAGAAATGGTGTTATGGGAAGTTTGCGCGGATTGGTAATGGGAAGTCTTAGTGCTTTATCGGAAGCGCGAGTGGGCAAGGCGCAGGCACGAGCACGGTGTGTTTGCGCGCTTTCGATACAACGACTTGAAGGAAGCCGCCCGCGGTTGCGGCGGACGCGGGCCCTATGCAAATTCAATGGTGGGACAGAGCGGTGTGGAGGTGCGCGGAGACTGTGCCGCAGCGCGCCATACAAGGCCGCATGCGCCAATAAGTTGGCTGCCGCGAAAAAGTATCTCGAAGAGCGTGGTTGAAGAGGCTGAAAAAAGAGATCGGTTCGACGGCAAGGCGCAGAAGTCCGGAGCGTGCGGAGGCACGCGGAGGTTTCGGGTTAGAGAGAGTCGTTTCATGCCGCAGCCGTGATCGCAGGTGGAGAACGAAGCTGAATTTCAGACGCGGTGAGCCGTTCGACGACCTTCATGGGGCCACCACACTTGAGACAGCGCCAAAGATCGGGGAAGTCTTCGGTGGAGGAAGCGTGTTGTTCGGCTTGTGGCTCGTGTACCGCGCCGAGCAACTGAAAACAAAGCGGCAGAAGAGTGGCACGCTTGCGGTTGGCCAGGAATCCGAAGTTACGGATGCGCACGAAGCCTTGCGGAAGGAGGTGCAGCAGGAAGCGACACAGAAACTCGTCGACCGATAGAGGCAGCGGCTTCTGTTTATTGTGGTCTGCGGAATCACGCCAGCGAAAGGTAACTTGGCCATCGGCAAAGGAGACCATGCGATGGTTGGAGATGGCCACGCGATGGGTGTAGCGGCCCAGGTATTGCAGCACATAGGCGGGACCACCAAAGGGGCGTTTCAAGTACACCACCCAGTCTTGCCGGTACAGTGGTCGCAGCCAGGCGGCGAAGATGTTGGGTTGTGCCAGGAGCTTCAGGTCTCCATGGAAGTTGAGTTGGCCGTTCTGAAAAGCTTGCTTGAGGGCGTCGACGAATTTGCCGCGAAAGACTTTCCGCAGCACCGGTTTGGGAAGGAAGTAGTTCTCTTGTGAGCGAACCCAATGGGTGCGATCGAGCGAGAGGCCGCCGGCGGGAACGACGCAATGCACATGCGGGTGAATATTGAGCTTCTGACTCCAGGTGTGCAGCACACTGAAGAAACCAATTTCCGCGCCGAGGTGTCTCGGATCGCGAGCGACTTCGAGAAGTGTTTCCGCGCTGGTGCGAAACAGGAGATCGTAGAGGATCTTCTTGTTCTGCAGAACCAGTGGCGCCAACCGGTGAGGCAGTGTGAAGACGACATGGAGGTAGCGTGTCGGGAGAAGTTCTCGTCGACGCGCAGCGATCCACCGTTCCCGAGCACCCGCCTGACACTTGGGGCAGTGGCGATTTCGACAGCTAATGGAGAGCTCTCCATTAGCTGCCTTATGGGGAGTTTTTTCTAATGGGGAGTGGCACAGCAAAAAAGGCGTGCTGTACACGAAGCCACGCCCTTTCAACTCCCCATTAAAGACTTGGCTCCGAGCAAAGCGTTCAGTTTGTCCGGCGATTAAATCATGCCGCACGCAGGCAAAGTGGAACGACCACCTTAGAGAACCACTTTCTTGTTTGGATTGTCGCCAGGTCCAATTTCCGTGGCTGCGAGCTTGCCTGCCCAAGCCGGAGCGAAATTTTCGTTTCTCCTAACTCGCTTGCAGTAAGACTTTCGCGCTGGGAGGCTTCAACACGTCAGTAGAACAAAGTGGCCGATATTATGGGGAGTTTTGGGGGCCCGCGGCTTGCAGCTAAATCAATCAAATAGCCCAGATCCTCCACTCAGCTACTTGCTAACTCTCCAATAAAAATTACTCTCCATAATGCACGAATTAAAAGAGATGGCGCGATGCCGGCAGCGGGTGCACTCATCGAGATGACCGCCGAGAGCGGCGGTACGGCACCGCCGAATGGCCAGCAGCACTTTGACATGCATCCACCGGAGCCACTTGCGGTTTCGTTCGATGAAGGTATCTCCCGCAGCGCGGACAATATCGGCCACCTCGAGGGGTGGCCGGTCCATCTACTCTTCCTGTGGTGACTCGCTTCTTAGGGACAGTGAGTCCAGTGGACTGGCTGTCGCGTTCAGGCGAAGTTCAGAAACATGGAGGTAGATAGTGGTCTGTTCCAGATCGCTATGGCCTAACAGCATCTGGATGTTGCGCAGATCCGCACCAGCCTCGAGCAGATGCGTGGCACTATGTCGAGTGCCAGACTATGCCGAGTAGATCCAAGAACTATAGATCTATCAGGCCTTTGACCGCTTTTGGACTCGGCATAATCCGGACTGCCTGACTTCCGAAGAATTGCTGAGGCTCGCGTAGCCGTCAATTCTGACGAACCCGTCAAGGACCCGGCTTGATGCGGCGAGATAGGCCATGCACGAGCATCTTGGCCTTCAACGCCCGTTCAAGAGATGTCTTGGCAAGCGGGAATGAGGTGCCTCCTCGCAGGCGCGAGCTCTTGGCGTGACATCCGGGCTATGCCGAGTGAACTGGTCCAACAAGCTACGCAGGGACAGCGTTTTTAAGGATTAAGAGCATCTGCGGCACAGCAGACTCGGCATAGTCCGGAACTCGACATAGTGCCGAAGAGTATGGGGATGCACCGGTTTTTTGATGCCGGCTCGCTTGGCGGCATTCCGGCAGGCATGCCAAACCACTTTCGTAGAAATCGGTTTATCGCTGTTGTGGTCGTGGTTGCCTGGAAACAGCCACTCGCTTGGCTTTCGCCTTAACCGCCGCCAGTGCTCCCGCAGTTCCTTGAGCAGCTTTGCGCTAAGCATCACGTCGCGATCTTTGCGCCCTTTGCCACCCCGGACGTGAATGACCATGCGCTGGCTGTCGACGTCCGAAATTTTCAGATGGGTCAACTCGGCACGTCGCAGTCCGGTGGCGTAGAGCGTCATCAGCAGAGTGCGATGGAAGGAACTGTCAGCCGCATCGATCAGTCGCGCCACTTCTTGCTGGCTCAGAATCGAGGGAACGTGCTCGGCTCTTTTCGGATAGGGAGTCTCGACTGCGCTCCAGCTTTTCTTGAGAGTTTTGCAATAGAAGAACCGCAGAGCTGCAAGATAGACCGTAACGGTGCTCGCCGCCAACTTTCGCTTCTTGAAAAGTTCCGATTGGTATTCACGAATGTGCTTGGGGCCCAGACAGTCTGGAGGACGCTGGAAGCGTCGTGAGAAATCTTCCACTATACGGATGTAACTGCTTATGGTAGTTTCAGCGTAATTACGACTGAGTTCCTCCAGCATCATTTTTCTGAGATGGGTCACGGGAACACCTCCTGTGACCCCAATTTATCTCTACCGATAGGCAATCACTGCTGACTTACCTCACGCGAAGCGTCTGCCGCGCGGGCGGCTTCGTCCTAGTCCGCTTCGGGGACGTGGCTACTCTGTCAGACATCTTCCAGTCCCAAGTTGTCATTCACCGCGTGTCGCAGTTTCTGTTTGCATCCGAGATACTGCTCGGTCGTCTGAACTGATGCGTGCCCAAGCAGGAACTGAATCTGTTCAAGTTCGCCCCCAGACAAGTGGCACAATCTTGCGCAGGTGCGGCGCAAGTCATCGACAACAGCCTAAGCTAGCCTTACGGTATGGGCGGGACGTCGTCGCAGTGGAGATATCTCCTGCACTCTTCGGGAGTGAGGTTGCGAGTCACGCGGCTGCGGGCGAGCGAGAGCAGGAGATCAATGTCCATGGCATAGACCTGGATGATTCCGTCGCCTCCGGCGGAAAGAAGGATTTTGCGGTCCGCGTTGCAAGCTACGCCAAATACCGTGGCGCTATGGGCATCGAGAGTAGTCAATTCAAGCCCGCTCTTCACCTCCCACACTCTTACCGTCTTGTCCGCAGATGCGGAGATCGCGTACCGCCCATCCCCGCTCAATGCTACGCCAATTACCTGCGCAGTGTGGCCCGAGAAAGTGCGCAGCTCGCGACCGCTCCCCACATCCCATAACTTCAGCGTCTGGTCGAAAGAAGCTGAGACCGCTAGGCGCCCGTCGTCACTCATCACTATCCCATAGACCTCGTCTGCGTGTCCCTTCAGAGTATGCAGTTCGCGCCCGCTCTCCAGCTCCCAAACCTTCAGAGTCCTATCCGCAGACGCGGAGATCGCTATGCAAGCGTCATCGGCCATCGCCACGCCAAGGACAGGAGAAGAGTGGCCTTGCAGAGTGCGCGCCTCGCGCCCGCTGCCCACATCCCACACCTTCAGACTACCATCCCACGATGCGGAGACGGCTTGCCGCCCATTCCCACTTAACGCTACGCCATTGACGAAATGAGAGTGGCCTGCGAGGGTGCGCACCTCGCGCCCATTCGCCACATCCCACACCTTCAGCGTCTTGTCCCAGGAAGCAGAGACCGCCAACCGCCCGTCCCCACTGACCGCCACGCCATAGACGGCATCAGAGTGGCCTGCGAGGGTGCGCCGTTCGCGTCCGCTGTCCACATCCCACACCTTCAGCATCTTGTCCTTAGAAGCGGAGACCGCCAGCCGTCCGTCCCCACTAAGCGCCAGGGCTAGCACACCATCTGAGTGGCCCTCCAGGGTTCGCAGTTCGCGCGCGCGCCTCACCTCCCACACCTTCAGCGTCTTGTCCCAGGAAGTAGAGACCGCTAGCCGCCCGTCCGCACTCAACGCCACACCATTGAGCCGATGAGAGTGGCCCCGCAGGGTCCGGAGCTCGCGCCCACTGCCTACCTCCCACACCCTCAGCGTCTTGTCATGAGAAGCGGAGACCGCCACCGTCCCGTCCGCACTCAACGCCACGCCCACAACATAATCAGAGTGGCCCTTCAAGGTCCGTAGTTCGTGCCCGCTCCCAAGTTCCCACACCTTCAGCGTCTCGTCCTCAGAAGCGGAGACCGCCAGTTTGCCGTCCGGCGTCACCGCCACGCCATTGACAGCAGCTGAGTGGCCCTGCAGGGACCGCAGTTCGCGCCCGTGCGCTAGCTCCCACACCTTCAGCGTCTTGTCACGAGACGCGGAGACCGCCACCGTCCCGTCCGCACTCAACGCCACGCCCTCAACCGAATCAGAGTGGCCCTTCAAGGTCCGCAGTTCGCGCCCGCTCCCCAGTTCCCATACCTTCAGCGTCCCCTCATTAGAAGCCGAGACCGCCAGTTTGCCGTCCGGCGTCACCGCCACGCCATTGACAGCAGCAGAGTGGCCCTGCAGGGACCGCAGTTCGCGCCCGATGTTTACATCCCACACTATCAGCGTGTGGTCCGCAGAAGCGGAGACCGCTAGCCGCCCGTCCTCACCCAACGCTACTCCCCTTACAAAACTAGAATGGCCTCGGAGTACGCGCAGTTCCCGCCCCCTCTCCACATCCCATACCTTCAGCGTCCCCTCATTAGAAGCCGAGACCGCCAGCCGTCCGTCCCCACTCAATGCCACCGCGGTAACATGGCCACTGTGGCCTCGCAGCGTGAACCGAACCGAAGAACTCAATATGGCGCGGTGCAGCGCATCTTCGGTCTCCGGAATGACTGTCCCATCAACTGATCGTGTCCTGCTCACTGCATGAAGCGCCAGCAGGATGCTCCGCTCCGGGTCGTTCTCCAGGGCGAGCGTGGAGAACGCCACTAACTCTCGGGCAATAGCAATACGACTCTGCCGTTCCGCCTCCTGCCGCTGCCGCTCCTTCTCTTCATTGAGGTCTTTAAGGCGCTGAATCTCTCTTGCTTCCCATTCCTCACTGGCCCGCATGTACTGTTCGTGAAACTCCGTTGGTTGTCGCGTTTTGATTGTCGCCGCCTGCTCCAACCATCGGATGGCCCCTCGCAATTCCGTACCGTGCAGCAGGAAGCCGTTATCCCGACCGTTGGCTTCCCATGCCAGGGCACGCACTTGGAACCGGGTATGTTTGTGCACCCAGTCCTGATCGGTGTCGATGGCTGTAATCAATCTTTCGAAGGTCGGCTCGAAGCCGAGCTCCGGATAGTTAATCCATTGGATTTCCTTCAGACCGGGCAGCAGTTCGTTGTGTTCAACCTGGCGGTAGAGGATGGTGACAATCCGCTTCATGTTGGCCACGGCATGAGCGACTTCCTGCCCGCACATCGACGAGCTGAGAGAGTCGCGGCTGATGATGAACAGGAAATTGTCGGCCGCCTCGATGGCGCCAAAGATTTCAGCTCGCCACTCTGCAGAGTCGGGAATGCCGCGCCAGTCAATCCAGGTGTCGCGCTGCGACTTCTGGAGGGCGGCGTTGAGACCGCTGGCGAATCCATGGTCTGTGCGAGCGTAGGAGATGAACACCTCAGCCATGGTCACTTCCGCACGTGGAAGATGGTCAGGCAAATAGTAGCACCCAAAGCCCTGGGAGCCTTCTAGTGGGCGACACCCCGTTAGCCGCCCGTTCTCGCGAGTCCGATTTTGAGTGAAAGACAGCTGCAAGCTACAGGACACAGCGCAACAACCCCGACTTGCTTCTAACGAGTGTTTGCGTGCTGCAGCACCTGCAATTGACAGCGTCCCACAGGGCCAACGAGTGCT
Organism: uncultured Acidobacteriota bacterium; assembly: GCA_963705855.1. Taxonomy (GTDB): domain Bacteria; phylum Acidobacteriota; class Terriglobia; order Acidiferrales; family UBA7541; genus Acidiferrum. Next base: position 14,823 of record CAVPLA010000035.1, read on the forward strand.
TGTGTTAGACGCCACCTCGACGCTTGCGCCGATTGCTGGCGGATCACGGGGAAACCGGCTATTCCGAGCCTGAAGGCCCGATCTGGGAAGTCAGCGGATGTGGATTTGGCGACTCTTGACGCGATTGCATTCTGTGCTGGTTGATGGGAAGCGTAGGCGAGCGGCGATCCGGGTAACGGATGCGAGCAAGCACACACCTTCTACAGTGTTAGGTTGATCGTGGCGACTGTCACGAAAATGTAACGCAAGTTGCGGAAAATAGCGGCAATTGTGAAGCAAAGGGCGACAAATGAAGGAGAAAGTGGTTTGCGGAAATCTGTACCAACTTGCTGATTCCGTTCGATTAGCCACTCCTCTGGCAAGATTTGGCAAAGTAGTTCGAACGGCTTCTAAGCAGGGGGTCGCGAGTTCGAGTCTCGCCGGGCGCGCCATCATCTTCGATCTCATTGAATCGGAATGAATTAGAAAAACTTACCGTCGCCGCAGCTCCACTGCGAAAAAAGCAGACGGTCGGGATCTCTGAAAACGCAAGGACAGGTCGTTTTGTCGGTTTTCTCTAGCATTTCGTAAAGTTCTGTCGCGTACTTCACTGCGTGAGTGCGAACTGTCACGAAAATGTAACGCCCATTCTTACTTTTGTTTTGCAAAATCCGGCGTGGACTTTTTCCGCCAGACTCTTCATTCCGCTGATGCCTATTTGCGAACCGAGAAGAACACACGTCCGATAATCCGCTTGCGGGCTCGTTCAAGCCCTGGCGAATGGGAGGATTCGTCAACGGCCGCGTGCGTTTCCATCTCCTCGAACGCCGTTTCTGGGGACCTTCCGAGTTGACCATCCGGGCGTGGGTCGGTTCGATCAACACTAGCGTTTATCGTTACCGATCCGGTGAAACGGTGAATTTCTCACTAGGACTTCTGGAAAGTCAACGAGATTTCGCTTGTCCGGTAAGCGCGTAATCAGGCATGTGGATTGCTTTCGAGTAGCCCGTGATCCGACCAGAATGGGTCATAAGCGTCGCTGAAGTCTGCAACTTTCCAAAACGGAACCTCCAGCCAGCGAGGAGAGATTCCAGTTTTCCGATTACGGTTAGTCAGACAAAGCTGCCGAGATTGGGCACCACGGTGGGCACTCGCTTAGTTGGTCTTCTCGAAGCTGACATTTCAGCGACTCTTAAGCCGGACACGCGGTCATTAGTATTCCAAGGTCCACTACTCCCGAACTCGTCTCGAACGGGTGGAATCAGTTGCAGTGGTAGATTGCAATTGTGCCGCATCCTCCGTCTCCGACACTTGGCTCCAATCATCCACCTCTTCGTCGCGCTGGCGCGGTTTCTTGATCCACACGGGACGGTTAGGAGTCGGATCAATCTCTAGATGAAAGATATCGAACCGGTTGTAATGCCCGACGATATCATGTGCCATTTTGTGCTCGATGCTACGAGCGATGTCGATTTCCGCCACCACAATACCCTCGCTCCCCACGAGCGGATCGCCGAGCAATTCACCGTTTGGTCCGACTAAGATCGAGACTGGAGCTGGCGTCGCTTTCAACAACTCTTTCATGTTGGAATCGCCCTGTGAAAGTTGCTCGATGGCATCGGCATCGAGCGCGCACGAAGAGACAATGTTGAAAACCTTACCCTCGAAGGCATGGGCTGCCGATCGAATGCGGATCGCCTCACTCAGATTGTAGTTCTGTGCGCCGCCCCCAGGCCGGTGGAAAGGCCAGGCAGGGGGATAGGTGGCGATGTGGACTTGTTCCCCCTGTGCCAATAGCGCGAACCGAGCCAACGTATTCGTATTCTCACCACAGATGAGAGTCCCAATACGGCCGAGATCCGTCTGCTCGGGACGTAGGTATGCGGCGTCGCCATTGGCCCAGGTGAGTTTTTCCGCCCATGTGGGGACCAGCTTGCGATGGCGGTTTAACAGTGTGCCGTCGCGACCGAATAGCAGGTTCGTGTTCCACAAGGCTCCCATGCTAATGACGCCCTTCTCGGTGATGCCGACAGACAGGAGCACACGGTGACGCTTGGCAATCTCGCTCAATCTCCTGGTGTGTGGCCCGGGAACTTGGACAGCGTTGTCGAACAGCCGCCGGAAGAAGCCGTGCTGGTCCATCGGAGCATAGATCAAATTCCAGACCGGGAAGGCGGGGATAAAGGACTCTCCGAAAACCACGAGCTCGGCGCCGGCATCGACGGCTTTCTGGACCAAGGAGTCCAGCTTGTCGATCGTCGCATCGCGGTCCAGGAACACGGGAGCGGCCTGCACCGCTGCCGCACGAAACTTAGGATACACATCGCCTGGCATGGACGAATCCTCCCGTCAACAGCGTTATGACAACTCGACGTGCTTGGTTTCCGGTCCGGACAGCGCACCGAGCAACAAGAGAAATCCTCCCACCGAGAGAATGACGACTTGGGTGTATTCGTAAGGCATTCCCAATCCTTTCAGACCCAACATGTAGAAGGAGGAAAATGCCGGAATGATTGTGGCCGCGCTGTATCCGACGCCATAGCCAGTTGCCCTGATTCCGGTGGGAAATCGTTCATTGATATAGGATGTGACGATCGCCCATACGGGAGTGGCGCATAGATTGATCAAGGTGACCAGCAGAGTCAGTTGCAATGCGCTCCGGTAGCCGGACCTCACGAGCACGTAGTAGAGGATAGGACCCACGGTAATCCCCGCGAGGCCGATCAGAGCCAAGATGGTCCGGCGGCCGATCTTCTGTCCTAACATGCCGACGGGAACAAAGATAAGAGCCATCAGGCAATACGCGACCAATAGCGCATTGGTGACGACCACGCTATTCACATGTAGCACAGTCAACAGAACGCCAGGAAGAATGGCCGTAACGGCGTTGAGCGTGAACCAAGCCCCGCTCATGACCAGGAACACTTGAGACAGGCATCGGAAATTGTTTCCCAGGAACAATTCCTTCAGCGGAGACTTCGTTTTCTCGGCCTTTGCCCAAACGCTGGATTCCGGAACCTTCTTGATGTAGTAGAGGAAAACCCCGCCGGCAAACAGAGCTCCAAGGAAGAAGGGAATGCGCCAGCCCCATTGTGCGTAGGGTGAATGCGGTGACCCAGCCGGCAGCACCCGCAACAAACTGGTGGTGACGAGGGACATGGCGGCCAGCGACAGCGGAAAACCTGTATGGATGAACGCCGCCCATTTTCCTCGCTTCTCCTTGGGGGCATATTCCATGGCCAACGGGTTGGCGCCGGTGTACTCGCCTCCCAGAAAAATACCGTCGACGAAACGGAGGAGTGTAAGGATCACGATGCTGGTGATGCCCCAGCTTTCATATCCCGGCAACAAGGCAATAAGCAGGGTCACGAACGCGAAACCACCCATGGAAATAACCGCGACCTTGCGCCGGCCGAGCTTGTCGCCGTAATGGCCAAACAGAGCTGCTCCCACCGGGCGGCCCACCAAGGACAAGGCAAAAACGATATAGAACAATGTTGATTTCAGAGCCGGGCTCAGGGTTGCGGGCTGGAAGTAGGACATGGCCGGTCCTAGAGCCACAACGGGCAAATACACGTCGAACATGTCCACGAAGAATCCGATGAAGGCGGCGCGCAAGGCTCGCTGTCCGGCATCGTGTGCAGCAGCGTCGACTTGCAAACCCTGACTTAAAGAAATTTCGGCTTGCGCCACATCGACCTCCTGGAGGTGCTGACCGGAATTGAGAGCCCGGATGCCTGACCAGCGGAGTGGGTTTTGGGCACTCTTATACACCCAAAACCAGGTAAGCCGGAATTTTCTTTTTTGGCCTCAAAACACGGCGCCCGCGATGAACTCATCAAGCGCGCGGATACGGATCGTATGGCGAGACTCACTCCCGGTGCAGGCGAACTGATTCTGCCAAATGTCAGCCATTTCGCTCATCTACAAGACCCGAAGCAATTCAATGAAGCATTGCTCCACTTTCTTTCTCGTCCTTAAAGGCGTGACAAAGCAAGTTGGCCGGATTGGTAACGGGAAGTCGGCATCTCGTCAGGAAATCAAGCACTGAAGATATGCGCGTGTAACGGTACTGATTCGCACAACCTGTTAGACCGCTGCCGTGACAGCGCCGTGTGAATAGGTTTTACAACTTACTAAGACGCGGGGACTGCCAAAACGCGGCGCAAGCCACACAGGGATACAGGAATTGTGGGTTGGGTTGTGGGTTGGAAAACTCCCGAGCATGCGCCGCAGTCTCTAAGTGCCCTCCCGGCGTGCGGGTAAATTAATGCCAAAGGTCCATTTCCACACATCGCCGTACTTAACGTAGACCGACGAACCCCAAACAGGTCCAACCTTCTGACCGTAGCACGTGCCGTCCGCTCTGGCCTTGAATGTCAGGATGCCGACCATCGGCGAGAGCATCGTGCCCGCGGCGTCGGTGAGGCTGATGCTTTTGACATCGCAATAAGTCCCGGACCAGTCCTGCATCGCATCGGTATTAGTTGCGAGGTAGACACCAAAAATATTGATGAATGAAATATCCCGAGCCGTCAGGTCCGCAAGCTTCTTAGCATCGTGTGCTCTCCAGGCTTCCCACACATTCCTTTCGACCGCGAGCATGGCGTCGGTGCGGGCATTTCGATTGGTCGGTTGAGCATTGTCCTCATTAAGCGCCTGCTGCCTGTCAACCGACTTCGCGAGAGTCCCTTTTGGATCGACAATCGCAGCTCGGGCGTGGAAGGCTCGCTTCCATTTACCGTCGTCGCGAACATATATCGCTGCCGCCCGACTATTGGTCGGGAGCTGTTGTCCGCCACATGTGCCGTTAACAGTCGCCTTATAGGTGATAACGGCCGCGTCCTTACCAAGCGAGCTCAGTTGCTCGTCGGACAGGGCGTAGCTTTTGATCTCGCAATCAGTGCCGGTGTATTCCTTTGTCGCTGATGCCTTATCGAGCTTGCCAAACGAACCCCACCCGACAAACTTATCGGAAAGAAATGTAACCCAGAACTTCGCGTCCTTGGACTTCCAAGCCTCGTACGCGCTCTTCTCGAGTGTTATAAGTGCAACCTTCGTAGGTCCGGCCGAAGCGGTCCTTTCAGGTGTGTCATCGGCGTTTGCATTGTTCGCGAGTACATTTCCGCCGCACGTTGCCAAAATGAAAGCCGCTGCCGCGGTTAAACCGAAGTGCACAATCTTGGCCATAATCGCCGCCTCAAAGTTAGTTGTAAATTGAATTCCAGCCCAAAACCGTACTGTAACAGGACCGGAACGTTTCTGGCTTGGCGATCATTATGGAATCGCGGGGACGACGGGCTTGTCCGAGCAGAGCGTAGCGATACGAAGGAGAGGCGAACCAATCTTCAAGAATGGCGGGGACGACGAGACTCGAACTCGCGACTTCTGCCGTGACAGGGAGGCGTTCTAACCAACTGAACTACGCCCCCGCAAGCCTGAACCAACAAGAGACAGCTGTAAGCGCGGATTAGTAATGAAGTCGGCTTCCCTCCAGCGATTGGTTGGTCACTGCTGGCGCGTTTCAGGGTACGTATACCCGCACGGCCGCGAAAGCATGCTCGATGAGTGATTTGGCCTGTTCACAACATCTGAGCGCCATCTCTACCCGTAGCGCTGGAAATGCTTCCAGAACTCCGGCCAAGAGGAGCGGATGTTGCGACAGATGTAGACTCGCTCGCGGTCGCGGAAAATGTCATTGACAACGCCATACGGATTCGAGAGTTGAGCAGCAACCTGGCAGGAGGCAAAGATCTGGTTGAGTTCGTCCGGCTTGAAGCCCACGGCTATGACGGTTTGCGGCGGAGGGTCGCCGTAGCCGCGGAGCCAGTTGGAGTTCATGCCGCTGACGGCGCGGGGCAGGCCGTAGGCTCGACCGTAAAGATTGACAGCTCCGGCTTCGCCTTCGTCTTTTGCCATGACTCCGAGGGCAGTGCGATCGGAGGCGGGGATGGAATCGCGCACATGAGCGACGATGGCAGCGAGTTCCGGCCAGCCAATCTCCATGTTGAGCTGATGGGATGTTGCGTCCTGCACGCGCCGCCACAGCGAATTGACAGGAACAAAGGGGAGCATGAGCGCGGCTTGGACCAGGCCGCCGATTCTCGGCCAAATGACATGCCTGCCTGAGCCGAAAACGCACGCATGAAAGTACGGCGTGCCATTCCGGCAAGATGCGCCCAGTCGTCCAGCGTGCGGTCATCTCCAACATCACCCAGCAGAGCGTCCGCAGCTCTGGCCAGTCTTTCTTCTCTGGGTATGGTCAACCGCAAGGGCTGCCGGTCAGGCTGTCGAATCTCATCACGAAGCGTTGCGATTAAGTGCTTTTTCGCCGCGTCGAGCGGTTGGCGCAGGTCCCAACCGACCATGCGATGAACGATGGCGAACAACAGCTCCGACGTGTTGAACACACAGGGCGTCTTGGGTAGTCCGCGGCACATCTCCGGAGACAAGTCGACCATCGAGCCAGCAGCGCCTCCGACAGAACGCGCCGCGTGCTTACAATTTGGTGGAGTCCATGCGCAACGCTGGGAGGGAAACAGCCATCGTTCGTTTTCTGTTTCCACGATCAGCAACCCCTGCGTCAGTGCGACGAGTTGCCCTCGGTGGTGACTGTGCTCTGGCGTCCAGCCCTCGACCATTCGCCTCTTGAAGTCATATGCCAGCACAGGCGTATCGCTCTCGTAGAGACGCCCCAGTTCTTCCATATTCTGCACCGAGAACATGGATTTACGAACTTGATCCTTTTCCGACATAGTTCGCCACTTTCCCGTTAGCGGAACAAACAAAACTCAGTTAGAGTACGCGGCAGAAGAACGAAAGACAACTCAACCGAATCCACATTCGAAAGGCGGAACGCAAATGATCCCGAGCTTTTTGCAGAAGCAAAACACACGGCGCGGAATGTTGCGAAATTGCGCCGGGTTCGCGGGAAGCGCCCTTCTGGCCCAACTGTTTCCGGCAAGTCTTCTAAACGCCGGCGTTCCCGCTCTTTGTCAGCAGGCGGCGACGCCTCCAACCGACTCTCTGGGGGCCATGCGCGCGCAGATGGGCACCGTACCTATCCACTCGCAACCGCTCGCGGAAAATCTCACCTTACTTTCCGGCCCTGGGGGAAATGTTGTGGTGTTGAACGGGCCCGACGGCAAAATCGTAGTCGACACGTTTCTTCTGCCGGCCTGGCCGAAGTTGAAAGAAAATCTCGATGGGCTGGGCAATGCGCCGCTGAAAACGGTGATCGACACGCACTGGCATGTCGACCACACCGACAATAACGCCAATCTGCACGCCGCGGGCGCCACAGTGCTGGCCCACGACAACACCAAGACCCGCATGGCAGAGCCACACGACAGCGCGCTTATGGGCTTGCACTTTCCGGCATCCCCTGCGGATGCTTTGCCGCAGCAGACCTTTAGCAGCAGCAAAGAACTGCACGCCAACGGTGAAATTGTAATGCTGCAATATTTCCAGCCCGCGCACACCGACACGGACATCTACATTCACTTCCAGAAAGCTAACGTGATTCACATGGGCGATACTTTTTTTAACGGCTTCTACCCGGTCATCGACGCCAGCACCGGCGGAAAAATCAACGGAATGATTCTCGCCGCCGATAAAATTCTCACCTTGGTCGACAACAACACTAAGATCGTTCCGGGGCATGGCCCGCTGGGCAACAAAGCCGATCTGACCAAGTTTCGGGACATGCTGGTTGTGGCGCGCGATCGTGTGCAAAAACTAAAGACCGCCGGCAAATCGGCCGGCGAAATAGCGGCGAGCAAACCGTTTGCGGACCTGGACGCCACTTGGGGCAAGGGGTTTTTCAACGGCGATGTTTTTGCGCAGGTGGTGTATTCGGCGCTTTGAGTCGCGATGCTCAGCGAGGCAAAGGCGCGGTCGTTCTGCGGTACGCCCCCTGTCGCTGATCCAAGTGAGGCTCCTATGAACCGCTGGTCGCCATACTTTTTGAGCATCGTAAGTCAAACTCTCATGAGCGCGGGCGCGAGAGGAGGGTCAGGACAATTCAATGAGAAATGTAATCTACGCAATCAACCTTACCCTGGATGGCTGCTGCGACCATACCAAATTCAAACCCCCTGACGATGACGAAGTACTTGAACATTACACGCACCTCTTGCGAGATTTTGACCTGCTCGTCTATGGGCGTAAAACCTATCAATTGATGGTTCCTTATTGGCCTGATATCGCAAAAAGCCAGTCCGAGACAAAAGCGGATATCGAATTTGCTCAAACCTTTGTCTCCAAGAAGAAGATTGTTTTTTCACGATCGTTGGCCAGCGCTGAAGATGAAAATACGAGAATTGTTCGTACGAACCTTCGCGACGAAATACTTAAACTGAAGCAAGAACAGGGCAACAATATTTTGGTCGGCGGTGTAGATGTTCCTTCACAACTAATGGAGCTTGGCCTGATTGACGAATATCGTTTTGTCGTTATGCCAACCATTGTTGGAGAAGGCAGACGATTGATGGAGGGCGTCAGCCTGCCCGAGAAATTGCAATTGAAACTGATTGAGTCAAAGCCATTTAAATCAGGATGTGTTGCGCTTCGTTACTTGAAACAGTGAGAGAGAACTCTGCAAGGCTCTGCCGGCACTTAGCAGACTGGCGTTTTCGCCCGCGGGTGGAGGGCTGTGGAGCCTTGATCGCTTGTTGCAGATGCATCAACGGTCTAGCTGATTTTTGCGATTGTGCCTGCCGGCGGCGAGCGAGGATGTACTAACGGGCGGAATCAAATTAGTAGCGCCAACAAAGAGCACTGAGTTGTCGGCAAATCGGAAGTAATCCAGATCGCGACATGCGATAGGTAACGAGAAGTCGGCATCTCGTCAGCGATTGGTCGGTCACTGCTAGCGCGTTGTCGGTACTGATCCGACGAAGTGCCCGCAACTTCCGAGTGGCCCGTCACTTGTCCACAATCGGCCGCAAGCGTAAACAGCTAGATTGGTCTTGCGGACCATCGAGGCCGAATGCCAGCAACACATTGCCCGACATTCCCCCAAAGCGCGGATAGCCAGAGTTGACATAGAGCATCCCGTTGGCAATCACGGGACCAGCCCCGTCGAGTGAGCCACCTTTCGCCTTGATTCCATCGACCGTGTCATATTCTCGGACCGTATCGAAGTCCCAAAGAACCTTGCCATCTTCTGACCCGAAGGCCCTCAAATGCCCGTCCATAGCTCCAGAAAAGACGAACCCCGGTATTGTTGTAACCGCACCCGGCTGCGCGGGGCTGCAACCAGGCCTCGGCGGGGCGCATGGCTGACTTGACGCGAGCCATTCCTTTGCTCCATCTTCGAGACGAAGTGCCGTCAAACCTCCTCCTTCGACGGGATCGAATTCGGCGCCGCCGATCGCCCCGCCTCCTCCTCCGTGTTTTCGCAAACTATCGTCAACCGCGGCGTACACTCTTCGCTCATCACTGGCCATGCCCCATTCCACCCCTCCAAGCGCTGTACCTTTCCCTACGCGAGTCTGCCAAAGGACTCTTCCGTTCTGGTCGGGATCGAGCGCGTAGACAATTCCCGACTTTTGGCCCGCGATGACAAGGTCACGTCCAGAAACGTGAACCAGGACGGGTGATGCTCCGTAGTCATAGTCGGGCGGGCAGTTTGCCTCCGCTTCGTCACACTCCTGATGGGCAGCGTCTCCCGAGGTTGTCTGCTGAATCCATTGGATTCGGCCCGTCGTGATCTGCAATGCGACAATGGCGTCACTTGTTTTTGTGGCGGGAGGAGAATAGTTATTACCGGTGCCGACGTATAGCAGACCGCGTTTGCCATCCACGGTTGGGGCTGACCAGATACCAGCACCTGACGGGCCGTAGATCTTCGAGCCGCCCTCGAGGATAACCATCCTCTTGGGTGGGTCTACCATGTAACTCTTCCAGACAACGGATCCGTCCTTCACGCGCAGGGCTGTGACGCTGCCCCGGAACGTGCAGCAGGCATAGTCTGGTCTACCCGATCTGGTCTCTTCCCAAGAAGCAGCCGGCACAAAGACGATGCCATTCTGCTCGACGGACGATCCGGTCAGCCGAGTTGCGTCGTGCGAATCGACCTTTCGCTTCCACAGCAGCCTTCCCGTTTGCGAATCTAGTGAATAGAACCACCCGATCTGATCTCCGAACAATAGTGACCAGCCGGCGCCGTTCTTTGCGGCGACGATTGCGGATCGGACCGGGCCGTTTGCTTGAAAGACCCAAAGGAGGCACCCACTCTTGGCGTCCATGGCGTGAACTACGCCGGCCGCACTGCCGACGTAGAGAACGCCATCAAGGATCGTCGGCGCGGCGAATGCCGTCACGTCACCAGAAAAGCCAAAAGCCCATTTCAACTTGAGTTGTGGAACCTGGTTTATCGTGAGTCCAGCCTGTTCGGCGGTCTGAAAGCGCGTGTTTTCCCCGGTTGGACTCCATCCATTCCAGTTTCCTCCGGTTTTTCTTGTGGGGAATCCCCGATCTGAACAGAAGGCGCCGACGGGAAGTCCCGGTTCGGGACCCGGCCTTCCCAGATAATGGGCAACCGCCTCCCGTTCGCTACGGGACATTGGATAGGCGATGCTCATCATCAACCCGAAATCCAGCGTCCGCAAAATGCGCGCTGCCGTCATCTGCTTGAGTACGTCGCGGTGTGGCACTCGAAGGTTCGTTTGATCGTGGCAGGCTGCGCAATATTTTGTGTAGACCGCTTCGCCTGAAGCCCCGGGAGTGCCCGACGACGGAAGTAAGCCCAGAAGAGCAAGGAAGGTAATCGCGGCCGTTGCCGCGGGAAAAGAGCGAAAATGGCTCGTCAAACTGTCCTCCCTAAGGGGCTTCTCGACCCGGCGCGGAGTTCCTAGGTACCGTAGAATACACGGCGCAAAACAGCGGGAATGCGGCTTGGAACGCGCTCGATCATCCTAGTGCAGGCCTCCTCGCAAGTGAATGCGAAGTAGTGAAGCTACAGGCGAGCGCCAGGATGCGGCGGAGTCTTTTCAGTTCAGTACGCAGCGAAGTCATTTTTGACCACCTCTCCATTCTTACAAAAACAGAAGCAAGCATTAGCGGCGTGATTCTGGAGGGATGAGGTTGTTGGCGCGGTAGTAGACGACGAGCTGGCCGAAGTGTTCCGCGCTGTGTTCGATGGCGCTGAGCCAGATGTACGAGACGTGGTCGGTGTGCCTGCCGGTTTGCCACCCGTCGCGCGTAAGTATTCGCGACCCCAACGGCTGAGTTTTATCGAGCCCGGCATCGCCCTGTTGTTTGATGACCTCCGCGCCGGCGGCGACGGCATCTTCGAGGAGCTTCACGACGTCCGCTTTGGTCTTGTACATATCTGGTGGCGGGTTGTGCTTGTCTTTCCCAAAGTCCGGCCCGATGTGTGATCCGGCAACCGTGCTGACGATGTCGTAGTCCACCGCGGCAACGTGCACAAGGTTTTGCGCGAAGGTGCGCTCATCCTGCTGGACTTTGAAATCGTACTTGTCTTCGGGAAAATCTTTGGCCATGGCGATGAGCTCGTAGCCGATGTGATTCCACATCTCGAGCGTTTCTTCGGCGCGAGAGCGGGGCGCTTGATTTGTTACCTGTCCGAAGACAGCGACGCCGAGGGCGCCCACAAGGATTCCCGCGATGAGAGCGATCAGAAGCCGCGTCGAAGTGAGCATCTTTTTCTTTTGCATTTTGGACTGCCTCCTGTTTTTGTTTCTCACTGAGCCGTTTTTTTGAGAACGTCCTCAATGTCCCGACGGACTTCAGCGCGGCGCTGGTCTGTGTCACTCCAGGACGATAGGGGGACTTTGTGGGCATCGAGCAGTGCCAGGGCCTCCTGGGCCAACTGGCGGGCCAAAGCTTTTTGCCCGTTTTGCAAGTAGGCGTCTGCAAGGTTGCCGTGCGCGTCGGGAGAGTCTGGATACGCGAAAAGATTGAGCTGGTAGATCTCGATGGCGTTTTTGATGTCGCCGGAGAGCTGATAGTGGCCACCGATGATGTCCCCTGCAGCTTCCGGCCATAACTGCGCGTGCGGCTGTTTTTTTCGAGCTTCTAGCAGTTGCGCCTTCACCGTCGCAGCTTCGCCCGGAATTTGAAGTTGGTTCAGAATCGACGCTGCCGCGAGAGCGTCAGCAGGGGCTTGGTCAGGCGTCTCGAGAAGCGTGGTCACAAACCAATGCACGATGATGCCTGGCAGTTCGGGATGGGGCTGAAACAGATCCGTTCCGTGGCCACCGTGAGCGGGAACCTTTCCTACGTCATACGGCTCGTACCAAAGCCAGGGAGCATCCTCAGCCGAAGAATAGTGGACAAGCTTCTTGCCGGGGCTGGATGCTGTGACGTATAAGAGTTTCATGGCGTCCTGTGTGGGCGGGTATTCGTCATCGTCGGAGAACACGAACAGTGCCGGCAGTTGCCACGTCTGGTGCAGATACTCCATGCCTTGCCGGAAGGTTTCCCCGGACATCAGCACCAGGGACTTGACCTGCGCAGGATGACGGCGCGCGATCTCAACGGAGTTGTCAACCCCCAGCAGACCGGCGCCTCCCAAGCCAATCACGTCGCGATTGACTCCTGGTTGCGAGGCTAAGTACTGTAGGCCCGTTTCGAAGTCTTCAGGCCAACCGCGCCAGCGTTCGTGATCATTTAGTTCAGCGTGCGACAGGCTCTCCCAGCGCTTGCCGCCGCTCTCACCGAAGCCGCGCATATCGAGCGTGAGCGTATGGATTCCCGCGGCCGCTAGTTGGGCCGCTACGCCGTCCCAAGACTTGCGGTCGCGGTTGTCCTGATGGATGAGCAACACACTGGGGCCGGGCTTTACAGCGGAAAAATATGTGGCCTTGAGCAAGGTGCCGTCGGCAGCCTTGAGGTCAACGACGCGAGGAGCCGGCGGCAACTGTTGCGCGCGAGATGCGTTCGCCGACCCGGCAACCAAGACTGCAAGGATCAACCAGTTTCGTAGTTGCTTCATCTGTTTCTCCTCAATTTGATTGCATTTCAGCGGCAGCCATTCGCGATCAGTCGGATTTGGCGCGGCTAGCCGGCGGAACGATGCCGTTCATCCGGAGATATTCGATCATTTGGCCGTAGTGGTCGTTGGCGTGGGAAACGCCAAACTCTGCCAGGCGCAGTCGCGTGGATTTACTTTTACCTGGGGTTTGCAGCAAGTTCTCAGCGGTCAAGGTAGCGGCGGCCCTATGACCCAGGGCAAAAGAGTCCTTCAGGAATTTGATGATTTCGGCTTTGGTCTTCAAGTTGGCGGGACCGTTTCCGTCATCGCCTAGACCTTCCGGGAGTTTGTCGCCGGTGAGCGGCGACCAGATATACCAATTGGAAGCAGCTATGTGCTTGAGCTGGACGGCAAAAGAGCGAACGCCTTTGTAATCGCTGTCAGGAATGTTCAGCGACTCGGGAGAGAAATTGAATTTGCCCTCAGGCATGGCTTCGGCGACATCGACAATTTGCTTTTCGACTGCGCTGATGTCGCGGTCGACGATAGAAGCGACCGTTGGTGGAGATTGCGTTGGGGCCTGTTGTGCGGAGCTCGCGGCGGCCGAGGCTCCGGCTTCGACGGAGTGATGAAGGCCGGCCTCGCGAAACACCAGTGCGAGGAAGCCACCAGTGATGACGGCAGCCATGAATACCAAAGGCCATGTTCCCTTCATTGGAGTGCTCCTTTCAAGTTCATTCAGCGCAAATGCGTGGTTGCGCCTCAGTGCGTCGAAAGATCGTTGCGGACCACTTGGCCGTCCTTCATCACAAAGCGAACGCGCTCCAATTCGTGAACGTCGGCAATGGGATCGCCGGAAACGGCGACTATGTCTGCGAATTTGCCGGGTTCGATGGCGCCGATGCGGTCTTGCCATCCGAGCATTTCCGCTGCGTTCGTGGTAATCGCACGGATGACGTCAAGCGACGGCATTCCCGCCTCGTGTAAGGTGGGAAATCTCGACACCGTGGTCTGCCCGCACGTTTTTCCCGGATAATGCCAGCACATGTCGGTTCCAGCGGCGAACTTCACTCCTGACTTGAGAACCCGCTGGACCAGGCTGTTGTATAGCTGGTTGTCGCTCGCCTCGAACCCGTGCACAAACTCCGACTTCAGAACCTGCTGAGCCAGATCGTTGAACCGCTGCCGGTTACGCTCATCGGCCTCGAGACGCTGAGCATACAGCGTCAAAGACTCCGCAATAGTTTGCTCGAAAATCTCGGTAAAAAAGTGGCCATACGAAGTCGGAGTGAGGTCGAGAAATATTCCTTTGTCGCGCATCTGCTGGAGTTGCTCGGCGGTCGCGTTGTCGCCATGCTCGATAGAATCTGCGCCGGCATCAATCGCGGTTTGTATGCTGGCGGTATCCACTGCGTGGACCGCAACCTTCAGATGCGCGCGGTGCGCTTCTTCGATCGCCGCCGCCAGTTCAGGGACGGTAAGGTCCTCCTCGGCTGTAACCTTGATGACATCAACGTTGTAAAACACGTTCTGCCTGACGGCCTGCCGCGCTCGGTCGGCTCCGTCGATGAACAGGAATTCTTGATTCAGAATCGCGTCGGCAAGCACCGCATTGAGACTCTGAACGTACGAGCCGCGCGTGATGAGTTTGCGCCCGGAAGCCAGAATCCTCGGACCAGGGACGCGTCCCGCGTTGATCGCATCGCGCAGTTCGGTATCTCCATCGACGCCCGAATGGCCAAGGTTACGAACCGTCGTGATGCCGCTCTCCAGATTTTCCCGAGCATTCTGTGCGCCCAGCAGCGCTCGTTTGCTTGGCGATTCGCCAAGCGCGAGCAGTTCTGCCACCGTCATCGTGGCGTTGTAATGACGCGCCCGCTCGGCTTCGGATGGCAAAACCACGTCAAGGAGCAAATGCGCGTGACCAGTGATCAATCCCGGGAGCAATGTAGCGCTGCCCAGATCAATGGTCTTCGTGCCCGACGGTACATGGGCTTGTACTTGCGAAGGCGGACCGACTTCCTTGATTTTTCCATCTTCGATCAGCACGGCCGCCGGCGAAAGCACGTTCCCGGTCCGCGGATCGAGCAAGCGTCCCGCTTTGACCAGGATCGACGGAGGCGTCGGTTGCGATTGTTGAGCGCGAGTCAGACTCGCCTCCGGGGAAGAGATGAGGGCTGCAAGGATCAACCAGTTTCGTAGTTGCTTCATACGGACGGCTCTCCCAATCGGTTTGCCCTACTACACAGTGCGGTGACAATACTACATGTCCCGTTTATATTGCTAGTAGACGCTGCAGATTGCCGTAGGTGAGCGAGGACGGTGCGGAGGTCAGTGTTTCAGGACGAAACAGCAGGCGGTATGCGCGATGGTTTGAAAGACGGCAGCAGCGATGACGGCCGCAAACAGCGACGTCACAAGCAGGCTTGCAGCGCGGTGTGTCGTTTGTGCCGGCCCGGCGAGGCGCGCCAAGCGATAGCTCAGATGGGATGAGGCTGCTGCTTGCAGAGGCAGCCCTCGTTCCGGGAGTGCAAGCTTTGCAAGCGCAGAAACCAGTTCTGTTCCGTGCGCACGCTGAATGACCGACTCATCGCAGGAAAGCTCACGGTAGAGTGCCATTCGCGCTCCGGCGAGCCAGATGAAGGGATGGAACCACAAGGCACACAACGAAACTTCGTAGAGTAAACGAATCAGATTGTCATGCCTTCTTGCGTGGGCGAGTTCGTGAAGCAGGACAGCGTCGAATTCTCGTTGATTGAGCAGCCGATCGATGCCGATCGGAAGCAGGATATATGGCTTAAAGATGCCGCAGACTGCGGGAGCTCGATGCCTGATGTCGAAGGTTACGGGGATGCCAGCCGCTGTGAAACCAGAGGCCATGTACTGGTTGCTCAGACTGACTGAGGCTTGAGACTCGTGCTCTCGGCGTATACGCGAGATCAATCGCAGAAACATCGCCAACGCCCCAGCGATCCATATGACGGCAAGCACCACCGCCGTCCAGCCTTGCGTTATGTCCCATATGGGGCCGCCAACGGCGCCAAGCGGTGTGGCCCATCCCAAATGCGGCGCCCAGAGCTTATCCATTACCGCGCCCGTCGGCACAATGAAATTGAGCGCCGTCACCACCCAGATCCAATACTTCGTGGTGGCGCTGGTCCCGCGGATTCTCGTGAGAAACCACGCAGCACAGCCGACAATCGACGCGTACATTAGGTGAATACTGATGTAGTACATCGTCTGTGCGATATGCTCATGCACGTTTGCCTCCACGACTCCGACCGTTCTTATCGCTGCAGGTGGCAGTTTGCAGCGCCTTGAGATCCCGTAAGGTTAGAGCGCCATTCTCCAGTAGATTGGAGACGAGAAGGCGCGGCGAGCCTCCAAACAGATCGAGCAAATCGCGTACTAGTCTGCCGCGATGTTGGGTCTCGTTGATGGCCGGTTGAAAGAGCTGAGCATTGCCAATCTTCTTCACCTTCCTCAAAGCGCCCTTCTCCTCAAGCCTATAGACGAGCGTTTGCACCGTGGTGTAAGCGACACGTTCGTCCTCAGGGAGGCTCTCGAGGACTTCGCGCACAGACGCAGTCCCCAGTTTCCAGTACTGTTCCAGGATGCGAGTTTCAGCTTTTGAAAGACGCGGCTCTTTCATAATCTCCTACTCATCCCGGCAATGCTACTACAAGAAACGGTCTACTGCCATGATTCTTCTTCGGACTCGCTAAGAACAAGCTTGTGCTTGAGCGCCGCCAACGCTTGCGACCACAACGCTAGCGAGTTCGTGTATTGTCGGTTATACGGAAGTAATCCAAGATGGGCAGCGAGCGGATCAGTACCCCGGAAGTAGGCCAGTGTTCAGGAATTCTGATCGGGCCTCAACGCCGGGATACCGAGACCCTGGCTCGTTTATCAGGATTTACGTATGAAAGAGCTGAAAACGGCGTTGTACCATATCGCATGCTTCCACGTCGCCGCTTTTTACTCAGTTCGCTTGCTCTTGCCGCGTTTGAAAGCCTTCCCGCAAAGCTTCTCCGCGCTGCGGCACCCGTTTTCAAAGCCCTCCCCGCATGGAAGCTAGGCGTACTTGAAATCCACCAGATCGCGACCAATCGCGGCAACAGCGCGTTATTGATCCTGCCCGACGGCACCGCCATGATGGTCGATGCCGGTGCCATCTACGGCACCACGCCATACCTGAGCGATCCTCTCCCGTCAGGCCAGCGTCGGCCCGGCGAGTGGATCGGCCGCTACGCCAAGCGGCGTATCGAGGCCAGCGGACTCACGGCCATCGACACTTTCCTAGCTACGCATCTCCACGGCGATCACGTGGGTTATCTGCCGCCGGACGGTCCGCTCTCATCCGACGGCACTTACCGTCTTACAGGCGTTTCCGACGTGGCCGCCATCGTCCCGATCCAGAGGTTCGTTGATCGCGCATGGCCGGACTACACCTATCCAGTACCTGCTGATATCGATTTCCAGAAGAACTATCGCGCGTTCCTTGAAGCGCAAATCAAGACTGGCAAAAGAGTCGAGCGTTTTCGCCCCGGCTCCAAAGACCAGTTTGTCCTGCAGCACAAATCTGCCGACTACCCCAGCTTTGAGATACGCAACCTGATTGCCAACGGCGAGGTCTGGACCGGCAAGGGCGAGCAGACAAGAAAGCTCTTCCCAGAAGTATCAACTCCCAAGCCTGCCGATTACCCCGCGGAGAATCCCTGCTCCTGCGCCATTCGTCTCCGCTATGGAAAGTTCGGCTACTACACCGGCGGCGATCTCACCAACGACACCAACTACGGCCGCGATCCTTGGCGCGACTCCGAATCTCCCGCCGCCGAAGTGTGCGGCCCGGTCAGTGTCGCCGTCGCTAACCAACCATCATGGGTACTTCAATGCCAATGGCGACCGGTATGTTCGCGCACTGCAGCCGCAGGTCTAGGTCCACTTCAACGAGGTTTGCCAATTCGTAACCGCCCTTCCGTTTTCAATATCGCAACAACCGCCCCTTCCATCTTTGAATTTTCTCGCAAAGTGTCCATAATGAACGCATTCCCGCGACTTGGTCGTGACATTGATGGTCTGCCCACAGTGCAATTACAAAAATCCGGAGACCTCTGCCCACTGCGAAAAGTGCGCCACTCCGCTTCCGCTCAGTGATCAGACCTTGGCCACCGGCGCGCAAGGCTGGTCCGTTCCCGCGGGAGACGCCGCACTTTCCTCGGCCGCTCTTGCTCATCTGTCCCCCGGAACATTAATTGCCAAGCGCTACGAAATCATCCGCCTTCTGGGACAGGGCGGTATGGGTGCTGTCTACCAGGCGCACGATCAGGAACTCGAGCGCCAAGTCGCCCTGAAAGTCATTCGCGGCGACATGTCCTCCAATCCGGAAATCCTGAAGCGCTTCAAGCAGGAACTGATTCTTGCCCGCCAGATCACGCACAAGAACGTCATTCGTATTTTCGACCTCGGCCAGGCCGAAGGCATCAAGTTCATCACCATGGAGTACATCGAAGGCGAAGACTTGCAGGCCGTGCTACGCCGAAAAAAGAAGCTCGAGCCGTCCGAAGCCGCCAATATCATGGCTCAGGTTTGCCGCGCCCTCGACGCCGCTCACAGCGAAGGAGTGATTCATCGCGACCTCAAGCCACAGAACATCATGCTGGACAAAAACGGCAGAGCCTACGTCATGGACTTCGGGATCGCGCGCTCCACCCTTTTGCCGAGCATGACCCAGACCGGCGCAGTGATTGGGACACCCGACTACATGTCGCCGGAACAGGCCAAGGGTTTGCCGCTGGACTCGCGTTCCGATCTTTTCAGTGTTGGCATTATCTTTTACGAATTGCTCAGCGGACAAATTCCCTTTAACGCCGATACCACGATGGGGAAGTTGTGGAAACGGACCAGCGAACCCGCTCGTCCGCTGGGTGAGCTCGATAAAACCATACCCCAGCCTGTCACCGAAATGGTCCGTAAATGCCTGGAAATAGACCCGCAGAAGCGATTTGCGAGCACCGCGGAGCTGCTCCAACAGATTGAGATTTGGCAGGGACCGACGGCGGGCACGCACCTGTCTGTCCACCGGATCGGCGGTTTGCCCCCTTACATGAAATGGGCGGGCGCGGGGCTCGCGGTAGCTTTCCTTGCTTTAGGTTTTCTTCTGCGTGAGAGGTTTGTCGCGCATCCAGCGGCTCAGCATGCGCCAGTCTCACTGCTGATCGCGGATTTCGACAACAAGACGGGAGATCCGGTTTTTGACGGAACCCTGGAGCCGATGATGGGAATTGCCTTGGAGGGCGCGCCGTTTATCTCCTCCTACAATCGCGGACAAGCAAGAAAGGTTGCCGCGAAGATGCAGCCTGGAGCGTCGCACATGGACGCGGCGCTAGCGCAATTGGTGGCCGTGCGGGAAGGCGTAAACGCCGTCGTGGCGGGATCTATCCAGAAAGAAGGAGGCGGCTACAAAGTTTCTGTGACAACGCTGGACCCGGCGACGGGCAAATCCTTGCTGAAAGAGGAGAGCGGCGCTTCTAACAAACAGGATGTACTTGCCGCAGCGGGGAAACTCGCGGAACGCATTCGCAAGGGCTTGGGCGACACGACGCCGGAGTCCGTGCAGCGATCCGCGGCAGAAACCTTTACCGCCGCTTCGCTTGAGGCGGCCCATGCTTACGCCGTGGGCCAGGGTTTTCAGCAGGAGGGCAAGTGGTCGGAAGCGATGAAAGCGTACGGCCAGGCGATTGAGCTCGATCCCAACCTGGGGCGTGCTTACGCCGGCATGGCGGCCATGTCTTTCAATCTGGGGAAACGCCAGGACGCCCAGAAGTATTATGGATTGGCGCTGACACACATCGATCGAATGACCGACCGCGAAAAGTATCGCACCCGCGGCGGTTTTTACCTGTTCGCGCGAAATCAGCCCAAAGCCATTGAAGAGTTGACGGCGCTGGTGAAGCAGTTTCCCGCCGATGACGTGGGTTACGGGGACCTGGCACTCGCCTATTTTTACGACCGAAGCATGAGCAAAGCGCTCGAAGTGCAAAAGCAGGCGCTCGATCTTGCCCCGCACAGCGTTTTGCAGCGCATCAACTTCGCAATGTACGCACTCTATGCCGGAGACTTTGACACCGCGGCGAAAGA
Source organism: uncultured Acidobacteriota bacterium (assembly GCA_963705855.1). Taxonomy (GTDB): domain Bacteria; phylum Acidobacteriota; class Terriglobia; order Acidiferrales; family UBA7541; genus Acidiferrum. The sequence continues at coordinate 34,882 of CAVPLA010000035.1, forward strand.
AGCGCAATCGATTCTGAATGAGAACCCCAAGTTTGATCAGGCGCTGCGGACGCTGGCGCTGGCGGAACTGGGGCGCGGGCACAACGCGGAAGCACAGCAGAATTATTTGAAGCTGCAGGGGGTCGGCGCGTCCGGGGCTTCCATCGCAGCGACGGGATTGGCAGACCTGGAATTGTATGAAGGGCGGCTGGGGGAGGCGTCAGCCATCCTGGAGCGAGCCATCGCGGACGATCTTGTGGCAAAGGATGCCGAATCGGCGGCTGACCGTACGGCCACGCTGGCTTTGACGGATCTGGCGCGGGGGAAAAGTTCCGAGGCGGTTGCCGCGGCGGGAAAAGCGTCCGCCGGAAGCAAGGAGCCGGGCGTAATCTATCGCGCGGCGCAGGTGTACATCGCGGCAGGACAAGAGGCCAAGGCGCTGCAACTGGTGGCGCCGCTTTCGCAGCGGCTGGAGACGGAGCCGCAGGTTTATGCCAAGCTGATCGCCGGAGAAGCGCAGCTCAAGCGCGACAACGCGCGCGATGCGCTGAATTCGTTTCAGGAGGCCCAGAAACTGGCGGACACTTGGCTGGGACATTTTGATATGGGGCTGGCGTATCTCGCCGCGTCCGCTTTTACCGAAGCCTCTTCGGAATTTGATGTGTGCTTGACGAGGCGCGGGGAGGTCACTTCGGTTTTTCTGGATGACGTCCCGAGTTATCACCTGCTGCCGCCGGTTTACTATTATCAAGGCCGAGCGAGAGAAGGACTGCACAGTTCGGGGGCTGAGGAATCGTACAAAACTTTTCTCGCCATCAAAGGAAGAGGCGCCGGGGACCCGCTCGTCGCGGACGCCCAGCGCCGGATTGCGCAGCATTAAGATTTTCGAAGAGCAAATCCCTGGCAACACCCGCGATTACGGGAAGTTGACCAGCACCTCGTCTGAAAACACGCTTTCCACATTGCCCGGACCGATCGCTGTCACAACATAGTAGTACGTCGTACCGTGAACCACCGTCGAATCCGTGTAGCTAGATGCGGTGGATGGAAGCCCGGGGGCCAACAAGGTGTAGGGGCCACCCGAATGGGTAGACCGGTAAACGTTGTATCCCACGACGTTGTGGGAAAGGCTGAACTCCCAAATAATTCCTGCAGAGGAGGCCGTTACAGGGCCGTTTGACGCGTTCGTGGGAGGCTGAGGAGCCACGGTCAACCTGACGGAGCCGCTGGCGGCGACCTTCTGTGGACTGCTGCTGTCGGTAACGCTCACCGTGAAAAAGTACACACCCGCGGCCGTGGGAGTGCCGTGCAAGATGCCGCTGGAACTCAGGTTTACGCCGGGTGGCAGTGCACCACTGGTCTGGGACCACGTGAGCGGGCCGACGCCACCTTGCTCAAGGAGAATTTGCGTGTAGGGCGAGCCCTCAGTGGCGTTTGGCAGCGTGACGTTAGCCGCGGCGAGCAATACATCCAACACCGTCCAGGAATCGTTGGTTATGTTGAACGTCAGGGAAGTGAACGGAGTGGCGGAAACAAATCCGCTGAACTGCGTTTGTCCGACCGCGGGTAAACTGCTCAGCGGCAAGACAAAACCATTCGACAGCGTTAGAGATCCGCTCGCGCCTCCAGCAAAGCCTCCATAATCCAGCGCCAAAGCACGCGTGGGCTGTGGAAGAGTGATGGTGAGCTGGTTGTTCGGGCCGGGATTTGTGGAGTCGATGATGAAGTCCGCCGGATAGTTGTTTGGAGTGTAGAACGCTGCTTTCGTGACGTTCACGTTGGTCCCTGCGTTGGACGTCGCGAAACTGATGCCGGAAACGATGAGCGGGTTGAATGGCAGAAATGCAGCTCCGGCCGGCAATATGCCGTTAAACCCGATCACTTGAATGCCGGTGGCCGCGCCATTAAAGGCGGTGGAGTTGGAAAAGATCGTGGTGCCGGGCTGGCCGGACGTGGAAGTGGTTATCAGCATGCCGGACAGAGGGGCGGTGCTGTAGTACAGCTCGCTGCTCGCGAGGAAGCCCGAACCAAAACCTCCCGCGATAAGCACGGTGCCATCGTTCAATAAAGTGGCGGTGTGCTCCCAGCGCGCGCTGATCAAACTGCCTGTATAGGTGAATACTGAGGTCGAAGGATTGTAAATCTCGGCAGTGCCCTGGATGGGATTTGCGCAGGAGCCCGGGCAGTTATATCCGCCCTCCACCAAAACGGTTCCGTCCGGAAGCTGCGTTGCCGAGTGAACGCCGCGCGCGGTGTTCAAGCTGCCGGTGAGGGTGAAAGTTCCTCCAACTGGATCATACAGTTCTGCGGAGGCGATGCCAGAAATGGAATCTGACTGCAGGCCTCCTGCAATCAGAACTTGCCCGCTACTCAACAGCGTAGCGGTGTGGAATTGGCGGCCGGCGTTCAGGCTGCCGGTGTTCGCAAAGGTTTGCGCAACGGGATCATAGAGTTCCGCGCTGGGAAGGAGCGTTGCGTTTATGTTGCCTGCCGCGATCAGCACTTTTCCGTTGGCCAGCAGCGTCGCTGTGTGGTTTTGCCGCGGGAAGTTCAACGACCCGATGATGGTGAATGTCTGGGTCGCCGGATTATAGATCTCCGAGGTCCCCACGGCGCCTCCAGCATTGTCTGCCGCCGACGATCAGAACGGTTCCGTCGGCGAGGAGCGTGGCAGTGTGGTTGGCACGAGTATTGATGATTGGATTATTAGCAGTGTTGGTAAATATTCCGTGGATTGGGTCGTAAATCTCCGCTGTGGTCACGAAACTTGAGGCATGGCTCTGGCCACCCACAATGAGCACGGTTCCGTCGTTCAGCAATGTGGCCGTGTGCAGGAAACGAGCGGTGTTCATGCCCGGTGTAATGGAGGTGTACGTATGGGCGGCTGGGTTGTAAAGTTCTGCTGCGTTCGTGGCCGTCGGCCCGCCGGCTGATTCTCCTCCGGCAATCAGGACCATGCCGTTGTTCAGCAGGGTGGCCGTTGGGAAGGACCGCGCGGTGTTCAAGTTGCCGGTGGCGCAGAAGCCGTTCACAGTGAAGGCGTTTGACAAAGTAGCAAAGGGCCCGGCCGTAGCGGTGGCCAACAAGGTGTAACCAATGCCGCCGCGATCGATGGAGAGATTCGAGAAGGTTGCCACGCCAGTCGCGTCGGTGTTCGCCGTCAGCGTTCCTCCCAACACGGCGGTGGAGCAAGGTGAGTTGCCGAAGCTCACGGTGACCGGAGTATTCGGTACGACAGCGTGAGTATTGTCGAATATCGTCACCTGGATCGGGCTGCCACTTACGATTTGGCCACCAATGGAATTGCCGGGTTGCGTGTTGAAGCTGACGTTCGGGGAGGAACCTGGCGCAAAAAGGATGGTGTAGTTGGCGTTCTGGACCTGATTCGGATTGGCTTGGTCGTGGACGGTAACGCTGAAGCTGATCGAAGACGATTGCGGATTCTGGATCGTGAGCAGACCGGCGCTGGTAAGCAGTACACCGGTGATGGGGACCGGGGGACCAAACACGAATCCACCAATTCCGCCGGTTGCGAAGAGCTGCGCGGAGTAAAGGGTGCCAATGGTGCCACCCGGCAAGGTCGTGGGTGAGATTTGGATCAGGGCGCCAACGCGAATCGTGACTGCGTTGCGAGACGGACTCCGGCAGGGAACGCTGAGTCCGTGGCTGTGACGGTCACGTTAGTGCCGGCCGGGTTGACGACCGTCGGGGCTCCGCTGATTTGCCCTGTGGTGGAATTTATCGACAGTCCTGGCGGAAGGTTCGGCGCGGTGTAGGTAATTGGCGACGTTCCCCCCGTAGCGATAAGTGGATTTGCCACGTACTGCTGATTCACGATGCCATCCGGCGGGTTCTGCACTGTCTGGACGCTCAGCGGAGTAATGCTTACGTTGAACTTGTAGTTCCTCACAGCGGTGTTAGCCGGTGTGGCGGTGTCCTCACTTGAATGGCGATGGCGTAGTTCCCCGGAGTTGTGGCTGTTCCGGAGAGCAGGCCGGAAGAACTCAGATTGAGTCCCGGCGGGAGTACACCTCCAGGAACAAGAGACCACGTGTCAGGTCCCGGCTTTCCACCGATGGCCTGCAATTGCACCGAGTAACCGGGATCGATTGCGGTCCGTCGGAGGCAGAGAGGCCGTCGTAATGGTCAGCGTCGGGTACACCACGGGAGGAGTCGGCGGCGGATTACCTGGGGGATTTGAGAGCACGGTTTGCGTATCCACGGCGTGAGGGATGGTCACGGGCGCGAGTGCCGCCACCGGATTGTACGGCGTGGACGACGTGTTCTGGACACGCAGCGTGACATACACCGTTTCGCCGGGCGCGAGCGTGACCGAGGCTTCCGTCGGATTCGGATTGCCAATGTTCGGAGTCCCAAATCCTGAGCGTGCCTGGGGTGTACAGCGTCGGATGAACGATATTCGCCACGGTGACCCAGTGCGTTTCCACGCCTAGATTGCAATTGTCTGCCACGGGCGTCTGGTACAGCTTGTTGAGGATCAATTGCACCGCAACACCGCCCGGCGGCGTGGCGGTCGCCGCTATCTGGACGTTATAGCTAGCCGTCGTGTTGCCGTTGTTGGTCATCGGGTAAATGTCGTCTTCAATCGCGCCGTTGCCGATGTTCGGATTGCCGATGTTCGGGTTGCCGATGTTCGGGTTGCCGATGTTGGGATTGCCGATGTTGGGATTTGCCGTATCAGGGTTTCCAATGTTCGGGTTAGAGACGCCGACGTTCGTGGCACTGACGTTACCGATGTTCGGATTGCCGATGTTGGGGTTTCCGATGTTCGGGTTGCCGATGTTCGGATTGTTGACGTCCGGATTGCCGATGTTGGGGTTTCCGATGTTCGGGGTGGTGACATCCGTGTTTCCGATATTAGGGTCGGTGACTTCGGTGTTGCCGATGTTCGGATTGCCGATATTGGGATTGCCGATGTTCGGATTCGTAATGACCGGGTTGGTGCCGTCAGGATTGAGAACCGCGGTGGCGCTGAGCCCGTTGGTGACCACGGATCCGCCGATAGCACTGATCTGAACGACGTTTACGGTGATGCTGGCTTCCGGATTGGTCGAGGTGACGAAGACGCTGCGCGACACGGACGAATACGGCGGGATGGTAATGTCGAGAGTCGTCAACAGCGAAAACTGCAGGAATGAGGCTATGCCGCCCGCGGGCTGATTGGCGATGGTGAAGCGGACAAAGATCTGCTGACTGGTAACGTTCTGCGCTTCCACGGCGAAGGCGCGCTGGAACGGGACCGTCTGGCCGTTGAAGGTGGTGGTGCCAAGCGGCTTGGCGTTTCCTGGCGCTCCCACGACCAGGCCACCGGTGATCTGCGCGGTGTAAATGTTTTGGTTGCGCATGCCTTCTTGACCAATTTGGCAGGGTAGCACGGTCTGTCCGGGCTCGAAGATGCTCTGCTGCGGCCCCGTTGTTCCTGCAATGATCGGCGGAGTGTAATCCTGCCAATTGCCATTCGCAGGCGGGACGACATCGCGATTGTCGGTCCAGGTCGCGTGGAACAGGGGGTTCACGCTGGGCTTGAAGTTGTAGGCCCAACCGTTGCCGCTCGGAACAAACAAGGGCGACGGCACGACTTCAATGTAGTCGCCGAGGAAGGGCTCCGTTCCCTGTGAGAAGAGCGGCAAATTGGGCACGTTAAACTTGTATTGCTCGATGTTCGTGGGCGATTGCTGAACGGTGCCCGGCGGGACGCAGCATCCGTAGGCGTATTGTGAAACCGACACGGATGGCCCCAACGTTACGGTCGGAAAGATTCCCAACTCGAGCACTCGCAGGTCGATGGTGTGGCGGCGCATCGTCAGCCCATGATCGTCAATGTAGTTAGCGAACACCTCACTGGGCATGGGGCTAGGCGGAGCGAGCTCGCCCTCGGCGATGAGTGAGGAAATATACGTCCCGAAAGTGTTGCCCGGCGTATAGAAGTTCACATAGTGATCGAAGCGGAGGTCGTAATAGAGGATCGTAAGCCTGCCGTTGGCAAATGTAATCGCGGGCATAATTTGATGGCCGCGGCCCGAGGGATTGGTCTGGGCGTTTTGCCCGGGATTGTCCACCATGATGGCAGGAGTCCAGTGGGTTCCATCGATGGAGCCGGCGGCGACAACGCGGGCGTCGCCGCTAGGTCCGAGTCCGCGGGCCGAGAAGGCCACGTAAACGAATCCGAACATGTCGGTGGTGATCGAGGGATAGGCGTTGGTGCGGAAAGAGGTATCCGTTGTGCCCTGATCGAACGGTTGAAACGTCGAGATCTGCACCGGCGCGCTGAAGGATTTCCCTGCGTTTGTCGATTGCGCGACCATGATGGCGTCCGTGACTCCCGGCGACGCGAATTGCCGCCACACCACGTAAACATGGCCATTCACCGGATTGACCGCGATGGCGCTGCCCTGGCTGGTGAGGCCTGCCTTGCTGATGCTGATGGGCGTGCTCCAGGTCACGCCGCAATCGGTCGAATGCGCGAACATCAGATTCGTCGGAGTGGAGTTGGATTTTGAAGCGGTCAGAAAATCTGTGTAGGCGACGTACACATTGCCAGCCGCGAAGGATTGGTGCACCGGGATGGGGTTGCCGTTCTTATCCGTGACCCCAGGCTGATTCACGGTGAAAGAGCAGGTATTTGCGCCGGCGCGAGGGATGTCCACGACCAGAGCGGGCTTGTCGAGGAACTGCCCATTGTTGCCCGTGGTCCCTGTGGCGATGATGCGAGTATCAATGTAGGCGATGGGGTCGATGTTCTCGTTGTTGTTCAGGTCGTTGTAGCGCGCCACGAAGATCGAGCTGGCCGTTCCCGGTTGTGCTCCGGATTGGGGTCGAACGAAGGCTAATCCCGCGTAATAGAACATTCCATTTGTCCCGGCGCGCACCACCGGGTCGGAGCCTGCCCCGTAAATCCCCTGGAGAGCCACCCCACCGTGGCCGTTGTTGTCAGTACACTGAGGAACTGTCTCCGGGCAGCCCGGCAGCAGGGTGCTTTGCCAGGTCAGGCCGCCGTCAAAGGATTTGAATATACCCAGCCAGGAATCCCCCGTTTCAGTGCCGCCACTCAGAAGCGTCTCGAGGTCCACCGAACGGTAGTCGTTGGCGCCCGCCATGATATGCATGGGGTTGCGCGTCGACACCGCCATCGATGGTTCGTTCTGCCGTTGCAGGAAAGGATCGCCAGTGGGCCACTGCGTCCCGGAAACCATGTTGACGTTCGTGCCGGCGACTTGCGCCAGTGCAGCGGGAATGGCGAACAGCACGGCCGCGAGCGCCAGGAGAACTGCCACAGTTCGGACTTGAGGCAACGAGTTCATGCGAGCTCCGAGATGACCTGAGAATTTTTGGAAACAATAAGGGGCCTTGGGCGTTCAGCCATCTTCGGATGGATGGCTCATTCAAAGTTGGACACATCAATCCCGACAACCTCTCAGAGGGGGGGACAAGCAGCCATCTGAACGACCGTGCGCGAGAGTCTGTCTCCCAAGCGGCGTAAAGTCAAGAAAAAGATTCCGAAGTACGGCTGTGCCTGGTAAAACGCCGTAACCGTCCAAATACGTATCAGTACTTCGGCTTCGCCGGTTCGCCCCCGGGAGCCGCTCGCGAAGCCCTGCAAGCTCGTAGCGCTTGCGCTTACTTTTACTTGTACTCTTAGCTTCAACCGCAGCCTTACCCCGCACCCGCCTATACTTCAGCGCAATCAGGCCGCCAGAATAAGTTTTACTCTCCGTCAACGTGAATTCTCGCTGCGGCCCTGTCTTAGTCGAAGCCAACTTCGCTTTACACAGGCGTCTGAATCCCAGGTTGATCAGGGGATAGTCTGAGAACATAACAAGGTGATCCCAACCGCGCCCGGACAAAACTGGTTCGCGCGTCAAAGTGAACGAAGCTGGCTGGCACCTTTGTGTCGTCCCAGGATACTGATGAACTGTGGAATACAGCCGCCCGATCTGGCCTCTCGGGTGGATTGACGCGCTGGCCGATACAAGGCGGGCAGCACTGGTCCGCGAGTCATCCAAAAAACAGCTCGACTTACAAGTGGGCCGGTGCATCATTACAAGATCACAACAGGGCCACGTGGAGCTTCACATGATCTCTTAGGCCAACATTTCGGCGAATACTCCTATGGGCGCAAATCTGGTGCTGGGAGGCGGGGCCACGTTTCGCGCCTGGGCGCCGCTTGCGACCGCGGTATACATTAACGGGATATTCAACAGCTCTTCTTTGACAGGACAGACCAGTAACCTGCTCTTGGCGAAGGATGCCAATGGATACTGGACTGGTTTTGTTGGCTCGGCTCAGGAAGGCGATGGTTACACCTTCTTGGTCGTCGGCCCCGGTGGTACCGGACCGAAGCGCGATCCGTATGCGCGAGAGTTGGCACCAGCGTCTGCGTTCCCCAACTGTAGCAGTCTGATCCGCTCCGCCACTGCTTATCCGTGGCACGATGCGGCGTTTGTCACGCCTGACTTCAGCAACATGATTGTCTACCAGTTGCACATTGGAACTTACAACCCAGCTGCGCCTGGTGCCGCGTCGAATTTCCTCGATGTCATCGGAAAGATTCCGTATCTCGCAGAGCTTGGCATTAATGTCCTGCAACCGCTTCCAGTTGATGAAATGGAGACTGATCCGTCGATGGGTTATGACGGCGCGGACTTGTTCTCCCCCGACTTCCCTTACGTCGTGACCGACCCCGTCGCTCTTAATGGTTACCTCACAACCATCAACTCGTTGCTCACTGCTAAAGGCTGTGCGCCGCTTGCGCTCCGGGACATCACTCCAGGTCCGGCCCAGCTTAAGGTATTGGTCGATCTGTGCCACATCTACGGCATAGCGGTCGTCTTCGACGCGGTCTACAACCATGCTGGTGGATTTACAGTGAACGGCTCATTGGACGACAACTGCATCTACTACTGGGACCGCGCCAAGAACGTAGGCAACAACAACGACAGCTTGTATTTCACCGATCAGGATCGCGGAACCGGAGGGCTCTCCTTCGCGCTCTGGAAAAATGATGTCAGTCAGTTCCTTATCAACAACGCTCTGTACTACATCACTGAATTCCACGTGGATGGATTCCGCTATGACGAAATCAGTGATCTGATTTCAATGAACTGCGATTCTGGATGGACGTTTTGCTGCAACCTGACCAATACGCTTCGATTTGCGAAACCACGCTTATTGCAGAACGCGGAGTTTTGGCCGGGCGAGGTTGGCAACTACCCCAAGTCTTGGCCGTCAATGGTAACTCCCACCTCCAGTGGCGGCGCAGGTTTCGACGTTGTGCAACATGATGGATTGCGTGGCGCTGTTCGCAGTGCGGTCGCGGCTTCTTCTTATGGTCAGAGCGCCGTCATCAACTTCGGCGCTATCGCCTCGAACCTATACCCCCAGGCATTTGCTCATGGCTGGCAAGCGGTGCCGTGTGTCGAGAATCATGACATTGTGAAGGTAGGGACAGAACTGCGCATTCCTGCACTTGCTGATGGCTCGAATCATGAATCGTGGTATGCGCGCAGCCGCTCGCGATTTGCTACTGGCTTGCTACTGACCGCTCCCGGAATTCCCCAGATCTTCATGGGGCAGGAGTTCTTGGAGGATAAGCAATGGAGTTGGGATCCTACTTCGCCCAACCTGATCTGGTGGGCTGGCTTGAATCCAGGGACCGATACCGCCAGGGCCGATCATCTGCGATTTACTCAAGACTTGATCCGGCTGCGGTGGAATTACCCGGCGTTGCGAGGCGACAACGTCAATCCTTTTCATGTTCATGACCAGAATCGCGTCATCGCCTTTCATCGCTGGCTGGAAGGTACCGGGCAAGATGTGATTGTCGTGGCAACCCTCGCCGAAGATACCTGGTACAACTACGGAATCGGTTTCCCATTCGCGGGTCCGTGGCAGGAGGTGTTCAACAGTGATGTCTATGACAATTTTGTGAATCCGATCGTGGCGGGTAACGCTGGAGGCATCTCTGCATCAGGTCCGTCATTGCACGGTTTCGTAGCCTCGGCAAATATAGTGATCCCAGCTAATGGCTTCGTCGTCTTTGCCCGCAGTTGAACCGCTCAGAATCGACAGTCGACTTTCGGCTTCGGGGTAGCGGCGGTGCAGATTGTGGCGTGTGACGGGCTCGATAGTTATTCCGGGCCAGGAGTCCGGTTGGGGGAAGTGTGGGCATCTCGGACTGTCACGGACTTGATTCCTGTGGCGTACGGCTGGACCATGATCGCAGTGTTGGCGTACCCATGATCTCTGTCATAAAAATGTAATACTAATTGTGACAAATCGCGGCAAAACGCGTGCTTAACGGTGATGAAAAAGGAGTAAGTAGCTCGTCACCGTTGATCATGAGTTGCTGATTTTCCCTCGCTTTACGGTCGCTCCGGCAAGTTCTGATTAAAGTGGACAACTGACTTCTAAGCAGATGGTCGCCAGTTCGAGTCTGGGCGGGCGCGCCACTTCCCTTGAAACCCATTCAATCCAAAGGAGTAACCGAGATCATTCTTCACCCGTGGCTTCACCCCCGATCATCTGTTTTTTTTTTACAGATGGTCGGAGACGGCAGGACTCTGGCGCTTTTCCTTTTTCTTCTGTCGATCCAATTGCTTACGTGAACTGAACCCGAACCGGTATCCGCTCAGAATCAGGTCCTGTCATAGAAATGTAACACACGCAGAGCATGCCAAGAGGGCGCTCGGGAAGTCCTATTCGTTCAAACTAGCCTTCGCGAATGCACGTAGCGTGCCGGTGTGCCTGGTGATCCGGCCCAAACTTCCCACAACCCCGTTCTCGCCAACTTCTTAGTTGCTGACGATTCAACCACAATGTTCTTCAGCGAACGACTGTCCCTCGGAGAATTAAAGAAGCATGTTGAAATGAGTCGCGAACAGAAAGGGCGAGCGATTAAGGGGCTTAAAGGATTCCTGTAATTAACCGGCCTGTAACCAAATTCAGATCTCGGCCATTGAAAATACAAATAGCACGGAAGCGAAAGATGATTTGAACCGTCTATATGGATTGGGTATCATTCGTTCTCGTGAGCGTATCCATGCCAATGACCGCTGCCTGTTGTCGTCCGCAAATGACGGCGAGGGCCGCTGTGTCTTGTATGGGTGAAAATCCAGCTTTGTAAAAGCTTTTAATACAAGATTTTAGCCAACCCACCGCCGGAACCCTGGCAGGTGGGGTTTTTGTTTTTACACGGAGTTCTATGACGCAAATATCAGAAGTCGAGCTACGGAGATCGACGCGGGCTTCCGCCAGCAGTGATGGAATCGGAACGCAGGCCCCGCGGCGCTTGAATCACCTGAGGTCGCTCGAGTCGGAGAGCATCCATATCCTACGCGAAGCAGCAGCTGAATTTGCGCACCCGGTGATGCTGTACTCGATTGGCAAAGACTCATCCGTGATGCTGCGCCTGGCGCAGAAAGCGTTTTTCCCAGGGAAGATTCCGTTCCCCCTTTTGCATATCGACACCAGCTACAAATTTCCGGAAATGATCGAGTTTCGCGACGCCTACACAAGGCAAATTGGAGCGGAACTTATCGTACACAAAAACCAGACGGCCCTGGATTCGGGAGCAAATCCTTTCGCGCTGGGAACACAAAAATGTTGCGGCTTTTTGAAGACAAGAGCGCTGCTCGACGCGTTGACGGCAGGGGAATTCGATGCCGCGTTTGGAGGAGCGCGACGGGATGAAGAGAAATCGCGGGCCAAAGAGAGAATTTACTCGTTCCGCGACCCGTTGGGGCAATGGGAGCCGAAAAACCAGCGGCCGGAGCTCTGGAATATTTTCAATTCCCGGATTGACAAAGGGGAGAGTATTCGCGTTTTTCCGCTTTCCAATTGGACGGAGACCGACATCTGGCTCTACATCCAGGCGGAAAATATTCCGATCGTGCCGCTGTATTTCGCGAAGGAGCGCGAAGTCGTGTTGCGAAACGGCTCGATCGTATTGATCCACAACACAAAGGAACTCTTGCCGGGTGAGAAGACGCTCATGGTGAGGTGCCGGATGCGTTCGTTGGGATGCGTTCCTTGCACGGGAGCGATCCGATCGGAAGCGGACACGATTGCGAAAATCGTCGAGGAAATGGTGTCCTTCCGGCGCTCGGAGCGCGAGAACCGCGCGATCGATCACGATGAGGAAGGCTCGATGGAGCTTAAGAAACGGGAGGGGTACTTCTGATGATCTCCACGACACAGGAGGGGACGCGTGGGGGCCCAGAGGAGTTCCTCGAACAGAGCCGGGAGATGGAGCTGCTGCGATTCACGACGGCAGGAAGCGTGGATGACGGCAAATCTACACTGATCGGGCGGCTCCTTCACGACTCTAAGGCAATCTATGAAGACCAGCTGGCTTCGGTGAAGAAAAGCCGAATCAACCGTTCTTCGGGTCCGATCGATTTTTCCCTGCTGACGGACGGACTCCGCGCGGAACGCGAACAGGGCATCACCATCGATGTGGCCTACCGTTACTTTGCGACTCCACGGCGGAAATTCATCATCGCGGACACACCGGGGCACGACCAATACACGCGCAACATGGCCACGGGCGCGTCCACTGCGGATCTTGCCGTAATTCTGGTTGATGCCACAAAGGGGATCCTTCCGCAGACACGGCGCCATGCGTTCATCGCCTCGCTGCTGGGGATACGCAACGTTCTCGCGGCGGTGAACAAGATGGATCTCGTTGATTACCGGGAAGATGTTTTCCTGGGCGTTGAACGGGATTTTCTGAAGCTGGCAGTACAACTTGGAATTGCGCACACACAGTGTGTGCCAATCAGCGCGCTCGAAGGGACTAACGTCGTCGACAGAAGCAAACGGACGTTTTGGTATCACGGGCCAACCCTACTCGAACATTTGGAGACTACTCCGATCACAGCGGTCGATTCGCTTGAGGGTGCGCGATTCCCGGTGCAAATGGTGATTCGTCCCGACAGTAAGTTCCGCGGATTTGCCGGACGCGTCGAGAGCGGAGTGATTCGTCCCGGCGACAAAGTGGTGGCGCTACCGTCGGGGCGAAGAACACGAGTGCGCTCGATCGTAAGCTACGACGGCGATCTGACGGAAGCGTTTGCACCGATGCCCGTGACCCTCCAGTTGGAGGATGAGATCGACCTTAGCCGCGGGGACATGCTGGTATCGCCTGAGAATGGCCCGCGAGTGTCGAGGAGGTTCCGCGCCATGTTGGTCTGGTTGCACGAAACACCGCTGGAAGCAGGCCGGACCTATCTCGTGAAGCACACTACCCGCCAAACAAAAATTCGCGCTCTGCAGATTCACCATCGCGTGAACGTGAATACGTTCGATCAGGAACAGGCGAGTGAGCTGAACATGAACGAAATTGCATCAGTCGAATTTGAAGCTCACGTCCCACTTTTCTTTGATCCATATGCCAGCAATCGGGCAATGGGAAGCTTCATCCTGATCGATGTAGTTTCTAACGCCACTGTTGGCGCCGGGATGATTCAAGACGATTTGCACGACCGACAAGGGCAAGAAGGCCTGGGGCTTCCGCCACTGGACATTGTTGCGACTGGCGTCAGTGCGAAGGCCCGCTACGAGCGCCACGGGCACTATCCTGCCACTTTCTTGCTGGAGAACCGGCCAGCTCTTGCGTCCCGGCTGGAGCGGGCCCTCTTCGAGCGAGGATTTGAGGTGCTGCACTTAGACGGAGCCGCAGCATCGCTCGGTTCACTCGCGCAGACGATTCGGGCAATGCTGGGGATTGGGGCCGTTTCCATTTATTCCGGAGATGTACTCTACGCCGAAACGAAAGAGCAGCTGGTTGCTGACGTAAAGGCCAAGTTGTTCGAGCTCTCCCGAGAAAACGAAAACGCCAATGAGGAAGAGGTATTCCGGCGCGGCTTGGCGCTGGCGGAGTCCTTGCGGTTCGCAAAGCTGGAAAGCAACCAGGAAGAGGCCAATTAAATGGACGTGGATCGTCTCGCTCTGGAATTGGAAAGTCTTGCGCCTGAGAAAGCGCTCGAAACGGTGCTGGCGGCGAGCCCGATCGCCCGTGTCTGCCTGACCAGCAGCTTTCAAGCGGAAGACATGATAGTGACACATCTTCTGCGGAAGCGCATCCCGGAGATTGCCGTGCTCTTTCTCGATACTGGATATCACTTTCCGCAAACGTACGAATATCGCGATCGAATGACGAAGGAGTGGTCACTCAATCTGGTTAACGTACTTCCTGCGGAAACGGTTGCTGAGCAGGAAGCGGCCCTCGGTGTTCTGTATCGCAGCGAGCCCACTAGGTGCTGCCAACTGCGAAAAGTGGAACCGCTCATGCGCGCTCTTGAACCTTTTGACGTCTGGTTCACGGGATTACGGCGAGAACAATCCCCCACACGAAAAAATCTTAAGAAAGTGGAAGTTCACCGTCTGCCGACGGGAAAGAATTTGTGGAAGGTGAGCCTGCTTGCGGACTGGAATTGGGAGCAGGTGTGGCAGTACGCGGTTGCGAGCGGAATCCCTCATCTGCCGCAATACGACGAAGGATACTTCAGCATCGGCTGCCAGCCGTGCACCGCTCTACCATCTGATCCTAATAATCCCAGATCCGGCCGATGGGGTGGAACGAAGCTCGAATGCGGAATACACACTTTCTCCACTCAGGTGGAAAGATGAACTTCCTCATCGGATTCCTTATTGCCATAGCTGTCGGATTGACGGGCATCGGTGGGGGAAGTTTTACGGTTCCTGCATTATTGCTGCTCGCCGGACTTACCGCAGGGGAAGCGGTGGGAACAGCCTTCTTGTTTGCCGGTGTATTGCGTTTGATTGCGGCGCCTTTCTATCTGGTAGGGAAGCAGATTCATACACGTTACCTTTGGCTTTTGCTGCAAGGAGCGGTTCCAGGCCTGCTTGTGGGCACTTGGGCACTTCGCTTTTTGAATCGAGATGCGGGGAGTCCAGTTGTAATTCTTCTGCTCGGTGTGCTCCTTGCGGCCTCATCGAGTGTGACATTTATCAGGCGAGTGCAAAATCCCGCGTTCGCCGGGAAAAATTACCGCTGGCTTCCGTGGCTCGCTCTTCCGATCGGTGTGGAGTCCGGATTTTCGTCCGCAGGCGCTGGAGCGCTGGGAACCGTTCTTTTGCTGAACTATTCCGAGATGACGCCGGCGCAAGTCGTTGGAACAGATCTTCTCTTTGGGTTGGTACTGGCGGTCATAGGCACCGCTTTTCACTGGAGTTTTGGCTCCATCAGCATGCCAATACTCTTCCAACTGCTTGTGGGTGGCGTTCCTGGAGTGGTACTGGGGTGCTTGTTGGCCAGGAAAGTTCCTGCACACAGACTGAAGACGGCTGTCGCGATGGTGGCGATTTTCGCGGGATTGCAGCTGGTGTGGGCCGGAAGCCGATCCCTGGCCGCAAGACGCGGGACGCACACCGCGAAGATCACCGGACAGGCGGACGTAGGCCATGCGCGCTAGCCAAGCTTATTTCACCAAATTGTTTCTGGTTGAGTCATCCAGAGTAGCCGCGATACCACTCTTTGCTTCGCGCACGATCACTCGCTGTTGTCCTTGTTGTTGACCCTTCCTGATCTGTTTGCCCATTCAACGGTCTAGGCCGCCACTGTTCCAAGACTATTTCAGGGCCGACGCGACGCGTGGCCCAAGCACCACAAATCTATTTCGGAGAGAAAAGATGCAATTTCGAAAAATTCGAGGTTTTGATGCAGGGCGTGTTTTCCGCTTTGGATTTTTGGTGCTTGGCATGTGGGCGGGCAGCGCGATTGCCAGCTTCGCGCAAGGAGAGGCCTCTATCCAGGGCATCGTCACCGATGCTTCAGGAGGGGCTGTCCCGAGCGTGGCCATTCGAATCAAGAATCTGGAGACGGGGGCGCAACGCAATCTCTTGACGGATGAAGCGGGGCGCTTCGACGCGGCTGCTCTTCCGGTCGGACGTTATGAGGTATCGGCGGAAAAGAACGGCTTTCGCACGGAAGCGAAGACCGGCATTTCTGCTGTGGTTGGCCAGCGAGAAACGGTGGATATAGTGCTTCAAGTTGGCGACGTGCGGCAAACCGTCCAGGTGGAATCGGCACCAACCCTGGTCGCTATCACGACGGAGGATGATTCAGGGCTTGTCGGCGAGCGGCAGGTTAAGGAACTTCCCCTAAACGGCCGCAGCTACGATCAGCTGATGACGCTCAATCCAGGAATTGTGAACTATACTTCGCAACGAGCCGGCGGGATTGGAACTTCGAACTCAGTTGTTGGCAGCATGTTTTCCGCTTCCGGCCGCCGACCACAGGAGAATCTATACCTGTTGAACGGAGTCGAATTTACGAGTGCGTCGGAGATTAACAACACACCCGGAGGAGTAAGCGGACAACTTCTAGGGGTGGATGCCGTACGCGAGTTTTCGGTAGTTAAGGACACTTACGGTGCGGAGTACGGCAAGCGTCCCGGAGCGCAGGTCAATATCGTTACTGCATCGGGCACGAACGACTTGCACGGCAATGTCTATGAATTTCTGCGAAATAGCGCGCTGGACGCCCGAAATTTCTTTGATCATGGCGATATCCCGCCGTTTCGACGCAATGAATTTGGCGGCTCGCTCGGTGGTCCGATCCGGAAAGACAAGACCTTTCTGTTCGGAAACTACGAAGGCTTCCGGCAGAATCTTAGCCTGAGCGATCTCACACTCGCGCCGGATAATGCTTCGCGGGCCAGCGCCGTGGCAAGTATTCAGCCGCTCTTGGCTTTGTGGCCCGTGGCCAATGGACCGGAGCTATTGACCTCCACAGGGACAGCGAGTGGGATTGCCGAAGCGTTTAGCAACCCTTTGCAGAGGATTCGCGAAGACTTTGGGACCGCCAGGCTGGACCAGATCTTCACGGACAAGGATTCGCTTGCGGCCGTCTACACGGCTGACGACAGCGAGGCACATTCGCCCACTACCAATCCTTTCACTCTCGTGGATATTCTCTTGCGAGAACAAGTAGCCAGTGTCAGCGAAACTCGCGTATTTTCCCCCTCGCTGCTCAACACGGCGACATTTGGCTTCTCGCGTGGGCGTTTTTACTTCAACAGCGGGAGTACGGTAAATTTACCCGGCTGGATCAATCAGGACCAGCCCGTCGGTGCAGTCGTGGTTGGCGGAGGTACGACACTGAACGGTGCGTCGCAAATCACAAACGGCGGAACGAACGCCGGAAGCAATCTCAGTGCCGTGCGAAATCTATACACGACCTCTGACCAAGTAACGTTCAGTCACGGCAAGCACTTATTCAGTTTCGGCGGAAGATTGCAGGACGTACAGGCGAACGATGTTCTGCTCCAGGACCAGTACGGCCAGATCTCCTTCACGAATCTGCAGACATTCTTGCAAGGAAAAGTGAGCACATATACCTACGCTCCGAGCTATACGCCATTGTCGTGGCGTTCACTTGAGGGTGCATTTTATGCGGAAGACTCGATAAAACTAAGGCCTTCGCTGGAGCTCCGCATAGGCTTTCGGAGCGAGTCCACAAACGGGTGGAATGAGGCCTATGGGCGAGCGTCAAACTATTTGTTTGACTTCAGTGGAGTCATCTTAACCCAGCCAGTCGTCGGCAATTCCGCCTTGGCTGTGAACAATGCAAAGTTTCTGCCCGCGCCACGCGCGGGGATTGCGTGGTCTCCTTTCGCATCAAAGAAGACGGTCGTTAGAGCGGGATTCGGCCTGTACTACGCGCTCCTTGATAATCTGAGTTACCGGCTCGACCAGAACGGTCCTTTCAACACCGTTTATGCGGTCAAGAATATAGCCTTCTCCAGCATCGCACCGGACACGGTGTATTCCGGTACGAAGGTGATCCCTAGTGGCGTGCAGCCGGACCTCAAAACACCGACAGTGGAATCCTGGAGCTTGAAAATTGAGCAACAACTCTCTTCAAGCACCTCGTTAGGCGTCAGCTACATCGGTTCACATGCCTACCACGAATTGCTTTCTGTCGATGCAAACCTGCCTACGTCGACGATCTGCCCGGCGTCACCATGCCCGCCAGGCTATCCCGCGGGGGTGTATTACTATCCGACGGGCGCGGCTCTTGCCAACAATGCGGTATGGAACACGACGAATTGGTTCTCCGAGGGCATTAGTTCGTACCAAGGGGTTGAGGCCGATGTGAACCGCCGGTTCGCCCATGGATTGCAATTCCGAGGGGTGTACACATTCTCGAAGACGCTCGATGATGGCGACAACATGAACACCAGCGTTGCAACGAACTCTCCGGCGTTCGTTGCGAATCCGCTTCAGCCAAAGGCCGATTATGGGCGGGCTTCTTTCGACGTACGGAATTCAGCGGTCATTAACGCCACGTACGATGTCCCATTCAGGACTGGCGACACGTCTTGCGACCATCCTTGGCTGCAGCGGCTGATTGGAAGGTGGCAACTCAGCGGAATTCAGACGGTGCAGTCCGGTCTGCCGTTCACCCCGCAGTTGTCTTACAACCCATCGAATGACGGCGACACGCGCAATCCAGTGCGCCCGTCTTGGAATCCCAATTTCACTGGCCCCGTGATCCTTAGCGGACCGAACCAGTATTTCAACCCCAACGCGTTCTCCCAGCCGCTGCCTGGAACCTATGGCAACGTTGGTCGTAACGTTTTGCAGGGCCCGAGTCTTGTGGAAACGGACCTCTCTTTAACCAAGACGTTCCCATTTTCAGAGCGGCTCAACCTGCAATTCCGCTCCGAGTTCTTCAACATCTTCAATCACACGAACTTCAATGTGCCGAACCCAGTCGTCTTCGCGTCCGCGACAGGAGGACCGTCACCCACGGCCGGAGTGATTACCGCCACTACCACTACTTCCCGCCAAATTCAGTTCGGGTTGAAGTTGATGTGGTGAGGCGAATCGCCGATTCTGTCTGCTGTCAATTCTGGCCACGGCGGAGAAACGCGCAATGCACATGCGGGAAGGAGCGAGATGAACCAGGTTCCCTTGTTTCCTTCGAATAGCCCTGCCGCATGCTGCAAGGCAGACACTTGGCTGCGCGACTTTGAAGCGGTCCAGAAAGTCCGGTTCGCGGACATCGCTACTGATCTCGCCAAACGCCGTTTCGGAATCGCTTTCTTGATTCGTGGGGAAGCCCTGTTATCAACAACTATTCGCGAACTGCTCTCTATACGGCGGTACTATGTTGGTGACAGTCTGGCCCGCTCGCCAATGACCCTTAACAGAAATCTTGAAGCTACTTGGAAATACCACGACGCTACCAAGCATTCGTACGCGAGCGTTCATAACAATCTGCATTTCTTGGATTGGGCCAATCAACCCTTGCCATTCAAGGCTTATACCGCTCTAGAGCCATTGGCACTGCCTCGGGAGGTACGCCAAATCGGCGTGGCTGCGCTTTCCGCGATCTCCGAGAGCATCCATCTGGGGTCCTGTGTTGTACCTGACCTGGAGGCACTGGCCCAATTGCTGTATCTGACCGCTGGCATCACACGGCATCGAAAATATCCTAGCGGTGATATTTATTTTCGCGCCGCAGCCTGCACCGGTGCACTCTACGAAGTCGAGCTCTACGTCGTTTGTGGAAATCTTGTCGATTTGGAAGCAGGCGTGTACCACTTTGCGCCTGCGGAGTTCGCCCTGCGCAGACTGCGAGCTGGAGACTATCGCAGCGTCCTTAGTGAAGCTACTGGGGGTCTAACAGCAATCGTCCATGCCCCGCTCACAATCATTTGTACCTGCACGTACTGGCGCAATGCATGGAAATATCAGGCCCGCACTTATCGCCACTTTGGCTGGGATAACGGCACTCTCCTGGCCAATCTCCTGGCCGTCGCCACCGCTCTTGGAATGCCTGCGAAGATGGTCTGTGGATTCGTGGACGCAGATGTGAATCGATTGCTTGCTGTCGATCCCGAGCGTGAGGTTGCCTTTTCTCTCGTAGCCCTCGGCCATGTCGCGGCTTTGGCGCGGCAACTACCTTCCGAGCTCTCTGCTCTCCATTTGGAAAGCGTTCCGCTCTCTCGAAGCGAGACTGTCTACTCAGCCATGCGCGAAATTCACACTGCTTCTTCGCTCCGATCGGCTGAGGAGGTTGAGACTTGGCGTGGTAACGCGCCGCTGGCAAAACTGCCGGCGCCAACAGGACCGACCGTTCCGCTCCATCCTTATTCGGATGCGGAAATGTCTCGCGATCCGATCGAACAAGTCATCCTGCGACGTGGCTCGGCACGCAAGTTTGCGCAAGTGCCTATCGCGCTGCCTCAGCTGTCTACTATGCTGGACCGAGCTACTCGTGGTATCCCAGCGGACTTCCTGGATCCACAAGGGACTCATCTGAACGAGGTCTACTTAATTGTGAACGCAGTCGAAGGTCTCGATCCCGGAGCCTACGTATTCCACCGTGATCGGAATGTGCTCGAATGCCTAAAAACAGGAAACTTCCGCTCTCAGGCTGGTCATCTGGGGCTGGACCAACAGTTGCCAGCCGAAGCCGCCGCGGACATCTTCTTCCTGGCGGACTTACAAATGATATTGGAACGCTTCGGCAATCGCGGATACCGCGCGGTGCAACTGGAGGCTGGCATCTTAAGCGGCAAGCTGTATCTTGGCGCCTACGCGCAACACGTGAGTGCCACGGGTTTGACGTTTTACGATGATGAGGTGATCCGGTTCTTTTCCCCTCACGCTTCCGGCAAGAGTGTGACTATGTTGGTAGCGACAGGCAAGAATGCGAAATCACTGCTCTAGGGCTAGCTATTGGTAAATCCCTAGTCACCAACCAAATGCCCGTTCGAAGAATCGTGTTGCTACGAACCGCTGTGCGCGCTCCGATCTCCTCGAACCCCGTTTCTGGTTCGTAGCCTCGAGATTAAGTTCGTTTGGCCGACCATCCGGCAGGTTTGGCTCGTCCAATGTACATGGTGTACTACGCTAGGCTATCCTGCTTTTCCGAGGAGAACATGAGCCTGCAGCCGATCATCCGCACCCTATCGCTATCGCTATTTGCAATCCTTCTCTGCCTTCCAGCCCTGGCCCAACAGCCCGCTCCTTCTATCCCTTCCACGGGCTTCCCCGGGCTGGATGAATACCGGGCGTCGCGGATTTCCATCTACACGGACGATTTCGGGCAGCTGGCACGCTATCGGGAGGCCGACGCCGCGCTCGCGCCAGCGGGCGAAAGCCGAGTCGTATTTCTTGGCGACTCCATCACCGACTACTGGAAGTTGCCAGACTATTTTCCTGGCAAGCCTTATATCAACCGCGGCATCGATGGGCAGACCACGCCCGAGATGCTGGTGCGTTTCCGCCAGGATGTAATTGCTCTGCACCCGAAAGTTTTAGTCGTGCTCGCGGGAACCAACGACATCGCCGGCGTCACCGGGCGCACTTCTAACGAGAACATCGAGGCCAACTACGCTTCCATGGCCGAGCTGGCTCGCGCGCACCGCACCCGGATAGTGTTTGCGTCCATCCTCCCGGTGCACAACTACACGCACGATGCTGAGGAGTCTTTTGCGCTGCGTCCGCGCGATAGAATCTTGGCGCTGAACAAGTGGCTTAAAGACTACTGCGCTAAAAACGGCTTCGTGTATCTCGACTACTTCAGCGCCCTAGTAGACGAACGAGGCATGCTGAAGCGCACTCTGGCTGACGATGGGCTGCACCCGACGGATGCTGGATATAAGATCATGGCACCTCTGGCGGAGAAAGCGATTCAGAAAGCGCTGGCGGAAAACAATGCCCGGTAACCTGATGCGGCTACTTCGGTCTCGTCTCCGGTGGAGAGTCCAGCGGCGATCGCCAACGGCTAGGACATATCAGCAAGAACAGCCTGCCCCCTGTACTTTCTTCCTGCTCGAGCATTTCCGCCGATTACTCCTCCTAAGTCCGGTTCCGGGGAATGCGCTACTGGTGAGTGTTTCTTACTCCAATCTCCTCGAATCCGATTTCGCAAGTCCAGTTGCCCTTACGTGACAATCGGCGCATGTGCAACACCGGCGAGGCCAAATATCTGCTGGTAGCGCTGAATCTCTTCGCGGGGGCCCAGCGCTTTTTGAAAGTTGTCGGAAAGTTTCACTGCTGGCTGATCATTTGCATCGTTGAGCTTGCAAACAAGATTTACGGGATCGAAGTCGCCGCCGTCCTGAGGATTGCAGTTGCGAAAATCGTTGGTTAGCAACGTGCCCCAACCCGCGCTGAAACGGATGCGGCGCTCGGGAATCCATTTTCCCTCATCGCAGAAGTCGCTCGCCTGCCTAAAATCGGCAGGAGAAGCGACGTTGCGAATCGTCCCGGAGAAATAGGCATGCAATCTCAGAATCGTGTCCACATCGAGAGAGTCAGAAGCAATGAATAGTTTTTGCCGCGGATCACGATTTCGCTGATTAAGCCACGAAATGTATTCGTCTCCCGCAAGGAAAGGATCTTTGCTGTCAGCGCGCTGCCCCGTCCAGTCCGCCGCCCAATCCGGAGCATTGCGGAGAAACTGAGTCGTGCCAAAAGTGTCTGGAAGCAGGATGAGCAACTCGCCTTGATAGGTCTGCTGCCAAAGCTCCAGAAAGCGGTATTGTGCGGTCTTCAGTTCTGCGTCGTCCTTGGCCATCGCCGCTAATGCCATGGGCAACTCATGCGCATTTGTACCGATCGCTTCCAAATCGTGTTTATACGCGAGATATGTATTCGAGGTTCCGGTGAAGTTGCTGCCGAGCACATCGCTCATGGCCTTTACGACATACTCCTGCCACAAGAAGCTGTGGCGCCGTCGCGTTCCGAAGTCGCTCACTCTCAATCCGAGCACGCCGCGTAGCCGCTCCATTTTTTCCCAGAGTTTAGTCTTGGCCCGGGAGTAGAGAATGTCGAGCTCGAATTCGCTGAGACGCTTGAGGCTGGCGCGCGTCTTCAGTTCGCTCATGGACGAAAGTGCGTAAATCTCCCACATCGTTGTTTCTGTCCAAAGGCCTCGAAATGACAGGGAGAACTGCCCGTCTCGAATAGACAACTCGTACTCTGAAAGGCGAAAGTCGCGTTCGAGCCACTCGAGGAAAGCTGGTTCAAAAATGCCGCGGCGTCCATAGAACGTGTTGCCCGCGAGCCAAATCAGCTCGGACTTGCGAAAACGCAATTTTTTGGTCTCTTCCAACTGGGCGCGAAGCTCCTCGACTTCGATCAAATCGGCGAGGTGTAAGCCCGGGGAGCGGTTGATAAGCGAAAACGAAGCGGTGGTTTTGGGAAACTGCTTCCAGATGAACTGGAGCATGAGTAGCTTGTAAAAATCGGTGTCGAGCAGAGACCGAGTAATCGGGTCCAGTTCCCAGTTATGGTCGTGGGCACGCCGCGCGAGGTTAATGATCACGATGTCCCCACTTTACCTCACCCGGAACACTCTTCAGCAATACAGCCTGGTTGAACCGATCAGCTGCGTCGGAGAAATGGGGTGTTACGGAGCACTGCTCGCGTTCCCGATCTCCTCGAACCCCGTTTGTAAAGCGCGATCGGCATATGTTCGGTATGCCCGCTAACCATTGAAGTGGCATTGATCGTATTTCGTACCGTTATTCAGCCTCGCCTACTCCCTCTCGAATTCCCGGAGTGTCGCGAGAAAGCTCCGGGCAGCGTTCAGGTTATTGCCCGCCAGATCCTTCATCAAACGCTGGATAAATGGAGACTGGTCTATCCGGTCTCCATATTTCTTGGACGCCCAGATCGCCGCCAGGCACAGTGCCAGCCCGAACAGCACATTGACGATCACCCAGGCCGTATCCACGCTCCTGTAAATATCCACGCCGAAAATTGCCAGCGAAACCATAGCCAACCACGGCACCCACAGCATCGTTCCGAAGAGTACGCCCCATTTCGTCGTTCGGATCCGCAGTATTCGGAGGCCTTCCACCTGATTCTGAATGGCGGCAATCGGCCGCCTATAATCGATGTGCAAGGCACCAATCATCCGCCGGATCAGGGCGATGAGCATTCCAATAGACATCACGTCCACTGCGACCGCAGACAACGCCAGCCCTGGCATGCGGATATGGCCGGCGATAAAGTTTCCGAGCACGACGACGATCACAAGCCACATCGTCGCCTCCAGCCCCGAGTAGATCGCCAGCCACCGCAACTCGGACTCCGCTGGTTTCAGCTTTGAGGCGATCAATAGCTCGCGGTTCAGCCGCAGGCTTTTCTCCAGTTGGCGATCGTGTGCCTCCCACTTCGCTTTTAGTTCATCAAGTTCTGTCATCATCCGCTCCTTTACCCTGCTTGTCTGCTGCTGAATTCCTGCTTCATTGAGTTCTTCAATCGGTTAATCTTCGTTGCCACGTTTGTTTCGCTGATCCCGAGCACGCCCGCGATCTCTGCATAGCTGTTCCCGTCCAGGTAGAGGAGCACCAGCGCCTTGTTCAACTCGTCCAATTTCTCGATGAATCGATAGAGGAACCGTATTCCCTTTCCCCGCATCCGACCGCTCGCCATCATCAAGCCATTCCCGAGGCTACAACCTCGAAGGAAAAAATCTGTCTGAAAATAGGCCCGTTCCGCCCTGCTCCGTAAGTGAGCAGAAAATGCTACCGCCAGGACCCGTTCGTTCCTGGTGCCCTCCATAGTTCCGAGATCGCCGGCCTGTCACGCAACGCCTTGATGCACCCGCCTCGCAGGAGTAAGATTCTAGCCCCCGCCCAATCTCGCAGCCAATTTCTGTCTGCGGGAGAAAAAAAACGAGTTGATGCATACCGGTGGAAATCCGCGTGGGGTGTGCTGTCCCTAGGAGGATCCGATGTGGGGTAACAAGAAACCGGATACACAGAGCACAGATGCGATACGCCCAGGGGATGCGACGGCGGACTCCGTGACGGGATGGTTGGGTTCGAGCCTTCATGTGAAAGGCGACATCACCGGCACCGAGGATTTGCTGATCGACGGCTCTGTCGAAGGACTGGTTGAACTTGATGAGCGGAAGCTGACTGTAGGGCCGACGGCGAAGATAACAGCTGACATCAACGCACGTGATGTGGTGGTGTACGGCTTCGTGAAGGGGAACGTGCACGCGAAGGGGCGGATTGAGATCAAAAAGGACGGCTCGGTGATTGGGAATTTGACGACGGCACAGATCATGATCGAGGACGGTGCGGACTTCAAAGGTTCAATCGAAATCGACAGGGTTGAGGCGAAGGTAGCCGACAAAAACGTCTCCTCGCGGGCGGCGGCGGCCGGTGTGGGGCCGAAGAGCGTTTAACGATTTTGCGCGGCAGGCGAAGCCACTATTGTGGATGCTCCGACGCAAGACCTTGTCTGGTGATCCCAAATCCACATGCCCGATAAACGCTGGTTATCGGAAAAGTCCGTTGCGAAAGCTAGCCGGCAGATGTCCGATAACGCGATTAACCAAGAATTATCTCCAGAGTGCATCCAATTGGATACGGCATCAGTCAGCTAGCGCCGAAGGCAGCGAAGTGAAATCAATGAGTGGATCGTTCCACGGCGAATCGGGCGCTCAGAAGCCATCCGGTGGGGAGAAGTGATAGTGGGGGGGGGTGAAAGGGAGAACCAAGCCAGGCAGCGGAGCTTCCCAACAAGCCGTGAGGGCACTCAAGCCAGGCCATAGCGATCTGAGATTGACAGCAGAGGGGCGGCGGGCCTATGGTCTTGCGTAGAGATACGGTTCAAATCGAAAATCCCATCTAACAGTAAGCGAAAGCCAAGAGTCCGTAGAAGTGGAGGTGCCTTTCCGTGCGAATTTTTCTCAACCAGACATGCACCGGGCCCCGAATTTTCTGAAAGTACGAGCAAATCCCCCCGCGGGCCAGCCCGAATGCGAAAGGAGAATTCCGATGAGGATACATGGGATCACGCTGGTATCTATTTTTGTTTTCGCTGGGGCAGCGCTGATCGGATCGTGTGCGAAACCCTACCACGAGGAAACTGAGCGCTACGTCTTCGTGGCCACGAATATTAACTTGCCGTACTGGCAGGAGGCGCAGGCAGGGTTCTTGGATGCGGCCAGAGCGCTCGGCGTAAAGGGTGAACTCATCGGTCCGGCGACCTACGACCCGGACGGGGAGGTCGGAATGTTCCGCCAGGTCGTCGAACAGCATCCCGCCGGAATCTGCCTCTCTGCGGCGCGCCACGAGATTTTCCAAGCAGAGATTGACAAGGCCGTGGCTCAGGGCATCCCCGTGATTTGCGTGGATTCGGATGTGCCGAATTCGAGGCGCATTCTGTACATTGGAACGGACAACTTCAAGGCCGGCAGAGAGAGCCTCCGGCGGATTGCCGCGCTCGTACCCGGTAACGGCAATATCGCGGTGATCACGATTTCGGGACAGCGTAACATCGACGATCGAGTGGCGGGCGTGGCCGACGCGCTGAAGAATTTTCCTGCTCTCAAGCTAACAAAGATCCTGGATGACAAGGGTGATGCACGAAGCGCGTTTGACCAGGTCTCCGAGCTGATACAGAAGAAAGAAAAAATAGACGGAATTATTTGCCTGGAGGCGACAGGCGGTTCCGGCGCCGCCGGAGCGGTACACCGCTTCGGCATGGATGGCAAGCTGCCGATTGTGGCATTCGATAACGATCCGGAGACACTTGATTGGATCGACCGCGGCGTCATTACAGCCACGATCACGCAAAAACCCTACGTCATGAGTTACTACGGGCTGAAGTTCCTCGACGACTTGCACCACAACGCTGTGCACCAATTCAAGGACTGGCGCACCGCCCTCGCGCCGCCGATGCCCACGTCTGTGGATACGGGCACGGTGGTCGTGGACAAGACTAATCTCAAGGTCTATCGCGAGGCTCTGGCCGAACACCCCAAACCGCTGTAGATATTGCAAGTCCAGTGCGGATCGTGGTTGATACGCCTGGCTGTTCCAGGGTTAGTTGCCGAGGGACTACTTCTCGATGAGGAGGAAACAAACGTGGCTTTGAAGATCACGAATCGCGAAGTGAACGGTGTGTCTGTGGTGGCGCTGGACGGTCGCATCGTGCTCGGCGAGGAGAGCAGTGCCCTGCGTGAGAGATTGAAGAGCCTGATCGTCCCGTGACGAAAAAAGCTGCGCGCCATCCGAATCGTGCCGCGATTTGTGTCGTCAATATCGGCGCTAGCGCCAGTCCCGCGAGAGCGCTCGCGCTAACAACAATTCCTATGTTGCGTCCGCGGCTCTTCGGCTCGGAAGACGCTTCAATCATCGATGTCATCGTCGGCCACGTCGGTCCCTCGGCAATGCCCATCAGAGTGCGCATAGTGAGCAGCTCTGCGAAGGACCGCGCAATCCCGGAGAGCCAGGAAAACACAGAAAACAGAAAGACAGTTGGAATCAGAACTGGACGTCGTCCGATCCGATCGGAGACCGCTCCGAAAATCAAACCCGACCCCGCCCGGGCAAGTGCCAAGGCCGACGCCAATAGCCCAACCTGCGCGTGACTCAAATGAAGATCCGGCGCGACAAACGGCGCCAAATACAAAACGCTCATGCGCGCGAGAAAAACACTTCCCCAGGTGAAGAAAAAAAGAACCACCAAGCCCGTTTGATATCGCTTCATAGTTGGCACCCTCTATTCCTCTCTGAACACCGGACGAACGCTTCAGTCCATTGGCAGGCCGACGTAATTTTCAGCAAGCGACACGGAAGCGGCCCGCGAGCTTGTCACATAATCCAACTCGGCAAGCTGGCGGCGTTGATCGAACGCGTTGTCATCGGAAAAGCGATGCAGCATCGAAGTCATCCACCAGGAGAAACGCTGCACTTTCAACACGCGCCGCAAACAAGTCGCCGAATAGCTGTCGAGGAGCCGCGTTTTTCCGAAAGCGTAATATTCAGCCAATGCGCGCGAAAGCACACGAATATCCGCCGCCAGATTGAGTCCTTTGGCTCCGGTAGGAAGAACAATGTGTGCCGAGTCCCCGCAAGAAAAAGCCTTCCATTCTGCATTGGCTCAACTACAAAACTGCGCATCCCGGTGATACCCCTCCGAATCACGGGCCCCTCCGCAAGCTTCCAACCATCGATGCACTCGAGCCGCTCATGAAGCTCCCTGCCAAATCCGTGCGTCGGACCAATTTGCAATGTCCTCGTCAGGAGCGCATTGGATATAAAGCCGCGAAATCTCCGGCGAACGCATGCTGAGCAAAGCAAAGCCTCGTTCGTGGTACGCGTAAATCAGCTCTTTCGAGGAGGGCGGCGCCTGCGCGAGGATTCCCAGCCAAGCGAACGGATAAATCCGTTCGAATATTTTCAACGCTCCCGCCGGAACCGATGGCCGGCAGACTCCATGAAAGCCGGCGCACCCCGCGATGAAATCGCAGCTCAGTTCTTGCAGCGATCCGCCTTTTCGAAAGTGAATCTTCGGCGCCGCACCGTCAAACTCACTTACGCTGACGTCTTCAACATCAAACAAAAGCTGCCCTTTCGCAGCAATCCGCGCCTCGATGAGGTCCTTCAACACCTCGTGCTGCGCATACACCATCACCGACTTTCCTCCGGTGAGTTCTTGAAAATCGATGCGGTGTCTCTCATGCCCAAATTGCAATTCGATTCCGTGATGCACAAGTCCCTGCCGCATCATTCGCGCGCCCACTCCCGTATCGTTCAGCAAATCGACGGTGTCCTGCTCGAGAATTCCCGCGCGCACGCGTTCCTCGACGTGCTGCCTGCTCCGCGCCTCCAGCACGACCGATTCGATTCCTTGCAAATGCAAAAGATGGGAAAGCAAAAGTCCGGCAGGTCCAGCACCGACAATTCCAACTTGAGTTCTCACGCAGCGTCGCCTTCAGTCCTTAATACTTTTCATAAAATGTTTCATGGTTGCTGCTCGGAAAACACTTCCATCGCGATATGGAACGCCGCATTCGCCGCAGGCAAACCGCAGTAGATCGCGCTCTGCAACAGCACTTCCTGTATCTGTTCGCGTGTTAGGCCGACATTCAATGCTGCCCGCAAATGCATGCGCAGTTCGTCGGGACGATTCAGCGCAACTATCATGGCCAGCGTAAGCATGCTCCGCGTTTCTTTTGGCAGCCCAGGTCTGCTCCAAATTTCTCCCCAGGCGTAACGCGTGATGAAATCCTGAAACGCCTCCGTGAATTCATTCCGGTTTTTCAGCGCTGCATCAACATGTGCATCTCCCAACACGCCACGGCGTGTCTTCATCCCCTGTTCATAGCGCTGTCGTTCATCCATTCGAATACCTCCTCGGACCTCAAAAAACGCATTCACCTGTGCAATAAAGCGACGTAATCCTTGATCGTCGATCGATCTCGAAAATCACCGCGCCAGGCTGCGCGTATTATCCTGATCCCACAGACTCTCAACAATACACAAGAAACGAGCATCCAAAACCGGCGACGCGCGATAATCGAATTCGCTTGCGCCGTCCGACGCACGAACGGCGCAAGTATCGCGATGGCCGATCGCATTCAACCTATAAACGCAGTCAAGGTGGTATGACTTCGCTGCTAGCCGCATGGAAGCCAGCGAAGGAGGAAGTCTTGCATGAGTGACAGCGGACAGAGCGCCCCGCGCTCAATTGCGTTCTCGCTCAATTCCTCACCGTGAGCGGCCAGTCCGCGTCCGCATAGATGCTCTCCGAGGCTGCATTCGAGCCAATCGCCAGGACCTGCTGAGCAGATCTCGCAGTGCATCGGCATGCACCTGCGAGAGGCGAACCAGAACCCACGGATATTTTAAGTAATGATCGGTGATGTAGTAGGTCTCCGGCTCCGCGGCCATCATCTCCTCGCGCTCCTCGAAGGTGGTGCCGACAACGAGCGATTCCCCATCCTCTTTAAGTCGCGCGATTAACTTACCGTCAACTTTAAAGGCCGGCGTTCCGTACGATGTGCCTTCTTCTACGTTCTGGAGAGCCAAGGCGAACTTGCGGACATCTTTAAAGGTCAGCGGCATTGCGCCCTTCTTCCCCCTAGAGCCCTCGTAACACCTGCGGCTCATAAAGTAACCCGGAGAACTGGTTTAAGGGGCTCAGTATAAGCCTATTCGCTTGATTGCCCTGCGGCGCTGTTGATTGCTTGGGTAGAAAGAGAGAGGTCTCTGGGGCTAGGCTAGCTTGCTCCCATGGTATGCGCGTGCATGAGGGAAACTTCTCCTCATGATTCCCCCCTCCCGCAAATGATTCGAACCAACGATTCTCGCCATCCAAATCCTAAATACACTCCGTATTGCGTGCAGGTCTAATGCTTCGAACGGCGGCTGTCAAGACATTAATCGGGCGTTCGTGCGAATATCGCTCCTATTCTTTTTTGTTTTTTATCCCAAGTCATTTTGCGCTCGCGAGAAATTCTGCAATCGGGCCGGTTGCTGCGTGCAACGACGCGGCGTTACCGGACAACTAGACAGAGCTCCTGCGCCGCAGCTTTTAGGTGCGGAAGGAATCGCACCTGCAAGTCTTGTATCGAAACGCGTTGCACGTGTGCGCCGACGTTCAGTGCCGCAACCACTCTCCCACCTGAATCACGAATAGGAACTGCCATGGAACGCAAGCCAGATTCCAGTTCCTGATCCACAATGGAGTAGCCATTGCGCTGCACCAATCGCAGAATCTGGCGGAGCTTTTCGACGTTCGCTACCGTTCGATCCGTGAATCGCTTGAACTCGACTCGGGCCAGAAATTCATCGAGCATCTCCGCGGGGAGCTCGGCCATCAAAACGCAGGCAGCCTGCTGCCCACCACGAGATCGATGGACATGATTCGCGTCACGTTCGCGCGAGCGATGTAAACGATGTCCGTCCGGTCCAATGTTGCGATCGAACAGGACTCATGCAAAATGTGGCTGACATTTTCGAGAACCGGCTGCGCCATCGCCGCCAGCGGCATGGAGGAAATATAGGAATGACCGAGCGCGAGCACGCGGGGCCGGAGATGAAAATGCCTGCTGTCATCCGAAGCAGCGAAGCCAAGTTTCGCGAGCGTATAAAGGCAACGCCGCACAGCGGCGCGTGAGAATCCGGTCTTCGCGTTGATTTGAGAAACGGTGAGTTCGCGTTGCCGTTGCGAAAACGCCTGAATCACCGCCAGGCCCCGCGCAAGCGAGGTCATAAAATTGGGATCGCCGCTATATCCATCAATTTGTGCCGACATCCTAAGCGGCAGCCTAATGGATTCGTTCGAATCAGGTTTGCCCGGAAGCACTTGCTGCGAGGCAGGTCTGCTTGGAGCTTGCTGGTTCGAGAGTGGGCCGCTTGGAACTTGATGTTTCGAATCAGTTCGATTCGGCATGTGCTGTTTCAAAGCCAAACCGCTTTGGACTTGTGGTTTCGGATTGGGTTTGCCTGAGACTTGGCGTTTCGAAGCGGTTCCGCTTGGAACTTCCTGCCTGGCGCGCGGATCAGAAATGGCGGCGGTCATTCGAATCCCCCTGAAAGCAACCATCGAAAAAGTGGATGCAGCGAAAGAGATTACACGAAAGTGACCGATATGCGCCCAATATTTCGATAATCGGCATTGCGGGCGCGTTTGGGGTGCCATAAAATGCCCGGCGCGGTGGAATTGTCATTAGGAGGGTTCTTGGATGAATAAGATTCCGGGATACCGGCGATACATCCCCGGCACGCAGCCGCCTCATTTGCACCCTCCCTATGTCTCTTCGATTAAGCGTGCTCCGCTGCAGCCACTTGTGGTGCTTCCTCATACACTTTCTGAAATCACTGGGCCCGCGTTCGAACGGCACATTGCTAATGTGAAAGCTTGCGATTTGACGCGGCAGCATTCCGGCGAGCCACTCGGCGAACGCATTATCGTGAGTGGACGCGTCCTTGACGAAAACTCCCGGCTGGTGCCGCACACGCTCGTCGAAATTTGGCAAGCGAATGCCGCGGGAAGGTATCTCCACAACATTGATCAGCATAATGCTCCGCTCGATCCGAATTTCACTGGTTGCGGGCAGACGTTGACGGACTCCGAAGGGCGCTATCGATTCGTGACGATTCGGCCGGGCGAATATCCCTGGGGAAATCACCACAATGCCTGGCGGCCGGCACACATTCATTTTTCGTTGTTCGGTCCGGCGTTTGCCACGCGGCTCGTGACGCAAATGTATTTTCAGGGCGATCCTTTGATTCCCTTCGATCCGATCTTCAACTGCACGGAAGATGAAAAAGCGAGGAACCGGCTCATTTCGCAGTTCGATTGGGAGACCACGATTCCCTCACAGGCGCTGGGCTACCGCTTCGACATCGTTTTGAGCGGACGCGAAAGCACTCCCATGGAGACTCATGCGCACAGAGAAAAATCATGAGTCTTCAGGCCACAACCTGGCAGACCGTTGGACCATTTTTCAGGATTGGTTTCTCCTGGCTTTATTGGGACAATTTAGCGGGGCCTGGCATTTCCGGTGAACGCGTGGAAATTGCGGGCCGGATCCTAGATGGCGATGGCAAACCAGTGCCCGATGGGATCGTCGAAATCTGGCAAGCGAATTCGCAAGGCAAATACGCGCATCTAGATGATCCGCAGGAAAAACCGGCCGAAGCGGGCTTTACCGGCTACGGGCGCGTTCCAACGGACGACGCGGGGCGTTTCCGCTTTACTACGATTAAGCCCGGGCGCGTTTCTGGTCCGGATGGAAAATTGCAAGCGCCGCACCTCGCGGTTTCGGTTTTCACACGCGGGTTGCTGCGACGGCTGATTACTCGGATCTATTTCCCGGATGAGCCCAGCAACGCGGAGGATTTCGCGCTCAACCTCGTGGAAGTCGGACGGCGTGAAACGCTTATCGCAAAAGAGATTAATGGACGGGCTGGCGCTTTGGAATGGAATGTTGTTCTCCAGGGGCCTGGCGAGACTGTCTTTTTTGATGTTTGATTCGAACTAGCTCAAGCGGGCGGAACAAGCCTCACTCCTACAGGTATATCGGAACCGGGAAGGCTTTCGCCAGCTGAGGATTGTTCGAAGATTTCTGCGCGACCCCACACTGGATCAAAAGGGATAGTGGCGGCGGCCTGTTTGGATGGTGACCCATTTCACTTCGGTCATTTCGTCGGTAGACCAGCGGCCGCCTTCGCGACCCATGCCAGAATCTTTTACGCCCCCGAAGGGAACGGTACCTTCGTCATGGATTGTCGGGCCATTGAGGTGGACCATGCCCGCTTCGAGTTCGAGGGCAAAGCGCATCGCAAGTTGTAGATTATTCGTAAGCACTGCGGACGAAAGACCGTAGGTCGAGCTATTCGCCAGCGCGAGCGCATGATCTGCGTCATGGGCTTTTGTCACTGCGGCAACGGGCCCGAAGAGTTCGTCGCGAAATGCGGCCATGTCCGGCGTCACGTCCGCGACAATGGTGGGGTAATAAAAATTTCCTTCGTATTTTCCGCCGGTCAGCAGGCGCGCGCCGGCCGCTACGGCATCCTTGATTTTCTTGTCGATCATGGGGCATTGCGAAGAACGGATGAGCGGGCCGATCACCGTGTGCGGATCGCGCGGATCGCCGACCTTCATGGTCTGGGCCTTTGCGGCGAAGCGTTTTAGAAACTCTTCATAGATTGGCGCCTCGACGATAATGCGCGAACCCGCCATGCAGATTTGTCCCTGATGAATAAAAATTCCAAAACACGCGGTGTCCACCGCGTAATCCAAATCCGCGTCTTTGAGAATAATCAAAGGGCTTTTTCCACCCATTTCGAGGACACAGCGTTTACCGCGCTTGGCGCACTCGACAGCAATAATTCGTCCCACCGCTGTCGACCCCGTGAAGGAAACAAGTTTCACGCGCGGATCGTCGATCAGCACCTTCGCGAGCGAGGGACCGTCACCGGGAACCACATTGA
Source organism: uncultured Acidobacteriota bacterium (assembly GCA_963705855.1). Classification (GTDB taxonomy): domain Bacteria; phylum Acidobacteriota; class Terriglobia; order Acidiferrales; family UBA7541; genus Acidiferrum. Next base: position 68,613 of record CAVPLA010000035.1, read on the forward strand.
AAACGCCGGCGGGCACTCCAGCGCGCTCAAAGATTTCAGCCAGTTTCAGGCCGACAAGTGAAGTCTCTTCCGAGGGTTTCAACACAAACGTATTTCCGCACGCCAGCGCAAACGCAACTTTCTTCAGCGAGAGCACGACCGGAAAATTGAAGGGAGAAATACCCCCGACGACTCCTAGTGGCCGGCGAATCGCCATAGAGATCATGCCCGGCACATCGGAAGGAAATACGTCTCCCCGAATGCGGCGCGCCTCGCCGGCAATCGAGCGAACCAAGTTTGCGGCGAATGGTATCTCAAAATGGGCTTTGCCGAACGTCGAACCGGCTTCGTCGATCAGGAGTTCAATCATTTCCTCAGAGGCTTTCTCGAGTTCATCGGCTGCGCGCATTAAAATGCGTTCGCGCTCTGCGGCCAGCGTAGCGCCCCAGGCGTTCTTGGCCGCATCCGCTGCATCAATCGCGGCGCGCATGTGCTGCTCTTGTGCCATGAAGAGGCGCGCGAATGGTTTTTGATTCGCAGGATTGACGACGTCAGAAAACGCGGACAGCGGCACTTCAATCGCCTTACCGCCGATATAAGGAGTCGAGAACATACTGCCTCTTTTCTTGCTTCACGGAAGAATCCGTGCGGGGAAAAACCGAAAATGAGCCGCTTATCGCACCGATCAGATATAACGCCGAACGGGACGATTTTTCTCCGCGGCTCCGCGAAAGTCAAGCGGCAGCTCAACTGGACGGCAGGACGGTCCCTAAGTCCGGACAATGTAAATCGTTTGAACGGATGTCAAAGACGAGCACCCGTGGCGCGGCGCGCGCTTTTAGGTTGACATCTTACCCGGGCGAGGGCATGCTGAGGTTAAATGTCTACCCAAGAAGCCAAGGAACGCCTGGAACTGCTGCAAGGCACTCTGGACCTGCTCATCCTGCGCACCCTGATTTTTGGATCGCAGCACGGCCAAGGGATTGCCCGCGCAATCCAACGAACATCCGAAGAGGAGTTGCTCGTCGAGCACGGCGCTCTCTATCCAGCGCTTCAGCGCCTGGAGGAGCGAGGCTGGATCTCTGCGAAGTGGGGAATTTCGTCAAACAATCGTAAGGCCCGGTTCTACTCGCTGACCGCTGCTGGCCGCAAGCAGCTGGTTAAAGAAACCACTAAATGGAAGCGGCTGTCGAAGGCGATCGCACGGATTCTGGGATCCGAGGCCGCGGAGGGCTAAAACCATGTTTGGACGCAGGCGCAAACTCGACGACTTCACTGCCGAAATTGAAGCCCACCTGCAGCTCGAAATCGAGCGTCTGCGAGAACAAGGGCTGAGTGAAGAGGACGCACGAGCCGCCGCTCGCCGCACCTTCGGCAACGTTACGCAAGCGCGGGAAAATTTCTACGAATCCGGGCGCTGGGTCTCCTGGAATCACTTCTGGCAGGACGTTCGCTTCGGCATGCGCATGCTGAGGAAGACTCCTGGATTCACAGCCATGGCCGTGCTGACACTGGGGCTTGGCATTGGCGCGAACACCGCAATCTTTTCGGTTGTGAATGCGCTCCTGCTGAAAAATCTTCCCTACGCACATCCGGAGCGCATGGGGACAATCTATGCCCGGACAACGGGGCCTGAAACCGCCGATGAGCGAAGAAATGTGGACGGCGAGCAATGGGAACTGTTGCGCGACGACGTGCCGTCCCTGCTCTGCGCTATTTCCAGTATGGGGACCAGCGGCGTGAACCTTCAGGCGGGCTCCCATGTGCAATACCTTCATGCAGGACGAGTCTCGGCGCGCTATTTCGACGTGTTGGCTCTCCAGCCCATTCTTGGCCGCAGTTTTTCGGAGGAGGAGGACCGTCCGCACGGTCCCAAGACAGCCATCTTAAGCTACGCTTTGTGGCGGACGACGTTTGGAGCAGACCAGAATGTTCTGGGACGAGCCATGCTGCTGAAAGGCGAGCCGTACACAATCATTGGGGTGCTGTCTGAGAACGCAACCACTCCCCTAAATGCCGATCTATATACGGCTCTCCAAGCGAGCCGCGATGGCGAAGGTCAGGGAACTAACTTTGAACCAATCGTAAGGCTGCGGGATGGCGCAACCTGGCAACAGGCAAACGCCGAAATGAATCGTGCGTGGGCCAAAAGCCTGCGTGTCCAAATGTTTGCGAAGAATAATCCTGGTGCACAGCGGACATATTACTTTGTGCCTTTGCAAAAGTCAGACACAGATCCGCTGCGGCCCCAGGTGCTCGCCTTGATGCTTGCGGCGGGATTCATTCTGCTGATTGCTTGCGCAAACCTCGCGGGACTGACGCTGGTCCGCATGTTGCGGCGCACAGGCGAAATAGCCACCCGGCTGGCGCTTGGTGCATCACCCTGGCAGATTCACAGACAGCTTTGGATCGAAAACCTACTGCTCGCACTCTTAGGAGGAGCCGCAGGCATAGAATTAGGTTTCCTTGCGCTGCGCGGACTGTTGTTGCTCTTGCCGGAGCACTTTCTACCTGTTGCGAACGTGCCTCTCGACAGCCGCGTGCTGACCTTTACGTTTCTGCTGACTTTGATGACCAGCATATTGTTCGGCATGTTGCCTGCGTTCACCACGAGGAAAGTCGACCTACGCTCTTCCATCGCAAGCCGTACCGTAATCGGTGCGGCCACCGTTCGCCTGCGAGAAGCGTTGATTGTCGGGGAAGTTGCACTGACAGTCGTGCTGCTGGCCGCGGCCGGGCTGTTAATCCGTACGCTCATCCATCTCGAAACCATGCCTCCAGGTTTCAATCCCAGCAGCGTGATCACCGCCAAAGCATCTCTGGATGAAGTGCGTTACCGCGACCCGGCAGCTTTTCGAAAGTTGCTCGATGAAAGCCTGGCCAGCATGCGGCAGATCTCCGGCGTGCAGAATGCCGCTCTCGGCCTGACCCTGCCATACGAGCGGCCTGTGATCGATGGAGTCATCCTCAGAGATGGCCAGGAAGCGGGACGGGAGATTTCGACAAACGAAGTGTATGTCACGCCTAGCTATTTCGATACCCTGCAGATTGCTGTGGTCGCGGGCCGACCGTTCACCGACGCGGACAGTCCGGACGCGCAGCATGTTGTCCTCATTAACCAGTCCTTCGCGCGGAAGTTCTTCCACGGCGCTGATCCTGTGGGGCGATACCTTAATAGGAACAACAAGGATGTGCCGATCGTGGGAGTCGTAGCGGACACGGTATTTTCCTCGGCTGCCCAATTAAACGCAGGTTCAGCCCCTTTGACGAGCGAGGAGACAATCTACGTTCCCGCGGCACAGATGGACGCCCAATTTCTCCCTCTGGTGCATAGCTTCTTTCAGCCAAGCTGGATTGTCCGCACCGCCGGCCCGGTGGAGGGTTTAACCGCCCAGATGCAGCGGTCCCTGGCGAGCGCCGATCCCAACCTGCCTTTCTCCGGCTTTTACGATATGAAAGATCTGATGGCTGCAACGCTTGCGACACAAAGGATCGAGGTAGCGCTGCTGGCTGCAATGGCGTCGCTCGCACTATTGCTAAGCGCGGTCGGTGTCTTCGCGCTGGTGGCAAATATGGTAGTGCAGAAGACGCGCGAGATCGCCATCCGCATGGCTCTGGGTTCGACTGTCGGCCAGGCAATGTTGCAGATCGGCCGCTCCGGCGTGGGCGCCTCACTGCTGGGTGTTGTTCTAGGGCTACTCCTTTCGGCGGGAGCATTGCGAGTAATGCGTGGCGTGCTCTACGGCATAGGCGTCTACGATGCGCCAACCGTGGTCGCTGTCGTCCTCACCCTTGTATTGGTGACACTGCTGGCCACAATCCTGCCAACCTTGAAAATTGCGAAAATCGACCCGGCCAATACATTACGCGAGGAATAGAAGGTTCATAGGTACCACGAAACGAACTAACCATCGGAATAATCGTTCCTCAATTCACCACACGTGTCCAGCATCTTAAAGTGCGAACGGGAGACAGGCGAATCGCCTAAACCCTGATCGACGCAGTAATCGGAAACGGAACCAGCGCCTTCCTATTCTCGATGTTTCTGTAAGCACTAACGTGAAATTCATCGAGTCGGAATCGAAACATCAAAACGCAGCGGGATCAACCCCAGACACGGCGGGCGGTGTCTGCCACTAATTTGAGCTTGGCCCACTGGCGGTCTTCTGTAATCAAGTTGCCTTCCGCCGTGGACGCGAAGCCGCATTGCGGGCTCAGGGCAAGATTTTCCATGGGCACGTAGCGTGAGGCTTCTTCAATCCGCTTGGCAAGATCAGCGGGATCTTCCATGCGGGTAAGCTTGGAGCTGATGAGGCCGAGAACAACCGTTTTGCCTTTCGGGACGAAGCGCAGCGGTTCGAATGTCCCTGAGCGATCGTCATCATATTCGAGAAGGAAGCGGTCTACCTCGAGAGTGCCGAATAATTTTTCGGCGATGGCGTCGTAACCGCCTTCGGCGTACCAATGGCTGCGGTTGTTTCCGCGGCAGAGATGGATGGCAAGCGTTAATCCAGGACGGCGAGCGGCCCGGAAACAGGCATTGTCGGCTTTGATGGCTTCGTCCAGCGCGGCGTGGGGGTCCGTTCCGATTTCTGTGCGAATCCATTCGCGCCACTTGGGATCCATGTAATAGCTGTAGCGGGGAGCGTCAATCTGAATATATTTCACGCCGTCACCGGAGAGAGCCGCGAGATCGGTCTTCATGATTTCAACGACAGCCCACAAAAGTTCGGAATGATTCTTGTAGATAGCGTCCGTTACGCCGCGTTTAAAAGAAATTGCGGGAAACTGCGTGGCGCTCGGTAGTGTCATCTTTATGTCGCCCGGGCTGTGCGCTCTCAAATAGGGCAGCTCGTGTCCAGTGAGCGGCCGCACCTGACACAGCTTCTTCGTTACGACGCCGGCAACGCTGCTGACAGGAGTCGCTCCTTTATCTCCGGCGCTCCAGTTTCTCGCGACGGCATCGCCAAAATCGAAGCCTTCGACGGCTTCGGTGAAGTCGCTCATGAAGTTGCAGCGGCGGAGTTCCCCATCGGTGAAAATCTCAAAACCAAGCTCTTTCTGTTTCGCGAGCACGCGAGAGATGTGCTGATCCTCGAGGGGACGCAGCTTCTCGGCGTTCCCGGCAGACTGCCTTGCTTCCAGCAAGTCCGGCGGCCTCAAGAAACTTCCAACATGATCGGCGCGGTACGTTGTCGGCATTCGATATGACCTCTCGCAAGTTTTATGAAACGTATGGAGGAATGATGGTCGCAAAATCCGCGGGGCCGCGGCTGAAAAGTTGGAGAGCTTGGCGGCGAAATTTTTGACGATATCCAGCTTCATCCTCGCATGGACGAGGATAAACCTGTCCTTCGGTCCAGAGACACTGAATAGAAGCACGATGCGATTGCCGCGATAAAGAATGGGGGCGGCGATGGAGACCAATCCGCTTTCTACCTCCTCATGCTCGACGGCGCAACCCTGACGGCGGTGCACTTCGAGAGCGTAGCGGAGATCGCGTGGGTCGTCAGAGGTGTTTGGAGTGTGACGATATATGCCCCAGCGACGGAGGATGGCGCGGACTCGGTTTCGGGGAGCCACGAGAGAATGGCGCGGCCAAAGGCAGTGCAATGCGCGGGGATGAAGTCGCCGGGAAGCAAACGGACGGTGAGGAGCGCGCTGGAGAGGTTGACGGAGTCGAGGCAGATGATGCCGCCAGCGCCGGGAATCGCGAGAATGGCAGTTTCGCCGGAGCGGCGCGAGAGCTCGACGAGAAAAGGGCGCGCGTCGTAGGGCAAGGAGCTCCAAAGGACGGAGCGGGCGCCGAGAGCGTGAAATTTGAGACCGAGGCGCTAGTTTTTTTGTGAGGATTCCGCTCGACCAGATGAAATTTTTGGGGAGTGGTGACATGGAATTCGAATGACTGTTCACCATGTGAAAATGTGTTTCAGAATATGAAACAACAGAATTTGGATAGTCTTGCGGGAAGATTTGGTTTGCCGAGGGTTAGCGGGTGGGTTTTGATTCGGCTAGCGATTGATTCGCGCGGAAGATCACGTAGGCGCGGACGGCTTCGACATTCTCCTTCGATAGCTCTTTTGAAAAAGCAACCATTCCGTAGGACTGCAGCGAACCGCCGAGAACCACATCGGTCCATGTTGAGTTTCCTAGCGCTCCGGAATAGCGCAGGTCTGGCAGGACACCACCGCTTACGGCGACATCTCCGTGACAAGTCGAACAGTAATTTTGGAAGAGGCCCTCGCCTTTTTGCACAGTTGCGGCACTGGCCGTGGACCGCGGAGGGTTCAGCTGAGGTTGCGCAAATTGAGGGAGCGGCGGCAAGCTGGCTTTACCCGCTAATTTGAAAGCGAGGACGCGGCTGATGTTCTGCACTCGACCGGATTTCAGCGTGGGTTCGCCGCTGGCGAGGGGAAATACACCGCCCCAACCAACGACCACGGCCACGTATTGCTCTCCCCTGACGGTGTAGCTGACGGGAGCCGCGATTACGCCGCTCTGCGTGTCGGCGGAGAACAACTTTTGACCATTGTCAGCGCGATAGGCTTCGAGAATGCCTTGCGCGGTGCCTTCGAATACGAGATTGCCGACCGTCGAAAGGACTCCGCCGTTGACGGGGCTAATCCGATCGATGTGCCAGATTTCTTTTTGCTGGATGGGGTCCCATGCCAACAAGCGTCCCTTGATGCCATCGAGAATGCTCTTCTTCACCTCCGGTTTTTGTGGCATGCCTCCCGCCACGAAGTCGATCGCCGTATTGAACGCGAGATTTCTTTCTTTATAATTTTGCTCCGACTTGTAGAGGAAGCCGGCCTCCTGGACCGGAATGTAAACCAATCCGGTTTGCGGACTGTAAGAAATGGAATGCCAGCTGTGGCCGCCCAGCGGTCCGGGAGCAAGGGGGGCGGCTTTGTCGCCGATTTCGTAGCGCGCGCTGGCGTTTTCGAGAGGACGGCCCGTCGTGGGATCGATTCCGGTGGCCCAGGTGACCGTGGTGTATGGCTTTGCGGAAATGACTTCGCCGGTGGCGCGATCGAGAACATAAAAAAATCCGTCTTTGGGAGCTTGAAAGAGAACTTTTCGTGGAGCACCGTCAATGGTGATGTCCGCTAGAATGATCGGTGCAGCCGAATCGTAGTCCCATGCATCGCCCGGAACCTCCTGGTAATGCCAAACATACGCGCCCGTATCGGGCTTGAGCGCCACGATCGAACTGGTGAACAGATTGTCTTTTCCCTGTGGGCTGCGCGCGCGGCGGTTCCACGGCGTTCCGTTGCCCGTTCCGATAAAGAGCAGATCGAGCTCGGGATCGTAGACGATCGAGTCCCAAACAGTGCCGCCACCGCCAAGCTTCCACCATTCGCCGCTCCAGGTTTTTGCTGCGCTTTCAAGCGCGGGGCTTTCGAACGGTTTCGAGGGATCGCCCGGAACGGTGTAGAAGCGCCACGCCAGCTTGCCCGTCTCGGCATCGTAGGAGGAGACATAGCCGCGAACTCCCATTTCGGCGCCGCCATTGCCGATGAGCACTTTGCCTTTGACGACGCGCGGCGCGCCGGTGATCGTGTAGCGATACTTGGGATCGATGGTGAGAGTTTCCCAGACAGGCTTCCCGGTGGCGGCGTCGAGAGCGATAAGGCGGCCGTCGAGTGCGCCGACAAAAATTTTCCCGCGCCAAACGGCTACGCCGCGATTGACCACGTCACAACATGCGTTTACGGCCCACTCCGGCGGCACTTTCGGATCGTAGGACCAGAGTTTCTGTCCTGTCGCGGCGTTCACAGCGACGACTTTGCTCCACGCTGTTGAGATGTACATCACGCCGTCGACGACGATCGGGGTCGCTTCCTGCCCGCGCCGCATGTCCAGATCTACGTACCAGGCGAGGCCGAGTTGGCCGACGTTTTGATCGCTGATCTGCTTCAACGGGCTAAAGCGTTGTTCGCTGTAGGTCCGGCCATGACTCATCCAGTTTCCAGGTTCTTGATCCGCATGGAGCAGCCGCAGCTCGTCCACGTTGGCTGGAGAGCTCACAGGCCCAGATTCTTCTCCGCCTTCTTGCTTCGAACGACATCCCACGATATTCAGAAGCGCCACGCCAACGGCGACATATCGAAACATTCTTCGCTGCATAGAAACTCCAGACGGCGTCGATGCACAGAAACGCTGCAATACGTCACTCATCGCACTTGCTGTGCTCGGCCCAAGCGCTGTCTCTCGCGGCTTATCTATATATACTTCACGGGCTCTCTTTCCAAGTAGCACGAGTTCTCTGTAAGCTGCGGTTCTCTGATGTCCATGCTCAGTCGAAGAGTCTGTAATAGCTTTGGGAACGTTTTGTCGAGTAAGAGTCGATTCGCGAGATTGCGATAGCTTTCACAATGCGCCAAGCCGAACGAAAAGTTGGACGCAGGAGAAAACCATAAATGGTCACAAAGACTGTTCGATTTCACGAATTTGGCGGGCTGGAAGTTCTGCGATTCGAATCGCTGGAGGTCGGCGAGCCGGGCGCTGGCGAGGTGCGTGTGCGCATTGAGACGATCGGCTTGAATCGGGCGGAAGCTGCCTTCCGCTCCAGCATCGCGATCATTGTCTGCGGAATATTCGGCATGTAGGCCACAACCCGGTCGCCGGGCCGCACGCCCAGCTCGCGAAGCCGCGTCGCAAGGATGCGTACTTGACCGGCAAGAACTTCCCACGGCAGGCCGGTCAACGGCGTTGTCTCGCTTATAAACAAGAGTGCATCGGTGCCGGCTCGTTCGTTTCTTAAGACGTGCTCCGCATAATTAAGCCGCGCGCCGGGAAACCACTCCGCGCCCGCATAGTGTGCTTGCCGAGCACACGCGAGTGCCGCGCGGACGACTGGATGCCAAAGTACGTCCTCCACCTGCGCAGCACTCGGGGTCCAGAGCAGTTCACCTTCGGGGATGGCAGGACCCTCCGATTCGATATTCGCCACGCGGTTTGTAGTTCGGTCAGTCCCGCTTCGTCCCACTGTGCCGCCCTGCGATAGGCTATTCACCTTCGCGTCTTGCGTCAAGCGAGCCGGCCGCAGAAACATTTTCGCGGTACTATTCCTCCCCCTGCCAGCGCATTACAGTCCCAGCAACTCCGGCGAAGCACCGGAGTCCTTCCTCAAAGTGATATGCTGCTCCCTGGGCATATTTTTCATGTGGGATAAATGCAGAAGATGAACTCACTAACTCGGCGCGCGTTCCTGGACAGAATCTCTGTTCTGACGGCTGGCGGTCTCACCGCGGCTAGCGTCCCCGACGCAATGGCAATTCCCGATCTTGAACCACGCATTATTTTCCCCACTCACCCTCGCGAGCGCATCTCCATCGCGTCGTATCCGTTTCGCGCGTACATTCTTAGCCCCGACAATCGCGACCGCGATACCACCCTTCCTGGAATGAATCTCCTCGAATTCCCGGCCCATGTGGTCGCGAAATTCAACATTCACAACATTGAGCCGCACAGCCGCCATTTCACATCCTTGCAACCAGACTATCTCGATGATTTCCGCCAGATTTTGCTGAAGACAAAAGTGCGCGTCGTAAATATCGCCGTCAGCGCAGTAAACAGTTTCTACGACACCGACGCCTCCGCCCGGGAGAAGGCTGTCGCTTACGCAAAAAAGTGGGTGGACGTCGCTTTGCGTATCGGCTCTCCCGGAATACGCACGCACGTTGCCGCTGCGAGGAATTCTTCCCCCGATGTCGAGCGCACCGCGGGGAGCCTACGCGAAGTAACCGAATATGCCGCCGACAACAATATTGTCGTCACGCTTGAGAACGATGATCTAGTGAGTGAGGACGCGTTCTTCCTCGTCAAGGTCATAGAGTCCGTCAACAATCCCTATCTTCGCGCCCTGCCCGATTTCGCAAATTCCATGTTGAGCGGCGATGCTGATTTCAATTACCGAGCGTTGCAAGTGATGTTTCAGCATGCCTACAATATTTGCCATGTGAAAGACGGCGAGACGAATGATGACGACAAGCAATTCAACGTTGATCTAAAGAAATCGTTCGATATTCTGAAAGCCAGCAACTATCGCGGCTATTGTTCGATGGAGTTGGATGCCCCTGGCGATCCCTATGCTCCAACGGTCAGCTTGATCGAACAAACCATCAAATATCTTTCCTGATTGCGCCTAATATCCTTAATCGATCCCGCGCTGACGCGTGTCGCTCAATGATCTCTCATTCAACTACCGGGCGCCCGGTCACTAAATGTCTCGCTAGCCGCATCCCAGTATTGCTTCTTGCCAGACCAGTAGGACTCCGTCGACATCATGTTCGCCACGGAATGCGCGAAACCATCCTGCACCGTGCAATGCGGCTGCTGCCGCGACCTCATGCATTCAAACCAGTTCGTCATGTGCTCCAGCGTCCTGTCATCGATGCCCGGCGGCGGAAGTTTCGTTTCGCCTTGCGGAAGAATGTATTTCGCCGGCCGCTTCTTATCGATGTCCGCATCGTCTTCGTGATTGCCCTTCTCGTCGACCAACTGATAGCGTGGGCTGCCCTCTCCCCCAATATTCGTAAGTGTCGCCTTCTTTCCCATATAGCGCGTTGAAGACGGTGCATCGTTTCCAAAGCTCGTCGCGTAACTCACCAGAAAGCCCTTCGGGTATTCGAACAACGCCTGAAACGTATCGGCATTCTCTCTGCCATCGCGCCACGCAAAAATTCCGCCATGTGCCATCGCCGAGCGAGGGAAGCTGTCCTTCATAAACCAGTGCACGAGATCAATCGCGTGGCTCATCCACTGATCGGGAATCCCACCGGAAAATTCTTTGTACAAGCGAAACTCGCAATACACTTTGGGATCAAACGGCCGGTAGTGTTTTGTCAGCAGCCATTTATGCCAATCTGTATCTTCTTCCCGGATCAATTTAGTTTCTTCACGGCCGCGCCATCTCGGCCCGTGGTAGTTCCATACGATTTCGATTTTGCTGACGTCGCCTAGCACCCCTGTCTGTACTAGATCGTGCGCAGCTATTTGATACGGCTCGCTGCGATGCTGTGTGCCGACCTGCACAATCCGGTCGCTCTTCGCCACCGTATCCCGCGCCGCTTTTACTTCGGCCAGCACGTTGCCCATCGGCTTTTCAACATAGGCGTCCTTGCCTGCCTCGACCGCCATTTTGAGAATCGGCGAGTGTGCGTGCTCCGGCGTAGAAATAATCACTCCGTCCACGTCTTTCAAAGCAAGCACGTCCTCCAGATACTGAAACGTCCGCGGCGCTCGGCCATAATATTTCGCGTTTTTCGCAGCCGCCTTCTCCCGATTCACTTTCCACAAATCGCAGATGACCGTCATTTCGGCGTTTTGGCTCGTCTTTAATTGCGCCGTGATCCAGTCCAGATCACTTCCACGGCTTCCCGTTCCAATATGCGCCAGTGAAATACGGTCGTTCGCGCCAATGATCCTTTCATAGGAAAGCGCAGTGCTCGGCAGCGCCGCTCCGCCCGCGATCAACGCAGCTGACTTGCTCAAAAACTCTCTGCGATCGATTGTTTCGTTCGCGTCGCTCATTTTTCGGCCTCCCGCCACGCACGTCGCGTCAATCCAAAGAAAATTCCCGTGCAGGCATTGTGTGTGCGACTCTGCGGCTTGTCAATCGTACCGCCAAGCCGCCGATATTCTCCTCGACGACGCGTTGACAAGCCCAGTCCAGTGGTCTTAAATGTCCTCCGTGAACGTTAACGCAATCTGCTAGCGTGCTGCATTTGCATCGTTTCCCGAAGTTATCCCGTCCCTAACTCAGCGGGTGTCGGAAATTGCATCGTGTAGATCTCGCGCAACTCTTGCTTTAAAAGGAGGCGGTATTCCAATCCTTGGCATCGATGTTGGAACAAGCGGAACTCGCGCCGTTATCCTAGACGAACACGGCACAGTGCTTGCCTCTGGCACGGAAGAGCACGCAGATTTCGCCAGCCCTCAACCGGGTTGGGCGGAACAAGACCCGCGCGACTGGTGGCGCGCCGCCGCGCTAGCTGTTCGCGAGGCGCTCCAAGCCTCAGACCTTGCAGCCGAGTCCATTGCCGCCGTCGGCTTTTCAGGCCAGATGCATGGCGCGGTCCTCCTTGATGAAAACGACGAAGTCATCCGTCCTGCTCTGATCTGGTGTGATCAACGAACGGAAGCGCAATCCAAAGAACTCGAGCGCACCATCGGACTCGACCGTCTCATCCAGTTGACGTGCAATCCCCCGCTGACAAATTTCACGCTCACCAAACTTCTTTGGGTCCGCGAGCACGAACCAAAGAACTGGCAACGCGTCCGCAAAATCATGCTGCCGAAAGACTACGTCCGCCTGCGCCTGACCGGCGAATCCGCCATCGACGTCGCCGACGCTTCCGGAACACTGATGCTTGACGTCGCGCACCGCACGTGGTCGAGCGAAGTGCTCAGCAAAACCGGCATTGACTTGAGGCTGCTCCCGAAGCTTTACGAATCGCAGGATATTTGCGGAAAGCTTTCGCAAGCTGGCGCGGATGCAACTGGGCTCCGCGCGGGAACTCCCGTCGTCGCCGGCGCCGGAGATCAAGCTGCTGGAGCGGTCGGCATGGGCATTACGCGCGCTGGAGTCGTCAGCACCACCATCGGAACCTCCGGTGTAGTTTTTGCGGCGACGGATCGCCCCTCGCTTGATCCGAAAGGCCGCTTGCACACTTTCTGTCACGCGATGCCGGGTCGTTGGCACGTTATGGGCGTCACACAATCCGCCGGGCTGTCTCTGCGCTGGTTCCGCGATCGTTTTGGCGCGGGACTCGATGACGGCCGCGATCCCTATGAGCGCATGACCGCCGAAGCCGCTGCGGTTCCGGCCGGTTCCGAAGGCGCGTTCTGGGCGCCGTACCTGATGGGAGAGCGCACTCCGCATCTCGATCCGTTCACCCGGGCCGCATTTGTCGGCCTCTCCGCCTCGCATACCCGCGCACATCTCATCCGCGCAGTCCTCGAAGGCGTTGCATACAGCTTGAAGGATACGTTCAGCATCTTCAGCGAAATTCACGTGCCCGTCGAACGCATTCGGCTCGGAGGTGGCGGGGCTCGCTCGCCGCTCTGGCAGCAAATTCAAGCAGACGTCTACGCACACGAAGTCGAAATCTTGAAAGCGGAGGAAGGCGCTGCCTATGGCGCGGCGATTCTTGCTGGTGTGGGTTCAGGATGCTGGGGGAGTGTGGACGAAGCTTGCGATGCCGCCGTGCGTGTTGAGAAACGCGTAATTCCTCTGAAAGAGTCCAGCGCCATCATGCAGCGCGGCTATCAAACCTACCGCCGGGTCTATCCGGCGTTACATTCCATCTTCGCGGAGAATCAATCTAGTTCCGCGAACTAAACGGCAAATTCAAACTATCTCCACCTCAGCCGAAGTAGACGCGGCGACTCGCCATTAAGAGACTTTTTTCTGCCCGGGCTTGAAGTGGTAGGAGTACCACGCTCCGATCACTGTCATCAGCGCGCCCCACCACACGCTCGCATGCAAATTATAGAGCACGACTTGCTGCGCAGGCGGATGCCAAATCTCGTAAATACCGGCGCCCATAATCAGCAATCCATTCACAAGCAACGATATCCCGATAAAAAACCAAATGGAAATCATGCTTTCAACCTCCGGCTCCGAGAACTACCAAAAAATAATATTCAGGACAACAAATACCGCCGCAACCACACCGGCCCAAAAAACGGGTTTCTGATACACGGGAATGTTTCCGACGGAAGGAACTGTAGTCAACCCGTAAACCAGGCCCGTCAACTCCGCGTCTGTTTTGGGTTTCGTCGCCAAACTCACCACAACGGTGACGATCATGCAAACGAGAAAAGACCACAGCGCCTGAAACATATCCTGCGCCAAAGCTTTAGCGTGCGGTGAGAGCGCCACATAACGCAGCGCCGATGGATCTGCTTTGACCCAAGCCCACATCCCGATGGAAGATAATGTGCCGCATAGCAAACCCAAGAAGCCGCCCGGGCCCGTCGCTCGTTTCCAAAGCATGCCGAGAATGACGGTGCCGAAAAGCGGGGCGATGAAAAAGCTAAAAAGCGCCTGTACATAATCCATGATGCTGGCGAACTGCATCACCAGGTACGCGGTGCCGACGCTGATCAGCACGCCGACCACGGTCGTCCACCGGCCCATGTTGACGTAGTGGTGGTCCGTGCCTTTGTTATTGATCAGCGGGCGGTAGATGTCATACGTCCAGACGGTCGTGAACGCACTCACATTCCCGGCCATGCCAGACATGAAGCCCGCGATCAACGCGGTGATCCCGAGGCCAAGCAAACCAGGCCCGCAATAGCGCGCGAGCATCAACGGAAGCACGTCGTTGTAGCTGTGCATTCCGGTGGCGGCGGCGACCGATTCGGGTACGAGTTTCATCGGAAGCACGGCCAAGCCCAGCAGTCCCGGCAAAATCACGATGAGCGGAACGAACATCTTGAATCCCGCTCCGATGATGGGGGCCATTTCCGCGCTGCGAATATCCTTGGCGGCGAGGATGCGTTGCACGACAAGAAAATCCGTCGTCCAGTAGCCCATGGAGATGACTGCAGCCAGCCCGAACACAATGCCGATCCAGTTGATTCCCATTGGGTTGTCCGTGAAGGAACCCAATCCGGACCACAGGTGTACGTACTGATCGGAAGCCCTCTGGGCAATTTGCAATTTCAGGTTGCTCCAGCCGCCAGCTTCGTAAAGGCCGAGAATCGGAATCAGCAGCGCTCCTGCCCAAATCAAGAAGAACTGCAGCACTTCATTAAAGATGGCCGACCGCAATCCGCCGAGCGTCACATAGACCGCGACCGTCAGCGACGAAACCCAAATGCTGAAATTGATGTCCCATCCCAAAACAATTTGCATGACTTTGGCCATGGCAAACATGTTGACGCCGCTCATCAGCACGGTCATGAATGCAAACGAAACCGCGGACACGGCACGAGCGGGCTCTCCGAAGCGCAATTTCAAATAACCGGGCACAGAATGCGTCTTGGAAATGTAATAAAACGGCATCATTACCAGCGCGAGAAACAGCATCGCCGGAATGGCGCCAATCCAATACCAATGCGTCGCGAGGATGCCGTACTGATACGCCGAACCCGCCCAACCCATCAGTTCCAGAGCGCCGAGATTGGCGGAGAGAAAACTAAGTCCAGCCACCCAAGCGGTCATCTCCCGACCGGCCATGAAGAAATCTTCGCCAGTGTTCGCGCGCCCGCGGAGATAGAAGCCGATGGCTAGCACCAGCGCAAAGTAAAAGACAACGATGACGACGTCTACAGCCGAAAGATGAACGAGGCGAGCGGGTACGATAAGCGCGTAAGGAATAGTCATAGAGTGCCGAATCGCCTCTCCTCTGCAAGCGTCTTACAACGCCAGACAACCAGTAATGTCCAGGCTATCAACAATTCAACTCCTCCGAATCGTCACTTTGCCGAGAATTTGTAAATCGTTTCCGAGTGAAATTTTGTCCCAGGCTTCAAAACCGTTGATGGAAAGTTAGGCCGGTTCGGCGAATCCGGAAAGTGCTGCGTCTCAAGACACACCGCCCCATATTTCGGATACGCGATGCCGCCCTTCCCGACAATGCTCCCGTTTAGACCAATTGCCGAATAGAACTGCACGCCCGGCTCCGTGGTCCACACTTCCATCTGCCTTCCCGACGTCGGGTCGGTCACCCGCGCGGCAATACGCATCGTTCCCATCTTCCCGTTCACAACAAAATTGTGGTCGTACCCGCCGATATCCTTAATTTCCCCGATGTGCAGCCCTATCTCCGTGGGTTTCCGGAAATCCAGCGGCGTATTTTCAACGCTGGCAATCTCGCCCGTCGGAATGAGCGTCAAATCCACTGGCGTGTACTTGTCCGCGTTTAGATAGAGCACTTCTTTCAGAATATCTCCCGAGCCAGCCAGATTGAAGTAACTGTGGTTCGTCAGGTTTACGGTCGTGTCTTTGTCCGTCTCCGCGGCATATTCGAGCTCGAACTCATTCGAGTTCGTCAGTGTGTAAGTCACGCTCACGTGCAGGTTCCCCGGAAAATTTTCCTCTCCATCCTTACTAAAATACGTAAACCGCACCGCCGCTCCATCCTTCACCTGAAGCGGTTCCCCTTTCCACACTCGCCGGTCAAAGCCGGTGGGCCCGCCGTGCAAACTGTTTGGCGGATTGTTGATCGCCAACTGATACTCTTTTCCGTCCAGCGTGAACTTGCCTTTAGCGATCCGGTTGCCGTACCGCCCGATCGTGCCGCCGAAATGCGGATGATTCCCCAAGTACCCCTCAAGATTGTCGAATCCCAGCACAACATCGCCCACCTTGCCATTCTTGTCGGGGACATGGAGCTCTGTCACTGTCGCTCCGTAGGTAATGAGCTTCGCCGAAGCCCCTTGCGTGTTGTAAATCGTGAAAGACTCGATCACTATCCCGTCCGGCATCTTCCCAAACTCCGCCTTGTCCACATGCGCGTCCTTTTTAGCAGCCGTCTGCGCCTCTACCTCCGGCGCTGACGACGCGAACTCCGGACCGAACGCCATTAGAAACGCCACCATGCAGATTCTCCCCCTGAGCACCATTCCGCTCCTCCTCTACCCTCGACCCGCTTAGGATGCATCGATTCTTCCCCACGCCTTGTATCACAAAAATTCATCAATCGCGAATCTTCTCCTTATTTTTCTTAGACTTGCTGAACTCGGCCTGCCCGGCCGCCGGGCCCTGGCCGTTGGCAAAGGCCATTGACAACCCCAGAGCCACGGTGCCAATGTTCCCCCGGATATTCGCCTCAAATTAACGTTATCGTACACGGAGTTCCATGAATTCCACGCGACCAATTTCTTTTTTGCATGCTTACAAGTACATCGCGCTCCCCTTGCTCCTGCTTTCCCTCGCGGCTGCGCCCTCTCTCAGGGCCCAATGGGTGCCCCTCAATCCAGTAAACTCGGTCGATCCACAGGCCGACGGCGTCGTTCTCGTTCTGCAGTCAGGCTTCATGCGATTCAAGGTCTGCTCAGACTCCATCGTCCACATCGTCTACTCCATCGAACGCGACGTTCCCCAGCGCACCGACTTTCTAGTCACCAAGAAATCCTGGCCCAAAGCAGACTTCGCCCTCCACACCGACGACCCAAAGCTCATCACCTTGACCACCTCTCGCTTCAAAATCGAAATCACCCGCGCGGACAGCTCCCTCATCTTCTACGACTCCGCTGGCCACAAACTCACTCAGGAAAACACCCGCACGCTCACGCCAACGGAAGTCAACGGCGAGAAAACCTACCATTCCGAACGATTCGTCAACATGTGGGACACACAAGAAGCCTTCTACGGCTTAGGGCAGCACCAAGCGGGCGTCTGGAACTATCGCGGCGAATCCGTCGACCTCTCGCAAGACAACACCAACATCTCCATTCCGCTTCTTCTTTCCAGCAAGGGCTACGCTATTTTTTGGAATAACGGCTCGCGTAGCCGCTTCACGAACCGCTTCGTCCACGCCTTTTACCTGAGCTCCGAAGTTTCCGATTCGATGGACTATTACTTCTTCTACGGCCCAGATTTCGACCTCCTCATCGCCGACTATCGCGAACTCACCGGCGCCGCGCCTCTCGTCGGAAAGTGGGCTTACGGCTACTGGCAATGCAAAAATCGCTACGACTCACAGCAAGAACTCCTCGCCATCGCGCAAAAATACCGCGACCTGCACATCCCTCTCGACAACATCGTTCAGGATTGGTTTTGGTGGAACACCATGGGCGAGCCCATCTTCAACAAAAACTATCCCGACCCCAAAGGCATGATCGACGCGCTGCATAAAAACAACGTCCACCTTATGATTTCCGTCTGGCCCTATTTGCGCCCCGGCTCTCCTGTCTACGACGACATGGATAAGCACGGCTTTTTCATCGATCGCACAAAAGTTCAAAGTTTTCATCCGCCGCGCATGGCGCTCTACGACGCATTCAATCCCGAGGCGCGCAAATACTATTGGAACCTCATGAATAACGCGCTTTTCAAAATCGGCGCGGACGCCTGGTGGCTCGACACGACGGAACCCGAAACTGAAGGCCGCGAAACCAATCTCCTCGTCAACAACAAGGTGAACGGCGGCGAAAACGGCGCGCGCTACGCCAACGAATTTCCGCTGATGACTACCACCGCCGTCTACCAAGGCCAGCGCGAAGCCTCCGACAAAAAACGCGTCTTCATTCTCTCGCGCTCTGCCTACGCCGGATCTCAACGTAACGCTGCTGCCGCCTGGTCCGGCGACGTTGATCCCAGTTGGGAGACGTTTCGCCGTCAAATTCCGGCCGGCCTGAACTACTCCGTCTCAGGCCTTCCCTACTGGACCACCGACATCGGCGGCTTCGTCTCCGCAAATCCGGACGATTCCGCCTACCGCGAACTCTACATCCGCTGGTTTCAGTTCGGCACGTTCTGCCCCATCTTCCGCGCCCACGGCACGCGCACTACAAATCAAAACGAAATCTGGTCTTACGGCCCCGACGCGCAGAAAACTCTCGTCGCCTACGACAATCTCCGTTACCGCCTCATGCCCTACATCTATTCACTCGCGTGGAAAACCACCAGTGAGGGCTACACCATCATGCGCCCGCTCGTCATGGACTTCCGCGAAGACACACGCGCGCAAAATATCGGCGACCAATTTCTTTTTGGCCCAGCGATTCTCGTAAATCCGGTCACCGAGCCAGGTGCCGCCACGCGCCACCTCTATCTTCCCAACGCCAGGTGGTACGACTTCTGGACCGGCGCCGCGATCCAGGGCGGCCGCACCCTCGACGCGCCGTCTCCCATTGACCGCATGCCGCTCTACGTGCGCGCCGGCTCCATCGTTCCACTCGGCCCGGACATCCAATATGCCGCCGAAAAATCCGCCAATCCCATCGAACTGCGCGTCTATCGCGGTGCGAACGGCGCATTTACTCTCTACGAAGACGAAAGCGACACCTACGACTACGAAAAGGGCGTCCACGCAACGACTCCCTTCTCCTGGGACGACGCCGCGCACACACTAACTATCGGTGATCGCACCGGCTTATTTCCCGGCATGCTTGAAAAACGCACCTTCCGAATCGTCTTCGTCACTGAGAATCACGGAACCGGCGGCGGCCTTACTGAAAATGCGGACAAAACCGTTGAATACTCGGGGAAGAGAGTCACGGTAAAGCCATAGTCCAAGAACAAGATGGCTCGATTCAAATTCACAGCATTGTAATTTTGGATTTTACTCCTATTTATCTGGTCGCCATACTCTCGCCTGCTGGCCCGGGGGGCTCGGGGATATCCACAGGGGAGCACTCGATTTACGTGCCTCGGATGTGATACATCCATGGCAAAGCCAGGTCGGTCGAAGCTAACGTTAGGGGTGTATTGAAATGGAGAAAATCGTGCGGATTGTCCTGATTTTTCTGGCTGTCCTCTGTTTGTGTACTTGGCCTTTGCAAGCTCAGCAAACTCTCGGCTCCATCGATGGCACGGTCACAGATAGCTCCGGAGCGGTGATCCATGGGGCAACCGTTAAGATCCATAACCTGGCCACTGGCTTGGAACAAACTGTCACTACAAACTCAGACGGCTCGTTCCATGTTGCCGATCTTCCGATCGGCACCTACAGCGTCACTTTCTCTCGCGACAGTTTCAAGACCGAGGCCCACTCACAAATCCTCGTTCAGGGAAATCGCACCACCACAGTGAACGGTTCTCTGCAGCCTGGCGAAGTAAACGTGACGGTCACTGTCAGTGGCACTCCCTTGCTCAATCAGACCGACACGACCAATGGTTATACGCTGGGGAGCGAGCTTATCGAGAATATCCCTCTCGGAACCGGTAGCTTTACACAACTTGCGCTCTTGGCACCTGGCGTCAACGCGGACCTTCTCGCAGGTGCGGGTACGAACGCCGGTCTGGGAAATCAAGACATTTTTGCCAACGGCCAGCGCGATACAAGCAACAGCTTTTCCTTCAATGCCGTGGAATCAAACAACCTGTTTAATGGACTATCTGCCAGCGCAATCGGAGAGAGCCGCTTCGTGCTGAACACCAACGAACAATTTCTCGCCGGCGGACAGATTCAAACGAACACTTCGGTATTTGACGCCATCGGCCAGGGTATGCCCGCGCCTCCACCGGAAACCATCGAAGAAATTCACGTGAATACTTCCATGTACGACGTCTCGCAGGGTGCGAATAGCGGCGCCCATGTTGCTGTTGCCACAAAATCCGGCACCAACGATTTCCACGGCAACGCCTATGAATATCATCAGACGGCGGGTTGGGATGCTAACCAGTTCTTCCTCAACGCCGCAGGACTTTCTCGCCCGCCGCTCCACCGCAACACTTTTGGTGGCACGATCGGCGGCCCTATCAAACAAAACAAACTGTTTTTCTTCGGTTCCTACCAGGGCCAGAGAGTGTCAGATTCAACCAACGGCTCCACGCAATTTGCGAACGTTCCCACTGGCCTTACCGATGATCGCAGCGCAGCGACGCTGGCCGCGCTCGCCGGGGTTCCGGTAGGCAATGTGGACAGCGTTTCGCTGGCCATCCTCAATGCCAAAGGGCCGAACGGTAAGTACATCGTTCCTTCTGCGACCGTCACAGATCCCAACCAAATTAACGTCCTGGGTGGAAATGCTCTCGAGGTAGGACCTCCCAGCACCTTTAGCGCTGACCAAGTCAACGGAAACGTTGACTACCTGTTCAGCACCAAGGACCGCCTTGCAGGAAAGTACTACTTTCAAAACGATCCCTCGACCAGTCCCTTCGCCGTGAGCCAGGTTCTCGGGTTCCCGCAGACACTCCACGCAGGCAGCCAGGTGTTCTCGCTCGACAACACCCTGAGCCTGACTCCGAATACTACCTGGGAGCAGAGAATTGGTTTCATCCGTCAGTTCGCTAACGCCAGTACCTCCCAACAACTTACTCCCAGCGATGTGAACATTGATCTTCTCGGGAGCAAGTTCTTTCCCGGCTTCAGCATTACCAACGCTGGTTCGGGAAACACCAACGGGCTGCGCATCGGCCCGGCCAACAACTTTGCCAATGCCGGTGTCTTCCAAAATCACTTTCAGGCAGGCACGAATTACAATTGGAGCGTTGGTCGCCACACCATTTCTTTCGGATTCAACGGTGATTATGGCCAGTTGAACGTCCTCAACAAGGAAAACGAGGTGGCCACCTTCACTTTCCGTAATTTTGCCAACTTCTTAACGGGAAATCTCGGCGGCAGAAACGGTGGTGGCCAGCTGTTGAATGGCGAAACCAACCGTTACTTTCGCGCAAAACAGACCGGCCTCTTCGTCCAGGACAACTACAAGTTAATGTCCAATCTGACCGTAACCGCCGGCCTGCGTTGGGATTGGGACGGACCGCTTACCGAGAAAAATGGACTTCTCACCAATTTCTATCCGCAGAATTACTCCTACGATCTCGGTACGGACACGATTAACAACATCGGACTGGTCATCGCCGGAAACAATAAGCAGTTCTGCGGGACCAAGTCGAGTTTCTGCGTAAATAATTCGACCCTCACGGGGCGGCAGTGGATATTCGAGCCCCGCATCGGCGTGGCGTGGTCTCCGCACTTCGTCAAAAACGTTGTCATTCGGGCTGGTTATGGCTTGTATGCGGACCGTGGCGAATTCTTTACGGAACTCTCAGCCAGCGCGGGACTCGGAATCAGCGGGCCTTTTGGTGTGACCACCCAGCAACCTTTCACCGTGCCGTTCAACACCACTTGTACCGGCGTTCAGTGCCTTAGCAACAAGCCGTTCGGTACTACGCCCCCACCGCCTCCCCCCAGCAATCTTTCCGGGATCGAAGCGCTCGTTCATAACCAGTCGGCATTGAGCGGCTGCCCCCCACCGGTAACGCCGACCTGCACTCCCACGGGAACGCCCCTGTTCGCGTTTCTCTTTGGTGGTTATGATCCCAGGAACACCTTGCCATACTCGGAGAACTGGACCCTCGACGTTCAGTGGCAGCCCATTAATTCGATGCTCATCGACCTCGGGTACGTCGGCAATCACGGGCAGCACCAACTTCTACCTATTCCATTTAATCAGCCTGGCATTGCCACGCCTACGAACCCCATTAATGGACAGATCTACTCCTACGGGTATCAGGCCACCGATGACATCCTCGATGCCAACGGCAATCCGGGAATCCTTCAGACTGAACAGGTTGCAACGACAATCGGGGAGTTCTCCGGTGCTGATGGCAATACCGCCCTTCGCGTGCCCTTCATCGGCTATAACCCCAATTCCGACTTCTGGGAAGCCGAAGGAGTCTCAAACTATAACGCCCTCCAAGTTAGTGTGAAGAAGCGATTGAGCCACGGTCTCACCGTCAACGCATCCTACACTTGGTCTCACACGTTGGATGAAGGCAGCGGCCTTTCCGAGGGGCTGTTCTTTAACGGCAATAATCCGCTCAATCCCAGGAGCGCCTACGGCGACGCCGGTTTCGACCGCACCCACGTTTTCACTATCAACTACACCTATCGGATTCCTGATCTCACCAAGAAGTCGCAAGGCTTCCTCAAATACGTCGTCAAC
>CAVPLA010000036.1:0-184876 GCA_963705855.1 uncultured Acidobacteriota bacterium
AAAAATGCTTGAACGCTTAAACATTTTCTCCACCCTCCCGAGGGTTCTAAGTTTTTCTTGTGGATAGAGGCCGCCTGGAAAAATGGCGGTAGCGCTGGCCAGTTGAAAGTCAGCGCTTATTTGTGCGATTCACTAGCAGGAGACGGGAATTACGCGGATGGAGGCGCTCGGGAAGCGCGGTGCAGAGAAAACGAATTGCTCGGCGCAGTATGCTGCGGGAGCGAAGTATATCGGGCGATCAGCTCGGGAGCGGCGACAAGGTCGAGCGCAGCCGCGGCAAGCACGGGCATGTGCAACGACTGGCAGATGTGGCAAGCCGTCTCCGGTCCACCCGTATGCTGGTGGAGCAGGCTGCCGCCCGCCGCAAAATACAGCAGCACGGCGCAAGCCAATACAGCGAGAGCACGGCTCGCCATGTTCCGTCCGAATATAGTTGTTCCCAGTCGCATTAAGCTACGCACTAGCCTAGCACCTTAGACGCACGAGACCAGGGGTATTGATACAAATTGTGGACCCCCGCCCTTATCCGTTGCTTGACCCCGCAACCATTCCAGCCTAAGCTTCGTCTTAGTAGAAAGATGTTCGCTAACCCAAATAAGGGCCGATTGTGTGCTTTGTTGCTCGGAATCATCTTCCTGGCGGCACAGTTCCACTTTTGTGCCGACCTGAATTCCGCGCCAAGTGGTTCGCACCCCTGTCAGCTTTGTTCGACCGCAGGCTCTGCGATTACGACTCAGACTCCAGATCTCGCCGTAGTTCCCGTCGTGAACCGGCTCGAAGTTTTCGTCACTATTCTCTCTCCTTCTGTAGAAATTCAGCGTTCCACCTCTCCTCGGGCGCCTCCGGCTCTGTAGTTCTCCGCAATTCTTCCATTTTGTTGGTCCCTTCATAACTGCATCGACTTGTCCCTACCGCACGGGACTCCAGAGGAGTATTAACATGAAGAAAGGAACGGCATTGGCCACCGCGCTTTTGGCCCTGCCCGTCTGCGTGCTGGCCCAGAACCCCGCGCCTGCTCCGCCCGCATCCCCCGCACAGGCTGCCCCGCCACGCGCGGACACCAACAAGCCCGCGCCCACGCTCATCAGTCTCGACGAAGCCATTCGTCTTGCGTTGCAGCACAATCACGCTCTGCTCGCGGCGCGCTCGACCATTCTTCAAAATCAGGCGCAGGAAATCACCGCCAATCTTCGTCCCAATCCCGTTCTGGCATGGGATACGCAGTTCCTTCCCATTTTTCAACCCAGTAACTTTACCGCGAATTATTTCGAGAACCAGGCGCAATTCGACATAGGCATTGGCTACCTCTTCGAACGCGGCGGCAAACGTCAGCATCGCCTGCAAGCCGCTAAAGATCAGACCGCCGTCACCCGTGCTCAAGTGACCGACAACGAGCGCCAGCTCACCTTCAACCTTTCCCAGCAGTTCATCAACGTTCTACTCGCGCAATCTACTCTCGACCTCGCCCAGCAGGATTTCGACAGCTTTCAGAAGACCGTCGATATCAGTGAGTTCCGCTATAAAGCGGGCGACATGAGCGAAGGCGACCTGCTCAAGATCAAACTGCAATTGTTGCAATTCCAGTCGGATGTGTTTGCCGCGAAACTTTCTAAAGTCCAGGCGCTTGCCGCCCTTCGCCAGTTCCTCGGGTTCGAGTCCGTTCCCGACGACTATGACGTCGATGGCGCTCTCGACTACCAGCCTGTTCACGGAGGTATCGACGATTTCAAAGCGCTGGCCCTTCGCACTCGCCCCGATTTGCAGGCTGCCCAATTGGGCGTAACCGCTGCTCATAGCCAGGAGTCACTGGCAGAGGCCAACGGAAAGCGCGACTTGAACGTCACTTTTGATTACTCGCACGTCGCGGGCGTCAACAGCGGCACCTTCTTCTTCAATATCGATCTCCCCATTTTCGACCGCAATCAAGGCGAGATCGCGCGCACCCGCTACGCTATTACCCAATTCCAGGAATTGCAGAGCGAAGCCGCCCAGCAAGTCCTCACCGACGTCGTCGACGCCTATGAGGCCTTGCACTCCAACGATCAAATCATTCAGCTTTACCGCGGCGGTTACGTCGACCAGGCCCAGAAATCCCGCGATATCACCGAGTACGCCTACAGAAAAGGCGCCGCCAGCCTGCTCGATTTTCTCGATTCAGAGCGCACCTATCGCGCCAACCAGCTGGCCTACCGCCAGGCGCTTGCCAGCTATATGACCGCGCTCGAACAGATGCGCCAAGCCGTAGGAACGAGGAATCTGCCATGAATTTCAAAACCCACTTGCGCGTCTTGATTTTTCCCGCCTCTTTCTTGGTCGCGGGCTTTCTCGATGGCCTCGCTCGCTGGCTGCAGTTCTGGCGGTTCCGAGTCCAAGATGACTTCCTACTCCTCGAGCGAGTCGAAAGAGGAATCTGCCGAGCTCTTCACCGTTCCCCAGGATCAGATGGCCCACGTCCAGGTGGTGTCCGTCGAAAAGGCCAGCCTCCCGCGTGTTTTGCGGCTCACCGGCGCCGTGGCCTACAACTCCTTCATGACCACGCCAGTCTTCGCCGCCATCGGCGGGCCCGTTCACGAACTTCTCGTTGCCCCCGGCGAAACCGTCCACGCAGGCCAGCCGCTCCTTACCGTCAACAGCCCGGACTACTCTGCGGCGCGCTCCGCCTACATCAAGGCCCGCGATGCTTTTCTGCTCGCCCAGAAGTTCTACACCCGCGCGCAGGATCTATTCGCTCATGGCGCCATTGCCGAGGCCGACTTTCAGACCGCCGAATCCACGCGCAATCTAGCCCAGGCGGATCTCCAGTCCAGCGAAGACGCTCTCCGCGTGCTAGGCGTAAGCGATCCCGAATCTCTTGCGAAGAATCCACCGAAAACCACTTCGCAAGTTCCCGTACTCGCTCCCGTGGGCGGAGAAATTGTCGAACGCCTCGTCGGACCCGGCCAACTGCTTCAGGCCGGCGCAACCCAGGTCTTCACCATTTCGGACATGAGGACGGTCTGGGTCCTCGTCAATGTCTACCAGGGCGAAATGGCCTACGCTCACTTGGGAGATAGTGTGGACGTCGATACTGATTCGTATCCCGACAAGTTTCACGGGCGAATTTCTTACATCGCCACGGCGCTCGATCCCAACACGCGCACGGTTCAGGCGCGCATTGTCACCGAAAATCCTAACAACAAGCTAAAAAAGGATATGTACGTCACCGCCTACGTAAATGCCGGCTCCATCGCCAATGCACTGACGGTTCCGGACGCGTCTGTGCTGCGCGACACAGAAAACCAGCCCTTCGTCTACGTGCAGTCTTCCACGAAACAAAACGAGTTCGCGCGCCGCCTGGTCCAGCTCGGAGATAGCCACGGCGGCCGCACGCAGATTACAGGTGGCCTCAAGGAAGGCGAGCGCGTTGTTGGCGACGGTAGCCTATTTCTGCAATTCAAGAATTCTTTGGAGCACTAGAGGGAGAAGCGGCCAAGAGAAATCACGATGATCCATCACATTGTCCAATTCGCCCTCCGCCAGCGCTTCCTCATCATTATCATCACGTTGTTGATAGTAATTGCCGGCGCCGATTCCTTCCGCCGCATGCCCGTCGACGCGTATCCCGATCTTTCTCCGCCCATGGTCGAGCTGATCACCCAGTGGCCCGGCCATGCTGCCGAAGAGGTCGAGCGCCTCACCACGCTTCCCCTCGAGCTCGCCATGAATGGCACGCCGAACCTCAAGGTCATGCGCTCCATTTCGCTTTACGGTCTGAGCGATGTCATCCTCACCTTCGAGGACAGCACTGACTCCTATTTTGCCCGCCAGGTCGTTTTCCAGCGCCTCAGCGACGCCACTCTTCCGCCCGGCGTTACGCCCAGCATGGCTCCGCTGTTCAGTCCCAGCGGCCTCGTCTACCGCTACGTCATCGAGAGCCCCGATCGCTCGCCGATGGAACTCCACACCTTCGAGGATTGGATCATCGAGCGCGCCTACCGCAGCGTTCCCGGTGTTGCCGATGACTCCGGCTTCGGCGGCCCTACGATGCAGTATCACGTGCTGCTCGACCCGGTGAAGCTCTACAACTATCACCTCCCCGTCGTGCAGGTGCTCAACGCTCTCACCGCTAACAACGCCAACACCGGCGGTGGTTTCTACTCCCAGGGCGGCCAGTTTTATTACGTCCGCGGCCTCGGTCTCGTCAAAACCACCGAAGACATTGGCGAAGTCGTTGTTGGCAGCGGCAACGGTGTGCCTATCCGCGTCAAAGACATTGGCCGCGTCGTCATCGGCAGCGCCCCGCGCCTCGGCATTTTCGGCTTCCAGGACAAAGGAGAGAAGGGGAAAGACAACCCCGACGCCGTCGAAGGCGTCATTCTCATGCGCCGCGGCGAGCAGACGCAAAACGTACTCGAAGGCGTCGAGAAAAAAACCGTCGAGATCAACCGCGACCTGCTTCCACCCGACGTCAAAGTGCGCCCTTACTATGACCGCAGCGATCTCGTCAAAGTCACCACCGACACCGTCGAGTGGAATCTCGTGCGCGGCATGGTGCTCGTTCTCATCGTCCTTATCTTTTTCCTTGTCAGTATCCGCGCTGCCGTTATTACCGCGCTTACCGTTCCACTCGCTCTTCTTTTCGCCTTCATCTTTCTCCACGCTACCGGCGAAGCCGCCAACCTCCTCTCCATCGGCGCCATCGATTTCGGCATCATCATTGACGGCACCATCGTCATGGTCGAAAACATTTACCGTGAACTCAGCCTCCGCCATGGCCAGGAATACAAAATCAACGAGGTCATCCTCGCCGCCGCTCGCGATGTCGACCGCCCCATCTTTTATTCCGTCGCTGTCATCATCGCCGGTTATCTCCCCATCTATGCCCTCACCGGTCCCGCCGGAAGACTTTTCCATCCCATGGCCGACACCATGGCCTTCGCGCTCGTCGGCGCCCTCGTCCTCACACTCACTCTGGTTCCCGTCCTGGCCTCCTACTGGTTCAAGAACGGCGTCAAGGAAAAACCCAATCGCCTTTTCGAGCGCGTCCGCACCGGTTATGGCAAGCAACTCGAGTGGTGCCTCAATCATCCGGCGTTGACTCTGATCGTCGTCACTCTTATCTTTGGCTCCACGCTGCTCCTCCTCCCCTTTATCGGCGGCGAATTCTTGCCGCACCTCGATGAGGGCGCTCTGTGGCTTCGCGCCACCATGCCCTACACGATTTCTTTCGAAGACTCCGCCAAGTTCGCTCCACAGGTCCGCGACATTCTTTCGAAATACCCGCAGGTCACCGTCGTCGGCTCGGAACTTGGCCGCCCCGACGACGGCACCGATCCCACCGGGTTTTTCAATTGTGAGTTTTATGTTGGATTGAAGCCTTACGACGACGCGTCTTGGAAATCCGGCTCCATTCACACCAAGGAAGAGCTTAGCCGCGAGTTCGACAAAAAACTTGCGTCTTATCCCGGCGTAATTTTTAATTTTACCCAGCCCGCCGAAGACGCCGTCGACGAAGCTCTCACCGGACTCAAGTCCTCCTTGGCCGTCAAAGTCTTCGGCCCCGATCTCAACGTCCTCGAGAAGAAAGCCGTCGAGATTCGCAACATTCTGGCCAAAACACCCGGTTTCAAGGAGCTAACCGTCGTCCGCGAGCTCGGACAGCCTAGTCTTCTCATTGACGCCGACCGTGCCAAAATCGCGCGCTATGGCATCAACGTCGCCGACGTAGAAGCCGTCGTTCAAGCCGCGATCGGCGGTCAAGCTGCGACACAAGTGATTCAAGGCGAAAAACTTTTTGACCTCGTCGTTCGAATGGAACCGCAATACCGTTCCAGCGCCCGCGCCATCGGCGATCTCCTTGTCCCCGCGCCCGCCGGCCAGCAGATTCCTCTCTCCGAACTCGCCACTATCAAGGAAGCCTCCGGCGCTTCCTTCATCTATCGCGAAAACAATTCGCGCTACATTGGCATTCAGTTTTCCGTGGAAGGCCGCAACCTGGAAGGTACCGTAAACGCCGGCCAGGACGCCGTCAAAAAAGCCGTCACTCTTCCCGAAGGCTACCGTCTCGATTGGGGGGGCGAGTACAGCGAGCTCCTCGAAGCCAAGGCGCAATTCCTCGTCATCGGCCCGCTGGCGCTCCTGCTCATTTTCATGATTCTCTTTGCGCTCTACGGCAATTTCAAATTCCCCATCACCATCGCTCTCGGCGTCATCCTGACCGAACCTGTCGGCGCGCTCATTGCCCTCAAGCTCACCCACACTCCCATCAGCGTCTCCAGCATCCTCGGTTTGCTGGCTCTGCTCGGCGTCTCTGTCGAAACCGCCGTTATTCTTGTCAGCTACATCAACAAGCTTCGCCTCGAAGGAAAAAGCGTCCGCGACGCCACGCTCGAAGCCTCACTCCTCCGCCTTCGCCCCATCATGATGACTGCGCTCGTCGCTTGCCTCGGCCTGCTCCCCGCCGCCATGTCCACCGGTGTCGGCAGCGACACACAAAAGCCTTTCGCCATCGTCGTCGTCGCCGGCCTGGTCTCGCGCCTGGTTCTCGGCTTCTTCGTCAACCCGGTTCTCTACGAAATCGTCGCCCGTGAAGGCGATGTCCTTCAGGTCTGACGTAGTCGCGTGCCATGCGGCGCGCGAACGTCGTTCAGATTCCATTGTCGAAAGACAGAAATATAGGGGCGGCTGAGCTATCGCTCCGCGTCTCCCGAGTTCCGAAGGAAAACACCTAACATTTTGTAGAGGCGAGGCTTATTTACTTTGAGTTCTGAAGGGCCCCGCCCTTATAGGCGGAATTCTTCGAGGAATCAACTCGATCGCTTAAGTGTTCGGATCGAACGTCACGGCCACGGTCATCGTGCTCTCGCCGCCCGGCGAGAATCGCCACTGCCGTACGGATTTCTCGGCGGCATCGGCCAAAGCCGGGTTTCCACCTAGCACCTCAACGTCCTTAACGCTCCCATCCGTATGAATGGCAACCTTCAGGCGTACCGTCCCGCCAATTCCTCTTCGTTTCAGGATGGCCGGATACTGCACGTCCACCTTTTTCACGATTTTGCGGTCATTATCCTGCGCCAGGACTGGCGTCAGGCTAAGCAGCGCTAAAAGTAGGCAGCCGCATGTGGCGGCGCATCGAGTTCTTCGTTCCCGGCTTGTCATGGTGCGGCCTTAAAGCAGCAGGCGCGGGGATTCGGCTCTGGGGCCACCCACACCGTTGCCACTCCCTTTTGCCGCACTAAAGCTGCAGTCCTATTACCAAGTTTCCGCGTTTCTTGCGAACCGGTTCCACCAGCGCATTGCGACGTCCATAGTAATTATAAGTTGTTGTAATTAAGCCACTTAACTAGCGAAAGGCAATCCTACCCGAACGCCTTAGGCCGTAGAGGGACTTGGTTCCAGGAAAGCTTTCTCAACTGTTTCACATTGAGATGTTCTTTGCGATATTTCCGCCCCGGTTGGGAGTCTTGCCGGAGCGAACCCGAGCCTTCTACTTCGCTGGCGCAGGTTGCGCTGTCGGCGGCAAAATCCCGTTCAACCGCAAATAGATGGCCTGCCCGGCATAGTGGTCATACCAGTCATCACTCAAAATAATCAGCGCCCCTGCCCTCGAGGTTTGCCTATTTCCGAATAAAGTTAACGGATCGCTGAGCTTCGAATCGTCCACGCCTGCCAGCGCCGTCGAGCAAAACTCAAACGAACCCTTCAACGCCGCCACCAGCTTGTCCTTTCCATCCGCATCCGTCAGTTTCAAGTCCGGTGCCGCCTGCCCCGAGATCTTCGAGCACAAAAAATAGTTCGACTGCGCAATATGCATCACCGTATGTCCAAACGAGTTCATCTCCGGCGTCGGTTTAAACCCATATTTTTCCGCTGGCATCAACTCCGCCGCCCCCACCATATTCTTTTCGTACCGCGTCAACTGGCTCTTCACCATCGTCGTCACCGGATTCGCCACCGGCCCCGCCGGTGCCGCATCCTGCGCCGCACACATTGCGCCGCTGACCAGCAACCCCGCCATTACCAATCCAATTTGCTTCATCTTCATTCTCCTCCCTGCCTTGGCCCGCACTTCGCGCCCCGCTTCTTCCAAAGATGCCGCACGGAAGCATACGCCCGCGGCATCCCAGCGACAAGCGGCTTCGCGTCCTGAGGCATTTCTCCATCGCAGACGGTTGAGCGTGAACGACGCCAGAACCCCGCGCCCTCAGCCGATACTCCGGTGATGTCCTAACTCCAGTATCTCCCTCGCTCTGCGCCGGTCTCCGCCATTTTCCTGCGCCCCAATTATTGCGGAATTCGATACTCCCCATTCAAATTTCATTTACCTTCCAGCATCAATTCGCTCTCATAATAGATGCCGCGTCTATCGAAGCATGCCAGCCGGCTTCGAGTCGATTTTAAATCAGCGATCTGGTCACGCACGGCCGGCATTTCTCGAAAGGTAGGAATCAAGGCCGCGGGTCACGGCCTGAACGAGGAGCTTATGGCAAGAACAAACGGCAACGGTTCATCGACAAAGAGCAAATCCCCCTCCGTCAAGAAAAAACTTTCCCCTGAGCAAAAAATCGCACAGCGCGCCTACGAGATCTACCTCGAGCGCAACGGCGCCCCCGGCAACCCGCTGGAGGACTGGGTCCGCGCCGAGCGCGAAGTGCTCCAGAAGAGCCGCAAATCCACCAAGAAAACTGTTGCGGCAGCAGCCTAATCCCAGCGGACAATTCACCTCCCTGTCCCACGTCGCTTCTTCCGTCTTTGTAGAAGCGTGGCTTCAGCCACGCGCCTTTCTCTTCTCATCCCGATTCCCTTAAGTCCGCTGGCCACCCCGCCGCAGACATTCTCCGAACACTCCGCTACAATGGCCCGGCTCCAGAAATGCAATCCAAATTTCGCGAAGGAAAATTTTGATGCCCCTAGTGTTACAAAATAATCGCAGCGTCTCGCGCAAGACCACCAGCAAGTTTCTCGTCAACGCTCTGGCATGCCCCTTAGCGTTCGTCGCGCTCTTCGCGCCGCCGACAATTCTCCAAGCCGCACCGCAAGCTTCGCACGCAAAAAATTCCGCCGCGCAACCTCGCTTCGCCGTCTCTTTCGATTCAAACCTCAGCCGCACTCCTCTCGACGGCCGCGTTTACGTCGTCATCTCCACGAAAGAAGACCCTGAGCCGCGCACCCAAATCCTCGAAGAAGAAGTCCAGTCCCAGCAAATTTTCGGCGCCGACGTCGACTCCCTAGCCCCGGGCCAAAGCGCCATTATCGCCGATGACGCCCTCGGCTACCCCACCGCCAATTTCCGCGATCTTCCCGCCGGCGACTATTGGGTCCAGGGCGTCCTAAACAAATACACCACCTTCCATCGCTCCGACGGCCACACCGTCAAGCTCCCCATGGACGAAGGCGAAGGCCAGCACTGGGACACCAAGCCCGGCAATTTCTACAGCACGCCCGAACGCGTTCACATCGATCCTGCCGACGCGAAAACTATTCAAATTCATCTCACAAAAATCGTTCCTCCCATCGAGCCCGCGAAAGACACTGAATGGGTTAAGCACATCAAAATGCTAAGCCCAGCCCTCACAAAATTCTGGGGCCGTCCCATGTATCTAGGCGCAATCGTAGTCATCCCCGAAGGTTGGGCCTCCCATCCCAACGCGCACTATCCTTTGCTTCTAGACCACGGCCATTTCCCCCACGACTTCACCGGCTTCCGCACCACGCCCCCGTCGTCCGATCTAACCGGCTACGCCCAAGAGCGCGCCCAAGCCCAATACAAGTTTTACCAGGAGTGGACCACCGGCAAGCTCCCCCACATGCTCCTCCTCCTGGTCCAGCACGCCAATCCTTACTATGACGATTCCTACGCCGTCGACTCCGCCAACGTCGGCCCCTACGGCGAAGCCATCAATCGCGAACTCATCCCCGCGATCGAAGAACAATTCCGCGGCATTGGCCAAGGCTGGGCTCGCGCCGTCTACGGCGGTTCCACCGGCGGCTGGGAAACGCTTGCCACGCAAATCTTCTATCCCGATGATTTCAACGGCGCCTGGGGCGCCTGCCCTGACCCCGTCGACTTTCACGCCTACCAGACCGTCGACATCTACGACGACCCCAACGCCTACTGGACCATCGGCCCCTTCGGCCGCATCGCCCAATCCGAAATGCGCACTCCGCCTGGCATCATCCTCGCCACCACCGAAGGCACCAATCGCTGGGAACTCGTCCTCGGCACCCACGGTCGCTCCGGCGAACAGTGGGACATCTGGCAAGCCGTCTTTAGCCCCGCCGGCCCCGACGGCTACCCTGCCGAAATCTGGGATCAGCGCACCGGCGTTATCAATAAAGAAGTCGCCGCCTACTGGCGCGAACACTACGACCTAACCGCCATACTCCAGCGCGACTGGAAAACTCTCGGCCCCAAGCTCCAAGGCAAACTCCACGTAATGGTCGGCACAGCCGACACCTTCTTCCTGGACGGCGCCGTCCACCTGATGCAGCACTCGCTCGAAGCCACCGCCAACCCCCACTCCGACGCCACCTTCGACTACGGCGTCGACCAACCCCACTGCTACACCGGCCCCCCAGGCAGCACCACCCGCGAAGGCGGCCTAACCTTCACGCAACGCGTCCTAAGAGAAGCCGCCGCCCAGATGCTCCAGTCCGCTCCCCAAGGAGCCGACACCACTTCCTGGCGCTATTAGTTCGGGTTCTCTGCAGCTCCATCTGTCGCGCACTATCGCGCTTCGCATACCTGGCAACTCTCTCACCATCACTCACTAGCTCCGCGCTGGGCCCGCAGGTTCTAATCAGTGGACCCTCCCCGCCTCACTCGATACTACTCACTTTCTTTTCCCGTATAATGTGCGCTCCAAAACCAGGAGGCACACGCTCATGCACTACCGCAGATTCGGCCGCACCGGATGGAACGTCAGCGAAATTGGCTACGGCATGTGGGGCATGGCCGGTTGGACCGGCTCGGAAGATATGGAATCGCTCTCGTCGCTCCAGCGCTCCGTCGATCTTGGCTGCAACTTTTTCGATACCGCTTGGGCCTATGGCGACGGCCACAGCGAAGAGCTTCTCGGAAGAATTCTTCGCGCCAACAAAGGCAACGCCGCCGTGGGCGGACCTGACAAAAAACTTTACGTTGCCACAAAAGTCCCGCCGAAAAACCGGCGCTGGCCGAGCCGCCGCGAGTTTTCTCTCGACGATTGTTATCCGCCCGATTACATCGTCGAGTACGTCGAAAAGAGTCTCGCCAACATCGGCGTCGAAACGCTCGACCTCATTCAGTTTCACACCTGGGAGGACAAGTGGCTCGACGATGAACGCCTGCCGCGGGCGATCGAAAGCCTGCGCAACAACGGCAAAGTCCGTGCCGTCGGCATCAGCCTCAATCGCTGGGAACCGTGGAACGGCGTCCGCGCCGTGCGCGCCGGCCTCGTCGACGCTGTCCAAGTCATCTACAACATCTTCGACCAGAATCCGGAGGACGAACTTTTCCCCGCGTGCCGCGAAAAAGATGTCGCCGTCATCGCGCGCGTCCCGTTCGATGAAGGCTCGCTCGCAGGCACTCTCACGCTCGACAGCACCTGGCCAAAAGGCGATTGGCGCAACACCTATTTCGTCGCGGAAAATCTCAAGAGCAGCGTCGCGCACGCCGATGCCCTCAAGCCTCTTCTCAAAGATGGCATGACCATGCCGGAAATGGCGCTGCGCTTCATTCTCAACAACAAAGACGTCAGCACCATCATCCCCGGCATGCGCAAAACCACCCACGTTGACTCCAATCTAGCCGCCAGCGCCAAAGGCCCCCTGCCCCCAGCGCTCCACGCCGAACTCCGCAATCACCGATGGATCCGCACCCCAACAAGCTGGAGCCAATGATGCGTCGTGCCACCACATCGTCATTTCGAGCCTAGCAGGCCGACGCTTTTTTCTTTCCGCTTTTGCTCCTGCAAAGCGGTCGGCCCGCGCAGGGAGGACGGCTGCCCCATCGCACGCTTTTTGTGCGATGAAATCTCTCTTCGTTTTTTTCAAAGCGCAGAAATTTCAGCGAGGAATTCAAACAGAGAGGGAAAAACTATCTTACGCAGTCTGTTTCAATGCGCGTTCGACGAGGGTGAGGCAGCGCTCGGCTTGTTCGCGCATCAATTCTTCGCGATCGCCGCGGTCTTTTTGCGAACTGTGGAGTTCGTCGGCGATCGCGAGTGCGGCCAGGACCGCTACTTTCTGGGTGTCCACCGTCGCCGTGCCCGCGGCAATCGCGTGCATTTTTTCGTCGACGAACTCGGCCAGTTTCTGGACGTAGGCTTCGTCCAGATCGCCGCGAATCGCGTAGGTCTGTCCGAATATTTCGACTTTTACCGGTGCGCTCATGGAGTCTGCTCTCGACTAGCCGAAGATACCACATTTGGCTTGTAGGGGCGCAGCATGCTGCGCCCCTACAAAGTCTGCGTAATGTGTTAAGGGTCGTAGTTCAACTGGCGCGGAGCTGGG
This sequence comes from uncultured Acidobacteriota bacterium, assembly GCA_963705855.1. GTDB lineage: Bacteria > Acidobacteriota > Terriglobia > Acidiferrales > UBA7541 > Acidiferrum. Next base: position 12,472 of record CAVPLA010000036.1, read on the forward strand.
CGGCGAGTTGTTTTTCGAGCGCGGAAATAATTGCGGTTGAGAAAACGGTGATTTGCATGTCCGTCAGCGTGGCTTCGCGGCTCTGAAACGTTACGCGCACGAGGAGCGAATATTTTCCGGTGGGGACATTCTTGCCGCGGAAGAGATCGGCCGCATCGATGGAAGCGACCTCGCCGATGTTGAGCGTTCGGATTGTTTTAACAACGTCGGAAAACGTTGTGCCGTCGACCAGCAGCAGAGAAAAATCTCTTTCGACCGCGGGAAAACGCGGGAGCGGCTCGTAGCGGCGCGCGTCTTTTGTCGCGCGAATCTGAGCGTACAAAGCGTCGACCTGAATGTCGGCGAGGAAAATGTCCTGGCGTAATTTGAGTTTTTCTGCGACTCGCCGTGCAAGTTGGCCGGCGACGCCTAGCGAGCCCGAATTTGAACTTGTTCTTGCGGCAACAATCAAGCCTGGATTCTTCGCTTCGCTCAGAATGACAGTGTTTGGATTGTTGGAGTGGAGTTGCATTGTGCCGCGGCGGGCGGCGTGAGTCCACGCGGCTCCGCCTTGCTGCCATTCGAAGCCTCCGGCGAGCGCGCCGATGGCGTCGAGGTCGCCTTTCAGGTCGGCGAATTCGTACTCGCGCGCAGATTCGTAGATGCCTTTTTCGCGGGCTTCGCCGGTTGAGCCGATGGTTAGAATTGGGGTTTCAACAGAAGCGCTTCCTTCGAGGCAATAGCTGCGGCCGATTTCGAAGAGGCGGACGTTGCGCTGGCCGTGGTTGAGATTCCATTCGAGAGCGGCGGCCATGGTGACGAGGCCGTTCGAACGGAGGACGCTGGCTTCTTCAGAGAGCGGATTCGAAAGGCGCGCGGGAGTGACGCCTTCGGGGCGGAAGAGCGCGTCGCGTTCCTCGGCCACATGCGGGATGGTCAGAATTTCGCGATAACCAAGTCCAATTAGGCGTTCGCGGACGCGCAGCTCAGGTTCGAATTTCGGCAGACGCTGAGCACCCTGGCGGGCGGCGGGCAAGCGCGGCGGAAATTTATCGAGACCGTAGATGCGCGCGACTTCTTCGATTAAATCGATTTCGCGCTCGACTTCGGCGCGCCAACTTGGCTGCGTGCATTCCCACGCGGCGAGCAGCGACCCTGCGGCGCCACGATTCTGGTCGATTCGAACAGGCGCGAAGCCCAGTGCGCCAAGGATTGCTTCGATTTCTTTGTCGGGAACGTCCGCACCCATGACGCGGAGAAGCTCCGTGCGCGTCAGTTGGATTCTTTTCGGAGCGCGTTTGCCGGGGTAGACATCGACGACACCGGAGAGCAGCTCGCCGCCGGCGAGTTGCAGGATGAGTTCGGCGGCGCGGCGCGAAGCCAGTTCGGCCGTTTCGGGATCGACGCCGCGGCCGAAGCGCGTGGAGGCTTCGGTGTGAAGTTTCAGGAAGCGCGCGGCTTTGCGAACGGCGATCGGTTCGAACCAGGCGCATTCGATGAGGATGTTTTTCGTGGAGAAAGAAATTTCAGTGTCGGCTCCGCCCATGATGCCGCCGATGCCGACGGCGCGTGAGCCGTCACCTTGGTAGACGACCGACATCGAGGAATCGAGGGTGCGCTCGAGGCCGTCAAGTGTACGGATTTTTTCGCCGGACTTTGCGCGGCGCACACCGATGTGGTGATCGCGGACTTTGTCGTAGTCGTAAGTGTGGAGCGGGTGGCCGAGCTCGAGCATGACGTAGTTGGAGATGTCCACGACGTTGCTGATGCTGGCGACGCCGCACGCTTCGAGGCGGTCTTTCAGCCATTTCGGCGATGGCTGGATTTTTGCGCCGCGGATGACGCGGGCAGTGAAGCGTCCGCAGAGGTCGGGAGATTGGATTTCGACTTTTACGGCTTCGGATACTTTTGTTGCGCTCTCGGCAGGCTTTGGGCCGACAGGCTTGAGCGGGAGTTTGTAGACGGCGCCAAGTTCGCGCGCTATGCCGAAGTGGCCTAGACAATCGGGGCGATTCGAGCCGACTTCGGCATCAATGAGCGCGCCGTGCGGGCCGTTCTCTACGCTACCGATGTTGGTGCCGGACAGAGCCAGGCGCGAGGCGACGTCGTTTGGCGGAGCGGTCACCTCGACGAATTCTTTCAGCCAGTTGTAGACGACCTTCATGGGGCAGTCGCGCTCCGTTTTGGTGCGTCGTGATCCGTGGCCCGTGAACCGTGATTCGCGGAGGAGTCGACAGCTGACAGCTCACAGCCGACAGTCAAGGATGCTGCCGCAGTGTCGTACGCCTGGGCCGTAGAGGCGCAGCGTGCTGCGTCCCTACAAGGGCGGATCGCGAAAATAAGCGGCGGGCGCATTAGTGGGCACCTGCCAGGTGGCCGAAGTAGACGTGAGTGGTGTACTCGAGGCGGACCTGGCCGTCTTGGTTGAACTCGGCGAAGATGCGTTGGAGTTCTTCCATCATGGGTGCGAAATTGGGCGCATCTGGCGCGGGGATGAAGGAGCTGCTGCGGAGGCGGCCGGCTACGCCATCGAAATCGAATGCCTGGAAATTGGGAAGCTCGTGCGAGTTGTACGGGTTTGCGCCAAAGAAATCGCGCATGTGCTGCTCGTTGGGGTAGCTTTCTTTGACGCTGGCGTAGTCCGTGCCGAATTCGCGAAGCAAGGATTCGTAGGCGCGAACGAAGGGCGTGGTGTCTGTCAGGCGCTCATTCCAGATGACGACGACCCAGCCTTCGGGCTTGAGGATGCGAGTAAATTCGCTGCGGGCGGCGTTTCGGTCGAACCAATGGAAAGCCTGGCCAGCAGTGACAAAGTCCACGCTGGCGTCATCGAGCGTGGTGGATTCGGCGGAGCCGTTGATGCTGGCGAAGCCGTCGTAGGAGGCGAGATATTCTTCGCCGGCCTTGCGCATTTCTTCGTTGGGCTCGACGCCGAAAACGCGATTGCCGTTTTTCAGGAAGAGTTCGCTGAGGAAACCAGTACCGGAGCCGATGTCGGCGATGACGTGGCCGGACTTGAGGAGGCACTCGGCGCGGAGGACGTCGCGGACGCCCGTGGGATAGCCGGGGCGGTAGCGGACGTAGTCGGCTACGCGGTTCGAGAAGCGTTTTTTGGAGTCAGCGAACGGCATGGTTCCTCTTTTGCGGGCGGAACGAAAGAAAAGAGAGGAAAAACATTAACGCAGAGGACACAGAGTTCGGAGCATAGAGGACACGGAGAGTTTTCTGCGTGGGCAAATATCGCGAACGAATGTTGGTTGACGAGATCATGGAAATTGGCGGAGGAAGCGGACGTCGTTTTGGAAGAAGACTTGGATGTCATCGATTTGGTATTTGAGCATGGCCAGGCGGTCGATGCCCATGCCGAAGGCGAAGCCGCTGACTTTTTTGGGGTCGTAGTTGACGAAGCCGTAGACGGCGGGATCGACCATGCCTGCGCCAAACAGTTCGATCCAGCCGGCGCCTTTGCACTTGGAGCAGGTGCCGCCGCCGGCGCTGGTGCCGCTGCCGGCGCAGAAAATGCAGGAGACGTCGAACTCGACGCTGGGCTCCGTGAACGGGAAATAGCTGGGGCGGAAACGGGTTTTTACGCCGGGGCCGAAGAATTGTTGGACGAAATACTCGATCGTGCCGGTGAAGTCGCAGAAGGTGATGTCTGAATCGACGGCCAGGCCTTCGACTTGATGGAAGATGAAGGAGTGCGTGGCGTCGGGGTTGTCGCGGCGATAGACCTTGCCGGGGACGATGACGCGAACGGGAGGCTCTCGTTTTTCCATGGTGCGAATCTGCATTGGCGATGTGTGGGTACGCAGAAGGAGCGGCGTTGGAGCACCTTTCGGAAGGTCGAGATAGAAGGTGTCCATATCGTCGCGGACGGGATGGAATTCCGGGATGTTGAGAGCTTCGAAATTGTAGTAGGGCGTTTCGATTTCGGGGCCTTCGACGACGGAGAAGCCGATGGAGAAGAAGATGTCTTCGATTTCCTGGAAGACTTGGCGGATTAGATGGTGCGAGCCGATGGGGCGTACGGCACCGGGGAGAGAGAGGTCAACGTGTTCGCGAGCGAGAGCTGATTCGTCGGCGCCGGATTCGATGGCTTGGCGGCGGGATTCGATTTGCGATTCGACGTGCGCGCGAAGTTCGTTTAGGCCGGCACCGACGGCGCGTTTCAGATCGGTGGAGGTGGGTTTGAGCCAGTTGTCGGTGATTTGAGCGAGGACGCCGGATTTGCGGCCGAGCCAGGCGTCGCGGAAATTCTTCCAGGCGGATTCGTCGTGGATCCGAGCGGAGTCGGCGTCGAAGCGCGAGCGGATTTCTGCGAATTGATCCGCGATTGTCGCGGCGGTGGTTACGCCCAGATCGGAGAGAGTCTTCGCGGTTGGATTTTCAATGTTCGGCATAATCGCGAAACAGATTACGTAAGATGGATTTAAGTGCGCGCTAGGCCTTTTTGGCTTGCGGTGGCGCGGCTGCTTTCGCGCTGGCTACCAGGCTTCGGAAGGCGGCGGCGTCCTTGACCGCGATGTCCGCGAGGATTTTGCGATCGAGCGAGACGCCAGCGGCTTTTAGGCCGTGAATCAACTGGCCATAGGTCAGGCCGTTGTTGCGAGCGGCTGCGCCGATGCGCTGGATCCAGAGCTTGCGATATTCGCGTTTTTTTACGCGACGGTCGCGCTTGGCGTAACGATCGGCGCGATTCGCGGCTTCTTGTGCGGACTGGTAGAGCTTGCTTTTTGTTAGAAAAAAGCCTTTTGTCCGTTTGAGGTACTTTTTACGACGGGCGCGGCGCTTTGTGCCGCGTTTTACGCGTGCCATGGGTTTTTCTCCTTAAGTTGGGAGACAAACGAGGTGCGCTGACGCGAGGAAATACGCGCTAGGCAGCGGGTTTGTCTCTGATTGCGTTGCTGGCCGCGTTCTGTTTGCCTTGCGGCAAACACTTTTTTGCGGCTTATCGGCCGGCAGGCACCCGTGAAGCGCTGCCTGGCACAATACGCGGGACTTGCGTCCTGCGTTTCAGTCGGAAGGGCACGGCATGCCGTGCCCCTACGAAGAAAATTCTTGCGCGCGTGAAATATGGTTCCGCGCGCGTGGAAAAACTCTACGGCTTTAGCCGTAGGGAAGCATTTGTCTGACGGCTGCTACGTCTCTGGGACTGACCAGCGTCAGCTTCTTCAGCTTGCGCATGCGGCCCGGAGCTTTGGTGCCCATCAGGTGGCGCTTGCCGGAGTGCATGCGTTTGATTTTGCCGTTCGCGGTGATCTTGAATCGCTTTCTGGCGCCGCGATGGGTTTTCAGTTTCAGTTTCGGTTTCGTCGAATTCCGTGGCATGACTTGAAATACTCTCCTTAGCGGGCGGGACAAGCCCCCGTCCCTACAAAAATCAAATTCAGTCGCTACTGCGATTGCTGGGCGTTGGCTGTTGATTGCCCGCTGGGCTTGGCAACGGAAACGCCTTTTTTCGGAGCTAACAGAGCTACCAGAACGTTGCCTTCCATTCGCGGCATCGTTTCGATCTGGCAGTGGTCGCCGATTTCCACAAGCAAGCGATTCATTTTGGCGCGGCCCACTTCCTGGTGCGCCATTTCGCGGCCGCGATGGAAAATCATGGCGCGAACTTTATGGCCGTCGCCGAGGAAACGGATGATCTGGTTTTTGCGAACCTGATAATCGTGCTCCGCGGTCGCTGGACGAAATTTTACTTCCTTGAGCTGCGAGCCACGGCTGCTCTTGCGCTGTTCGTGGGCTTTTTTGTTGGCCTGGTAGAGATACTTGCCGTAGTCGGTGATCTTGCAAACTGGAGGATCCGCCGTCGGCGAGATTTCCACCAGGTCAAGCCCGCGCTCGCGCGCCAGTTTCAGCGCTTCGAACGGCTGCATGACGCCAAGCTGGCCGCCGTCTTCATCAATCACCCGGAGTTCGCGCGCCCGGATCCTTTCGTTAACTCGGATACGGTCGCTCTGCCGGAAGCTGCGTTCTGCGATATTCCCCCCTAATTGCTAAAAGGCGCCTTGCGGCCCGCCTCGCCGGGCTGGGCCTCGAATCGTCACAAATCCGTACCCACAGCCGAAAACGGGCCGGGGACGGGTTTCAAAGTATAGCATGCTCGGCGGGTTGCCCGGCAATACCCAAACTGGCGTGGGGATGGGTCAGCGAGAATTCCGGATGCCGAGTAGCGCCATGAATGGAAAAGACCTGTAGACCAGTACCAGAGGGTTGCCCCAAGTGCGCCCAAGCAACCCCATGGAACAATCTGAAGAGTTCTGCTCATCGTTTCCCAGCTTGTTTGCGTTTACCTACTTTAGCTGGTGAGGGCAAGCTCACCTTTCGGGCCGGCGATGGTGGCGCGAAGTTGTGCTTTTTCGGCTTTTGCTATTTTCACGTCGAGGCCCAGGATGGCCACCGTTTTGCTTAGCTGCTCGGGCTCCGGAGTTGCGATTTCGAAGCGAACAATGCGGCAGCCGGCGGGTGCATCGGCGGAGGGATGAACGGTGTCGGCGCTCCATTCGATGAAGAAAGGGAGAAGCCCATCGCGGTCGTCCTTGAGATTCAGAGTTTTCCATTGGAGGATGCGGCCGTCGGGACGTTGGCGCGAGCCAGGATTCGGACCCTCGAAGGCAATGTCTCCATCGCGGAGCCGAGTTGCGAACGAATTGAGGTCGCCGGGATGGGCGGCCCAGCCGACCAGGCGCGGCACAATGAGTTTCGCCAAGCTGTAGTGGTCTGGCGCGTCGGATTGCAGCGGATCGAGCGCGATGATTTCCAGGTAGTGCTTTTCGCCGAGCGATAGGAGAGCGTTGCTCGTGCCGCGTCCGGGATGGACGCCGCCGAATGCGGCGCGGACGCCGGTGCGCTTTGCGACGCCCTCAATACCGCTGGTGAGAACGGCGCAGCCGAGGAGGATGTGGTCGAGCATGACGGGACCCTCTTCTTTTTCGGCGGAAACTAAGACCTCGGCGCGAGCCGCTGCCGCGACAAGGATGCCGGCTCCGGCTGAGAGTAATGACCGCCTGGAAATTGTGCGACGCATCAGATCCTTCGCTTTCTGTAATCGACCGCTACCGGGCAACCAGACCTTGCCCCGGAATTATATAGAGGATTGCGCCAAGACCGATGAGAAGAGAAGCGTAGTAAACCGCAATGCGAGGATTCGGAATGGGAGGGATATCTTTGGTGAAGAGGCGATAGGTGATTCCGGCGGCGACAAGGAAGAACAAGCCTTGTCCGAGGAACGCCCAGAGGGTGAGCGTCAAAGCCAAGAGGACGAAACGTTCGGCTCTAGAGAGAGCGTTCATGGCTTGGCCGCCGTCGAGAATCCACACGGGGGTAAGATTTAACAGATTTAAGACGCCGGAAACTCTGGCCAGCACGCTCCACAAGCCGTAGCCGGTGTGATGCCAAAGATACGCGCAGACGGCGGTAGCGAGCAAACCAGCGAGGGGCCCGGCAAGGCTTACGGCCGCGCGAGTTTGGCGAGTCACGCCCATGGCTTCCCATCGAACGTAAGCGCCAAGTCCAGGGAGGAAGACGGGCATGTCGGCGGGGAGGCCGCGGCGGCGGATGTCGATGTAATGGCCGAGCTCGTGAACGAGAATGAGGACGGCAAAACCTACGCCGAATTTGAAGCCGTAGAGCGTCCAGTAGATCGCGAGGAACGCGAAAAAACTGAAAAGGAATTTCAGTTTGAATAGGGCAAGAAACAGGCCCTTGCTCTTCGCAAGTAATACGACGATCGGTGCCAGAGGACCCAGACGTTTTGTCCAATCACTTTTCGGCGGTGCTGCGGCGGCGTGTTTTTCTGTCAGCTCGAGTTTGTAGATTTTTCCGCGAATCCATTCGGCTTGATTCGAATTGTGAGGGAGAAGCGCGAGGGCCTTTCGCCATTCGTCGCGAGCTTGTGGAAGAGCATTTTGTTCTTCGAGTTGGTTAGCTTTTGCGGAAATGCGAACGAGTTCTTCGCTGTAGAGCAGCGAGTGGCATTGCGGGCAATCCAGCGCGCCAAGCGGTACGGATTGCCCGCAATTGTGGCAATTGCGAATGGGTTCAACGATGGGAGGAGAGGACACGGGTGGAGGATAAAAAGTTCAGGTTGCCGGCGTCGGTGCAGGCGCGCGGCTTTGGAACGGGCCAACGATATCGATTTTCGGGGCGCCGGTTTGTTGCCAGGCGAAGCGGATGCCAACAAACAAAATTATGAGACCAATCGCACCGTGGAAAAGATCTTGCAATGCTAGAAAGGGAGAAGCCAGGCCAATAAGCGCCAACACACCGATGGCCATGAAGAAGTTCATCTTGGGTTTCGCGGGGCGCGTTTGCGTTGTTCCGCCAGATGAGGAAGTGGAGTCGTCCCCTTCGGCGTCGTCAGCAGCGGCGCCTGGATTAGCGGGCGCCGTCTTCACTTGAGGAGGTTTGGTGGCTTGGCCTTTGCTGATTTGTGAAAAGTAGATCGGAATGGCGGCCATCGAGACAGCCGCATAGGTGAATAGCGCGGCGGCAATCTGATAGCGGCGGCCGCCAACGCCTCTTGAGCCGGTACGCATGGCTTTGCCGATCAGCCAGCCGACGGCCAGAGAGATGTAGCCGATCATGATGCCGGTAATAATCGTGAAAGCCGTGTAGCCGATAAGTCCGAGGATTGCGGCGCCAATGCCGAACATGAGCGCGCGGACAAAAACGGCGTGTGAATCTTTGGGGAGCTGGGTTTGCAGCTGCGTGGTACAGCGGTCGCAAGCCAGCGAACCGTTGATCCGATAGTACGTGCCGGAGATGGCTTGATTACACGATTTGCAAACGTCGCCGCTTCCCGCGTACTCCGCGGTGGCGAATTGCGGTGTGGGATTGGCTGGAGGGAAGCCCATCAGCAGGGAACGTAACACAGCGGCCACTTCCCTCAAAGTGAAATTTGGGAAGGAGGTTTCAGAAAATGCAGCAACTATCGGCGAAGGTCATTCAAACGCACGCACTGGGAAAATTGTTCAACTCAGCGAGCGAGTTGTGACTTCTTCTTGCAGCGCGGCGGCGACTTCGGCGAGGGGCTTGGGGCCGAGGTCGCCTTTGCTGCGATGGCGGACGGAGACGGTGCCGGCTTCGGCTTCTTTTGCGCCAACGATGAGCATGTAGGGAATTTTTTGGAGCTGGGCGTCGCGGATTTTGGCCGGGAGTTTTTCGTTGCGGTCATCGAGATGGACGCGAATGTTGTGGCGCTTGAGAGTTTCCGTGACGTGCTTGGCGTAATCGGCGACTTTTTCGCTGACGGGGCAGATTTGTACTTGCACGGGCGCGAGCCAGAGCGGGAAGGCGCCGGCGTAGTGCTCAATCAAAATGCCGAAGAAGCGCTCGACGGAGCCGAGCAGCGCGCGATGGACCATCAGCGGTTGATGCTTCGCGCCGTCTTCGGCGACGTATTCGAGGCCGAAACGCGCGGGGAGGTTGAAATCGAACTGGACAGTGGTGAGCTGCCAGGGACGGCCGATGGCGTCGATGAGCTTGACGTCGATTTTCGGGCCGTAGAAGGCGGCTTCGCCGGTGATGGTTTTATACGGAATGTTGAGCTTCTTCATGGTTTCGGCAAGCGCGGACGTGGCGCGTTGCCAGTCTTCCGGTTTGCCAGCGTAATTTTGCGGATGGGCGGAATCCCAATCGGAAAGTTCGACTTCGTATTTGTCGAAGCCGAAATTTTTCATTACGGCGAAGGCGAAATCGATGCAAGCTTCGACTTCGCTTTCGATCTGCGAAGGTGTGCAGAAAATGTGCGCGTCGTCTTGCGTAAAGCCGCGGACGCGCAGGAGCCCGTGAAGCACACCGCTGCGTTCGTACCGATAAACCGTGCCCAGCTCGGCGAGACGCACAGGCAGATCGCGATAGCTGTGCAGCTTTGATTTGTAAATGAGGATGTGGCCCGGGCAATTCATGGGCTTGAGCTGGTAATCGGCTTTTTCGACTTCCACCGGGCCGAACATGCTGTCTTTGTAAAAGCCCGTGTGGCCGCTGGTTTTCCAGAGGTCGAGACGCATGATGTGCGGCGTGTAGACGAGGTCGTAGCCGCGCTTGAGGAGTTCTTCGCGGAGCCAGTCCTCGACAATTTTGCGGATGAGGCCGCCTTTGGGATGCCAGAAGATGAGGCCGGGGCCGGCTTCCTCCTGAATGCTGAAGAGTTCGAGCTCGACGCCGAGTTTGCGATGATCGCGGCGCTTGGCTTCTTCGAGGCGGTTTAGATATTCGTCGAGCTCTTTTTGCGTGAAGAAGGCCGCGGCGTAAATGCGCTGGAGCTGCGGATTGCCTTCCTGTCCTTTCCAGTAGGCGCCGGCGACACTCATGAGCTTGAACGCGGTGATGCGCTTGGTGGAGGGGATGTGCGGGCCGCGGCAGAAGTCGATGAATTTCCCAGTGGTGTAGAAAGAGACCATCAGCTCGTTGGCTTTCTCTTCGACGAGCTCACATTTGAAGATCTGGTTGTTCTTCCTGTAAAGCTCGAGGGCTTCCGGCTTGGGAAGTAACTTTCGCTCGTTCGGCAAATCCTGCGCGGCGAGCTCGTGCATTTTCTTTTCGATTTTGGTTAGGTCTTCCGGAGTGAACGGCTCCTCGCGGAGGAATTCGTAGAAAAAACCGGTATCGGTAGGCGGGCCAATGCCGAGCTTGACGTTGGGATATAGTTCCACGACCGCGGCGGCGAGCAAATGCGCCGCGGAATGGCGGAAGACGAAGAGCGCATCGGGATCTTTTTCGGTCAGGATTTGCAGCTTGACGTTTTCTTCGAGCGGCCGGCGAAGATCGATCAGCTCGCCCAGATCGGGGGCGTTGGGAAGAGGAGCACCGTTGGTCGCGGTCACACGAGCGACAAGGGCGGCGTCGCCCAGCCGGGGCGAAATTTTGCGCGCGATATCCGCCGGAGTAGTGCCCTTGGGCACCTCTTGAATCTTGCCATCCGGCAACGTGACTTGCACTTGCTCCATGATTAGCTCACCTGGCAGGAGAAACTCTAAGCTTATCGGCGCGCTGTATCTGGGTCAAGGAGCAGCTCAGAGTCGCGCGAATGCTAAAGGAAAGTAACCCGCGCCAACCCGTTGAAATGGATCTTCGGAACTTCGTAGAGGACGACGGTTGGAACCAAAACCGGCCGTTCGCCTTCCTGGTAAGGAGCGAAGCGATCGGCCTTCGAGTCGGAGGTGATGTATTCGAGCCATCCTGGACTTATCGTATGTCAACAGTCCAATCGATAAAGGAAGTAGTAGGAAGCACGAAGCGCCGAGGATAGTTTACTAAGAGTCTGAATTGGTGAGACTTAGTGGGGATCTTGGGCCGGCGTTATCAAGTCTTGGATTTCGTTGGTGGCGCGCAATTTTGCGAAGGCAGGTTCGTCCGAGAGCCATGCGGAGAAGGCTGCAGGATCCTTGCTCTTTTCTTTAGCGCGGCGAAGGGTGTCGAGAGCGCCTTTGCGGTCGCCGTCCAGGGCACGTGCGGCGGCTACTTTGCTGAGCGCCCACACCGAGTCCGGGTCCGCATTAGCGGCCAGTTCAAAATAGGTGCGCGCATGTGAGAAGTCGCCAGCCTCCAGGCGCTCTTGGCCGCTCTCCATGGCTTTGACGAAAATTCCGGCCAAGGCGCGCTTTCGGACACGGAGTTTTTGCGGGCTCTTCTCATGTTCGGCTTGACTGCGGAGCTCCGAGATTTGCCGTTCGACATCGCTGCGCGTGTCGGCGCGGTTGGCGGCGTCCTGGCGGAGAGCGGCCAGCCCTGAATCAATATCCGCGCTTAGACGTGATTGCTCTTCGAAGTCCTGTTGCTCGCGTTTTGCGCCGTCGCGCACGGCTTTCTCTTTCTCCATAGCGACGGCTCGCTCTCGAAAGTTCGGGTCTTCGCCGAGACCATCAAATGTTTCCGCTGCCTGGCGATATTCCTTCCAGGAGCCGTACAGATCACCGGAAAGTTCGAGAGTTTTCGCGCGCTTCTCCGCTTCGGAAGCCTGGGACTTCACGAAAGCCATATCGCGTTCTTCGTGGCCGGCCTTCATGGAGATCAAACGAAACCAGGCCAGCGCCTCGTCCATGACGCTTTCTGGCGCCCATTGATGAGGGCCATCGAACCGGCGCAACGAATGAGAGTAATGAAGCGACCCGAGTGTCTCGTCGAGGTGAACGACTTCGCCATAGTTGAAGTCAAAGGTCCCGACGGCAGCGAAGACAGAGAACGTAGCTCCGGCCGACGGCGGCGCCGAAGGCGAAAAGCCGGCGCTGTTCAGGAGCACGCCCGCGGCGCAGTTACACCGTTGCGCCAGCGATGAAGCAAGGCGAGCTCCGCCGGAAAGCCCGGCGAAGTAGACGCGATTGTTGTCGATTGAAAGGCGCGCGTGAGTGTCTTGAAACATAGCTTGGGCGGCATCCGCCTCAGGTTTCCAGGGGCCGTTGCGCGAATTGTTCGAGCCCGCCACGATATAGCCGCAGCGTTCCGCAGCTTCCTTCATCAATTCGACGGGCACATTTCCACGGGCGAACGGATCGAATACATACACAATCGGCCAGCGTTTTCCGCGACTGTAATAAGAAGGAAGATAGAGCGCATAGCTTTGCTCTGGCTGCGTTGCAGAAGTGACCTTCGGGAGGACTACACCAGACTGCAAAGCTGGTGGCGCAGTGTTCAGTGGAGCGCTCTTTTGGCCAAATGCGGGAGCACAAAGAACCATCAACGCGCCGCAGAGAAGAGTGAGTCTGGCCATTGCGCTAGTATAGACGCCTGAAACCTGCGGAGGGGGAGCACGCGATCAACCTCAAATTTGCCGCGTGTGAAGCGAGATTTTGACGCCCTGGCGTGGTGTGAGATTTCTGTCAGTTCGATATAGAATTCTTCGATGTACCCATCCTTCGAATTCAGTCGTTTATCGCAATTTTGCCCCTCTGTTCCGAAGACGCCTCCACAACATCTATGTTCTAGAAGGATGCGCGGGGCGAATCGTCTAAGTTGGCTGCCGATGCTTGTCTTCTTGATCTGCTGGCCCATGCCGAAGGATGCGTTCGCGCAAACTCCCGTTCGGATTTTGCAGGCCGATGAGCGCTACAAAGTAGACATTCTTCTTGTCGTGGCGCATCCGGACGACGAAGGCGCGGCAACTCCTTATTTGGCGCGCGCGATTGATGAGGGCAAGCGTGTTGCGGTCGCTTACGGGACGCGCGGCAGTAGCGGCGCGAACGAGGCTGGGCCTGAACAGGCCAAGGCGCTTGGCGATATCCGCGAAATCGAAGCGCGCCGCGCCGCTGCCGTGCTGGGAATCGACAAAGTGTGGTTTTTAGGGGGGAAAGACACCGCATCGCAAGATGTTTTGCAGTCTCTGGCGAATTGGGACCATGGCATGGCACTGGAAAATCTGGTCCGGATTGTACGCTTGACCCGCCCAGAGGTCCTTCTAACGTTTTTGCCGGGGACGTTCATCGGCGAGGATCACGGAGACCATCAAGCGGCAGGTGTTCTTGCGACCGAGGCTTTCGATCTGGCTGGCGATCCGACGGCGTTTCCCGAACAGGTTGCGGCACCGCTACGGCGGCTAGAAGCGTACCTCGAGAATCTGCGCCCCTGGCAGACGAAGAAGATTTATTACTTTCCGGATGCGGACAAAGAAGAACTTTTTCGCGATAAAGGTCCCAAGTATTCCGTAAAGGAAATATCGAAATCAGCGAAACAAGCCTATTGGCGTATTGCCCTGGAGTCTTTTCGCCGGCATGAAACGCAGGCGAAGAGTTTCATCGATTCACTTGCTAAAATGGACGAAGCGCAAATCGAAAAGATGGTCACGTCGGATAGTTTCTGGAGCAGCGGGATAAGTTTCGTGCTAGGGAAGTCGCTGGTTGGTGGAAGCGTGACGGGAGATGTTTTTGAGGGTATTACGCCGGGGCCGATTCCCTCTGTGCGGCCGGAAATCTTGCCGGCGCCTTCAAGACCTGCAGTCTCGGTCGAGCTCGCTGGACCGTGGAATTACTACGCGGAATTTCGACGCGCGCATGGATTGACACATTTGCCGCATCCCGAACCGCCGGAAATTGCTCAACAAGCAGGCGGGACATTCGTGATTCCCTTGTGGTTGCGCAATCAGACGATAGAATCGCAAGAATTCACTGTTTCCGTGAATCTGCCGCCCGGCTGGACCTTGCAAACGGGTACTCTGAAATTTATGGTTGGAGCGAACCAGACGGGAGCAGCGCGCATAGAAGTGAATCTCCCCGTGCTCGGCGATCCGCCGCCGAAAAACCCCGAGCCGCAGGAAGTCAACGTACACACCGAAGCAAACGGCTTGGCGCTCGGGGATGTGAAGATGCGTGTGGAGCTGCGCAAACGCGCTCTACCGGAATAACTGGCGTTACGATTTTTTGGTGCGGGCCGCCTCGAGCGCTTCCCACGCGGTTTCCGGCAGCATGAGCAGGTCGTTGAACTCGCCCGCGCCGCGCATCCATTGGCCGCCGTCGATCACCACGCACTCGCCGTTAATGTATTCCGCCATATCGCTCACGAGAAACGCGGCGAGGTTAGCCAGCTCTTCGTGACGTCCGAAGCGCTTCATGGGGTGCTTGTCCTTGGCGTGCTCCTCAAATTGTCTTGAGGGCATCAGGCGCGACCACGCGCCTTCGGTAGGAAAGGGACCGGGCGCGATGGCATTCAGCCGGATGTGATATTTGGCCCATTCGACGGCCAGCGATGTGGTCATAGCCAGCACGCCGGCTTTCGCGCATGCCGAGGGCACCACAAAGCCGGAACCGCTATTCGCTGCGGCATAAGTGGTCACGATGCTCAGGACGTTGCCGCCGAGCTTCTGAGCAATCCAGCGCTTGGCAAAAGCCTGCGTGCAATGAAATGAGCCGTTAAGCACGATTCCCACGACAGTGTTGAAGGCATTTGGAGAAAGTTTCTCCGTGCGCGCGATGAAATTACCAGCGGCGTTATTGACGACCGTATCGATCAGACCAAACTGCTGCTCGGCTTTTTCCGCGGCGGCCTCGACCGCGCCGTAATCGCGCACATCGCAGGTGGTGAACGCCGCTGAGCCGCCCGCGCGGTGAATTTCCGAGCAAACTTCCTTCAGGGGTTCCTCGCGGCGGCCGACCAGGTACATGCGCGCGCCAAGCTCGGCAAAACGCATAGCCATGGACCGGCCCAAGCCCGTTCCGCCGCCGGTCAAGAAGATCGCCCGGCCTTTTAAGAGGTCCTGTTGAAACACACGCCACCGCCTTTTAAATATGTTTGCCGGTTCGGGACCGTCCGGGAATGCAATTCTAGTGCATTAGAGTCCTAGCGCGGCGAAATTTGCGTAACACCGAGATGAATCATGAACGAACCACTAAACGGGAAAAGCAAAGGCCACTTGTGTTTTGGAAAGATACAGCCTATCGGCACCGCGAACCTAATTCGGCTTCATCTCGGTTGGAATAGGCCGGCCCATGACCTTCGCATATTCCGCAGCGAAGAGCGGGCTGTCGGGAAATTCCTCGGTCAATTCATGCAGGAGCTTTTGCGCCAAGGCATCCTGTTTTTCGCGCCGCGCTGCCAGCGCCAGAAGAACTTTCGCAAATGGCTCGAGATACCGGCCTTTATCAGCCGTTTTTCCGACCAGTTCCATGCCGAGCTTTTTATCGCCATGAATACCGCCAAACCACAGAACCATGCGAGCGCCGCCAGAAAGGCAACCGATGATGTAATCTGCGGAGCCCGGCGCGACCCAAGCATCATTTGCATCGGGCCGGTGCGCTAGCAGCAGCTTGGCGTGCTCGTTGGCTTCCTTCATTCTTTTAAGGCCATCGAGATGCTTTTTTTCGAGGATACTGTCGGCGTTGGATTCCATGCCGGCGGCCATCGTCAAAGCAAAGAGTCCCGCAGCGTCATTCTTGTCCTTCGAGAGGCGTGCGTTGGCGAGCTTGCGGGCTTGCGCCAACTCCGCATCGAAGTTTTTCACGCGCTCGGGATCGGGCTTCCCCTCGATTCCTCGAAGAAACTTTTTGTCATCCAGGAAAAAGTCGCTGGTCAAAACGCTCTGGCGGTAGAACTCCTCAAAAAGGTAGCTCGCAGCCGTAGCTACAAAACCAAACGGATCGGCGGGGTGCTCGGAAGTCCACGCGGAAAACTTTTCTCGGGCTTCGGGATACTTCTGCACGTAGAGCAAGCGGAAGCCTTCCTTCAGCTCCGGTACCTCGGTGAAGGCGGAATCGCTGCCATCTATGGCTGTTTGCGCGCGAGATATGGCGGGGACTAGCAAAAAAAATAGACCAAGGGCTGGAATCCGCCAGAACAATCCCATCTGTTTTTTCAGAAAACACCGGGAATGAATCTCGGTTTATTGCCCATGGTAGCCTGATATTCGGGATTGGCCAGAAGTACGCGCTCTTCCGTGGAAAGCCGCATCGAGAGCACAGCGATGTGCGCGAGCGAACCGAGGACGGCCGTAATCCACGCCGTGTGGATCAGCGGCAGTGAGAGCATCTCGGCAAAGACCGCAGCGTAATTTGGATGGCGAACATAACGGAACGGTCCCGAGGAGACGACGCCGAGGCTGGTTGAATCCATCACCTGGACGTTCCAGTGATTTCCCAGCGTTCGGATAACCCACCAGCGCACGACATTCGCCGCCAGGAAAATCGCAAACATGACACCGGCTAAAATGGGAATAAAAGGACGCCGAAAAAGAATAACTTCGAGCGCGGCGCCGATCAGCACCGCAGTATGGAGCAGGACCATCCACAGAAATCTCGGCTCTTCTACCTTTGCGGCGCCGCGCGCAATCATCTCTTTCTGATGACGGCGCGATATTTGCAGCTCCACTATGCGAAGCAGAGCCACGGCCAGCAGCAGGCCGAGAAACGCGATGACGCTTAGGTCCATTGCAGCAGAAGAAATTCGGCGCTGAATCCCGGGCCGAACGCGGCCGCCAATGCATATTCGCCCGATTTGAGGGGCCGCTTTTGCATCCATTCCTGCAAGATGAAGAGAATCGTGGCGCTGGAGAGATTGCCGACGTTGCTGAGAATGTCCCAGGAGGGTTGCGTATCACACTTGCAGAGCCCCAATTCTTTTTCAACATTGCCCAGCAAGCGCGCTCCGCCCGGATGCAGAATCCATCCTTTTATGTCTTCCTGTTTGCGGCCGTGGCGTTCGAGGAATCCGTCCACGAGTCCGCGAATTTTTAGGCCGATCATTTCAGGCACGTCTTTCGAGAGCAAAATGTGAAAGCCTGAGTCGCGCAAATCGAAGCCCATGGCACCCAGGGAATCTGGGAACGTGTAGGTTTCCGAGACGAGAATCTTGGGGCCTTTCTGCTCTCTTCCCGTCACCAGGACCGCGGCGGCTCCGTCGCCGAACAGAATCGAGGAAATCAAGTTCGCTTGGGAGATGTCCTTGCGCTGAAAGGTGAGCGAAGGCAGCTCGACCGAGATGATCAGTACATTTCCGCCGGCATGGGCCTTCAAATAATCCGCAGCGCGGCTGAGGGCCATCGCCCCTGCGGCGCATCCAAGTTCGGTGAAGGGCATGCGGCGCACATTGGAGCGGAATCCCATCAGATTTATGAGGTGGGCGTCCAATGAGGGAATCATGAACCCTGTGCAGGAGACGGTGATGATGAGGTCTACTTGGTCCGGGCGCAGACCGGCGCTCTCTAAACACTCTTCCGCCGCCTGGCGGCCGAGTTTCACCGCGTGCTCGATGTACTCCTCGTTGGTCTTCGAGAGCGGGCGCGGCTCGACGGTATATTCGATCGGAAAAATCGAGTAGCGTTTGTGCACCTGCGCATTATCCGCGATAGCCAACAGCGCTTCCAGGCGCCGATCCGGTATGTCGAATACTCGTCCCAGGTAGTACTTCACTTCCTCGCGAGTCATCGTGTATGGAGGCAAAGCCGTAGCCGTGGCGGCTATCGTGCAGTGCGAGTTTGAGGCCCCGTTCGAGGGTCCAATATTCACGGATTCCACCTGTCGATTCTGCGCGAAAGCTCCGCCAGAGAGCACTACCAATTAGCTAAGCCATTTCGTTACAACGGGCCTGCAGCGGGCTGCACATGAGCGCTAGACTCTACAACAATCCTGTCCCGGGGAATAGTTCGAATTGAGACACCCGGTCACCCGCATGGTCCAGCGCTGTTCCCATCTAATTTATCCTTCTATCGCGACTTTGTAAAATCCTCATAGGGGTTTGGAGTATCCTTTTGCACAATATGGGTACGCCTTGGAATTTTCGGATTTTGGGCTGGCGACGGATCAGGGCTGTTTTTTTCGCTCTTGGGCTTGCGGCTGTTTTTCTTTTCGCGGTGAACACGCGGCCGCAGCAGCAGGTGCCGCCGCTGCTGGTGATGATTTCTGTGGACGGCATGCGTCCGGACTACATCACCGAGGCGGACGCGCACGGCGCGAAGGTGCCGAACTTGCGGCGCTTCTTGAAAGAGGGGACGTACGCCGAAGGAGTGATAGGAGTTGTGCCTACGGTGACGTATCCGAGCCACGCGACTCTGGTTACCGGCGTGTGGCCGACGAAGCACGGGATTCTTGCGAATACGACCTTTGATCCGCTACAGCAGAACGAAGAAGGCTGGTATTGGTACACAGAAGATATTCGTGTGCCCACGCTCTGGGATGTTGCGGCGGCGGCGGGGCGGACAACGGCGAGCATTCAGTGGCCGGTTACTGTTGGTGCCCACATTACTTGGAACATTCCCGAATATTGGCGCGCGAACACGCCGGATGATGCGAAATTGCTGCGCGCGCTTTCGACGCGCGGATTGCTGGAAGAGGCTGGAGCTGCACTCGGCGAATTTCGCGACGGAAGCGACACCTCGGCCAAAGGGGACGAGGTCCTGGGGCGCTATACGGAGTGGATCCTCGAGAAGAAGCGTCCCGCGCTCTTAACGCTTCATCTCAGCGCGCTCGATCACATCCAGCATCAAACCGGGCCGTTCAGTCCCGAAGACTTCGCTGTTCTTGAAAGTATTGATGCGACCATCGGCAGAATCCGCGCGACCGCCGAGAAAGTTGCCCCCGGCCAGGCGTACATCGCTATTGTTTCCGACCACGGGTTTGTTCGAACGGATGCGCAATTGGATTTGTTTCCTTTGTTCAGTGAGGCGAAACTGATTACCGTTAGCGATAAGGGGAAAATTACGGACTGGAAGGCGATACCGTGGCCAACCGGCGGGTCGGCTGCGATCATACTGAAAGATCCTGGCGATAACGCGACTTTGTCGCAGGCGCGCGAGCTGCTAGCAAAGGTAGCGAGCGACCCGGCCAACGGGGTTGACCGCATTCTGGAAGCGGAGGAGCTGCACAAGCGGGGAGGCTATCCGACGGCGTCATTTTTTGTGGGGCTCAAGGCGGGATGGCGGACGGGATCGGCTCTCCATGGGCCCGTTCTCTCCAAATTAAAAGTTGGCGGCACACACGGAGCGATGCCGGACCTTCCGGATTTGCAGGCGTCGTTCTTTTTGGTTGGCCCGGGTGTTCCGGCGGGCAAGTCGCTCGGCACGATTGATATGCGCGATGTTGCGCCGACGTTGGCGCACGAGGTGGGATTAGCTTTGCCGAGCGCGGACGGAAAAATACTCCTGCCTTAGTTGCGCAGCGCGTTGCGGGCGATGTCATTGCGCTGCTGCTGCGGTTTAGCGCAGGCCAACCATTCCTTTTGCGGAGTCGATTAATTTTGCGGAGTCGTAACCGACGCCATCCTTGAAGACGACCTCCACCTTCTCGATATCTTTGATGTTGGCCGAAGGGTCTCCTTGTAGGACGACGATGTCAGCCGCTTTGCCCACCGCGAGTGTCCCGATTTTGTCCAGCTCGCCAAGAAATTGAGCGCCATTGGACGTCGCGATGTGAATAGCTTCGACGGGAGTGAAGCCCGCTTCAACGAGCAGTTCGACTTCGCGTTGGTCTCCGAACCCAGCAATAACGCCTCCGTAGCCCGTCGGGTCGAGACCTGCCAGCAGCAGTCCGCCCTGTTTTGCGAATTCGTGTTCGAATTCCAATTCCTTCTTGAAGATTGCTGGCGCGTCGGAAGTCCCAGCGTTATCGGAAATTCGCGCGCGTCTCGTCAGATATGCGAGGCGCGCTTCCGGCGTCATCGCGTCGAGCACGCGGCTGTCGAGCGGAGCCCGTCCGGGCACGGAAGTTTCGAATACAGGCAGCGTGGAAGTGACCGCGACGTGGTGCGCGACCAGATCGTGAATCATGTCTTGCATCGGTTTGCTCGAGATTTCAACGGAGAGCAGCGCTCTTGCCGCGGCTTGCGCGTTGGGGCAAACGCCCGGCTTTTTGTCTGGAAGAAATTCGGTATCCACCTCTATGCCGTGCTCCAGGTCGTCGATGCCGAGTGCGGCTGCTTCGCGGAAACCGATCGAGCAAAGGTGGCCGGTGACTTTGATTCCGTGGGCGTGCGCTGCTTTGACGGCGGCGGCCAGCTCGTCCGGGGTGATGTTCATGTACGCCTTGAAAGAGGTGGCGCCCCGCGCGATCCAGAATTCGACCATCTGGCGCGCGTCTTCGGCATCCTTGAGCTGATGCATTTGTAACGCGAAGGCGCCTTCTCCTTCGAGATATGGGCCGGTCACATGAATTTTTGGACCGGCGAGTTTTCCTCGATCGATTGCTTGCTTCAGCTCCAGATCAGCGTAGGGTTCGAGGCTTCCGGTCGTTCGAATCGAAGTGACGCCGCCCGCGAGATAGAGCCGTGGAAAACTGGAAGCATGCTCGGGATAGAGCGGCAGTCCGCCGCCGGGAGCCGGGTAGAACATGTGGTCGTGCATGCCGACGAGTCCGGGAATCACGGTGCGACTAGCGAGATCGAGCACTTTTGCACCGTCGGGAATTTTTGTGGTGGCGGAATCGCCAAGCGCGACGATTTTTCCGTCCGCGATGACTAGCGTTTGATCAATTCGAACGGCACCGCCGGTCCCATCCACCACGCGCACGTGCGTCAGCGCGATGGCCGGCGCGTCTTCTCTTACGAAGGCGCTCACCGCCGGCGAAAGCTTAGGTTTCGCTTGGCACCAGGCGATAGATGACAGGAGCAGGAAACACACGCCGGACAGAAAAATTCTTCGCATCGAACCACCTCGGGCACCAGGGATTTTGTAACGCGTTGCAGTCTATTCACAGGACCACGGCAAAACAAGGGCCCATAGGAAACGTTCAAGCAGGGCTGCGCTCTTCAGTTTGTGATAGATTTTTCGTCCGCAGAGGTGAGAGATGATCAAATTCTTCAAACAGTTTTTCGGCGCGATGCTTGCACCAATAGTTCTAGCGGCTCTGCCTTGTGCCGCCCAGCAGCCAATCAGCGCCGCAGCCACGGAAGGCGACTTTGTCGTTCACAACTTTCAATTCCATTCGGGCGAGTCGCTGCCGGAATTGCGTTTGCATTACACGACTCTCGGCAAGCCGGTGAAGGATGCAGCGGGACGCACGACCAACGCGGTGCTCATTCTCCACGGAACAGGCGGTACCGGTCAGCAGTTTTTTGCGCCGCAGTTTGCCGGCGTGCTTTTTGGCCCGGGTCAGCTTCTCGATGCGACGCGTTACTTCATTATTCTTCCCGACGGGATTGGCCACGGAAAATCATCCAAGCCCAGTGACGGCCTGCACGCGCACTTCCCCCAATACGACTACGACGACATGGTTGCCGCGCACTACCGTCTCGTGAGCGAAGGGCTGGGCGTCCATCACCTGCGGCTGGTGATGGGCACTTCGATGGGCTGCATGCATTCTTTCGTCTGGGGCGAGAGGTATCCCGATTTCATGGACGCGCTCATGCCGCTGGCGTGCTTGCCGGTGCAAATCGCCGGGCGCAACCGCGTGTGGCGCAAAATGGTGATGGATGCGATTCGCGAGGACCCGGAATGGAAAGACGGCGACTACAAAGAAGAACCCCAGCAGGCCCTGCGGACGGCGCTGGATTTTCTGTTGATCGCCGGCGCTGCGCCGATCCCCATGCAGAAAGCTCTGCCGACGCGAGATGCGGCGGACAAGTACCTCGATGACTATTTCCGCGCGCGATTCGCTGCGCTGGACGCCAACGATCTCTTGTACCAGGTCAACGCCTCGCGCAACTACGATCCCTCGCAGCAACTCGGCAAAATCAAGGCGCCGATGATGTACATCAATTCCGGCGACGACTTCATCAATCCGCCTGAGCTAGGCATCGCCGAGCGCGAAACCAAAAACGTGCAAAACGCAAAATTCGTCCTGATTCCCGCCAGCGAAAATACGCACGGCCACGGCACGCACACTTGGGCGGAACTTTGGAAGCAATACCTGGCGGAATTGTTAGAGAAGTCAGGCCACTAAACTAAAAGCCGCTTCCAAGAGAATTGTCAGCGTGCCGTCTCGTGGCTGGCGCGAATTTCCTGCCAGCGGCGCGGACGCTTGTTGGCTTGCAGAACCTTTTTTCGAAGGCGAATCGATTTCGGCGTGATTTCGACGAATTCGTCGTCAGCGATGAATTCAATCGCCTGTTCGAGGCTGAGTTCGCGGTGGGGAATCAGCCGAATCGCTTCATCCGCGCTGGACGAACGCATGTTCGTCTGCTTCTTTTCCTTCGTGACGTTCACTTCCATGTCCTGCTCGCGCGAGTTCTCGCCGATGACCATTCCTTCGTAGACTTCTACGGCGGGACCGATGAACAATTCGCCGCGTTCCTGAATATTCCAAAGCGCGAAAGCGGTCGAAGGTCCGGAGCGATCCGCGACGAGCGCGCCGGTAGGCCTTAGCGCCATCTCTCCCGCGTAATCCGTCCATCCGTCGAAAATGGAGTGAATCAACGCTGTGCCGCGCGTGTCCGTCAACAACTGGCTACGCAGGCCGATCAGGCCTCGCGAGGGAATTTTGAAATCCATGCGCACGCGGCCGGAATTATGATTGCTCATTTTGAGCATTTCGCCGCGCCGGCTGCCCAGGGTTTCCAGAATGATCCCGATAAAATTTTCAGGCACGTCGATGACGAGGCGCTCGAGCGGCTCGAGTTTCTTGCCGTTTTCCGTGCGCACGACGATTTCCGGTTTGCCGACCATCAGCTCGAAACCTTCACGTCGCATGGTCTCGATCAGGATGGCGAGCTGAAGTTCGCCGCGTCCCAGCACGCGAAACGATTCCGGTGTGTCGGTATCTTCCACGCGAATCGAAACGTTTGTGAGCAACTCTTTCGCCAGGCGGTCGCGCAGGTCGCGCGAAGTCAGATAACTTCCTTCTTTGCCCGAAAGAGGGCTGCTGTTCACCGTGAAAATCATGGCGAGCGTGGGCTCGTCGATCAGCAGAGGTTCCAGAGGCGAGGGATTCAGAAGATCCGTGATGCTCTCGCCGATCTGAATGCCTTCGACACCGGCGATGGCGACAAGATCGCCCGCGCCAACCGCTTCCGCTTCATCGCGTTCGAGTCCACGGAAGGTGTAGAGCTTCGTGATCCGCGTGGAGATAAGCTTTCCATCCAGCTTGCTGATGCCGACATCCTCGCCGCGCTTCAGCGTCCCGTTAAACACGCGGCCGATCGCGATCCGTCCGAGAAAATCGCTGTAGTCCAAATTCATGACCTGAATTTGCAGCACACCATCGGGATCGCCCGGCGGCGGAGGAATGCCTTTCACGATGGTCTCAAACAGCGGAAGCAAATCCTTCGAGTGGTCTCCTATTTGTCGGTGCGCAATGCCTTCGCGCGCGTTTGTGTAGACCACGGGGAAATCGAGCTGGTCTTCCGTTGCATCCAGGTCGATAAACAGGTCGTAGATTTCGTCGAGCACTTCCTTTGCGCGCGCATCGGTGCGGTCGATCTTGTTCAGCACAATGACGGGAGGCAGCTTGGCAGCCAATGCTTTTTGAAGGACGTAGCGCGTTTGCGGCAGCGGCCCTTCGCTGGCATCCACCAGCACCACGACTCCGTCCACCATGCGCAGTGCGCGCTCGACTTCTCCGCCAAAATCGCTGTGGCCGGGCGTGTCTACGATATTGATCTTCGTGTCGTGGAAAAAAAGTGCGGTATTCTTGGCGAGAATGGTAATCCCGCGCTCACGCTCAAGATCATTAGAATCCATCACGCGTTCTACCAGCGCTTCGTTGGCGCGGAAAATTCCGCTCTGCCGCAGCATGGCGTCGACCAGAGTCGTTTTGCCGTGGTCTACGTGCGCGATAATGGCGATATTACGAATATTTTGGCTCATGATTTCTACGTCGGTCTGCGGACTACTCAGCGGCAGTCACTGCAAAGACAAAAATAGCTGCTGAAACAACCAGCAGCCCGGACGAATCTCCTCTGTTCTCAGGTGTGGTCGAGCAACCTATAGTTTAGCAGACCGGGCGCAGGTGGGACAGCCATTCTTGGCGGTCGCTTTCTCTAAGCCTAGGTCCCGTGCCAGAGGGAAATTGAAACATCTGTTTCTCCGCGCGTTTCGTGTACTATCCTCACCCAGGTTGGATCGCCCGATTCTAAGGTGGAGCGGTTGGAGGGAATTGCAATGCGATTCGCGCGTTTGCTGTGGAACGGCAGAGTCTATCTGTGGGTTGTAGCTATCCTGCTGCTATTTGCGTTTACCGGTCGCGCTCAAGCGCCGAATCCGCCGGATTATTCACTGCTTTTTGACAAAACGGACGTCATGATCACGACGCGCGATGGCGTCAAGCTGCACACGGAAATCTACGCTCCAAAGAATTCCACCGAGCCGCTTCCCATTGTCATCGAGCGCACTCCGTACGGTATCGCCGACGATGAGAAGGGTTACAGCCGCAAGCTCGCGCGCTACGCCGAGATGATTCCCGACGACTATATTTTTGTTTTTCAGGATATTCGCGGACGCTACGGTTCCGAAGGAACGTTTGTGATGCAGCGCCCGGTCCGCGATGCAAAGGATCCCAAGGCTATCGACGAAGGCACGGATACCTACGACACCATCGACTGGCTGGTGAAAAACGTCCCGCACAACAACGGCCGCGCAGGTCTTGTGGGCATCTCCTACGGCGGCTGGCTCACCGTAATGGGAATGCTCGAACCGCATCCCGCGCTCAAAGCCGTTTCCGAGCAAGCTTCTCCCGCGGACATGTTTCTCGGCGACGATTTTCATCACAACGGCGCATTCCGTCTTAGCTACGGCTTCGAATACTCCACTATGATGGAGACAGGTAAAACGAATTTTGCATTTAAGTTCGATCAGTTCGACACCTATGAATGGTATTTGCGTCTCGGCGCGCTTTCGAACGCCGAGAAAAATTACGTCCACGGAACGCTGCCCACGTGGAAGGATTTCGTCACGCACCCGAATTACGACGCTTTCTGGAAACAAGAAGCCATGCCTTACATCCTGACGAAACCTAAGGTGCCGAATTTGAATGTGGCGGGCTGGTGGGATCAGGAAGACGCCTACGGGCCGATGAAGATCTATGAGCTGCTCGAGAAAAATGATCCGGATCACCTGAATTATCTCGTCGCCGGCCCGTGGAATCACGGCGGCTGGGCCCGCAGCTCTGGCAAATCCCTTGGCGCGATTCCTTTCGGCAGTGACACATCGTTCTACTTCCGCCAAAAGATTGAAGCGCCCTGGTTCGCCTACTGGCTAAAGAACAAAGGCAGTCTGCCGCTCAAGGAGGCTCTGCTTTTCCAAACTGGAAGCAACAAATGGGTGCAGTTTGATTCTTGGCCCCCGCACGATGCAGCACCGCGCGAAATCTACTTCCGCGAAGACGGCAAGCTCTCTTTCGACCCGCCGCAAGTGGCCACGTCGCAATCTTTCGATAGCTACGTCAGCGACCCCGCTCATCCCGTCCCCTATCGCCATCGTCCAATTGACATGACCTATCCCGACGATCATCCCGGCGGCTGGCCCACCTGGCTCGTCGAGGACCAGCGGTTCGTCGACAATCGCCCGGACGTGCTGACTTGGCAGACCGAGGAACTCACCGAGGACATGACGGTGACGGGCAGCGTAACGGCAAAACTTTTTGCTTCCACTACCGGAAGTGACTCCGATTGGATCGTCAAACTGATCGACGTGTATCCGGAAAAATATCCGGACGACTGGAAACTCTCCGGCTACGAATTGATGATTGCTGACGAAGTTTTCCGCGGGCGTTTCCGCAAGTCGTTTGAAAAACCGGAACCCATCACGCCAGAGGCTATCACACCCTTCACAATTGATCTGCACACCGCGAATCACGTATTCAAGAAGGGCCATCGCATCATGGTGCAGGTACAAAGCACCTGGTTCCCCATCATCGACCGCAATCCACAAAAATTCGTCCCAAACATTTTTGAAGCGAAGGAGTCCGACTATCAGAAAGCGATTCAGCGAATCTACCGTTCGAAGGAATATCCTTCGGGAGTCGTGCTTTCGCTCGCGCCGGCAACAACTGGCAACTAACAATTTTTTATAAGCGAATGTGAGTTTGCGCCTGAACGGCCCGCTGAATCGCTTGTGCTATTCTCAACTTCGCAGAAAGATTCTGATCATCCGCGTTACTCCGGGGGAGTCTCCATGCGTTCCATTCCTAAAATAGGCAGCTTCACGTTTTACCTCGTTCTAGCCGGGCTTTTGTTCATGCCTCGCTCTGGAGCTGCCCGACAGCGTCAACGCCCCGACTTTTCTACGCTCTTCAACAAAACCGAAGTCATGATTCCCATGCGCGACGGCGTCAAGCTGCACACCGAGTTCTACACGCCGAAAAACGCCACAGCCCCGCTGCCGATTCTCATGAATCGCACCCCGTACGGGATCGCCAGCCCTGGTAAAGGCATCAGCAACATGATTTACCGCTACGGAGACATGGCTTCAGAGGGCTACATCTTCGCGTTTCAGGATATTCGCGGGCGTTATGGCTCCGAAGGGAAGTTCGTCATGCTTCGTCCGCTGCATGACTCGAACGATGCTAATGGTGTGGACGAAAGCACAGACACTTACGACACCATCGACTGGCTCGTGAAAAATGTTCCGAACAACAACGGCCGCGTAGGACTCGACGGCATTTCCTACGACGGTTTTCTCGTAACCATGGGCATGATCAATCCGCATCCCGCGCTCAAAGCCGCTTCGGAACAGGCCTGCATGGGCGACACCTGGCTCGGCGACGATTTTTTCCACAATGGCGCTTTTCGCCTGAGCTATGCTTTCGAATACACCGCCCTGCTGGAATCCTCGAACGAAAATTTCAGCTTTTCCTTCGACCGCTTCGACGTTTACGATTTTTATCTCCGGCTCGGCGCGCTCTCCAACGCAAATGCAAAATACTTCCACGGGAAATTGCCGACTTGGAACGAATTCGTCGCCCACGCAAGCTACGACGATTTTTGGAAGCGCCTCGCGGTCGCTTACGGCTTGACGGAACCCACCGTGCCGAATCTCAACGTCGCCGGCTGGTGGGACCAGGAAGATTTTTACGGGCCGATGGCGACCTATGCCCGCCTGGAAAAATCCGATTCAAAGCATCTCAATTATCTCGTCGCGGGGCCGTGGAATCACGGCGGATGGGGCGGCGGCCCAGGCAAGTCCCTTGGCGAGATTCCTTTTGGCAGTGACACCTCTGTTTACTTCCGCCAGAAGATTGAAGTCCCCTGGTTCGAATACTGGCTCAAGGACAAAGGTGCTCTGCCGCTCAAAGAAGCGCTGCTGTTCCAAACCGGGAGCGACAATTGGGTTCAATTTGATTCCTGGCCGCCACGCGAGGCGCAAACCAAAAATCTCTATTTTCGGGAGGAGGGAAAACTTTCCTTCGATGCTCCGCAAACGGATTCCGCTGACGCCTCGGACAGCTACGTAAGCGATCCAGCGCATCCCGTTCCATATCGCCATCGCCCCATCGACATGACCTATCCCGAGGATCATCCCGGCGGTTGGTACACCTGGCTCGTACAAGACCAGCGCTTCGTCGACGAGCGCCCTGATGTGTTGACGTGGCAAACCGAAGACTTGACGGAGGACGTGACTCTCGCAGGCCAAGTCACCGCCAAGCTATTTGCTTCCACGACCGGCAGCGATAGCGATTGGATCGTTAAATTGATCGATGTTTATCCACAAAAATATCCTGACGACTGGAAACTCTCAGGCTACGAACTGATGATTTCCGACGAGATTTTCCGCGGCCGCTACCACAATTCCTTCGAGAAGCCGGAGCCGCTCAAGCCCGGCGAAGTGACGCCTTTCACGATCGATCTCCATACCGCGGATCACGTTTTCAAGAAAGGCCACCGCATCATGGTGCAAGTGCAGAGCAGCTGGTTCCCCCTATATGACCGCAATCCGCAGAAATTTATTCCCAATGTTTTCGAAGCGAAGGATTCCGACTACCAGAAGGCAACCCAGCACGTTTATCGTTCCAAGCGATTCCCGTCGAGCGTTGAAATCATGACGCTGCCGCAGAGTGCAGCACGCGGGGGGAATTAAATAGCCCGCGACTTTTCACTCTGGGTACCCTGAGCGCAGCTCGCTCTCCAGCGACTACAGCTCCTCATCAAGAAAAATAAGCGGCCGCGGGACCAAATCAAAGACATTGTATTTAGACTCCCTTGAATCGTGTGCGGACGCCAGGCCTTTCCCAATAGCGGACAACTGTTCATATTCGGCCAACATTTATGCAGATAAATGTATTAAAAATAGCTTTTTATCCGGACTGCCGAAACCTTTGGAACCTCGCCTCCGTCTGTTCTTTGTTGCGCGAACTTGTTATCACGAAAAAAGGAAACTTCTTCATCGGAATTTCGTATTCTCCACTAAACACCCGGACGATTTGTGCGTCTAATGTCTATATAGGATGGGGTGTATGACTCCAAACGTTATCTCAACTCTGGATACCGGGATGGACGAACGATCAAACATCGCGCCTCCTTTAGGCTCGCGTTTTATGCGTTTTGGTCCGTTTCAGGTTGATCAGCAGCGGCAAGAAGTAACCAAGAATGGCTCACGACTCAAGCTGCAGGGAAAGGTGTATCAAGTCCTGGTCGCGCTCCTGGACAAGCCCGGCGAGGTCGTAACCCGCGAGGAATTGCGGCAACGCCTCTGGCCCGCCGACACGCACGTAAATTACGATGCCAACGTCAACACAACGGTGAACAAGCTTCGTCAGGCACTTGGTGATTCCACGGAAAAGCCCCTTTACATCGAGACGATTCCTCGTAAAGGGTACTGTCTCGTGGTGCCCTCCGAAGCTTCCGATGTTCCCGGTGCGCCGCTCGTGCTTGAGGCCGTACCTGAGAATACTCCAGCAATCGCCGCCCCGGTTCTCGCCAAGGAACCCGCGGCCGCACGTTCCGGGTTCTGGATACCTCTAAGCGTCGTCGGACTCATCCTGGCCGGAATGCTTCTGGGCGCCGGCATTACCATCACCACTCTATTGATTGGTCACTTCGCGCAAGCCACGCGCTGGCCGTAGTCAACAACGAGGATTTACTCTTTCGAAGATACTGCCGACGTACTTGGACTGGCTGCAAGGCTTTCTCTTCCGCTCGCGCACTACTATTTTTGCGAGACGGCCGTTTCCCCGGAATGAAACTCCGTCCACGGCCCCGCCTTCATGTCGCGTAAGTACGGCTCCTGCCAAGCGTATTCCGGATGCGCCGCAAGAAACGGTTTTGCTAAAAAGTCTTCTCCGCACGGATGTCCGACCCGCGCCACCATTTTCATCTCTTTGGTCATGCCGGAATCCGTCGCTTTGGCTTGCACGGCGCCACCGGGAAAATACGGCGTCCATCCCCACACATCTACGCCACGCGGCGAGGAATCCACGTGCCCGCAGAGTGTCCTCTCATTCGTTTCCGGTTTCTGGTGATAACTATCGACATGATCGCCGAGCATTTTCTCGGCAAGGTCCACGTCGATCTTGCCTTTGTTCTCTTTCAGCAGCGCATCCCATCGCGCGCGCCGCGCATTGGGTGAAATCTCGAGATTGCCCGGTTCGAATTGCGGCGCATCCACTTTCATTACTTTCGGATCGCGCGCCCAGTTCGATCCCGCGAACGCGCCGTCTTTCGTTCTCCACAATTTGTAAGCCTTCAGCCCCAGCTCAAGCTGCGCGATCTCGCCGGTCTTGCTGTCGCCCAGAAGCCAGTCGTTGGCGTAACCGCCGTTGTTGCCGTCGAGCATGATCTTCGTGTACTCGTCGATCGAACCTGCGTACTGCAGAGCCTTCCTCGCGCGTACAAATTCGGCCTTTCCGTTGGGATCCCAGCCCTCGAACTGCGTGATGGTCGTCTCCGTCACCATCAAACCGTCGCTGCTGATGCCGAAGTCGTCGTCGCTCGCTATCACGCCCGGAAACCCATCCATCAATATTCGGTGGCCGGCCTTCGGAGCAATGTCAAAGATAATGCGCCAGCGCTCCCCATTCGCATAACTTGTCCAGTTGTTATGCGCCATGACGACCTTTCCGTCTTTCGTCCAGCTCCCTGTCGCCACAAACGCGCTGCAGTTTCCGGGGCTCTTCAAATTGGGCGCATGCGCCACCTTCTGCTGCTTGTTGTACCAAGGCACGTAGTAATCTGGCAGCTCTTCAAACGCGTTCATCGCCACGATGTCATCCACGTCCAGCTTTGAACCGGTTCGTGCGTGCAGACCATCCGCAATTCCCTGCAGTTCCTGCTGGTACTCGGCGTCAATCTTAGGCCAGAGCATTTCATGTGCAGCCTTGCGAAAGAATTCCCAGTCGCGCTGCGTCTCATGCATCATTCCGGCGCTGACGGCCGCGAACGCATCCTCTATATCAGCTGCCAGCAAGAAGCCATGCTGAAAACCCACCGTTGCCGGATCGCCTTCAAGATGCACGTAGATCCAACCGCCGTCTTCGAAGCGGTGCGCGCCCGCGAGCCGTGGATCGTTCGCGCCTGTTGGCTGCTGCCCTGACGCGATCGACTGAAACAAGGCACCTTTGCCAGCCGTGACATGCGCTCCACTGCCGCCCAGCCACCACAGCCCAGCCCCTCCCAGAAGTATCACGACAATCGCCGCCATCCGCCTGGTCGAACTCGTTCCCGCAGCTGCTTCCATTAAGCCTCCTACTTCTCCGTGCCATCTCGGCGCGTAAAGATCATCCCTAGCGTGCGCCCCGCATCCAGCTTGAACGCGCTCATCACCTGATTCGAATCTCTCTCGAAATGAATCATGATCCTCATTTTGCTCAAAGTGAACTCATCCGGACCCGTCGCCGCAAACCCATCTGGAGGCAGAGCGTTCGTATGCATAAAACCTCTGCCATCCAGCATCCCCACGACTCTTAGCTTGCCGTCGACCATTCCCATGCGGTAGGTCACGCCCAGTTCGCTGCTCCAATAGTCACCCGTGTAGCGTCGAAGTTGTTCCGCGGTCAGTGGAATCTCCTTCTTCTCTCCCGCTTCGCGTTCCGCAGCTTTCTTTTCTTCCTTCGGTTTCATCATGCTTCCTAGATAAATGTCCGCGACCTGGACCGCGCGTCTCGAAGGGTTCGCGTCTCCGCGGTTACACAAGCACGCCACGGAAAAATGCTGCTCCGGGAAACGCAAAAGTTCCGCCCGGTAGCCACCCCACGAGCCGCCATGGCTCACTGTGTGCAATCCGCGGTAATCGGCAATGTGCAATCCTTTCGCATAGTCGAGCACTTTGCCGCTGTTTAGCTTGCCCGGCTCTTGAAGCTCTGCCAGGAAATCTTTCCCGCCCACTTGCCCGCTGTAAAAATTCTCATCCCATTTCAGCAGGTCTTCGACCGAGGTGTGCACCGCGCCGTCACCCGTCTGCTCGAAGTACGAAAGGTCCAGCGCGTAACCATCCTTCCTTTCTTTTGCGTCGTAGGCCATCGCGCGCTCGGGGATCAGAGCGGTGTGGTCGTCGCGGTACTGCGTATGCGTCATCCCCAAAGGAGAAAATATGTTCTCGGCTGCGAATTCGCGAAGGGTCTTGCCGCTCACGCGCTTAACGATGATGGACAGGAGAAAATAACCCGTGTTGCTATAGAGCCATTCGCTCCCCGGCGCAAAGTTCAGTGCTTTCTGTCGCGCAATGATTTGCAGCGCATCCTCGTCCGTGGTCACGCTGTCTGTGTTGATGCCCGCGAGATCCATCAACATCAGGTAGTCGCGCAGCCCGCTTGTGTGATTCAGAAGATGCAGGATGGCGATCTTCGATCCGTAGTCCGGCAACTCAGGAATGTATTTCCGGACGTCGTCGTTGACAGAAAGTTTCCCCTGTTTTTCCAGCAGCAGAATGCTCGTCGCCGTAAACTGTTTCGAAGTCGAGCCAATGTCGAATACCGATTCCGGTGTAAGAGCAACATCTTCTTCGATATTCGCAAGGCCATAACCTTTGGTGTAGATGATCCTGCCGTTTCTGTAGATCGCAACCGCGCATCCCGGCGAACCCGCTTTCGTAAAGTCCGCAAACACCTCGTCCACAGCCGCGGTAGCCTTGTCCTGTGCACGGCTCGCCGGCGGTGGGCTGCACGTTCCTAGCGCCAATGCACAAGCCGTGATGGCCCTCCCCACTCTCCGCAAAACGCCCATGCAATGCCTCCTCGCCGGTTCCTGCGCGCCGAGTCTATCTTCTTCGCACCCGGGCTTCAATCCTTCCCGGAGTTCTCGTGTAAACTTGGCCTCCCAACATGCTCACAGCCATCACGCGTGCCGTCAGCCCTTCCATCGCAAATTGCGAACTGAGCTTCATTGCGCGCCAGCCGATCGATCTCCCAATCGCGCGCGCGCAACATCGCGCCTACGAACAGCTTCTCGAAAAACTCGGAGCTCGCCTTGTTTCGCTTCCCGCCGAGCCCGATCTCCCCGATTCCCTGTTCGTCGAGGATCCCGCCATCGTCCTCGATGAGCTTGCCGTCATTTTTCCGCTTGGCACCGAATCGCGCCGTCCGGAAGCCGGTTCCCTCGCGCAAGCCCTCTCCAAATTTCGTAAACTTGAGCACGTCACACTCCCCGGCACCCTCGAAGGCGGCGATATTCTCCGCATCGGCAGCAGACTCTTCGTTGGCCTCACCAAGCGCAGCAATGCCGAAGGCATCCGCCAGCTAGCCGCCATCCTCGGCCCGCACCACTACAAAGTCATCGCCGTCCCAGTGACCGGCTGCCTCCATCTCAAGTCCGCGGTTACCTACATTGGCCAGAAGCACGTGTCGGGTTCGCGAGCCACTTTTGCCACCTTGCTCGCCAATCGCGCTTGGTTCGACACAGAACCGTTCACAGGATTTGAGTGGATCGACGTCGATCCCGCCGAACCGCACGCCGCCAACGTTCTGGCGCTCGGCAACACAATCATTTTTCCCAAATCATTCCCGCGCACGTGCGCCCGCATCGAAGCCGCCGGTTTCCATGTCACGCCGCTCGACATTTCCGAACTCCAAAAAGCCGAGTCCGGCCTCACCTGCTCCAGCTTGATCTTCGAAGCGTAGTTTCTTATTTCGGCAGACCTTCCTTCTTAAGGTCCTCCACAAAAAGCAAACGGCCACCCCAATTGTTCGGAGTGGCCGTTGATTCATGGCTTTCTTTCCTTTCGAGCTGGCATACCCCGGAGGCGCACCACGCGCCCACCGACCCTTGCCAACCCGGGTCGCTTTCTCAATCTTTGCTATACGTCCTGTTTTTCTTGTGCTATTCTTTCCTCCGGCATGATTTCCATCGCGACGAAGCGAATTACCACTACGACGTCTATGTCGATTATCTCGACTAAGGCGAAGAAGACTATTTTCGCTTCCGGCGCGTGGATAAACAGCTAGCAAGTTAGAAAAAGTTTCCAACCCACCGCCTGAAGCGAACTTGGCGGTGGGTTTCTTCTTTTAAACCCCCGCCAGAGACGCTCCAGCGGAAACCAGGAGCGGATGTCATGAGTCCCGAACACGTGCAGGAAAATGTGGAAGCGGAAGCTGCCTTTGCTGGGCGATTTGCTGTCACCGCGAGCGTTGGGCAGGCAAGCACTCACCAGAGTGTCGTCGCCTTCAAGTTTGGCGGAAGCTCTCTGCTCGGAGCCGAGCGCATGGTGCATGCCGCGGACCTTGTCCGCGCGGCTGCGCGGGGCGCAAACGTGGTCGTCGTTGTGTCGGCGATGAAGGGCGCCACCGACCGTCTGCTCGCCATCTCGCGCTCCCTCGTCGAAGGAAAGCGTTCCCATGCGCGTAATGAAGCCGAAGGGGTCATTCACCTCCACTTCAACGTGCTTCAGGATCTTCAACTCGCCGAAGAGCAGCACGATCGTGTTCGCCGCAGCCTTCAGCTTCTCGCTCGCGATCTTCTCCACGAAGTGCCGCTGGATGGCCCGGTAGCGGCCACCGCCGAACTCGCCGATCGCCTCGCGTCGTTTGGCGAACGATTCAGCGCACGCCTCTTCGCCGCTGCTCTCGAAAAATCCGGCGTTGCCGCAGTCCCGGTTTCCTCCTCCGAATTCGTTCTCACGTGCGACACCTTCCGCGAGGCCAAGCCTCAGCTGGAAGAAACCAAACGACGAGGCCGCGGCATTCTCCTTCCACTACTCGAAGCCGGACTAGTTCCCGTCGTTACCGGATTCATCGGTGCGACTCCCGACGGTCGCATCACCACGCTCGGCCGCAACAGTTCCGATTTTTCTGGCGCGATCATTGCTCACGTTGTGGACGCTGAAGAGCTTGTGATCTGGACCGATGTGGACGGCATTTATACATCAAACCCCCACGCCTCCGTCGAAGCCAAACTTCTACACGACCTGAGCTATGATGAAGCGCACGCCCTGGCAGCCAGCGGAGCGAAGGTACTTCATCCACACGTCTTGCCCTTGGCTGCGGAAACGGAAATGACCATCTGGATTCGCAACACATTTAAACCGCACGTTCGAGGAACACGCATTGGCCTGCCTCAGAATTCAAATGGCCGCGCGGAGTCCGGAGGTGCGGCATGAGCGCGCATTCGGAGAATGGCGATAAGACCGGCATGGCGCAGCAAGGCGCCCAGTCGAGTGAAAGTCCTCTGCCAGGCGGCGCCGCAAAAAAATGGCGCGCCGGTGTTTTAGGCGCAACAGGTCTAGTAGGGCAGCGCCTGGTAAAACTTCTCGCCGGTCACCCTTGGTTCGAGCTCACCGAAGTTGCCGCTTCAGAACGGTCTTCGGGCAAGAGCTACGCAGAAGCCGTGCGGTGGCACCTCGACGGCCCCATCCCCGAAGTCGCGCGCAACCTCGTCGTCAAGAGCCTCGACCCAAGCCTTGAATGCGACTTCGTTTTTTCCGCGCTCGATTCGAGCGTCGCGGGCGGCGCCGAAGAAGATTTCGCCCGCGCCGGTTATCCCGTCGTCAGCAACTCCAAAAATCACCGCATGGATCCCGACGTCCCTCTGCTTATCCCCGAGGTAAACGCGGCGCATCTCGACGCCATCCCCGCCCAGCAAAAAAATCGCGGCTACGACAGCGGCTTCATCGTCACCAACCCGAATTGTTCGACGGCAGGTCTCGTCCTCGTCCTCAAGCCGCTAGCGGACGCCTTCGGCCTAGAAAAAGTTTTCGCCGTGACGCTGCAAGCCGTTTCCGGAGCAGGCTACCCCGGCGTCGCCTCCATGGACATTCAAGCCAACGTCATCCCCTTTATCAGCGGCGAAGAAGAAAAAATGGAATCCGAGCCGCAAAAACTTCTCGGCAAATGGGATGGCGCGCGTTTTATTGATGCAGGCCTCGGACTAAGCGCCCACTGCAATCGCGTCCCGGTCCTAGAAGGCCACCTCGAATGCATTTCCATCAGCCTGAAAAAAATTGCTTGCCTGAAAGAAGTCCGCGAAGCCCTGCGCAATTTTGAAGTCGACGAGGAACTCGCCGCGCTGCCTTCCGCCATCCGTCATCCGGTGGTTGTCATCGATGGCGAGGACCGCCCGCAACCCCGCCGCGACGTTGACGCCGGAAACGGCATGGCCGCCGTCGTCGGCCGCGTCCGCGAATGCCCGCTTCTCGACATAAAGCTAACACTGCTCTCGCACAATCTCGTTCGTGGAGCAGCCGGCGCCGCCCTTCTCAACGCCGAACTCCTAGCCGCCCGCAGCTTCCTAAATCGCCGCGTCCGCGAGGACGAATCTCAACTCGCCCAACCCACCGCTCTATAGGCGACTGTCGAGAGCCAATTGCCAATGCCACGCCTCAACCCCGAGCAAATTGCTCAAGTATCCGGCCTCTTGGCTCAGTACATCGAAAGCCAGCGGGACAGTTTCGCACCGGGCGCGATTCCGTTATCTGCAGAACAGAAACAAGCGATGGCTGGATTCTTCTTGCCTCAACTTACCGACGACACCCGAGTACTCGTACTAAAAGGGGAACGCATACGCAACCCTGATTTCTACCCCATGTTGAGAAACTTGGGTTTCAACGAACTGCCCGATCAATCGAAGATGGCAGCGATTACACTTTCAGACAAAGTGGTGTCTCACGTTGACTTCACAAATGGTTTGCTTTTTCACGAGCTGGTTCACGTTGAACAATACCGGCAGCTTGGCATTCCTCGTTTTGCCGAGCTTTACGTAAGTGGATTCCTGAGTGGTGGCAGCTACGAGGCGGTACCCCTGGAAGTGAATGCTTACGCGCTAGGCGCACGCTATGAAAA
This sequence comes from uncultured Acidobacteriota bacterium, assembly GCA_963705855.1. Lineage (GTDB taxonomy): Bacteria > Acidobacteriota > Terriglobia > Acidiferrales > UBA7541 > Acidiferrum. Next base: position 48,936 of record CAVPLA010000036.1, read on the forward strand.
CGATTCCACTCAACATTTTTCCGTGGCGGATGAGGTGTCTACGTGGATCGCCGAGGGCAGGTTCTAGCCACATGCCCGGTTCCAGGCCAAAAAGCGCCGTGAGTTAATCTTCATTGAATGACCTGAATTTCTATATCTCTTCCAACGGCGTATTGTTTCAGCAACTCAGACATTCTGCCTGCCCAGCGTTCAAGCCCGTCCGCGCCGCCGAACGAAACTATGATCGCAACGACCTTCTTCGTCCGGACGGTCACCATCGTTCGCTCCGAATCGCTCGTCGGACTTCCGTGCGGCCCAACCGCATCGCAAAACACCGGCAAGCCTTCCAGATTCAAATCGTATTTCCCAATTCCTTTGTACGTCTCGCCCGCCCGTCCCGCTCGAAACACAATATCGGCCTGCACGTGCGCCAAATCATAGAGCCCCACCGGCAACCGGCTCTCCACGCTCACCAAATTGATCACGTCCACCACATTGTTAATCCGCGGCAACCCCTTCCCCGCGATCACCCGCCGCAAAAGCGCCTCCGCCGACCCACGATATCTCGCCGGATCCTTGCCCAGCGCCTTATACCCCGCCCGCGTCGCCAAAATCGCCCCCGTTTCCAGCACCGCCTTCGGCTCCGCCAATTTCAATATTCTCTCTTCACAAACACGCAGCTCCTGATCCAAGCCCTCCGGCGTCGCCCTGGCCATCACTTCCACCGCCAGGCACGTCAACGCCACCCGCGAGCATTTCGCTTTCAACTCCGCATCAATACTTACCTTGGCCATTTTTCTTTTCCTCGCCGCACTTAGGCCTAGTCCGCCCCCTCCAGAACTCCCTGACTCGTCTTAAACTAGCGCCTCTCGGGGCTCGTAGCTCAGTTGGTTAAAGCGGGCCGACCCTGTCGGCCAGATCTGGGAAATGAGTCCACGCGCTATCGCCGGGATTGCGCATCTCTCTTCTGGCGCAGCTCTCGTGCTAAACTAACAGCAATTTAGGCTCGTAGCTCAGTTGGTTAGAGCGCCACCTTGACACGGTGGAGGTCTGGGGTTCGAGTCCCCACGAGCCTACCATTACTCTATTTCTTCGAGTTCCAGAGTGGCCTTCGTTTACATTCTCTGAAGCGCTACCACGCATCGCTTCCACATTGGTTCCACCAACGAGCTCACTCGCCGCCAAGAAGAACACGCGCACGGCCACTCTCTTTCGACGCGCGGTCGAGGCCCGTGGAAGTTGGTTTACCGGGAACTACGCGCGTCACTATTAGAAGCCCGGCGCCGCGAGTTAGAAATCAAGGGTTGGAAATCCTCGAGAATGATAGACTCTCTCATCAAAGCTCAGTTGGTTAGAGCGGGCCGACTGGGTCGGCCAGGTCTGGGGTTCGAGTCCCCACGAGCCTACGATTTCTCTAGGTCTCACAACGGCGATCACCCAAATCCATGCACCGCTTCTTCTGGATCCGCCTGCTGATCTTTCTGCGGCAAAGCCGCTGGGGCTTCGTGCTCATAACACTTTGGTTCGCCCTCGGTACCACCGCATTTCACTTGTGGGAGCATCTGCCGCTCAGCGAATCCTTTCTAGATGCTATCTATTTTCGCTCCCGCCCCGATTCTTTCTGGGTTCTCTATTCTTTCTGGGGCCAATGCGTCCTCTTTGGCATCGTCATTTCGATCTTCTTGCTGCAAGCTTTGCAGCGCTACAATCCGCAGGAAGGATGCCGCATGCTCGCCAAGGAAATGCAGGACCACGTCATCATCGTTGGCTACACGCACCTCGGTATTCGCATCGTCGAGCATCTCCGCCGCTCCAAGCAGCCTTACGTTTTGATCGACAAAGATGCCGCCGCCGTCGATAACCTCATCCGTGGCGGGGAACCCATTATCGTGGACGACGCCAAGCAGGAAAGCTCGCTCACAGACGCAGGCATCGAGCGCGCCAAGCTCGTCATCATCACCTCCAACAACATCGAGACCGCTCTGCTCGTGACCAAGCGCGCCCGCGACCGCAACAAAAAAACGCTCATCATCGTGCGCTGCTATCTCGACGAGTTCACCGAAATCCTCGAGAGCCTCGGCGCCAACGAAGTCATCTCCAGTTCAAAAAGCGCCTTCAGCGGCATCTCTTCCCACCTTGATTGCCTCGGCGCGGTTCGTTGAACAGCAATGGTGCGGTTACGGAATCACTGCTGATCATTACGGGCACGATGGGAGCAGGCAAGACAACCGTCTTGGGCGAAGCGTCGGACATCCTCGCGCTGCGCCAAATTCCTCACGCTGCGATCGACTTGGACGGCCTCGCACATCTTCCGTCCGCAGCCACCAACGATAGCCTGATGTACCGCAACCTTCAATCTGTCCACGAAAACTATACTTCTTTCGGAGTGCCGCGGTTCTTGCTGGCGCGCGCGATGGAAGGTCGCGCCGAGCTAGAGCTCTGTCGTGGCATTGTTTCAGCAACAAACACGGTCGTCTGCCGCCTCACTGCTAGCCTCGAAACGATGCAGCAGCGCGTCAAGATGCGCGAAGCAGGTGTATCCCGGCACGAATATCTTGCTCGCGTAGCGACATTGAACGCCATCCTTGACCGCGCGCATTTGGAAGATTTCACCGTCACTAACGAGAATCGTTCAGTGACCGAGGTTGCGCACGAAATGCTTATCAAAGCGGAATGGATTTCAAGCTGAACCGCCATCTTGACTCATCATTCGTTGACTTTCCACCCGCGGCATCCTAGCATCGTTCCAGCACCTATCGCGTGACGCGTGAGGTCTTCCGTGAGTTCCTCCACGCCACTTCCCTCGCCGCTACTTCCTCCTCCTATCGCCGAGGTTCTGAATTCCTTTTTGCAATCCGCAAAAGATGCTTTCGGCCCCGACCTTCTTTCCGTTGTGCTCTTCGGAAGCGCCGCAGAAGGCCAGCTTCGAGCCACCTCGGACCTGAATCTTATTCTCGTTCTGGCCTCTTTCCATCAAGCCAAGGCCGACCAGCTTCGTGAACCTCTACGCGTCGCGCAAGCCGCCATCCAACTCCATCCCATGTTTCTCTTAAAGGATGAAATTCCTCACGCCGCTCGCTCTTTCGCTCCGAAGTTCGCCGACATTCGCCGTCGCCGCGCCATTCTCTTCGGCGACGATCCCTTCGCTACTTTGTCCATTCCTCGCGATGCCGAAATTCGCCAGCTCCGCCAACAGCTCCTCAACGTGATTCTTCGCCTCCGCGCCGCCTACGTTGCCCGCAGCCTTCGCGAAGAACAACTTAGCCTCCTAATCGCAGGCGCCCTTGGCCCATTGCGTTCCTATTCCGCCGTGCTCCTGGACCTCGAGGGCCGCGCGGCAGCCTCGTCATCAGAAGCCCTCCAATTATTGGGCGCCGAACTGGCCATCCCCGACTGGCCGCAACTCTCCGCTCGCCTTGCCGCCACGCAAGAAACTCATGTCTCCGCTCCCGGTGAAGCACCGCGTCTCTTCTTTCCTCTTCTCGATCTGGCGTGCCGCATGCACTCGCGCGCTGAAGCGCTCTCCGCCGAGGTCCGCCATGAATCCGTTTGACCTCCGCGGCCCTGAATTTCTCGTCTTCTATATCTTTTTTTCCTGGCTAGTCATCGTAGGCGTCACACTTCTTCGTCGCCTCAGCGAAGATCGTGACACTGGCAAGCCTCCCATTGACGATCCCTACTTCGTTGCTTTTTTACGCGGCGGCGAAAGCGAAGCCCTCCGCGTCGCCGCACTCTCTCTCATCGACCGCGGTCTGTTGACTCTTAAAAGTTCAGGTACCCCTGCGCTCTTACCTGGAAGCGCCGATAGCCGCCTCGAACTCACCGACTCCGCCGCCATCGAAACCGTAAAACGCCCCATCGAAAAACGCATCCTCGAAGCTTTCAAAACCGCCCAGCCCATTCACTCCACGCTGGCTTCACTCCAAGGCTGCACCGCCTGTTTTGACTACGCCATCAATCTCGAGAAGTTCGGCCTCCTCCCCGACGGAAAAATTCGAAAAGCGCGCCTCCGCCGCGTTGCCATTGCCATCGGCATCCTCCTCGGCGTCGCCGCCGTGAAAATTCTTATCGCTCTTTCCCGTGGCCGCACCAACATCCTGTTTCTCGTCATTCTTTCTTGTCTCGCCGCTTTCATCGCTTTTAAAGCGAGCATGCCGTTTCGTACCGTGCGCGGTGAAAAATTTCTGCAGGACGTGAAATCTCTTTTCAGCTCCCTACGCCAGCGCGCCGCTTCGCTTCGCCCCGGCGGCGCGACCTCGGACCTCGTCTGGCTCGCTTCTGCCTATGGACTCACGGAAGTCTCTCCCATCCTCTTTCCTTCAGTGATGGCGCTGCATGCGCGCGGACCGGCCCGCGGACCAGGTTCGTCGGGTTGGGGTTCCGGCAACTCTTCCTGTGGCAGTGGGGGCAGTAGTTGCGGCGGGGGTGGCTGTGGAGGTGGTGGCGGTTGTGGCGGCGGCTGCGGCGGTTGCGGGAGCTAAAATCGTGAACGATCTCAGGGACAGAGTTGGCCTTGGCTGGCGCCCCCATCTAGCCGCCGGTATTCTCGAGCACCTCGATGGCCTCGACCTCTTGGAGGTGATCGCCGATGATTTTTTCTACGCGCCGCGCCGCCAAGTCCGCGCTCTCAAAACGCTCGCCGCCCAAATCCCCGTCGTTCTCCACGGCGTCAGTCTCGGCCTCGCCTCTTGTGCTCCTGTAGAAACCAAGCGCTTGGATCAGATGGCGCGCCTCATGGATCAAGTCCGCCCCGAATTCTGGTCCGAACATTTGGCGTTCGTCCGCGCCGGTGGAATCGAAATCGGCCATCTCGCCGCACCGCCTCGCAACTCCGCTTCAGTAAACGCGGCCGCCGCAAATCTGTATCGCGCTCAAGCCGCCGTCGGTGCCAAACCTCTGGTCGAAAATATCGCCACTCTGATTGATCCCCCCGCCAGCAATCTCTCCGAATGTGCGTGGATCAACGGAATTCTCTCCTCTTCAAATTGCGGGCTGCTCCTCGATCTTCACAACGTCCTCGCCAACGGCCTCAATCACGGCTACGACCCCCTCGAGTTTGTTGGCCAAATCCCCCCCGAGCGCATCGTCGCGATTCACATCGCGGGCGGCAAATTTGTCTCTGCACCCGATGGCACTCAGCGGCTCCTGGACGATCACTTTCACGACGTCCCCGATCCCGTCTTCGAACTCCTCGAAGAAACAGCCGCCCGTGCTCCCGGCCCGCTCACCGTAATCCTCGAACGCGACGGCGATTACCCATCGATGGACTCCCTCCTCGCGCAAATCGTCCAAGCTCGCCGCGCCCTTGCTCGTGGCAGAGCCCGCCGCGCCCAATGCGTGGAGGTCCTCGCATGAGCGCCAACCAACTCGAAGCCTTCCTGGCGCGCCTCTATGTCGACGCCGACGCCCGCGCAAATTTCAAAGCCAATCCACGCGCCGAATCAAAAAAAGCCGGCCTCTCCGATGAACAATGCACGTCCCTCGAAAATCTCGATTGGATCGGCCTCGAGATGGCCGCCAGAAGTTTCGCCAAAAAACGCCAGTTAAAACGCCCGCTCACTTGGTTCGCCACACTCAAAGCCCGCTTGTCGCGTCTTCGTTTCTTTTGCTTCGTCTAATAGAGGCTTTTGTATCTGTCGTAGCAATCTAAAATGCAAAAAGACATCCGGCCGGAACAATCCGTAGTCTAATAATTCCGGGCCCAGGCAAAACTGGTGTGGAATGCGGTTTGCTCGCCAACTTACTTCGGTTCTGGCAGGCCTGTGTATTTTTGCGTCTCTCGAAACTCGTGCGGCGGACTTAGCCAGCTGCACCGGTTACGTGCTGGACGAAGATGGCGTCCCTGTCGCCGCCGCCCAATTAAAGTTAGAAGACACCGCGGGTCAAGTCTATCGCACGGAATCCGACGGAGCCGGCCGCTTCACTCTTCGAAGCCTCCCCGCGGGCGATTACAAATTGGAAGTCCGCAAGGAGGGCTTCTTCGTCATCGCAGGCCGCGCTCTCACCCTGCAACCCGGCCCCAACGAACTCACTCTCACCATCAACCACGCGCAAGAAGTTCACGAGCAAGTCCAAGTCACAGCCCGCCCCAATCAAATCGACCCGCAGGATACCGCTCAGCGCAACACGCTTACCACTCGCGACATTCGAGACATTCCCGTGCCCAGCCCGCACGTTCTCGCGGAAAGCCTCGTCGCTCTCCCCGAGATCACCCAGGACAATCAGGGCAATCTGCACATCGCGGGCGCACGTTCCGGTGAAACGCAGTACCTGCTCGATGGCTTTGAAATTGGCGACCCTGTGAACGGCCAGCTCACCTCTCGTTTCAACGTCGATGCCACACGCGCCGCCGAAGTCCAATCCAGCGGCTTCGGCGCGGGCTACGCTCATGCCGGTGCGAACATACTCAGCCTCGACACTCCCGATGGCGACGACCGCTGGCGCTTCGGCACCACCAATCCTGCCCCCGGCATCAACATCCAGGAAGGCGTCCACCTCGGCAACTGGTATCCCCGTTTCACTTTCTCCGGACCCATCAAGCGCGGACGCTTTTGGCTTTCCAATTCGATCAGCGTCCAGCACACCTTCGCCGTCGTCAAAGGCCAGCCTTCCGGCGCCAACACTTGGGAAGAATGGGCTGGCGACAATCTCCTCCGTCTCCAATTCAACATCACGCCCAAGCACATTCTCCACGCCAGTTTTCTCTACAACATCGCCCGCGGCACCAACCTCGGCCTGGACGCTCTCGACCCAGTCTCCACGACCGTCACCGGCGATCAGCACCGCTACTTCGGTTCTCTCAAAGACCAGGTCTGGCTCGCCGACACGCTCTTCGATTTCGGTGTCGCCGCCGATGAAAGCATCCTCGCCTTTATCCCGCAAGGCACGCAAACCTACGTCCTCCTGGTCAACGGCTCCTCCGGCAACTATTTCCAGCGCCTCCACCAAGTCGGACGCCGCTTGCAGGCGGTCGCCGGCATGCCCGCCGCAACACGCCACTGGCATGGCACGCATCAATTCGCTGTCGGCCTCAATGCCGCCAGCCTCACTTACTCGCTCACCGCCGGCCGCGGCGAGATCCAGGCGCTCAACGCGTTTGCGAACGACGAAACAACTTGCAGCTCCGCACTCCAACCGGGCTGTTTGGTACGCCAAACCACTTTCGCCGGCCCAGCAACTCCCTACGTTTCAAACACACAGATCGGCGCCTACGTCGAGGACACCTGGTCCATTTCAAAGTATCTCGTTGTGCAGGCAGGCCTGCGCACGGATGGGGATCGTTTCACGCAAAGCGCCATGGCCGAGCCGCGCGTCCACCTAAACATTCTTCCCTTGGGAGATGACACCTCAAAGGTTTCGCTGGGGTGGGGCATCTACAATGTTCCGTTGAATCTCTCTCAAATTGCCCAAGCCTTCGACCAAGAGCAGCTCGACACGTTTTACAGCTCCACCGGCAACATCGTTCCTCCGAGCCCCGTAGTAAGCCAGTTCGTGCTCCCCGCAAACGGACTGCAACAACCGCGCTTCACGACTTACAGCACAGGCTGGCAGCAGAAACTCGTCCACAACACGCTCCTCGGTCTCCAACTCCTCGCCCGCAACGGTTCTCACGGCTTCGCCTACGTCGATCAGCAACCCACGCAACCCGGCGGAACTTTTCTCCTCCAGGACACTCGCAAAGACCGCTATCGCTCCGCCACCCTCTCCGCACGCCACGTATTTTCCGAGGACATGGAAGTCTACGGGGCCTACACGCGCTCCGTCGCGCACTCCAACGAAGTCCTCAATCCTGCACTCGGCTCGATCTTCTATGTTGCGCAACAACCCGGCCCCGTCCTTTGGGACGCTCCCAACCGCGTCGTCACCTGGGGCTGGGCACCCACTCACATCTGGGGCATCCAACTCAGCTATTTCTTCGAGTACCGCACCGGCTACCCCTTCAGCGTCATTAATCTTCAGCAGCAACTCGTCGGCCCGCCCAACTCCTCCCGCTTCCCCGCCTATGCCAGTCTCAACATCGGCCTTGAAAAAAAATTCGGCTTCCGCGGCTATCTCTGGGGAGTCCGCGTCGAAGCCGTCAACATCCTCGACCGGCAAAATCCCAACACGGTCGTCAACAATATCGACGCCCCCAATTTCGGCGCCTTCTCCGGCGGCCAAGGCCTGGCCTTCACCCTCCGCGTCCGCTTCATCGGCCGCAAATAGCTAGTCAAACCGAATGATTCGGCAAGCAAGCTTCCTAAGAACATTCAGCGGGCCCTCCGGTCGCCCATGCCGCCGCTCGCAGAAACTTTCGGACTCTGGCTGCAGACCTCGATGCTCAAGCGAACCTGAGCCAGGCGCTGCTCAGCCCGGAAAAGTACATTTGGCCCGGATGATCCTCACGTTGTCTGCCTTCGATGGTTCATTAAATTGCATAGTCCCTCGAATCACTCGCAGCCAGCTTCGTACTGACCATTGCACCTATCCCGGGCTTATACCAGCAGGGTTCGTCCATGTTTGACGCCAAGGAGGCACCTGATTATGAGAAACACTCTCGCGGCGGTGTTGTTGCTTGCTTCTATCAGTTCTGCGCCTGCGCTACGAGCGCAGGAGGACCCTTCCAAGCTTGAACTCTATGGCGGTTACAACTACGTCCGCTTCAATATAAACGCCAATGTCAGCAGCCAGCCACCGTCGCAAACGTTCAATGCTAACGGCGGCGGCGGCGAGCTAACATACAATTTGAACAACTGGCTTGGCGTTTTGGGAGACGTGAGCGGAGTATGGGCGACGAATCCAACCAGCCAGGGAGCAGCGATCCCCTATCTGTTTGGCCCGAGGGTAAACTTTCGACGCGGCGTGATTACGCCTTTCGCTCAAGTACTTGTAGGAGGCGTAGCAACAAGCTCCGGCATCGAGCAGATTGGTTGGCAAAGCCATTTTGCAATGACAGCTGGCGGGGGAATTGACGTCAAAATCTCCAAGCACTTCTCGATTCGTCCGGTGCAAGCCGAGTACTTCCTCACAAAAATCCCGGATGGCCTCAGCAACCGGCAAAACAATTTTAGGTTCGGCGCCGGAATCGTGTTCCGCTTTGGCTAAGGGCAATCTGCACCCGCTAAGTTGGGAACGTCCGATGAGAGGCGACAAGGTGTCAGTTGTCGCGCATTATGCAAACCGCAAGTAACCCAGAATCGTCTTCGTAATCTGCTTCTACAAACTCAGTTTGAAATGCTCCTCAGGTACACCGCAGTCAACTGCCTGTTTGTGCCGGATTGTTTCGAGGAAGAATTGCTCGCCCTCTGCGCGAAGGATTATTCGTGTCGCAGAGCGATCATCGGGTCGACGCGCATGGCGCGTCGCGCAGGAATGTAGCACGCCGCGACGGCCACAATAACCAGCAGCATACCGACGCCGGCAAAGGTCAACGGGTCATGCGCACTCACGCCGAAGAGCTGGTTGGCCATGAGTCGCGTCAGTCCCAGCGCGGCGCCGATGCCGATCGCGACGCCGATCAGCGCCATCCTTGCCCCATGCCCGATCACTAGCCGCAACACATCGCGGCGTTGCGCGCCCAGCGCCATGCGCACTCCGATTTCGTGAGTGCGCTGCCCGACCAGGTACGAAATCACGCCGTAGATTCCCACGCACGCAAGCACCAGCGCGAGTGCCGCAAAGACGCCGAGCAACATCATCGAAAGTCTCCGCGCCGCAAACGAATTGGAAACGACCTCGTTCATCGTTTGAACGTTGTACACCACCTCGCGAGAATCGATTTCCGCCACGGCCTGCCGAACCGAGCCCATCACAGCCGTGGGATCGCCTTGGGTGCGCAGCACCACGGCCACCGCATTCGCCGCCAGCGGCATCAGCTTCTCGGGGAGCTGCATGAACGGGTAATCGAACTGCGCCTCGATCGCCGATTTCGCATCGGCGTCCAGCCCCCATTGCTTTACGTGCCCGACCACGCCGACAATTTCGGCCTGCACGCCGAAGCCTGCGAGATTGATTCGCTTGCCGATCGGATTTTCCTGCGGGAAATAGGTCCGCGCGAAAACGTCGTCGATCACCATGACCACCGGCGCATGCTCGTCGTCCTGCGGCGTGATGAAGCGCCCGCGCTCCAGCGTCACTCCCATCGCTTGCTGGAAGCCGGCTTCCGCGAGATAAAACATCGCTTGGTGCATCTCTGGCAGGTTCGCCGGCTTTGGCTGGCCCTCAATCCAAAAGGGCTCCGAGGAATTGTGGATCATCGGGCGCGAGCCGAGCGTCACCGAAACGGCTTGCACGCCGGGAATGTCATGCATTTTGTCGTCGAAGTGGCGCAGCCGTGCGCGCGTTTCGGCCGAACTGGTTCCAGGGTCGGCCGGCAAGGACAAAGTGAAAGTGATAGCGTGGCTGGGATTGAACCCGGGGTCGACGCGCCAAAGCGCCGCGAGACTGCGAACCATAAGCCCCGCGCCGACCAGCAAAACCAAGGCCATCGCTACTTCCACGGCGACGAAAACTCCTTGCAGCCGGTGGCGGGCTCCGCCCGAACCGCGGCCGCTCTCCTTGAGTATCTCCTCCAGATTCACGCGCGAAGTTTTCAACGCGGGTGCCAGCCCAAAAACAATTCCGGCAAACAATGACAGTGCCATCGCAAAGAGCAAGACGCGTGCGTCGAGCGAAACTTCGTTCGCGCGCGGCAAAGCCCCAGGCAAAGTGCCGAGCACCGCCTTGGTGCCCCAAACAGCGAGCAAGAGTCCCAGCGCTCCGCCCAATCCCGCGAGCAGAATGCTTTCGCTGAGAAGCTGCCGAATGACGCGTCCCTGGCTCGCGCCCAGCGCCGCGCGAATCGCAAACTCGCGCGAGCGCCCCATCGACCGCGCCAGCAGCAGGTTGGCAACATTCGCGCACGCAATCAGCAGCAGAAAACCAACCGCCGCCAGCAGCACGATCAGGAATGGCTGCACATTTCCGACGATGTCTTCCTTCATGGAAAGGAGCGTGATGCCCACGGCCTTATCGGCCTCCGGGTACGCCGCTGCGAGATTTTGCGCAATGCCGTCCATATCGGCTTCCGCCTGCGCCAGTGTTACGCCCGCCTTCAGCCGCCCAATCCCGTGCGAGCTCACGTCGACCCGCCGGTCGCGAAAATTCGTATCGGTCCATTGTCCAATCGGCGTGTAGACATCCCGTTCGCGCCCATAAAAAGTGAACCCTGCCGGAATCGCTCCCACGATGGTGTACGACGTTCCATTCAGAAGCATCGGCTTTCCGATAATTTCCAGCGAAGCCCCGAATTTGCGCTTCCAGAAACCGCCGCCCAGAATCACCACTGGCGCGGCGCCCGGGTGATCGTCATCGGCGCGGAAGCTGCGGCCAAGAACGGGCATTGTGCCAAGCGTCGAAAAAAAGTCCGCGGAAACCATGTAACCGCTCAGACGTTCCGCTTCTCCCGTGCCGATGAAGTTGTAATCCTGGTTGCGGTATATCGCCATCGACGAAAACGTTTGCGTGTCGCGCTGCCAATCCAGAAAATTCAGGTAGTTGATCGGTGCGTGCTCGAATCCCGCAGTCCTTCCATAAAGCGCCACGAGCTGGCCGGAGTGTGGGTATGCCAGCGGATTGAGTAGCACGCCGTTGACCACCGAAAATAGCGCCGTATTCGCGGCAATCCCCAGCGCCAGGGTCAAAATCGCAATCGCCGCAAATCCCGGCGCCTTCCCCAGCATCCGAATCCCATACCGCAAATCCTGCAGAAGCGTCTCCACCCAGCCTCCCGTCATTCATCCAAACGCCAAGCGGACCAATCCTACCGCATGAAACACGCATCATTCCATCTCACCAACAGTTTTGGGCGAGCAATCAAGCCGCTGCAAGATTGGGTGCTGTCCTAGTGTAGTGCGACGAAATTCCGAGCAGTTATGGAAGAGGATGGGCTAACCCGCGTACCCGCACACTCCAACGCGGGGAGAGTTAACGACTGGCAGGCACATCTCGTCGCCACACTCATGTGCGACGGCGCACGCTTCACAAAGCCAGCCGTCGCCATTCCATGCGCATTCGGTACAGATTTGGGTGGCGGGTTGGATGCCACATCGCTGGCAACTTACCTGGGGTGCCTCATTTCTGGCCAGTAGTTGTACGGCGCCTTTCGGCAAGCCTTGCTCACGAAGGGCAACAACCTTAAGCACAAGAGCCGTCGGAGAACCGTAGTCATACTCATAAAAGAACTTCATCCCTACCTCAAGCAGTTGGCTCAACCGTGCGGTCATGCTCATTTCTTCATCCATAGTCTGGGAAGCATAACGCTTGCCGCCAATTTCAAACGCACTCAAGTGGCCGCAGCATTCAACCCAGGTATGGCGGAGAAAATCGTCGAGTTTACTCAGCGGGGCGGTCACCGGTACTGCCACATGCATCCAGTACGCATTGGCGTCACGTCCTTCAATGGCTAAATGGAAACTCGGGGCAGGCGGTCGTTTTGCAGAAGCTTCCGGTGGGCAGCACGCACGTAGGTGCCTGGTCATGGAAGCCTTGCCGGCCAGCGCCCCGCAAAGATTGCACTTGCCTATCGATTGCTGTTTGCTCATGGCTAGCAATATTATAATGGGTCATAAGTAGAAGCATTTATTATTTCGCTGTGTTCTTACAGGATTCTTCCGCGACCTGACCGAGAATCAACTCCGACGTGGCGTCTTTACCAGCGTCCAAGCTCTCCAAGCACGCATCTTCGCTTATAGCCCGTCACTCGGACAAAATCACGAGGAACTCACACAAGTACTTGGCGTAGCTCTAAACGAAGCTTTGGCGCTCACCTGCCCAATGGGATCATTCGTGCCGAAGAGCGACCATGGGATCGACGCGCATGGCGCGGCGTGCGGGCAGGTAAGCAGCGATCAGACCGACAGCGATCATGATTGCAGCGGCAAGGAAAATCGGAAGGGGACTGGCGACTGGCAGGTCGGGGATCAGGCTGGCGGCTAAGTGTTTTCCCCAGAACGCAAGAGGTGTTCCGATAGCGAGACCAGCGCAGACCATCCACAAGGCATCGCGAAGAACTATGCGCATAACGTCAGTCGCTGCCGCACCGAGCGCCATGCGAACGCCGATCTCGTGTGTGCGCCACACGACCGTGTACGCGAGCAGGCCGTACAGCCCGATGACAGCAAGCAGCGCGCCCAGCGCGCCCAACCCTGCGGAAAGCGTCGCAAACAACCGCTGTGGAACGATGGACGAATCGATCTGTTCGCTCATGCCCGTCATCCGAACGATGGGAACACTCTTCAGCACAGCGGCCTCGGTTTGACGAACCGCGCCGGCAACTCCACCTGGATCGATTCTCGTGCGGATCGCCAGTTGAGAACCAATGAAGCCTTCTTGGAGCAGGTCCGCATAGATCGTGGGCGGCGCGGGTTGCTTGAGGTCATTGTATTTGGCGTCGCCGACGACTCCGACCACCTCATACGTCTTTTCGCCTTTCGTCAGGGTGATATGGCTGAGGGTGATGTGCCTTCCGATTGGATTTCCGTTCCCGAAGCAATCGCGAGCAGCGGCCTCGTTCATGATTGCGACACGGGAGCCGGCCTGCTCGGGTGCTGAAAAATCGCGACCCGCGAGAAATGGTGTGCCATACGTCTCGAAATAGTCGGGGGCGATGTAGTTGATGGAGACCGAAGTCGTCTTTTCAGGATGGTCTTCCGCAGATGCGAAGCTCGATGCTCCGGGGCCTTCCAGCGGACTCATTTCACTAAAGGTGGCTGAACTCACTCCGGGAATGGCGTTCAGCCGCATTACCAGCTCTTGAGACAGATGCGAGAATTGTGAGGCGTTGTAGCCACTCTGCGCGAAATCGAGGGTGACCAGCAGTAGATTATTGCGCTCGAATCCGAGATTGTTCCGAAGCTGCGACAGATATCCAACAAACAGGCCCGCCAAGCTAACCAGTACCAAGGAGAGAGCCACCTGCGAAGCGACCAGGCCCTTGCCGAACAGCCGTTGACGCTTTGTCTCTCCGATCTTCGACCCCGGTTGCAGCGCGGACGCCGGTATCGTGTTCGAGGCGCTCATGGCGGGTGCTGCTCCACAGAGAAGTCCGGTGAGCAGCGCGAGCGTGCCGGTGAACAACAGCACGCGCGTGTCTGGGTGCTTCAGCACATCAAAACGCACCGGCAGCCCCATGATGAACCTGCCTGATGCAAAGAGCCGGATCAGCCCGTCAGCTGCGAAGTAGGCCAGAAAGATACCGACCGCGCTTCCGATTAACGAGAGCAGTAGCGATTCGGTCAGCGTTTGGCGCAGCAAGCGAGCCCGAGCCGCCCCGAGGCAGACACGCACGGCCATTTCGTGTTGGCGAGATGCCCCACGGGCCAAGAGCAGCCCTGCTAAATTCGCGCATGCGAGGAGCAGCAGCAGGCCTACCGTTGCCATCAAGACCGTCAGCGGTGTCGAGAGCATTTGACTCACGGGCGTCGAAACGCCGTTTCCGGCCGGCGCGATACGGAGTTCCATTCGACGCATGAAAGGATTGGCATCGGGGCGGTCGTTGGCCGTTTGGAACAACGTCGCCAAGTCTGCTCGGGCTTGCTGGATGGAGACGCCTGGCTTCAGGCGTCCCAGCAACCCCACCGAAAATCCCGGAGAAGAACGATCCCCCAGCGAAAACGGCAACCAGATGTCCTGCTGCGCCTGATTGCTGAGACCGTAGAATCCACGCTGAGTCACGCCAATGATGGTGACGGGAGTGCCGCTTGCAATGATTTTCTCGCCGACAATGGAGGGATTCAGATGGAAGCGCGATTTCCAAAAGGACCAACTCACGACAGCGACGGCGGAGGAGTCCTTGAGGTCTTGCGGGCCGATCAGTCGACCGATCGCAGGCCGCACGCCGAGCGATTCAAAGAACGTTCCGCCGACGTTTCCGCCGAAAACGGTTTGCGACTCCAACGCGTGCCCACCCACGACGTACACGTTGAGAGAGCCGATGATCAGGTCCGAGAGGACGTGATTGCCGTCCCGCATGATCTGGTAGGCGTCCCACGAGAAACCGTTGAACCCAGGTTCTGGATCGTCGGGATAGTGGTGGAGGATTTCGACGAGCTGCCCTGGATCGCGCACCGGGAGCGTGTGCAACATCAGGCCGTTCATCATGGTGAAGATAGCGGTATTGGCGCCGATGCCGAGGGCGAGGGTGAGGACAGCGACGGCGGTGAAGGCTGGGGATTTGCGCATCAAACGGAAAGCATAATGAATGTCTTGAAGAATGCCGGCGAACAAATTGCTACTGGCTTTTCCTAACGCTACGGGCTCGCGATGTAAATCGCTCTCGACTGGCGATAGGTTGCGCGCGAGCAGGTCTTCGCCTCTCAATTCCTCGAGAGCTGCGCGAAAGGCAGAGTCTGCCGAGCGGCCAGCTGCGAGAAGTTCCTGATATCGATCGTCGAGGTGCTGCGCGATCTCTTCGGCAATTTCCCCTTCGCGCGCCGGCGAGAGTCTCAACGGAGCAAGGCGGCGGAGAATTTCCGGTCTCCATTCAGGCATTTTCTGCCTCGGTGATGCGATTGATACCGGCTACAAATTCGTGCCAGCCGCGAAGCTGCGAAGCGAGGACTCTGCGGCCTTGGCGCGTCAGACGATAGTAACGGCGACGGCGTTGTCCGTTCTTTTCTACCCAGCGTCCACACAGCCAGCCACGGCGTTCAAGACGGTAGAGCAGCGGGTAAAGCGAGGCGACGTGAAAACGAACAGTGCCGCCAGAGCGTTGCTCGATAAGTTTGCTGATTTCATAGCCGTGGCGTGGACGGGCTTCGACGAGCGAAAGAATGAGGAGTTCGGCGCTACCCTTTTTCCATTCCATTTGTGAGGCTGTCTGGTCCATATATGGCATCGCAATATATTGCACGACAGCGCGGCTTAGGAGTCAAGCGAATGTTTCAGGAGCCAGCTATCGCTGTGGGTTAATCGCTTCCAATGACAGTGCAGCCCCGGTCGCGATCATCAACGACACCATGGCGGGCAGCTACTGGCCCAACCAGGATCCCCTCGGCAAACGCCTCCAGTTGCCCGGCCAAAAGGAATTCCGTCAAATCGTTGGCATCGTCAAGACCACAGACTACCAAACGCTTGGCGAAGCACCGCAATCTTGCGTCTACGTTCCTCTGCGACAAAATTATTCTGAGTCGATGGTTCTCTATGTAAGGACCGAGCATGATCCGTCACAGATGATCCCCTCCGTCCAGAGTGAAATCCGGAATATCGATCCCGCCCTGCCGATAGACGACATTCGAACTGGAACCAAAGTGATCGAGCAAGCGCTTTGGGGCTCCAAGATGGGAGTAGGGCTCCTCGGCGTGTTCGGGTTCTGGGCGCTCGGGCTTGCCTCGATCGGCCTCTATGGAATCATGGCCTACTCCGTGAATCAGCGTCGGCGTGAGATTGGTATTCGCATGGCTTTGGGCGCTCGTCAGGCAAGCGTGCTGCGTCTGATTCTTGGTCAGGGAATGATGCTCGTCACCGGCGGAGTTGGAATCGGGCTGAGGCTCTCGATTCTGCTTGGGCGCGCTCTGTCTAAGTTCCTCTACGGCGTTGGCGCAAGCGATCCTGCCAGTCTCATTGGAGCGTCGCTTGTGCTCCTGACAGTCGCATTGCTTGCGTGCTATCTTCCCGCGCGGCGCGCCAGCCAAGTAGATCCAATCATCGCACTGCACGAGAGCTGAGAACTCACCGTTCTTCAGCATCAAGTCAAATCGCCAAGTCGTGTGACCGGACATGCCTTCTCATAGTCCAAAGGGTGCGTTGTGGGAAGCGAAAGATGAGGCTCTGGACGAATGGTCGGCTACTCACCACTCGCTACCCACCACTCACTTTCGTCCGCTAACATTCCTTTTGCGCGCCGCCGCGACGGTGGTAGGCTTCACAACGGGCAACGTGGAGGATAGAAGTGAGCTTAGCCGCTCCCCCAGATCATCTTCACACTCTCTCCGGCTTGGAGAGCCGCCGCAGCACGCGCATCGACCGCACTGTCCCCTTGGTCGTGCTGGGCCAAACCAAAACCGGCCTCTCCTTCCAGGAAAAAACATCGACAGTCAGCTTCAATCTTCATGGCTGCCGCTATCCGTCGCGCCATGAATATCCCATCGGCGCTTCCGTCGGCCTTCGCGTCCTCCAGCCGGATGGCGAGACGATCTCTCCCGTCATTCGCGCCTTCGTAAAATCTGTCCATCCTCCCGCGAGCCCGCGCGAGCTCTTCCAGGTCGGCGTCGAGCTTGAGTCCCCCGCGAATATCTGGAATCTTTCTTCGCCGCCTCCGGATTGGAATCGCCTGCTGGGTGGCAGTGCATCGTCGGCAAGCATGACAACAGCGGTTGCTCCCGCGCTGGAACCGGCCGAGCCGCCAACTGATGCTACTCCCGCGGCATATCCACCTTCTCCTTCACCCAGAGTCACCGAAGCAAGAACGAGCCAGATAACGGAGTTCCCCTCACCGTCTCCAGCCGCCGGCGCCCCACCGGCCAAAGAAGCAACTCCGTCAAAACCGGAGCGCGTCGCCATCACCATCGACCAACTTGTCGCCGCCATGCAAGGCAAACTGCAGGCTGCCGCCGAAAAGGTCGTCCAGAACGCGCTGGCCGAGCATCTCGATGAAGCTATCGACGCTGCCCTCGCGCGCGTCGAAGGCGTCCGCGAACGAAATCTCCAACAACTGGGCGAATTCTCCGAGCAGCGCCTGGAATCGCTGATGCGTTCCTCTCGCGAAGAAATTCTCGGCCATCTCGAGTCGCGCCTCGGCGAAGTCCAAAGCCGCTGGGAAGAGCAGCACAACGCCTTCCGCACCCAAGGGGAAGAAATTGTGCAGCGCCTCGAAAAACTTGCCGCCGATACACAGCGCGATCTTGCCGAGACGCAAAAATTCGTCAACAAAGCCACCGGCGAAATCGTGCCGCAGACGCGCGGACGCCTGGACGAATCTCTAGGCCTGGCCACCGAACAATTTGAGGCTTCCGCGGATCGCATCTCCGATCGTCAGCTCGTTCGCGTGATGGAAGCCACGCGCATGGTCACCCGCGAAGCCGCCGCCCAGATGGACGCCCGCGTCGCAGAGTCCCGCGCGCTTCTACACAGCGCCGCCGGCAGCACCCTCGAAGAATTCCGCCGTCAGGCCGAAGTACAAGTTGACCTAGCCATATCGGAAACCACAGAGCGCGTCCGGTCGGCCCTCACTGCGCTCGATGCGGAAAATCGCGTCGCGTGCGAGAATCGCCGCCGCACCATGATCGACGACGTCACCCGCACCACCGAACAATCCACCGAGCAATTCCGCTCCGGCATCAAAGCCTTCCTGTATTCCTGCCTGGTGGCCGCGGTCGGCGCCGTCGATGAACACGCCAAAACCACTCTCGACGGCATGGTCAAAGAGCCAGGGGGTAGCCCGCGCACCATCGGTGACATCACCGACATCACAAAAATTCCATCCGACGACGAAAAACCCAATTAGAGAGTGGGTGTCCGACTGAACGCAGTATTATTGCAAGCTGAGTTACAGGAAACAGACGTGGGCATCGATGAACGTTCTTAGCGCTTATTCAGCTCGTCGCGCAAAAATCGTCCTCCGACTTTCACGTATTCTAACTGCTTCATAAGCGAGTCGAACTTTGGAACGCTCCCGGCCTCGCCGGCAAACCGTTCCAGCCATTCTCGAAAGGCCACATTTAAGGTTGTTCTGCGCGCGTGCCACAAGTCGCGCCCGTTCGATGAGTTCTCGATCGGCTCTAAAAGTTATGTTCTTCATATTTGCCAGTCCAATTGCTCAGTTCGCGGGAGCGCCCAATCCAAATTCGCGGTGCACTGTGATCAAAGCGGTCTTTGCCGCTTTTTCTTCCACCACGAACGAAATATTTGATTCCGATGATCCCTGCGCGATGGCAATCAAGTTCACGTTTTCTCGGCCCAGCGCATTGAACGTTCGCCCGGCAACTCCCGGCGTTCCGCGCATGTTTTCGCCCACCACTGCCACGATCGCGATGTTCGTATCAATCGTGATGTGCTCGACCTTTTCGTGCGCTAAATCCTGCGCAAACTCTTTTCGCAGCGCCTCCACGGTACGCTGCGCGTCCGCTGCTGACACAATGAAGCAAATATCGTTCTGCGAAGACGACTGCGAAATCAGAAGAACATTCGCGCGCACTTCCGCCGTCGTGGAGAAAGTCCGCCCCACGACGTCCGGCAATCCCACGATCCCCGGCCCGCCCACGCTGATCAGCGCGACGTCTTGTATCGCCGTCAAAGCCTTCACGCCGCCACCGATGCTTCGTCCCTCGGGGGTAATCTTCGTGCCCGGCAGCTCCGGCACAAAGCTGTTGCGTATCCACACCGGAATCGCCGCCCGCATCACGGGCTTCAATGTTTTCGGATGCAACACTTTGGCACCAAAAAAAGCCAACTCTGCCGCCTCGCGGTAAGAAATCACCGGAATCGTTCGCGCTTCCGGCACGAGCCTCGGGTCCGCCGTCAACACGCCATCGACATCCGTCCAGATGATCACCTCATCCGCATTCAACGCCGCGCCCAGGATCGTCGCTGAATAATCGGACCCACCGCGTCCGAGCGTGGTCAACTTACCTTCCGTCGTTGCACCGAGGAATCCAGTCACGACCGGCACGATCCCGCGGTCGAGCATCGGCCGCAACCGCACCTCGCATTCTTCCCGCGTCCGGTCCATCAACGGTTCCGCGCCTCCGTGGAAGGCGTCCGTAATAATCACCTCGGTCGCATCCACGGCTTCGCTCTGCAAGCCAAGCTCACGAACCGCTCCCGCGACCAGTGGCGCCGACAGCCGCTCTCCCAAACTCGATATTGCATCCAATGTCCGCGGCGTCAGCTCACGCAGCAGCGCTGTCCCTTCAAACAGTCTGCTTCCTTCTGCAAACACTTCCTCCATCTCCTCTCTGACAGACTTACGCGCATGCTCATCGCGGACAAGGCTAGTCAGCGCCTCTTGATGCTGCGCGCGCAGCGCCGCCAAAACCGCCGCTCCCTGCCCATTCTCCCCGGCACCCGCTCGTTTCGCCGCTTCGATCAGCCGGTTCGTCACCCCGCTCATCGCGGAAACCACCGCGACGCAACCACCACCCCGTGCTCCCTGCGCAATAATTTGCCCCGTCCTCGCCATGCACGCCGCATCCCCCACCGACGTTCCGCCAAATTTCATCACCTGCAATCGCGCTTTCATTTCTTCAACCGTCCTCACTTCCTCGGAAATTTCTGTTGTGAGTTTACCTTCCCCTGGCGACTTCGCGGGGAGTCCCATGGAGCGAGCTGGATTAAGGCCGATCCCAATCCAGGGCGTAAATTTCCTGGATGCTGGCGTCGCGGACTACCAGCGGAGATTCGTCCGGCGCGAGCCCACTCCAGTTTCCGAAGGCTCCGCCGGCGGCTTGAAAGCCTTTCAGGCTGAAGATGCGCTCGAGTTTGCCGTCGCTGACTTGCACGCGGAAGTAGCTCTCTTGGTTGTCGAGAATTCCGTCAAAATAGAGATAGCGTCCATCACGCGACCACGTTGGATAAGCCACGAAGAGGTTGGCAAGCTCGGACCATTTCTGCGTGGTGAAATCAAACAGCATGAGCTTGAGCGAATCCAGCGGGATTGCCGCCAAGTGGCGTCCGTCGGGAGACCAGCGCGGAGAATACAGTCCATCGGAGCCCGGCAACTTCGTCGGCGTTCGCGTCTTCAGATCGAGGACGTATATGGCAGAGCCCTGATTGCTCAGAGAGTTTTCCCCGAAAGCCATCGATTTGCCGTCCGGCGACCAGGTGGGGTCCGCAGAGTTGGTTGTACCTCGAAAGATCAATTCGGGAGCGCCGCCCTGCACAGGAAGCACATAGATTTGCCACCGCTCGCCGGGTGGATGACCAAAGAAAGCGAGCTGCTTGCCGTCGGGAGACCAGCGCGGCAAGTACGCTTGCATGGGCGGAAAAACAAGCTGAAGCTTTTGAGTTCCGTCCGTTTTGCTTCGCCACATAGTGCCGTCGGTCGCATCATTGTAGGCGACCCACTCACCATCGCGAGAGAAGTCGAGCCCCATCGCCGAAATTCCCGAAAGGTAGGGCGCGAGTTGCTTGGATTTGGCATCGTAGCGCAACAATTCGCCGCGGGACTGCCAGCCCTGGACGAAAAGTTTCTTGCCATCGCGGCTTGGGACGGGATTGCCGACATTCATCGGCCCAGTCGTCAACTGCACGGGCGCCTGCGGCGTGGCGCGAAAAAAACCAC
This sequence comes from uncultured Acidobacteriota bacterium, assembly GCA_963705855.1. GTDB lineage: Bacteria > Acidobacteriota > Terriglobia > Acidiferrales > UBA7541 > Acidiferrum. Next base: position 70,150 of record CAVPLA010000036.1, read on the forward strand.
CACGTTCGTTGATGGCCCAGAGGTCCATCGTCGCGTCGCGCCGTGCCTGGAAAACGAAATACTTTCCGTCCCGCGTCCACTCACCGCAGCATTCGTTGGGCGCATCACTCCAGCCCGGAAGCAAGAGATGAAGATTGCCGCCGTCCGCGGCCGCTTGCCAGATCGAGCGGTAATTCGTCTTCGGATCGTTTACCGTAAAACGCAAAACCGCTCCGTCGGGCGACCAGCGAATATCGCTGGCGGTTCCGCCGGCTAGCAAGAGGCGCTGTGGTTCGCCGCCGTCGCTCTCCGCCACGAATATCTCATTCCCTTTGCTATAAGCGATCTTTTTTCCATCCGGCGACCACGCTCCAGCGTGGCCTTCCAGGATTCCTAATCGTCGAGGCGAACCGCCAAGCACAGGCACGCTCCAAAGCGGGCCGTCGAGAGAAGTCCCTCGTGCGGTGTTCATCAATAGAGTGGAACCGTCGGACGAAATATCGAAGACATTGGAGAAACCGGTGTCCTCCAGAGAATTAGGCACCGGAAACGTATCGCCGCCGGTCACGGACGTTTGGGCAAGGGCCGATTGGCCCTCGATAAAGTAGAGTCGCGACCCGTCCGTGACGATGTCCGATTTCGGGCGGTTCGTGTTGGTGAGTTGCACAGTGCGCAGTACGCGAGGAGGCGTCGCAAGCCGTGCCGGCACATACCCAAGAATTACCGCGAGGGTGATGAGCGCCCCGCCCACCAGTGCCCAGGTCTGCCAGCGAGAAGACGGATGTCTTTCAGGAACCTCTTCCAGCGCGGCGCGCACAGCAGGGCTCGTACCAGAGTGTCCCAAATCCAGATCGCGTCTCAACCGCTTCAAGTCCGCACAAAGTTCGGCGGCTGTTTGGTAACGGAGACCGAGATCTTTCTCGAGCGCCTTGGCTAAGATATTTTCCAAGCCCGCGGGCAAGTTCGCATTCAACTTCCTTGCAGGCGCAGCCGAGGAATTCAGGATGCCATCAAAAATCAGAGCAACAGCAGAGCCTCCAAAGGGAACCACGCCGGTTCCCATTTCATAAAGCACAACGCCCAGCGAAAATAAATCCGTGCGCGCGTCCAGTTCCTGGCCCCGCGCCTGCTCCGGTGACATGTACGCGACCGTCCCCACGGAGCTGCCTGCGCTTGTGATAAGCCCATCGTTGAGCACATGCCGGTGTGTCGGCATGGACGATTCGCCCGCGGACTCCGCCGCCGGTTGCCGGTAAGCTGCGAACTTGGCCAGCCCGAAATCCAGTATCTTCGCCGGTCCCGGATCCACGAGAAAAATATTTGCCGGCTTGACATCGCGGTGGACGATGCCCTTGGCGTGCGCAGCTTCCAATCCATTGGTGATTTGAATTCCAATCTCCAGAAGCTCTGAAATCTCGATCGATTTCCTCGCCATACGCCGCTTCAGAGTTTGTCCCTCGAGCAGCTCCATGGCGATAAACGGACGGCCTTCAAATTCCTCGATATCGTAAATCGTGCAGATGTTCGGATGATTCAGCGAGGAGGCCGCGCGCGCTTCGCGCCGGAAGCGCTCGATAGCCTGCGGATCCTGCGAAATGTCTTCCGGAAGAAACTTCAGGGCAACATTCCGGCCCAGCCGCGTGTCCTCGGCTTTGTAAACGACGCCCATGCCTCCGCCGCCAAGTTTTTCCAAGACGGTGTAATGGGAGATCGTACGGCCGACGATTGAGGAAGTATCCGCCACTGGCCCCGCAGTTTACTCTAGACCTTCCGCACGGGCAATCGCCGCAGGCCCCCGTCGCACGCGGCTGTGTTCCGTGTCACATCCCACTGTGCTCAATGATACATACCGTTCCTTGAAGCAGAGCTACTGTGATGACAGCTCAGGCGAAGAGGAGATGCAAGATGCCAAGCATGAAAACCATGAAAGCAGCCGTTGTTGAAAAATTTGGCGAGCCGTTGACCGTGCGAGAAGTTCCGATCCCAACGCCCGGCCCAGGACAGGCACTGGTACAAGTATTTGCGACCGGCGTGTGTCACACCGATTTGCACGCGGTGGACGGCGATTGGCCCCTCAAGCCAATGATGCCGCTCATTCCGGGCCACGAAGGAGCAGGAATTGTCGCAGCTCTCGGGCCGGGGGTCACCCACCTGAAAGAAGGTGACCGCGTGGGAATTGCGTGGCTGCACCGCGCGTGCGGACATTGCGATTATTGTCTCGCCGGATGGGAAACGCTTTGCCCAGAGCAGCAGAACTCCGGGTATTCGGTGAACGGAACGTTCGCGCAGTACGCATTGGGGCAAGCGGATTACCTGGGACGAATTCCCAAGAATCTCTCGTTTGTGGACGCCGCCCCGATCCTGTGCGCCGGTGTCACCACATATAAAGGATTGAAAATGACAGAAGCGCGGCCCGGCGAATGGGTTGTGATCTCCGGAGTTGGCGGCCTAGGCCACATTGCCATTCAGTATGCGAAGGCCATGGGACTGCACGTCGCGGCAGTGGACCTGGGACCAGAAAAGATGGCGCTGGCGCGGAAGCTCGGGGCGGAAGTGAGGATTGATGCGAAAACACAGGACCCTGCGAAAGAAATTCAAACACAAATTGGCGGGGCGCATGGAGCGCTGGTAACAGCGGTTTCACCGATCGCCTTCAAGCAAGCCGTTGGAATGCTTCGCCGCGGCGGGACGTGCGTGTTGAATGGCCTGCCGCCCGGAGAGTTTCCCGTTTCGATTTTTGACGTGGTGCTAAACGGCTACACGATACGGGGCTCCATCGTAGGCACTCGCCTTGATCTGGAAGAGTCGCTTGCGTTTGCCGGGGACGGCAAAGTGAAGGCCACGATTGAAACTTTGCCGCTGGAATCCATCAATGACGTGTTCAGCCGCCTCAAGAAGGGGCAAGTCAACGGACGCGTTGTGCTCAGCCTGAAAGAGGAAGCGTTTGCGAAGCCGGCGTTGGCGCGGCTCGCGAGTTGATCCGGTTCACCCTGCCACCACCCGGCCGCGCATCGGGGGCCAATTTTCCGGTAAGCGCTACGGGCGCGCTACGCGGCGAAGCGGTAGTGGGAGGAACACAGATTCCGCTCTACGCGGGGCGAGCCATTCGTAGGAGCGGGCCTGGACCGACCCCCGAACTTAGAGGCACGCGAGCGTGGATGGTGGTACCACGCTGGCGTTGCGATTCGATTAAGAACGTTCCGTTCACCAGTTTCAGCCGCTCCTCCATGCTGATTAGGCCAAGCCCTCGGCCATTCTTTGCCGCCTCGCAGTTAAAGCCCGAGCCGGAGTCCTTAACCGTGAGATGAATCTCATGCGGTGCTTAGCGCAGCTCCGCTTCGAACCGCCGCACCCGGCTGTGCTTTACGCCATTTTGCAAAGCTTCCTGCAGGACGCGGAAGAGGCAAAGTGCAGTCTCCTGTGGGAGCGTGTGTGGGACCTCATCACCGACGATCCAGCCCTTGGTTGAGCCTCTGCCGAGCCGGGTGCTATTCCGGTTTCGATTGCGGATCTTTGGCTTTTCGAGACTAAACGGAAAAACCGTCGGGTTCGCGATGTGGCTATGCAGACGGATGCTTCAGGATCTCCGCCAAAGCGTGCAGGCGTGCCGAGTCAGCCGGACTTTTCGCCGATGCGGCGCTCTGTTCCAACGACGACGCCATGCTCTTCAACTTTGCCAGCTTGCTCTTGCTCATGTGCGAAGTCTCCGCGCTTTGGATGGCCTTCTGCAGAGATGCGATTTCGTCTCGCGGCAAAACCTGCGACCGCGACAACTGGTCCAGGTACGCCTTCGCCACGACCAACTTTGCGGGCCACTCGATCTTTTGCTGGTTCTGCACGTTCAGCTCAGATACCTGAACCGTCTTCGCCGCGTCGATTTCGTTCTGCGTCAGAGACTTGGTCGGGGTCAGTTCAAAGACGTCCAGGCCGCGCGCAATCTCCGAACCGTAAATGTAGCCGTTGTACCAATACGCGGACCAGTCGCCGCCGAGCACCAGCAGGTTCGGATCAATTGGGCCGCGGTCGAAGTAGGCAATCTCGAAAGGATGCATGGCGTCGGTGAAGTCCACGACGGAGATGCCGCCTTGGTACCATGCCTGCACTTCGATATCGCGGCCGGGGACCGGAATCAACGAGCCGTTGTGCGCCACGCAGTTCTCCGTGTCGCCCTGCGCAGCCGGCAATTTGTAATAGTTCGCGAAGGTCAGCTTGTTGTCCTTCAGACCGAAGATCGCATCCGCGCCCCACTTTTTCGGGTCGTTCGGACGGCACCGTGCCCCCAGGCCGCCACCCCATTCGTCGGTAAACACAACTTTGCTCCCATCGTTTGAGAACGAAGCCGAGTGCCAATACGAGTAGTTCGGATCGTTGACCGCATCCACACGCTTCGGATGTACCGGGTCCTTGATGTCGAGCAGAAGTCCATTTCCGGAGCACGCGCCGGCGGCCAACCCAATCGCCGAGTACACTGTGATGTCGTGGCACTGGTTCGTGTCGGCAGGCTTCTCGCTGCCCTTCTTGCCGTGAGTGCCGCCGTTGTTCAGGCCGTTCAACGCGCCCGTTCGCGGATCGATGAATACCCGAGGGCTGGAAACCACCTTCGCATCCTGCGGCGCAGCCACAGGAACTTTGATCACGTCAATGCGAAACAGCGCCGTATTCGGATCTTTGTCCGGCTCTTCACCAGAGCACCCAGCCAGCTCTTCCGGTTGACGTACAAACGATGTGCCCGACACGTAGATATAAACGTTGTCTTTGTCGTTCGGATCCGTCACCAGTGTATGAGTATGCGAGCCGCGGCACGTCTGCACCGCCGCAACTTGCTTTGGATTTTTGATGTCGGAAATATCGAAGATTCTTACGCCGCGGAAACGGTCTTTCTGCGCTGCCGGCAAGCGACGCTTCTTTTCTTTTTCCTGCTCCGCACTCGGCGGAGGCTCCGGCGGAAAGCCCTGCACGCCGCAATCCAGCCGTCCATTCGGCATCTCCACCGACATGAACAGCAGATTTTTATATGCCGACACATCGCCCTGCCCGCCCGGGCACACCAGCGAAGTCAGCAACTTTGCGTTCGCCGGATGGGAGATGTCAAAGATATTCACGCCATAGAAATTTCCCTGGAACAGGTGGTTGCCCTCGAAGGCCAAGTCCGAGTTCGAGAAAGCAAGCTGGGCGATCACCAACCGCATCGGCTTCGGGATCTTCGAGGTGTTGCCTATGCCGAGCTGCCCAAAAACCTTCTGCACCTTCGGATCATCGGGATCGGAGGAGCCTAGTTGAAACGCGTCGGGCTTCTTGAGCAGCAGAAGGTGCTGGATGCCCATCGCCGCTTCGCCCGCGTCATACAGCCCCGGCTTCAGCTTGGCTCGCGGATCGTTCGGATCCGAGCCCGTCATCCCTGGCGGCAACGCTGGCGCCGGTTGCGGAGCAAAAGGATTCTCTTCCTCTTCCGCGTCTCCTTCCGCGGGTTTCTGTGCGGGCGGTGCGGCTTCAGGCTTCTGAGCCTGTGCAGGTGACGGACTTGCAGGTGCTTGCGCCTGCATCCGGATCACGCCGAAACAGGAAATTAGCGCGGCCCCCAATACACACAGCCCAAGACTGAGCACTCGATTCATCTTTTCTCCTCGGAAGATTTCTTCTCAAGCATACTCTGCATAATCCTGATTTCGGCCCGTTGCCCGCTGTCCACATCCGTCGCGAAGTTGAACAGATCGGCATCCTGCCCAGCGCCCGCGGTGTCGAACAAATCCTTCACCATGGTCAGCGCGCCGTTGTGGTGCTGAATCATTCCTGTCAAAAATAAGCGGTCGAACTCGGCGCCCTTCGCCTTCCGCAGTGCTTCCATCTGTTCCGGCGTAAGCATACCGGGCATAAGAGGCATCGTTTCGTGTGACATATCCATGCCCGGCATTCCTGGCATGGGCATGGAGAGCGATTCTCCGCGAGCCGCCAGCCACCGCTTCATGAACCTGATTTCGTCCGACTGCGAGCTGCTGATGCGCGCCCCCAGCAAACGCAACTCCTTGTTCTCCGTATGTGACGCAATCAGCGCCGTCATCTCCACCGCTTGCGCGTGATGCATGATCATGCCCTGCATGAAGTCGACGTCGGCCTGCGAGCGTGGCGGCAGCCTGCCTTTCGTCGACGGTGGCAGCATCTTGCTCGGCTTACCCGGCGCGCCCGGCTGCACCACAACCGGCACCCCAGGATCCGTCTGCTGTGCCCCCGCAATGGGACTGAAGAAACCGGTGGAAGCGCTGGCAGCGAGCAGCATGCCGCACAGCTTCTTTCGCCGATACCGTTCGATCCGCTTCGATTTTGGAGGAAAGGTCGATCCAGCGCTCGGATACAGATACGACGGAGAGCCAAGCTTGACGGAGTAGGCGTGAGTTAGGATTGGGAGATTTCTCCGGACCTTCGCATCCCAGTAATAGGCGGCCAAGAAACTACACCGATGGTCACGCCAACGTCGCAGCATAGACCAAGAGCGTGCGTGATAGCAACGTTTGGAAAGGATGGGCAGTGGTGTTATTTGAAATAGCACCGCTAGCAAAGTAGGACGCGGCATAAGGCCGGTCGTTCAGGAACTCTCTGCGGACGCGGGCTTCACCGCTTGGGCTCGCCCGTTGCATTCGCTCGTCGTCTTCCGCCCTTCGACACTTCTTGCTTTGCGTACGGGTGAAACACGGCATAGGATGTGGCTCATTGTATTCCCTCCGCTACCTAAGGAGCCCATCCGTGCACATGCACAATCTCAACTTGCTCGCTGTTCTTGTCGCTGCGATTTCCACGATGGTTGTTGGTTTCCTGTGGTATTCACCAATACTTTTCGCCAAGCCGTGGATGCGCGAGATGGGCTATGACCCAGATGACAAAGCCAAGACCAAAGAAATGCAGAAGAGTGCTGGCCCCGCTTACTTGGGATCGTTCATTGCCAGCCTGGTGTCCGCTTTCATCCTGGCCTTGTTTTTTCACTGGCTTCACGTGCAAAGCTTGAACCTGGGCTTGCTGGTTGCTTTTCACGTGTGGCTCGGCTTCGTAGCGACGGTGCAACTGAGCGGCGTGCTATTCATGAAACAAAGCTTGAAGCTCTTCGCGATGAACACGGGATACCAGCTGGCTTGCTACCTATCGATGGGCGCCATCCTCACCGTTTGGAGATGAGGCGGGCCACCTGACATCTATCGAACCCTAGTGAACGAGCAATTTCATTTTTCAGGCAAGCACGTGAATCAGGGATGCGGGTTGCTGGGCTGCCATTTTTTCGAGATCGCGGACTCGAAAGTTCAACATCCAGACCTTGTGGGCATCCTCGAAATAATCGCTCGTCTCCGGTTGGGGGGGCTGAGTGGCTGCCTGCGCCATTGTACCGAACGTGTAATCAGAAACCGACTCACCACATATCCAGCCCGTTGGTTGAGCCTCTGCCAACACGGGTGCTATTCTGCTTTCTATGGCGGATCCCGCTATCTCCCCGCCCGAACTGACGCCTGGAGCGCCGCTCGAACATTCCCGGCGCCAACTCGAAGCCTTGCTCGAAGTGGCTGAATCGATTGCGCAACATCGCGATCTTGCTGCACTTTTTCACGATCTTGCCGAGCGCCTGCATTGCGTCGTTGATTTTGATTTCCTCACGCTTGTGCTTCACGACCACGATCGCAACGTCATGCGCCTGCACATTCTAGAAACTCGTCTGCCCACGCCCGTCAAGACCGGCAGCGAATCGCCTGTGGAAGGACATCCTTCGGGCTGGGTCTGGCAATCGCAGCAAGCCTTCGTCGTGACCGATACGGAAGAGGATCACCGCTTCCCCGATTTTCTCCAGCGTCTGCGCGAAGTCGGCGTGCGCTCCTTGGCGATGGTTCCTCTTACCACCGCGCAGCATCGCCTCGGGGCGATGGGTTTCGGCCGGCTCGTTCCTCACGTCATCACGGATACGGAACTTCAATTCATGCAGCGCGTTGGCAGTCAGGTTGCCGTGGCTGTTGATAACGCGCTCAATTACCAAACTTCCCAAGCCTACCAAATCCAACTCGCCCGCGAGCGCGACCGACTCCAGGTCCTTCTCGAGGTCAACAACGTTCTCGTTTCGACACGCGAACTTCCCGAGCTTTTCCGCGGCATCGTCAGCTCTCTCGAAAAAGTGATTCACCATGATTACACCAGTCTCGCACTTCGCGACTCCGGCTCGGGCCTCCTGAAAATTCACGCGCTCGATTTCTCCAGACGCCCCGGACTATTCGATCAGGAAATCACCGTTCCTCTCGATACCACTCCTTCGGGCATCTGCTTCACCACGGGCCAGCCGCTCCTCGCCCGCGGTGCCGAAATCGATCGTTTCCACAATGAAGTCATTCGCATGCTCCGCGCGGAAGGCGTGCAAACCATCTGCTGCGTTCCTCTCATCACGCAGGGCCGCACTTTCGGCACTCTCAATCTCGCCAGCCGCCGAGAGGACGCTTTTCCTCACCAGGACGTCGAGCTTCTGCTACAAGTCGCCGCGCAAATCGCCATCGCCGTGGAAAACGCGTTGGCCTTCAAACAAATTGACGCGCTTAAAGACAAACTTGCCGAAGAAAAGCTTTATCTTGAGGAAGAAATTCGCAGTGAGTTCAATTTCGAAGAAATCATCGGTGACAGTCCCGCGCTAAAGCGCGCGCTGGCCCAGGTGGAAGTGGTCGCTCCCGCCGGCACCGCGGTCCTCATCACCGGCGAAACCGGCACCGGCAAGGAACTTATTGCCCGCGCGATTCACAACCTCAGCCCGCGCCGCGAGCGCACGTTCGTCAAAATCAATTGCGCCGCTATCCCCAGCGGGCTGCTCGAATCCGAGCTCTTCGGCCACGAACGCGGCGCTTTTACCGGCGCTCTTGCGCAAAAAATCGGGCGCTTCGAACTCGCCGACCGCGGCACGCTTTTTCTCGATGAAGTCGCGGACTTGCCGCTTGAGCTGCAACCCAAACTACTCCGAGTTCTCCAAGAACAGGAGTTCGAGCGTCTCGGCAGCAACCAGACGCAGCGCGTGGATGTCCGCATCGTGGCCGCCACGAACGGTGATCTTGCAAAGCTCGTCGCCGAGCGCGCTTTCCGGAGCGATCTCTACTACCGCCTAAACGTTTTTCCTATTCACATTCCCGCGCTCCGCGAGCGCCCGGAAGATGTCCCTCTCCTCGTCCGCTATTTCGTGCAGAAATTCAGCCGCCGCCTCAACAAATCCGTCGCCTTCGTTCCCGCTGACGCCATGGAGGCTCTCGCGAGCTATTCCTGGCCCGGCAATATTCGCGAACTCGAGAATTTTATCGAGCGGGCCGTTCTTCTTTCCCCGGGGAAAGAACTCCGCGTGCCTATTCCCGAACTGAAACCCGTCGCCGTCGCTGCCGACGCAGGCGCGGATTCTTCTTCGTCCTCTGCCTCCTTAACTTCCTCGACCCCCTCTAGCTCATCGATATCCACTCTCGAAGACGCCGACCGCCAGCATATTCTGCGAGCACTTCGCCAAACCGAGTGGCGTATCGCCGGTTCGAAGGGCGCCGCCTTTCTACTTGGCATGAAGCGCACCACGCTCCAGGCGCGCATGCGCAAACTAGGTATCCGCCGTCCGGTTTAACATGCGTCCCGGCGGGGGTTGTTGCGACGGTCAGAAATCGTCTGGGAATTTGGCTGCTTCGCGCGCTCTGAACCTTTATTGAAACTCGAGCACGACAATCTCCGGATTCGAACCAAGCCGCAACGGCGGTCCCCATGTTCCGGCTCCACTCGATGTGAATACTTGCATTTTCCCGATCCTGCTCAAGCCGTAGACAAACTGCCGGTAAATCCGCCGCGCCATCCAGCTCCACGGAATAAACTGCCCGACATGCGTATGCCCGGAAAGTTGCAGTGAAACTCCCGCTGCCTCCGCGACTTCTGGATGGTCCGGGGCATGCGTCAATAAGATACTCGCACGCTCGCGATCCACGCCGACGCCTTGCAGTACTGAGGCGAAATGCATGTCATGCGTTGCGTGCCGGTAAGGCACGCCAATAATTTGTAAGCCGTCCGCTTCCACCTTTTCATTGCTGAGCACGCGTACGCCGGCGGCCTCGACGGCGCGCAAATATTTGCTATCGTCGCCAAATTGCTCGTGATTCCCCGCGACAAAATACACGCCATGCGGCGCCGTTAACTTGCTCAAGGGAGCCGCTGCTCGCTTGGCATCGATGGCCGTTCCGTCATACAAATCACCCGCGATAAATATCGCGTCCGGCTCTTCTTTGAGGATTCTCGCCACCATGCGCCGCAGAAAGCTCCCATTGCGCACGTGACCCAAATGCAGATCGCTGATCAGCGCCGCCTTGCGTCCACGCCAGGACTCCGGCAAGTTCGCCAACCGCACCGTAATTCGCGTGACGCGCGTCCAGCTCGCGTTGAAAACTCCGTATAATCCAGCGGCAACCGCCGCTGCAAACAACATTTCGACAATCAGGTGGAAATTCGCATGCCATCCGGCCGCCTGCGTAACTCCGAAAGCAACCCACGAGGAAACCGCCGCAACGAACAAGAAAGTCAGCAATCCCAGCCACACTGCCGCACCCCGGTAGAACAAACGCAGCGCCGCGCTGGTATAGCGAAACGCCAAGAGTGAAGCCACAAGAAAACTCACCGACAGAGCGCCGACAACCAGTTTGAGCCAGAGCGGACCGGCCGCATCGCTTTCCCCTGGTGAGAACGTCCAAGTCTCATACAGGAAAAAGTGCGTTAAAAAAAGCACTGTCTGAATCACCGCAATAAAACCGAGCAATCCCGTTCGTATTCGCATAGCCAATTAGATTCCCCAACCCTCGATTCGTATTCATGGTTTTTTTGCGGGCGTGGAGCCCTATCCCCCCGGCTCCCCCGTGGCCCTCCTGCCTCCAGGTCGCGCCGAGCGGAGCTCCGAGGCTTTTTCAGAAAACGCCCGTCTAACTCTGCGATACATATAGATAGAATGGGCTGGCTTTTATCACGCCGCCCTTGAACCAACTCCTGTGAGGAGACGAATCATGAAGAAGGCTCTTCTCTTGCTTCTTTTATCCAGCTTATTCAGCACGCGCCCTTTGCTTGCCCAAACGGCCCCGGAAGGAATTTGGCAAGGTTATGACGGGGAGTGGCGCCACGTCACGCAGCAACTGGTGGCGCTCGCGGAAGCTACTCCCGAAGAGAAGTTCTCTTGGCGCCCCGCGCCGGGTGTGCGCTCCACCAGCGAAGTGTACATGCACATTGTCGAGGCCAATTTCGGATTGCTCAGCGTGACGGGCCCCAAGATGCCGGCCGACATGAAAGAAGGAATGGAAAAATCGGTTACGGCAAAGGCCGACGTGATCAACTGGCTGAAGCGTTCCCTAGACGCCGTGAAGCAAGCGCATCTGGCGGTAACGCCGAAAGATCTCGAACGCAAAGTTCACATCCACGATCGAGACGCTACCGTGGACGGAATGTATTTGCGGATCATCGTTCACGCCAACGAGCACATGGGGCAGCTCATCGCCTACGCTCGAATGTCCGGCGTCGTCCCACCCTGGTCAAATAGCCAATAGAGAGTTGTCTTTTGTAGGGAGTGGCTTGTTTACTCCGTGAGGGCCCAGCCCTCTCTTTCTATCTGCTTCGCCTAGGTAGAGGTCGGCTTCAGACGGGCTCTTCGGTTAGAATCCAGCTTATGCCCAAGGCTGTTCTCCTCTTTGCGTTTCTGTTTTTCGGCGCCAAGTTGTGCGTCGGATGGCAAACCGCACCCGACGTTAATATCCAAGTTCACGCCGATCAATCCGACGGCCCGCTGCCACCCATTTGGAATTATTTCGGCTACGACGAACCCAACTACACTTACGCGCCAAACGGCAAAAAATTGCTCGGTGAACTCGCAGCGCTGAGTCCTGTCCCAGTTCACATTCGTGTCCACAACCTGTTGACTACCGGCGACGGCTCGGCCTCGCTGAAGTGGGGCTCCACAAATGTTTACACTGAGGACGCCCAGGGAAATCCGGTCTATAGCTGGACGATTCTCGACCGCATCTTTGATACGTACCTCGCGTTGCGCATGAAGCCGCTCGTCGAAGTCGGCTTCATGCCCGAAGCCCTCTCAACGCACCCGCAGCCGTATCGCCACAACTTCCCGCAAGGCACGATTTTCACCGGCTGGGCTTATCCGCCGAAGGATTATCAGAAGTGGGCGGACTTCGTGTTTCACTTTGCCGCTCACCTACGCGACCGCTACGGCGAAGGTGAGACAAAAACCTGGCTTTGGGAAATCTGGAATGAGCCGGACATCGACTATTGGAAAGGAACTCCCGAAGAATATTTCAAGCTCTATGATTTTGCCACCGCTGCGATTCTGCGCGCCTTGCCGGGCGCTGTTGTCGGCGGGCCGGACACGACGGGCCCCGCTTCTCCCAAAGCCGCTGACTTTTTGCGCAAATTTCTCGAGCACTGCGTGCACGAACACAATTTCGCCACGGAAAAAATTGGCTCCCCTTTGGCTTTCATCAGCTTTCACCCGAAAGGAGCCACCGAGTGGCGTGAAGACCACGTACAAATGGGCGTCGCGCGGCAACTGGCTTCCATCGAACAAGGTTTCAAAATCGTGGCGTCTTTTCCCGAATGGCGCCACACGCCCATCATTCTTGGGGAATCTGACCCTGAAGGCTGCGCTGCCTGCTCCGCGCGGAGCCATCCGCAGAATGCGTATCGCAACGGCGCGCAATACGCTTCCTATACAGCGGAGGTGTTGAATGCGATCTACGAATTGTCCCGGCGAGAACAAATCAACTTCGCCGGCGCGGTCACGTGGTCGTTCGAATTCGAAGGTCAGCCATTTTTTGAAGGGTTTCGCGACCTGGCCACCAACGGCCTTGACAAGCCGGTGTTAAATGCATTTCGAATGTTTGGACTGCTCGGCGCGGAACGCGTGAAGTCTTCGAGTTCCGCGGCGCTTCGAACCGAGGAAGTGCTGCGGGACGGAGTCCGCGGCCAGCCGGACATCAACGCCATCGCCACGCGCAAGGGTCACGAAATCGAAATTCTAGTTTGGAATTATCACGACGCTGACTTGAGCGTTGGCGCCGCGAAGATTGAACTGTTCGTCGAGGGTCTTCCTGGAAACGTCAGCCGGGCGCTGCTCGAACATTTTCTGATCGATTCCCATCACAGCAATGCGTTCACGGCGTGGAAGGAAATGGGATCGCCTCAAACACCTTCTGATCATCAATACGAGCAACTTGAGAGTGCCGGGCAGCTGCAGCTTCTGGATTCGCCTTCGTTTCTAGCCATCGAGAGTGGCACGGCGTACTTGCGATTTACCTTGCCGCGGCAAGGCCTTTCGCTCATGCGCATCGGCTGGCAATAGCCGGACACTCGCTCGCCATTGGCCATCCGTGTTTTGAAATTTAACGAGTTTTGGATTCGCTCAGAGCGAGTACGGCGTAGGCCGTCGCTGCGTCTTTCATGAAGCGCGCGGTGTCCGGACTGATGTGATGTTCCTCGTTGTTGTTCAAGGAGTAGGCTAGCCAGAAGCCTTCCGCCCGGTTCTGGTTAGCCGTCAGCCACGCGAGTCCTTTTTGCAATTGCGCATTTTCTCGCGATATCCCCGCTTGTTGCAACGCGAAGGTAATCAGCCCCGTTGCATACCCGTCGCTCTGCGCTTCCTGCGGCGTTCCATCATGTCGCTTCCAGTCGCCGGCCATCGAGGTCAGGCTCCAACCTCCGTCCGACTGCTGCTTGCCGAGCAACTCGCTGATGATCGCCTTCTGCTGCTCGGGCGTAATTAACCCAGGCACCTTTCTGGAAGCCCACAACAGCACGGCACGATTGCTCAAAGTCTGCGCTGCGCTTCGGCGGTTCAAGTATTCACGCAGCATGGTCAAGTTGTTTTGGATTTCGGGTCTCGCGCGGTAATTTTCCGGAGCTGTTCCGACCGCAATAGCCGCGAGCGCCGCTCCATAAAAGTCCGAGTCGTCTGCTTCCCACGGCTCGTTCTTGAACCTTAGCCAGAGCCACGCCCCTTTTTGCTCGCCCGTGGTCTGTTGCTCGGCCCACATGTGTTCAAACGCCGCGCGCGTAGCGTCACTCAAATGCCCGCTTTGAACACCATTGCTCGCATCGTTGCTCGCAAGGATCAGCGCATTAAGAACCGATTCCGTGCCACGAGATTCGACGCTCTTGTACACGCCGCGATCCGCGTCGGTGTAAAATGGCGCAACTTCCTTCCAGAGCCGCACGCGCTTCGTCACATTCTCCAACAATCGTCGTTCGTTGGGGGAAAGCCCCTGTTCCGCAAGCGCCGTGCGAAGCGCCGGCCGCGACATCGCATAAGGCACCGCCGTGTGGCACGACACACAAAAAGTGTCGTGGTCTCGCGCGGCCCGCTGCCATCCCATCCACCAACCAGCTCTCTGATCGAGATACGCCGCTGCAGTCTTCTGATCCCACGAGTTCCGAGCGTGTGCGTCAGGTTGGGCGGGGGAAATAGCCGTAGCTCTTGAATTCCCGGAGTCCGCGGCTCCAGTTTCCGCATGCCAGCAAACAGCAACGATTCCTGCGACAAGGCACGCCGCCAAGCTCAATCTCCGCTGTATGGTTGTATTCATAGGGATTTTCTCCCTTGAAGCACAATTTCAAAATGACTCTCGCCGCCCGCGAAGGAGTCGCGAGAAGCATGCATCCAATGCAAAAAGATTATCACGAACGCTAGGTCCCGCACGCCAATTGCTACAAGTGCCGATGCTTCCGGCCCAAGGTTCACTCCGGCGAAAAATCTAACTCGTCAATCTTGTCTTCTTTGGTCAGCTGAAGCGACAAGAAAAGCGCCATGTGCTTATAGTTTGCTCGGTATTGATAGTTGCGTTGCCCTCCTTTGTCGCCGCGCTTGATCAGGTCCAATGATTGTAAAGGACCGAGCTCCTTCAAATAGTCACTCATTCCCTCAATTGCTTCAGGGAAGAGCTTCGTTCGCAACTCGGCGGTAAATCGATCCGGATTAGCTTTCCCGCCTGCGATCTCCTGCAGCAGATTTCGTACCAAAAGCGTTGTCTGGGGCTCTTGGTCCTCGATCGGCTTGATCTCTGCCGGCGCAAGCGCCGGAACATAAAGGCCCGCCACGGTGTGCGCGATTTTGCCCGGTTGCGCATGGCCCGCGTCGAGATTGGTTAGAACCACGACTGTCAGCTTGTCGTCCAGGTATCGGGAAATATCGCAAGTAAACCCCTGCCAGGCTCCTCCGTGCTCGACCACCTTGTGCCCGTTGATCTCCTTAATCTCCCATGCAAATCCGTAGTTCGCTTTATTGGGCTGCCCGTTATTGAGCTTCATCACGGTCCACATCTGTTCGAGACTCGACCGTTTCACCAGTTTTTCCGTGTACAACGCTGCGTCCCATTTCTCCAGATCCAGGACCGTAAAGTAGAGCGTCCCATCCGCCGTCGAATTGAACGTCGCTGAGACCCACTCCTGATTTTTCAGCTCACCCTTGACCAGTTCATAGCCCGCCGCGCGGTGCGGAATGATGTCCCTATCGCTGATGATTCGCGTCGAAGTCATTCCCAGGGGTTTGAAAATCCGCTCCTGCAGATAATCGCCGTAGAATTTCCCTGTCACTTTGTGGATTAAGATTCCCAGCAGCACATAATTCGTATTGCGGTAGCTCCAATCTTCACCGGGCTTAAAGTCCATCGGCATAGCCGCAATTCTTTTGTAGAGTTCGTCCTCACTCATATCCAGCCGCAAGTAGAAGGGCCCGTCTGGCTTGGTGCGCGGCCCGTTCTCATATTCGCCAAGTCCTGAGGTATGACTCAGAAGATTTCGAATCTTGATGCCCTCCCAGGTTTCAGGTGCGTCTGGAAAATATTTCTGAACGGGATCGTCAAGCCCGACTTTTCCTTCTTCCACGAGCATCATCACGGCGGTTGCGGCAAATTGCTTCCCCACCGATCCCGATTGAAAAATCGTATCTGCCTTCACCGGCACATCCCATTCCAGGTTGGCAATGCCATACCCTTCCGCCTTTACGATCTTGCCGTCTCGATACACTCCCAGCGCCAGCCCAGGAATCCGCTCCTGCTGCATCTCGCCACGGACATAGCCATCCACTTTCGCGCCCTCATCGGCGGGCGGTGAGGACGTACCCGCCCCCATCAACGCCGCACAAAACAGCAGCACACTGCTCTTCACCAAAGGTCTTTTCATTGCGCCTCCGCACAAGCCCAAAGGAAGTACAACATTTTCGCCGCATTAGCCAGTATCGGTTCTACAACATCCGGAAAATCGTAGGCGTATAAATCTAAGCAAATCCTCTTTCCGCTATATCGATAAACCAAAAATGCGCGCACACTACTCGCGGGGGGCTACAACATGCTCGCAGTTGCAGGAGTTTGGAAGAAAAAACGCGACGACTTGAAAGCTAAACGCAATGCGCTCTTTGAGAAATACGCCAGGCATCCCGAGGAATTTCACCTCGCTCTAGAAATTAAAAAGATTGACGACGAAATCGCCGAGTGTACCCAGCACGTCGAACAAGAACGCCGCTCCGAGCGCTCCTCCTCGCCTGCGAAAAAGCAACTGACACCCTATAAGTAAGAAATCCATCCAGTGGGTCCCTCGGAGGCGTCGAATCTCTCCTATCCGCCACTTGGCGTGCGCCGCTCAATATGCTCTTCTATTAAGGACGCCATGCGACTGCTGCAACCCTCATCTTCCCGCCGAAGCCCCGCAATTCGCTGGCTCGTTACTTCGTTGCTTCTATTCATCGCTCCAGCCTCTTCATTCGCGCAACAGGACCAGGACAACGAGCCGGTCATCCGCTTGGTCCGCAACCCCGACCCCGCGCCCGATTTCAAACTAACCGCGCTCGATGGCAAGCCCATCACCCTCGCCGCTCTCCAAGGCAAAGTTGTCTTGTTGAATTTCTGGGCTACTTGGTGCGGACCTTGCCGCGCCGAAATTCCTGATCTCGTGGCTCTGCAGGAACGCTACAAAGGCCGTCTCCAAATCATCGGGCTCAATGTCGATGACGAAGAAGCCGATATTCAGCAGTACGTGCAAGAAACCGGCATCAACTATCCCGTCGCTATGACTTCCAATGATGTCCGCATCCAATTCGGCGGCATCCCCGCGCTGCCGACGTCTTTCCTTTTGGATACCGAAGGCCGCGTCGTCCAGAAGCATGTCGGCCTCTGGAATCCCGCGGTTTACGAAACCGAAATTCGCGCGCTGCTCGGCATGCCCATCATGGCCAAGATTGAAACGTTTGAGGATAAGGGCGAGGTTTTCCTGTCACACGCCGATCGCGCCACCGAGCTTCCCGGCGTCGATCTTTCCAAACTCACGCCCGAGCAAAAAAAGGTCGTCCTGCATCGTTTCAATGCCGACACCTGCACCTGCGGCTGCAAATTCACTCTCGCTCAATGCCGCATCTGGGATTCCGCCTGCGCTGTCAGCAAAGCCGCCGCGGAAAAAATCATCGCCGAAGTCTCCTCTAATCCAAAAACTCCGGTAAGTCCCGCCGCGCCGAACACTCCTGCAGCTCCGCCGGCGCCTGCCCGGAAGCCGTCTCCTTCCCCACCATCGCCCGCGCCTCCGCAGCCCGAGAAACAAAAATGATCTCGGTCACGAAATACCCTACTAAAAGGCGGGTGAATCTCCGATCACTCTGATCCCTCGCAGTTACCCTCTCCGCCGCGAGCCCTGTTACTCTTTTTGCCGTCGATGTCGGCGCTCGCAAAAATTCTATTCTTTCTCGCTCTGGTCCTTTCTTTCACAGGACTTCTTTCTCCCCCCGTAGCTCTCACGCTCGGAATTCTGTTCGGTTTGTGTTTCGCGCATTCGTACGCGGGAGCTACTCGGACAAGCGCGAGAATTCTTCTCCAGGTCTGCGTTGTGGCACTCGGCTTCGGAATGAATCTGCACGAAGTGCTCAAAGCAGGCCGCAGCGGCTTCGTCTACACCGCGCTGGGAATTTCGTTTGCACTTCTGGCTGGCCGCGCACTCGGAACAATGCTGCAAGTTCGGGGGAATTCCTCTTTTCTGATTACGGCCGGGACCGCGATTTGCGGCGGCAGCGCCATCGCCGCCATCGGTCCGATTCTTCATGCCGACGACGAAGAGATGAGCGTGTCGCTCGGCACAGTTTTCATTTTAAATTCCATCGCGCTTCTGATTTTTCCGCCGATTGGCGGCATGCTTCATCTTTCGCAATCGCAATTCGGCCTTTGGGCTGCGCTAGCGATTCATGACACAAGTTCCGTAGTCGGCGCCGCAGCCAAATACGGCCCGCAAGCCCTGGTGATCGGAACGACCGTAAAACTGGCCCGCGCTCTCTGGATTGTTCCGCTGGCTTTCGGCACCGCAGCGATCATGCGCCGCAAATCCAAAAGTTCCGGTGGATCCGAGATTAGCAGCAAGTCAAAAATTCAGTTCCCGTGGTTCATCTTGTTTTTTTGCCTCGCCGCAATTTTCAACACTTACTTTCCGGCGATCTCTCCTTTCTCTCACGCACTCTTTGCGCTCGGCCGTCTCGGTCTCACGGCGACTCTCTTCCTCATCGGCACGGGCATTTCGCGCGCCACACTAAGAGAAGTGGGCTGGCGGCCCTTGCTACAGGGCGTCCTGCTCTGGGCGTTAGTCGGGATCATTTCGCTTTACTTCATTCGAATTGGCTGGATTGCGTTGTAATCAGAGTACGCATGTTCGCGCGGACTTCTTCGAACCGGGAGCGCGTGAGCAAATAGCCTTGGCTCTCGGGAAATCTCGCAACGATCTCGATGATTTATTTCTTCAAGAGATCCATCACGGCGGAGGTCATGGCTTTGACGCCGGTTCGAATGGCGGGATCGGGCACCGGAGCGAATTCGCTGGAGTGCGGGCCGGGAAGGCGCGTGCCCTTTTCCATTGCATCCTTTAGCTTGAGCGGGTCAGCGGCGCCGAGCCAGAACATGCAGATTGGCGGCTTGGGATCTTCGAGCGCGAAAAGACTGAAGTCTTCGCTGGCCATGATGGGTTCGCCCGCCAGCACGTTCTCTTTTCCGAGAGCGCGCTCGAGCGAAGCGCCGACGCGGCGCGTGAGCTCCGGATCGTTGATGGTGGCGGGAACGTGGTCTTGCGCTACAACAACAATGGGCGCACGCTCCGCTGGAACGCCAGCTGCTGCGGCGATACCGTTTGTGATTCTGGTGATGGCCGCGAGCACTTTTTCGCGCTGCTCGGGATTCATGGTTCGAACGGTAAGTTGCAAATGTGCTTCGTCGGGAATGATGTTGTGTTTTGTGCCGGCGTGAAATGAGCCGACGGTCACGACTGTCGGAAGCTGGGGATCCATTTCACGACTCACAATCGTTTGCAGCGCGACGACGATCTCCGAGGCGATGACGATGGGATCTTTTCCCGCTTGCGGCGCGGCGCCGTGGCCGCCGTAGCCGCGCACGGTGATGTCGACAGAATCGGCGCCCGCTAAAAGAGGGCCGGCGTGCCAGGAAACTTTTCCCGCGGGAACTCCTGAGGTGTCGTGCAGCGCCAGGACAAAATCCGGCTTGGGGAATTTGGTGTAGAGTCCGGCCCGAAGCATGGCTTGCGCCCCACTGACAGTTTCCTCGGCAGGCTGGCCGATCAGAACGACAGTGCCGCTCCAGCGATCCTTGAGCTGTGCGAGCATGCGCGCGGTGCCGAGAAAAACGGTCATATGCAAGTCGTGGCCACAGGCGTGCATTACGCCGACTTCGGCACCGCCCGCGCGCGCTACCTTTACGTGGCTGGCATACGGGAGGCCGGTGTTCTCGATGATGGGAAGTGCGTCCATGTCGGTTCGCACGTACACCACGGGACCGGGTCCATTTTTCAGGACGGCGACGATGCCGTACGCATTCAGACCGGAATCAGCGTATTGGCCGAAATGATCGGTGACTTCATAGCCGGATTTTCTTAGGTCCACGGCGATCAGCGCGGAAGTTTCCTTTTCTTGCGTGGAGAGTTCGGGATTTTCGTGGAGATGTTTGTAGGTTGCCAGGAGCGAGTCGGCTTCTTTGTTGATGTGCTGGTCTAGATCATTTTGAGCCAAGAGCGGCGCGGAGATGCAGAGTGCGGCGGCGAAAGAAAACACGCCGGTTCGAATAGCGGAACTCATTGGCGCACCTCGGAAAAGAAGCCGCATATTAGCACTGGTTGCGGGCGAAGATGCCCACTCATTTCGCCTCGGCCGCGGGGCGGGTGCACCGACTGAAGTCTGTGCCACTCCCTGGTTGCTCCAGAGTGAATTGCGGGCTACACTCTCGCCACAAATCCTGGAGTTAATTCTCAAAAAAGATTCGAAGGGAGGTAACGCGTGAATCGCCGATTTGGTTTCTTAGTGGTGGCCCTTGTTGGTGCAGGAATCCTCAGCGTTAATGGGGCATTTTCGCAGCCTGCGCCGCAGACTACGCGCAAGGCGTTTAACGCTCCGGAGAAGACCGTGCAGGCGCCTTACAGCGACGGCATACTCGCTGGGAACACGCTCTATTTAGCCGGTCGGATTGGGTTGGACCCGAAAACGGGAAAGCCGCCAGCGGAAATCGATGATGAAATCAAGCTCATGCTCGATAGTTTGAAAGGGACTTTGACGCAGGCGGGAATGACCATGGACGACTTGGTGTACGTGCAAATTGCGTGCACAGACCTGTCTCTCTTCGACAAATTCAATCCCATCTATACGAGCTACTTCAAAAGCAAAGACTTCCCCGCGCGGGAATTCATTGGAGCGGCCTCACTATTGCGCGGTGGGCATTTCGAGTTGCAGGCCATCGCTGTTCGCCACTGACCTGTGCGCTCGGAGTTTCGGAGCGACGGCAAACGCCGTATGGACCAGCTTCCAGGAAGGTCCAGACAACGTACCGCTCGAGCGCTACGGCGGATTCGTTGGCGGAAGTACAGGAGCGGGAAACAAGGGCGACCCGTATCATCAAAGGAATCTGACAACAGTTGCAGAAATGCCCGGATATCGTCACGAGAATTAAGTTAAAATAACGGCAATTGACCATATACGGTCTATTTTTCAAGAGTCCTCCCTCGCATTATCGTTGTAAGTCTTTCATAAAAAATAAGTTAATTATGGATGAGAATTAACATCCGGTGGTGATGCTAATGCATCTATTTAGCTCTGCAAGGACGGCAACAATGTTGAGAATTACGACAGAAAAGAAGCGCGGCAGGACGATCTTGAGCGTCGAAGGACGCCTGGCGGGAGCATGGGTGGGGACGCTCGAGCAGTGTTGGCGGGAACGGGCGCCGGAGGAGAAGTTTAGCGTGGATTTGTGCGGCGTGAGCTTCATTGATGCGGCTGGCAAGGTGCTGCTAAAGGAGATCCACCAGCAAGGCGGAAAATTGATTGCAGAAGGGTGCCTGAACCAAGCGATCGTCGAAGAAATTGAGGGCCACGACCGGACCCGGAAGACCGGGTGCTGGGGCCGGAAGAAAGGCTCGCACATTATTTTCTATGTGGCGTTTTTCAGCTTGCTAGTGACGCCCGTGGTTGCGCGCGCGCAAGTGAGCGGGCGGCAGAACCCGCTGCCGGGGAATGCGCCGAGCGGGGTGATGCGGCTGACGCTGGATCAGGCGGTAAGCCTGGCGCTCAAACAGAATCCCACGGCGCAGATCGCGATTTTGACGGCGGCGGAAAGCGTGCAGGACAAAAATGTGGCGCGGGCGGCATTGCTGCCTCAGGCGAATTTGAGTGTAACGGACACCGTCGAGCGGATCAACCTTCAGGCGTTTCTTGGTGCGCGCATACCCGGATTTTCCGAACATGCGGGTCCTTTTCAAGTTTTCTCGGCAGGGCCGGCATTCAGCGCGCCAGTGTTTGATCTGACGCTGTTCCGCCGCTACCAGGCGGCGCGAGAAACAGCGAATGCTAGCAAGGCAGACAGCCTCTCCACGCGCGAGCAAGTGATCTTGCTGGTGGTGTCGCAATACATCGGGACGCTGCGGGCCGTGGCGAACGTCGAAGCATCCGAGTCGCGAGTCGAATTGGCGCAAGCGCTGTACGACCAGGCGGCGGACGTTCAGAAAGAAGGCGTTGGCACGGGGATCGACACGCTGCGCGCGAACGTGGAGCTGCAAAACGAAAAGCAGCGGCTGCTCGAGGCAGAAGCCGACCGCGACACCTCGCTTTTTGGACTGAGCCGGCTGCTGAATCTGGACCCGCGGCAGGCGATCGAATTGGGAGATTCGCTGAGCTTTTTCGACACACCGCAGCCGGAGGTGGTGTCGAGCATCGATTCCGCGCTTGCGGAGCGGCAAGAGTGGAAGGCGCTCGAAGAACAGCTTAAGTCGGCGGGTCTGCAAAAAAAGGCTTCGTCGGAATCGCGGCTGCCGAAGGTGGATTTTACCGGCAACTGGGCCTACTTGGGGGGATCGTCGACGACAGGCATACCGACGTACAACTACGAAGCGGCGGTAAGCGTGCCGCTGTTCACGGGGGGACGGATTCACGCGGAAATCGTTCGAGCGGACTTGGAAATTCAGAAATTACAGCAGCAGGAGGCTGATTTGCGAAATCAGATCGCGCTGGACGTAAAGACCGCGCTGATCAATTTGGATTCGGCGCGGAACCAGGTGGCCGTGGCGAATCTGGGTGTGCAGCTTTCGAAAGAGGAAGTGGATCAGGCGCGGGACAGGTTCAAAGCGGGTGTGGCGAACAACATTGAAGTGATCCAGGCGCAGGATTCGCTGGCGCGGGCGAACGACAATCAGATCGCGGCACTGTACCGGTTCAATCAGGCGCGCGCGGATTATGCCCGTTCGATCGGCCAGATGGAAAAGGTGTACTCGAAGTGAGGGGACGATGAGCATTGAGATTGAAGTAGGGCTGGAAAACGCGACAAAAGCGGGGTCGGCCGTGGAAGAAGTGCCGCTGGAAAAAGAAACGCCGACAGGGCTTGCGAATCCGAAGCTGCAGCGATTGGCGATTCTTGGTGGCATCGTGCTGATCGCCGCGATCATCGGACTGTTCCTCTACTACCACAACCGCGAGAGCACGGACGATGCGCAGATCGACGGCCACATCACGCCGATCGCTTCGAAGATTTACGGGAAAGTGGCAAATGTTTTGGTGGATGACAACCAAGCGGTGAAAGCGGGCCAGATCCTCGTGAAGATCGATCCGCGCGATTATCAGGCGGCCGTGGACCAGGCCAAGGCGGCATTGGATTTGGCGGAGGGCGAGGCGCGCTCAGCGGGAGTCGACGTACCGAGAACGGCGGAAAACGTAGCCAGCGGCAACTCGAGCGCGGACGCGCAGTTGCAGGGAGCGCAAGCGGACCTGGCGCGGGCGCAAGTGACCTACGAGCAGGCGCAAACTGCGGATTTGGCCTACGCGCAAGCAAATGTGGACAAGAGCACTGCGAATGCGGCCTTAGCGCAAGCGGATTTGGCGCGTTACAAGCCGCTGATGGAGAGAGACGAGATTTCGAAGCAGCAGTACGACGCCGCGAAAGCGAATGCGGATGCCACAGCAAGCGCGTTGAAGGCAGACCAGGAAAAACTGGCACAAGCGCAGCGCAATGTGGAAGTGGTGAAAGCGCAACTGGACGCGGCAAAGGCGCGAGTACTGCAAGCGCGGGCCGGCGTCGAAGGAGCGCAAGCGGACAAAAAGCAAGTGGGCATGCGCACGGCGGACGCGCAAGCGAAAGTAGCCAAGGTAGCGCAGGCGCGCGCGGCCTTGGATGCTGCACTTCTGAATCTGGGTTACACGGACGTGGTTGCGCCGGTGGATGGTGTGGCGACGCACAAACAAGTGGAGACGGGACAGATCGTGCAGGCTGGCCAGGGATTGCTGGTGGTGGTGCCGCTGCAAGACGTGTGGGTGACTGCGAATTTCAAAGAGACGCAGCTGAGAAATATGCACGCGGGACAGGAAGCGGAAGTGAAAGTGGATACCTATGGAAAAACATTCAGCGGGCATGTGGATTCGATCGCAGGAGCTACCGGCGGAGTGTTGAGTTTGCTGCCGCCAGAAAACGCAACCGGAAACTACGTGAAGGTAGTGCAGAGAATCCCGGTGAAGATCGTGCTGGACAGGGATTCGGTGGGCTCGGCCGTGTTACGGCCGGGGATGAATGTGGACGCGACGGTCATCACCAAGTAGCGCGCGAAATAACGAAAGACCGTGAAGCGTTTGTACGTATGAAAAGGCAGAGGGTTATCAAGACGGAGCAAGAGTAGAACGCGCGATGCGAAACAGACTGATAGCCAAGCTGAGGATGCCGGATGGGTCGATCAACCCGTGGGTGATCGCCGTTACGGTGACGCTGGCGACGTTCATGGAAGTGTTGGATACGTCGATTGCGAACGTAGCACTGCCGCATATTTCGGGGAATTTGTCGGCGGGTGCGGACGAATCGACGTGGGTGCTGACGTCGTACCTGGTTTCGAATGCGATCGTGTTGCCTCTTTCGGGTTGGCTTTCCGGGCTGATCGGGCGGAAGCGGTTTTACATGTCATGCGTAGCTCTGTTTACCGTGAGCTCATTTTTGTGCGGGCTTGCGCCAAGCCTCGGCGTGCTGGTGTTTTTCCGGATCTTGCAGGGCGCCGGCGGCGGCGGATTGCAGCCGAGCGAGCAGGCCATCTTGAATGACACGTTTCCGCTGGCGAAACGCGGAATGGCTTTTGCGGTGTACGGGATTGCGGTGGTGGTGGCGCCGACGATTGGACCGTGGCTGGGCGGCTGGATTACGGACAATTTTTCGTGGAGATGGATTTTTTATATCAACGTACCGGTGGGAATCATTTCGCTGCTGTTGACTTCGTTCTTGATTTCGGACCCGCCGTACATGAAGCGCGCGAGCGTCAAGAGCGGATTCCGCATCGACTACATCGGAATCGGATTGATCAGCCTGGGATTGGCGAGCATGCAGATTATTTTGGATAAGGGACAGCGTGACGACTGGCTAGCGTCCGGATTTATCCGCGTTTTCTTTGGCTTGATGCTGGTTGGGATGATCGCCGGGATCGTCTGGGAGTGGAGGCACAAGGATCCGGTCGTCGATTTGAAAATGCTGAAGGACCGGAACTTTGCGATCTCGACTGTAGCGATGTTTTTCCTGGGTTTCGTTCTGTATTCGAGCACAGTTTTGATTCCTCAGTTCCTGCAAGAGCTGCTGGGTTACACCGCGGAGCTTGCCGGCAAGGCGCTTTCGCCGGGCGGCTTGGTGATCATGCTGATGATGCCGGTCGTCGGAATTCTGGTGTCGAAAGTGGACACGCGAATTCTTATTACTTTTGGCTGCACGGTGTCGGCGATTGCGCTGTTCTGGATGGCTGGGTGGGACCTGGGACTCGATTACAGCCACGCGGTGCGAGCGCGAATGCTGCAGAGTTTCGGACTGGCATTTTTGTTTATCCCGATCAACGTAGCGGCGTTTGCGTATGTGCCGAAAGAAAAGACGAACATGGGGACGGGGATCATTAATCTGGCGCGAAACATCGGGGCAAGCGTTGGAATCGCGACCGTTACGACCATGCTGGAGCGGCGGACGCAGTTCCACCAGTTACATTTGGTCGAGAGCGTGAACAGTTTAAATCCGGCGCTGCTAAAGATGACGAACGATAACACAGCGCGTCTAATCTCTTACGGGTCGAGCGCTTCGCATGCGGTGATGCAGGCGAAGGGGATGGTTTACGACCTGGTGCAGCGTCAGTCGGCGATGCTGGCGTTCATCGACAACTTCAAGATGTTGGGCGTGGTATTCCTGGCCGTAATCCCAGTCTTGTTGATGATGCGGAAGCCTAGGGTGCCAGCCGGAGGTGTTCCGGTGCACTGAGCCACACAAGTGTCCGTGCATCCGTTCAACGAGATTCTTGAATCGATCTTTTGGTGACTGGTTGCAGTGATTTTTTGTTGTAATTGGGGGAAACAATGGCAACTCAAGCGGCAGCAACTACACAAACGGCAGTGGCACTGCAGTTCAATGAAGAAAAGTTGATTCGCGCCGGGCAGAGAGGCGATTCGCAGGCGGTGGAGACGCTATTCCGCCGTTACCAGCGGCCGTTATTTCAGACGGCGTTGCGCGTCCTCGGGAATACGGAGGACGCCGAAGATGCCTTGCAAGACGGACTGCTTTCCGCGTACCGCAACATGAAGCGGTTCGAGGGGCGGTCGCAATTTTCGACGTGGCTGACACGCATCGTGATCAATGCGGCGCTGATGAGGCGGCGCAGCGCGAAAGCACGGCCGGCGGTTTCGCTGGACGAGCCCCCGCGTGAAGACGAGCTGCCGATCTCGGAGCGATTCGCAGCGGATGGCCCGAACCCGGAGCAGGTGTTTGCGGGAACGGAGCTGCGGGAGATGATCAGTGAAAACCTCGATGAGCTTTCGCCGCTTTTGCGCACGGCGTTTGTGCTGCGCGAAGTCGAGGGTTACTCGACCGGCGAAGCAGCAAAGAAGCTCGGAGTGACCGAGAACACCTTAAAGGCGCGGTTGTGGCGCGCACGGCATCAGCTCGCCGAGCGGCTTGGGCAGCGCCTGCGTCGGATTAAGGACGACATGACGGGCGGCGGCATGGGTGATGCTGAGTGCAGTTATTGCTGATGGGTTGTAGTAATGACGTAAAGATATAAGGAAGTAGAGAGACGTTTTTTTGCGCGAAGCGATCCAGCGACATCGCCGGATCGAGGACTTGGACACCTCGTTTCCACAAGCGCAGGTGACACCATCCAGGTGAGTGCAGAGTCGCTTGATCACTACACCAGGACGCAACCAGCGCCGGATTTTCTAAAATGCGACGTGGAAGGCGCGGAAGTGGAAGTGTTTCGCGGGGCGCGGCGATTGCTGAAGGAAAAACGTCCGGGAATTATTTGCGAAATGCACAGCGAAGAAAATCAGCGCATCATTCTCGAAGAGTTTTCGCGATTTGGCTACGCTTCCGAGCCCTGCGGCACGAATCACCTTCTGGCTCTCCCCCAATGACGCAAAAGTGCATCGCCCTGCTTGGGCGGCGAGATACGCCGACGGATGCCATCGAAGAATATTGTCAATATCTGGGCGCGGCTTTGAGCGCACACGATTTTGCGTTGGAGCTTGTGCGTGTTGCGTGGCTCGCGGACGGCTGGCCTCGGGCGATGCGCCAGCTCGAGCATCAGGCGAAGGAATGGCGCGGATGCTGGGTACTTGTGCAATACACCGCGCTGTCGTGGTCGGAGCGCGGTTTTCCGCTGCGGTTTCTGCGAGTACTACGCATTCTCCGGCAAGCGGGAGCGCGCGTGGCGATGGTCTACCACGACGTTTTGGCCTACCACGGCAACCGGACGATAGATAAGCTGCGCCGCCGCGCACAGAATCACGCCATGAGCGAAGCGCTGCGGTCTTGCGATCTTGGAGTCTTCACTGTGCCGGTGAGCAAAATTCCCTGGGTCGGAAAAAAACACACGCGGTCACTTTTTATTCCCGTAGGCGCGAACTTGCCGGAACCAGAAAGCGCTTGGAAGGTGAGTCATGACGGTGCTGAACGGCTGCCGACGATTGCCGTTTTTGGTATCACCGGCGGAGAAAGCGGCATCTGGGAGATCGCGAGCATTTCCGAGGCTTTGCAAATAGTGGCGGAGCGTTTGGGAAAGCTGCGGCTGGTCGTGATGGGACGTCATTCGGACACAGCGGAGAAGGCGCTGAAGAACTTGATGGACAAACAGCCGATTGCGGTTTCTGCTCTGGGAGTTTTGCCAGGAGCAGAAATTGTGCGGCACATGGCGTCCTGCGACGTGCTGCTTTTTGTGCGCGGGGGGATTTCTTCGCGGCGCGGCAGCGCCATTGCTGGAATCGCGTGCGGTTTGCCGTTGGTTGCGCTTGACGGCCCGGAAACAGCTTCGCCCATCACCGAAGCGGGAGTGGTATTCGCCGATCCGAAGCGCCAGCGAGGATTAGGAGAAGCGCTGCTCAAAGTGCTTTCCGATCCGGAGTACCGCGCGGTGCTCGCCGAGCGCAGCCGCCGTGCGCAGGACAAATACTTTTCCTGGAAGGCGATTGCCGCGCGTTATGCGGAGGCATTGCGTTCCGAGGACGGAAATGTGAGCTAGGATTCTCAGTTCAGTTGCAGTCGGATGAGGCTTCACCGGGACAGGGCGTCAATCAAAGTTTCTTTCTTTTTTTCGGCGAGCGCGGCCAGGGGATCGAGCGAGGAAGCGTAACCTGCGACCGCCGCGGCGGCGAGAAATGCGAATACTTCCGCGGGAAGCCACCTATCGCCTGTCCACCGGCTCGCAAACAGGATGGGTGCGCTAATGCCACCCAAGAGAATCTGTGTGCCAAACGAAACGAGCACAGCCATCCCCGACTGGCGCTGCCCGCGCATCTGTCCGAAATTGAGTTTGCGCGGAAAGGACATCGAAGACCAGTTGGCAATGGTCAGTTGCCCCGCGACGTTAAATATGATCGCGGCCAGCGTGGCCAGCAGAACGGGCAACGAAGGAAGCCCGACGAGGTAGGAAAAAGCCGCCATCGAAAGCGTCAATTCGAAAGCCAGCATCCCGGTTTGTAGGAGATTTTTTCCAAGAAAGACTTCGCGGAAACTCACTGGCGCGGTGAAGAATGTTTGGATGCCCTTGCCGTCGTAAGCAAAGCTGTTATAGGCGGGCGCCATCAGAATGAGCAAGAGATAGGCCATCATGCCCGGGAAAAAGAACTCGGTCGAAACCGGATGCTTCATGGCCGTAGGATGCCTGCCCGCGAATTGTGTGGTGAAAAGCAGTACAAAAACGGGAGGCATGATCAGCAGAAAAAAGGCAAAGCTGTTCCGCGTAAGGTAGCGGAACTCTTTGCGAAGGACGGCGGCAACTTGCGGCGTAAGTAAGCGAAGAGCGTCGGACTGTTCTGCGGTGCGGGAAACAGGGCGAACGACGGCGCGAGTAGGGGCCGCCGATTCGCTCAGTTCTTCGCCGCGGTATTGCGTGGCGAAGCGCAGCCAGAGGAATACGCTGAAAAGCAGCACGTAAGCTGAAATGCCGGCGGCACCGAGGAGCGTGTCCGTGAAATTATGCTGGGCGGCGCCAGCAATGGCACGTCCCGCGAGCGACGGCGGAAAAACTGAGAGATAAGGAACTAGTTGCCGGACCCAGGGCTGTGCTGTGCGGCCATATCTTTGCACCAGCGGATTGATGAACTGAACGGAAACGGCAAAGAGGATAAACAACGCGAAAAACATCTCACGCGCGCGGCGGCGGGCCAGGATGCGTTCGAGCCAGGAACCGATCATGCGCTCGAGTGTGATGTTCATCAGCAGGAAGAGGGCGGAGATAACCAGCATGGTGGGCAGAACGCCCGGGTTTGCCACGGTCGCGCCGATAATCATAGCCGTTAGCCAACAGATGGAGGCGAGCGCGGCAAAATCCGCGACTCCATAGGCGAGGCCTATGATGTAAAATGCGCGGAGGCTAAGCGGAAACCGCAGCAAGTTCCGAAATTCAAAACCCACACCAAATCCCGCCGTGAAAATGGGAAAGAGCTGCCAGAAAAGAAAAATACCCCAGAACAGCAAAGCGATCCAGGCTTCGCGGCCGCCCGACAAAAAGGCATACGCGCCGAAGTAGAAAGCGAAGCAAAGGCCGATCACAATCAGCGCGGCGAAAACGCCGGCGAAAATCATTCCAATCAAATCCCACTGATTATGTTTTTTGCGGAGATTGTTCCCCAGAATCCGCCAGCGCAGCCCCGCTACGAGCCGGATTTGTTCCCAAACGCCGGGGAGGTGAGCTACATCAGCCACGAGAGTTCCTCGAGTTGTGGCCGCTGGCCGCCATCCTGGCCTACGATGGAGAGGAAAATCTGCTCGAGAGTCGTTTTGCTTCCTTCCTCGCCGGCGATGCCCGCACGCAACTCGTCGAGCGAGCCTTGAGCGACGAGTCGGCCTTTGTGAATGATGGCCACGTGGCTGCAGAGCCGCTCGACAATTTCCAGAACATGCGAAGTAAGAAAGATGGTGACGCCGCGCTCGGTCATACGCCCCAGAAGCGCCTTGAGCGCGCCGGCCGCAAGTGCATCCACCCCTTCGAACGGCTCGTCGAGAAAAAGAATGCGCGGACCGTGAATCACGGCGGCAGCCAGGGCAAGTTTCTTCTGCATGCCGTGGGAATAGTCGGCGATCAAATTTTTTGGCCGGTCGGAGAGCTGCATGAAATCGAGCAACTCCTCGGAGCGGCGCTGCGTGGTGGGACGATCGAGGCCGTACATGCGGCCGACGAATTGAAGGTATTCAGCGCCGGTCAATCGTTCAAAGAGACCCATGCCTTCAGGAACGACGCCGATTTGCCGCTTCACTTCAACAGGATGCGCAGCGAAGTCCAATCCGAGTAGTTCCGCGCGTCCGGAACTCGGCGCCAGCAGGCCGGTGAGCATCTTGATGGTGGTGGATTTGCCCGCGCCGTTGGGCCCGAGAAAGCCGAAGAACTGCCCGGCGGCAACGGTGAGGTCGACGCCGTCGACCGCCGTCAGATTGCCGAAGCGGCGGGTAAGCTTCTGCGTCACGATGGCTGCGTCCGTCATCGCGTCTCCCAGTTGCTGAATGTAGTTCGAACCAAGACTCTAACATGAGTCCGGCAGCCGTCGAGAAGCTCGAGCGCGAGTGTTTGCGCACCGGCGAGACGTAAGGTCACGAGGGCTTCTGTGGATTTGAAGTAGAAGCGGTAAGCAGCGATTCCTTTGTGGGCAAAGCCGCCAGAACGGCAGGCAGCTCCACACGGAACACCGCGCCGCCTTCTTGCCGGTTGTAGCAGAGAATCCTGCCGCTATGCTCCTGCACAATGCCAAAGCAAATACTTAGACCCAGGCCGGTGCCTTTGCCGACCGGCTTCGTCGTATAGAAGGGATCGAAAACGCGGTGAGGCTCCTTGACGCCCGGCCCCGTATCCAGGAAGAGCACGACGACATAAGCACGATCGCGCATGGTTTTGATGGTGAGGACGCCGCCCTGTGCCGATTCCATGGCGTCGACCGCGTTGCTGATCATATTAAAGAAAACCTGCATCAGCTGGTTCCCATCGCCGCGAACGCCTGGGAGAACGGATTCGAGCTGGAGCTCGATGCGCACAGTCCCCGTGCGCAGATCGAGAGTACGAAGTTGTACGGCATTGGTCACCACGGTGTTGATGTCCAGAAGCGTACGTTCCGTTGGGACCTGCCTGGCAAAGCTGAGCAGATTCCCGACCAGTGTTTTCGTGCGGCGAGCCTGGTCGCGAATTTTTGACGCGGTGAGGCGGGCTTTTTCGGGGAGGGTCAAGTCGTCCGCCAAGAGGTCGGAAAAGCCGAGAATTGCCGTCAGTGGATTATTGATTTCATGAGCCGCACCAGCGGCCAATTGTCCCAGCGACACGAGTTTCTCCGATTGCACTATTTGCGCCTGGAGTCTTTGCAGATTCTCGATCGAGCGTTCGGATTGGGCGAGCAGGCGCGTGCGGTCGGCATCGGCGAGATAGGTTCTCAAGAAGACAAGCAAAGCCAGGGGAATGGAGGCCAGGAGAACAGTCAGCAACCGGAAATCGCGGACCGCGGGGTTTTCATGGGCGAATCGCAGGGTGAAAATGGCAAACAACGGCAAAGACATCACCGCTGCCATCGCCAGGCGCGCGGGCACGACGCTCTCTCCGCGGGAGCCATCTGAGTCTGCGTCGAAATCGTTTTCCGACGGCGCGTCGAGCGCGGCACGTTTTTGGTAAGCGATGACACCCGCGAGAGCAAACCAAAGAAAGGAGGAAACCAACGGAAGGTCATACCAGCTGCCTGTATAGTAGCGGTCGACTTCGAGCGCGATGTTGATGGTGAGGGAGGAGAGCATATACATCGCGGAGGCGCCGAAAAGATTGGCGTAGACCACTCGCCATGCTCCCGACGAGCGCAGCCAGAGGTAGCCGAAGCCGCTGACGATGATCATGTTCTCGATATTGTGAAGAAGGACGTAGTTGTAGTTGTATTCCGCGAGCGAAGGGACCGCGTACATCCACGGCAGAACGATGAAAACATAAAGGAAGATCCACCAGGTCAACAGTAGGGCAAAGTCTAGATAACCGAAGCGAAGGCGCAGCTCACCGCGCTTGAGATGCGGGCGCAGCGTCAGCGCCGCCATCATGGGGATGCCGCGGAGGAAGAACACAATGTCAATCGGATCGGTATCGGGCATAGCGCGGTGCAGATAGATTTCGTAATACGTCCAATCGAATTGCCCGATCATCCAGAGCGTGCAACCCATGGCGAGCAGCATCCAAAAGAGATTTCTGCGCCAGTGCGGAGTTCCAGCGTTCAGCAGAAGACCGGCATTAGCGAGGAGCGGGACAATACACTGCGTCAAATCCCCGAAAGCGGTAAGGGCATAGCTTCCCCTAGGGAGAAGTAGCGAGACACTCGCATAAACTACCAGGAAGGACAGCCAGATACCCGCCATGCGGACAATGGTTTTGGAAGAGGACATAAAATCCAGAGAACCTATTTTAGAGGGCAGAGGCTGCGAGGGCAGTGGCGCATTCTGTGCGCAATACGTAAGTATAAACGAACCCTGACTCCGTCTTCCTTGGCTGGCGCGACGAACGCGGGTGAAGCTGGCGGAGGAGGAGGGATTGGAACCCCCATTGAGCAGAATGCAACTGAACCAGCGAACTTCTAGTCGCCGATGCGCGCGCCATGCGCTCAAGGGAAACTTCTGAGTAAGCCGACCATCCGGGAGCTGATCGGTTCGGTCAACACTAGGGCGGGACTAATGCTCTTCAACGAGGCTTTTGCCGCAAGACTCGGAAAGACTCGGCTATTGACAATCCCGCGCTGACCGAGGCAACCTTTGGATGCTGCGTAGGGCGCATCGGTGCAGATCGAAAGGGCAACGCCCACCTACGGTAAGTAAATACCACTGCGCCTATGCCGAATATCGAAAACCTCAAAAAGCAAGCCAAACAGTATTTGCGCTGGCATCGTGAACGGTACTATCCCGTCGCAGCCCAAATCAGGGCAGCGTTACCCCGATTTCGCCACATCGGTGACGTGCAGATTCTGGAGTCAAGCTTCAGGCTCGCGGATGCTCAGGAGCTTGTCGCGCGGCAAATGGGGTTCGGCGGATGGCAGGCGCTCAAATCAGGAGCAGATGCCATGACCGATGCACCCAGACAGACGGCGCCAAGTCTCATTCTCAGCTCAATCTCGGCACAACTCTTTGTCGCGAATATCAAGAGTTCCTGCGATTTCTATACGAACAAGCTCGGCTTTACGGTCGAATTCATTTATGGCGATCCGCCATTCTACGGGCAGGTCTTCCGCGACAATGCACGACTCGCCTTGAGGTTGGTCTTCGAACCTGTGTTCGTTGGCGATGTTCGCAAGCGCGAACATCTGCTCTCCGCTTCCATCACGGTTCCCACCGCGAACGAAATCAAACAACTGTTTCTGAGTTATCAAGCTGCAGGAGTCTCCTTCCATCAGGCACTTAAGAAGGAGCCATGGGGTGCCAGAACCTTCATAGTCGCGGATCCAGATGAGAATCTCATCCTCTTTGCTGGCCCGGCAGCCGACTGAACTGCTCCGATTTAGAAATGCGGAACTGCGGACTCTGTTGCCTGGAGATGTCTATCTTTGTGTAGGGACGCCGAAGCAATGCGAATAGCCGTCGTCGTCGGTAAGGACAAACTCGGTCTGCCCATAGTCTCGATGTTCGAGTTCTGAAACACCGTACCCAAGGCTCTTCAATCGCTCTCTGGTTTTGTGTATATCCTTCGGCGCCCAGTAGAGTCGAATGCCCTCGTAGTCTTCCGGCTTGACCGGAGTCCCCGCGCGTTGGTTCAGCATAAAACATAAATCGTCTTTCCGAAGCATGCAGAAGATCAGCTTGTCGTCTTTGCGCATTTCTGAACTCATCGAGAATCCGAGACCATCAACCCACAAACGCAGACTCTTCTCCAGGTTTGCGCTCGGAATGATCGGAATGCATGACTCAACAGGCATAACAGCCTCCTTTCGCCAAACTAATACGCCGCTCAATGCATTAAGCAATTCATGCGCGACACCCGCGCTGAGCGTTCCTGACCGTGGATTAGTTTACGCCAGCGACTCACTGAATTTGGGCTGCATGCGCGACTTCGATTATCGAACTTGCACGGAGCGGGAATTGCCGTTGATGACCGGAGAAGCGCTCCAAAAAACGAGGTGAGAATTACCCGTGGTATGTCGGCATCTCGTCAGGAAATCAAGCAGTGACGGAATGCGCGTTTATCGGGAGCAATCTGCCAACCCGGAGGCCTTACTTGTGAACTTCGCATCTCGTCGTGCAGCAGATAGCGGCAGCCCCTCAGCCTTCCCCACTCCTTGTCCGTCCCCTCAAGGATTCGCTGTCGCAAACTTCAAAACAAGATCTAGCTCAGCGGTAGTGACCGGGTCTACTGTGGCCACCTTCCTGATTTCTGTGACGGCTGCCTTCAAACGCTCACCGGCGAGATGCGAACCCAAATGCTCCGGAACGAACTTGCGACCTGAAGATCCAATTGTGTCTTGCCAACATGGTCTCACGCACAATTTTGGCACACGGAAGCCTTCGTAGGACAATGGCACAATCCAGGCACCGCCGTAGTCGAAGGCGCGCCGGACCAAAATCAGCCTCGATGGGATGGTTTGCATGGAAATAGCCGAGATCCTGCACCAACTTGAAAGAGCGACCGGAAAGTTCCCGCGAGCCGCAGTCGAAGCGGCCGTGGCCTGCCGGGAAGAGATCATACCGGAACTTCTCCGCATCCTGCTGGACGTCGTGGACCGTGCCGCGCAACTCGACGCCGAGGGCGACTACATGGCCCATCTGTATGCGATGTTCTTGCTGGCGCAGTTCCGCGAGCCTCGCGCTTACCCGCTTGTGGTCCGGCTTGCGTTGCTTCCGGGCGACCTCCAGTATTCATTCTGCGGAGACTTCATCACGAGCGACCTGGGCCAGGTCCTGGCGTCGGTGTGTGGCGGCGAACTGGAAGGAATTCAGTCGGTAATCGAGAATGAGGACGCCGACCAATGGGCCCGGGGTGCAGCTCTGAGCAGTCTTGTGACACTGGTCGCCGCCGGACAAAAGACGCGAGAGGAAATCGTAATCTACTTCGCGTGCCTGTTGCGAGGCAAGTTAGCGCGACAGTGGTCCCACGTCTGGGATGAGCTTGTTAGCTGTAGCTCCGAGATTTACCCAGAGGAACTTATCGACGATATCGAGCGGGCGTACGAGGAGGGGTTGGTGGACCCCGGCTACATTGGATTTGACGACGTCCAGCGCGACTTGACGATGGGCAAAGATCGGGTTCTCGCCAGACTGGCAGACAATCCCCATCGGCGGCTGGTGGCGGACACGATCCAGGAGATGGGGTGGTGGGCGTGCTTTCGAGACGAGAGGCCGAGCCGAGTGAAAGGCGCAGCCCAGGCTTCAGCGAAGTCCAAACCTACGGCTCTGACAACCAGGGCGTTCGCTCCAATAAAGAAGACAACGCCCAAAATCGGCAGGAATGAACCATGTACGTGCGGCAGCGGCAAGAAATACAAGAAGTGCTGCGGCGCATGAATCATGGATCTCATGCCCCGCCCGTTGGCCCATTAATGCTTCCAAGAAATTGGCGACCTCCGCTGTCGAAGTGCTTGCCCATCGGCCAGAGAAAAAACGGCGACGCGGGTCTGCGGTACCGCTCCAGTGTAGCTGTTAAGCTCGCTCTCGCGAAGGCAGAGACAGGTGCAATATCGCCTGTGATGTGATATCATTGGCGATGTGAGAGTGGTTGCAGACACGGATGTGATCGTGGCAGCAATGCGTAGCCCTGGCGGTGCCTCGGCGGCAATTCTACGCGCGGCTCGGCAAAGCAAGATAACGCTGTTGGTCAGCGTCCCGCTGGCCATGGAGTATGAAGCAACTTGCTCAGAAGCTGAGCACCGGCTGGCAGCCGGATTAAGTGAGCGAGAAGTTGAAATATTCCTGGATGCCGTGGTGGCGATGGCGGAGCCGGTGAAAACGCACTTTCTGTGGCGGCCACAATTGCGGGATCCTGGCGATGAGATGGTTCTGGAAACGGCGGTCAATGGGCGGGCCGATGGATTGGTTACATTCAACGTGCGGGACTTGGGGACAGTGCCCGCGCGGTTCGGGATCGAGCTGATGATCCCACGTGAAGTGTTAGAGAGGATGAGAAGATGACGGAGACAATGACATACCCTCTGCGGTTGCCACGTTCGCTAAAGAGGGCGGTGGAGCGACAGAGCAAGGAAGATAGGACAAGCATAAACCAGTTCGTCGCCACGGCAGTGGCTGAAAAGCTTTCCGCTTTGCAAACGGCGGATTTTTTTGCGGACCGCAAAGCGCGCGCGGATTTCAAGACCTTTGACAAACTCATGAAACGGCGCGGCGGAAAACCGCCGCGTGTAGGCGATGAAATGCCGGGCGGCAAAATGAAAGCGGCTCGCCAACGATCGTGATAATCCACAATGGCTGTGGCAGTTTGCGATATATCCCGGTGCGATAGGTCCACACTCATCTCGCAAGCTGACATCAACCGCGTTATGCAAACCATTCACAAGGTGCCAGCCCCAATGCGGAGTTCTGTTACGTGCGGGGCTAAGTCAACGCAGTTCGGGGCGCGGACCTGCCGCTCTTGCCTGCATATCTATAACTCCCGTGCTTAGACCGGGAGTCGTGGCGGTCAGATGAATCGGGTCGCCCTCTCGACGTGCGCACTACGACCAAGGCCCGTCCCTGGAAAAGCTTGCGCCGGTCACCCTGGTACGTCGCGCCGTCTTTGTCATCTCCGTTTCCCGCCGCGGCAATCATGCCATGCCCGCTGATCGCGAACTGCACTTCTTGCTCCGCATGCGGTTGGAATCGGCCTTCTGTGGTTTTGCCATGGTGCTAGCATATATTAATGTAAGTTTATAGTAACTAATCTATAATAGAGGAAGAGGAGGGATTCGACCCTTCGTAGTTTGAGGGTGGGACTCGTTGTCACAGGCTGTTCCGCTACAATGTTCAGATTGAAAACAGAGGATTTACGTTCTACCCCCATAAACACTGCTTTCCGTTGATGCCTAATTCCCCTTACTTTTTGTAGCATGCCACAAGGAACCCGGCCAATCCTGAGACATGACCTTCCCCAGTTCTTTCCGGATATTCGCCATAAAGTCTGTCTGATGGCCAACCATCATCGAACGAGAGAGGGTGGATTAAGGAAGCTCGAAACCCGGGAGCCGCTGCGCCTTGTGGTCGAACGTAAGGGTGCGGGAACTCTTCGCTCTGGCGCCAAGTCCAGCAATGATGGCATCGGCAAACGAGCCCTGTCCTTGCTTGAGTGCGATCATGGCGGTGAAAACCTCCTGCTCGTTTTCCACAACGAGCACATCGGTCTGAAGGATGCGTTCGACAGCTGCGGCGATTTCATGGGTTGCTAGCTTGTAGGCGCGGTCGAGGACCCACACGATCTCAACCATCGCCACAATACTGACGAAGCCGGGGTTCTCCTCGGTTAACCGCCGTTCGATTATCTCCCTTGCCTTCGGAGACTGAATCGGATCGTCTTGGGTGAGGTAACGAACAAGGATGTTGGTGTCGAGCCCGATCATCGACGCTTCGTCCGCGGTGCGCCGCCGGTGGAGCCTTCAGCAGCCGCCTCAGTCATCTCCTCGATCGACACCGGCCGTCGCCGATGGGAATGGATGATGCCTCGTAAAGCCGATGCCGAAAGTTTCGGTAAGAGAACCACGCTGCCATCGGGATGCACGAAGAACTTGACCCGATCCCCCGGCTTCAACCGGAGATGCTCGCGGATAGCCTTCGGAATCGTCGCCTGACCTTTGACGGTGATAGCAGACTCCATAGCTCCTCCATTACATTTATGTAGAAGTAATACCACGAGCATGCGCCCAGTGTCAAGATGGGCCTTTGCCCAAACTTTTCGCATATAGCCTACGGATTCAGCTCGCGGTCATCAGTGGGAAGCTTCGTAATCACCACCGAAGTGATAGGTGAAGGAAACGCTGGCATACGGGTGCAGCCGCACTCCCACTACAGTCATGAAGGGCGAAGGTTCCAACTTTTCGGTGGTCTGCCCCGAATAGCCCTTGGCGATCAAGAAGTTCACGCCAAGGTCCGTGCGCCCCTGTTTGAACGAACGCAGGATAGCTCCTCGGACCTCTGTGTCTGGCACACCAATAGCGTCTGAGTCTGGCACTCCCGAAATAAGTTCACCAAGAGGCTTGGCTCCCACGTACTCAAATTCGCTGCGTGCTCGCAAATGGAAAGGAAGATGGTCGAAGGTTGCGAGAGCATCCACAATCAGGCGCGGCGCTTCCGGCGTTGGTGTGCCGTCAGACAAGTCCCGCGCATCGGCTTTTGAAACGGATGCCTGCAGCATGCCAAAGCCAAAATAGTGTCGGGCCGCAAACGTGAGATAGCGCAACCGGCCGGGGCCTTCGTCAAACTGCAAGCCGGTATCCGGATCTATTTTTGCGAGGGACGCTTCGGTGGTGGTATTGCCGAGGGTGAGACGAAAATCCGTTCCGGCAATCGTTTTGCTCACCACCAGTTGATACGAGTGCGAACGACTGACGAGAGTACCTTGGACGGTTCCGGTACCAATTCTGGGATCGTTGGTAAAGTACGCTTCTCCTCCGCTCAATGAGACATTGGGCAACCAGGAGTGGTCTCTCGGCAGGAAGGACAGAGTGGCTTTGGGATTGTTGAAACCGACCCAGTTCTGAAAGGAGTGAGCAGGAACCAGCAGGTCGTCGTTGCTGAAATTGATTTCGTCGCGTCGCCATCCCAGATAGTAGCGGAAATATCGGACCAGAGCGCCTTCCACGGCGATGTAAGGTGAAACATCTCCGATGGTGATGTTGTTGGCCGAAACTTTTTGGAAGGGACCGTATATGTTGGGTTGAGCGGGATCGAAGAAATCGTAATGATCCAAATCGTCTCGTCGCGGAGCATCACGCTGATAGTCAACTCCCGCGAGAAGAGATAAGAAATCCCCAAGCTTGTTTAGGTAGGTGGCGTTGCCACCCGTGACGGTGCGGAACTCGCTCTGGCGGATAAGGCCATCGCCAAAATTGGAAAAAAGGGAGAGGTTGTAAGTACGGAAGAACCCGGAAAGCTGAAGCTGCTGAGAACTCGCTAAGTGCCAAACGTCATTCAGGACGATCTCTGCGGTATGCGTTTGATCCTTCTGACGAGAGTCAATCGTGTCGTCCGGAACAGGAACGCCGAGTGGGGACAGGCCGGGCACATACGAAAAGCCGTAATAGCCGATGCCAAAGAGCGTAAGTTTGTGATTGCCAAACTCGAAGATGCGGGAGCCGTTGATCTTAAATTGCTTACGATGTTCAAGCCGGTCCAGAAAGCCGTTGCCGTAAGAGGCTTGCGCCAGAACCCAGGAATGGACGTCGGGGCTGAATCCCGCAACAAGGTCGAGGTCCCGATAGTCACCCGTCAGCGTGAAGCAAGGAGCAAACTCAGAGCGCAGCCCATAAGTCGCCGAAAGATTTTGCGAATGATTCCCTTCGCGCACGTTGAAAGCGCCTCCGTCTACC
Organism: uncultured Acidobacteriota bacterium; assembly: GCA_963705855.1. Lineage (GTDB taxonomy): Bacteria > Acidobacteriota > Terriglobia > Acidiferrales > UBA7541 > Acidiferrum. Next base: position 109,646 of record CAVPLA010000036.1, read on the forward strand.
TGAACGCTCCCGATCACCTCCGGGTTGAGAATGTTGGGGTCCGCGTATCCGTTGCCGTGCGCGTTGGCAGAGAGGTTGTTGGAAACCAGGTAGCTTCCGACTTTGATGTAGGACGCTATTGGTTCTCCGTGGTCTCCCGCGACGCCCGGTGCGAAATACTGAGGAGCCTTGATTCCGCCTGACGCGGTTTCAATGGGCAGACCAGGAATGGAGACCGGCGCTCCAGGGCGTCCTGGATTTGCATCTAGTGTTTCCTCGCGGACGATCAAACGCTGTGCGGGATCAGGATTTGCGACGTTCACGTCCAGCACGTCCGTCGAAACCCTTACTTTTTGATTCGTTGCCGCAAGCTTAAGTTGGACATTGACAGTTAAAGGCTCGCCCGCACGGACAACAACCGGCTGATCCGCCCTGTCAAAGCCAGCGACGTTTACTTTGAGCGTGTATTTGCCCGGCAGGAGGTCGTGAAACTCATAATGGCCTTGCTTATCCGTGGCGGTCGTCAGCGCTGCCTCCCGATCGAGAGAGAGGAGGGTAACAGTCACCTCAGCGACTGCCGCGCCCTGTGGATCTGCGACCGAGCCGACAAGATCGGCAGTCGTAGGCCCGTTACCCACGATGTACCCGCTCATTGCCGGGAGGACGGGGAACAACAGGATCAGAACCAGATTAGGCCAAATATGTCGCATCTGAGGCTTCTTAGGATTTAGCGGGACAAAAATCTCCGGCGCTCACTCGCAAAGTCAAGTCATTCGAACTTTTCAGCACTTTCTGGACTGAGGAGGAGATCTTCTCTTCGCGTACACTACACATACGAGACAACCTCATTTTTGGATGTGCGGACCACTAGGTTCGCTCCTGGCGCGCATCTGCGGGGGACCAGACCTCCTAAAATCCTGCTGACATTCCGAAGCCTCTTGTTAAGAAAAAGAGTGTTAAGAAGAATAAATATTTCCTTCCAGCACATCCGAATCACTATGCCCGTCCGTATTACCACACGAACTCCAATCGAATGGGTTCCGGTGGACCTGCAGCGCGCGCAGTCTGCCTTTATCAATCTGCCAGCCGTCTGCGGGGGTCTCCCGGGGAGCGGGCGGATGGCACCAATCCAAAAGGAGATTGCTTATGAAGTGGTTTCGCAGTTGCCTTGCCTTACTCCTGGCGATGGGGATCGCAATGCCAACCGGCTTGTTTGCCTCCAGCCACCGGGAGGCTCCAATCACGGCGCTAGATCACAAGGCAGATATCACCGACCTATATGCATTTGTGAGTTACAGTGCAAACCAGTCGCCGAACACAACTCCATCAAAGGTCACGTTTATTCTCAACGTCGATCCGTTCTTGGAGCCGGCGAATGGCCCCAACTGGTTCCCGTTCGATCCCGATATCTTGTACGAGATCCACGTGGACAACAACCAAGACGCTCTGGCGGACGTCAGTTTCCAGATTCGTTTTCAGACGCAGCAGTTCCAGCTTCCCAACATTCCGGTAGCACTCGCCGGAATCGGCCCCAACGGGGCGAATGCTCCGGGGACGTCGACTCTGGTAGTGCCACCCCAGATTCAGGATTTCGACAATCCAGGCCTGAATCTTCGGCAAACCTACACAGTCACGATGGTCCGGCACAGCAAAGGGAAAAATGGTGATGGGGATGAAGCCACCCAGCTCACTAACTCTGATGGCTCGCCATTCTTTGCTGTGCCCGCCAACAACGGACCCCGCACGATGGATTACGACAAGCTGTTCGATGCCGCAACCTATCATCTTGAGGACGGTATATCGGTTTTTGCCGGTACCGTGGACGATCCTTTCTATATCGACCTCGGCGCTACGTTCGATACCGTCAATTACCGAACTCTCGCCAGCGGCATTCCCGGAGTCCTGACCGAGGCAGAGGATGCGGCGACGCAGAACTTTGCCAGCGACACGGTTTCCGGCTACGCCGTCAACACCATCGCCATCGAGGTACCGATTACGATGTTAACCAGCACCGGAAAAGTTGAGCCGGCGACCTCGCCTAACGCAACGATCGGCATTTGGGGAACGACTTCCCGGCCGCGCGTGACCATTCGTGAACACCTCAACCCCGCCGTGAGTTTCGGTCCCTTCCGCCAAGTACAGAGATTCGGCAACCCGCTGATCAATGAACTGGTGATCGGAATCGGCTCGAAGGACCGCTGGAGCATGGAGCAGCCGGTGAACGACGCACAATTCGCTCACTTCGACCTCGATCCGGCGATCGCGCACGTCGTGGAAGCAATTTACGCGGGGGCGTTGAAGATTCCTCCAGCGCCCCGCAACGATTTGCTTCCGCTCGTGACGTATGCGGCGCCAATCGCGGCTAAGGGAACTCCAGCTGGGCCGATCGCAGACTTGCTTCGGCTCAACACGGGCGTTCCAGCAACGCCTCTCGCCAGCGCCAGCCGTCTCGGTCTAATTGCAGGCGATCCCGCTGGCTATCCGAACGGACGGCGTTTGACGGACGACGTCGTGGACATCACGCTTCGAGTAGCCGTCGGGGGCGTCTTGGTCCCGGGCTTCAATATATTCCCCAACAACCGTCTCGGCGACGGGGTCAATGTGAACGACGCGCCATTTCGGACGCAATTCCCGTACCTGGCGGATTGCCCGAGCGGCCGCAATCGCCGCCACATTGATCCGGGAGAGCCCGGAGGCGGGCCCATCTCGTAGTCAACTTAACCTCGGGGCCGCGCGGCAAAACCGTGCGGCTCTGAGTTCTTGCTCGAGAAAAACGGAGAAGAAATGAAAACGTTTGGCTTGGCTGTTCTCACTGTCTTTGTAGCTCCGATCGTTTGTGCGCAGGCGCCGCGCAACACCGCCACGCCTGCCCAGCAGAAAATTTCTTGGGCCGAAGCAGCTATCAAAGCGCATCCCGATCACAGCCAGCCGTATAACGATTTGGCAGTTGCCTACGTGCAACGTGTTCGCGAAACGGCTGATCCCGGCAACTACGTTCAAGCCGAGAGGTTTATTCAGAAATCGTTCCAAATCGCCCCAGACAATCTCGAAGGGCAGAAGGCGCGACTGATGATTTTGCTCGGCCGTGAAGAGTTTGCGCAAGCGCTTGGTCTTGCGAAAGCGTTGAACAAGAAGACCCCCGATGATGTTTTGCTTTATGGATTTATCGCGGACGCAGCAATGGCGCTGGGCGACTATCAGGACGCCGAAGAAGCAGCACAGTGGATGCTGGACCTGCGGCCGGGAAACGTGCCGGGCCTCTTGCGGGGCGCCGCTTTGCGCCGTCTCTATGGAGATGCCCGTGGCGCCTCGGACTTTTTTTCTCAGGCGTACCAGCAGATGGGGCCGACGCAGACGGAAGAACTTGCCTGGACATTGACGGAGATGGCTGATCTGCAGCTTTCGATTGGTGATATCGACGGGGCGGAAAAACTGCTCCATTCGGCGCTGCAACAATTCCCTGGCTACTACGCCGCACTTGAAGATTTGGCGCGCGTTCAGACGGCGCGGCAGCACTATTCCGAAGCGGTAGATTTGCTGCGCCTGCGCAACCTGAAATTTCCCACTGCCGCAAGCCGCTATGCTCTGGCGCAAGCTCTTGAGCGCGCCGGTCAGACAACGGAAGCCGGCTCGGCATACACAGACTTTGTAGCAATGGCACGACCCCTGATAGATCGCAACGAGAACGCAAACCAGGAGCTCATCTTTTACTACCTCGGGCGCGAGCACAATCCCGCCGAAGCCCTTCGCATTGCCCAACTCGAAATCACGAGACGCCACGATGTCAATACGCTTGACGCATATGCCTGGGCGCTTTGTGACAATGGGCGATACGAAGAGGCGAAGAAGCAAATCGCCATGGCGCTCGCCGTCGGTGTCCGTGAGGCAGGAATGTTTTATCACGCTGGAGTCATCGCCGCGAAGCTGCAGGAGGATGCGTCAGCGGCTCGCTATTTGAATCTGTCAGTGGATCTCAATCCATCGTCCGAGAGTGCTCCGGCAGCACGCGAAGTTCTCCAGAAGCTCGTGCCCGCTTCAGCCACGGCTCGTGGCGAGAAGTGAGCACGCGTCTCGGGTGATGACATGATTCAGAAAACCCTATTTCTGCTCTTGCTGATGGGTTGTTTGGCTGGACCGGCTCCGCTGCGCGCGCAGCAAAATGCCACCGACGATTTGATCAAAAGCCTCCAAGCTCGCGTTAAGAGAAACCCGGAAGACCACGCGGGGTATGCCGGACTCGGTGCGGCTTACTTGCAGAAGGGTAGAGAGACCGCTGATGCCGCCGACTATGAGTTGGCCAAGAGTGCGCTCGAGAAGTCATTGGACCTCCTTTCGAACGATCCGGCGGCAGCATCTGCGATGACGCAGATGGCGGTAGTCGGCATGGTTGAACACCGGTTTGAAGATGCTCTGACTTGGGCTCAGAAGGCCCTAGCGTTGGGTTCCGGCGATCCATCTCCCTGGGCGATTGCAGGAGACGCGCTCGCGGACATGGGTGATTACAAAGGCGCTTCTGAAGCATATTCAAGGCTAAAGAGCAGGTATGGCTCGGAGGACGAGAAGTTGGCGCACTCGTATCAGCGGGATAGCCGCATGTCTTTTCTTCGATTCGTGGCTGGTGATACGCAAGGTGCCATCCAGCTCATGCGCAGTGCGCTGCGCACGGCGATGGAAACGCACATGCCGGCTGAGAATATTGCCTGGAGTCAATATCAGCTTGGCGAAGAGTTCTTCCTGGCCGGAGATACTAACGCCGCAGAAAAAGCTTATCTTGCCTCGCTCGACGAGTGTCCCAACTACTATCGCGCTCTCGCTGGGCTCGCTAAGGTCCGCGCCTCGCAGGGCAGATACGTCGACGCGGTCAAACTCTACAAAGAAGCGATCGCAAGAGTGCCGTATCCGGAATATGCGGCCGCGCTTGGGGACGTTTATCAGAAACTCGGCCAGCTCGAGGACGCCAAGAAGCAATTTGAGCTGGTGGAGTTCATCGGCTATCTGAGTCAAGTCAATCAGCAAATCCATAATCGCGATCTGGCTCTTTTCTATGCCGACCACGACCGGAAATTGCATGAGTCTCTCGCCTTGGCTCAGAAGGAGCTGGAAGTCCGGCGTGACATTTACACCTGGGACGTGCTGGCGTGGTCCTTGTTCAAGAATGACAAACTTCAGGAGGCTGCCGAAGCGATCTCTCACGCCTTGGAGCAAGGAACAAAGGATCCACAACTGTTCTTCCACGCGGGCATGATCTACGAGAAAGCAGGTGATTCAGCGAAGGCAAGAGACTATTTGCAACGCGCCCTCGGCATCAACCCTCACTTCCACATTTTTTATTCCGGCATTGCGAGTGAGACCCTGGCCCGGCTGGCGCAGAAAGATGTCGTTGCAAGCCATCGGGAGGCATCCCGTGTTCATTAGAACCCGCCTCGTTCGGTCCGCTCTGGCGGCAATCGCCGCGTTAGGTCTGGTCCTGTTTCCGCTTCCCTCATCGGCGCATCCCATGGGCAATTTCAGCATCAGCCACTATGCGGGCATCCGGGTCGAGCGAGGTTACATCGAGTTGCGGTATCTGGTCGACATGGCGGAAATCCCCACATTTCAGGAGATGCAGCAGAACAACTTCGTAGCTCGGGCGGACGACCAGGGAGTGCGGGCATACCTGTCGAAGCAGGCCGAAGTATTTAGAGAAGGCTTGCGTATAACTCTAAACGGTCAACCGCTCCCGTTGCGGATCGCTTCACAAGACATCCTTTTCTCCCCAGGTGCGGGCAATCTTCCAACCATGAAGTTTGGTCTTGTTTATCGCGCGGAAGTGACTGACGCATGCACACGGATGCGTTGCGAACTCGAATATCGCGATGCAAATTTTTCTGGCCGCGTCGGTTGGAAAGAGGTCATCGCTTCGGCTGGCCATGGAGTCACTATGGAAAGCAGTTCGGTTCCTTCGCGAGACCGCAGCAGCCAGCTCTCGAACTATCCCACGGATCTGGTCAATAGCCCGCCTCAGGAAGTCGGTGCGAAGATTGTTTATTTAGCCGAAAGGCAAGCAGGCAGCACGCAGTCCGTGATTTCCGAAATGGAGAAGGAGACCACTCCTTCGTCAACTATTCATCCGCGCGTCACAAAAAGCGGCACGCTCGGCAAGCCCGGAGCGGCGTCTGTGCCAATAACTTCTCAGTCCGCTGAGACCTCTCATGCAGAGCAGCTTAAACCCAATCAACAAAGCACGCCGCGAAACTCCTTTACCGAATTGATGTCGATAAAGCGGATCGGTTTTGGCATCGCATTGCTCGCAGCGGCTATCGCCGCCGGGCTTGGCGCCCTTCATGCCCTTGAACCCGGACACGGCAAGACGATTGTGGCGGCATATCTGGTCGGTTCAAAAGGCACCGCGCGGCACGCACTACTCCTGGGAATGATCGTCACCATTTCACATACGGCGGGAGTCTATTTGCTCGGAGCCGTCACACTCTATGCGCAGAAATATATTCTCCCTGACCGCATTTATCCCTTCCTCGGGGTTCTCTCCGGCATTCTCATTGCGGGAATGGGATGTTACTTATTTCTGCAGCGTTACGTAGGCGGTGAGTTTGCTCATACACATAGCCACAATCTGTCCTTGCCAGCGGGAGCTGCAAAGGAAGGAACCCGATCGCAATCTGGAAAAGTTTCCGCGCGGCAAGTGCTCGTTCTCGGTATCACTGGCGGAATTGTCCCTTGTCCAGCTGCTTTGGTGGTCCTGTTGAGCGCAGTGGCTCTGCACCGCACAGGTTTTGGACTGTTTTTAATCGTCGCTTTCAGCATTGGGCTGGCGGCAGTTCTCATCGCCATGGGCCTCGTAGCCGTATATGCGGGGCGAATGATGTCCCGGCTCCCCATTGATAGCCCGCTCGTTCAGCGCTGGCTTCCCATGGGTTCGGCCGCGATGATTATTGCTTTGGGCTGCATCATCGTAGTACGCGGCTTAATGGCTGCTGGAATTGTACAGATTCGAATGTGGTCTTAGTTTCTCGTTGGCGACGCCGTTGAAGTTAGCGGCTCGATTAACCTTATTCAAGGAGGCGAAGTGCTCTCATTTGCTACCGTTCTCGCTCTAGGTTTCTTGCTCGGAATGCGTCATGCCACGGATCCGGATCATGTGGTTGCCATCACTACGATCGTTACCAAGCAGCAGGGAATCGCCAAGGCGGGAATCATCGGCGCGCTTTGGGGTCTCGGCCACACGTTCACCATCTTTGTCGTCGGCACGATGATCATTCTCTTCCAGGTCACCATTTCTCCGCGTATCGGTCTTTCCATGGAGTTCGCAGTGGCCGCAATGCTTATTCTTCTGGGCGTCTTGAATTTGACGGGGACCCTGCGCTGGTTGCAGGAAAGATTCACGCCAAGCCCGCAAATGCCCAGTGCAGCGAATGCCCTCAATGATCGTTCTGCGGGCGCACCGTTTTGCGACTCAGCTGTCCCAACCAAACCCGAGAGCGTTGAACCAAGACTGTGGCCAGACCGAATGTTCCAAACGGTGGGGCTCTACAACGTTTTGCGGCCACTCGCCATTGGCATCGTCCACGGCCTCGCGGGTTCAGCAGCGGTGGCACTCCTGGTTATGACCACAATCCGCGATCCGTGGTGGGCCATCACCTATCTTTTTCTCTTTGGTATAGGCACGGTCGCGGGAATGATGATAATAACCGCTGTGATCGCCATGCCCTTTGCCTTTACCGTAAGAAGATTTTCCGGCTGGAACCGTGGAATGGGCGTTGCCTCAGGCCTGTTGAGTCTTGGATTCGGTCTCTTCCTTTCTTACCAGATTGGTTTTGTAGATGGTCTTTTCTCCTCACACCCGCAGTGGACCCCGCGATGACCGCGAAACTGTCAATGCCGCCGCTTGGGAAATCGGCATTACCGACATGTGTCAGTCGCGGTCCAGACGGGGGTTGTGGGAAATAGCTCCTGCCTTGTCGCGTAGTGTTTACTCATGACTTTCGGGAGGGAGATTTCCCAGGTATCGGACGAATGATTGCCCGGTCATGGGAAAGACACCCGGTGCGCGCCGTGGACTTGCGGGAAACGCTTGCGGCGGTGCAACAGAGTTGGACAGGCTCATCACGGATGTCGTCCTTAATAAGTGGAAAGACTGGCCTGTAAATACCTTGTTTTCATTAGTACATGTCACTGCTGTCCAAATTAGCTGAAAACTGGTCTCCGATATCTCCAGAGTAAGGGCAAAACTCGCTTTCTGAGCCCTGAACGCAGGGCAGGTTGGTGGTGGCGAAGCGTTGCTCTTGATCGGATGCTGTCTAAATTCCCCCTCTTGAAATCTCGAAGTTACGCCGAATTGTGGGCATGCGGCTTATCGCTGCTGTCCAATCCTCGACCCACTCAGCTCAGTTGCAGCGTCAACTGCTCTGACGATGTTTCTGGTATCGGTGGTGGTTGGAAAGGATCGTCGATCCATGCCCACAGATCACGGTAAACAAACAATTGCTGCCGCAGAAGTGCCACCAGATTCGAAAGGGACCAACCGAACGTCGATCGCAGTTGCAGGTATTTTACCACCAGCATGGCGATCAGTGCCGTCCAGAGCTGCGTTTTCAAAGCATTGGCGGAAGTCCCTACAAACGTTTTCACGCGCAGGGACTGTTTCAAGGCCCGAAAAAACAACTCGATTTGCCACGCTCCTTGTAGATCGCCGCGATGGTAGCCGCCGCCAGTTCCAAGTGATTGGTCAGAAATACCAGCACGCGATCGTGCTCCTCGTCGTAAAACTCGATCCGCCGGAAGAAGGCCTCCTTGCTCTCCCGCGCAAGCTTATAGAAAAAGACCACTTCATCCCGTAGTACGTCGCGCCGCTGTGGAATTTCACGCTTCTCCACCACGCCATAGTCAGCGTTTTCCTTCAAACGCGTCACGAAATAAACGCCCTGCTCGGTCAAGTTCATAAACCATTCGTAGTCCGTATAGCCGCGGTCAAATGCCAAAATCGTCCCCCGCGCAAATTGCATCTGTCGCGCCACACGTACCTCATGCTTTTTGCCCTCCGTGATCACCGCGAAGGACGGCAGGTAGCCATCGTGGTCCAGCAGCAAATGAAGTTTCACCGCTCCCTTTGTCAGGCGGAACTTGGCCCAATCAAACATTGTGGCGCACAGATCGATCACCGTGGCATCCAAGCTCAGCAGAGGATTCTTAAAACGGAACTTCCTCTTCTTTCTGGTTTCTGATTGGCCGGCCACCAACATCTGGCACTTCGCCAGCAGCTGCCCAAACACGGTGCGCTGCAGCTGCCAAGGCCGATGCTCATTGGCGTAGGCCAGGGTGGAGCGAGAAGGAGCCGTGGGCAACCCCAGATGACGAAGTTTCCCTTCGCTGGCAGCCAATCCTCCACAAATTTCGCGCAACGACTTGGCGTACCCCAGCCGACAGATACGGTGGCGGGGGTGGACCCGCCAGCCTCCCTAACAACAAATCCAGCAAAAACGCACGTGTTTACAGATTCCTGCACAGAGCCGAATTGTGAGAGTACAATCGCGTTGCTCAGCCGAATCCAGCATTGTCTTTCGGCTCATGAGTTCTGGCTGAACCGGCCTCTATTTCCAACCCAATCAATTAGAGGCCCAGGACACCTGATCGCGCAGAATATAGCTTAAGACGAGAAAATCATGAAGGGGACGAAAAGATGAGAACACCTTTTATATTGGCAGTCGCGTTTTCGTTGTTTTTGACATCCGCAACCGTTGCATCAGCGCAGAGTACCGCCGCACCGGCTCAGAGTGCGGCGGGTCAAGTCACGCACGGCAACTTAATAAGCCTGGGGAAGACTTCTCTACAATCCCCAAAGACAGGAACAACGGCAACCCCGCTGGTGGCGCATTCGGCTACCCCGAAAGAGATGATCAACGAGCCGGCACTGATGAAGCTGATGTACAAGACTAACGCCAAGGTAGCCATGCCGGAGATCGTCGAAGCCGCGAGGTCGTCAACGAATGCGTCGATTGGCTTCGGGGGATCGATCTTTACGGTTAACGGCCTTGACAACGCGGACAGCCGTAATGTAAACGGCGGAGAAGTTGGAGATGATCTCGAGCCGCCGGATCAGGGTCTTTGCGCCGGGGCCGGCCAACTCCTCGAGGTTATCAACCTGGTGTTCGCCGTGTACGACGAGAACGGCAACAAGATTTCTGCAGACGTCTCGGCCAATGCTTTCTTCGGCGTGGGAGCGAATTTTCTGGTTGGGGATTTTATCTCCGACCCACGGTGCTACTTCGATCAAAGCTCGCAGCACTGGTTCATCACACTTACCGACCCCGAAGACTTTGGGTTCATTCCAGGAGGATTTGGCCGGAGCTTCGTGCTGATCGCGGTGAGCGATGGCCCGGACCTGTTTGGCGCCTTCAACCTCTACGCAATTGACACGACCGACGACGGCAGCAACGGGACTCCGTCGGATCCCGGCTGCCTGCCGTTCGCATTCGAGGGCTGCTTTGGCGATCAGCCGCTCCTCGGAGCGGATAACAACGGATTCTACATATCCACCAACGAATTCGGACTCGTTACCCCATATTTCAATGGTGCGCAAATTTACGCCATGTCAAAGGTCGACCTTGAAAGCGGCATCTTTCCGACCTTCGTGCATTTTGGAAATCTGACGATCGGCGGTGGACTCGCGGCAAGTGTACACCCCGCGCAATCGGCGGCGGTCAACCCCACCGAGCCCAACTCCGGGACCGAGTTCTTCCTGAACACGCTCAACTTCAATGGAACGTCCGACAACCGCATCGGCGTCTGGTCACTCACAAACACGTCAACGCTCAATTCTGCTCCGAACCTCTTTCTGCAGAACGTAATTCTAAAGGTAAAGGCTTATCAGGAGCCGGGTGCCGCCCAACAGGAAATCGGCCCTTTCCCGCAAGGCATGTCTCTGGGTGACCCGGAAGAGGCGCTCAACCCGGACGACAACCGCATGCAGCAGGTGTATCACGCCGGCGGCCAACTCTTTTCCTCAATTACTTCAACAATCTTCGACGGCACCGAGTTCGTCGACGGTGCTGAGTGGTTCATCGTTAAGCCGACCTTCAGTAAATCCGGCGCGCTGAGCGCCGCACTCAGTGGGAACGATTACCTGACGGTCAAAGGGCAAAACTTGATCTATCCCGCGGTCGCCGTGGATGCAGACGATGACGGCGGTGCCATGATGTTTACGCTCGTTGGGCCGAACTTCTTCCCGTCCGCTGCGTTCATCAAGTTTGACTCGAAGGGCGCCCATGGAACCGTGAACGTGCTAGCCCAGGGTATCGCCCCAGATGACGGCTTCAGCGGCTACGCCGGTGTCCCATCGAACGAACAGCTGGCAGGACGCTGGGGTGACTACTCCGCAGCGGTGGCTGATGGTAAGAACATTTTCATCGCCACGGAGTACATCTCTGGAGGCAACCGTGACACGTTCGTCAACTGGGCCACTTCGATGAGTGAGATCAAAACGCCGAAATAACGAGTATCCTGTTCCTTCGGCCCTGTTTCGGCTTGCCGGGATGTGAGCCGGCAACTCCTCTGGGCACGATCTTATCGGTCGTGCCCCGAGGGGACGAACTTCGCCAGTAGCTCATACTAGGCGATCGCCGTCGAAGCCGGAACGAGAGACGGGCGCCGCGATTGCATCCAGGCGGTGCGCTGGCCTGCTCCTTCCATCTGTTCGCTCCACGCCGAACATGAGGAGCCACAGCATTAGCGATGCTCATTTTTATAACCTAAAGAAAATCTCGACAGCAAATGCCTGATTAGCGCTTATCGGACACGCGCCGCCCGGTTGCCGCCGCCACCGAAGAAGCAAGCCAGGCCGAACAGGTAGCCGAAGTTGTACCAAGCCCCGTTGTTGTGGACCTCGTAGATGTTGAGGTTGCTTTTGAACAGCGAGGCCACAAAGACGAACGGCGCAATAAAGCCCTGCCAGAGACCAAGCCAGAAGCCTGCGACCACGCCGTGTTCGCTCGCCGTTCCTTTGAATTGGTTAGGTCCCGGAGCACATCCAGCCAGAATGTTCAGCAACAGTAGGACAAGCACAAGCAAGGTCAGAGAGGATTTCATAGCAATTCCTCCACATGGATACGAAGCATGGGCATGAAAAGTCTCACAATGACCGCCAGATAGCGCCCACCCCTTTAGCTGCGCGGTTCGGCGGAATGCATACTCGGACCCAAATGTCCGGTATCGGCGTTTGGACGTACTAATTCGACGGACGAGCTGATAACTTCCGGATTGCCGTTATCCAGTCCCAATCGCTGATTTGACATGCCGGGCCCCAATCAAGGCTTCCCTGAGCGCTGAGGTGCGAGGGAAAGGCTTGCGTGTGGTTCGGTGGATCGTTTGCCAAGAGTTTCCAAGGCTGAGATCCATGCCTTCGAGTTGTTCCAAATATCCTGCCGATTCGCGTCTATTTGAACTCTATTTACTGGCTGCCTTTCGCGAGCAAGGCGTGTCCGTTTCGCAAGAGCACGATTCTCCCAGGGCAAAAACAGACGGTTTCGCCTCAACGAGTGTTCGCGTTCTCCGGGCGTGTTGTGATTGCCTGTCAACGTCTGATGGACTTAAATGCAAAGGCGGGGAGAACGGGTGTATACTCGCGCACTGGAAAGTCATCGCCATTGTATTCTCATTCAAGAAAGGCGGTTTCCCATGGGTACTACCCCCACTTCCCCAACCTCAATCAAGAACCTCCTTGACCGTCTCAAAGAGAAGCCGGACGAACAAGTCGGCCTTACCGCACTGCGCGGACGCGCGCTGAGTCGCAGCGCCCACAATCTTCATCTCGCTATTGGCGGCGGAATCGTCGCGGTTCCAATCGCAAACATCCAGGAGGTGACTTCATTGGGCAAGGCTCAGCCTGATGTTGTCCAGCTCCTCATCCGAAATCCTCAAGAGATTCAGCCTCTGTTGAAGGTCCGGCCATTCAACCCATTCGGCAATATCAGCGGCAGTGGAAGTGTCGAATCAGCCCGCGACGGCGAAGTTGTGCCGGGTGACAGGGAGGTAAGTTATCCGGGGGTCGGCGTCAGCACGTGCACAAGCACTGACTCTGACACCACATCGGGTGGTAACGGCACACCGGACCAAACCGATGACGTTCATGAAACGTGCCACGCGGACGATTTAGATGAGTAACTCCGCACGAAAATATCTGGAAAAATGAAATGAGCATGGATGTTGAGAAATGGCTCTCTCGCCTGCCCATCGCCGAAGAGCACACGGGCCAAGGGATATTGATCAACGGTGAGTTTATCCCGGGCGCACCAGGGGAAGCCCGTTTTCTCGTTGGCGAATTGTGTCTGACATTCCTCCGCGAGGATATCCTAGATATCGAGCGGGCCGCTGAGTCGGAAGATCCGCCGCCGCATCGGCTCTGGATGCGCATTGTTGTTCGCAAAGGTGCTCGCCTGCTGGATGCCCGTGCGAAAGATCTTTGTGTCACATCGGTGCCGGGGAAAAAGCCCTTTGCGCTTGCCGCTCGGCCTTCCATCACGTACAGCCCCTCTCCTCGCTTCCGAGAACTTGAGCATCAATTCCGCCAGCGCCATTCCTTGATCGACGCATGATTCTGATCTTGTCCAGCTCTGCGGACATCCATGCAAAACACATCGCCAACCTCTTGCGCCAGCGAGGCCGCGAGGTCGTCTGCGTCTCGAGAGAAGACTTCGGAAACGGTGCCTCGCTCTCGCTCTGTCCGGAGGCTCAGCGCGGCTCGATCACGATTGACGGCACTAGGATCGTCTCCGATGACATTTCCGCAGTATGGTACCGGCGCCCCGGCAGGGTCCGCGCCGCTTCGGTCATCACCGATGAGCTTGATCGTTCCTTTACCGAAAATGAATGGACGCAAATTCTGGACGGTTTTTTTGCTGTCGCGTCCCGGCGCAACGTAAGCTCGCCTTGGAAGCAGCGCGCAGCGACCAAACCTCTCCAGCTGTCGATCGCTTCACGTGTAGGACTTCGCGTTCCTAAGACCTTGTTTACCAGCGATCCGGCGGAAGCGCTCGCCTTCGCGGCCGAATACGAAGGGGCGATTGTGCATAAGGCCATGACCGCACCTTCAAATCAGTTCGTCGATACTCGCGTGTGGAGTTCGGCGGACGCGCAAATCATCGGGGATCTCCCCCTCTGTCCGACCATATTTCAGCAACAAATCCTCGGTCCCGCCGATGTGCGCGCCACGATCGTGGGCCCTCAAATCTTCTCCGCGAGCATTTCGACGGGCAGCGGAGGTGCCTGTGTGGATTCCCGCCTCGATACCGACGCAATCTGTAGCCCGTATCAGCTTCCCGGCGATGTAGAGTCAGCGATTCTCCGCTTGATGGATGAGTTGGGGTTGGTGTTCGGAACGATCGACCTGAAGGTGGCAGACAACGGTGAGCTTTTCTTCCTGGAAATCAACCCTCAAGGACAGTTTCTCTACATCGAGATCCGCACCGGGCTGCCCATCTCAAAAGCTTTGGCCGACTTTCTGGCTTACGACTAGGGTTGCCATGGCTGGAGGATACATCGTGACAAGGCAAGTAGTGGACGTCGCTTTCATGGTCCGTTGTTCCCCGCTTTCGTAGTGTGGCACCTGCCTCGTGAGCAGGTGCTCCCTTAAGCGAGCATGGTCTGCTCTTCGACAAGCTGCATACTTCCCCAAGAGACGCTCAATGCTTCGGTGCTGCGGAGTCTCTTGCAGAGTCCGATTTGGTGATGCATAGGCATTCATCGAATTATTTGTTTGTCGGTTTTGCAACCGGATGATTTACGACAACCTTCCCGGGTGGTTTCGTGATCCACGCGCGAATCAGGACGAAATTGTTCGCGTGGCCCGGTGCCACGATGTAGTCGATGCTCACGTTCCAGTTATTGTTGAAAGCGTCTCGCAGAACATCGAGCATGCCTTGGCGTGCCGGAAGATTCTGATCATTCCGCAACTGGAACCCAAACGCTTTGCCGGGTTGGCTGTCCAGCCAGATCACCGCTTCCACGTCGATGAAATCCGACGGCGGTCCATAGCCCGTGCCTAGATCGTGGACCCGCAGCAACGTAACCTTCCCGCTGGCATTGACCTGTGCGGATGCCGGCGCCGCGAGAACGCCGAAAATGAGTGCCACTGTGATTGCTACGCCCAGGGATTTCATCGGAAGCTCCTTTTCCCAGACTTAAGGAATGAACATGACTCGCACAATAATTCCGTTGCGGAATCCGGTGCGCACGTAATCAATGTGCACTGAACGCCCACTGTTGAAAGCCAGGCGCAACAGGTTCAACATCCCGCGCCCCACGTTTTTCTTGTCGTCATTTCGGAGCTGGAATCCAAACGCTCTGCCCGGCATGGTATCCAGCCACATCACGACTTCCACGTCGATGAAGTCCGTCGGTGGACCGTAACCCGTTCCCACATCGTGCACTCGTAACAGCGTGACTTTCCCCTCCGCGCCAAGCAGGCTTCCGATCGGATCATCCGTGTTCACTTCATACACGCTGCGGCCAAAGGTCGCCGCGCGCATCACGCCGGTCTTCGGATGCACTTCAAGATCGGCCACGTCCGCTGCCGGCATTCCATTCTCGTAAGGGGACCACCACCAGGTGTTACCGCCGTCGCCCGTTCGCCCGCAGTAAACCCCGTGACTCGTGCCAACGTAGATCGTCAGCGGCAACAAGCGATCCACCGCCAGCGCTCCTCCTCCGGGAGAACCCTGAACCAGGCCGATCGTAAGCCCGGGCGGCAAATCGGAGGTTATGTCCGTTGCGGTCATCGAGGTTGGCGATGGCGAAGAACGCCGCAACCGATACACACGTCCCGCACCTGAACCAGAGAATGCTACATAAACCGTGGAGGGATCCTCCGAATCGACCTCTATATCAGTGACGTCATTTCCGTTCGGATGCGTGAATACCATTTGCCAGTTCGCGCCGCCGGGCCCCGCGTAGACGCGTCCATCGTTCGACCCCGCGTAATAAAGGTTGATACTCGGATCTACTGCGGAGCGCACAATACTTCCCGTTGGCGGCGTGAACAACGCGGACCAATTACCCGGTGGCTGAGGATTCGTTGTCTGGAAAAGCGGGCCGCAACCTCCCGAAGCCGGACCGTTCGGCGAAGCCAAAAGCGTCGACGCCTGCGTGGGGTGAACCTGAAAGTGGGTGTTGTATTGCGCGCAGCCATTCGTTTTGCCCACGCCCAAGGGCAGTCCCCCGGAAATGTTGGCGAACGTATTTCCGCCGTCCGTGGATCGCGCCAGGCTGTCGATGCCTTGGCCCATCGCGTAAAAGATCAGCGCGTTCGTCGGATCAATATCAACGGTCGCTCCGTCGCCAAATCCGTCCAACAGCGACCAAATGCTGCTGCTACCGTCATATTTCGCGTTGCCGTTGTCTTGGAGACCTCCAATCACAAGGTTTGGTTGCGTCGCCGAGTCCGCAATGTCATAGAACTCGGCATTGGGTATTCCTTCTCCAAAGAAGGTCCAGGTGTTGCCGCCGTCCTTGGATTGGTAGATTCCGCCGTCATCTCCCGAGTAAATTACGCCGGCATTTACCGGGTCGTTCGCGAAGGCGTGATTGTCGGCGTGGGTTCCCGTCAACTGCGTGAAGTTCATGCCGCCGTCTGTGGAGCGGTAAAGATTCACGCCGGTGATATACACCGTGTTTGGATCCACGGTATCAGCACCGATCACGTCATTGAACAGGTCGCTGAACGGTGTGGTGGTTTGCAAGCTCCAGGTGGTTCCGCCGTCGTTGGTGCGGTATAGCTGGAAGCCCGAGGATTGCGAGATCGCCGCGTAAACTGTCTTCGGTGCGCCGCGGCAAAGCGCGAGCGTGATTGCGCCGACGCCGCTCGTTGGCAGCACCGATGTGAGTTTGTGCCAATCGCTGTCGCCCGCGGCTCCTCCGGTGTTGGTGGAGTAGATTCCATCGGCATTCACTCCGGCATAGAGCACGTTTGGGTTTGTCGGATCCATCAGCATGTCCGTAACGATGCCCCCGGACTTGGAAACCTGCCAGGTCGCTCCGGAATCCGCGGAGCGATACACGCCCATTGCCGAACTTACATAAAGGATATTCGGGTTGGTTGGATTCACCAGCATCACTCCCCAGCGCACTTGCGCCTGCAGATCCGGAGAAATCTGCGTCCAACTCACACCTCCGTCGGTAGAGCGAAAAACTCCGGCGCCCGCCAGCGCGACATAGATCCGCGACGGCATGCTGGGATCAACGGCAATCGCCGCCACGTCCAGCGCCGGCAGGCTATCCGCGATTGGCGCCCACGACTGGCCGCCGTCCGTCGTCTTCCACACGCCGGAACCCAACGCTCCAACGTAGACCGTTGCAGTCGCGGTCGGATCGATCGCGATCGCGGTAACGCGCCCGTTGGAGTGGAAGCCCGATCTGGTGGTGATGGCCGTTGGTCCAATCGATATCCATCGGCCCGTCGAGGGAGTTGGATTCTTGAACTTTGCTGTGGCTACGCTGGGTGCCCGGTTGGTCAGCGAGATTTTGTGGTCCGGATCGATTTCCACCTTTGCGTCGAAATCGCCCACCGGCGAAACGATGGTGCGCGAGACGTAGATGGAACTTCCCGCCGCCAAACCGTTTATCATCAGATAGTATGTGTCCAGCGACTGGGTGCCGTCCGCGCGGATCGCTCCCGGAAAGATCGCCGTGCGAAACGCCTGGGTGATCGCATTCTTTCCGTTGTTCGTGATCCGGAAGCTGATCGTGATTTGTCTCGGCCGCTTCGGATCATATTGCGCAGCCGAAAGCGACAGTCCCCCCACGAGAAGGCCCGACGCTGGCCGCAGGTCACGCGTCATCAGGCTGTCACTCGTAGCCGTTCCCTTGGCGCGGAAGCGAGGATTGATCTCGGCCGACAGCTGTCCGTGAAATTGTTCCGCCGACCAGGGCACTTCGACGATCGCTTGACCGCTCGCAGGCAGCGTTACTAAGCGTCGCGCGGCCGTTTGCCCGTCCACCTGCAACACGATTGGTACAGTGGCGGCGACCTTGCTCTTATTTTTCACCGTCGCGCGAATTAAAGACGGCTTCCCAGTTGCCATTACGAACTGCAAATCGGAAACCGCGAACACAGCCCCATCGGCCGGCTTTTTCGCTATCACGACGTCTACCGACATCTGATTGTCGCGTCGGTCCATTTCCGCGAGCGCCTGATCGGGATCAACACGCAGCGTGAGTTGCGCCGCGCCTTCCGCTTTGGGTTGCCACGAAAAGTGCAGAGTGCGCGCCTCTCCGCCAGCGAGATCCACCGTTGCAGAACCAATTTTAGCGTTATCGCCAAAGAGAGCCACAACGACTTTGGGTGCCGCGACGACCGCGCGGTTGCGCACCATGGCCGTCACATCAACGGTTTCGCCCGGCTCTGGATAAAAGTCGGCAGGCGCGAGCCCGGCTGCAGCGAGATCCGCCATCTGGTCGGGCCGCAAGCGTTCGCCCAACTCCTGCGCTGACAATCGAAAATCGAATCCACCGATGACGCACAGAACCACCGCCGCAACAAGGAAAGAGCGCACCAGCAACTTGGCATTCAGCGGCATCTCCACCACCTCACCCGCGACCTCCTGCGTGACAGGCTGGCGTTCTAACCAGCTGAACGACACTCCCGCAAGCCCGAACCAGCGACCAGCGGAAACCGTTCGGATTAGTATCCAGAAGTCGGCTTCTCTCCAGCGATCTGTTGGCGCGTTTCTCGATACCAATCGACTCCTAACCTTAACTTGCGGATAGCCCGTCATCCGTCTAGAATTCTGGAACAACTTACCGGAAACGGACTTCCGGGCCACGTCGACCGCGCCTTAGCTATGGCCCGGTACCCTTATCGAGTGACCGGGCCCTTTGCGTATACTTTCTCATTCGTCTTGATCGTCGCCTCGCGCCCGCATCACGTGCCTTGACACGTAATCGGCAACAGCTCGACCCAGCGAATTTCCGCTGGCGCAACTGCTTCGGAGGTGAATGCCGCCAAAGACGCGCGCATCGGCGATTTCGGCTATCGCCTCCGAAAAACTCGCATAGGAACGAGTACCGGGACGTATCTCGGACGTGACGCTGAAGGCGCTGTTCTCTCCAAAGGCGTCAGCCAGGATGAACGCGGCGGCCCCACTGTACGTGGAATGCGCCGACGGATACTCAGGATGCGGCGGAGTGCCGGTCAGAGAGTCCAGCAGTGGCCTCCAATTGGCGTCGGGGTCTCCCGGCGCGGCCCCTGCTCGGATCGCGGTAACTGGCCGCCAGAAAATGTAGCGGTACTTGCTATCCCAGCACGCCATTATCGCGTCGGCGAGAGTTACATTGAGCACGGCGAATAGATGCGCGTTCTCGGTCAGACTTAGCCCGCGCGCCGCCGAAAGCTGTGCTGCGACACGGTTCCACGCGAGTGGAGTGTTCAGCGCCCAAAACAATGCGACTTCCGTCTGTTCACTTGACCGGCTTGTACTGGACAGGCTACCCATTTCTCTCACTTCGTTGAGATCGGACAGGTACTCTGGGCTGTTGAGAGCTAGTGGCGGCGGCAAGCGGAACTGCGACGGTCGCGTCAGTACCCAAGGCGTTATTGTGGCAAGTTGCGGTGTCGCCCCTGATGCGTTCGCCGGTGGCGTGGGTTGCCAAAAACCTAGGGAATTCGGTGTGCCGGCTATGCTCTGCACTCCAAAGAATGGCGGCGGTGTGGGCGCAAACCCGTCAGTCAGCTTCCAGGCCCAGATCGCGTCCGCCACGCTTTGTCCCCACGCGACTCCCGCGGCAATGGACTTGGGGTTTTCGGTTGAGGCCAGCGCCGCGAGCGACGCATCATGCTGACTGGTGAGGGCCCCGCCCTGCTGCGCTCCATAGAGGTTCATTAGAATTACGTAGGCCGCCTGAATCGCCGCTGCGCGTTGCGACGCATTATGAGGCGCGTCTGGCCTCACATGCAGTGGACGGAAGCGTGGTTCGATACCGTTGACCGCATCGAACACGGATGCGGATACCAACGCGACCACGCGGCCGGTGACGTTTGGAGCGGTGCCCGCTGTCAGGACCGTGGCGTTCATCACACCAATCCACTCCAGCACCGGGTCCGGCGTCGCCGTCTGGGCCGGCATCCGGTCGGCGGTTACCAGACCGCAAAGCCCTGCGACACAGAAAACAATCCAATTGATCCTTTTCATCGGAATCTCCTGACTAAGAAACGCCCTGGAAACCGTTCTGGCGCGTTGCCGCGAGCTTGCAATCGGGACCAGGTGCATGCAACAGGCAAAGACGGGCAACTGGCCAATGTCCGCGTTTACCCGCATCGACGAGGCCGCGCAAAAGGGACCTATTGGACTTGCCCTCGCGGTAGGCTACAATCGTCGCAACGTTCACTGCCCCCAAGGTCTTCCATGAGTACGAGCAAACCCCTGCCGCAGGTTCATCCCGCCGAGCCCGGAAATGACCGGCTGGACTCGTGGAAGGAAATTGCCGCGTATTTGAAGCGCGACGAGCGGACCGTCCGCCGGTGGGAAGCGGAAGGGCTGCCCGTTCGCCGCAAGGTCCACAAGAAGCAGGCGTCCGTCTTCGCCTATAAGGCGGAAATCGACGCGTGGTGGGATGGCCGGGCTCCTGCTTCAGCAGCCGATGTCGCGGACGCGCATCCAGTCCTGGAGATCGCTTCGCCTGCGACTCGGGCGAGTCGCTGGCTTATTGTATGTGGTGGCGCCCTGCTTGCCCTCGTGGTTGTCGCTTACTTTGCGACACGAAGCCACCTAAGGCGCGCGACCGGGTCTAAAATCAAGTCCTTGGCGGTATTGCCTCTCAAAAACCTCTCGGGCGACCCAACGCAGGAATATCTTGCCGACGGCATGACCGAAGCTCTCATCGGCCGCCTCTCAAGCATCCATGATCTCCGCGTCATTTCGCGCACATCGGCTATGCAGTTCAAGAACACTCCGCTCTCCGTGCCGGAAATCGGCAGAACTCTCCAGGTAGACGCCGTTGTTGAAGGGTCGGTCATATGCGACGCCAGCCGCATTCGCGTTCATGCGCAACTCATTCGCGCCGCGACGGACGAGCACTTCTGGTCGGAAACCTATGATCGTGAGTTACGCGACGTGCTGGCCCTGCAAAGCGATGTGGCGCAATCCATCGCGCAAAAAGTTGAGGTCACGATTAGTGGAAAGGAACGCGCGCGCCTTACAGCGGCCCGTCCCATCGCGCCTGAAGTTTACGAGAATTACCTCAAGGGCCGGTCCATCCTCGACAAGAGCTACAGCCGATCCGGCCTCGAAGAGAGTATTGGTTACTTCGAGGAGGCGAACAAGAGAGATCCCACGTTCGCGCCGGCGTATGTCGGCCTTGCAGATGCCTACAATAGGCTCGGCACAGTCTTTATTGGCACTCCCCCAAGTGAAGTTCGGCCGAAAGTTGTCAATGCAGCTCGCAAGGCGCTGGAACTGGATCCAGAGCTAGCCGAAGCGCATGTCCTGCTGGCGGACATCTACCAGCAACAGTGGTACTGGAGCGATGCCCAAGCGGAGTACAAGCGGGCGCTCGACTTGAAGCCGAATGACGCTGCTGCGCACGTTGGATTTGCACATTGGCTGCTGTGCCAAGGGCGAACGCAGGAGGCCCTCACGTGGACCGAGCGCGGTCGCGAACTCGACCCCATCGAGGTTTCTGGCACTAGCATCGGGGAAACTCTGTTCTTTGCCCACCGGTATGACGAGGCCATACATGAATTGCGCAGTGTGCTGGCAGTACAGGAGGACTCTGCAAGTGCCCTTTGGTATCTCGGTTTCTCACTCATCGCCAAAGGTCAACCCGAGGATGCAATTCCTGCACTGGAGGAGGCGGTTTCCATCACCAACCGCAGCTCAGGTGTCATCGGTGTGCTCATCAGAGCGTACGCTCATGCCGGGCGCCGCCAAGACGCGCTTCGTCTTCTCGACGAACTGAAGCAGCGGCGGCAGAAAGGCTATGTTCCGGCCGGCGCCTTTGTGAATGCCTACTTGGGGATGGAAGACCGGGAACAAGCATTTGCCTGGCTGGAGCATGCCTACCAGGAGCAATCAAACATTCTGCAGTTCGTCAAAGTGCATCCCTATTTTGACCCCCTGCGCGATGATCCACGTTTCAAGGACCTCCTCCACCGCGTCGGTCTCGACCAAGCACGTAGCCCACAGCGTGAAGGGTTGGCCGTGCCGCGCCCATGAAGTCAGGGATCCCTGCCGTTACATTGTGACTTTGAGGAAGGGAATTGCGATGGCAGGGGCTTGAGCCTCCAGCTAGTACCAATCAACCGTCGCATTCGCGTTGTGCCAGTTAGCTTCCGGATTGTCGGCTACTTGGAAGTGCGCGCTGAGCAGCGCGTTGTTCAGGAGGGTTGAAGTCCCTCTGGCGCTCAAATGAGGGGTGCCATATCCAAGAAGCGGGGTTCGTAGCCTCGCTGGCCGGAGAAAGCGGAGGGTATGGAGAGGGGCGGCGGACGGAGGCCAGCGCGTGAGCGCGCCTCCTCCGACCCGACAATCCAGATCGGGACATGCGGATAGGTAACGAGAAGTCGCGTAGTGTAGAGCTATCTAAAGGCTAACGCAAAAATAAGTATCCCCTAGAAGTCGTTCCTCTAACATTAAAAAACGATTGACGAGCAGCTATTTCGTTCCGCATTGTGGCTTGCCGATCAATGAATAAGCGGTTTTTGAGCTCACCAGCGGTAATGGACTTCCGTCTGCTGGTTTTGTTGTAGTACTAGCATGTATTGCTATAGTGTTATATAACTTATATATAATGGCGGAGGAGGAGGGATTGGAACCCCCATTGGTGAGAGGGAGGTGAGGGGTCGGTGAGCGTTGGTATGTCTCTAGTTATCAACATCGGTCTTGGATTTGAACGAATTCCCAGGGTTTAAGCGGGTTCCGGAAGGCGCCAAATCGACCGAAAGTAGTAGCAAGAGTAGTAGCACGGAAGGAGCTTCGGGGTAGTTCTCGGGTCGATCGTTGGGGTCAGTAAAGCAAGTATTTCCCTATACCTGCCATGCATAATTCGAGGAGGGAATTCGGCAGCGACGAATGGAGCTGAACCAGCGAACTCCTGGTCCCCGATGAGCGCGCCACTGCGCTCAAGGGAAACTTCTGAGTAAGCCGACCATCCGGGACTTGATCGGTTCTCCCACACGCCAACGCACTTCTGCGCGTAGCGCGTCTTACAGGTCCCGCTGCTGGAAATGATAGATGGCAACGATCAGCGCTACGAACAAATATACGATAGCGTAACCCACCATTGCAGCGCTTGGCGCGGAAGCATTCGAAAACGGACTGAATTGGAGAGCCCGAAAGGAGGACTGCAGTTCGAAGGACGCCCGTCGCCAAACGGACTCGCTCGGCATGATGAGGCTAGATACAACGCCGACGGTGACAAGACGCGGGCTGTTAGTCATGGCACCGATCTGTTCGATCCAGCCGCCAATGAAGGCCAGTCCGTGAAGGCCCAGGACGATGACACCGTTCGTGAGCGTTGAAAACCTCGTGCCACATGCGAAGGTGACCGTCAGAACTAACAAGCATTCCAAGAAAACCAGAAGTGCACCCCTGAGGGTATGGTGCGGTAGCACGCCCCCGATGAAGTATCCCACCGCCGCGACGCCGCCGAACATTGCGGACACATAAGTGGCGACCATGCCGGCGAAACCCATCCACTTACCCGCCAAAATCTGCCAGCGAGAGATCGGCTTTGTAGCGATGGCTTGGATCGTGCCGGAAGCTATCTCACCCGAGAGCGTATCCACGGAAGTTAGAATCGTCATGACTACGGCCAGCAAATCGACGGCGTAGAACCCGACCTGCAGCATGGCAGCTTCCAGTTGATAGCGAACGAAAGGCGGCAAAGACTGACGCGTGAAGTCTTTAATCTGAAAGTGCATCCCTGTGCCGAAAAGCGCAAGAAACGCTGAGCCTGCGAGGAGCGCCGTCCAAAGGATCTTCCTGCGTGCGGCCTCGCGAAAGGTAACACCTGCCATGATCCAGGCGCCCATCAAAGTCCCCGATCCTCGCCCATGATTTTGAGGAAGAGATCTTCCAGCGAAAGCCGCTCGGGCGTGAATTCAAAGACGTCACTTCCCGATGCGACCAGATAGCGGAGGATGTCGGGAAGAACGGAGGTCGAGTGAGTAGCAAGAGTTAGGCGCTCGCCGTCGAGCCGTGCGGACGTGCTCCATTGGGAGAGCCCCGCAACTGTTTCCGCGGAGAGATTGCGCGCGCGGGCGACGAGGCAGACTTCCCCGTCGGGAAACGCTCGCAGATCGTGGCTGGCGACGACCTCGCCTTCCTTGATAAAGACTACTCGGTCGCAAGTGATTTCAATTTCGCTGAGGATGTGGGAATTCAAAAAGACGGTGGCTCCGCGGTCACGCTGAGTACGAATCACATCGCGGACAAGCCGCCGACCCAGGGGATCGAGTCCCGAGGTTGGCTCGTCGAGAAAGATCAGCTCCGGCTCGTGAATCAACGCTTGAGCCAATCCGATGCGCTGGAGCATGCCTTTGGAGAAATCGCGCAGGCGCTTTTCCCGATGAGGAGTCAGCCCCACCAGATCGAGAAGAGCAGGAACACGTTCGCGGAGCCGCGCCGCAGCCATTCCGCAGAGCCGTCCGTGGAGTCTCAGGAGTTCGGATGCGGTCAGCCAGGTGTAGAAACGAAAATCCTCCGGCAGAAAGCCGATTTTCCCGCGGACCTCCACATCGTCCGAGGGCACTCCGAGAACGAATGCCTGACCGCTGCTGGGCTTCACAAGTCCCAGTAGCATCTTAATGGAAGTGCTTTTCCCCGCCCCATTCGGACCGAGGAAGCCGAAGATTTCACCACGACGCACCGTCAGGGAAAGATTGCTTACGGCAACCTTAGTACCAAACACTTTGCGCAGGTTCAGCGTTTGAATGGCAAAGCTGCCCGGTTGATCCAGGTGCTCCTCCCGTGTCAGTCGAGTGAATTCGCCAGCGTCACGGCTTTGCTGGAGTCTCCCTGACCGGCGAGACAATAGATGATGCCATCCTTCACCCAAATCAACACATAGCCAGGTCCCCGGCGGTCGGAATCTTTAATGAGCGTGCCCTGCGCGCCGCTCACTTCTACCAAACTGTAAGAGCCGATAAGACGCGGAATCGGGAGAACAAGTGTCGATTTCCAATCGATGGTTTGGCAGAGCTCTCGGGCCTGAGTGGCGCTCATTCCTGCAAGCTGAAAACCAATTTCAGCGAGCTGCTGGATGTTGAGATCGGACGGAAGGTTGACGAGCGGGCTCGGAGCTTCTTCGAGAGCCAAGCAATTACTCCATCCTGTTGATTCACGCTGCGCGTCTTCTTCCCCTCCGATCCCGTGAGGGCAGTTGCCATACTCCAACCGAACGGAGCGTGGAATCTGGACGGAAACCATGGCGCCGTCCAACGTAGCGGGCAGGAGGAGGTCCGGGCGGCCGGACTGGTCGAAGATGTCTTGTAGCCGCGCACGGTCAATCGTCATTTGGAAAGAGTGTTGCCCCTCAACGGTGAATGCGGGCGCGTCCGTGCGTGCACCAAGGAGACGCACGTGGAACCCGGCTAGCTGGCTTGCGTCTGCCGAAGTCGTGGAATGTTGAGGCTTTTCATCCACCGTGACCACGACTTTGTCCGAGACCATCTGACTGAGCATCTGCTGCAACGGACGATTGCCGTCTAGGGCAGAAAGATCCAAACGAACGGGTTGCACTCTCTCTATACGCAACGTAGCGAGAAACCGCTGAGCCAAGCTGCGTGCGGAGGGGAACACCAGGCTGCAGATAACGAACGCAGCGGCGACCGCGGTGACCCAAACAGGGCGCCAGCGCCGGGCAAAGAGACGGGCGATAAAAGGGACACGTTCTTCACCGGCACCGTACCGCGATTTGAAACGTGAAAGGGCAATCTGAGGATCGACGCTCACTTCGGAAGTGGGAGCGTCGAGCGAGAGGAGATGTCCCTGTACGCGTCCGGACGCGGCGACGATTTCCTGAAGACGGTTCCCGCACTGCGCACAGGTCGCGAGGTGCTTCTCGATTTCCGGACGGTCAGCCGGATCCGATTCACCGTCGTGATAAGCGCGCAACACACTCTCCGAAACACAATTCATAGACCCTCCTCTAAACCATAAAGTTCCCGATAGCGCTGCTCGAATACTGCCTCTGCGCGAACCAAGAGCGTTCCCACCGAACCGGGCTCGATGGCCAATGAGTCTGCCAATTCCTTGTAGGTGTAGCCGGACGCCCGCAAGAGCAACAGTTGCGCCTGGGCTGGTTTCAGCTCTACGAGCACTGCGCGGACCCGCAGCTGTCTCTCCGTTCTCAATGCCCGATCGAGGGCATTTTCAACAATTTGGTTATTGCTTTCGGCTCGGGCGGCTGCCTGTTCGTAGCGGCTCCTCCGAGCTAAGGAACGCAGGGCGTCAATACCGAGGTTCGTCGCGGTTCGGTAGAGCCAGCCGGGCACATTGCCATCGGAATCTTGTGACGATGGGCGGCGATAGAGTCTCAGAAAAACCTCGTTAGCCAAATCTTCGGCGCGAGCGTGGTCCCCGAGCATACGGCGAAGAATTGCGACGATGCGGGCGTAATGCGCCAGGAAGAGATCTTCGAAGTGTTCGCGTGTGGAACCCCTGCCGGTCACATTGGGCTCCCGAGGTTTCGGCCTCGTTGCAACAAACCCTTCTACCACGTCCTGAAGCAAGGCCAGCCTCCCAGTTCCTACTGGTTAAACGTTTGACACCGCCAAAATGTGACAAGCTGCAGACGCCGCGCGTGCACTGGCAGCCACAGGCAGAAGTCTGGAGATTGGATCGTAGCGTCGGATGGCAGCGCGGTACCTGGCCGCGGAGGCAAATCCCGGACCACTCGCCAAAAGTCGCGTAGTGTAGAGCTATCTAAGGGCTAGCGCAAAAAATAAGTATCCTCTAGAAGTCGTTCCTCGAACATTAAAAAACGATTGACGAGCAGCTATTTCGTTCCACATTGTGGCTTGCCGATCAATGAATAAGCGGTCTTTGAGCTCACCAGCGGTAGTGGACTTCCGTCTTCTGGTTTTGTTGTAATACTAGCATGTATTGATATAATGTTATATAACTTATGAATAATGGCGGAGGAGGAGGGATTCGAACCCCCGAGACCCTTTCAGGCCTAACGGTTTTCAAGACGGGTGATTGCGCTCTGGCTCGCTGGTAAGTTGCTGAAAACTAATGGCGCCGTTCGGCTCGCTCTGGACGGTTTGGGCACGGTTGGCAGCTTATTGGGATAAATCGGGATAAAGGCTATTCCACGCAGAACTGATGTAAACGCTGGCAGTTTCGTGACTACGAGCGCGTTTCTCTTTACTGACCCTGACCAACCTTCTTGACCGTCGCTGTGACGGACGATAGCCCTGATGTAGGCGATTGAAACTCAAACGCGCCGTTGGCCTTGTTGGGACTCTGAGTCGCCCTCGGAAGTGTTATCGCTTCTAATTGCAACCGGCACAACACGTTTGGATTCGCCCGACAATCTTAGCGCACGCAGGATTCGCACACAGCGCGCCCCGTTAGAGTTGCATCCGGCGTAATCGTCACCGCGCCGACAGGAATGTTGCGCAATGCGCAAATTGCACAGAGCTATCCGATGTGCCGGTGACCTAACGAATCACTCCTGTACAGTCAGTTCGCGAGATTCGTCCGAAGCACCCCCGCGAAGTATCCGCTCAAGCTACGCCGGCCCTGCCAACGCTCCGGCGCACCCTCGCGCGCGGTCCAGAAGCAGCTCGCGTTCGCGGGCGTTTTGCGTGAGCGTCGCCGCGCGTTCGAACTCCGCCTGTGCCTCCGCGAAGCGCCCCAGCTTGAACAGAAAATCGCCGCGCACGCTGGGCAGGAGGTGGTACGCCTTGAGTGACGGCTCCGAAGCCAACCTATCGATCAACACGAGACCCGCCGCCGGTCCGAAAGCCATGGCCACAGCAACCGCTCGATTCAGCTCCACGATCGGAGAAGGCATCAGCTGAGCCAAAGCATCGTACAGGGACGCGATGCGCTTCCAATCAGTTTCCTCCGCAGTGAGCGCGCGCGCGTGACACGCTGCGATCGCGGCCTGCAGGCCGTAAGGCCCCAGCCCGCCACCGAGTTCCTCCGCGCGCTGAAGCGCCGCAATACCGCGACGGATCAGAAGTTGATCCCACCGCCCGCGATCTTGATCCAGAAGCAAGATGGGCTCCCCTCTCGGGCCAACGCGCGCACACGAGCGCGACGCCTGAATCTCCATCAGCGCCACCAGCCCGTGGACCTCTGCCTCGTTCGGAACAAGTTCGGCCAGGATCCGTCCGAGGCGCAGCGCGTCTTCACATAGCGTAGGGCGCATCCAGTCCTCACCCGATGTCGCCGAGTAGCCTTCGTTGAAGACGAGGTAAATCACCTCAAGTACGGATGATAAACGTGCCGCAAGCTGCGGCCCGCGTGGCACCTCAAACGGGACGCGCGCCTCGCTGAGCGTCCGCTTCGCCCGCACAATGCGTTGCGCAATCGTCGGCTCGGAGGCCAGAAAGGCTCGCGCAATTTCCTGCGTACTAAGGCCACCGAGCAAGCGCAGCGTGAGCGCCACGCGCGCCTCCGTGGACAGGACCGGATGGCAGGAGATGAACACGAGCCGAAGCAGGTCGTCGCCAAAATCGTCGTCCCGTGTCATCTCGAAATTCGCCACGGCCGCCTCTTGTTGCGTCTTCAGCTCGCGACCTAGTTCTTCATGTTTTCGTTCGAGGAGTTTGTTCCGGCGAAAGTAATCAATGGCCCGATGTTTCGCGGTGGCCATCAGCCAGGCGCCCGGATTGTCCGGCACGCCCGACTCCGGCCACCGCTCGAGCGCAGCGACAAGAGCATCCTGCGCCAGCTCCTCGGCCACACCTACATCGCGGACAATGCGAGTAAGCCCGGCGATCAGCCTGGCAGACTCAATCCTCCAGACCGCATCGATCGTGGAATGTGTGATGGTGGACGTCACGCCCACTCATCACACCATCTTCAAATCGTTCGCGCAAGCCAACCGCTCTGTGCCGCGAACACTGGTTTTTTTCCTACCAGCTATCCGAGAAGAGAAACCGCCGCTAGGGTTTGCAATGAGTGAAATCTTCCGGATTAAACATCTGCCGAACCTCCGTCTCGCCTTCCCAGCCCGGCCAGTATTTCTTGTGCAATTCCATAAAACGCACCGCGCTGTCGACCGCCTCTTCCTTCGATTTCAATTCAAACTGCGCGTAGCCGCCGATAATCTCCTTGGCCTCCGTGAAAGGTCCGTCGATCACGGTTACTTTTCCACCGGAAAGAAGGACACGGGCTCCCAGCGCGGTCGGGCCAAGTCCACCACCGCCAATCATAGTGTTACCGGCCTCTTTACTGAGCTTGTCTATTTCGTCCATCAGCGCCTGGGGCGGATGGCCAGATTTCTCGCTCGACTTAACAATCATCATAAATTTCATCGTCACGTCTCCTTATTCTTGATTGGGAGCGTAGGTTTCCGCACGACCCCGAGCCGCACTGGAAAGCCTGGCTCCGTTAATACCTCGAATATCTCGAACGAAGTTTTGCGAAATCGACACTTCGCGTTTGCAATGCCTGAACCGTTTTCCGCAGCGAACGGTTCACGCAGCTCCGATCGATAACACGGAGGGGCAGCGACTAATGTCCTGCAGCCGCATCCGCTTCATATATTTGGCGAAGCTCACATTCACCGTCATCCACCACCTGGAGGAAATCCTTCACCAACTGGATCGCCTCCTCCTTCGAGTTCGCCCGGAGTATAGCGAAGCCGCCAACGACCTCTTTGGACTCAGTGAATGGTCCATCCGTGACGCTCACCTTCCCGTTAGTGGAGCGAACCCGCGCGCCGAGCGCGCTGGGCAGGCAGCCCTCGGTGGCAATCAGCCAACCGCCCTTCATCCCCTCTTCGATCAGCTTGCCCATTCTGTTCATTTCCTCTTGTGACGGGGGAGTGTTTCTTTCCACCGACTTGTACATGCTCAGAAATTTCATGGCCATCTCCTCGTCTGCGTATTTTTGAATTTAAGTGCCCAATTGCTTCCAAGATTCGTGAGCGCGACTAATCCCCGCTCTACTACTCAACGAATGAAACTCTGCAAAATCTCACAGGACGTGCCTCCGTCACGGCTTCGCCGTCTTCCTCTGCAGCTCATCTCGCAGCGATTGCTCTCGCGCCGCCTCCTCCTCGGGAAAAATCTCCGCCGGAAAATCGCTGGCCTCGAACACTTGGCGAATCTCGATCTCCGATTCCCCCTCAAACGGCGCGGGGCTGCGCTTGATCCATTCGATAGCCTCTTCCTTTGACTTCACCTGCAGCAGCCAGAAGCCCGCGACCAGCTCCTTCGATTCGGTGAAAGGTCCGTCAACCACGGTGCGTTTGTTTCCCGAAAATTTGACGCGCGCGCCTTTCGAGCTCGGCTTCAGCCCCTCGGCTGCCAGCAGAACGCCAGCCTTTACCATCTCCTCGTTGAACTTCCCCATCGCGGCAAGCAACTCCTTGCTGGGCATAACCCCCGCCTCGGAGTCTTTGTTGGCCTTAACTATTGCCATGAATCGCATGCGCTCTCTCCTTTGTCTTCCAGCCTGGTTTCGGCTTCAATGCTCTAGATCGCTAAGAACTGGGCTTCACTAACGCGTCGAACGAGTCATTACAAAATCGACAGAAACTCTAGCTTTTGCTGAAAAAAGAGTCCATGAGCCGAGCATCTCACAAGAAACTCTTTTACCATGCTCAGCCACCAATGGCGCAAAGCAGAGGTCCAATCGACCCAACGAGGTCAGGCAAATGCTGCAGAAGCCTTGAATTATCAAAGATATACGACCGAACGGATTGCCAACCGGCCAAGAGCACCGGGCGCAGCATCTGCAACACAAACCACGCTGCCCCGTTCAATAGATTGCATCCGCGTCCTGCCTCGCCATCGAGCCTATAAAACAGGGCGGCAAGCGTGAATCCCACGACCAGCACAACCACAACCCGTTTCAGTCCCTTGTAGCACGTGTACTGCCTGTTCATGTCAGCCTCCCAAGTAGTGCCTCTTGTTGGCTCTACCTAAATGTCGTACGAAAGGCTGCCAAATCGACAGGTCCACAAATTTTTTTGAGTAATTCGGGAGAAATGTCAGAACGGCGGATTGGAACACGCCCGTGCAGGATCATTTGTGGCGCGGTCTTAGACTAGCCGAGGAGGCCGCAGAGAAGAGCGGCAGAAGAGCTGCCGCACTCCAAAAGAGGCGGCGGACGCCACTCAGCATGGGCCCGCCCACAAGTAAAATAGTGGGCAGCGTGTCAGTTTCCGGGTACCGCATTTATGAGGGATGTGGATTTTCGAGCCAGTGGCCCGTGATCCAGGCAGAACCGCCGAGTTAAAGGAAGGCTTGACCCACGGTCCGCCTGCCTTGCGCTTCCGGGAATCTATTGCTTGCTACGGTTCAATTCCTCAAGCTGCTTTTTGGCCCACGCGTCCTGAGGATTCAGCTCCAGAATTTTCTGGTAATCCGCTTTGGCTTTCTCAGTTTCCTTGTTGGCTACATGGGACATCGCTAGAAGGTTGTAGCTCCAGAGCGAGGGCGGGATGTTGACCTCGACGTTCAGCTCCATGATCGCCGCCGCCTCTTTGCCTTTGCCTTGGTGGAGCAAACTCTCCGTCAGAATATTCAGGGACGTTTCCCCAAAATCGTACTGGCCGTCCCCGAGAGCCTTTTTCCGCAGATCGCGATAGAGCGCAACCGCTGCCTCTACGTCTTTCTTCTCAATTGTCTCTGCCAGAAGCGCGTTCATGGTTTTGGGAATTACCAACCCGCGATGGCACGTCACGCACTCCACGCGTATCGGCGCTGTTCGGCCCATCTTCGCGATGTATTCCTGGTTGATTGCATCCACCATCTTTAACATCGCCCGCGCCGTTTTCTTTTCCTGCTTGTCGTCGGCGGCGAAATCCAAATCGTGTGAGCCCGGCGTCTTTTCCACGTGGCAATGTTCGCAGCGCGTCCCCAGCGCGAACGAGAATCCTCGCATGGTTTGAATGAGCGCCTGCCGCGTGGTGTCTTTCGGAAAATATTGCAGATTCTTCGGTTTCTCGTCGGCCTGCTGTCCGGCTCCCTTCACCGCGAAGCTTAGGGTCAGAAGAGTCGCGCTCACCATGACGCCGGTATTGTGAATTCTGCGATGCATCTCTCGCCTCCGTCTATCCTGGGTCTAGAACAAGGACGGACACTCTAGCCCATCGCCAGAACCCTTTGGCAGTCATCCGGTCATTTCTTTGTCAGGAATCCGTCAGGCCTTTGTTCGCAGTCTGCAAACTGCGCTGGGGTGGCCTATAAGAGAAATCTGCTGGTGCTATACTCGGCCCAGAATGGCAGGTCTTTCCTTTTGGCGTTCCCGAAGTTCCCGCACGGCTCTTATTGTCGTGCTGCTCCTGGTCAGTCTGGCCACCGCTGGCTTAATCGTAATCCAGGCACAGTATTCTGCCTCCGCACAGAGGGCCGCCGCTGAGGGGGTCTTGCGTGACTACTCCGGTCTCGTAGCCGACGAGGTCATCCGCCGTTCTGCTGTCGAAGTGGGGTACTACGGCTATTCCACATTGAGCGCCGCGCTTGTCAGCGAATTCCAAAAAACTCGCCATCTTTCACCGCACATTTCCGCCAACCTTTTCTCTACGCAAGACGTGCGCGTAAAGCGTGCCGCCGCTCTGGCAAAGAACTATTTTCAGTGGGATACCACAAGGCATCTTCTTGCATTTGTCGGCGATGCCGATTCGGAGGAAACGCCGACTTGGCTTCGAGAAAAGCTCGCAGAGGTGTCTGCGCAACGCAACGATGCACCCTTTCAGGTCATTCATTCGCAACCCGGTAAGCCTGCAAGGATCTTCGTTACTGCCCTTGCGCGTAGCGCCCAGATGGGCGGGTCCATCGTTGGATTCGAAGTGGACTTCGCAAAACTCGGCCCTTGGATTGGCGCCTCGCTCAACCGCCAACCGCTTGTCCCGGCGTCCCTGGGTCACGGCAAGGTCACCAACGAATTTGTTCACGTCATCATCCGCGATCAAAGTGGAGCGGCACTCTATAGTTTGGGCAATACGCCTCGCGCGAGCTTCGCCGTCACGAAACCCTTTGGCGATACCTATCAGGGAGTCTTGTCCGGTTTTGAAGTGGAAGCTTCGATAGATCCGCAAGTTGCGCGGCAAATCGTTGTCGGCGGTCTCCCACGTTCTAGGCTCTGGCTCTTTCTCGCTTTGCTCGCCTTGAACGCCGCCCTCATCGTTATGGTCATTCTGCAGCTTCGCCGCGAAATGGTGTTCCAAAGACTTCGTGACGAATTTGTCTCCAGCGTCTCGCACGAGCTTCGCACGCCGCTGACGCAAATCCGCATGTTTGCCGAAACGCTTCTTCTCGAACGCGTTCGCTCCACCGAGGAACAGCAGCGCTCTCTCGAAATCATCGATCGCGAGGCCCGCCGACTCAGTCAGTTGGTCGAGAATGTCTTGCAGTTCTCCCGCATGGAAAAGAAACTGGACACGCTTGCGAAAGAAAATCGCGAAATTGCCCCTCTCCTCCAGGAAACTGTTGAAGACTTCACTTCCATGATGAACGGCGGCGAAAGCCGCATCGAAACGCGTTTGCAGCCGCGCCTCTTCGCGGACGTCGATCCCGGCAGTCTGCGGCAAATCCTCATCAATCTTCTGGACAACGCCGTGAAGTATGGTAGGAAGCCTCAACAAATCATTGTCGGCCTCGAGCCTCGCGGCGCAGCTGCCTGCTTGTATGTCGAGGACGAAGGCCTCGGTGTTCCTCCCAAGGACCGCAAGCGCATCTTCCAGCGCTTTCAGCGCTTGGACCGTGATCGGCAGTCCTCCATCGCCGGCACGGGCATCGGCCTATCGGTCGTCCGCGATCTGGTCACTAGGCATGGCGGCACCTGTTCCGTCACAAGCGGTGAACGCGGCGGCGCGAGATTTATCGTCGAGCTTCCGTTGTCTTCGCCGCCTTTGCCCGAGTCTCAGTCTTGTCCCAAGGCCACCTTATGACCCGTATCCTTCTCATCGAAGACAATCGTGACCTCGCCTACGGGCTTCGAAATAACCTTGAGATTGAGGGCTACGACGTGGAAGTCGCGCATGACGGCGTTGCCGGCCTGAAGGCGTTTTCGAACGTCAAGCCCGACCTAACTATTCTCGATATCATGCTGCCCCAACTCGATGGTTTCCGCGTCCTGAAAACGCTGCGCCAGAAAGACCGTGCGACGCCTGTTCTCTTGCTCACCGCCAAAGGCGAAGAATTCGATAAGGTCCGCGGCCTGCGGATGGGTGCCGACGACTACGTCACCAAGCCTTTCGGCCTCCTCGAACTTCTCGCACGCGTCGAAGCGCTCCTCCGGCGCTCTCAGCCACCGCTCCCACCCACCCATGACGCGCATGAAGTCCATTGTTTCGGAAATGTCGAGGTGGATGCTGCCGCCTGCAGCGTCCGGCGCGCTTCCGAGTCCGTCGAACTCGCTCCGAAAGAGTTCAGTTTGTTGCTTGCTCTGCTTCGCGCTCGCGGCGCCGTAGTCTCTCGCTTGCAATTAATGAGGGAGGTTTGGGGATACTCCGCAGCGGTCGTCAGCCGCACCGTGGATACGCATATCGCGGAGCTGCGCCGTAAGCTTGAGGAGGATCCTGCTTCTCCCCGTCATATCATCACCGTGCGAAAGACGGGCTATCGAATCAAGCCCTGAATAAATGTTCGACCACTCTGCTGCGAGCCCTATCCTTCTGCAAAGCTTCGATCTACTCTCCAGTGATGCTCCAGACGCCGACGCGTAGGCATCTCTTTTTCTTCACGTTTCCGACGATTCTGGATGAGTGGTCGGCAACCCTTCGGAAGAACGCCGCGAAAAGGCTGGCTGAGCCTTAATCAAAGCGCTGTCCGAAAGCGGAACTTAATCATCTGCCAATTCGGCGCGCTCGCGAGAACGCGACAGCGTCGAAAAATGACTCGCTGCCTAGCGGTTTCGCGAACCGCTGGGCAGGCAATTCCTGCATTCGGATAAATCGGGATAAAGACTTTGGCCGCCGGAAAGATTGGAAGTGATAGTTAACTACAACGCTTGCTTTGGGTTTAGTGGCGGAGGAGGAGGGATTCGAACCCCCGAGACCCTTTCAGGCCTAACGGTTTTCAAGGCGGGTGATTGCGCCCTGGCTCCGCTCTAAACTAATGATAACACTAGGTGGCGTTCGGCACGCTCTGGGCGGTTTGGGCACGGTTGGCAGCCTATTGGGATAAATTGGGATAAGGATTTCCACACCTGATGCGAACGGGTCACTCGAAGTCCGAGTGCGCGGGTTGATAGTTCTACCTGACCTCTTCGCACAGACCGATGGTCACCCGTTTTTTGTTTTGCGTTCATGTGAATTTTTGTCCTAGCCAATGGTGGCAACGGTTTAGCAAATTCCCGATTCCACACGCTGTTGTTCGGAATCAATAGATTACGTTCGGACACGATGCCCCATTTTTGTGCAAAGAACCACTGTTTGGGAGCATTTGTGCAATCAGTGTGCAACTGGTATTTCGCGTTGAATACCAGGAAACTGGTCACCATAACGAAAGGTTTCCGACCGGCTTGTTCGACACTACTTCTACTAAAGGCGCGTCTTTCGACAACATGGATTCTGGTTTTGGCTCCCAAAACGGTTTATGGGGACTAATCCATAGCTGCCAGCTTGACGCGAGCTCAATGACTACATTGGGTTGTTCGCAACACCTGAGAACAGCCGTCTTTTGGACAACTGGGCAATTCAGGGTTGAGCGGCAGTGATCGCCACGACTTTACCGTCTCGCAGGGCCTTGATATCGCGAATTGGGGGCTGGCCAAAGAATCGCCGGTACTCGCGATTGAACTGGCTTGCGCTTTCATAGCCGACCTCGAACGCTGCACTTGCCGCATCCAGGTCATTCGTGAGCATATGCTGTCGCGCCGCACGCAGGCGAAGCTGCTTCTGAAACTGAAGAGGACTCATCGCAGTAAGGGCACGAAAATGGTGATGCAGCGTAGATCGGCTCATGCCTGCGACCGTTGCCAGTTGTTCCACACGCAGAGGTTTCTGGTAGTTCGCACGTAACCATGCAACCGCCTTCGCCGTCCGATGGCTCTGGTCTCCCAGCGTGGCCATTGCCCGAAGGCGTTGTCCCTGCGTTCCCTGCAGCAAGCGATATATGATCTCGCGTTGAATGAGTTTGCCAAAGAATGGAATATCCTGCGGAGCATCAAGAAGATTCATCAACCGAGAACATGCGTTGACCAGTTCAACCGTGGTCTCGCCGATAGCCATTCCTCGCGCGCCAGACGACGTCTCAGGCACATCGACTTCCTCTGTGTTCAGAATATCCCGAACAGTTGATATATCCAGCTTTAGGAAGAAGGCAAGGTAGGGTGCATCTTCGCTGGCCGTGATCACCTGGCTCACAACCGGCAGTTCGAGCGACGTCAGGAGAAATCGCGATTGGCCGAAAACGTAGTTCGTCCCGCCGAGATCCACTCGCTTTCTCCCTTGCGCGATAAGAAGAAGGCTCGGCTCGTAGGTGCATGGACTGGGGACAGTCGGAGCAGAGCAGCGATAAAGCATTAGCCCCGGCACCTCCGTTGCACGTTCGCCTGAGCCACCGACCGAATTGCCAATCTTGCTTCCAAGCTCCATGAGGGCTTGGGCGAGCTTAGACGCATTTACATCGTGAGGTTTTCGGCGCTTTTCCACCTTTCAGGTCCCCTCCATCGTCCTTGAGCATAATCCATGATTCGCGGAGATGTCCCGAAAAATCGTGACGATAGGACGAATAGGCAATGATTAGGGAGGATCGGGCTACCGCTCAATTATCGAACCTCGCTAGGGTTGAAGTGAAAGAGATGGACAGAACGGAAGGACTAGAGGAGAGGCAAATGAAAACACGAAAACTCGGAACATTGGAAGTCTCAGAAATGGGATTTGGCTGCATGAGTATCAGTGCCAACTACGGACCTGCCGCTGACAAACCTCAAGGCATTGAGGTCATTCGTGCTGCCCATGAAAAAGGCGTCACCTTCTTCGATACAGCCGAAGTTTACGGCCCATACACAAACGAAGAACTTGTGGGAGAAGCGCTCGCGCCATTCCGCGACAAAGTCGTTATCGCTAGCAAGTTTGGCTTCGACAACGAGAATGGAGGCACTCTTAATAGTCAACCAAAGCACATCAGGAAAGTGGTTGAGGAATCATTGAAGCGCCTCAGAACCGACCGCATCGATCTCTACTACCAGCACCGGGTCGATCCAAAAGTGCCAATCGAAGACGTAGCTGGTGCCATTAAAGATCTGATCAAAGCAGGGAAAGTTTTGCACTTGGGTCTCTCTGAGGCGAGCGCCAAAACAATCCGCCGAGCGCATGCGGTTCAACCGGTGACCGCAATTCAGACTGAATACTCGCTGATGCAAAGAGACCCGGAAAAGACTGGCGTACTCGCGACTTGTCAGGAGCTAGGAATCGGCTTCGTCCCATGGGGCCCGATTGGACAAGGGTATCTTACTCAGAAAATAGATGCTGGCACGAAGTTCGACCCCAAAATGGACATGCGATCTGGCTTCCCCCGCTTTTCTCCTGAAAACATAGCAGCAAATATGCCGATTGTTGACCTGATCAGACGGTTTGCTGAGAAGAAGAATGCAACCCCGGCTCAAATTTCACTGGCTTGGTTGCTTGCGCAAAAGCCATTCATTGTTCCGATTCCCGGCACACGCAACATCACTCACCTGAGCGAGAACTTAGGAGCCATCAATATTCATCTCACGCCTGCGGATCTTCGTGAGATCGACACGGCTGTCTCTAAAATCAACGTGCAGGGTGGCCGGATGAATGAAGAACAAATGAAGGTGGTTGACCAAACAACGTGACCAGTGGTCTAGAAAGTGGTGGATGTATTCGGATTCCAACGGCTTGCATTTGCCGTCATTCGGACACATATCCTGTCTTGAAAGGTGATCAGCGTGACCATCGAAACGAACAAGCGCATCATGCACCGTTTCACGGAGTTCATCAACACTGCCAGTGAGAAATTAGCCGCGGAGCTTATTTCGACGAACGCGGTATTCCATGTTCCGGGGCGACCTGAGCCTCTGCGGGGTCCGACTGGGTATCTCGAAATCATTGGAATGATACGAGTCGGGTTCCCGGACATCCAATGGACCCTGGAAGAGATGATTGCGGAAGGTGAGAAGGTCGCTGCACGCTTCACAATGCGTGGCACGCACCAAGGCACCTTCCTTGGAGTTCCGGCCACAGGTAAGAAGATCGCCGTATCGGCGATGAATTTCTATCGGCTGTCTGGTGGGCAATTCGTCGAGGAGCGTGGGCAACCTGATCTGCTTGGGCTATTACAACAAATCGGCGCAGTACCGATGTAAAACTACTTTGTACTGAATGGTTCAAGCGTGGCTCAAAGCTCGTCGGAATATCACAGGTCCCGATAAGTCGGCTTGTAGAGAGTTGATTTTTGCTGGGAAGACAACATTCTCCGGAAAGCCAGAAGGCAACGGTTCCCTAGACCCTTGTAAGTAGATCCGCACAAGATCTGACAAGGTGGAGGTTTTCCAATTCACCCTGACCTGTTCGCACGTTGCATATGGCCGCTGCCAGAGATACTACAGGGCCTCGCAGCTGACGGAAGGGGAAGTCTACGGAGAAGCAGACCACCACAGACTAGGACTTCAACAGCTCTTGCACATATCCGCGTTTCAAAGGCAGCCGCCGGCACA
Organism: uncultured Acidobacteriota bacterium; assembly: GCA_963705855.1. GTDB lineage: Bacteria > Acidobacteriota > Terriglobia > Acidiferrales > UBA7541 > Acidiferrum. Next base: position 148,417 of record CAVPLA010000036.1, read on the forward strand.
CTTTTCCGGTTGCGTCGTGCAGAGCCGCCGCGATCGCTGGAGTGGCCAACGCGTTGGCGGCTTCGGAGCCTCCGCCGTATGCGCCGACTTTGAGATCGTGAATGAGGACAACTTTGATTTCGGGAGTGTCCGTCATTTTGGCGATGGGGTAGGTGCTCCAGTCGCGCGAAGTGATTCCGCTTTCATCGAACATGGCTTCTTCATAGAGCGCATGGCTGATGCCCATCATGGCGCCGCCTTCGACTTGGCGTTTTAGTTGAGCAGGATTGACGACGATCCCGGGATCCACAGCGATGGTGTATTTTTCGACGGCGATGGCACCAGTGCTTGGCGTGACAGCGATTTCGCAGACGCAAGCCCAGTATGTGCCGGAGCGAAACATTGCAGAGACGCCGCGGCCGCGAACCAGAGTTGAGCCGGTGGATTTTGCGCCCTGCCGAGGCGAGGGACGCGTGTCCCATCCAGAAGCGTCGCGAACTTGCTTGAGAACATTGATAAGGCGTTCTTCTTTGGCATGATCAATCCGAAATTGAATCGGATCGGCTCCGGCGAGCGCAGCGGCTTCGCTGAAGGCCAGTTCGCGCGGATAGTTTTGCTGGTATTGGCCGGGCGTTCGCATGCTGTGATCCCGAAGGCCGACAGCTAGCGGCGAAGCTTTTTGTCCGACCTGAAATGTGCCGTGGCCGCGCTCAGCAACATTGGGAATGAGGTCGTAAAACCAAGGATCGGACAAGAAGTTGCCAGTGGAAAGAAAGAATCCTGCTCCGCCTCCCGGCGCGGGCATGGTGGGCAGTCCGGCGAGGATCGCGCCGATGGGCCGATCATCCTGGAATGCCGGCATGTAGTGGTCGATCTGGTAGCCAACGATTCTGCCTTTTTCGTCGAGCGCGAATTCGACATCGGCGAAAGCAGCCGGGGATTGAGTGGACCACTGCAAATCTTCTGCACGCATCCACTGCACGCGAACTGGTTTTCCAACGGCCTGCGACAAGATTACGGCGTCGTCTTCCGCGCCGGAGTTGCCGCCGTTGGAGCGGCCGTAGTGCCCTGCTCCCGGATGCGTGTGAACAATGACGTGGTCCGGCGTGGTGCCAAGCATCATGGCAATTTCGCCGCGAAGCGCCTGCGGATTTTGGTTGTGTGTATGGATATGCACTGTTCCGTCGGGGCTCACGTCGGCAACGGCCATCGTGGGGCCGATGGGTGCGTGCTTCATGAAGGGAAAGTGATACGTTGCGGAGAGCTTTTTTTTGGCGCCGGCGAGCGCCGCCGGCACATCGCCTTTTGTGGCGCCGCTCTTTGTAACTTGCGCAGTGGTCCAATCGGCTTCCTTGCGGAGAGAAACGTAAAGTTTTTCGTTTCCGGGTAGGCCTTTCCATTCACTCCATTTCGTTGCGGCGGCGACTTGCTGTGAAGCCTGAATGGCTTCCCACTCGGTTGGAGCGACGACTCCCACAAGATTCCCTTTCACGACGACTTGCGAATTGGGGAATTTCGATTTGTCGAGCTGGCCGACAGAGACGAGCGTGGAGCCGAGCGTTTTGGGATGGACCATGCGTCCATGCAACATTCCGGGCAGGCGGATGTCGGTAGCCCAGGTTTCTTTTGCCGTGACTTTGGAAGTGATGATGGAGTTGGGGTGGGATTTGCCTATGACGGTGTAAGCGCTGGCGGGTTTCATCGGAGGATTGCCTTCAACCACGAGGCCGAAGATGCTAGTGAGATCTCCGCTGACAGGAATGGTCAATTTTAGTTGCCGATCCTTGACGAGGTCGCCGTAAGAGATGCTCTTACCGCCCCCGGAAAAAACTCCGTCTTTCGCCGTGATTTGGTCTTTAGGAACCGAAAGACGTTCGCAGGCGAGATCGAGAAGAGCTTGATAGGTGTATGCAGCGGCTTTACGGATGTTGGGCGTGCCGCGACCGAGGAAATCAAAGGCGCCGCTGCCATCCGGAGTCTGATCGGTGTGCCCCGCGACGACGGTAGTGATCGACCCGAACGGGACGCTCAATTCGTCGGCAACGATTTGGCGATACGCGGTGAACGTTGTGCCCTGACCAAAGTCACTCTTCCCGGTCCGAATCAAGACAGTGTTGTCCGGATGAATTTCGATCCAGGAATTAAGTTGAGTCGGATCGAGCGAGTTTTTGAAGGGCGCTCCGGTGACTTTCGGGCGCTGGAAGCCCTGAGCTCTGAGAACAGAAGGACCAACGAATGTGACGCCCACAACGAGTGCGCCACCGGTTTTGACGAATTGACGGCGGGAGAGAGTTGCTGCGTAATCTTTGACGGTTTTTTCTGCGGCGGTTGTCATGGCTTACTTCCCCTTTCCCATAAGCGACGCGGCGTGTTTTACAGCGTCCATGATGGCGACATAGCTGCCGCAGCGACAGAGGTGAGGTGATGGGCCTTCGGTGGTGTAGGCCGCTTTGATTTGTGCGTCGGATGGATTTGAATTTTTTTCGAGGAGTTCGGTGGCGACCATCATCATGCCACTTTGGCAGAAGCCGCAGAGCGGCGTTTGTTCTTCGATCCATGCTTGCTGAACGGGGTGAAGAATATCTTTCGCCTGATCAGGAGAGAGACCTTTTAATTTTGCCCAGCGCGCGGGAAGACCTTCGAGTGTCGTGATTTCCTGATTGGCGCTCACTGTGGAGAGCGGGGTGACGCAAGAGCGGACTTCTTTGCCGTCGATGAGGACGGAGCACGCTCCGCACTGCGCGAGGCCACAGCCGAATTGCGGACCGGAGAGTTGCAGATCGTTGCGCAAGACGTACAGCAAAGGCGTATCGTCTTTCGCTTGGATTTCGTGTCGGACCCCGTTCACTGTAATCGCGACCATAGAGATACCTCCTTCGAAGGGCACGGTCAGAATTTACGCGACTTCCTTAGTGTAAAACTTCTCCGAGTCAAGGCCCCAGTCCGCCAATTCCATGAATGAGTTTTCGCTGTTGGCGGATAGATCTGTACGCGTGCTCTCTCGCGGCAGCTAAAGGCACGAGTTGATCGCTAGCTCGAAAGTTTGTCCAACCGTCCTTCGGGCTCACACGAACTATACGCATCTCGCATCTCCGCTGCATTGAACGATCCTGCCTAAATCTTGCCTAATTCTCTCGGGCCAACCGCGCCGACAGTTCGGAGTTGTGGAGGGCCTTCAGGGTCTCTCGCCCAGATCGTCGCACTGCGGATAGATGAAGATTGGTGACATCGGGCACGGAGTGCGTAAGGCGTTGGGGCGAATGCTTCGAAGCTGATGTGTCCGCCCCTAAACATGGTCTTGTAGGCCTTCCTCAAGACTCACGCCATCTGTGTCATTGGCTCCGAAGTTTTTGTCTCGGAATGGCGCAAGCCACGGACATCCCGGATAGGCGGTTGGCCGAAGAAACGGCTATATTCCCGATTGAACTGGGTGGCGCTTTCGTAGCCCACCTCAAAAGCCGCACTCGACGCGTCAAGACCATTGTTCAGCATCAGGTTTCGTGCGGATTGAAGCCGGATCTGCTTCTGATACTGAAGCGGGCTCATCGCGGTTAGCATTCGGAAATGATGATGCAGCGTGGATACACCCATGCTCGCCAATTGGGCCAGTTCCTCCACGCGCAGGGGCTTGGTATAGTTCGCGGCGATCCACGCAATAGCTTTTGCAGCGCGGTGGCTTTGATCTCCGAGTGTCGCTATTGCGCGTAGCCGAGCTCCCACGTGTCCCTGCAGAACGCGGTAGATAATTTCACGCTGAATCAGGCCGTGAAGAAAAGGAATGTCCTGCGGGCTGCTCAGCAAATCCAGCAGGCGGCAGCAAGCGCTCAGGAATTCGGGTGTCGTCTCGCCGATGGACATGGCGGGACTGTCAGACGGCGCGTCCGCAATGTGAATCTCCTCACGGCTGAGCAATTCCCGAACTAGCGACATGTCCAGTTTGAGCGACAGTACGAGACAGGGGACTTCCTGTGTGGCTTCGGCCACCCAGCTCACAATGGGTAAATCGACAGCGGTCAAAAGGTAGTGAGCCTCGTCGTAGATGAAGCTGCTCCTGCCGAGGTTCACTTGCTTGCTGCCTTGGGCGACCACGATGATGCCCGGATGATACGTTGTGCGGCATGGAGGTGTAGGGGCGGACCGCCGGTGTAAGCTGAGGCCGGGAATCTCGGTTATCCGATTCTCTTCATTGCCGATGAGCGACGCAATCTTGGCAGCCAGTTGCGGCCGCAATTGGTGTGCCGGGTTTGGTCTGAGAGTGGGCGTTTGTATGAGTTTTTTCATATCAGCGGTCGTATTTCGCTTCAAAGAATAATCCTTTCGACGCAGGCCTGGCCACTGATTTCTCGCGTTCCAAGAGAAATAGGCAATGACTAGGCAGGATCGGGCTACCGCTTCCCCGTTTGTTCCCCTATCGTCAGAGCAGATAACCGTTGAGGCAGGTCAAGTACATGAACACGCGCACGCTGGGGAAAAGCGGCCTACAAGTCTCGTCTCTGGGATTTGGTTGCATGGGATTGTCGTCGGCCTATGGTCCGCCGGCGCCACGCCAAGACGGCGTCAAGATTATTCGGGCAGCCTTCGAGCTAGGCGTGACCCTCTTCGATACGGCAGAGGCATATGGCCCGTTCGCAAACGAAGAACTTGTCGGTGAAGCGGTCGCACCATTTCGGGATCAGGTGGTGATCGCGACAAAATTCGGCTTCGACATTGATTTGAAAACCGGACAACGAAGCGGCGGCCTGAATAGCCGTCCGGAGCACATTCGGGAAGTCGTTGAAGCGATGCTCAAGCGCCTGAAGATCGACACCATCGACCTTCTATACCAGCATCGAGTTGACCCTGCGGTGCCGGTCGAGGACGTTGCGGGCGCCGTGAAGGAACTCATCGCCGCAGGCAAGATCAAACATTTCGGGCTTTCCGAGGCGGGAGCGCAAACCATACGCCGTGCGCACAGTGTGCAGCGCGTGGCTGCCGTTCAAAGCGAATATTCGCTATGGACTAGAGATGTCGAGCAGAACGAAGTGCTACGGACATGCGAAGAGCTGGGCGTTGGCTTTGTTCCATTTAGTCCCCTCGGTGCAGGTTTCCTCACGGGCAAGATTGACACGAACACCACCTTCGGTCCCACTGACTTCCGCAACATCTCGCCGCGCTTCACCCCTGAAGCACGCGCTGTGAACCAGGCCGTCGTTGACCTACTGCGGAAAATCGCGGACCAGAAAGCCGGGACTCCGGCGCAGATCGCCCTTGCATGGCTACTCGCGCAGAAGCCGTGGATCGTTCCAATTCCAGGCACGACGAAAATCCACCGTCTTGAGGAGAACCTCGGTTCTGTGAACGTACAACTCGCGGCCCACGATCTCCAAGAGATCAACTCTGCGGCAGCGAAGATCGCAGTGCAGGGTGCGCGCTTGCCAGAGGCTGTGCTGAAGATGTCAGAGCGGTGATGCGATCCGATGCGGTTTCCGCGATTGACATTCAAGGTGCGCGTTATCCGGAGAATCTGCAGAAGATGGTCAATCGCCAGTGTTCACTGACTACTGGCAAAAGAACCTTGAGCTCCATTTCTCGGCACGACTTTGGATGGAAAGGAATGATGAGATGCGCCTGAAAAGTGGGAACAGCGTCGGGTCGGTTTCGAAGGCGCTGAAGCTCTTGTCGTATTTCCTGGCGGGTGTGGCGATTATGGGTGTTGGCGCCTCCGCTCAGAAGCCTCACGTGGTGCGCGTGGATGGCGGCGAGGTACAAGGAGTGGCCGACGCCGGCGTGATTTCCTACAAGGGCATCCCGTTCGCAGCGGCCCCGGTGGGTGACCTGCGATGGCGGCCACCTCAGCCTGCGGCGCAGTGGACCGGCGTGCGCCAAGCGGACGAATTTGGTGCGGACTGCATGCAGGGACGATTCGGCCCGCCCCCTCCACCACCCGGTGCAACTCCGGCGCGTAGCGGACCGCAATCGAACGGTGCGACCCCGGCACTTGTTGCCCCAGCGCCAGCGGTCCCTTCCGGACCGGCGCCTTCTGAAGACTGTCTTTTCGTGAACGTTTGGGCTCCTGCCACTGCCGCGCTAGGCGCAAAGCTTCCTGTGATGTTCTGGATCTACGGAGGTGGATTCGTTGGCGGCTCAAGCGCGTACCCCGGCACCTCGGGGACGCAGTTCGCCAAACATGGCGTGGTGCTCGTCGCTGCCAATTACCGCGTGGGCCGCTTCGGTTTCTTCGCTTTCCCCGCGTTGAGCCGCGAGCGCCCTGACGACCTAAAGGGGAATTATGCGTACATGGATCAGATTGCGGCGCTGCAGTGGGTCAAACGGAACATCGCTGCGTTCGGAGGCGATCCGGATAACGTCACGATTTTTGGATTCTCCGCAGGTGGCGTCTCGGTACACAGTCTCCTGGCTTCGCCACTGGCGCGAGGCCTGTTCCATAAGGCCATCGTTGAGTCAGGCGGTTCGCGCGACAGCGTACTCACCGCGCGGCCGATGAGTAAGGACGGCATCGATACGAACTATCCCATGTCGGCCGAGACCACCATCGAAGCACTTTAGTGTTTTTCCTCACCTGCTTTGCAAGCACCGGCCCTCGTTCCAACAATTCCTTCCTTTGCTCTCGCTTTCTAATGATTCCAACAATTTCGGAGAATCTGCTTCTCGCTCGAAGTAACCATCGAAATTACAATCAGATAGGGTTTTGGGACATTTCTAGAACAGAAAACCTTCAGTACTTTCGCCAAATCGTTTACTTAACACACTTGGGCACTTAGCAAGTCTTGTACGCTACGCGAGTTTGCGGGCGCGGGATTTGGCGAGATAGTGACGATCAAGGCCCTGGCGGAGCAAGGTCTTGATGACGGCTTGCCTGCTAATGTTGAGTTCCTTCGCGGCGGCGTCAAGTTCGTTGAGCATGATGGCGGTGAGGTCGACATTGACGCGCTGAATGGGCGGCATCATTTTTCCGGAATTGGTGAAAAAACGAGAGACGTCTTTTCCACGATCGGCGAGGCGCGCAACGGCCTCAGCGGAAACGGTTGGTTTTTTACGAGTACTCTTCATAGAGTTTCCTTTCCTGATGGGTGGATTTCCAAAGCGTGACCAGGTGGTAGTATTCGCCTGCGGAATCGTGGCGCATCTCGAAAATCAAGGAGTACATTCGGCCACCCACCCAGCCGATCACGCGATATTGTTCCGGAACATCAGAGCGCGCATCCAGGTAGTACGGACGCGTGAAGATTTCCTGCGCTTCCTCAAAACCGATGCCCCGCTTTGGGTTTGCCCGGAGCTTCTTGCTTTTCTTCGTGTCAAAATCGAAGCGCATGCGCCAGTATAACAGTTATACCATAGATACGAACGAACGGAGGCGTTGGCTGCTGTTGGTTTGTCTCTTGTTATCATCTGCTTTCTTGATTTTCGAGGAAGCGGATCCGCGCCAACATCCATTGATTCCATATGGACGAGGTTCTTTCTAACCTCTGCCAGGAGCCATGCTCACGGTCGGGGTGGTCGCTTTGGTATCAAGCTGGTTCGAAGAGTGGCTGCCAGCGAATCTTTCGCAGTGTTCTGCACCGCCCCGAGCAGCGGCGGATCCAATGTGTCACCGATCGTAAATCCCAGCCTTTCCAGCAATTCGCGGACTTCGTTCAAATGATCCTCGCGAATCAAGAACCATTCCGGTGGGATGTGTCCGGCCAGGAATGGCCGGAAAGTCGCACTGTGAAGCAGGGCCTCCTTTGCCTGTGGTTGCACTATCCGCAGCAGCTGCGCTTGACTCAGCTTGACGCCCTGGCGGCCCGTCCAATTGCGGACGGCCACTTCCAACAAGGCCGGGACTTCCGCGGTCAGATGCCCGCCCAGCCATTCCAGAATCTGATCGGCCGTCATTCCACTCAGGCGCGCGCGTGCGACGGACTTTTGCGTAATCTGCCAGCCTGTCGCCGTGCGGTCCGAGATGCGGGCGAGGCGCATTTGTGAAATGCTGTGGCCACTGTTGGTTGTCAGGCTGCCAAGTTCGTCGGTGGTCCACGTTCGTTCCGGCTTGTCCTCATGGTCCAGGATCGTGCAGCCCGCAAATTCTTTGGCAGCGATCTTGACGGTCATCGAAGGCAGCAGAAATACGTTGCCATTCAATGCCCGGCTCCGAGTCCGCGTTTCCGCAGGCCCCAAAGCCAAGACCACCTTCGTCCGCAGCACCAACGACTCGCGTCTGCCTGCCCATTCCGCCAGTATGCGATTGACGTTTGCAGGTAGTTCGGTTTTCCCATGTGCGGTCAAGAAACGGCGGACTTCATCAAGGGTCATCCCGGATTCCAGAGCCGCATACAGGGATTCGCGGCGGAGCTTGAAGGTCTGGACGGGGCCAGTGGCCCTCGGCGTGCCGGCGGCAAAGCGGTTTAATGTGCAAATTTGCCGGGAATCGGCCGATTCCAGATACGCCACTATTTCCAAATTTTGCTGTACCGTTAGAAAACGCGACTCTCCCGGCTTTTGAACAGCCTCGATTTCCGGCGCGCCGAACACAACGCGCCCCAATTCTGTCAGACGAAAGCACGGGCGGATCTTACTGCCGGTAGTCTGGCCGCGTTCGACCAATCCAAGCGTGACCAGCGTGACCATGATGGCATTCCCCGTCCAGACACCCTCGCCGGCGAGCCAGAATGCAAGCGTACGGTTCTCCCCCGCGGGATATTGGTCCCTTTTTCGAGCCATCTCGAGTTCCGGATTCCAGGCGAAGCGATCGCAGTAGAAGTCGATCCCATTCTTCTGCGATGCCCGCCAGAGGTCCCGCAGAAAGGTCTCCAGGTCGAGCCAGCAATCGGACGCGTGCGCCACCCCGCACAGCGCCCACGCGAGCAATTCACGAGCGGGATAGAGCTTTTCCGGCGCGATGCGAACGAAAGCGTAATCGCTGTCGCGGTCGGGAACGACACCGATCCCATCCTGCCACAGCGGCATGTGGAGCCACGCGCGCAGCCAGTGCCACGCCTGTTCGGCGGGAGGTTGTTGAAGGTGTCGTTCCAGTGCTTTCTCGTGGATCCATGACGGCTTGTCCTCAAAATTCAGCAAGCCCATGCTATGGAGCAGTTCGTAGAACAGCGACTCCGAATCGGGCGGCGAAAGCGGATCTTTTTCGGCATCGCGCAGACCCACCTCTTTTCGCATCCGGGCGCGCGTCGCCTTGGAGGGCGAGTCGCCCTTGACGGTCGCCCAGGGCCCCATCCTGCGCAGCGCCGCGGCAACGCGCCACAGGTCGAGCGCCACCTCCGCCGATGAGCGGCGCTCGGTTCCCGTGGCCTCAGCGCATACGCAGGAAGCTTTCCAGGACAACGGAGCGGCGGGCTTGACCGCCTTCGCGAGCGCGGGATGAAGCGATAATCGTGGATATCCGTCAGTATAGTAACTGGAATCGTATGAGTAGTAAGAGTTGCCGACCAGCACGAGCTTTTCAGATAATTCGCGGATGGGATCAGTTTTTTTCCATTCGCGGTAAGAGTGGTAGAAACTTCCCGAAGCCTTATTCTCGGGCGGCGACTGTACTAAGCCGCGGGCATACATCTCCGCCCTCAACAAACCGCCGGAAGCCGTCGGACCGTAGCGTGCGAAGATGGCCAGAACCTGCCGCTCTTTCTCCGACAAAGCGGTCTGCACGCGCCGCGTGGCATCATCACCGTTCATAACCTGGGTCAAGGCAGCGATGCACTTTTCTTTGTTGTAGGATCCCGCTTCCTTGCCCACCCAAAACCGGGCCGCTCGTTTCAATTCATCAGAGCGTAGAAGATCGAGTTCGATGTTCACCTTGTCCGTTGATTGGAGGATGTGGCCGAGCTTCATTCCAAACCTCCTGTGAGCACCTTGGGAGTGTGACCCGCATCCAGCAGCGCGCGCTCTATGTCTCGGGCATGGCCGGGGTCGACCAAGACGACAGTGTCGGAAAGGCGCGCCAGCAGATACCTGCGAATCCGCGGATCGGCGGCCAATTCCGCCAACAGCGCCGGCTCAGCCACCTCTAGGATGGCGGCGTTGAGGTGCAACTCCGGGCCGTCGGGTTGCAGCAACGGAAGAAGAGATTCCAAGATCTCATTCGTGACGGTCATGAGAACGGCCCTCTTTCAACAAGAATGAAAAAGCACGTGTCATTCTGCTCCGCTCTATGTCGGGAAAGGAAGTTTCGGACAACTCTGGTCGGCCAGCTGCTTTTGGCGCAACTGCTCGATATCGTGAATCTCATACTCATAACCTTGCTCGCAAAGAAATAGTTGCCGCTTTAGCGCAAAATCCTGCTCGACCGTATCCTGCGAGACCAGGGTGTAGAAGTGCGCCTGGTTCTCACCCGGCTTAGGACGCAGAATGCGGCCCAGCCGCTGGGCCTCCTCCTGACGAGAGCCGAACGTCCCGGAAACCTGAATCGCCACCGACGCGTCGGGTAGATCGACCGCGAAGTTGGCAACCTTCGAAACTGCGAGCAAGCGGATCGCGCCGGTTTTGAACTGGGTGAACAACTCATCACGCCGGCTTTGCCGGGTGGTTCCCGTCAAAAGCGGGACCTCGAGCTCCTCCGCCAGTTCGCGGAGCTGCTCCACATACATTCCGATGATCAGGGTCTGTGCATGCGGGTGATACGCGAGAATCTGCCGCACCATCTCTTTTTTGAGCGAGTTTTGCGCGGCGATGCGGAACCTGTCGCGCGGGAACGCCACGGCGTAATCCATACGCAACGGCTCAGGCATCGCAACACGCACTTCGTGGCAGCGGGCTGAGGCAATCCAGCCCTGCCGCTCCAGTTCCTTCCAGGGCATGTCGACCTTTTTCGGTCCGATCAGCGCGAACACGTCATCCTCCCGGCCATCTTCGCGCACGAGTGTAGCCGTCAAGCCCAGCCTCCGGCGGGCCTGCAGCCCGGCGGTCACTTGGAACACGGGCGCCGGTAGCAGATGCACTTCGTCGTAGATGATTAGCCCCCAATCACGCTGATCGAACAGCTCCAGATGGGCGAACCTGCCGGTCTTGTCCGCGCGCCATGTGAGGATGTTGTAGGTGGCGATGGTCACCGGTCGAATGTCCTTCGTGTGGCCGTTGTACTCCCCGATCGCCTCTCCGGGCAGCGTGGTTTTGTCCATGAGTTCCGCGATCCACTGGCGAGTCGCCGTGACACTGGTAGTCAATACCAGAGTGGAGGTCTGCAGGCGGGCCATGCACGCCAGACCGACGATGGTTTTCCCGGCCCCGCAGGGCAACACGATTACCCCTGAACCGCCGCGCGCCGTTCCCCCTGCGTAGAAGGTTTCGGCAGCCTCCCGTTGATAATCTCGCAGGTGGAAGCTCAGCCCCCCTCGTGTCTCTTTGCGCAGGATGAGCTCAAGCTGTTCGCCCTCGCGGTAGCCTGCCAGGTCCTCGACGGGGTAGCCGACCTTAATCAGGGCTTGCTTCAACCGGCCTCGCTCTGCCGGTTCGACAAGGAACTCCCGCGATCCGATACGCTGGGCCAGGAGGAAGGCCACAGTTTGATGACGAATCAGTTCCTCGGCGAGCGCTGCAGCCGAAATGCTCAGCACCAGATCGTGGTGATCTCGCGTTAGCTTCAGTTTTCCGTACCGCGCAGCGTACTCCGCAATTTCGCTCTCGACATGACGCGGAACATCGTACTTGGAAAGCCCGCGTAACTTCTCGCGGATCCATTCGACCGTCACACCCGCGGCACGCGCATTCCAGATCGAGAGCGGTGTGATGCGATAGGTGTGAACATGCTCGGGCGACTTCACTAGTTCGGCAAAACGCGCCAGCGCATCTCGTGCCTCGACATAGCAGGGACTGTCCACCTCGACCAGAACCGTATGGTCACTTTGCACGATGAGGGGATTTTCGTACCGGGCGGTGGACATTCCTCTTTCTTTCAACCTAGCCTTGCAATAGTGTGACTCTAAAGCCAAGTTCCTCGCAGCGCTGAACAAAGTTGCTTGGATTCGACTGTTGCTTAATGAGCAGATAACCGTTCGGCGCCCCCGCCCCCAGGTACCCCTTCAAGCGGCGGTGCTGCCGAATGGCATCCAAAACCTCCGCGGTTTCTGGTTGCACAATCGCACTGCAGACGCGAATCCGAATTTCGCCGCCCCCGAGAGGCCTGTGCCTAAGCAGGCTGTCAGCCGTCGCAGGCAGAGGCCCCGATTCTTCCAACACTTCGCGCAGCTTCCGGACCAACGGCTCTTGCCATGTTGTCTCTGTCAACTGCCGCTTGTCCAACTGGAATTCGAATACTCGATCGATGCGGTTGATTTTGCAATGGCGGAATAGCGGCACGAGTTTCTCCGGAGCCAGGTCCGCACCGGCCAGCACACATTGGTTGGGGAGCACCTTGAAGTCGACGGCCGGCGCCGGCAATTCCGGCGGTGCCAGGAGCCCCAAGATGATCCGTGCGGTATCGCTTAGGTAGATCCAGCTCTGCCTCCGGTGGTCCGTGGTATAAGCCCAACTGGAGTAATAGAGCGCGGAAAGTAAGGCCTGCTGCCCGGGCTCGTCCAACCAGCTGTCCCAACCTTCTGCATCGCACTGGAAGTTCTTGAGGCCCAAGTGCTTGCCAAGACCGATCAAGTCCGAGGTGGGCAACTTGCTGAATTCAAGGAAGACCTTGCCGGCGCGGTCCCTGCGGATCGCCAGGTCTTGAAACGCGGCAGCAAACAAAGCGACAAACCCATCCAGCATTGAACTGATGGCGAAGGTGGGCCGCCACACCCGAAAGGAGGTGAACTGCTGGACCAATTCGAGAAAGGCTTGGCGCGCCGTTTCCCGCAAAGGTTCGAGTTGGTGATTCCAAAAAGCATCGCTGAACTTGGCGGGCTCATACCGGGAACCTTGCTTGTTGGGCCGGATGATTTTCGCAGCAACCAGAAACCGGCTCGTCGCTTCGAATAAATATTGATCGAAGTTTGCTTCCTTGCAGATCCGGTTCACGTCCGTCATGTTGGGGAAGCCGTCATCCTTGGCCGCAATCCGCCCTGAGAGGAGCATGGCGGCGACAGCCCGGCGCCAGTACTCGCAGTAAGGATAAGAGGGCGGTTCACTATCCTCGAACAGGCTCTCGAGCGGAAGCCTTGTCTGCCGTTCGACGAAATCCCGGATGGATCCGGGCAGAGTCACCTTACATTTCGAGTCTGACATTTTCGATTTCAATGTCATCGCGAAGGGACCTGGGTCTCAAATTAAGGAGATCCCAGCTTATAGAGGGTAATCTCCCGCTTGTACAGTGGATTCTACAAGTGCGACGCAATTTCCACCAAAATAAATCGAGAAAGCAGACAACAATTTAGATTGGAGGTCGCGCACGATGCTGGGAAACGAACAAAAAGCAATTACTGATTTCAGATGAGCCCCGACTTCGTGTTGGTAGCGCACGTTGCTTCAAGGCTCGACAGTTCAAGGCTTCCAGTCTTGGATGCTACCGAAAAATGCATCGGTTAGGAAACTCGCTCTGCAGAGATTAGCGGCACCGCACCACAGAGCCTGATTTCATATATTTGATTTAGAATTATCTATAATGCTATACATGCGGCGGCGCAGAAGAACGCAGAGGAAAGTTGGAGAAGGAAGTATCTGATAATCTCAGAAAAGCTCGACTATACCGCTACCTCGCTGGAAATCTGGAGATGAGTGAACGAAAATGCGAAGCGAAGGACGAGCGGCAAACATAGATGCAAGAGTTGCAAGCGTTAGCGACAAGGTAGCCGGGGAATTGCTGACAAACGCAGACTAAGAATTTAAAATAAAGAGTTCACTCGGCAGCAGAGAGGGAAGGATTCGAACCCCCGAGACCCTTTCGAGCCTAACGGTTTTGCGGACTGCTGGGCAGGCAATTCCTGCATTCGGATAAATCGGGATAAAGACTTTGGTCGCCGGAAAGATTGGAAGTGATAGTTAACTACAACGCTGCTTTGGGTTTAGTGGCGGAGGAGGAGGGATTCGAACCCCCGAGACCCTTTCGAGCCTAACGGTTTTCAAGGAGGGTGGTTGCGCTCCGGCTCCGCTCTAAACTAATGACAACACTAGGTGGCGTTCGGCTTGTTCTGGATGGATTGGGCACGAAGTCCAGCGTATTGGGATAAATTGGGATAAAGGTTGTCAGCTCGTCGGACGCAGTGCGCGGGAAACTCAAAAGCAGGGTAACAACTTTCTGGTTGAAATCTAGGCCAGCACATACGTTTGTGGGCGAATTCTCTGTCGGCGGTTTGCTAATTCTACCTGCCCGATTCGCACTGACCGATTTTCACGTGTTTTGTTCGCATTACAATAGGTGCTTCCCAGTTGCGGTCACATACTCTCATTTGCAATCTATAGTTCAGCAAGAGTTCAGCAAATTTTGAACGGGCGCTGGTGGTCTAGCGCCGACGAACCGCGAAGCAGTTGCTGCTCGACGATCCGGAACGAATACCGTCCCAAGCGGTCACGCAGCCGATTGACCCAGCGATTGTGACAACAACCGAGACGCCGCCCGCTGCCGCACGGGCAACTTCTCTTGTTCGCATGCCGCTTCTTCATCGCGACGAAACGAACGAACAGCAAAACCGCCGACTCTCGATCCACTCCGAAGAAGTCTTCCCGAATGCCAACTGCACCATGTGCGAGATCCCCAAACGGGGCTTCACCATACGTATTCAGATACGAAGATACGAACTTGACGAAAAGCTTCCCTCGGATTAAAGAGACACTGAGTGTTGCCCCAAGAAGAATCCGAGCCGACTCGTTCGAGGCCCAAGGCTCATAGTGGCACGGACCACTTGGAAGCCTGAGAGAGCGCTTTATCAAGCTCCAGCGCGCTAGCGGCGGGTACCAGCAGCGCGACAGGAAAGCACTTCAGCACCTCGGCGATCGCAAGCGTGCGACTCTTCCCTGCAGGGTGCGTGTCGATCCGCTCGTTTGTGAACACGTTGATCCAAGATTCGGGTGCAAACTCGGGCAGAAGAAGAGCGGTTCCGGCCCAAAAGTCAACCGAAGGTAGTTTCTGGTCCGGTGCATAGGTATGGGCAAGCCATCTCGGAACTACGGTCAGGGCATGATCACGGCCATTGTGTCGCAAGATCGAGATTATGTTCTGGGTGCGGACGCCTTGCGTGATCAGCGGCACAAATTCGCCTTCGGTGAACAGTTCAGGATACTGCAGCCGGTATCGCAAAGCCTTTCGGGTGACATGCATTTTGATCTGTCCGTCCGACCACCGTTGCATTAGCTCGAAGGCGCTGTCTGGATCGGTACCGTCGTCAGCGGCAGCGCTGAGCGCGTTGCAGCGTTCAGCGAAGTCGACGGGCTGGCGGTTGTCCGGATCAACCAGGTGAAGATCCCAAAGCTCCGAACCCTGATAAAAATCCGGTGTTCCTGGAGAAGTAATTTTTAAGAGCACCTGCCCCAGGCTGTTGATCATGCCGCACCACGTCACTCGCCGCTGAAATTCGGCAATCTCCAGCAAAAACTGGCGGGCGGTTCCTGAAGACAGAATCAGCTCGATGAACCGGCTCACCGTGCGTTCATGCGCTTTATTCGGCTTGATCCAGCGGGTGTGAATGGTGGCCTCGCGCAGCGCTTTGATGACGTATTCCTGCAGGCGTCTGGCGATGAAAGGCATCTCGCCCGAGTTTGAGGGCCACATCCCTACGAGTGTCTGATAGATCAGGTACTCTTCGTTGGCGTCGGGGACATAGAGCCCATCGATCGTCTGCTTGTGTGCGGCGTGCTCCTTCGCCCACGCTGCAATCTTCGCGCCCCACTCCTCCGGAATCTCGGAAAGCACGTTCACGCGCGCCCGCAGGTCTTCGCTGCGCTTTGTGTCGTGGGTCGTGGTGGCATTGAGGGCGTGGGGCCAGCGATGCTGGCGCTCGCGGACGAAGTCATAAAACTCCTCGCGAGAAATTACGCGAGAGGGCTCGGGATTGCCACCCACCTCATTGAGGGAACTTAGCGGGTAGTAGACATAGAGTGCTGTGTCTTCAAAGCCCTTCGCAACAATCGGGCCAGTAAACTGCTGCCATCGCATCACGAAAGCCAATCGCTCTTCCCGTTGTTCCGCCCCGATATGCGGTGGGTTGGTCAGCGTCAGCACATCGCGCAAGAAATCAAGGCAGGGCCGGCTCAGTTCCGATCGTTTGGCCTGCGCGCCTGTTAACGCCTGATTGATTGCATCTCTCGCGGCCGGTGGCACGTCGAGGCTCCGGATATACGTGCGATAAACCGGCATGCACGCAGTGACCTCCATGAGCGCTTCACTCAGTTCGAGGCGCGGAATGTTCCTCGCATACCGGTCCTTGGCGGCGAGTCCCGCCAGTTGGCGAGCCAGTCCTTGGATCTCGACCCGGAGCAGCGAATTCATCACCAGCTTCTTTTTCTCGTAAACCACCTCGGCGAAGGCGGCCTGCTTGCCGGTGAATTCACAGTAGATAGCCTCAATCTGTTGGCACCCCTCCAGGTGGACAAAGGGCCCATTTAGATAGTTCAGGTATTCGTATCCCGTCGTTCCGGATATTGGCCAGTCCTCGGGCAGCTGCTCCCGCCGGGCTAGAATTTTCTCAACGACGACGTAGGCCCGCGGAGCGTCGGTCGGTTTGGTGTCACTGAGGCATTGTTGGAGCCGGGTAAGATATCCGGACGGGTCGCGAAGGCCGTCGATGTGATCCACTCGCAATCCGATCCGCAAACCTTGTTTGGCGCCCTTTGAAATAAGCCGAAAAATCTGATCGTGCATTGCTTCGAAGACGATCGGATCCTCAACCCGAACGCCCACTAAATCCGAAATAGCGAAAAACCGTCGGTAGTTGATGCCTTGATTGGGATCCAGCCAGTAGGACAGCAAATAGTGCTGCTCGCTCAACAAGTGCTCAAGCAAAGTAAAGCTGGCCGGATCTCCCGAGCGTCCGTTGAACTCTCCCAGGCTGGACTCGATGAAGGCGCTGATTTCCGGACGATCGGAAGCTAGGAGCCGCAGACGGTCGCGCATCGCGTCGAGCTTCGGGCGGCCCTCTGTGGCACTCACCGTATGGGCCTTCTGTGCAAGCGTGGCCAAGCCCGCAAGGATGCCGGAAAATTCCTGGAATGCTGGCGCGTCTTTTCCCAGTTGGCTTTCGAGGGTTTCAGAACGGTGGCTTAAAACTTGGTGGTAAGACTCCGAAGCGATCGGAAAAATCGACTCGAAATACCGGACGAAAAACTTCCCTTCGTGGAAGGTCAGATGAAGCTCTCCGTGATCCAGCGCTTCGCCAAAAGGGCGACCCAGGACCGGCAAAAGCACCTTTCCGGCCAAGTCGCGGGAGGGAGGATGCCAGTCAATATCGAAATAGGAGGCAAAGGCGGAATCCGGACCGTTTTCCAAGACATCCATCCACCAGCGATTTTCGCTGCTCGCAGCCATGTGGTTGGGCACGATGTCCAGCAAGAGCCCCATGCCCCGCTTCACGAGTTCGTTCTGCAAGGTTTCGAAGTCCTCTTCCGACCCGATCTCGGGATCGATTCGCGTCGGATCGGTAACGTCGTACCCGTGGCCGCTGCCCTTCCGGCTCACCAGAATCGGGGATGCATAAAGGTCCGTAATCCCTAGTTGAGAAAAATAATCGAGTAGGCGCGTGGCATCGGAGAAGCGAAAATCTTTGTTGAATTGCAACCGGTAGGTCGAAAGGGCGGCGTTAGGAGGCGGCATGGTGGGCCCAGCTGCCATGGATCTTCAGCGCATCCTTCAAAGAGAAGAGTTCGCTGAGCAACGCTTCCTTTGCCGGATCGCCGTCTCCACCCAATCCCCGATACGACTCAATTGCTTGCAGCAGCGGGGCGTAGGAAATATTTTGTATTTCCCATAGAACAACGCGAAAAGGCAACCCGAGAACGAGGTCGAGCCATTTCTTGAACCGATGCACATTTTCCGGCACATCGGAGTGTCCAGCGAACTGCGTAGCTTCTCGTTCTAGCCTCTTTCGAATGACGAACTCTAGCGTCGTTTCGTCGACTTTAACGTGCGCGTTAGCAGCCTCCCGGAAAAGACTCTGAATGCTATCGGCATCCGGATCGGGACGCTCGAATGCTTCTCGAAGCTGGTTGTTCAACGCAATTTCCGCGGCGGAGTGCAGTGGTAGCGGGATCGGAATCGCAAGCCCATGAAGAAAGCGAATGAGCGGAGCGTTGGTTTCGTAGATCGACCGGTACACAGCCGCAGTTGAGCTGAGAGATTCGTTCAGGATTAGTGACGTGATTTTTCGCTGCTCGTCTCGGAACAGTGACTTCAGCGAGAAGGTTTGCTGGTTGAAGTTGTCGTCTAGATTCCGAATGATCTCTGCGGTGTCAGCCTGCGAAAAAAGCTCCCTGAGCTTTGTTCGCATGGTCTCGTCTTTTGTGGGGTCGGCGAGACTTACGCCGCCTAGCAGATTGTGGTCGCCCAGGTGCAAGACGGCAAAGCTGAACTCGTCGGACTCGCGCGTGATGTCGGAACTAAAGCGCGCCCTTCCGGTCGCCAGCCGTAACTTGCCCTCAGCCTCAATCGCAAACTCCTCGCGGGCGACGCGGTAGCAATAGATTTGCGCTTGGGGCTCATAGTTCTCAAACAAGGAGCTGACGGCGTAGTGGCCAGCCACCTTGGCTATGTTCACATATCCGGGCTTGATCCATTTCTCGTAGATCTGAGCGCCGTCGCCGTGCTCGGGTAAATTGCTTTTGGCCGCGCTCAACCGTTTCAGGAATTCTCCCTCAAACAGACGGCCGGTGCATTCTTCTGCTAACCGGAGCGCGCGGCTCGCGTAGTGAATCACTTGGACGGTCTCCAAGCCGGAAAGATCATCGAAAAACCAACCACAGCTCGTGTACATCAAAAGCGCATGACGCTGCACCTCAAGCAATTTCAGGGCGCTGACTCGCTCCATGTCGTTCAACTCACGCGTCGCGTGCTTCGCAAAGAACGATGCCAGTGAATCGTCGGAGCGGTCCAAGATCACCTGAATGTAGGCATCGCGAGCGTCCCAGGGATTCTTTAAGAGGGGCGCACCGTGCTCTTCGTAGAGAGCGGCCAGGGAGTCGCGAAGCCAGTCCAGACTCGACCTAAGCGGCGCTCGCCATTCCTGATTCCAACCTCCGTGACCGCCGGAATTGCAGCCGCAGTTGGAACGCCAGCGCTCGATGCCATGAACGCAGCTCCAGGAACTGTCGTCAACGATCTCGACGATATGATTCGCAGGAAAACGTTCCAGGAACTGCCCATAGTTGGTTAGTTCAGCGAGCTTTTCGCTGTCGATGTAGCGCAGAGCAAAGGAAAGCGCCATTTCACCGTAGTGATGATGGTGACCGTAGCTTTCCCCGTCAGTTGCGATGTGCACCATTTGCGGCCAGGCTCGCGCGTCGGAAAATCCGGATGAGAGACGGTCCGCAAAGCGCCGCCCGTTGTCGAGGAGGCCTTCGAAGGCTACCGCATGCGAAATCGGGCCGTCGTAGAAAAACACGCTGATGTTCTTGCGGGAGGGAAGCTGCGCCAAATAAGCACGGCTCGGGTCAATGCGGTCGCCAGAAACGTCAATCCATTTCCGGCCGTCTTTACGCCGCACGCGTTTCGCCTGGCGCGGAGCCAAAAGTGTGAAACGGATGCCGTTCTCGGCCAGCACCTCGAGTGTCTCGCTGTTGGCCGTCGTTTCCGGCAGCCACATGCCTTCCGGTTTTCGCTTGAACCGGTGCTCGAAATCCGCGATGCCCCATTTCACTTGGGTGACTTTGTCGCGGCGGTTCGCCAAGGGAAGAATCATGTGGTTATAGCCTTGCGCAATAGCCGAGCCGTGGCCGCCGAACCGCTGCTGACTTTGCTGGTCCGCTTGCAGAATAGATTCGTAAACTTTGGGCGCTTTTTGCTCGATCCAAGAGAGCAGCGTAGGACCGAAATTGAAGCTCATATGTGCGTAGTTGTTGACGATCTCTGTGATTTCCTGTTTTTCATCAACGATTCGCGATGATCCGTTAGGAGCATAGCATTCCGAGCAGACTCGCTCGTTCCAGTCGTGGTACGGGTAAGCGGAATCCTGGAGTTCGATAGCTTCGAGCGAAGGGTTTTCCCGGGGCGGTTGATAGAAATGACCGTGCACGCATATGTATCGCATCACGCTCCTCAGTTGTTTTCGTCGCGCTGCAAAACGAGAAAAGATTGCGGTGACAACCTAATGGAATCTTGACCGCCGGCGTCATCGCCAGACGCCGCGCCAGGGCCGAGCCACTTTGGGTCCGACGAGCAAAACGCCACAGCCCACGGACCTGGTACCGATTGCGAACCTAATTCCAAAACCTCTTTCGGCATTCCGTCCAGAAACTCGCCACCGAAGTTGAAAATGATTGCGATCGTCTTACTGTTGCGAGTTCGGATCAGTTTCACAATCTTCCGTTTGTCGTCTTCAATGACCAGCCAGTCCGCGCTGGCACCGAACTCGTTGTCTTGCCGAAAGCGCAGAAGCATTTGATAGAGCCGCCTCAAAGTGTGGTGCGGCTCTTTGTAATCGAGGCTGCGAAGCTTCGAGTTCTTAAACGTCACAGCGTCTTGTGGATCAGGAACCTCGTTCTGCCACCCGAACTCCACAAACTCCGCGTGGCGTCCGCGGCGTACGGCCTCGATCAAGTTTTCGTCTTCATGTTCACTGAAGTATAGGAATGGAGACGTCTCTCCATATTCTTCCCCCATGAAAAGCAGCGGAACGAAAGGGGAAAGCAACGTCACGCCCGCGGCGAGTTTTTGTGCTTCGAAGTTGACGAGCTGGCTCAGCCGCTCGCCACGCGCGCGGTTTCCTACCTGATCGTGATTTTGGCTGCAGACAACGAAGCCTGAGCGCGCAATGCCCCTCGCGGAGTTGCCATGGCGTCTCCTCCGAAATGTTGCGTATTGGCCCTGGTAGAGCCATCCGTCTCTGAGCACTACGGCCAGATCTTTTACATCCCCGAAATCTGCGTAATAACCTCTGTTCTCCTTCGTCAACAGAGTATGCAGCGAATGATGAAAATCATCGCTCCACTGTGCCTTCATTCCGTAACCGCCTCTCTCTCGAGGGAGGAGAACTTTGGCATCGTTCAGGTCGCTCTCGGCCACTAAGATCAGCTCTCGGCCGAGGCGCTTTCCCGCGTCATCCACACGCTCTTGCAATTCAGCAAGAAAGTGAACAGCACTAAAGTCGAAGATCCCGTGAACAGCGTCGAGCCTCAAAGCATCGATATGATAGTTCTCAAACCAATCGATTGCGTTGTCGATGAAAAATCTGCGAACAGGCTCACTCTGCGCCCCATCGAAATTGATCGCCGGTCCCCACGGCGTTTTATACTTCTCCGTGAAATACGGTCCGAACTCGGAAACGTAATTTCCTTCCGGACCAAGATGGTTGTAGACCACGTCGAGCGCCACGGCGAGCCCATGCGCATGCGCGGCGTTGACGAATCTTTGCAACGCCCGCGGCCCCCCGTATGTGTTTTGCACTGCATAAGGGTATACCCCGTCGTAGCCCCAATTACGTGCACCCGGAAATTGCGCAACGGGCATCAACTCGATGGTCGTCACACCAAGATCAGCTAGTTTCGCCAGCTGTTCCGCAAGAGCATCGAGCGTTCCAGCAGGCGTGTATGTTCCGATGTGCACTTCATAAAAAACGCTTTTCTCTAGGGCAGGCGCCTTCCAACTCTGGTCCGTCCAAGAGAAGCTTCCCAGATCCACCACCTGTGAAGCCCGGTGCACACCTTCGGGCTGAAAGCGTGAAGCAGGATCGGGCCGTTCCATCCCATTCAATCGGCCGTTCTCTGGGCGGTTAAGCTGATACATATAGCGAGAGTCAGGGAAGATGTTCTCGACGGTAGCTCGAAAATATCCAAAATTGTTTCGCTCCATTTCGATGTATCGTTCGTTCGAATGATCGCCCGAGTTCGCTGGCGCATCCGTTGCAGCCTGCCAGGCCGAACCGAACAGATGAAGCTTCACGGACTTGTGACGCGGTGCCCAGACCGCGAACTCGCACGATCCGTCGGCGCGCTGCTCGACCCCGACTGGCATTGCGAACCCTTGTGAGCTGTCGTCCACTTTGACTCTTCAGGTCTCCGAGAGGCTCTTTCGGCGAAACACACCATCAGGGAAAGCGAGGTTAGAGCAAATGGGTTCGAGTCGTCATCAGGTCAACCCTGTAAAGCTCTCGCAACTCGCGCTGGCCTACTCATGCTCGGCACGATCCCATGCTCGCGGAGTGCTTCCATGTTACTCCCGACAGACGTATTGCACGCCCTATCCACGATCCTGCTCTTGGGGCCGGCCAGATTGTGCTCGATTCGGGTAACCCGTGTTACCGGAGAAATGGGCCGCCAATAATAGCCTCGGGAAGCATCACGTAAAAGTACTTGCCGCAGCTCAAACACAGAACCGATTGATGAGCCGTCGACCAAAATCCGCCACCGGGCCGTACATGGACGACCTGTTCCTTCCTGCAGTGGTTACAGGTGATCGTCACAGCGACATAAGACTGTTTCAGTTGTGTTTGGCTCATGAGCGACCTCCGACCCACATCCTGGAGGCGGGGAGATTCTCTGTCAATTGGATGTCTGTTTGAGGTCTTCTTCAATCCAACTTGGCGGCTACCGATTCGAGCGCATCCTTCCCACTTCGCAAAACCTCCGCTATTCTTCCTTCCCCTTTAGATAAAGCCATTTGTAGCTGTTTTATCGATCGGCCGCCTTTACGGCGCAACACCCTAGAGTTCTGTTCCACCATATCGGTAATCCATTCTCGCATCTCCTCACCCGACCGAGGAGTAACCAAAGTGGCGACCACGGCTCCGACTTGAAAATAATCATCTCCCAAAAATATTTACGGCTCAGCCGACGTGGTTCAGGTTGGCCCCTCGCGAAAAAGGGTATCCAGTGGACTTACGGCACGCCGTCAGAGAGGGCGTCCGGCCCATTTTCAGAATCACCTCTCTCGACTCGCGACACTTCCTTTCATTGGAGGCAGCTGTGATTGAAACTCGTGCATGTTCACCAAGATAGGTAAATCGTGAGTTTTAGCAACTTTGCAAGTCTAGCTGGCTTTGTTGAGCTTTGGTTCTAGTACGCAGAAAGAATCACGTTACCTACTCTGGTTTGTACTTTCTACATACAAAGCACGACGCGATGAAGCTGTTGCATCAGACTGATTTAAAGAGGGTTAACACTCGAGTCTACGCGAACGAATGATTAAGCCAGCAGGGGGAAGTGCCAAATAGCCGCGATTTTATTGAATAGATGAACCATGGCGGAGAGAAACATATTTACGATCCCTGGCCGCGGCCCGCCCGAATTAAGTCAGTAGGCTTCACACCGATTCCTGAATCAGCTGTTCGTAGAGCCGGATCGTCTGTTGAGCTATCGCCGTCCAGCTAAAGGTCTCTTCTACGCGCTTTCGCCCCGCAACTCCGAAGCGCTTGCATCTCTCCGGATCCTCAAGCAGTCGATTGATCCCAGCGGCAAGATCCCGCGCAAATTTTTCGGGATCAAGGGGAAAACTTGTAACCGGATCTTGATCGAAAGGAACCAAGTAACCTGTTTCTCCGTCAACCACGACCTCTTTAATGCCTCCTGTGGCGCTGGCGAGCACGGGGGCGCCGCACGCCATTGCCTCGAGGTTGATGATGCCAAAGGGCTCGTAGACCGATGGGCAACAGAAGACGCGGGCATTGCTGTAAAGCTGTATTGCCTCCTGTTTCGTGACCATCTTTTCAATCCAAATGATACGCGGATGTCCGCGCCGAGCATCCTCGACCTTCTGTCGCAACTCTGCGGCAATATCTGGCGTATCCGGCGCGCCAGCGCAAAGCACTACCTGGGTTTCCCTAGGCAAGTAACGAATTGCGTCCACGAGATGTGTCACGCCTTTCTGTCGAGTGATTCGGCCGACGAACAAGACGTAGGGAATAGCCGGATCGATCCCATAATTACTCAATGCACCGGTCTCAAAGGTTTTTCGATATTCGACCAGGTCGATGCCGTTATAGATGACATGAATTCGATCGGGCTTCACGTCTGGATAGGCCCGCAGGATGTCCGCTTTGGTGCCTTCGGAAACAGCAATGATTGCGTCGGCATCGAGAATCGCTGTCCGTTCCATCCAGGAACTCATGGCATAGCCGCTCCCTAGCTGCTCAGCTTTCCACGCGCGAAGCGGCTCCAGCGAGTGAGTGGTGAGAACAAAGGGAAGCGTGTAGAGCTTCTTTGCGAAATAGCCGGCCATCGCCATATACCAAGTGTGGGTGTGGACGATGTCAATGCCCGTCAGGAACTTCACTTGCGACAGGTTCAGGCTCAAAGCCTCGAGAGCGCCTTTGAATTTCCCTTCGGTAGCGTTGGTAATTTCCTCCCAGGGCTCCGCACCGCGTACATGTAGATTCCCGTCATCAAAATTCTGCGGACCCCAACAGTGCACTTCCACTGCGATATGCTTGGCTAGCTCACGGCTCAGGTAATCTACATGAACTCCCGCACCGCCATACACTTGGGGAGGAAACTCTCTTGTGAATAATCCGACGCGCACGGTCCCCAATCCTGGATTGATCGTACACTCGCGAGTTTAAACGGCCATTCGGCACGCGAGACATACTGACACTGCGAAGAAAGTGTATGGGCTCGCAGTCGGCGGTGCAAGCGAGGAAGGCAACGATATCGGTCGCTTGCAGAAATCATGACGTGCTAGGACGCAACGAAGACATTGTCTTTTACAGCGCAAGGAACCACGCGACGGACCAGGGGGGCACGAATCCGGTGTACAAAAGTTCGGTGCTTCCTTCAACTGTCGTATAGAGCAACGTTCCGTGCAGCGGTTTGGACTCATTGAGCCTATCGTTATCGAAGTTCGCGATCATAGACAACTTTCTCCCGCCCTTAAGCGCCCAATAGACGGAAACTGCCCTTGCGCCCAGAGTCTCGAATTTCGACGCACCAGGCAGAATGTCCTGAATGAGAGGCAAAATCTCCCGTCGCCGACACTCCAGCAATCCCCGATAGAAGCATAGCCAACTGAAGTGTGAAGCAGATTGCATCGAAGACCAATCGAGCTTCGAACGCAAGAATGTTTCTTCGCTAGCCGGATCGGGTATGCGGACGTGGACATCAGGGGAGTTGAACTGGGCAAATCGCTCAAATTCGGAACGACGTCCTTCTCGGACCTTAGAAGCCAGCTCAGGCCCAAAGTCGCAGAAAAAGAGAAACGCATTGCTTGCGCCAAACTCTTCTCCCATGAAAAGGAGTGGAGGTGAAGGGGATAAGAGAAACACGGCAAGCGCTGCTTTCACCTTTCTTGGATCTGATTGAGTCCCTATTCGGTCACCAAAAGCGCGGTTCCCGATTTGGTCGTGATTCTGCAGAAAAGAGACAAAGCAGCCTGGCGGCAGATTTTGACTGGGTTCACCGCGCGATTTGCCGCCTCTGTATTGGGAGTCCTCTCCCTGATAGCTGTAGCCTTGGGAGAGACAGCGCCCTAAATGCCAGATCGGATTGCCGCAGTAGTCAGCATAATAGCCGTCTGACTCGCCGGTGAGGAGAACGTGGAGCGCATGATGAATGTCATCGTTCCATTGTGCAGTGTACCCGCCTGCATGGTTTTGCGGATCGCTTTTAAGATAATGAGCGGCATTCCGGTTGTTTTCTAAAACGAGATGGATTAACCGCTCTCGAGGAAGCGCTCGTCGGACTGTTTCCGCCAGTTCAATCAGGAACTCCGGGTAGGAATCATCATATATTGCGTGCACTGCGTCCAACCGCAGACCATCAATCTGATATTCCTCCAGCCAGAAAAGCGCATTGTGAATGAAATAGTCTCGCACCACGCGGCTACCCGGGCCATCGAAATTCACAGCGTCGCCCCATGGAGTGCGATGCCGCGAACTGAAAAATTCCGGCGAATATAGGTGCAAATAATTTCCTTCTGGCCCGAAGTGGTTATAAACGACATCTAGAAAAACCATCAAACCCGCGGAATGAGCGGTGTCTACAAAGTGTTTGAGCTCCTCGGGTCGGCCATAACTGTCTGCAGGAGCGTACGGCAACACGCCGTCATAACCCCAATTCCATCGCCCGGCAAAGCTCGAAAGGGGCATGAGTTCGATCGCCGTGATCCCAAGCGCTGTAAGGTGGTTCAACTTTCGTTCGGCGCCCCCAAAAGTTCCCTCGGGAGAAAAAGTCCCAACATGAAGTTCATAGATGACCGCTTCCTCCCACGGACGGCCGCGCCAGTTGTCGTGTTCCCAAATGAAAGCGGCCGGATCGACTACCTGACTCGGCCCATGCACCCCTGAGGGTTGATATCGAGAAGCAGGATCGGTGACACGGTGTTGACGATCAATGGTGAATTGATACAGTGTGCCGGGCCGAGCCTCAGGCGTAACGAGCTCGAACCAGCCATCCTCCAGCCGCGACATTGGAAGACTGTTAGAAGACAGGTCAACCAAAACGTCCTGCGCTTTGGGAGACCACAAGCGAAAGCGAACTGTTCCATCGTCGAGGACTTCTGCGCCAAACGGCATTTTGTGCTTATATCTCATGGATCGGAATGACCAAGCTCAACCCTCGCAACCCGCTGGGAGGATAACGCGGAGCGACGGCCTTTGCGGCCGGCGCAGTCAGCGTCCAAGAGAATACAAATCCCTGGTGGCCAAACACAATCAAGTTATTTGTTCAATTGAGTCGCCTGATGTCGCGTCGGCCTATGGTTTTGAGGAAAAATCGAATAAGGGAATTCCCTATCAGGGCTAGATACGTGAAAAACAAGGTACCGAACAATCTGCCAGTGAATACCGAGTTGCATCCAACCATATGGGTCGTAGAATGGTTAAGCCGCTCTATTTTTTGGTGAATGTCCCAGCAATTCCCTGGGCGACAAAAAAGAGGGGGAATCCCGAGCTAATGTCGGAAGCGACATCAAACGGTCGACTTCGTGTCGTAATCGCACGGCTTTCGCCGGAAATTGATTGTGGGAGATTCGCGACTAAGCGCGTTATAGGTGAAAAAGTGGTTGTGGAAGCCGATGTCTTCACTGACGGCCACGATCAGGTCGCCTGCCAGCTGGTCTACTGGCAGGATGGAAATGAACCGCAAGTATCGCCTATGAAGCCACTCGGCAATGACCGCTGGCGGGGCGAGTTTTGCGTCCTGAAATTGGGAAGATATACGTACACGGTCGAAGGGTGGGTCGACCATTTTCAGACGTGGCGGCGAGACTTGGAAAAGCGCATCTCGGCAAAACAGGATATTTCTGTCGATTTGCTGATCGGCGCCGGGTTGATTGAGGCAGCCGCGACCCGTGCCAAAGGAAAAGACGGCGAGATACTGCGCGACTGGGCGCGCAGATTGCGCGAAAACAAACAACTTGAGTCACAAACAGCCCTTGCTCTGGATACTGATCTGCTGGGGTTAGTTCAGCTTTACCCCGAGCATGAGCTTGTCACCCGGTATGACAAACAGTTGCCAGTCGTCGTCGATCGCGAGAAAGCAGGCTTCTCCACATGGTACGAGGTCTTCCCCCGGTCCTGCTCGCCCGAACAGAATCGTCATGGAACCTTTCGGGATTGCGAACAATGGCTGCCCTATATTGCCTCGATGGGTTTCGACGTCCTCTACCTTTCTCCGATTCATCCGATTGGAAGAACATTCCGTAAAGGCAAAAACAATACCCTGCCTGCCGGGCCGGGTGATGTCGGAAGTCCGTGGGCCATCGGATCGGCGGAAGGCGGCCATAAGTCCATTCACCCCGAATTGGGAACTCTGGAGGACTTCCGAAGGTTCCTGGCCAAAGCGGCCGATCGTGGGCTCGAGGTCGCGCTTGATATAGCCCTGCAGTGCTCGCCGGATCATCCTTACGTGCGGGAACACCCGGAGTGGTTCAGCACTCGGCCGGATGGCTCCATTCAGTACGCGGAGAATCCCCCCAAGAAATATCAAGATATCTTCCCCTTAAATTTCGCGACGGCGCAGTGGCGAGCGCTATGGAAAGAATTGAAGAGTGTTTTCCTTTTCTGGATCGAACAAGGTGTACGGATCTTCCGAGTGGACAACCCCCACACCAAAGCATTTCCTTTTTGGGAGTGGGTCATCACTGAAATTAAAAACCAACACCCCGACGTGCTTTTTCTTGCGGAAGCGTTTACCCGACCCAATGTGATGTATCGACTTGCCAAGCTTGGTTTTTCTCAGTCCTACACTTATTTTACGTGGCG
The DNA here is from genome assembly GCA_963705855.1 of uncultured Acidobacteriota bacterium. Lineage (GTDB taxonomy): Bacteria > Acidobacteriota > Terriglobia > Acidiferrales > UBA7541 > Acidiferrum. The sequence continues at coordinate 176,583 of CAVPLA010000036.1, forward strand.
TAACACGAAACAGGAACTTACACAGTACTTTACTGAACTGGCGCAAACCGACGTGAGGGAGTACCTGCGCCCGAATCTTTGGCCGAACACGCCCGACATTCTCCCGGAGTTTCTCCAAGTGGGCGGCCGTCCCGCGTTCATGGTCCGGCTCATTCTGGCGGCCACCTTGGGCGGCAATTACGGTATCTATGGTCCGCCCTTTGAGCTGTGCGAGAATGCGCCACTGCACCCCGGCGGTGAAGAATATCTTGATTCTGAAAAATATGAACTCAAACACCGGGACCTGAGTTCCAAGGCCAGCCTGAAGAATTTCATTGCCAGCGTGAATCGCATTCGCAAGGAGAATCCAGCCCTGCAAAGCAATCGCAATTTGCGTTTTCACGAGACGGATAATCCTGCACTGATTTGTTATACCAAGTCCACAGACGACCTCTCGAGTGTGATCGTTGTGGTGGTGAATCTGGATTGTTGTCATGTCCAACGCGGCTGGATCAATCTCGATCTTGGCTCCATCGGACTGGACACGCGTCATACATTTCAGGCACACGACTTGCTCAGCGAGGGCCGGTTCTTATGGCAAGGTTCGCGAAATTATGTGGAACTTGTTCCGGAAAGTTTACCGGCGCATGTTTTACTTCTAAGGAGGTGGGTGCGAACGGAGAAGGATTTCGACTACTATCTATAGGTCGCTCTGTCGAACAGGGCTTAGAAGGCCCAGCTCAGAACGGGAGAGCGCATTATGCAATCGGTTCTAAGTGAATTTGATCGGTATTTGCTTGCGGAAGGAACTTTTCACCGCGCCTACGAAAGACTTGGCGCCCACTTTGTAGAGCGCGATGGGCAGCGGGGAGTTCAGTTTGCTGCGTGGGCTCCTAATGCCAAGTTTGTTTCTGTCATCGGTGATTTCAATAAATGGAACACTTCGGCCAATCCAATGGAGCTCAGTTCCGCAGGGGTTTGGGAAGCATTCATACCCCGCGTGCGTCAGGGGGACGCGTACAAGTATCACATAGAGTCCACCCATCAGGGGTATCAGGTCGATAAAGCGGACCCCTATTGTTTTGCAGCTGAAATCCGGCCTCACACCGCGTCTCGAGTGTGCGACCTCGGGAGTTATTCCTGGCAGGACGATTCCTGGATGGCTGGCCGCGCGAAACATAACTCTCTCGACGCGCCCATTTCAATTTACGAGGTGCACCTCGGCTCCTGGAGACGCGTGCCGGAGGAAGACAACCGCTGGCTCACGTACCGTGAAATGGCCCCCTTGCTGGCCGACTATGTCCATGCTGCGGGTTTCACACATGTCGAGTTACTTCCCGTTATGGAACATCCATTCGACGGTTCGTGGGGATATGAGACAACCGGCTACTTCGCTCCTACAAGCAGGTTCGGTTCCCCTACCGACTTCATGTATTTTGTGGACTATCTCCATCAGCACGAAATCGGCGTGATTCTGGATTGGGTGCCCGCACATTTCCCGAAGGATGAAGCGGGTCTCGGCTATTTCGACGGGTCTCACCTCTACGAGCACGCGGACCCGCGAAAAGGAGAACAACCAGATTGGAATACTTTTGTTTTCAATTACGGTCGAAATGAAGTTCGAAGCTTCCTGATCAGCAACGCCTTGTTCTGGCTGGACAAATACCATGTAGACGGCCTGCGCGTCGATGCCGTAGCGGCGATGCTGTATCTCGACTATGGACGGCGCGACGGAGAATGGATACCCAATCGCTACGGCGGAAAGGAAAACATCGAGGCCCTTGAATTCCTGAGAAGCTTCAACGAACAGGTCTATGCCGCGTTTCCGAACGTTATGACGATCGCGGAGGAATCAACAGCTTGGCCGCAGGTCTCCCGCCCCAATTACGTCGGCGGCATCGGATTTGGTCTCAAATGGAACATGGGTTGGATGCACGACGTGCTCGAGTACATGTCACAAGACCCGGTGTTTCGGAGTTATCACCACAATCAGATCACATTTAGCCTGGTCTATGCGTGGAGCGAGAATTTTGTCCTGCCCTTCTCACACGACGAAGTCGTCTACGGAAAAGGCTCGCTATTGCGTAAAATGCCGGGAGACGAATGGCAGAAATTCGCGAATCTGCGGCTGCTCTACGGGTTTATGTTTGGGCATCCCGGGAAGAAATTGCTGTTCATGGGCAGCGAGTTTGGCCAGTGCTCGGAATGGAATCACGATAGCAGTGTTGACTGGCATCTGCTCGAGTCGCCTCTGCACTCCGCGCTGTCGCGCTGGGTGCGCGATTTGAATACCCTGTATCGCGGCCAGCCTGCGCTTCACGAATTAGATTTTGATGCCGGCGGTTTCGCCTGGGTGGATTGCAAGGACATTCAAAGGAGCGTGCTCAGCTTCCTACGGCGCGCTCGGAATGCTGAGGACCAGCTGCTCTTTGTCTGTAATTTTACTCCGGTAGTCAGACAGAACTACCGTGTTGGTGTCTCGCGCGAAGGATTTTGGAAGGAGGTGCTTAACAGCGACGCGCCTTTATACGGCGGCAGCGGTCAGGGTAACTTTGGCGGTTTGCAGGCGGTTGCGCTGCCAATTCATGGACAACCATATTCACTAAATATGACTCTTCCGCCGCTAGGAATCGTAGTTTACCAGCCCGAGTCTCGGAGTCGCGCGTGAGGTGCGGAAACAATGGCTAAGCGGCCGGGAAGTGCAGGCGACCCACTCTGGTACAAGCATGCCGTCATCTACGAACTGCACGTCCGCGCATTTAAGGATAGCAACGCTGACGGAATCGGTGATTTTCCCGGCTTGATTCAAAAAATGGATTATCTTCGGGACCTTGGCGTCACTTGCCTGTGGCTCCTGCCTTTCTTTCCGTCGCCTCTCAAGGATGACGGCTACGACATCTCGGATTATCTCGGCGTGCATCCGATGTATGGCACGCTGGACGATTTTCGTGCGTTTCTTGCGGCCGCCCACGACCGCGATCTCCAGGTAATGATCGAGCTGGTCGTGAATCACACCTCGGACCAGCATCCGTGGTTTCAAGCGGCGCGCCTTGCTCCACGTGGTTCGCGAGAGCGCGACTTTTACGTGTGGAGCGATACCGAGGAGAAGTACAAGAACGCGCGCATTATTTTTTCGGACACGGAGAGGTCCAACTGGACCTGGGATCCGATAGCCAAGCAATACTACTGGCACCGCTTTTTCTCGCATCAGCCCGATCTGAACTTCGACAACCCCGTGGTGATCGACGAAGTCGTGAAAGTCATGCGTTATTGGCTGGACATGGGGGTCGACGGGTTGCGCATGGATGCAATTCCTTATCTCGTCGAGCGCGACGGGACCAGTTGCGAAAACCTTCCGGAAACCCATGCCGTGATCAAAACTCTCCGGCGCGAAATTGATGCGGGCTATTCAAATCGCATCCTCCTCGCCGAAGCCAACCAGTGGCCGACTGATGTGCGCCCGTACTTTGGCGACGGAGACGAGTGCCACATGGCGTTCCATTTTCCTCTGATGCCGCGCATCTATATGGCCTTGCGCCAGGAAGACCGCCTGCCCATTACCGACATCATCGCCCAGACACCTGCTCTGCCGGAGACGTGTCAGTGGGGCCTATTCTTGAGGAACCACGATGAGTTGACTCTGGAGATGGTGACGAACGACGAGCGCGACTACATGTACATCGCCTATAGCGCGGACCCTAGAATGCGCGTCAACCTGGGTATCCGGCGGCGCCTTGCTCCGCTGGTCGACAACAATCGCCGGCGCATAGAGCTCCTCAACAGCTTGCTTCTTTCCTTCCCCGGCACGCCCATTCTCTACTACGGCGACGAAATCGGGATGGGGGATAACATCTATCTCGGCGACCGCAATGGCGTTCGGACACCTATGCAATGGAACGCCGATCGCAACGCCGGGTTTTCCACTGCGACACCCGCGCGCCTGTACAGTCCGGCCATCATGGATCCAGTCTGGGGATATGAAGCCATCAACGTGGAAGCGCAACAGGGCGATCCGTCGTCACTCTTGAACTGGATGCGGAACATGATCGCTTTGCGAAAGCTCTTTGGCGTCTTTGGGCGCGGAACCATTAAATTTTTCGACCCAGCCAACCGAAAGGTGCTTGCGTATCTCAGACAGTATCAAGATGAACGAGTCCTGTGCGTCGCGAATCTTTCCCGTTTCGCGCAACCAGTGGATCTGGACTTGTCGGAGGCGGAAGGCGCCGTTCCAGTCGAGATGCTCGGCTACGTGGACTTTCCGCCGATTGAGCGCCAGCCCTACAGGCTCACTTTGGCTCCCTATAGTTTCTTTTGGCTTGAACTTCAGCAGAGGACCCAGCCCGCGGAGGTAAGTATGGACTTCGTGGAACAGACGCCGTTAAATGCGACTGCCGGTTGGGACGGTGTACTTGAGGGGCCAAGCCGGCAGCGGCTGGAAACGCAGAATTTCCCCCAGTATCTTCCAAAGCAGCGTTGGTTCGCAGGAAAATCCCGCCGCATCAAAACAACGCGCATCCTGGACTGGTCCCCATTCAATTCGGCTTGCTCCGCCGTGGTGTTCGTCGAAGTGCAGTTCGACGATGGAGAACCGGATACCTACCTTATTCCTCTCGCGATGAGTTATGCAGACGCGGCTGCCGAGCTGCAACGTACTTCCCCCCATGCAATTGTGGCCGCGATTATGTCGACCAAGGGAGCCGGCTTGCTGCACGATGCGGCGTTCGACGACAGCACTTGCCAGGAACTCCTTGCTTTCATCGAAGACCAGCGCGAACTCAAAGCGCGTCACGGAAGAATTCGGGGTCTGCGGGGCAAGGCTTTTCCAGTCCTTCGGGGAAGCGATGTGGTTCCGCTGTCAGTGCGACGTGGTTCGGCAGAGCAATCGAACACCTCGATCCTTTTTGGCGATCGCTTCATACTCAAAATGCTTCGGCGTCAGGAGCGTGGGATCAACCCTGACGCCGAGATCGGGCGATACCTCACGGAGAAGGCTCAGTTCGCACAAGTGGCCCCCTTTGCGGGTTCGATGGAATACGAACCGAGCATGGATGGCGAACCCTCGACCTTGGCAATGCTCCAAGGTTTGGTGGCGAATGAAGGCGATGGTTGGAAGTGGACCATAGAAGAGTTGGACCGTTATTTTGAAACCTGTGCCCCACTGCCATTTCCCGAAGACCTGCGCAACGGCACTCAGGATCCCGTTGAGCTTTCGGAGCGGCCGGTGCTTCAGGCGGCCCGCGATCATGTTGGGATCTATCTTGATTCGGCCACCGCTCTGGGACACCGCACTGCCGAGATGCACCTGGCGCTGGCTTCCGCTGTCGACGATCCCGCGTTCGTGCCTGAACCGCTGACTGCGGAAGATCTCAAGGCTCTCCTTGCGGACCTGCGGCAACACGCGTCGCGGGTCTTCGACACGTTAAAAGAGCGTTTACCGTCTTTGCCAGATGATGCGGTGGAGGTCGCTGCCGCTGTGCTAAGCAGGCGCACCCAGATTCTCGAGCATTTCGAGGCGCTAAAGCGGAACACGCTTCAGACCTGGCGCATTCGAGTTCATGGAGACTACCATCTGGGCCAAGTCCTGAAAGTCAAGACTAATTTTGTAATCCTCGATTTCGAAGGGGAACCTGCGCGGCCGCTGGCTGAACGGCGCGCCAAGCAATGCGCCTTAAAGGATGTCGCTGGAATGTTGCGGTCATTCAGTTACGCGGCCTACTCGAGCCTGATTAATTTCTCGACTCGTCATCCCGAGGACATCGCGAGTCTCGAACCTTGGGCCCAGCTCTGGGTACGGTGCGTTGCCGCCGAATTCTTGCGTGCGTATCGGGAAACCGCCCAGGGCGCGAACTTTTTGCCGGCTCAGGGTGACGATTTTCGAAAAATGCTCGATGTCTTTCTTGTTGATAAAGCGCTCTACGAAGTGCTCTATGAATTGAACGCGCGCCCCGCATGGGTACGCATTCCACTGCTGGGGATCATCTCGCTTCACTTGTAAGAATTAAGCGGTCTGATTCCCACAACAGAGTAGAACAGGCTTGAAGAAAACTTGAGGATTGACCGTGGAAACTGACACGACCCAGCAGCAAATCCAAGAATCAATCGGCAGCGCCGATCTGGTTGTAAGCATTCTTGCGGAATTCGATTCGGATGCCATCGCAAAGACATATGAAACTCTGCGTGCGCTCCCGGGGCCCTTGCGAATCGCGGTAATGGAAAACGATCAAAGAGAGAGCCCCACGCCGGTCGCTTCAGAAGCCGCAGAGAAACGTCCTTCGGCGGAAACCGTCCCAAATAGTGCCGCGGTGTTCCATGTTTCCTCGCCTTCGGTAAAACCTGAAGGCAGCACTACTGGGGTGCCGCGCATGTCGGCAGCATATCAGTCCGTCTTTGCGATGGCCGAGAAACTGCAAGCGCGAGGGTGCTGCATTGTTGCGAGCAAGTTTGAAACGGTAACGCCGGGATGGATCTGGCAACTGGCGCAGCCGCTTTTCGAAGGACAAGCCGATCTGGTTCTACCTCACTACGCGCGCCGCAAATTCGAGGGCCTGCTGAACAACGGCGTCATCGCTCCCCTGACGCGAGCTCTCTATGGAAAGCGAGTGAACAATCCAATGGGGCCCGATTGCGCGATCTCGCAGCGGCTGATTCAAACGATGCTTGAAACCAAGGCGAGCGGCAACGGCAATCGTCGTCATCCGCTGGCATCGCTCACCTCGACTGCTCTCTGTGAAAACCTGCAAGTTGCAGAAGTGCATTTCGGAGCGCGCATCTACGCCCCAACAGACTGGACCGGTATGAGTTCTGTGCTGGCCGATGTCTTGAGTCCGGTCTTTCTGGACATGGAACGAAACGCTCCCTGCTGGCAACGAACTCGCGTGTCGGCCGCCGTCCGGGCAATCGGAGAGCCACGCGCCGTAGCTGAAGACACCGGCGTCCTGGACACAACCCGAATGATCGAGTCATTCCAACTGGGAAACCGAGAGCTTCAGGAGATATGGGGTATGGTGCTGCCCCCTTCCACTTCGTTCGATCTGCGAAAGCTGGCGCATTTGCCTGTAGAACAGTTTCGTATGTCCGACGAATTATGGGTGAGAATTGTCTACGATTTTGCCTTAGCGCATCGCCTGCGAACAATCAGCCGCGATCACTTGCTCAGGTCCATGACACCTCTCTACCTTGGTTGGGCCGCCTCCTATGCCCATGATCTGAAGGTCTCCGGAGCGGCGTCTCCAGAGCAAAGATTGGAACGTCTTTCTCTGGCCTACGAGGCCAGCAAGTCCTATTTGGTTTCGCGATGGCGCTGGCCCGACCGGTTCAACCCCTAGTTTTTGCGGAATAGTAGCGGAGGTGTTTATGTGGCAACAAGTTAAGCAGGCCTTGGCCGATTCGACTGCCCACTTTCTCAGTAGGTTAGCCAGCCTTCTGCCCGGATTGGTGGCGCTCGTTCTCGCGCTGCTGGTCTGCGTCATATTGGCCTGGATTCTGGCGATGATCGTGAAGCGCTTGCTAACCAGCTTGCATTTTGACGAGCGGCTGGGTCAGTGGGGTTTTGCCTCGCTGGCGGAATGGTCACCGCGGAACAGCCCAACGATCTTAATATCGCGATCATTGGCGGGTCTGGTTATTGTCGGGGGATTTCTTATAGGGGTTGCCGCTTTCGATTTCGAATGGAGCTATTTGTTCGTGGCGAGCATCTTCGTTTACCTTCCCAATGTTTTGGCTGCCTTCGTGGTCTTGTTGGTCGGCAACATCGTCGCTCGGTTTCTTGCCCGAAGCGTGCTCATTGGCGCCGTCAACTTGAACCTCCAGTACGCCCGTTTCCTCAGCATTGGAGCGAAATGGCTTGTAATCGTGCTCGCTGTTGCCATGGCTCTGGAGCACCTGAGAATTGCTCCAGGGATTGTTCAGCTTGCCTTTGGCATCCTTTTTGGGGGAATCGTCCTCAGCTTGGCTCTGGCGGTTGGACTCGGCTCCAAGGAATTTGTTACAAAGTCGCTCGAGCGAGACACTAAAAAAATATCCAGCGATCTGAGAGCCACGGAACCGATTGAAGGAGACCCACTCCGGCATTTGTAGACTGTCACGCTAACGCTTCGCCTGCTCTATAAACGTCGTCCCGCCTCGTTGGTATAAAAGGTGATGGAATCTAATAGCGTTGGTCTCTGCCCTACCAAGCTATAAATCAAGTGAGAAGTACAACGGTTTCAAGGACCGCTGGGCAGGCAATTCCGTGCATTGGGATAAATTCGGATAAAGCCGATACCTGCGAAAACAAATTGGAGTCGTCTCTAACTCTAAGGGTCCTTTGTATTTAC
>CAVPLA010000037.1:0-51473 GCA_963705855.1 uncultured Acidobacteriota bacterium
GCCACTTCCTCCTGAAATCCTCTCCGCCGGATACACGCTAATACCCGAGCTTTCACGCGCGTCCGGTTTCGCCGCGGAATCACCCGCTCTTCCATCGTCAACGGATTTGCCGCTCCCTTTTCCTGCGACTTGATTTCCGATTGCGCTTCAATCCAAATCGAAGGCGTGTCGCAATGCTTGCAAAGCCGCGCCACGCATTTCCGCACTTCAAACGACTTCAACTCCATCTCATTCAGGTAAACCACTTCGCGCCTCTGGCAAAATCCGCATTCCATCAGCAATCTCGCCAGCGCCTCATCCGCTTTATACGGAGCAGGGAAGTCGATGTCCCAGAAATCCGCTCTCGGCTCCGTAATCTGAATCGCGTACAAGAATCCGTCCGGCTCCTGATCGATCTCCGCCATCACGCGCGCGCGGGTCGTCCTTACTAGATCGCCTTCCATCCGGCGCAACGTAATCTCTTGTCCGGCCGTCAGCTTCTCATCCATGCGCAAAACGCCGCCATTGCGGCTCACGAGCAGCGTCTCCGCGATGTGCTTCACGGCTGCTCCGCCGCTCGCCGTCCACGATGCCTCCACCGGCATCCGGAAATTCACGCGGTCGCTCTGCCGCAGTCCATCGCTTCGCATGGTGTCGTTTAGCATGAAGGAAATCTGCCATCTCAGATTAGCACCCTCCTCCGCCGTCATTTCCTCCGCATCACTTCCCTTTGTCGTACCAACTAATATCTCGTGCTCCTCCACCCGACCCGCGCAAAGCGTCCCACCCTGTTGCCTTTTTCGCTCTCCCTCCCCTCACAATCTCCCCATTTTTCGTCTTCTCTGGCACCCTTATTAGGTAAAGGGGAACGCTCCGACGGTCACTCCTGACTCTCTCTTCCCCGGTCTAATTGACAGTGGGCAACGTTATCACCATGAACGATCGAACCGCCGATGGGGTGTCGCACAAAGTTAGCTTGCGCGACCGCCGCTACGCTATTCGTTATCCTTTCGCTGCCGACGCCGAAGTCCTCGATCTCGAATCCGGCGCCCGCTGCGATGGCATTACCTCGGACCTCTCTCTCGGCGGCTGCTTCGTCTGTACCAGCAAGCCCCTAGCCGTAAAATCCCGCACTCGCGTCACCCTGACTCGCAAAGGCGAAAGCGTCGAAGCCCTGGCCATGGTCCGTATCGTCAAACCCCGAATCGGCATGGGCCTTGAATTCCTCGACGTCGAATCCTCCTCCAACTCCATCCTCGCCCGCTGGTTAGAACAACTCCGCCGCGAACGCTGAATCCAGCGCCCTTGGAGATCCCCGGCACGCCAGGTCATTACCCAATCGTGTGTATACAAGTAAGCAACGATCTTTGCCCGGCTGTCCCCGCTACCGCCGCCCGTCACGAAATAAACAATTTGACATTGCGTTAGAATTGCAAGAGAGTGCCTACGTCGTTCCCCGACGCCACCTCGTTGCTAGGAGAGAACTCAACATGGTAAGACCCCCAGCGTGTCTTTGCTTTCTTATGCTGTGCTTGTTCGTCACCGTTGCTGCATTTGGGCAACAAAACACCACGACTGCAACGCGTCACCCCGTTGTGGTTGGCAGCAGTTTCTTCGCATCACTCAACACCAAACAAAAGCACATGGCGTTCAACAAATTATCGGCATCGACGAATGCCGCTGCCCAACAGCAAGACCCGCGCATCGTCTCTCTGCCCAATTTCACGCGCGCGTTCAGTTTTGGAGGGCAAGTCTTTCCCTACACGATGGTCGGCCAAGACCCCAAGAGAAAGCAGACCACCACGGTACCGACCCAATACGTCCCGCTCTCGTTTTTCTTCGACGAATTCGTGGACCAGAACGGCAACAACATTGTGATCGACAGCACCACAATCAACGATGAGATCAAACATTCGCCGTTGTTCGAAAATTCGCAGTACGCCACGGGATTTACGCAGTATGAAGACGCGCAAATGCGCGCCGAGTTTTATCCCCTGTTTAACAAAGATGGTGACAACGACGGTGACGATAGCTTCCATGTGCTGTTCGGTCACCCGCAGACTTTGATCCCGGTTACCATCGAAGTGCCGTTCGGGTCATCTATAGTATTCCAGGCTCCGGACGGAAGCCTCGGCGCGCTTATTGACATCAACTTCATCGTCTCGCAGTTGAATACGCTGGTTCAGACGGAACCCATTACCGTGAGCGCGATACCGATCTTCCTGACGCGCAACGCGGTCTACGGCGACTTCTTTCAGGGGCAGCCTCAGGACTGCTGCATTGGCGGATTCCATACCGCGTTTGAATCCAAGCAGGTCGGAAACAAAATCTTCGTGCAAACATTCGCCTTTGCGATATCGCTTGACGCGGACATAGCCGATTTCGTCTTCGGTGATCCGACGATTTTTGCCGACATCTTTCCGTTGTCCCATGAGCTGGGCGAGTTGCTGAACGATCCGTTCATCAACAATGCCACGCCGAATTACCAGATACCTGGGGCTCCTGCCGGATTCTGCCAGAATAATCTGGAGGTCGGAGACGTAGTCGAGAATCTTCCCAATCCAACCCAGCCGATCAGTTTGCACGGATTCACGTACCACCCGCAAACACTGGGCCTGCTGCAGTGGTTCGAGGGCAAGGTCCCGTCCGATGCGATCAACGGCGACTACAGTTTTCCTGACCCGACTGCGCTGACATCGCCGTTTGCGCCGTGCCCTGTTCCACCACCAGCGAGCTGAAGTTTGTTTTAAGTTTTTTGCGGAAAAAGGCGCCGGAGACGGCGCCTTTTCCGTTTCCGCACACGGATTCGTAATACGGAAATAACTCTGATAAGTCGACGCTCATATAGGTCTTGATTCCAATAGGTCTTCGTTACGCACAGCGGGAAGCGCGAGCAGAGTATCCGATTTGGCTACCCATCTGGTAACCTCGGCTGACGGACATGCCGCTCGTTTCCATCACTCGCCTTCGCGTCCGCTCCTGGCGCTTTCTTCCCATGTTCTTTTTCTATGATCTCCGCTCCACGCGACAGGCCTCGTGGTCCGAGGGCAGTCTCGCCACCAGATTGCTGCGCGATCACCATCACACCTACTGGACCGCAACCCTCTGGACTACCGAAACGGATATGAAGCGATTCATGCTCGCCGGAGCCCACGGCCGCGCCATGCGCAAGCTTCTCCATTGGTGCGATGAAGCCGCCCTCGTTCATTGGACACAGGAAACCGCCGCCCTCCCATCGTGGCCCGAAGCCCACGCCCGCTTGCAAACAGAAGGAAGACCCTCCAAAATGAATCACCCGTCTCCCACCCATATCGCCCACCGACTTCCCGATCCGCACGTTGGACCCGGTAGCGAAGTAAATTTCAAATAGGCCGCAGAGACCAGTTTTAAAGATGGGTGGGGCACGTTCGTCTCTTCACCCCACGGTGAATTACAAAAGTGGTATCCACTCCTCCAGCGCCGCCGTCAAGCAGAAAATTTCGGAGAATTTAGTGTGCCACCCGCGTCGGGTTTGCGTGTGGGGCTTTTGACTTTTCTGGGTATTTCTATTCCTCCGTCTACCGCTCCAATCAAATCACGGGCGCGTATCGAGTGGATGTTTGGTCTTCTCGTAAAATTCATTCTGGATCCGCAAGCTCTGGTCATCGGCCTTAGCCGCGCGAATGGCTTCGACGATGGCCTCGATCCAATTCTTCATGTTCCATTCGCCAAGTTCTTTTGTCGCAAGGGAGCCATCACCCGAATAGTGATTCGGGAATCGCGCGTACCACCAGATTCCGGTATACACGTCTTCCGGCAAATTCACGCGCTTCTGGTCCGCACCAGATTCGCTCGCCGCGCGATCCAGGTGCACCAAGTCGGGGCGCGAGACCATCGTATTCGAGGTTTCATTTTCCCCGGCGTGATAGTCAATCCCCGACGATTTTCTCGCCGGTCCGCCCGGCGTGTTTCGTTCTCCGACGATCACGTAAACGACGTAGTCGTGCGGCTTATCCATCTGCGATTGGGCAAAAAGAGGGAGCAAGTATTCATTGCCGCCATGACCATTCACGATGAGGATTTTCTTGCACCCGTTGCGCGCCATCTCGTCTGTGGTTTCCTGCAGCAATTTCAGCTGCAGCTCGATGCTGTACGCCACAGTCCCGGGTTCGTGCTTGGCTTCAAAGATTTGCCCGAAATAATATTCAGGAAAAACGACGGCGTATTCCTGCGCCACGGCTTGCAGCGAAGCGTAGCGCACGTTCAGCAAATCCGTTCCCAAGGGCAGATGCGGTCCGTGCTTTTCCAAAATGCCGAAGGGCAACAAACACGTCCCCTTCGATTGCTGGACGCCCAGGCCAAAATCGGCCGCCGTCAATTCTTCCCACCTCGGCGATATCTTGCCCTGCGCCTGAACAGCGCCGGCGCCGAACAATACCGTGGCTCCTACCAACACACTCGCAAGTCCAAACTGTCGATGACAAATCATTTCCCGTCCTCCCCAACGCCGCGAATTCTAACGCCGTGCGGCTTGAAGCGCACTATTAAATCGATTTTATAAAGATAGACGGCAATGCCATGCGGATACTTCTACGAGGAGGGAGGATTTTACGGCTGCGCAACAAATGTTGCAGTATTATAATGTGGCAAGGCGCGAGAAAACCCGAGTTTCTTATGGTCGTCTTTGCCCTTGCGCTACCAGCACACCGCAAACGGCAGCGGGCCTCGCAACGAATGTTTCGTAGATGATACAGTAAGCCGCGCGGTCGGGCAGAAGTCCGGCCATGCTGTAAATATGTCGCTTGGCGGAACGTAACATACGTCGTATTTGCGTCACCGCACCGCGGGCATGTTTTCACAGGCGGTACGCGAGGACTTTGGATTTGCACGCAAGGGAGTTTGGATGAGTAAGGCAACAACATCGGCGGTGAAGCAGGATATCCGGATTCGGGCGATGCAAGAAGCTCAGGAGATGCGCGTCTGCGTCGAACTGCAGCAGCGCATCTGGGGTTATGCGCCAATCGACACCGTGCCGGACCAGATTTTCATTGTGGCGAAGAAAACCGGTGGCCAGGTGATGGCGGCTTACGATGGAGACGCGCCGGTGGGATTTGCTGTGGCGTTTGCGGCAATGCGCGAGGGATTCACCTATTTGCACTCGCACATGGTGGGGTTGTCGAAGGGTATCAGAATCGCGGGGTTGGCCGGTTGCTGAAGCTGGCGCAGCGCGAGGATGCGCTAGAACGCGGAATTAGTTTGATTGAATGGACGTTTGATCCGCTGCAACTGAAGAACGCGCATTTCAATATCGAGCGTCTCGGGACGATTGTGCGGCACTACGTTCCGAATTTGTATGGGCGGACATCCAGCCCACTGCATGCCGGGCTGCCAACGGACCGTCTTGTGGCGGAATGGTGGGTGCGCTCACAGCGAGTAGAGGCTGTCCTTGCCGGCAGGCCAGGCGCGATGGGTTCAGATTGCCAACGGATTGCGGTCCCTGCTGATATTCGCCGAATCTGCCGGGATGAACCGCTTACTGCCGAGAAGATACAAACAAGCGTACGCGAGCAATTTGTTGCGAACATCGCCGATGGCCGCGCAGCCACGGGATTCGAGTTCAACAAAGAACAGGGGACTTACCTTCTGGAGCGTTATGAAGATTGAATCCATTACATTGCGTGAAGTGCAAATGCGGTTGAAGGCGCCGTTTGAGACGAGCTTCGGCGTTTCCCATCACCGCAGAATTATTCTTGTCGAGGTCGTTGCGGATGGCGTCAGCGGCTGGGGAGAGGTTACCGCCAGTGAAACGCCAGGATACAACTCCGAGACCACGGATACGGCGTGGCACGTGATCTCCGATTTTGTCGCGCCGTCGTTGATTGGAAAAACGATTTCCGCCGCTTCGGACTGTCCGGGATTCCTTGCGAGTATTCGCGGACACGAGATGGCCAAGAGCGGCGTGGAAAATGCTCTTTGGGATGCAGAGGCGCAAATCAAAGGAATTTCACTCTCGAAACTGCTCGGCGGAACGCTGGAGGAAATCGCCAGTGGGGTGTCCCTCGGTATCCGCGAGAGTCCGCAGGCGCTGGTTCGTCGAGTGGAAGAGGAATTGCGCAGCGGATACCAACGGATCAAGCTCAAGATCAAGCCAGGGAAAGATCTCGAATACGTTGCGGCGGTGCGCAAGGAATTTCCAGAGATTCTACTTTCCGTGGACGCCAATTCGGCTTACCGCCTCGAGGACGCGGGACATCTGCGCGAACTGGACAGATTTAAACTTCTGATGATGGAGCAGCCGCTGAACTGGGATGACATCTACGCGCATTCGAAACTGCAGGCGCAAATCCAGACCGCGATTTGCCTGGATGAATGCATCAATAATGCGCGGCATGCTCTCACGGCAATCGAGTTGAAGGCCTGCCGGATTATCAATATCAAGCTTGGGCGCGTCGGTGGCCATAGTGAAGCGAAGCGGGTCGAGCAGATCTGCCGGACGCATTCCATTCCGGTGTGGTGCGGCGGAATGCTCGAGACAGGTATCGGAAGAGCGCACAACATTGCCATGTCGACGCTCGCTGGATTCACGCTTCCAGGAGATGTTTCGGCGAGCAAGCGGTATTGGGGCGAAGACATCATTGAGCCGGAGGTTGAGGTGACGTCCAATGGCACCATTCACGTGCTTAAGACGCCCGGCATCGGCTACGCCGTGAGGCGCGATCGAATTGAGCAGCTCACCGTACGGACAAACAATTGGAAGAGCCAGCGGACCGCGGCCTAAACTCTTAAGCTCCTCGCGCCTCGACCGCTGGGGCGTGCCGAAGTGAATCCTCAATGCAAATCAAGCGGGTTGCCCGCTATCCTCAACATCACGTCTCGGTCTAATAGGTTGGAACGCCTAAGCCGAGCAAGCGCGACAGGCAATGGAACATCGTGCGACTGCTTTCGCAGCTAATACGCGATGTCGCTTTTTTCAAAATAAATTGGAAGGGAAAGACGATGAAACGCCTCGTTGTGTTGGCGATGTGGAGTCTGTTCGCAAGTTCTGCTGTGTTGTCGCAGCGACTGCCAGAAAACGTCGTGCCCGACTCTTACGACTTGAAATTTGAGCCGGACCTTGCGAGCGCGACGTTCGCGGGCGACGAGACGATTCATGTCCATTTGCAGAAGGCCACGACCGCCATCGTTCTGAATTCGGCGGAGATTGAGTTCAAGGAAGTCTGGATTGGGTCCGCGGACTTCAAGCAGGCCGCGGCAGGGCCAATTGCGGCCGACGTCGGCGCTACGCTGGTCCCGGGTGAAGCAGACGAGAAGCGAGCCTTGCGTGCAAGCGTCTTTGTAACGCTTGCGATGTATAGCCGCGACCCTCAATCGATCGAAAGGTCACGCGCCCTCGTGGAACAGTATATGAAAGACCCTAATTCAGTTTATCCCTGCCTCGCATCGAGTGCTCTCTACGCATCGGCTCTGGAAGGTAACGCTGGTCTGTACGAGCGATACCTGGAGCACATGAAGACGGCCAAGACTCCGGAAGAGTATTACAACTATTTCGGGGCTCTCACCCAATTTCCTAGTGCGAGTTGGCCAAGCGTACGTATGAGCTCTGAGTCCAGACGTGAAAAATCAGGACTTGTACCAAATTGGCGGGTTGCTGGGCAATATCGAAACCCAGACGGCAGCCTGGGAGCTCTTCAAGAGCAACTATCCGGCCATCGACGCGAAAGCCGACGCATCGCTCTCCAGCGGATTCCCAGGTTTCGCGAGTTACTTTTGCGACGAAAAGCTAAGGGATGATTCCCAGGACTTTTTGGGATCCCAAAATCTTCCCGGCAGCGAACGCCTCCTCCAAAATGCCAAGGACAGCGTCAACGCTTGTATCGAACTGCGAACTCTTCAGCAGGCGAACTTGTCGGCCTATTTGAAGAAGTTCTCCGCGAAAGACGCGGCCAACGCAAGCCACTAACAGCTTATCCGGAGTGGCTGCGCAGCCGAGCAGCCGAATAGCAAAAGCGGCGTCGCTTTCGCGACGGTCCTCGCCTCAGCAAATTGCTTGACAATCTTGCCTTTGCTACTTAGTCTCCCTCTGACAAGAATGCAACAAATGTTTCACGCGTTCACGCGCCGGCGATGCCGGTTTCGGGAGCAGCTGTCGTTAATGAGCGTTATCAGAAAAAGCGGGAGGCTTTTACAGTGAAAATATCGATTCGTTCGAGACTCTTGTGGCTGGGGTGTGCGGCCGTTTTCAGTTGCGCCGCAATTTTTGCGCAGGCTCCCAAGGCAACGGATGCGAAGGCGCCTGCCGTTCCTCCCAAACCCGCGGCGTCGGAGGATTCATCAACCAAGGCGCATGAACTGACCGCTGACGACCTCGGCGCATTTCTCGACGGCTTCATGCCGCAGGAAATCGAGCATGCCGACATCGCCGGCGCGGTCATTGCCGTCGTCAAGGACGGCAAACTGCTCTTCGCCAAGGGCTACGGCTACTCCGATGTCGCGAAAAAAGCGCCCGTCTCGCCAGAGACCACTCTCTTCCGTCCGGGCTCGATTTCGAAGCTCTTTACCTGGACTTCGGTCATGCAGCAAGTCGAGCTCGGCAAGCTGGACCTGGATCGCGACGTCAACGACTATCTCGACTTCAAAATTCCTCCCGCTTTCGACAAGCCTATCACCCTCCGCAACATCATGACCCACACCACAGGCTTCGAAGAGACCGCCAAGAACTTGTTCGTCGACTCCGCGGAAGAATTGCGCCCCACCGGCGAGTATCTTCGCGTGCACATGCCGGCGCGAATTTTTCCGCCGGGAGCGACGCCGGCTTACTCCAACTACGCCACCACCATGGCTGCCTACATCGTCGAGCGCGTCAGCGGCCAGAATTTCAACGACTACGTCGAAGAACACATTTTCAAGCCGCTGAACATGACGCACGCGACGTTTCGTCAGCCCTTGCCCGATGCGCTCAAGCCCGATATGTCCAACGGTTACGTTCTCGGGTCCGGCGAACCGAAGCACTTCGAATATGTGCAGGTGGCTCCCGCCGGCTCGCTTTCCGCATCGGCCGTCGACATGACGCACTTCATGATCGCTCATTTGCAGAATGGACGTTACGGCGATGCGCAAATCCTGAAGCCAGAGACCGCCATCCAGATGCACGCGCGCCAGCAGGGAGTTTGGCCGCCGTCGATGAATGCCATGTGCCTCGGTTTTTACGAACAGTGGCTCGACGGCCACCGCAGCATCGGCCATGGCGGCGACACGATTTCCTTCCACAGCAACTTGCATCTGATTCTCGACGCCAACGTCGGGCTCTTCGTCTCCTACAACAGCCCTGGACGCGCCGAGATCGATTCGCGCGGGCTGCTCTTTAACAAATTCATGGAACGGTATTTCCCGCCGCCGCCGTCGAACGAGCCTACGCTCGCGACCGCCGCGCAGGATGCCGCCGTCGTGGCTGGTACGTATGAAGTCAGCCGCCGGTTTGACACCAACGTCTTGGCAATAACCACCGTGCTGGGCGAGACAAAAGTCACCGTCAATCCCAAAGACAACACCATTTCGATGGGTGGGAAGGGATTGAATCAGCAGCCCGAGCGTTTTCGCGAAATTGCTCCGATGGTGTTTCGTCAGGTAGACGGCAATGCGAAAATCGCGTTCGCCCCTGATCCCAGCGGCCGCCGTATCGCCTATATCGACTATCCGTTCATGGTCTTCCAGCAAATCAGCAATCCTCTCGACAAGCAGAGCGTGAATTATTTCATCATTGGATTCAGCCTGTGCTGTCATCGCGCTCACGCTGCTGCTGTGGCCCATCGCCGCGATACTTCGCAAACACTATGGAAAGCCGCTCAGCCTGGAACCCGCCGCGAAGCGCTTACGCTTGTTGGTGCGGCTGGTTTGCTTTGCGTTGTCGTCTTTGTCGTCGGTCTTCTGGTTTTCGTCAGCAAGACGGACAACCCTCTGACGGAGCGCAACGATTTCTGTTTGCATCTCCTGCAGGTTCTCGGGTTACTGACCGGCTTCGGCGCTCTGATCGCAATCTACAGCAGCCTGAAGTCCTGGGGCGACAGCGGTCAATGGTTCTGGTACAAACTCTGGAATACATTTCTTGCGCTTTCCTGCGTCGGATTTTTCTGGTTTATCTATCACTGGCATTTGCTGAACTTCCATTTGAATTACTAAGCAAGCAGACCAGACGTCCGGGTTACTCTAAAATGAGGGTGGATGCGGAAGCTTCGGCGGAGACTCCCGGGGTCACTGACCTGGGGCGGAAAGCGTGATGAGCAACGCTTTCGCGCCATTCCAAAGAATCTGCACGCCGATGCAGACGAGCAGAAACGAGGAGAGACGCATGATAACGCTCATCGAGGTTGCGCCAATGGCGCGCGCCAGTCGATCCGAGAATCCATAACAGATGTAGATGCTCGCCGCGATGATGGCCGAACCGATCAGTATTTCGAGCATCCCGAGAATATTTCCCCCGCCGTGGCGTGGCAGGTTGGCCCCAAGAGTAATCGCCACGGAGATCGAGCCTGGACCGACAGTCAAAGGCAATGTCAGCGGATAAAAGGCGCTTTTGAACTCATCCTGTGGCGACACATCATTGCGGCCCGCACCATTGCGGTGGATGGGCTCGTCGTCCTTGCGATTCAGGATTGCCCAGCCAGTCGAAATCACGATCAGGCCGCCGCCGATCTGGACTACCGGCAGGGAAATGCCGAAGAAGGTTAGAATGTGCGTTCCGATAAGGCATGAACAAACCAAAAGAAAAAAACTGTTCAGAGCGACGCGCCAGGAGAGAGCGCGCCGGGCAGGTGCGGAATAGTCTTGCGTCAAAGTCAGAAAAATAGGGCTGCCGCCCAGCGGGTTGACGATGGGAAATAGTGCGCTCAGGATCAAGAGCGTGTTTTTTGCGGTCTCGAGCAAACCATTTCTCCCGGACATGGAGTATAGCGGAGACTGATGGTGGCGTCACAACGCGGCATCTAGGGAGCTTGAGCGAGCACAATCTTCGCAGTTGTGATGGCTTGTCCTACATGACGTTGCGTGTGGTCGGCAATGTGAACTAAGAGACCACCCAACGTGGTCGGTAGTTTATTCCGGCCGACAGAGCGTGAAGGCTTCCAGGTCGGCGTGCGAAAAGCTGCGGATGCGAGCTGCGCTTGTAGAGAGCGCAAAGGAGAGTTCGGCAAACAGTTCGCCGCGAGCTGGCACCTGGACTCAGCTCGGATTTGAGTGCAGCCAACTGTTTTTCGCTCAAGAAACTTCCCTCGGCATAAGTCAGAAGGCGGTCCAGGCTCCGCGCAATATGGCGGAAATGAAACGAAACCGGAGCGATTTGCGCAGGCCGTTGGTTCAACTGTTTGTCGGTGAGTTGGCCGCACCAACGCTGCAAATCTTCGCCGGCGAGTTCCAGGGCGTGCAGAACGGCGCGATGAACGCTCGGTAGTTCCGCAAGGGTGCCGCGCAACCAGGGCTCCGGAAGTTTGTCCTCAGGCATTCGAGATAGCCTCCTCTCGGGAATGGCCACGAGCTTATACGCATTCAAATTCGAGGTAAAAGCAGTCAGCATGCATTCTGTCATGAGAGATATTTGATGCAAGAGGGGCAGCGGGACATCTATTTCCAAAACTCGTCAGAATGAGCCTTGCCGCCGGACGAGGACGTGAGCTAGAGTCGCGGTTCCAGTTTGGGGAAAACAATGGCGACGAAGGTAAAGACAATTCGAAGCGCACATAGCAGGCCGGGCGAAAAGGTCAAGGTGTTGATAACGCGAGACCGCATTCACCGGCGGATTCTGGAGATCGCGAAGCAGATTCGCCAGGATTTTCCAGACGAGCCGCTGCTTTTGGTCGGCGTGCTGAAGGGCGCGGTGTTCTTTCTGTCTGATCTCGCACGCGGAATTCCGGGCGAGGTGTCGCTTGATTTCATCGCGGTGTCGAGCTACGGAAAAGACACGAAAACTTCCGGGCAGGTGAGACTCACAAAAGATCTGGATGCGAGTATTGAGGGCCGGACGGTTATTGTAGTGGAAGATATTTTGGATACCGGGATGACCCTGCAATACCTCTTGCGAATACTTGAACAGCGCAAGCCAAAGCGGCTGCGCGTCGCGGTACTTCTGGATAAGCCGGAACGGCGTATCGCGGCGGTGCAAGCGGATTACGTGGGATTCAGTATCCCCAATGAATTCGTGGTCGGTTTTGGATTGGACTATGCGGAACGTTACCGCAATCTGCAGGGAGTGGGTGTGCTCTCGCTGAAAGACCCACGACAAGGCAGGATAATCAGAGAATTGATCGGACTACTATATACGGGCGCAGAGTTTTTGCGGCTTTCTCCGTGCCATATTGGAAACTTACTAGAACGGTTTCGAAGAAAGACGATCCACAGACGCTCCTCGGCTGCCTGCTATAATGATTTGAGTTCATGAATCCCACGAACGAACATACTGAGGCAACGGCCACCGAAACGACGGCAGCACAAAAGGCGGAGGTTTCCGCCGAAGTTCTAAGCACGCTTGCCGAGATCGGCGAAGAGGTCAACGCCTCGCTCGACCTCGACGAGGTGCTGGCGCGAACCGCGGCCCTCATTAAACGTCACATCGACTATGAAATCTTTGGCGTGCTGATGGTCGAGGGAGACGGCGCGTACTTGAAACACCGTTTTTCCATTGGGTATCCGCCGGAGCTTGCGGAAAATCTGCGCGTTCCGATCGGGCAAGGGATTACCGGGACAGCGGCGGCGACGGGGCACCCCGTGCGCGTGAGCGACACCTCGAAAGATCCGCGATACATCAATGCGATTGAAAGCGTGCGCTCTGAGCTGGCAGTCCCGCTGATGCTGCAGGGGAAATGCGTGGGAGTGCTCGATATTCAGAGCAGGCACCTGGACTATTTCACGCGCGAACAGCAGAGCATTCTCACGCTGCTAGCCAGCCGTCTGGCTGTGGCCATCGATAATGCGCGTTTGTTCCAGCGCGTGCGAGCGCAGGCGGAAACCTTGCTGCTGCTTAATGAGGTTGGACGAGAGACGAGTTCTATCCTCGACGTGGAAGAATTGTTGCGGCGCGCGGCCGAGCAAATCAAACGCGTGATCGATTATCAAATACTGAGTCTCATGCTTTACGACGAGACTCAGAAAGTGTTTCGCCATCGCCTGGACGTAAAGCACGGGCAGCGCGTTCAGGGAAAAATGCGCGTGGCGGTGAGCGAAGGCATCGTAGGTGCGGCGGCGACTTTGAAAGAGCCGGTGGTCGTTCCGGACGTGACGACTGACCCGCGCTATGTGATGGTGAATCCAGAAACGCGGTCGGAGTTGGCCATTCCGATGATGCATAAAGGGAAGGTCATCGGAGTGCTGGACCTCGAGAGCCCGCAACTGAATTATTTTACCGAGGATCACGTTCAGACGTTGTCGATTCTGGCGGCCAACCTTGCCGTCTCGCTCGAAAACGCGCGGCTGTACGAGCAAGTGGCTCGCGACGAGGCGCGTTTGGAACGCGATCTGCAGGCCGCAAAGCGCATCCAAGGCGCGCTTCTGCGGCCCGTGCCTACGGAGGATTTCGGCCTGGATATTGCGGCGCGATATCTTTCTGCGCGCGAAGTCTGCGGCGATTTGTACGAATTTCTGCGCTATGGACCTCAACAGCTGGGGATCGCGCTCGGCGACGTCAGCGGCAAGGGAACTGCCGCGGCGCTTTATGGCGCCGTGGCTATCGGTATTATGCGAAGTCTTGCGCCGCAAAAACTTCAGCCCGCGGAAATGCTCAAGCAAATGAACCAAATCGTCGGCGAGCGGCGCATCGAGGGGCGGTTCATGACTGCGTGCTTCGCGACGTGGCAGAGGGGCCGGAGCAAGTTGCGCGTCGCGAACGCGGGGCAGTCGCAGCCGCTGCTGTATAAGGACGGTCGGTGCGACAAGATCGCGCTCACGGGATTTCCACTCGGAATTTTTGAGGAAGTCAGCTACGACGAGTGGGGCGTGTCGCTCAATCCTGGCGATATTCTGGTTTTTCACTCCGACGGAATTGCGGAGACAAGCAATAGCGAGGGGCAGTTTTTTGGGACAGAGAAGCTGCGCCCGCTCATCGAGCAACAGCATGAAGTGAGCGCCACGGAGATGGCAGACCTGATCTTGCGCGAAGTGGATTGGTTTGCGCAGAGCGCGCCGCTGGCGGATGACCGGACGCTGGTGGTATTGAAGGTGCGATGAGCGCGCAGGCTGCCAATTCAAGCAAAAAACATACGTTTGTCGATCCGGCCGAATTCACGCCGCACTTTGGGTGGAAAAACTCGCCACGCGATAAGGGCGCCGAGCATGTTTTTTGCGAGGGCGTCGACCTTTGCTATGCGGCGGCCTCGTTCGGTACGCCCACGTATCTCTATAGCCGCGCGGCCATCGCAGATGCTTACGGGGAGTTCGACCGCGGTCTCGGGAAGATTCCGCACACGATTTGTTTCGCAGTGAAGTCCAACGGAAATCTTTCCCTCCTGCAACAACTTTCAAAGATGGGGAGCGGCTTTGACATTGTCTCGGGGGGAGAGCTCGAACATTTGGGGCACCTCGGGGTTCGCGGCGACCGAATTGTGTTTTCTGGAGTTGGCAAGACGCGATACGAGATACGCGATGCGTTGCAATATTTGCCTTCTGCGCGCTCCGGCCGGAAAGCTCGTGGCGACAGCGGAATTCTGCTTTTCAACATCGAATCTGAAGCGGAGCTGGAAGTTTTGCTCGAAGAATCGGAACGCAATGCAAGGCGCGGCGGAAAAATTCCTTCTGTTGCGATTCGCGTAAATCCGGATGTCGCGGCGGGCGGGCACCCCCACATTGCTACTGGAAGTCATACGCACAAGTTCGGTCTGGATTGGCCGGAGGCACGCCGGCTTTATCTTGCCCACAAAGATTCCAAACATTTGCGATGGAAGGGAATCAGCGCGCATATCGGTTCGCAGATCGTGTCGCTGGATCCATTTCGCCGTGCGTTTCGCCGGATCGCGGGCTATATATCGGAGCTGCGGCGCGCAGGGATTCATCTGGAATATTTGGATTTGGGCGGCGGACTGGGCGTGCGCTACACGACGGAAAAGATCTCATCGCGTGTTGAATATGCGCAGATGGTCGCAAGCCTGGTTCGACCGCTCGGGTTGCACCTCCTGCTGGAGCCAGGACGCTCGATCGTTGCGAGCGCCGGGATTTTGCTGACTAAAGTGATTTATACAAAGCGGAACCGTGGGAAGACTTTTGTTGTCGTCGATGCAGCAATGAACGATTTGTTGCGGCCTGCGTTGTATGGAGCGGTGCATCCAATCACGCGCATCGCTCGCGATTCTGGCTGCAAGATGGAAAGAGCAGAGCGCGTGGATATTGTCGGCCCCGTCTGCGAAACCGGGGATTGTTTGCTCCACGATTGGCCACTCGGCGAGGTAAAGCCGGGCGATGTTCTCGCGATCTGGGTCGCCGGTGCTTACGGAATGACGCAGGCCTCCAACTACAACGCGAGGACGCGACCGAGCGAAGTGCTGGTCGATGGAACGCGCACCACGCTCATACGGCGGCGCGAGACGCAGGGCGATTTGCTGCGAACGGATGCGCTTGCGCTCTCGCGCCGCCGACCGTTCCTTTAGGGTGCAGCGGACGTTTCTGTTGTGCCGCGTGAGCGAGTCTGATGCAAGTCGGGGATCTTCGCTAGATTAGAAGGGAAGCACAGACTGAAGTCTATGCCTACCCCCGTCCCCTCCCCTCCCCTCCCCCTGGTTTTCGTAAGTGATGATTCTAAGAAACTTAGAGTTTCTGTAAGTTGATTAGAATCAATAATTGCGGGCGTCTGTGCAAGTGTTGATTCTAAAGGGTTTGAGAGTAAATATAATAATGGATTGAGATACCGCGATCGGAGGCCATGGAGCGCTGAAAGCAGACCGCCCGGAAATAAAAAAGCGGCAGAGAAGCCGCCGCGTTGAAGAGGGTTTTTTGGCAAGCGTTTTTTCAGTGGAATTTCTAGTACCTGGCGTTCCGCTTCTGCGTCAGTTTGCGGTTCACGACTTATCGTCGACTATAATGCAAACCGAGCCGACTGAAAAACACTGATATCGCTGGGGCCTGCCCTGGTGGCAAATCCGTTGTGTCGGGCACAGGAGAAGCGTACCTTGCACAAGAGCGTCTGTTTGGCTTCCGGGGGGAAATTAACAGGGAGGAAATCTAATGGAACTTCGCAGGGTTTTCAAACCAATGATTTGTTGCTTGGGTTCATTCTTGCTCATGGGCTTTTCTGCTGCGGCGCAGACACCGTCCAAGACGCTATTAATTCTGGAGAAGAATGGGACTCAGCTCGATCTTATTGATCCGGTGAGCTTGAAAATAGTGGCGAAGGTGCCGGCGGGACAAGACCCGCATGAGGTGATTGCTTCGTCGGACGGAAAGCTGGCGTACATTACGAACTATGGCGGGGCGCAAAGCTCGCTGCATATGATCTCCGTCGTCGATCTGCTGGAGCAGAAGGCGCTGGCCCCTATTGATCTGGGAGCGCTGCACGGAGCGCATGGATTGGACTTCGCGGGTGGCGAGCTTTATTTCACTGCGGAGACCAACAAGGTGATAGGGCGTTACAATCCTTCGACGAAAGAGATCGACTGGGTTATGGGCACCGGCCAGGATAGGACTCATATGGTTTGGGTGGCTCCAAGTCTGGACAAGATTGTAACCTCGAACGTCAGCTCCGCGACGATCAGCATTATCGAATTGGTTTTGCAGTCAAACATGGGATTCGGCCCGCCGCCGGGCGCCACGCCTCCTCCAGGTGCGCCACAGGCCGGACCAACGCCGGGGGGCGGCAACCAGAAAGCGTGGGAAGTGACCGACGTTTCGGTGGGCCGGGGCTCCGAGGGATTCGATGTCTCGCCTGACGGCAAGGAGATCTGGACGGGCAACGCGCAAGACGGTACGGTGAGCATCATTGACTTCGCCAGTAAGAAAATAATTCAGACTTCGCCGATTTCGGTGAAGGGAGCGAACCGGCTGAAGTTCACGCCAGATGGAAAGCTCGTGCTGGTTTCTGGCTTGGGAATGTTCGGACCCGGCGCGGCACCGTCCGCGGCTAATCTTGTGGTGCTCGATGCCGCGAGCCGCAGGGAAGTGAAGCAATTGAGTCTGGGCGGCGGCGCGGCTGGAATCCTTATGGACCCGGATGGTTCCCGGGCATTCGTGGCAGTAAGCGGCGGGAACAAGGTGGCAATCGTGGATTTGAAGAGCCTCACGGTAACCGGAGAAATCGCCCCATTGGGACAGCCTGACGGTATGGCGTGGGCCGTGAGGAAATAGAATGCCACTCATAGACATCCACCTCGACAAGCAGAGGCGCCGACGGGGACGATGCCGACTCCAAATGGTCCCCTACAATTATTTAACCGTTTAAGGGGCTTTCCACCAGGGGCAATAGGATTGACGGCGGCCCAGCTTGAGGCCGCCGTCTTGTTGCCTTGGAACGCGGTAACTCTCGATTGACGCGGTAACCGAAAAAGTGTTACTTCACATTTTCGGTAACGGGGCTTACCGCTATTGCGCCCTGACTTCTGACCAGCGCTTCCTGGTCAGATCGAGCCGGTCGAAGAACCACTAGGAACGCTTCAGCGATTGCGCCGAAATCGATTCGTTTGTCACCACTGCTGCGCTGCTGTATCCTAGTTTCGGAGTCCTGCATTTTGAGGCTGCCAATCATGCAATTCCTCACACCAATCGACTCGCTGCTCTTCACCATCGTACTCGCCACGCTGGCCATCGGCCTGCCCATTCTCCTGGTGTTGTCCATCCGTTTTCTGTGGGACCGCAGCTTGAACCTTGGCCGTTCGAGAGAACTCGAAAAGCTCATCTGGCAGTTGCACCGCATCGCCAGCGCCATGGAGCATCAAATGAAGTTGTCATTTCCTGCCGTTCAGCCGGGCACGGAAGAGCCTCGTGATCTCGCCTATCTCCAGCAGATTGCTGCTCAGCCAATCGCTGCCACCCCGAGCGTTGCAACTCCTAGTGCTGTGCCTGCGGCTCCGCCCTCCGCCGCGGATCAGCCCGCTGTGCAGCAGCCTGTGACTTCGCCGCCAGCCGCCCCGCAGGAGTCTCTTCCCGCGCTCGAACGCAGAGAACCTTCTGCTACGGCCCCACGCGCCGGTGTCAACTCCATGTTTGGCATATAGATTTAATTTTTCACCGCCAAAATATTGACAAGCCCGCTGCTACAGCCCACCTCGAATGCTCTTCCTTCGCGCTCCCGACGGGTCCAGGGACAAACGTCAGAACAGGTTCGTTAAAACGCAAGGGGTACACTTTGAGCGATTGATGACTAACGCGCGTAAATGGAGTGCTCGTCCGACGCTTGTCCGATGACGTAACTGTACGTCTAATGACCGATGAGTAATGTCCTCGGAGGAGGCGGTACACGTCTCCCTGATGAAGGTAACGCCAACATCAGGCAAAGGGACTCTGGGCACTTGGTGGTTCCTACGACGGGCGCGGGCTCGGCTTGATAAAACCGAGCATATCAACCGCAGCCAGGGCCAGGGACGAAGCTAGGAGCAAACCGTTCGGTGACGGGGCGTACGCGCACCAGCGCTTGAACCTCGTGGTGAATGGGAAGGCTCACGGACGAAATGCCAAGGCTTCAAACCGGACCTGAGAAAATCGGACGTCCGGCATTATAAGGGGGCCTCGGGAAACGCAGCCTTGGTGGAATTGTGACCCCGCCTCGCAAACCGAAAGGGCGAGGACGGTAACCCTCCACCTTCCAGGCCGGCGCGCCCGAGCTCTATCCCAACCCAGAGGAAACGGGGAGCAACTGATAGGCTGCACCTAAACCACCGCGTCACATCTCGACTCCACAAAAGTGGAAATCGCTTTCAAAAGCAGCCGGGCAGTTGTCCGGTCATGCGAACCTACAAGGAGATAACGTATCTTTTCTGGATGAGCTGTCAGGGCGATTACTCTGACGACGCGGAAGCAAAATATTTCGAATCCGGCGGCGTGAGCAAGAAATAGCCGACCGAGATCAACAGCAGGAAGTGCGCCACAGATCCCGAGAGTGAATGAAGGGCACTTACGAAGACATGAAACGCGAGCCAAGCCAGCACCACCCAGCGAGCCCAGTCCCGACCCTTGATCAAAAAGACTCCACCCACGATAGCGATTATTCCAACGAGCGAGATGGGAACCATCCAATAATCGAGCGAGCCTGTTAAGAGGTGATAGATGGTACTTACCAGACCAACAACGATGAACAGACAACCCAGGAAAGTGACGGTAAAAGGTCGTTTCATGGCATTGAGAGAGTCACAGAAGGTTTCTTCGTTCCCCCGCAAGACTATTACACGAACATCCCGATCAATACTATGCGTCCGAACGGATCTACTAGAAAACCTTGGGGCATTCTTTTGATCGACTTCGCTCCGATGGAAGCAGTTTAATAAGAATTCCGCTAAAAGATAACTCTCGTTTAACGCCATGTCGGAAAGTAGCCCGCGAGGGACCCAAGACCCGGCTGTCTGATTTGGCGAGATGGGGTTGGGGAAAAGTGTACTTGGTCCGAGTCGAATCCTCGCCAGCTGTGTTGATATTCGGCAGAACACAATCCAGCAACTGCGAGGAGGTCCTTCCATGCGTTCCGTTCGTCCATTCTTTGTCTCCGGTACATTGCTCGGCCTAGGGGCACTTCTGCTCGGTCTAAGTGGTTGCAACTCAGGCTCGTCAACAGAGCCAATGGGCCAGGCGAGCTACACGCTCTCTGCCACCCCGTTGAACCCAGCGTCCATTACCGCCGGAAACATGTCCACCTCCGCCATCTCGGTGACACCGGGAAATGGTTATACCGGCAGCGTCAACCTTTCGTGCAGCATGATCAGTGGCGGCACGCCGGCTCCCACCTGTTCCTTCAGCGGATCTGCGGTGACGATCAGCGGCACCGCTCCAGGCACTTCCACGCTCACGGTATCTACTTCGACTGGCATACCCGGTGGGAACTACACCATCACCGTCACCGGAAGCGACGCCAAGAGTTTGGCTCCCAGCAACGGCCCTCAGTCGCTGACACTGACAACGGCGGCTGTGTTCCAGCACATCGTGGTCATCTTTCAAGAGAACCGCACTCCTGACAATCTGTTCCAAGATCCCGTTCTTATATCCCGCGGTGCTGACATCGCCAGCAGCGGCTTGAATTCAGCGGGCCAGACCATTCCGCTCAGCCCCATCGACCTGGGCACAACCGGATCGAGCCCTCAAAACTACGATCTCAACCACGCCAATGCTGCTTTCGTTTCCATGTACGACGGCGGCAAGATGGACGGGGCGAACTTGATCCCTTGCTCTCCGGCCGCCAATTGCCCTCCGAACGCTCATCCCAACCCGCAATACATGTACGTCAAGCCTGCCGACGTTCAGCCCTACTTCGCGTTGGCCGAGCAGTACACGTTTGGCGACCGCATGTTTCAGACGAACGAAGGTCCAAGCTTTCCGGCTCACCAGTTCATCATTTCCGGCACTTCGGCTCCAACCACGGGGAGCAATCTTTTCGCTGCTGAGAATCCTGCGCTGAGCCCTGCCGGATGCATCGCTGCACTGACGAATAGGGTCAAGATGATCGATCCCACCGGGAGCGAAAGCATCCCAGCGCCCCAGTATCCGTGTTTCGACCATCCCACGCTGACCGACCTCCTCAATACCAAGGGTGTGACCTGGCGTTACTACGCGCCTTCTGCCGGTTCCATCTGGACCGGGCCCGACGCCATTCAGCACATCTGCCAGCAGCAGACCGTCAACGGCACGCTCACTTGCACAGGCCCGGATTGGACCAACAACGTGATCATCCCGCAATCGCAAGTGTTGGTGGACATCGCCAACGGCCAACTTCCGCAAGTGAGCTGGATCATTCCCAACGGCCTCAGCTCCGATCACGCCGTTGCTAACGACGGCAGCGGACCCTCCTGGGTATCCGCGATTGTCAACGCGATTGGCAATAGCCCGTATTGGGCAAACACAGCCATCATCATTACTTGGGACGATTGGGGAGGCTGGTACGATCACGTCGCGCCTAAGGTCATCAACGACGGCGTGAGCTGGGGATCGGGATATGTCTACGGCTTCCGCGTTCCCCTGATCGTCGTTTCACCGTACGCCAAGACTGCTTATATTTCGCATGCGACACACGACTTTGGCAGCATCCTCAAATTCATCGAGAGCACTTACAACCTGCCCTCGCTGGGGTACGCGGACACTCCAGCCGACGACCTTTCCGATTGTTTCAACCTTACCCATACGCCCGTTACGTTCCACACAATCCCGGCGGCGCTTAAGGCCGCCTACTTCATCAACGACAAGCGTCCTCCTACCGACCCCGATGATGACTAGCGTCCGTTCGCAAGTTAAGAGTCATCCTCGCTCGGTCCGATTGCAGCGAGTTGTCTATTGAGCGATTTTGGAAGCCATGGCAACCGCACATTTTCTGATAATACGGAAGGATTGATGCGAGAACTCTCGCACTGAAAATTCAAGTCCTGGTGAACGCCTTAGTCGGGAACTGACCTACCAGAGGCAATTTGCTCCGGGCACCGGGACTCAGAAGAACTCCAGATGAAGAAGGCGACGAGGATCCGAGAACTACACCTCGCCCCATTTGAGTTTGTTTCGCAGGATTTCGAAATAGGATTTCTTGGGGGGCTGGATCAGTTTGAGGCACTCCGGGGAACGGGCGATTCGGATGCAGTCTTCGGATTGCATGGGAATGCCTTTTTGGCCGTCCAAGGTTAGAAAGACGGATTCGGAGTTTCCGATCAGCTTGACTTCGATGTGGGAGGAATCGCGCACGACGACCGGCCGGTCAGTGAGCGTGTGCGGGCAGATGGGCGTTATGACGAATGCTTCGACAGCGGGATGAACGATGGGGCCGCCTGCAGAAAGGGAATAGGCGGTGGAACCGGTCGGGGTGGCCAGCACGAGGCCATCGGCGCGATAGCGGCAGACAAAATCGCCATCGATGGAAAGTTCGAGTTCAATCATACGGGCCAGGGCGCTTTTGTTGACGACGGCGTCGTTGAGCACGTGCTGGCGGTCCAGAACCGTGCCTTCGCGCACGAGCTCGACTTGCAGCATGACGCGCTGGCTCATCGAGGATCTTCCAGCGAGGGTTTCCTCGAGCGCCGGGTAGAGTTCTTCAACTGTGAAACTCGTCAGGAAGCCGAGGCTGCCCATGTTGATGGGCAGAACGGGGATGCAACGTGAGGCGGCAACGCGGGCGGCCGCCAGCAGCGTGCCGTCACCGCCGAGCACGATGAGGATGTCAGCTTGGTCGGCGAGCTCCTCGCGAGTAAAAGCCCTGGATGGATTGGAAAGGGCAGAGACGGTTTCCTCGTCGTAGAGAACGCGCAGGCCGCGGGCCTGCAGCCATTGAAGAAGTTGTGGAACGACAGCGGAGAGGTTAGCGCGGCGCGGACGGGAGATGACGCCGATGGTTTTGAAAATGGGTGCTTGCTGCATGAGTGTCTGGGATTCTACTTCAGGACTCCTTTGCGAGCGTGGAGAAAATATTCCTGATTGCCCTCGACGCCGGTCAAACGGCTGGGGCAAACATTTATACAAGTGAGTCCGGCTGCTTCAGTGCATTTTCGGACGCTGGCGATGGCTTTTTCGTGAAGGCGAACATCTTTCACGACTCCGCCCGGGCCGACATCCTCGCGGCGGAGTTCGAATTGGGGTTTGATGAGAACCAGAAAAGTAGCGCTTGGCTTGGCGCAGGCAAAAGCCGGGGCAAGTATTTTGCAAACGGAAATGAAGGATACATCGGCGACGATGAGGTCAACCAGTTCGCGGACGTCTCCAGAGTTTAGCTCGCGAGCGTTGCGTTCGATGGAGATAACTCGCGAGTCCTGTTGTAGCTTCCAGGCGAGTTGGGCGCGGTTCACATCGACGGTATAGACACGCGCCGCCCCATGTTGCAGCAGGCAATCCGTGAAGCCACCAGTGGATGCACCGACGTCAAGGCAAACGAGCCCGGTGGCATTTAACCCAAAGTCTTCGAGAGCGCCCTCGAGCTTTAAGCCTCCGCGGCTGGCATATTTTGGCTGGCGGTTTTGCACCTCGATGTGGGCATCGGTTGCGACGGACATTCCGGCCTTCTGCACGGCGATGCCGTTCACGCGAACCTCACCCGCGAGGATCATTGCTAGCGCTTTTTGTTGGGATTTGGCGAGACCGCGATCGACTAGGGCTAGATCGAGGCGGGTACGAGGGGATTTGGATTTCATGGGGATTTTTTGTTCAGTTTGGCATGGCGCCGCACGGAGAAAAACTAGGCGTGGAGCGTGGGGATTTTAACACAGAGGTCGCAGAGAGCACGGAGAGTCCGGAGACGCGGTGGAGTGATTGAGATTAGCCAGAGAGTTGGACACTTCAGGCGCGGCGTTGGACGAGATATTCAGCAATTTCACGGAGGCGCGTGGCGCGTTCGCCATACGGCGTTAGTTCGTTGATGGCTTTCGCGGCAAGTTCATTCGCGATTTGGTGTGAGCGCTCAAGTCCGTGGACCGCAGGATAAGTTGCCTTTTGTTGTGCTGCGTCCTTGCCGGCGGTTTTTCCGAGGGCGGCGGAGGTTTCCTCGACATCGAGAATGTCGTCGGTGACTTGAAAGAGAAGTCCTAGCGATTCGCCGAAACTTCGCAGCCGCACGACAGCTTCCGTGGAAGCGCCGGCGCATAGGGCGCCGGAAGAGATGGACGCGCGGATTAGTGCGGCCGTTTTCGAGAGGTGAATGTATTCGAGCATTTCCTTGTTGATGAGCTTGCCTTCGGCTTCGAGGTCGGCGACCTGTCCGCCAACCATGCCGTTAATGGTTCCGGCGGCGGTGGAGATTTCCGTCAGCATGGCGACGCGTCGGCTGGCGTCGACGGGTGTGGCGGCAACCGTTTCGAACGCCAGCGTGAGTAGCGCATCGCCGGCGAGAATGGCAGCAGCTTCGCCAAATTTCTTGTGCGAGGTTGGCTTGCCCCGGCGGAGATCGTCGTTATCGAGGGCGGGGAGATCGTCGTGGATGAGTGAGTAGGTGTGGATGAACTCGATGGCGCAGGCTGGATAGTGCGCGGGAGTTACGTTCGAATCGAAGATGCGGGCGGTCTCGAGGCAGAGAATCGGGCGGATTCGCTTTCCACCAGCGAAGACGCTGTAGCGCATGGCTCGGTGAATCGACGGGGGTTGGGCCGTTTCGGCGGGCATCAGACGGTCGAGGGAGGCATCGACCTCCACGCGGTCTTCTTCAAAAAATAGCGGCGGCTTCATTGTTAAGGGATGAACAAGCAAGATGCGGCGGCGGGCAGAGTCACGATTCGCTCTCGCCTTCGGGATCGAAGGGCTCGGCCGCGAGCTTGCCATCGGCTTTTTTTAGCAAAATCTCGACGCGGCCTTCGGCCTCTTCAAGTTGCTTCTGGCATTCGCGAGAAAGGGCCACGCCTTCCTCGAAAAGCTTCATGGCATCGTCGAGGGAAAGCTGAGGGCTCTCGAGGCGGCGGACGACCTCTTCAAGGCGAGCGAGAGAGCGCTCAAAATCAGGCTTCTTTGGCGGTTCGGGCTTTTTGGGGGCGGGTGAATTCACGCTGTCGGCCTTTGTCCTCGGAGTCTATTTTTGACAGTGCGCACAAAAGTAAGTTGACCGGCCGGCTTGCGCGATGCGTTTAATAGGATATCCGCATCGGCGGCACAGCTTATCTTCGCGGTCGTACACGCGAAGAGTCTTTTCCAAGCCCTGAAACCACCACTCCGGGTCGCGAAAATCGGGCGGCGGATGCAGACAGCATTCTAAGGCACGCGCGAGAACGGAAACAATCGCTTTGTGGAGGCGGCGGACTTCTGCAGTTTTCAACGAGTTGGCGCGGCGGCTCGGGCTTAGGCGCGCGTGCCAGAGGGATTCGCAAGAATAGATGTTGCCGATGCCGGCGACATGGATTTGATTGAGTAGAAATTCCTTGAGCGGGCGTCGCGAATTCTCCAGCAACTTGGCGAAGCGTGATGGTGTGAAATCGTGCGATATTGCGTCCACCCCTAATTGAGCTAGCGCAGGGCATGCCTCCTCGGACTCATAGGCGTAGACGCGGCCAAAATGGCGGCCGTCCGCGAAACCGAGGACGCCTTTGTCTAGCTCGAACGCAACATCCACGTGGACGCCCGATTCTTGCTGGTTAGCAACCTCAAACATTTTCTTGACGTCGGAGAACCAAAGTAGCTGACCGTCAAGCTTGAAGTGCAGCGTCACAATTCCTCGTCCCAGCTGCAGCCAGAGATATTTACCTTTTCTTTGGACGGACTGGATTCGCTGACCCTCTGCCGTCCGCGCAAGATGTGAGGGGCTTTGGGGCTTTGTCGCGATGACGTGCAGAACGTGAACGCAACGAATCCTTCGCCGCTCGACCAAGTGGCGCAGAGTTCTCGCGACGGCTTCTACTTCTGGCAGTTCGGGCATGGTGGAATGGAATCGCTTGGCATCACAATGGTGGTTTCAACGTCAGCGTGTGCTTTCGATCTTTTGCTTCCGCCGCATCGCTGAACGGAGCAATGATCGGTTTGCCTTCGTACCAGTAGGAAAACTGATCCGTGTAATGCCCGCTGCCGACTTGCCCCGATTCACCGGCTGGAATCAACAGGATGGAGTCATCCCAGTTGGCGAGATTGGCTATGAAGCGCATCGAGGGGCCGTGCCGTTTTGTCGCGGCGCGGACGCTGTAGCCTGTGCCGGACTGCGGCTTTCCCGTGATGCTAAGCAGATGCTTCAAGAAACCCTCGCGGCCGATGGGATGCAGCATGTCCAGCGAGTTCAGTTCCTCCCACTGCCAGTCTTCAACGCGCTCGCTTTTTGTTTGTTCTGCAAGCATAGAAACGGCGCGGTCTGCTGTTGCAGCAAGCAATTCATCATAGTTCTTGTAGGCTGGCGGGAGCCATTTTGCTGGGCGGTCCGTTAACACTTTTTGGAGGAACGCGGTGCTGCGCCAGCTATAAAGATTGGTATCTTTTCCAAGATAAGGCTCAAGGATAAGATCGAGTGCCGCGCGGCGCGCCATCACCAGGAAAGAGACGAGCGAAGAATCCGCATCAGCGATTCCGTTCCAGTCCTTTAAGCCATCGATGAGCTGCCTTGCGCGAGGATCCTTTGGCTGCGCTGTTTTTGATGAGGCAGAAATTTGGTCGGCGAGGAAAACGTGCGGAAAGCTGAAGGTGTCCGTCTCGACCTTCAGCATGTCGATGGGACGGAGATCCGTTTTATCGTGCAGGAGATCGTAGATGCGTGCCGTGCGATATGGCTCTTCCCAGCGATCGGTGAGATACGGTTTGTAATTTGGTCCGACGACGCGCGCATTGGCGGTGACGATGAGGCCGCTATCTGGGTTCAGGGCCTGGGGCAGTTGCTCGAAGGGAATATAGCCCGTCCACTCGTAGGCGTCTGTGTCGCCGGGAACGGGAATTTCGCCGTGGCCTTTCTTACGAATGGGGACGCGCGCGGCCATTACGTAGCCGATGTTGCCGTCCATATCCGCGTAGACGGCGTTTTGGCCTGGGCCCCAGACGCGCTTCATTATTTCGCGAAATTCGCGCCAGTTTTTCGCGGTGGAAAGCCAGTTGTAGGTACTTCCGAGACCGGCGGGTTCTAGCGCCGTCCAGCGAAGCGCGTAAACTTTGCCGGCTTCGCGGTGGACGACTGGGCCGTGTCGCGTGACGAAGACCTTCAAGTGTTCGTCCGGTTGCTCTTTGATGTGAATCGCTTCGTCAAAAACTTGCGCCTTTACCCATGCTCCGTTCACGCGGTATTCGTCAGCTGCGGCGGGGTTGAATGTTTCGATGTAGAGGTCCTGCACGTCGGCGCCGTTGTTTGTGAAGCCCCAGGCGATGCGGTCGTTGTGGCCGATTACGATTAGCGGGGCACCAGGCAGAGTGAAGCCCTTCGCATTGTAATTTGGGGCGCTAAGGTGAATTTCATACCAGATCGGAGGGACGGACAGCTCGAGATGCGTGTCGTTGGCAAGAAGAGGCTTGCCGGTGGCGGTGTGCGCGCCGCTGACGACCCAGTTGTTACTACCGAGACCCTGGCGGATTTCGCTTTGGGTTTCTTCGATGTAGCCCTCGATCGAAGGCCAAAGCGCGGACGTCACATCCGCAAAAGTCTCCGGCGTTCGAACGCCGCCTGCGCCGGGCACGGCCGCTTTCAGAATAGTGTCTGTCGGCACATCGTCGTCATCGTCTTCGTCGTCGGGATCGACGCGGGACGCTTGCGAGCCGTCATTGGGGACATCCGGGTCGCCAACCACGAAATGATCCATCGGCGCGTCGACCGCAAAGAGATCTTTCGAACGATCCGCGCCGACGCGCTCTTCGACTTTCGCACGGTCTAGCTCGCGCTCCCAGGTGTCGGTCAGCGTTTGGTACATGTAGCCGGCGATGACTAGCGAATCGGTAGGCTGCCAGGGCTGGGGCTTGTACTTGAGTAGAGTAAATTCAAGCGGCAGGCTTTTCTGATGTTGTTCGATAAAGGCGTTTACGCCGTGGGCGTAGGCTTCCATCAGCGCGCGTGAATCTTTGTCCATTGCAGCGAAGTCGCGTTCCGCTGCGCGGGAGAAGCCGAGGGTGCGGAATTGTTTGTCGGATTTCAGTGCAAGGGGACCGACAATTTCTGAAAGTTGGCCGCGGGAAGCGCGGCGCATCAAATCGAGTTGCCAGAGGCGGTCTTGCGCCATCACGTAGCCTTGGGCTTCGACGGCGTCTTCTAGGGAAGACGCGCGGATATGTGGGACACCCCAGTTGTCGCGTTCTACGGAGACTTCCTTTTGCAGGCCTGGGAGCGAGATTGAGCCGTCGAGTTGGGGAAGAGGCCGGTAAATGAACCACCAAGCCGTCCCACCCGTGACTACCGCAATAAGCAGAAGTGTCCAGACTAGAAAACGAAGGATGGTCCGCAAGCAATCTCCGAAGCGTTCTAAGTAAAACTTGAGTGTAGTGGACGCGCTTCGAGGGCGCAACCGGGAGGGCGCGCTTGGCGGCTGTGATAATCTATGAAGATATTCCTATGAGCATGTACAAACCAGTGCCGAGAGTGCCCGATTTTCCTGCGATGGAACGCGAGATTTTGCGTTTCTGGGAGGAGAATCAGATTTTTCAGAAGCTTCGCGAGAAGAATGCAGGCGGCCCACGTTGGTCTTTCCTGGATGGACCGATTACCGCGAATAATCCTATGGGTGTGCATCACGCTTGGGGGCGCTCGCTGAAAGACATGTACCAGCGCTACAACGCGATGCGGGGAAGTGCGCTGAGGTATCAGAACGGGTTCGATTGCCAAGGACTTTGGGTCGAGGTCGAAGTCGAGAAGAGCCTCGGGCTGAAGACCAAACGCGAGATTCGCGAGTTTGGTATCGAGAATTTTGTTCGGGCATGCAAAGAGCGTGTGCTGACGTTTGCGGCGCGGCAGACTGAGCAATCCATTCGTTTGGGCTATTGGTGCGACTGGGATGATCCCAAAGTGCTGATTGCTTTGCGAGATGCTTTGGCTGATGGCGACCGAGTGGTCACTGCGAAATTGCCCAGCGGGCATACGGAGACGGCGCGGGCCAGCGAGATTGTGCGGAAATTGGGTTCGGCCGAGTATGGCGGCAGCTACTTCACTTTTTCTGATGAGAATAATTACACCATCTGGTCGTTTTTGAAGAAGTGTCATACGGAGGGATTCATCTACCGCGGGCACGACGTCATGCCCTGGTGCGGACGCTGCGGAACGGGTCTTTCGCAGATGGAAGTTGCCGAAGGGCGGCGCATCACGACGCATACTTCGGTTTTCGTGCGGTTCCCGATCAGGGGCCAAGAGCGAACCGCTCTGCTAATTTGGACGACGACGCCCTGGACATTGACTTCGAACGTAGCTGTGGCTGTGAATCCGGAGATGACCTATCTCAAGGTGAAGCACGGCGATTGGTTCTACTACGTTGCGAAAGGAAACTTCGAGCACGATCGCATGCAAGACCTGCAAGTGGAAGGGAAGCACGAGACGCACAAGCTGCCCTCAATTAGGACGATTTTGAAGGGCAGCGGCGGCGTCGAAGTTGTTGAGGAACTTCCCGGCAAGGATCTGCTGGGACTTACGTATCAAGGGCCTTTTGACGAACTCCCTGCGCAGAAAGCACCTGGCGGGGTTTTTCCGTTTGGCGAGACCGGCGGAGGCAAAACCGCGGCGGAAGCTCATCGTGTCATCGCCTGGAAAGAAATCAGCGAGGACGAAGGCACGGGGCTCGTTCACATCGCGCCGGGCTGCGGCGCGGAAGACCAGCAACTTGGCAAAGAGAACGGCATTCCCTTCATCGCTCCGCTGGACGACAGTTCCGTTTTTCTCGATGGGTTTGGACAGTTCATGAAGCGCAACGCAAACGAAGTTGCGGACGACGTGATTGCCGCGCTAAAAGTGAGCGGCATGCTCGTGGCCCGCGAAAAATATCCTCACGTCTATCCACACTGTTGGCGCTGCAAAGAAGAGTTGGTATTTCGGCCTGTCGACGAGTGGTTTATCCGCATGGATTGGCGCGATCGCATCCAGCGTGTGGTGCCCACGATAAAGTGGATTCCCCCTGATGGCGAAGCGCGCGAGCTGGACTGGCTTCGCAACATGAGCGACTGGATGATTTCCAAGAAACGATTCTGGGGACTTGCGCTGCCAATCTGGGTCTGTGGCGATTGCAGCCACTTTACCGTGATCGGGAGCAGGGAAGAGCTGGAGGAAAAAGCGGTCCAAGGCTGGGAAATCTTTGAAGGGAATTCTCCGCACCGACCATACATCGATGCCGTCAAGATTCGCTGCGAGAAGTGCGGTGGCCTGGCACAGCGCACCGAGGACGTTGGCAATCCGTGGCTGGACGCGGGGATCGTCCCGTTTAGCACGATGCGCTACTCGACCGACAGAGCGTATTGGGAGAAATGGTTTCCCGCGGATTTGGTTCTGGAAAGCTTTCCGGGGCAGTTCCGGAACTGGTTTTATTCGATGCTTTCGATGAGCGCGATGATTGACGGCCGCGCTCCGTTTAAAGCGCTCTTGGGGCACGCGCTCGTACGCGACGCGCGAGGCGAGGAGATGCACAAGTCCAAGGGCAATTCCATCGCATTCGATGAAGCCGCGGAGGCGCTGGGCGCAGAAGTGATGCGCTACATCTACACCGAGCAAAAGACGGCGCAAAATCTCAACTTTCCCGACCTCCATCCCGCCGGCAACGTGGGGCAAACGATTGATGGCGATGCACGGCGGAAACTCTTGACATTCTGGAACTGCTACAGCTTCTTTGTGATGTACGCCGGAGCAGACAACTGGAGGCCCGAAGGCTCACCTGTTGCTATTACCAACGAATTGGATCGTTGGGTCATGAGCAAACTGCAGCGGTTGGTGGCGGAGGCGAACAGCGCATTCCAGAATTACGAGCAGTACAAGCTAGTCGAAGCTTTTCAGGCTTTTGATGAAGAGTTCTCCAACTGGTATCTGCGGCGTTCGCGCCGGAGGTTCTGGAAGAGCGAGGCGGACGCTTATCAAACTCTATACGAGGTGCTGACAACCGTCACTTGCGTGATGGCCCCGGCGCTGCCTTTCTTGACCGAGGACATCTATCAAAACCTCGTTCGCTCCGTCGATCCATCGGCACTGGAATCCGTTCACCTGACCGCGTATCCGCAAGTGAATGCTTCGCTCATCGACGAAGCTCTTGAGCACAGCATCGCAGCAGTGATCCGCATCAAAAACCTCGCGCTCAGTCTCCGCACGCATAGCAAGGTCAAGATTCGGCAACCATTGCGCACGTTGTATGTGCGCCCGAAGGATGCAGCCGACCGGCGTGTCCTGGAAAACCCCGACTACGTCGCGCAGATTCTGGAAGAGACCAATCTGAAGCAACTCGTCTTGATTGACGACGAGAAATCGCTGGTCAAAGTACGCCTCAAACCGGACGCAAAAAAGATCGGTCCTCGCGCAGGAAGATATTTGAAGGCCATCGGAGAGGCTTTGGAAAACGCTGATCCGGCGCAGGTCCTCAAGAGCGGGCTGTATTCGCTCCAGGTGGGCGATCAGGTGTTTGAGCTCGCTCCCGAAGAAATCGTCATTTTCTTTGAGGGGCCGGAAAATCTAAAATGCAGCCTGGAACAAGGCACTTTCCTTGCGCTCGACACAACTCTGACGCCGGAACTCCTGAAGGAAGGTCTCGCGCGGGACTTCAACCGCATGTTGCAGGACCAGCGGAAAGCTTTGAACCTCGATATTTCCGACCGCATCGTAGTCAGCTATTTCGCCTCGCCGCGCATTGCGGAAGCCATCACGACGCACGAAGCATTTCTGCGGAACGAACTTCTTGCCGAGCGGCTGGAGATGAGCCCTACCCACAACGGCGGCATTAAGCTGGCGCTCAGCGGAGAAGATATTTTTGTCACCATTACTCGTGTGTAGAGTGAGCACGCGCGCCTCACGCACCGCGCGCGTACTGCTACAATGCCGCTAGGGGATTCCTGAGAAGCTATGTTTGCTGTGCGGCTAATCGGTGTGCTGATGCTTGTCGCCCTCAACGGCTTTTTTGCCGCTGCGGAGTTTTCCCTCGTTGCCGTGCGGCTTTCCCGCGTTCGACAACTGGTGGCCAAGGGCGACATCCGCGCTCGCGTCGTTGAGCGTTTGCTGGCGGATCTGCACCGCGTCGTGTCTGGCGTGCAAGTCGGTATCACGCTGACGAGCCTGGCTATCGGCGCGCTCGGCGAAGCCACTCTCGCGACAGCATTGCAGCAAATCTGGCATGGAACTGCAGGCACGCGAACGGCATTTTTCGCCCACGCGATTGCCTTGGGTTGCGCTTTCGCCTTACTGAGTGCGATGCACGTCGTGCTTGGCGAGTTGGTGCCAAAGACGGTCAGCCTCGCTAAGGCAGAGCGCGTCGCGCTTCTTATCGCTCTGCCGTTCCAGTGGTTTCTGCACACCTTTCGCTGGGCCATCGATTTGCTGGATGGCATCTCAGGCGTCATCGTAAAAGCCATGGGCGTCTTGTCGCCGCAGAGTCATGGCACAGCGCACTCGACGGAAGAGCTGCAAATCCAGATCCAGCAGGCTCGCGAACGCGGCTTGATTGCGCCGGGCGAAGAAAAATTTATTGTGAGCGCCATCGAACTCGGACAAGTGCAGGTCCGCGAGATCATGGTGCCGCGGCCGGATATGCACACGCTTCCCGTGGAAGCGACGATGGACGAAGTCATGCGCGTGTTCGCCACTTCGCAGCGCTCGCGAATCCCTGTCTATCGCGGATCGGGCGATCACATTCTTGGTTTCGTTCACATCAAGGATATGTTGTGGATTCTGCTCGACCGTGAGCGGCGGTTGGAAGAAAATCTCCCGCCGCCACCCTTTGACTTGCGGCGCGTGTTGCGTGAAGTTCTGATCGTTCCGGAAACGAAGCCTGCGAGTGAGTTGCTCCAGGAACTTCGGACGCGGCACATCGGCATGGCCATGGTCGTCGATGAGTTTGGCAGCATTCTCGGGCTGGTGACGCTGGAAGACATCATGGAACAGGTGGTCGGCGAGATACACGATGAGTTCGACGTCATCGAGCGTCCGCTGACACTCGCCGATGGTGCCGTGATTTTTGACGCTGCGCTGAATGTTCGCGATCTGGATACGCAGTACAACATCACTTTGCCGGAAGATCCCGCCTACGCAACTGTGGGCGGATTTGTTTTGGATCAGCTTGGTTTTATTCCGCGCGGCGGAGAAAGCTTCGAGTACGGGCAGTTTCGCTTCACCGTTGTGGAGATGGATGGCCGGCGTGTTGCGCGCGTCAAAATTCAGCGTGTGCGCCCGGCGCTGGAAAATGAGCGAGTTGTGGAAACCAACGAAAACGCCGAAAAAGCAGTGAAGAGCACGAAAGCCGCCGCGGCGGATTCTTAGTCACAAGCGACGAATGGCGCGACACCTTCTTCAACGATTCTTGCTCACTCTCCCGGCGCTGTGGCTGGTGCTGACTCTCGTTTTTCTTTTGATTCATATTGTGCCTGGTGATCCGGTCGAGCAGATGCTCGGGGAGGGTGCGGCTCCCGGACAAATCACGCAATTGCGCCATGGGCTGGGCCTCGATGAACCTTTATATGTGCAGTACGGCCGCTATTTAGGGCGATTGGCGCACGGCGATCTTGGCCAATCGCTAAAATTCCAAGCGCCAGTGCGCCGAATTGTCTTTGAACGGTACCCCGCGACTTTAGCGCTCGCGTTCTTGGCCCTTTTGGTCTGCGCGGCCGTCGCCATCCCCGCGGGCGTGCTTGCGGCGCACAGACGCGGCCATCCTGCCGATCGTGCGGTCGGCATCTTTACCTTGCTTGGACTTGCCGTGCCAAATTTTGCGCTTGGACCCGTGCTGATTTTGCTTTTTTCCATCGAGCTCGGGTGGTTGCCAGTATCCGGGCGCGGAGGCCCTTCCTATTACATACTCCCTGCCGCCACTTTGGGCGCTGCGCTGGCCGCAATCCTGACGCGCATGGTGCGCGGGTCGATGCTGGAAGAACTCTCCAGCGACTACGTGCGGACCGCACGCGCAAAGGGGCTTTCCACGGGCGCAGTCTTGTTCCGACATGCTTTTCGCAACGCGCTCATCCCTATCATTACGATTCTTGGTCTCCAATTCGGAACGCTTCTCGCTGGAACCATTGTCACGGAGACGATTTTCTCGTGGCCTGGGATCGGGCGGCTCACGGTGCAGGCGATTTCCTCGCGGGACTATCCTTTGCTGCAGGGATGCATCCTGGTCATCGCTCTTTCCTATGTCCTCGTCAACCTGCTCACTGATTTTCTGTATGCCGTGATCGACCCGCGGGTGCGGCTCTCATGAATTCCCTCGCGGCGCTTCGACAATTTCTTCGCCAGAGTTTTATTGGTCGCGCCGGATTTGCAGCGGCAATTCTGCTTCTCCTCGCGGCGCTCTTCGCGCCGTGGATCGCTCCGGACGATCCCGCCGCGCAAAACCTTCCCGCCCGGCTCGAATCTCCGTCGCGCGCGCACTGGATGGGGACGGACGAACTCGGCCGCGACACTCTCTCGCGTACGCTTTATGGCGCACGCGTCTCGCTTTTCGTTGCGATCTTCGTCGTCTTGGGATGCGGACTAACAGGTCTTGTTATCGGATTACTGGCAGGTTTTCTTGGCGGGTGGTTCGATCGCTTTGTAAATCTTCTGCTGATCAACGCATTCCTGTCGTTCCCCGGTATTTTGCTGGCGATCGCGTTCGCCGCTTTTTTGGGTCCGGGTATTGGCAAAGTCATTCTCGCGCTGATTATCACCGGCTGGGCCGGCTACGCGCGGCTCGCGCGTGCGCAGGTATTGAAAGTGAAGGAACTGGAATTCATACTCGCTGTTCGTTCGCTTGGCGCGTCCGACCTCCGCATCATGTTGCGACATCTGCTTCCGAATATTCTTCAGCCGGTTCTCATTCAGGCCACCATTGGTATGGCGGGAGCCATCCTCGCCGAATCCACACTCAGCTTCCTCGGGCTTGGCGTGCTGGCGCCCGTTCCAAGCTGGGGATCCATGTTGAACGACGCGCGGAGCCATCTGTTTGACGCGCCGCACCTCGTTATTTTTCCCGCACTGGCAGTAATGACTGCGGTGCTCGCCTTCAATTTATTGGGAGATGCGTGGCGCGATTGGCTGGATCCGCGCACGCGTTCGCAGATGGCCGCTCTCGAACACACCCGCTAATGAGCGAGGTGTGGCGTTCGAATGTTTCAGCAAAAATGGAAAGGGAACTACTTTTCGGAGAGAATCACCGGCGCTCCGCGGCCGACACTTAGCGTGCGCGAGGCGTTTCCCTTGTTGATGGCAATTTCCAAATATCCGCTTGAGCCAAAATACGCAATCGTTTCTCCCGCCTTGCCCCGCGCGAACGTATCCACCAGCCTGCTGACTGCGTGGGTTCCCACTTGCATTTTCAATCCGCCACCGTTCTGCGCTTCCTTCGACAAATCCTCGGCTCGGAAATTGGTCACCAAATTCCCAAATGGATCGACCTTCAGCACCAATCCCTTTACTCCTGCCGCTCCAGGCTTTGGCCGCGGAAGCGCCATCTTTTTGTAATCCTGAATCTCGTCCCCCATGGCCGGAGTTTGCCAGCCCTTGGAGAGCCAGGCCGCTACTGGGGCAAAGATATCGCGTCCGTGAAACGTCTTGCTGA
The DNA here is from genome assembly GCA_963705855.1 of uncultured Acidobacteriota bacterium. Classification (GTDB taxonomy): domain Bacteria; phylum Acidobacteriota; class Terriglobia; order Acidiferrales; family UBA7541; genus Acidiferrum. The sequence goes on from CAVPLA010000037.1 coordinate 35,172, forward strand.
GAGGCTGGAGAAAATAGTGTTCCGCATTCGCGTGGCGTACAACAACATTTGGCTCGCGTTCGTAAACGAGGGAGAGCACGCCGTTATCGGGAGCGACGAAATAATGATTTTGCCCACTGACGAGGAGCGGCCGCCGCTCGGTGCCCACGCCAGGGTCGACGATCACTACATGAATGGTCTTCGGAGGGAAGTAAGAGTAAGCTGCGCCGATGGCCAGCGCGCCATCAAGCAAATCAAAGGGCGTCACGTGATGCGTGATGTCCACGATGGTCACTTCCGGATTGATCTTGAGAATGACTCCCTTTACGGTTCCGACCAGATGGTCGTCGGTGCCGTAGTCTGTTGTCAATGTGATGATGGCGTTGGCCACGAGGTTCTCCCGCCCTGGGCAATCTGTGCACGTTGCGCGCGACGAAGTGGGAAGGCACTCCGTACCCTTTGACGCTAACGGAGCTACGCTCCGCCGTCAAGAAAATCGCGCAGAGTCTGCTGTGCAATCGCCAACGGTCTTCGCATCACATCGACGGGCATAATTGCTTGTTTTCTATCAGGCCGCATGCCGCGACGGGCATTCACGCCGACGATTCCAACATCCAGAGAAGCCGAGCTCACCTTGATTCCCGTTCGATGGAGTTCAAAGGCTATTTGCGCCTGCAAGGGAGCTCTCGAGGAGTTGGAACCAAGGAGTTTGTCCGAGGCGGCTATGGTATATTTTGGCTGCTTATCATGTTTTCATTTTCGTTTTCGGTCTGGGGGGAGGGTTTGATGGAATTGGTCCGCTTGTGCAAAAAGCTGGTGCCTGCTGTGGCGGCGCTCGCCGCGCTGTGTGTGGGCGGTTCCTTGCTGTCGACCCAGAACCATACCAAGGCGGCTACTGGAGCTGCGGGCGAGGCATGCCCGAACGATGACAGCGGGCTGAAGTTACCGGCTGGCTTTTGCGCAACTATTTTTGCTGACGGCATTGGCCACGCACGGCACCTGGTGGTTGCGCCGAACGGCGTGGTCTATGTGAACACCTGGTCGGGCGAGTATTACGGGAACGACAAGCCACATAAGGGCGGTTTCTTGGTTGCGTTGCAAGACAACGCCGGTGCCGGCAAGGCCGACGTGAATGATCGCTTTGGTGAAACCGTGCAAAGCGGCGGAGCCGGTGGCACGGGAATTGGCATGTATAAGGGATCGATCTATGCGGAGATCAACGATCGAATCGTGCGTTATGCGCTGGTTGCCGGGTCCATTGTGCCGAAGGATCCTCCGGACACTATCGTTTCCGGACTGCCTCTAGGAGGCGACCATCCGATGCATCCTTTCGTCATCAATGCCGAAGGAGCCATGTTTGTGGACGTGGCCAGCGCGACCAATTCGTGCCAACTGAAAAATCGGACGCTCAAATCGCCAGGAGCGGACCCGTGCACCGAACTTGAGACACGCGGTGGCATCTGGCGGTACGACGCCAATAAATCCAACCAAACTTTTTCGAAGGCTGCGCGGTTCGCTACAGGGATTCGCAATGGGGAAGGGTTTGCGATTGACGCAGGCGGCCGCATGTTTGTGACGCAGCACGGACGAGACCAGCTGCATACGAATTGGCCCGACCTTTACAAGCCGGACCAGGAGGCGACACTTCCGGCTGAAGAAGTGCTGCTGTTGAAGCAGGGCGGCGACTATGGATGGCCCGAGTGCTACTACGACTCGTTCGCGCAAAAACTGGTGCTGGCGCCGGAATATGGTGGAGACGGTGGCAAGACCATCGGCGTATGTGCGAACAAACTCGCTCCCGCCGCGGCATTTCCGGCGCATTGGGCGCCGAATGGAATGGTGCACTACGACAAGAAAGAATTCCCGGAGCGTTACCGGAACGGCGTGTTTATCGCCTTTCATGGTTCATGGAATCGAGCGCCCTATCCACAGGGTGGTTACAACGTAGTTTTTCAGCCGATGGAGGGCGACCACGCGTCCGGTGGGTGCGAGATATTCGCGGATGGGTTTGCGGGGGCGGTGAAATCGCCGGATAAAGCTGTGCATCGTCCGGACGGGCTTGCCGTCGGACCGGACGGTTCGCTTTACATTTCCGACGATGTGCGCGGACGAATCTATCGAGTTGTCTATCGCGGCGGAGGTGCCGCGAATGTGACTCCGTGTCCGAGCGCGACGGCTCCGGCAGGCGAGATCGTGGAAGCGCCTGCTGAACCGCCGGAGGGCACGCATCCAGACGCCGGTGCGGCGACAACTGCCGAAGGAGCTGTCCCAGAAGGAGCGACGCATGAGATGGTGGTGCTTGGTGAGCGCATCTACCGTGGGCAAGTGGGTGGAGCGGCGTGCACGGGCTGCCACGGCGCGAGCGGCGGAGGCTCGCCTTTGGGTCCGGCTCTGACGGGAAAGAAATGGTTGTGGAGCGATGGCAGCTACGCTGGAATCAAGAAAACGATAACCGAGGGTGTGCCGCAGCCAAAGCAATATCGCAGCCCGATGCCAGCAATGGGTGGCGCGCAGCTTACGGCCGAGCAGGTTTCAGCGCTCGCGGCGTATGTGTGGAGTCTGAGCCACAAATAGACAACAACTTGGGCATACGGCCGGCTCGCAAATATTTCGTAAGGAGCCGGGAGGCAGCGTTCCCTCGAAGAATGCGTAACCGAAAGTGGGGCATACGTATCTAAGTCGAATATGAGCATAGAAAAAGTAAAACTTGGTTCACAAGGGGCAATCGTTTCCCGGATAGGACTCGGTTGCATGGGAATGAGCGAGTTTTATGGCGAGCGAAATGACGAAGAGTCTGCCGCGACGATACTCCGATCGCTGTACCTCGGGGTAACTTTTCTGGACACAGCGGACACCTATGGGATTGGCGACAACGAGGAATTGATCGGAAAGACCATCCGTGAGCGGCGCGATGAAGTTTTTCTGGCGACGAAGTTTGCCAATATTCGCACAAAGGAAGAGCCGAACAAGTGGTCGATTAGCGGGAAGCCAGAATACGTCCGCGCGGCATGCGACGCTTCTCTAAAGCGATTGGGCGTCGACCATATCGATCTCTACTACCAACATAGGGTGGACCCGCAAACTCCGATTGAAGATACCGTAGGCGCAATGGCGGAGTTGGTGAAGGCTGGGAAGGTGAAGTACCTGGGACTATCGGAGGCATCGCCGGCGACGATCCGGAGAGCGCACAAGGTTCATCCGATCACGGCGTTGCAAACAGAATACTCACTATGGGCGCGCGAGCCGGAGGAAGAGATCATTCCGACCTTGCGCGAGCTGGGGATTGGATTCGTGCCGTATAGTCCACTCGGTCGCGGCTTTCTGACAGGTGCGATCACCAAGCCGGCCGATCTGGGTGAAAAGGACTCACGGTCGCAGCGCTTTCCGCGTTTTACGGGCGAGAACTTTGAAAAAAATCAGGCGCTCGTGGCGCGTGTGAAAGCTATCGCGGAGCGAAGAGGCGCAACAGCGGGCCAACTGGCATTGGCATGGGTGCTCGCCAAGGGCAAGGACATGGTACCCATTCCCGGGACCAAGCGAAGGAAATATCTGGACGAGAATGCAGCTGCGGCGAACATCAGGTTAACTCCTGCCGAGGTGGCGGAGCTGGAAGCGGCCGTTCCACAAAACGAAATTGCGGGCGACCGATATGCGGCCCCTGCGATGAAGGCGATCGACCGCTAGGCGTGTCCCGCAGCGGCTAGAAGATGGCAATCGATAACGCGCCACGTCCCACCTCAAACATTGGTGGCCCCTTCTGCTGATCAGAGGAGATGATGACTTATGTGCAGAAATATAAAAACCCTCTTCAACTTTGATCCGCCCGTAACGAATGAGGGAGTCAAAGCCGCTTCGGTGCAGTTTGTCAGGAAGGTCAGCGGATTTAACAAACCGTCGAAGGCTAGTGAAACTTTGTTCCGGGCCGCCGTCGACGAAATTGCTCTTATCTTGACTCGCCTTCTCCATTCGCTCGAAACTAACGCGCAACCAAAGAATCGAGAAGAAGAAATCCTGCAGTTGCAGACGCGCGCAGCCGAAACATTCGGCGCTTGAGTTGGAAATACGCTTTGTCTGAATGTTGAAGCAACCCACTCGCGTTTGGTCCATTCGGCACCCCCAGACAAAACGCGAAGACCACATTCACGGTGGGTTTCGATTTTTTCAACACCACTCCTTGGTCGCTTTTTCCGGGGATTGCTCGGCCCTACTGGTTGGCTAGATCGAGCTGCTGCTCCAGAAACTGCAATCAGAATCCCAGGTCGCTTAATCCGGGATGTTCGTCAGGGCGCGGTCCAAGCGGCCAATGGTATTTGCGGTCTAATTCTTTGATGGGAAGATCATTAATGCACGCCAGTCTCATCCGCATCAGGCCATCGTCGTTGTATTCCCAGTTTTCGTTGCCGTACGAGCGGTACCAATTCCCTGAGTCGTCGTGCCATTCATAAGCAAAACGGACGGCAATGCGAGTCCCGGTGAAAGCCCAAAGCTCTTTGATCAATCGGTAGTCCAACTCCTTCGTCCACTTGCGCGTAAGGAAGGCGACGATGTCCTGCCGGCCAGTTACAAATTCGGAGCGGTTTCTCCACCGAGAATCCGGGGCGTAACCTTGAGAAACTCTCTCAGGATCGCGCGAATTCCAGCTATCTTCCGCGAGGCGAACTTTCTGTATTGCGGTTTCTAGAGTAAACGGTGGCACTGGTGGACGCGTCGTCATTAATTTCGCTCCTTGGTCAATCCTTGTGCTTGAGTGTTGCTAAATGCGATTCGGGCTAATCTCACAACAGTTCACTCAATCGAGCATAATTTAGAAGACTCCAACGAGAGCGCTGTCAGGAAGTGTCGCATGTACGACTTGCTATTCGTCAAGTGTGGAAATACGGGCACCTGCGCTCTGGGTCCGGGCGTAGAAGTGGAGATATTGACCAACGCTCTCAAGATAAGGTGTCCGTATTGGGGTTGGAAAGCGTATCGAACAACAACGATCAGAGAAGCTGAGAAATCTGCCCAGTTAATGACCCGAACAAAACGAGCTCTCGGGTAACGCTATGGTGCCAAGAGTAACGGTAGACGAGAGTGGCCGTACAGAAGCTTCCCAAGCTTTAGATACGGGTTCGATTCCCGTCGCCCGCTCCAGGTTCTAAAAGAGTTACATAATTCTCACATATTTCCATAACGGTTCCCGGTTTCCAAGTTCGCCAAGACAGTCCTTTTTTTTCGATTGATACCATCAAGCTCGCAGCTTTTCCTTCACGGAGTCGATTCGCTAAGTCTCGTGCAATCTGCGATGTCAGTATGTTGTTCACAAACTTGTGCGCGACTTGTGGTCAACGTCTGAAGCTCGCTGAGCTTGAATAGCGAGTTCGATCCCTGCCAGAGTTCTCCTTAGGATGGAACGCCTGCCTCCCAAGCAGGCGTGTTATTGGTTGGAGAATCGTTGAGAAATGTCCTCGGACCCCGCTTCTGGATAACTTCCGTGTAGCCGACGACACGTCCAGAACCTGCGCGTCGGTTGACCTGCGTACCTGCCAGCACTATCCTTGCCACCTTCACGAGACTTCTGGAAGAACGGTGGCGTCATGAAGAGGTCTTACACAGAGAACCGCGTTGCCCGTTTGATGGGCGCCCTGATAGTCATCACCTTGCTCGCGGGAACGCGCATAGCTTTTGCGGGTAACGATGCTGCTGATGAGGCCTCGGCCACCATTCGGCCGGAAGCGATTCGCGCGGATATGCGGTTCCTTGCGGACGACTTGCTTGAGGGCCGCGGGACAGGGACGCGTGGACATGAAATTGCCGCAAAGTTCATGGCTGCGGAATTCGAAGCCATGGGCCTCGAACCAGCGGGCGATAACGGAAGTTACTTTCAAAGCGTGCCGCTGCGCACGATAGAGCCGGATCAAGAGCGTACAACTCTGAGCCTCTGGCGAGGAGGAAAAGAGCAGGTCCTGATCTTCGGACAAGATTCCATCAGCTTGGCGGATCCAGGCCGCACAGAAGTCTCTGTGGAAGCGCCGGTGGTTTACGTGGGGTTTGGGGTGACGGCAGCCGAGCAGAGCTACGACGACTACGCGGGCATCGACGCAAAAGGAAGGATTGTGGCTTTTGTGTCTGGGGCTCCTTCACAGTTCGAACCCACGATGCGCGCGCACTACAGTTCTGGCGCGATGAAGGCAGCAAACGCTGCAGCACACAGCGCCGTGGGAGCAATCGTGCTCGATAGCCCCGCCATGGAACAAATTCACCCCTTCAAGGAGCGAGTGAGCGACCTGGCGTTTCCGGATATGCGGTGGCTCGATACAAAGGGACAACCGAATGATTATTTTCCGGAACTACGGGGCGCGGTGTTTCTGAGCATGGAGGCAACAGCGAGTGTGTTTCAAAGCAGCGGGAAATCTCCCGAAGAGATCTTTGCCGCAGCGAAACAAGGAAAGCCATCGTCCATGGCATTGCCTGTGACTGCCAAGATAAAGACCGTATCCAAATTCCGTGACCTCCATAGCCCCAACGTGGTGGCGCGTGTTACAGGCAGTGATCCAAAACTTCGAGACGAGTACGTTGTGTACAGCGCGCATTTAGACCATCTAGGAATCGGCCAGCCAGTGAACGGGGACAGAATCTATAACGGAGCTTTAGACAACGCTTCCGGGTCAGCATGTCTGCTGGAGATCGCGCGGGCTTACAGCAAGATGGAGCTGCATCCGCGCCGCTCGATTCTTTTTGTGTCCGTAACGGCAGAGGAGGCTGGGTTACTCGGCTCAGATTATTTTGCCCATTACCCCACTGTGCCCAAAAACCGCCTTATAGCGAACATCAATATAGATGGCAATCTTGCCTTGCTGTGGCCAATCGAGGACATAATTGCACGTGGCAGCGAGCATTCCACCCTCGGCGTAACCGTGCGAGAAGCCGCCGCGCGCTTGAGTTTGGACGTAAGCCCCGATCCCTTCCCGGAATTGGTATTTTTCATTCGGAGCGATCAGTACTCCTTCGTCAAGCAGGGAATACCTTCGGTTTTTCCCAGCGCAGGCACAAAGTCGAGCGACCCGAACATCCAGCCACAGCAGATCATCACGAAATGGCGGCAGACGACCTACCACAAGCCTCAGGACGATATGAACCAGCCGTTCGACTTTGAATCAGGGGCTAGATACGCGCGGTATAATTTTTTTCTTGGTTATCTGGTTGCGCAGAAGACCGAAAAGCCCGCATGGAATCCGGGTGATTTCTTTGGTGAGCACTACGGGAAGAAGACAAACTGATTGCTTTCCGCTTCGACAGCAATATCTCCTCGGATCAGCAGCCTCCCTCACGTTCAGCCGCAAACGGTGCGTCTTTACTCCTAAGCATGGCCCCAGTCAAACGAGGTGTCCAGGATCTCGCTGCGGGCGTATCACGGGCAACTCTGACGTAACCCGATTAGGTAAGGGTAGCCGACAATCCGGGAGCCATCTCGCGTGGTGTCGCAGATCGAGATGCCAAGTGCGACCACTTCTGCGGGTAGCGCCTCTACCAGGCATAAGCCCGGCGTTTTTCCGCCTGCTATAGTTTCCATCCGGCGATTCGGCTATAAGTACCTTCTCCTCTCGGTTGGAACAGCATCATCGATCCACACAGGGGCACGCTCGGCACTGACCTGTTGTTTTCCCAAAGGAAGTGTGGCATCCTTCCTGTTGGAAACCAAAATGGCGGTGCATCGTTAATACTATGAAGCAAAAAACGGACGTTCTCCAGGGCACGCTGGCGTTGATGGTCCTCAAGACTCTCGATGTCCTGGGACCGCTGCACGGCTACGGCATCGCGCGGCGCATCGAGCAGATCAGCGGAGATCTGCTGGCCGTGAATCAAGGGACTCTGTATCCCGTGCTGCTGAAGCTTGAGCAAGAAGGCGCGATCGCGTCCGAGTGGGGCGCTTCAGAGAATAACCGCAGGGCGCGCTTCTATCGGCTCACGCGCGAAGGACGCAAGCAGTTGCAGGTCGAGACCCAAGATTGGGAACAAACGGCAGCGATCATCGCTCGGTTCTTCGAAGTGAAAGCGGAGGATTTTTCATGAAATCTTTGAGGCGCTTCTTCACCCGGCTCGTCAGCTTTGCGACAAGGCGGACACAAGAAGAACGATTGCGGGAAGAGATTGAGGAACATATCGCTCTGCAAGCCGCCGAAAATCTTCGCGCCGGCTTACCTCCCGTTGAGGCCCGCCGGCAAGCCATGCTGAAGTTTGGCGGGGTGGAGGCGATGAAACAAGATTATCGAGCCGAGCGAGGACTGCCATTGATCGAAGATTTTCTACAGGATCTGCGCTTCGCCCTGCGCCTGCTGCGCAAATCTCCCGGCTTTACCGCGGTGGCTGTTGCGACGCTGGCAATAGCCATCGGCGCAAACGCAGTCGTCTTCGGGGTATTGAATGCGTTAATTCTGCGCTCGCTGAATGTGCCTCAGGCAGAGAGCCTTTTCATAGTCCAGCACGGGAGCGACGTCGGGTCCCACTCCTATCCCGATTATCTCGATCTTCGCCAGCGCAATCGCAGCTTCGACGATGTGGCTGTTTTTGCTATCCGTCAGTCAGGGCTGGATACGAGCAAAGATCCATCCAATGTCTGGCAGTACGAAACCAGCGGAAACTACTTCGACGTATTGCGCATTCAACCGTACCTTGGCCGATTCTTCCACGATTCCGATGAGCATGGCCCAAACAGCGCGCCCTATGTCGTGCTCTCCTACGCATATTGGGACAGCCATTTTCAGAACGATCGCGGCGTGGTGGGCCGCGTTGTTCGGCTCAACAGGCATCCATTCACCATCCTTGGCGTGGCGCCTCCAGGGTTCCAGGGGACCGTCTTGTTTTTCGCTTCGGATATCTTCGTGCCCATCGTGAACCATGAGCAGTTATCCGGCGAGAAGATCTTGAACGCGCGCGAGATCCATTGGATGTTTGAGATGGTGGGACATCTGAAGCCGGGAGTCACTCCGGCGCAGGCCACTGCCGATCTGAACTCCGTGGATTCGTATCTGAAAAGACGCTATCCCAAAGAAGAAGGTAATGAGCCTTATACGCTGGCGCGGCCTGGTCTTCATGGCGACTATTTGGGGGGGGCAACGCGGGCTTTTCTCACCGGATTGATGCTTCTATCGGGTTTAATACTGTTGGCGGCCTGTGCCAACCTGGGCAGCCTGTTTGCCGCGCGGGCCGCCGACCGTTCTCGCGAAGTGGCCTTGCGCCTGGCTCTTGGTTCGAGCCGCAATCGCATTTTGCGCCAGCTGTTCACCGAATCCGTGCTGCTTTCGCTCGCTGGAGGCGTAGCGGGACTTATGGGAAGCATTGTGCTTTTGCGCCGGTTGAGCGTGTGGCAGCCATTTCCGCGATTCCCCCTCCATGTGCCTGTAAGTCCGGACGCTAACGTTTATTTGGTAGCTTTGGTCTTGGCGTTGGTCAGCGGAGTTCTATTCGGAATTGTTCCGGTACGCCAGATCCTCCGGGCCAATCCGTATGAGATCGTCAAAGCGGGATCGACAGGCGCGTTCGGGCGCCGAATTACCGTGCGGGACGTAATGCTTGTCGTCCAAATTGCGATCTGTGCCGTGCTGGTCACTTCATCGATGGTTGCTGTGCGTGGACTCATGCGCTCCATGCACAGCAACTTCGGTTTTGAGCCGCGGAACGCGATGTTGGTAGATGCTGATCTGACGACAGCAGGCTACAGCGGCGAAAGAGTACCCGCAATGCAACGGCGCATGATCGATGCCATACAAGCGATTCCTGGCGTAGATTCCGTAGGATCGGTGAATTATCCGCCGTTAGAACCTCCCGGTAGTTGGCAAGGGATCGTCTATACCGACACAACCGCGGATCTGAGCCCATCGAATGCCGCGGCCGACGCTTATATGTACAACGTATCTCCAGACTACTTCCGCGCATCCGGGACATCTTTATTGGCGGGCAGAGCCTTCTCATGGCATGACGACACAAACGCCCCGCGCGTAGCAGTGGTGAACCCGGAGTTCGCAAGCAAGATACTGGGCTCCATACCGGACGCTATCGGCCGGTATTTCAAGATGAGGGATGGAACGCGCGTGCGAGTGGTGGGTCTGGTCGAAGACGGAAAATATAAGAACCTTACCGAAGACCAACAGCCCGCGATGTTCCTCCCCCTCCTGCAGTCGCCGGCTAGTTGGACATGGCTGGTGGTGCGCTCGAGTCGCGACCCGCAGGAACTTGCCGTGGCCATGAGAAGTGTGCTCCGGGACATCGACCCTGTGATGGTTCTGGCGATTCGTCCGTGGAGCACAGAACTAGGCGGAACTTTGTTCCCCTCGCGCATGGCGACAGTATCGCTGGGTGTGCTGGGCATGATGGGCGCGATGCTTTCGATCACGGGCATCTTCGGAATGGCTGCCTACTCGGTGAGCAAGCGGCTCAAGGAGTTGGGAATTCGCGTGGCTCTCGGCGCGCAACGCAAGGAAGTGTTGCAGGCCGCGCTGGGACGTGCGTTCAAACTGTTGGCAATTGGTTCGGGGGTTGGATTGGTTCTGGGTCTGCTTGCGACGAAGGTGCTGGCTTTCATTGTGTATCAGGCCACGCCGCGCGATCCCCTGGTATTGACAGGTACTGTTCTCGCGATGGCGTTGCTGGGGCTAATCGCTACGTGGATTCCGGCGCAACGCGCGCTGTCCGTTGATCCTGCGATACTTCTGCGCGAGGAATGACTCTCTCTATTGAAAGCGCTGATCGTCGGATGGGCCTGGCTTCTGATAGGACCGTGTACTCGTCGAAGCGAAATCGACCACTGCTGCTTTACGGACGCCTTCTTGATGATTCGCGCCCGAGTCAAGGGCTAACCGCAACTAACCCCGATTGTCGGGTCGGAGGAGGCGCGCTTGCGCGCTAGCCTCCGTCCGCCTCTCAAACTGCACGTACGGTTTTCCCGTATGCAGCTTTCACGAAGACACGTGACCTGAGATGTAAGGAAAAGGCAACCGCCAAGTGGACCTTCTCTTACATCCGTCAGGTTGAGGCCAGCCTCCAGTATCCTCGGACGATGATGTACGGGTTTTTCGCTAAGCGAACTGATCCACCTTCATCATCCTTACTCTTCTGGCTGCCCGCCTCTTCCTTCCTGCCTTCGTCTGCCACCTTCCCCGACCCACTCTGGCCGCCGATCGCTCGGTCACGTGACTTTCATCACGCTTCAGGTACCATTTGGCAGTCCGACTACTGACAGAGCATCACTCACCACTTCGCTTACGCTTATAGGTTCGCTTACTCCAGTGTTACCCGGAGACTCTGCCAGTTCTCCTGAGGTCACGCGCTGTTCTTCCGTACCGTGCCATCCGCAAACACCTTGGTGCGGTGGGTGAATGAGAACGCCTTCGTCTCAGAAGTGCAGACTCGACCTTGCCCCACCTTTGGCCGACCGGTTCATCTTGGGGTTGCCCCCATCGATTACGGCCCGGTACTTCTCCGCAGGCCCTTCGGATTCCCCTCACGGTGGACACCCTGCCCTCCGAAGTACAGCAAGCGGTGGCTTCAGGTCGGTCTTGGCTGTGTCCAGCTTTCGCCTTCGTGCCCGCTTAGACCTCTCCATACCTTCCGCTTTCTCCGGCCAGCGAGGCTACGAACCCCGCTTCTTGGATATGGCGCCCCTCATTTGAGCGCCAGAGGGACTTCAACCCTCCTGAACGACGCGCTGCTCAGCGCGCACTTCCTGTTTGCCGACCATCCGGGAGTTATCGTACGGTGGCTCGAATCGAAATGACGAGTACAGCCCCTTCTAGGTTATGTGTGTCATAGTCCATAGTAGGCTTGTGGGTACCTACGAAACTATCCCGGAGTTATAATCGCGGCAACTTATGCCTCTCGTTCCAGGCACACAACTGGGCCCCTATAAAATTAGCGGGCCGTTAGGTTCCGGCGGCATGGGGGAAGTGTATCGAGCGAGAGATACGCGACTGGAGCGCACGGTAGCGATCAAGATTTTGCCGAGAGAGCTTTCGAATGATCCCATCCGCAAGCAGCGATTCGAACGGGAAGCCAAGACCATTTCCAGCCTGAATCATCCGAACATTTGCACTCTATATGATGTTGGTACGCAGGACGGCGTGGACTTCCTGGTGATGGAGTGCGTCGAAGGAGAGACGCTGGCGAAGCGGCTGGAGAAAGGACCGTTGTCGCTGGAGCAAGTTCTGAAAATTGGGGCGCAGATTGGGGATGCGCTGGATAGAGCGCATCGCGCGGGGATCGTGCACCGGGACTTGAAACCGGGGAACATCATGCTGACAGCCACGGGCGCGAAACTGCTGGACTTTGGCCTGGCCAAGCCGACGGCGCTGGTGAGCGGAATGACGCTGACGGCGGCGGTGCCGACGACACCGGTGACGCAAGAAGGGACGGTTGTCGGGACGTTTCAGTACATGTCACCGGAGCAGATTGAAGGGAAAGAAGTGGATGGGAGGAGCGATATTTTTTCGCTGGGAGCGGTGCTGTACGAGATGCTGATGGGAAAGCGAGCGTTTGAGGGGAAAAGTCAGTTGAGCGTGGCGTCGGCGATCTTGGAGAAGGAGCCGGAGCCGATCAGCGTGGTGAAACCGATGACGCCACCGGCGCTAGATCGTTGCATCAAGCGGTGTCTGTCAAAGGAGGCCGAGCGGCGCTGGCAAAATGCTGGAGATCTTGCGAATGAATTGCAGTGGATCGCCGAGGTCGGCTCGCAAGCCGCAAGTCTGCCGAGACCCACAGGGAGCGCCAGAGACCTCAGAGCCTGGGCCGCCGCTGGCATAGCCCTCGTCGCGCTTTTTTCAGGACTCGGGCTCGCCTACTTCTTGCGGCCCGTTCCCGAGCGGCGCGTCATTCGTTCTTCGATCTTACCTCCGGAAAAATTGTCCTTCGGCGAGAGCGCGAATTCGTGGGCCGCGACGGCAGTCTCGCCCGACGGGTCGCGCATTGTGTTTGGCGTAATTGGTCAAGCAAGCCGGGAAATGCTGTATGTTCGGCCGCTGGACGCCCTCACGGGCCAGATTCTGGCCGGGACAGAGGGGGCTACTTTTCCATTTTGGTCGCCCGACGGCCGCTTCATCGGATTTTTTGCAGATGGTCAACTCAAAACTATCGATGCCTCGAGTGGACCGGTCCAGGTGCTTTGTCCGGCGCCCGAAGGCCGCGGCGGGACCTGGAATCGTGATGGAGTGATCGTTTTCGCGCCTTCGCCAGTTGCAAATCTCTATCGCATAGCCGCAACAGGGGGCACGCCGGCAGCTGTAACCAAGCTGGACACTGCACGCCACGAGGATACCCATCGCTGGCCGCAATTCTTGCCCGACGGACGGCATTTCCTCTATCTTGCCAGGACTTTAGACATAAGCAGCAGCGAGATTCACGTTGGCTCTACAGATTCAGCAGAGCCAGTGAGCGTCGTGGGCGCGATGGGGAATCCTGTTTACGCTGCGGCCGGATATCTCGTGTATCCCCGGGGGAACCTGTTGGTGGCGCAGATGTTCGATACGGATCGTTTCCGCGTATCCGGCGAAGCGGTCCCGATTGCCGACCAGGTCTTGTTCAACGGGAACGTGAACTATGCATCGTTCTCCCTGTCTGCGAATGGAGTCCTGGTTTTCACAAGAGCCGTTGGAGAAGGAGTCTCTGAGCTGATTTGGAGCGACCGGAATGGAAAAACTGTTGGGCAGGTTTCAGAGCCCGGACCCTATTTCGGCCCCAGCCTCTCCCCGGACGGCCGGAAACTCGCCGTCGAGGTTTACGATCCTCGTACTCACGCGAACAGCGATATCTGGATTTACGACCTAACGCGAGGTTCGAGGACGCGGCTGACCTACAGTCAATCAAATGAACGTAATCGCCTGCCTGTGTGGTCTCCTGACGGGAGCCGGATCGCCTTCAGTTCCTCCCGCAGCGGACACTCTCAAATCTATGAGAAAGTCGTAAGCGGGGTGGGTGCCGAGAACGTGGTGTCCCCCAGCGAGGGCCATAGCTACGCGACCACGTGGTCTCAGGATGGCCAATTTATCGCAGGCTTCCAAGAGAATTCTCAACATGGTGGCCTACAATTCCTGGTGCTATCCAGACTTGCCGGCGACAAGCCGATTCCTTTTTTGCAGGGCATTTCCGGACTCTCGCGCTTCACTTTTCCCCGAATTTCTCCGAATGGAAAATGGATCGCGTATAGCTCTTGGGAATCGGGTCGGGGGGAAACTTATATTTCATCGTTCCCGAGCGGCGCCGGCACCTGGCAAGTTTCGACGAACGGAGGTAATGACCCTCATTGGCGGCACGACTCTAAGGAACTCTTTTATATAAGCCGGGATGATACTTTGATGTCCGTAGAAATCTCTGAGCAAAACGGAAGCCCGGTCGTCGGAAAGAGCCAGCCTTTGTTTCGGACGCATCGAGTAACCTCTCCGGACTGGGTCTATGACGTCTCCCCGGACGGGTCTCGTTTCTTGATCAATAGGCTCCTGCTGCCTTCCGGGCCCGAGCCGATCACACTGGTCGTGAACTGGGACGGGGAGTTGAAGAAGAAATGAGATTGCAATTGAGCTTGCGACCTTGGACTCGCGTCTAAATGGACGAGTAGTCCTCTACACGTAGGTGTGACCTCTTTTTCAGCCGATTAGCGTTCCCAGGATTGTGGCCGGATCACGGGCTACACGGAAGTTATCAGCTCGCCCGTCGGATTAGTACCGACAAACGCGCTTCTGTTGATTGAAGTTGATTCGAGTTCACTGCATGGATGGCAACCCGTCCGAACAGGTCAGGGTGTATTGGAAAACCGCTAGCAGTCTGATCTCGTGTGATCTCTTGTGTTTATGACTCGAGCGGTGGGAACACTTAGGGGGCAGGTGCGGAGGTAAATCAGCACTCGATGTTGCTATGTCATCGCTGGCTTGAATACTTTGGATTGATACCGGTCCCCAGATTCTCCGCGCGCTTGCCAATTTTCTTCAATGTCGCCTCAAGCGCTCGTAACTCTTTCGGACTTGCATCGGCGAACACTTTCCTAATTTCGGCTGCGTGTTTGCGAAAAATTGGCGCGATCAATTCTTTGCCCTTTACCGTGAGCGACACGACGCGAACGCGTCGATCCTCGGGACTTTCGATGCGGTTCACCAGGCCTCTTTCGACGAGGCGGTCAACGGCCGTACTGATCGACCCCGGCGTAAGGTTGACCTTTGGACCGATCGTATTCACTGGCAACGGCCCTTTGTTTAGGAGTACTTCCAGTATCCGGAAGTCGGTATCGTCAATTCCTGTCTCCTCAAGTCCCGCATAAAGATATTTCGCGGCTGCGTGGAAAGCCTTCCCCCACACCAGCCAACAGTGGACCGGGTCTCGCGAGTTCTTGTCCATGACGAAACCATTTTGCTCTTTTGTGTAACCGATGTCTAGCATAATGTATCTATATCAATAGAATCGACATCAATGGATAGTGAGAAAGAGAGGCACACTGCACATGGGACAGACGAACAAGGAAGTGATCGCCGTAGTCGGCGCAACGGGGCAGCAGGGAGGCGCTGTAGTACGCGCGATTCGAGCAGGCAATCAATTCAAGGTACGCGCCCTGACTCGCAATCCGGCCAAGCATCGGGAGCTCGCCGACGAAGTCGTCGAAGCAGACCTGAATCGTCCCGAAACCCTTGCATCCGCATTTCATGGGGCGTATGGCGTATTTCTGGTAACCAACTTTCAGGAGCACGGAGCGGACGAACTGAAGCAGGCAACCGCCGCGGTACACGCCGCCAGGGATGCCGGTGTCAAGCACTTCGTCTGGTCCACGTTGCCGGACGTCGAAGCGATCAGCAAAGGCAAGTTTCACGTTCCCCACTTTACTGGTAAGGCCAAGGTTGATCGGATAGTGAGAGAAGCCGGGTTTGCGAATCATACGTTCGTCATCGCGCCTTTCTACTATCAGAACCTTATCGGCGTTCTTGGTCCACAAAAACAGCCTGACGGATCCGCGGGCTGGACTCTCCCGCTTGACCCAGCTGTGCGAAGCATCCACATGGGCGACATTACGGAACTTGGTGACGTGGTCGCCGGAGCGTTCGCTCACCCTGATCAGGCAGGCCATGGTGAGTATCTGCCTCTCGTCGGGGATTTCCTGAAGTTCAACGAAATCATCGATGCGCTGAATCGGCGGGGCAATAACTTCTCTTTCCATCAAGTGCCGAAAGAAGTCTTCGCGGGTTTCTTTCCTGGAGCTGCTGAGATAGCGGAAATGTTCGCTTACTTTCAGGCGCACACGTACTTAGGTTCTGATTCACGCGACCAAATCGCGCTCGCCAACAAAGTAGCAGGCCGGCAGGCAGCCAAGTTTTC
>CAVPLA010000038.1:0-12049 GCA_963705855.1 uncultured Acidobacteriota bacterium
AGATGGGAAAAGGCAGCTTCGTGCATCGCGCCTACCATGGGATCAATCGGCTGTTTGTCACGCGTACGGATTCCGGACACGATCGATTTAATATCTCGGAGTCGGCGGGCAATGCTGTGGCGGCCGCAATCTCAAACATTTACCATCCAGCAGAAGATCGTACTGCGGCGCGAAACGCCTCCACGTTTGGGTTGCTGATTCTTTGGGATGGTCTTTCTAACGAACTGAAAGAGTTCTGGCCAGATATTCGACGCAAGGTACTTCACAAAAATACGCCCTAAGAATGCGCGGCGGGCGGGTCCGCCGAGAATCACTTTTGTGCGGGGACCAGGACTCGAATAGCCTGCGCCACCACTTCGATTTCCACTGGCGTGGGACCCAGAATCTCGCCATCTCCGTGAAAGAGGCAGGGACGGTCTGTTGTGAACTTCACAACCTGAATCCGGAGCCGTTTGACGTAGGGTGTTCGCAGCTCACCACTTTCATAATAGTCGCGGTAGCAGCGCCAAGACTTGGAAAACACTCAAGTCTTCCACGATCACGGCGTCGAGCCAGCCGTCGTCCACGCACGCATCGGGCGCGAGCCTTATTCCGGCCCCGTAGGTCGGCGTATTTAGCACGGCAGCCACGAGAGAGTTGACCTCCAACGGAGGCAAGTCGCTCCGCGGAAATTCCGCCTTCACTCTAACGCCGCGATGGGTAGAGAACGCGCGCAGTGCCGACGCAATGTATCGCGATCTGCCGGGCAAATGGCGAAAAGCTCCGCTTGCGTGCCGCGCCGCTTCCGCATCTATTCCCAATCCTCCCCCGCCCGGATAGAGGCGCACTCGGCCGTCCGCAGTTCGCGCCCGCGCAAGATCCACTCGCCTCGGTTGAGCCCGCAGAACTGCTTCGGCCGCCCAAACCGGATCCTCCGGCAACTGAAGGCACGCGGCGAAGTCATTCCCGCCACCCGCCGGCAGAACCCCCAAAATAACTTCGGAGCCGTAAGCCGCGTTCACCAATCCTTGGAAGGTGCCATCGCCACCTAAGGCAAACAATAGCTGTTTACCGCAGTTTATGGCGTCCAGCGCCTTCGACTCGAGATCTCCAGCGCTCCGAACGAAGATAAACTCTGCGGGGAGAGAGGCCGCCTCGAACACTCTTCGAATTCGCGGGAGACAAGCGCGCGCGCGCCCGCCTCCCGCAGTGGGGTTCACAAAGACAACTGTCTGCGGTAAAGAAGAAATGAAGCTGGTGTCGGCCACTTGGTTTGCTATCCTGCCCAACCAATCGTATGCCTGTCAATCAAGACGCCACGGGCAGGCGAGCACGCGATTGAGAATTCAGGGCTTCTTTGGAAGTATTCTCTAACTGGCGACGCGGGCTGCGTTGCCGCGAAAAATCGTTCGGCTTTTACTTCTCATTTTTACTTGGAGCCGCGATGGCGGAGATTACGGCAGCGAGGTTATTTTCGTTGAGAGCGTGGTTGAACGCGGGAAGATCTTGCTCGATGAGCTTGTGATAGTCCGCGACCGCTCCGGTAAGTTCTGTTTCTATCGTCTGAAGCAATTCTAAAGCCGTGTCCGTTGGGGCAAAGTCTGCTCCGCCGGCGACGTCTCCGCCTCCAGTGCCTACTTCAGCGTTGAGCCAAATCAGGTTGAGATAAACCTTGTCAGCCTCAACGAAATATTTGTCGTCGCTGTTGATTTGCGAGGGCGTAACAAGCTTGAACTCTATGGTCTGGAGCCTCTTGTCCATTTCCTCGACGGTTTTCAAGAGCTCAGCCTTGCGCTTGGACTGCGCTTCATCTTCCGCCGGCGAGGGCTCCGGTTCGTCGAAGTCATCCGGTTCGGCAGAAGGCGGTCTTTCCTTCTCTTTTTTCTTTGGCGGGCGAAGCATCGTTTCGATGACCTCGATTTGCTTCCGCAACCATTCAATTTGATTGAGAGTATCGGATGCTCGGGTAATGTCGTCGCGGATTCGAAGTTGTGTTTTTACCGACGACTCAATGTCCGCCGCCGAAGTCGGGATGCGCGGATCGGGCAGTATCGTCAGCGCCTGAGTGAACGATTGACCCGCCACGGTCAGGCGAACGGAATACTTGCCGGGAGCGACCATGGGGCCGACTTCTGCCGGCCTAATTCCCCAGTGGGTTATGGGCCGAGAGTCCTCGTCGCGGAAGCGCGGCTCCTGCCAAATGTGTGGATTGTCGGAAGTTGCCGTGCGGAGCGCGATCAACCGCGGGGACTCGTAGTGCATATCCCACTTCACGCGATTAATTCCAACATGAGCTTTCGTCTTGAGTTTGCGAATTGTTTTTCCATCCGCACCCAGGATTTCGATTTCCACCGGATCTTTGGGCATTGTTTTCAGCGAAAAATTGAGCATGGCCTGCCCGCCGCGGACAAAGCGGTGAGCGGGACGCGGCTCGAAAAGCACCGTAGGGGCATCCGAGTGGTTCTTTGCAAGCTGTTCAAGAGGCGTAATGTCGTCAAAAATGTAGAGTCCGCGCCCGTAAGTGGAAATCACCAGATCGTGAAACTCTTTTTGCACAACTGCCCAAGTTACCGGAGCATGAGGAAGGCCGGCCTGCAGTGCCGTCCAGTGCCCTCCGTCATCCAGCGAGTAGTACAGACCGTTCCCCGTACCCGCAAATAACAAACCTGCGCAGTTTGGATCTTCAGCGATGGTTCGCACGTAAGCCAGAGGGTGCTTTGGCAAATTGCTGCTGATCGGTTTCCAGGTCTTGCCGAAATCTGTTGTCTTATAAATGAATGGATCGCGGTTATCCATCATGTGAAAATCGACCGCGATATAAGCCGTGCCCGCATCGAAAGTCGAAGGAGCAATGCTGGTGATCGTTCCCCAGGGAGGCAACCCAGAAATACTCTTGGTGACATTGGTCCAGCTGGCAGCACCGTCTTTCGTATACCAGACCTGACCATCGTTCGTGCCGGCCCAGACCAGACCCTTTTGGATTTTGGAAGGTGCGATGGCGAAAACGACTTCTCCGTAAAACTGGCCAAGGTTGTCCCCCACAATTCCGCCCGAGGAAACGATGCGGCTTGGGTCCTGCGACGAGAGATCTGGACTGGTTACCGTCCAACTTTGGCCGCCATTCGTCGTCTTGAAAAGGACTTGGCAGCCGTAGTAGACGACGTTGTGATCGAAGGGATCAACGGCCAGCGGCGAGGTCCAATGGCACCTATATTTGATGTCCGTCGGCGGTGCATCCAGCGTATGAAGATAGGGGCTTACGGAGCGCGCCGCTTTGATTCGTGCATCCCAGCGGGTCACTTCGTCCCCATAACATGTGGCCCACACGACGTTGGGATCGGCGAGGTCCGGGATTGTAAAGCCAGATTCACAGCCGCCCATGTGACGATCCCATCCCGTTTCTTGTGAATCGATGGGCACGCTCGGCCCACGCATATTTCCGTCATCCTGCATGTTGCTATAGAAGTAGTACGGAGTCTGGTCGTCGACGGCCACGTGATACATCTGGCCGATCGGCAAAGTGACGCGGTGAAAGCCGCGTCCGTGCACGGTAGTGATAATCATCCCGGCGTCATCCGTGATCACAAAGCGATCGGGATTTATAGGGTCAATCCAAATATCATGAGTGTCTCCGCCCCAGCGAACCTCTTGAAAATTCTGCCCGCCATCCAGCGACTGATGAAACGAGCTGTTCGCCACCAGAACTTCGTTATCATTTCCGGTCGAGACCGCGATTCGGATGTAGTATCCGGCCCGCCCAATCAATGCTCTCTGGTAATTGACGGCCTTCCAATGCGAGCCTGCGTCGTCCGATCTCCATACCGAACCTTGGTCTTTGCTCTGAATCAGCGCGAAAACGCGGTTCGAGTTTGTTGGCGCAACGGCCACGTCTATTTTGCCAAGCGGAGAATGAGGCAAGCCGTGTTCTTCGATCCGCGTCCACTTCGTTCCCCCGTCGCGCGATACGTAGACACCGCTGCCCGGACCTCCGCTAAACTCTGCCCAAGTGTGCATTTCCAGCTGCCACATCCCGGCAAAGAGCACGCGCGGATTGTGCGGATCCATGGAAAGACCCGAACAGCCGATGTTCTCTCCAGCAAAAAGCACACGTTCCCAGTGCTGGCCACCGTCCACCGTGCGGAAGACGCCGCGTTCCTGCTGCGGGCCAGTCGCGCGTCCAAGCGCGCAGGCAAAAACAATATCGGGATTCGAGGGATGAACGATGATTCGGCCGATGCGGCCGGTCTCCTGCAGCCCCATATTGGTCCAGGTCTTTCCGGCGTCCGTGGATTTGTAGATTCCATTGCCGATCACATCGCTATCGCGGATAACCCAAGCCTCGCCTGTTCCCGCCCACACTACACTGGGGTCCGTTGGTGCGACCGCAAGCGCGCCAATCGCTGCGGCGGGCTGCTTATCGAAGATAGGAGTCCAACGATTGCCGCCGTCCGTCGATTTCCATACACCGCCGGAAGCGGCTCCCGCGTAGTACGTGCTCGGATCGCCGGGCACTCCAGCCACAGAGGCAATGCGGTTTCCAACGCGCGGACCAACAAAGCGGAATCGAAATTGGCCCTCGTCATCCGAATCCGTGTCTGGTTGCTGCGCGTGTGCCGTTGAAACCCAGCACAAAACCATCAGCAGTGCGAGGCTAACCTTTCCGCTTCGGATGAGCGCCACGAGAACCTCCGGCAGATAGAGATTTTGGAATTCGATGGCCCAGCTCAAACTGGATCACGCTGACCGCGCAGAGTATACATTATTCGCCCAGCCCTCGAGACGGTGGCCCCCAGCATGGATTGGCACCGATTATGTTCTGAGAGATATCGTGGAAAGTGTGGTGCCGGCGGAGGGAATCGAACCCACGGCCTAGGGATTATGAGACCCTCGCTCTACCACTGAGCTACGCCGGCATAAATACAATTCTTTCATGCTACGAAGTCGGTCGCAAAGGTGTCAAGCATTCCTCGGTAGCAAGCCATTCAGGCTTTTCGGATTCCGCCTTGAATTGGAATTTTTTAACGTACTCGTTTTGCTTCTCAGCGCTGATGGAAAGGCTCCCAGCAAGTCCCATGTCGTCTAGTACTACCGTACCGTTGACCCTACAACTCCCAGAACCTATCCTGACCGCGTAGTGAACTCACGGTCCCGTCGCGCTAGGCGAAAGCATAGCGAAAAGGCGGGACGGTTAGGTGTGTACCGATACGGAACAGGTCCGTAGAGCGAGGTACTTGACATCCCTGTAGTTAGGGATAGAGTGCCTCTGGGTGTCGTTCATCCCCGGAGGCAACATGTCCAGGAAACTCGCAGTGGTATTTCTCGCCATGCTCGTTTTGGTGGCGGCTATGGGCTTGAAAACCATTGTTACGGCGCACGGCGATGGATCCGTAATTATGGCAAACGGCGGCGCACCAGCGCCACCGACACCGTATAAAAATGGCGGCGCGCCAGCACCCCCGACGCCCTACAAAAACGGTGGAGCACCAGCACCACCGACGCCCTATTGATAGCTGCGCGGAATAAACAGAGATTGGCTTAGCTTTTCCGCGGAGCGGGATCAGGGGCGTAGAGAGGAACAAACGTGCCTGGTCCATTTGCGTGCCTTGTTTGGTTCGTATGCATGCTCTGTGAAGCGGCCGTAGTGGTGTGTGCGCTCAAGAAGGGTGCGTTTCGCCGCTATCTTCTCTTGAATTTGTACATGGGCGGAGCTGTGCTCAGCGAGCTGGGGAGATTTAAAATCCTCAGCGAATACGGCTTCAACTCCACGCAGTATCGTTACTTCTACTTTTATTCGGATGCGGTTCTCACGATCTTTCTTTATTTCGCCCTGATTGCCCTATACTCCCACGTTTTCAGCGAAATGAAGGCAGAGCGCTACGTTAAGATGGGCGCACTCCTTTTGCTCGGCGGGACTGCGGCATTTACGGGTGCTGTTGTCCTGCAATCCTCCGCAAAGCTTGTCACTCACTTCGTAGTGGATCTCTCCCAAAACCTTTATTTCGTGGGCTTGGTTCTCACCTACGTTCTATGGGGCGCCATCCTAAAGCTGCGCGAGACACGTACGCGGCTCATCCAGCTTGTTCTCTCACTGGGCGTCTATTTCAGTTTGTTCGCCGCCAACTACGCCATTCGAAACTTGTACCCGCCCCTGAGCTCTGTGTTTGTCCCGTTGATACAAGTTTTTGGGCTATTCCTCCCACTAGCTTGGGCATACGCCTTCTGGCGCTTACCTGAAGAAGCCCGACTCGTGCCTGCGCGCCTTGCGGTGATCCCCCGATGATGGCCGCAATCATTCTCGTCTGCTCGGTGGTTTTTTTACTGCAGTTCTTCGTGTCCTATTGCCGCTCCCTGATCGCGGCTTCCATCAAGCATCCTCTTTCTGCGGAGGTGCAGGATGTCACTGGCATAAAGAGCTCCGCGACGGGCGACGATTTTGCCCGTGTCGTTCAGCTCCTACATCTTTGCCCAGATCGTCCGGAAGAACGCAGCGGAATTCAAGCCATCGGCGCCTATTTTGGACTCTTGGGGTTTGTGCGCGCCAGCGTTGCTCGACTCGTTCCTTCGCTGCTTGCCTGGACGGAAACCGAACGAGGGCAATGTACCTATTTTGCGGCGGTGACTCTGGAGCGCCGCATCGCGTTCAGTCGAGACATGTTCGCCCAGCAGCTCGAAACTTAGCGATGGGCTGTAGCTAGACTCTTCCGCTGTCCTCCTCCCCTGCATGACTGATTAGCGACATCCACGCCTCAATCTCTGCTTGACTTTCGCAGGCGCGTGTTACTCTCAACTGGTTCTCTCCTCACCGGAGTGGACGCGTCCGCAGCGCAAAAACAACCGGTGACAAAAACATGTCTGCAATGTAGTGCCGTACTGCCTTCGAGCGTACGTGTCTGCAATTTTTGCGATTCATCCCTTACGCTAGGTCTTTCTTCCGAATCGGCTATTTCTGCGTCTGGTGTTCAGGAACGGTCTGGACTACCGACTGGCCGGAATCAAGCGAGTGCCGCACCCGGCCGCGATTCGGATCCTGCCTGGCGTGGCGAGCTTGCACAGCGTCTCCAAACCTACCGGGTTCGGAGGCGAAGGGTTGCGCCTAACCTTGCTCAGTCAGCACTTCCGTTCGAAGAACCTGCGGCAGATCCGCCGGTTCATGCTTCCATTGGTGTCGCTGAACCTCCGGCAATGGCAGATGAGGACTTCGCTTTCACGATCGCGATCGGCCGAAACGCGGCGACGCGTGAAGACGCACGAATGGTCATTGACGTATCCCTGCCTCCGGGTTTGGAGCAGGCCTTCGAACAAACACCCGCGAGAGACGCGCGGTCCGAGCAGACCGGCTTGTATCCAGTCGCCTCCATCGACGAGCGTCGAATTGCAGGATTGATAGACGCTGGCTGCTTACTCTTCGCCTATGGCGCCTTCCTCACACTCTTCGGTTCGCTTGGCGGGCAATTTACATTCAGCAAATTGAGCGCAGCCGTGTGCGTCACGACCTTTGTCATCGTGTACTTGCAATATTTTGCCCTCTTCACTGTTTTCGGCGGCACTACACCCGGCATGATGCTGCGCGGCCTGCAAGTCGTCAGCTTTTCCGGGGAATCTCCCACGCCGCGCCAAATGCTCTGGCGCAGCGTGGGCTATATGCTTTCCGCAGGAACTTTTTTCATGGGTTTTCTGTGGGCGATGTGGGACGAGGACGCCCTGACCTGGCACGACCGTTTGTCTCAAACGTATCTTTGTCCGGCACGAACATTTGCCGACATCGACGTCACCCACCCTGCTCATAGCCGCTGAGGCGCGAGGGAGTTGCCTCCATCTTATAGCAATCTTCTTTAGCCGCGGATCTCGCGGGCGATGCGCAAAATCGCGTTCAGGCTAAGTTCCACATCAGCTTCCGTCGTCGCCCAGGAAGAAACGCTGACGCGCATCGCGGATTTTCCTTGCCATACCGTTCCGCCGCACCAGCATGTGCCCTCCTCCTGAACCGCATGAATCACTTTCTCTGTGATTTCCGCACTGCCGAAAGAAACGAGCACCTGGTTGATGACGACGTCATTCAGCACTTCGAATCCTGCGGCGCGAAATCCAACGGCAAAAGTTCTTGCGTGTGCACAAGTTCGCTCAATTAAGGAGCAAAGGCCTTCGCGCCCCATGGACTTCAGAACAGCCCATAATTCCACGCCCCGTGCCCTTCGTGACGCCTCCGGCGTGTGGTACATCGGTTCGCGCAGGGCGCCCGCTTCGAGGTAAGCGGCCGTCATCGTCATCGCGGTACGCAACGCAGAGCCGTCTTTCACCATCACGATCCCGCTATCGTAATTAACGTTCGGCCATTTGTGCGCATCGGTGGCCCAGGAGTCCGCCTGCTCGAATCCATCGGTCAGGTGCCGATACTTCGGCGATACGCCCGCCCACAAACCGAATGCTCCGTCGACATGAACCCAGGCGTCCTGCTCACGCGCGCGGGCGCAGAGTTCCGCAGCTGGGTCGAATGCTCCGCTGTTCACGTTGCCAGCCTGGATGCACAAAATGGTGCGCTCGCTTAGTCGCGGTAGTTTGTTTGCGCGCATTCTTCCTTGGGCATCCACTGCAACGCGCGCCAAACGCTTTTTGCCGAACCCGGCAAGGCTCAGTGCTTTAAGCAGCGAAGCATGCACTTCGTCACCCACTACGACGTCGATGGGCGGCGCTCCGAACATGCCATCATCCGCGACATTCCAGCCTGCGTGCGCAAGAAGAGCCTGGCGTGCTGCCACCAGCGCCGTAAAATTCGCCGTCGTCGCGCAGGTCACAAGCCCCCCTTCGCATTTCTCTGGCAGACCTAGCGCCTCGCAAACCCAGCGCACTACCACCTCTTCCAACTCTGTCGCCACTGGCGACATCACGCGCAACGCCGCATTTTGATCCCAGGCTCCCGCCAGCCAATTCGCCGCGAGAGACGCTGGCAGGGTTCCGCCAATGACGAAACCAAAATATCGTCCACCCGTTGTCGCCACCGTCGCTGGAGAGCCAATTTCATCCAGCTTTTCCAAAATCTGCATCGGATCGCTAGGCGCGTTTGGAAATGGTTCACGGAATCTTGTCAGGTGATCCAAATCTCTTTTAGTTGGCGCGACCCGACGTTCCGCGATTTCTTGGACATATTTGCGCGCAATCTCTGCTGCCTGCCGCAAGAGTTCATCTCTCTTGGACAATTCGTTCGTGCTTGTTTGCTTTGTCATTCGGCACCTTCCCCCAACACCGTGTTTAAAGGAAGCAACACATCGGCCAGTACGGCGCAGCCAGCGCCGATCTTGTCAAAGATGAGCTCAGACTAAAGGATTGAAAAGGGAAGGAAAGAGCCGAATTGTCTGCTATTTCTTTATTACGGCTTCGTCGGAAGCGATCTTGCCATCGCGAATGAAGATAATGCGGTGCGCATGCTGCGCGATATCATTTTCATGTGTGACGAGAATGATCGTGTTTCCTTGACGGTAGAGATTCTCGAAGAGCGCCATGATCTCTTCGCCCGTCTTTGAATCGAGGTTGCCAGTCGGTTCGTCCGCCAGGACAATCGATGGAGAATTGACAAGGGCTCTGGCAATCGCCACGCGCTGCCTCTGGCCTCCCGAAAGTTCGTTCGGTTTGTGCCCCATCCGGTCCACGAGATCCACGCGCTCGAGCGCCTTTTTTGCTTTTTCGATGCGTTCCTCGGCCGGCGTACCGTTATAGATCAGCGGAAGTTCCACATTGTGCAGCGCCGTCGCGCGCGGTAGCAAATTGAATGTTTGAAAGACGAAGCCAATCTCTTTGTTACGAATGTAAGCTAGTTCGTCGTCGTCCAAATCGCTCACTAGGCGTCCCGCAAGCCAATATTTTCCCGCGCTTGGAGAATCTAGGCACCCAATGAGGTTCATCAGCGTGGATTTTCCCCGAACCAGAAGGCCCCATGATGGCCACGTACTCGCCCTTGCGAATCTGGACGTCAATACCGCTGAGAGCGTGCACCTGCTCCGAGCCCATTTCATATACTTTTGTGAGGGCTTCCGTCTTGATCACGATACCGGAGCTGACCAAATCCTCGCGGTACGAATCCGTTGCTGTCGTTGTCTCCACGGGCATG
The DNA here is from genome assembly GCA_963705855.1 of uncultured Acidobacteriota bacterium. Taxonomy (GTDB): domain Bacteria; phylum Acidobacteriota; class Terriglobia; order Acidiferrales; family UBA7541; genus Acidiferrum. Next base: position 10,082 of record CAVPLA010000038.1, read on the forward strand.
CGATTTCTCCCTCGCTACTCCAGCTTCGTCTGCGTCTAGCTCTGTTGATCGTCCGTGCTTCTTGGGCGCGGAGTTATCTATCTTCACGCTCGCTTCTGGTTTCAGCGTTCGCAGCGCCTTGTAGCTGCCCACAACTATTTCGTCACCGACTTGCAGACCCTTGGTGACTTCGATGTCGGTAACGCCAGTGATTCCTGTTTCGACTGGTCGGAAGTAGGCTTTTTTGCCGTTTACGACGAAGACGCCCTGTACCTCGTCCTTCTTCGGATCGCCAGCCGCAGCCGGTGGGGGCGCTGCCAGCGTAACTCCCGAGTTGCCCTGACCCTTCGCGGTCTTGGCTGCTTCTTCCAGGTCCTTGCGGGTGCGCACTGCCAGCGCCTGTATCGGGATGGCAATCACGCTCTTCTTCTCGGCGGTCTTGATCTTCGCCGTCGTTGAAAGACCCGGACGCAAATTGTCCGGCGGACTGTCGAGTCTCACAACCACTTTAAAATCCTTGGCTTCTTGCGTGCTCGTCGTCGATTGCGTTGTACCCAGACCGGAGCTCCGTAACGTCGCCGCCGAACCAATCTCCGTCACTTTACCCTTGAACACTTTTCCGGGCACTGCGTCGATGGTCACGTCGGCATCTTGTCCGAGCTTCACGTTAACAATGTCCGTCTCGTCGACCTTCACTTCCGCGGTTACCACGGACATGTCCGAGAGCGTCATGATGAAGCTGCCATTCGCATTCTGCATGCCCATTACCACGTAGTCGCCAACGCGCTCAGGCAAATAGCTCACGATTCCGTTGATGGGTGAAGTGTACGTGGTCTTTGACAATACGTCCTTGGTCCGTAACAGCATTGCCTGGTTCTGATTTACTTGCGACCGTGTTTGATCGAGCTGTGCTTTCAACGATTGCACGCGAGCCCTCGCCGAATCCACCGTCGCTACGGCTCCGTCATAGGTGCTCTTCCGCTGATCAAAATCCTGCTTCGGTATCAAACCGTCCTTGAAGAGTCCTTGCCCGCGCTCCCAATCCAGCTTGGCCTTCTCCATGTTCGCCTGCTGAGAAACTAGGTCTGCCTTCGCTGCTGTGTAACTCGCGTCAGCCGCCTGCACACCGGATTCCGCGGTATTGACCGCCGCTGACTGCGCTTGCACGTCGGCATTCGCCTGCACATTCTCCTGCAGGAGCAATTTGTCACCCTTCTTGATATGGTCGCCTTCCTTAACAAAGATCTCTGTGATTCTGCCGTATCCCTGAGCCGTCACGTTCGTATAAGTCGTTGGTCTGATCTCTCCCGAGGCAGTCACGAGCGAAACCAAATCGTCCTGAGTCGCCACTTTGGCCGTCTGAACCGTTACCACACCCTTGTTTGCCTGGTTGACGCTGAACACCACAATCCCTATCAATACCCCGGCGACGACCACCCCGATCACTACCTTTTTCCACGTCTTCATGTGATTCCTCTTCAATCCACCCTGGCAGGGTCACTCTTGCCGTCCCCGGGCAGGCTACCCGAGAAGGAGACACGATTCCGTTGATTTCTTGCCCGTCCTCTACATTACATACGCCCGTGTGGGTCGAAATGTTTCGCGAGGGGTTGCTGCGTACTGCGCGGTTTGGCCCCCGCGGGAGCACTCGGGGCGGCCGACGGGGCAACTCGACCCAACTTTTAAACTTGGGGGCCGATCTCCCCTATATTCTAGATTCAAAACAGTCTAAAGGAAAGAACTCCTCTAATTAAGAGTTCCTCAATACCCTCGCGGCCACCCGACCTACCCCCTTATGACGTATCACCTCGCATTTTGTTAACGGCAAGCCGCAGCTTTCGCGGCATTTTGGCCCCTGTCTCGAACTGCTTTGATGCTGTACTTTTGCTATTCGTCGGGTGGGCTTCTCTGAAGTAACTGTCGGTTCCGAGAAGATTCTACCCAAAAACCGCGGAGAGGTGGCAGAGTGGCTGAATGCGGCGGTTTGCT
>CAVPLA010000039.1:0-99761 GCA_963705855.1 uncultured Acidobacteriota bacterium
CACTCATCAGCAGGCGGACCTCGTGCAGGTCACGAGCGGATACAGATGCACAGTTCCTCCGTCTTGGCGGTCGGCGGCAACAGGTCGGGCACCATGATTGTCATCATTCCGGCGCCCGATGCCGCGCGCACCCCGTGAGGGGAATCTTCCAGCGCCAGGCAGGATCGACAATTCGACCCCGAGCCGTTCGGCGGCCTTGAGGAAAGGTTCCGGATCGCGGCTTGCCGCGCGAATAGTCGCCGCGCGCGACGATCGCATCGAACCGGCCAAGCAGGCCGTGAAAGCCGAGATGATGCCCGACATCCTCGCGCTCCGAGGACGTGGCGATGGCGCGCGGCAACCGAAGTTCGTCCAGGAGATCGAGCAGCTCGGTGACGCCCGCCTTCAGGCGCAGCTGCGCGCGGGTCAATTCGCGAAATCGCGTCGAGGCGATCGCCCAGAACCGGTCGAAATCGAACGTTTCCCCGCATTGCGCATTGAATGCCACCCGCGTGGCGTCGGCGGTCAGTCCGATGGTCGACAGATAGAAGGCCAGCTGGACGTCATGGCCGCCGTCGGTAGCCGTGGCGAGAACGGCCTCGCGATAGAGGACTTCGGTATCGAAGAGACAGGCCGTCCATATCGAACACGACCGCCCGGACGTTGCGGGGAAGCCTCGGAGCCTTCGGCATCAGGCCGCCGCGGCCGCGTCGTTGGCCAGCAGATGGACCAGCGCGCTCTTGATCGCGGCCTGTCGCGTCGGCGCGTTGATCTGCGCGCCGAGCAAATCGGTGACGTAGAACACGTCGCGGGCGCGCTCGCCGAAGGTCGCGACATGGGCCGAGGCGATATTGAGGTTGAGCTTCGAGATCGCGGTGGTCAGTTCGTACAACAGGCCCGGGCGGTCGAGGCCGGACACCTCGATCACGGTGTAGCGGTCCGACCATTGATTGTTGATGATGACCTCCGGCTCGACCACGAACGGCCGCGCCTTGCCGCGGGCGGCGGCGCGCCGCGCCACCACTTCGGGCAACCGCAGTTTGCCTTCGAGCACGTCCTCGATCATGTCGCCGATTCGGGTGGCGCGCCGGCCTTCGTCTTCGTCGCGGTCGTATTCCCGGATATGGCGATGGTGTCGAGCGCACGGCCGTCGGTGGTGGTGTAGATCTGGGCGTCGACGATGTTGGCGCCCGCCGACGCGCAGGCGCCGGCGATGATCGACAGCAACCAGGGATGGTCGGCCGCCCAGATAGTCAGTTCGGTGACGCCGCGCGCCTCGTCGAAGCCGACATTGATCGCGAGTTTGTGGCCGGCCTGTTCGCTGGCGCGCAAGAAACGCGCGTGGCGAATTTTGCGCGGCAGCTCGACCTTGAGCCAGTACGCCGGATAATGCCGGCGCGACATAGGCGTTGAGTTCGGCCTCCGGCCATTCGGTGAACGCCGGCGCGGAATTCGCCTTGAGCATGGCGAGGCGACTGGCGCGATCGACTTCCGAGAAGCCGCCGGTCAGCACCGGCTCGGTCTCGTAATATAACGTGCGCAGCAGTTGCGCCTTCCAGCCGTTCCAGACGCCGGGACCGACGCCACGGATATCGGCGGTGGTCAGGATCGTCAGACAGCTTCATCTGTTCGACCGACTGCACCACGGCGGCGAAATTCTCGATGGTCTTGCGGTCGGACAGATAACGCACACATTGCACAGTACATGCCCGGCGGCCCCTGGAATCACGAGCCCCTTGGCTCGCGTAAGCTACTCCTGCATCAGAACGAGATTCATAAGCTCTCGGGGCGTACCCAATCGAAAGGCTTGACCGTCATTCCTCTGCGCATTTATTTTCGCAATGGCCTCGCCAAGGTCGAAATCGCTCTGGCGCAAGGCAAAAAGTCGTGGGATCGGCGCCAGGACGAGCGTGACAAGGAAGCTCGCAGGGAAACTGAAAAAGCAATGTACAACAACCGGAGGCGTTAGAGAACCATGCAAATTTCACTTGAAGCAAAGCCGTACGCAGCGCTGGAAACAGAAGCTCTCGTTTCCTACGTTTTCGAAGAGACGGACCCCGTTCAAGGTTGCATCGCAGAGCTCGATCAGGCTACCAACGGCTTACTGCGCAATCTCGCCAAGGGTGGGGAACTCACGGGCAAGACCCTAGAAATGACGCTAATCCATGCTCCGGCTGGGCTCAAAGCGGCCCGATTACTGCTTGTCGGTGCAGGGAAGCGCGAGCAATTCAGCAGCGCCACGCTCCGAAAGATTGCTGGTGCTGCGCTGCGTTATCTTAAAGCACGTTCGGTTAAGCAGCTCGCGTTTCTGGTTCGCGAAAATGCTGCGGCCGAAGATTCAGCACAAGCCATCGTCGAAGGCGCGGTGGCAGCCAACTTCGAGTCCGACAAGTACAAGACCGAAAAGAAGAACGACAAGTCCATCGATTTGGTTTTGCTTAGCGGTTATTCCGATGCCGAACGCGGCGCTGCTGAAAAGGGTTTAGATCGCGGCCGCATCATTGCCGAATCGCAAAATTTTGCTCGCGATCTCATCAACGAGCCATCCAACAAGCTGACGCCCAAAATTCTTGCGGAAAAAGCCGAAGCCATGGCCAAGCAAGCAGGCCTCGCCGTGGAAATTCTCGACGAGAAGAAAATCGCTGACCTCAAAATGGGCGCGCTACTTAGCGTTTCACAAGGAGGGCCAGAACCGCCTCGCGTCATGGTCGTTACCCATACGCCCGCGAATCTCAAGCCCGGAGCTCCCGTCATCGGACTAATCGGTAAAGCCGTCACGTTTGACACCGGCGGCATTTCCATCAAGCCCGCCGACGGCATGGAAAAAATGAAGTACGACATGGCCGGCGGCGCCACCATGCTTGGCGTCATGCGCGCTCTCGCGGCGCTCAAGCCGAATGTCAAAGTTATTTGCGTCGTGCCGTCCACGGAAAACATGCCGGGCGGCACTGCGCAAAAGCCCGGCGATATTCAAACCGCAATGTCCGGCAAAACCATCGAAGTTTTGAACACGGACGCCGAAGGCCGATTAATTCTCGCCGACGGCATTCACTACGCCAAGCAGCTCGGTGCTACGCACCTCATAGACGCCGCGACACTGACGGGTGCCATCGTCGTCGCTTTGGCCAACGTCAATGTGGGTGTCTTTGGCTCCGATCAGCCCTTCACCGACAAACTGCTCGCTAGCTCCAAAGTGGCCGGCGAAAAAATGTGGCAAATGCCCATCGACGACGACTACCGCGAGTTCATCAAGGGCACCGTAGCCGACATTCAAAATATCGGCAGCGGCAAAGGCGGCGGCGCCATTACCGGCGCGATGTTCATCAAGGAATTCACTGGCGACTCGCCGTGGATCCACCTCGATATCGCCGGAACCGCCTGGAACGACGACGCCAAGTCCTGGCTAGCAAAAGGTCCGACAGGCGTCGCGCTCCGCACTCTCGTCCATCTCGTCATGTCCTACTGAGCTTGCCCGGTTGATATTCCGTTGGCTTGAAGTGGCGAAGCATGCTGCGCCACTATAAGGGGGCACGATGTGTCGTGCCCCTACATTTTTTCTGGGGCTTCGATTCCCAACAATCCCAATGTCTCCACCAGTCGCGCTTCGACCACCTCGGTCAGACGCAACAGGAATGCGCGTTTTTGTTCGTCCGATTCCGTCAGGATGTGATGCTTATGGTAGAAATTGTTGAACTCTTGCGCCAATTGAAACGCGTATTTTGCGACAAATGCAGGTTCTTGAGCGGCGATGGCCGCTTCCACGGCCCGGTCCAGTGAACGCGCGCTCAATAACAATTCCCACAAACCGTTTCCTTCCGGCCCTCCGAGTAACGCGGCCACAGTCTCATGTGTGACCGCAACGTTTGTCGCGCCGGCTTCTACGCCTTTGCGGCGTATTCCACGAATTCGCACGACCGCATACTGACAGTACGGCCCCGTCTCGCCTTCAAAACTCAGCGCATCCTTGAAGTCGAACGCGATGATCGCGTTGCGCGTAAATTTCAGCAGGAAAAACCGCAGCGCACCGACGGCAATCACGTGCGACGTCTGCTTCTGTTCTGCCTCGCCTATTTGTGCATGGCGCTGCTGTACCTCCGCGAGCGTTGCCGCTTCCAGTTTGTCGAGCAGGTCATCGGCTTTGACGCCAAATCCTTTGCGACCGCTGACCTCGACATAGGGCTTCTTCGCCTCTTCTGGCGTCAGCTCATATCCCATCTCTGCGGCGCAGCGCGGGGTCAGCGCAACAATCTCATACGACAGGTGAATTGACTTCGCCGCGGCTTGCGCGTGGCCGAGACGGCGCAATCCCTCCGCGACCACATCCTGCAAATACGATTGCCGCGCATCAATCACGTTGTAAACGATCGACGCCGGCTCGCCAAAATGCGGGGCCTCGGGGTCGTCCTGTCCACTCGTCGTAGCCCACACCGTTTCGCCTTCGGGAACATTAGGCCATTTCCGGTAATGAAAATCCTTTCCGAGCAATCCAAATTTCCAGAGCTGATACGCGATATCTTTCCCGACGTACGTCACTGTGCCATTCGACCGCACAATAATCTTGTCCTGTGCGTTTTCGTCTTCCTCATTTTTCTCTGTGCCCTCCGCAGCCTCGGCGTCCTCTGTGTTATTTCCGAGTTTTTCCTCTTTCCACGGCATGATCCAGCAGCCTGCCATTTTTCCGCTCGTTGCCAGTTGAATGGCGCCGGAGGCCTTCAGTTTCTCAAACGCTGCATCCCAAAACTTCAAATGCAGGATTTCGCTTTCCCGCGCCAGCAACTCATAGAAAATGCCCAGGCGCGCCATGGTTCGCAGATGCAGGCTGACAATTGCGTCCGCGACCACCTGGGCGACTTCGGCTTCTTCGCCGCGGTCTTCTTCAATCGCTTTTAGAGTTTGCGTGCGCAGAGTTGCCGCCCGCGCCTTGTCCTCTTCAAAAAAGTGCGTGGCCTTTGCGTAGAGATCCCAGCAGTAATAATCGAAGCGCGGCTCCATGGCGAACATCTTGACACTCACGGGAGTGCGGCGCTCCATATCCAGGAAACCGATCACGACGTCCGCTACTTGCACGCCGGTATTGTCGATGTAGTTTTGCACCTGGACGGAATGGCCGGCGTGGCGTAACACTCGCGCCATGGCGTCGCCCAGGACGGCGTTTCTCACATGCCCAATGTGCGCGGCTTTATTGGGGTTGATACTTGTGTGCTCGACAATAATCTTTCCACGCGTTTCCTGCCCTTGCTTTTTCTGATCCTCGCGGCCCTGCTCTTTCCAGGCCTTTTCCCAGAAAACAGCGCGATCGAAGTACGCATTTAGATACCCCGCACCGGCAACTTCGACTCGCGCAATGCCGTCGACTTTGCCGAGACCATTCGCAATTTCTTGTGCAATCTGCCGGGGCGCGCGCTTCAGCCTCTTCGCCAACTCGAAGCAAACCGGAGATGCGGCTTCGCCCATTTCGATCTTGGGCGGGCGATCGAAAACGACATCCATGGAAACGGCATAGTGATCCTGGATGTAACGAGTAAGGGCCTCGCGTAGGCGATTCCTGAGAGTTAGATACACGTGTCCTCGACAGCAGAGATGGGTGAGTATAAGTGGCAGCGAGGAGCCGGGTCAAAAGGTAACGGAGAGAAAAGGCGGGGAAAAGCGAGATGTACCCCCACTCCGGCGTTTTTTTGTAAGAGTGGCAAACAAACGGTTTACACGGGTAGTTCCCGTAAGGGTGGCAAATGATAGGGTTAAAGTGGCGTGTTTTGTTGATGTTAGTGGGTGCCTCGTAAGAGTGGCAAACAAGGGACTTACGGAGGAAGGAATCGACTTGGATTGGTGCGGCGGGACTCTTGAGGACCACGTCGCTCCAGGACATTTTAGAGTGGCACGATCGACCGTGCCAAGTAAAATACCATTATAGCAAATGCGTACTATTTGTCAAATGATTAATGGTAGGTCTTATCTTATATTGAGATAGCTGTGCCAGAGAAGCTTTCTGCCTGAGAAACGAGGCGTCCAAGTTTGGTGACGGAGGAGTCGGCACGACGATGGGTCGTGGTCTCGCCCCCAAATCTTTGCGTCAGACGAGTTTGACACACTTTCTTTGCGCCGATAGTATCAATCAGCGATTGGGTGCGATTATTTTTGGCAGAAAATCTATCGCGACCATCGACGGCAATTCATGAAACTTGCCTATTTTGATTGCTTTAGCGGGATTAGTGGGGACATGACGCTTGGCGCGCTGGTGGATGCGGGCTGCGCGGTGGAGCATTTGCGCGCAGAGTTACGCGGGTTGCAGGTTCCGGGTTGGGATTTGATAGCGGAGAAGGTTTGGAAGAACGGGATGGCTGCGACCTACGTTAAAGTGGCGACCGAGGATCAGTCGAAGCATCGGTCACTGAGCGCGATTTTGGAGATTTTGGAGAAATCGCAGCTGGCGCCGGTGGTGCATGACCGCGCCGGCGCCATTTTTCAGAAGCTTGGAGAGGCCGAAGCCCGCGTACACGATGTGCCGCTGGAAAAGATTCATTTTCATGAAGTTGGGGCGGTGGATGCGATTGTGGACATTGTTGGTGCGTGTGTCGGGTTTCATGCGCTGGGCATTGAGAAGTTTGCATGTTCCGCGCTCAATGTAGGCGGGGGGACGGCGAAGATGGCGCACGGGGTTTTGCCGGTGCCGGCTCCGGCTACGGCGAATTTGCTGCAGGGTAAGCCGACGTATTCCAATGGGGTGCAGAGGGAGTTGGTAACGCCTACGGGAGCGGCGATTGTGGCTACGCTTTGCGATTGGTTTGGGCCGCAGCCGGCGATGAGCGTCTCGGCGATTGGATATGGGGCGGGGACCGCGGATTTGGAGGGTCAGCCGAATGTCATGCGGATTATGATTGGCGAAGCGGCGGAGAAGGGTGTTGCGGGGTTCGACGAAGAGATTGGCGTCATCGAAGCCAACCTTGATGATATGAATCCGCAGATTTATGGGTACTTTTTGGAGAAGGCCCTGGGGGCAGGAGCGCTGGATGTTTACACGACGCCGGTGCAGATGAAGAAGAACCGGCCGGGGACTTTGTTGACAGTTTTGTGCAGGCCGCAGGATACGAATCCACTCATGTCACTGATTTTTACGGAGACGACTACGTTTGGGGTTAGGAGTTATCGGGCGCAGCGGCGGGTTTTGCCTAGGGAATGGGTGAACGTGGGGACGGAGTTTGGAGAGGTACGGATCAAGCTGTCGCGGGTGAATGGGCGGATACTTCATGTTGCGCCCGAGTTTGAGGATTGCCGGAAATTGGCGGTGGAGAAGAATGTGCCTTTGCAGCGGGTGATTGCGGAGGCGATGCGGAGTTACGAGAAAATCTAAGAAAAAAGATTTACACAGAGAGCACAGAGGTCAAAGAGAAGTACGGAACGGAGCAGAATGGCCGCGGGAAAACCAAAATATTATTTGACGACGCCGATTTATTACACGAACGGGTTGCCGCATATTGGGCACACGTATTCGACGATCGTGTGCGACACCGTTCGGCGGTACAAGCGGATGCGTGGGTACGACGTGGTGATGACCACAGGAACCGACGAGCATGGCGTGAACGTGGAGCGGTCCGCGAAGAAGGCGGGGATCCCGGAGTCGGAGTTTGTGGCGAAGATGGCGGCGCAGTGGAAGGCCCTTTGGGATGAGCTTGGAGTGCAGGGCGACGAGTTCATACGCACGACGGATTTGAAGCATGCGCATACGGTGCAGTGGCTTTTCAAATTATTCCGGGAGAATGGGTTTGTTTATCCGGGGCATTACACGGGACAGTACTGCATATACGACAACGCGTATGTGGACGTGAAGCCGGGGGAGAATTGTCCGGACTGCGGGCGGCCTACGGAAACCGTTACCGAAGAAAATTACTTTTTTAAGCTTTCGGCGTTTCAGAAACCGCTGCTCGATTTTTACGCGAAGCATCCGAACTTTATTCAGCCGGAGGCGCGGCGGAATGAAGTTTTGAGTTTTGTCGAGGGCGGGCTGCGGGATTTGAGTATTACGCGGACGACCCTTCGCTGGGGAATTCCTGTGCCGGGGGAAGAGTCGCACGTTTTTTATGTGTGGTTCGATGCGTTGACTGCGTATTTAAGCGCGGTGGGAGGGCCGAACTACGAGAAGTCCGGGTATTGGCCGGCGAATTTGCATCTAGTGGGGAAGGAGATCATTCGGTTTCACGCGGTTTATTGGCCGGCGTTTTTGATGGCGGCCGGCTTACCGTTGCCAAAACAAATTTGGGCACACGGCTGGCTTTTGATGGACAGCGCGAAGATGAGCAAGTCGCTAGGGAATGTAGTGCGGCCGCGGCCGATTGTGCATGTTTTGGGGATGGATGCGCTTCGCTATTACTTGCTGCGTGAGACGGTGTTTGGGCAGGATGGGAATTTTAGTTATGACGCGCTGGTGCAGCGGTACAACAGTGATTTGGCGAATGGGTTCGGGAATTTGGCTAGCCGAACGGCGGCGATGATTGAAAAAAACTGTGGCGGCAGGATTCCAAAGCCTGACGTGCTCCAGCCGCAAGACACGGCGCTCGCTAAAGAGGCGCAGGCTGCTATCGGCGAGGTGATGGAGCACTACGAGAAGCTGGAGTTTTCGCGAGGGCTGGAAGTCCTTTGGGCGCTGATTTCGGCGGCGGACAAGTATTTGACGGTGGAAAAACCGTGGTCGCTCGGAGAATCGGGTGACGAGCAGCAGCGGCGCGCTAACGTGCTTTGGACGACGGCTGAGGTTTTGCGTGTGGTTACTGTGCTTACGCATCCCGTTTTGCCAGAGAGCACGGCGAGGGTTTGGGCGCTGCTCGGACAACCGGGAGCGCTAGGCGCTGTGGATTTGGATGGATTGGCGTGGGGGCAACTCGCGCCTGGTGCGGCGCTTGGCAAATTGCAGGCGTTATTTCCGCGGATTGAAAAATCAGAAGCGGTTGAGAGGATGGAAGCCATGGAAAAAGAAGCACAGAACGCACCTTCACCTGTTGCGGCGACTACACCTGCAGCTGCGCCCGCTACCGCGGGGGCGGCCGTTGCTCCGGCTACTGCACCTGCCGTGGCGGAGAAAATCGGGATCGAGGATTTCGCGAAAGTCGAGATGCGCGTGGGGCAGATCAAGACGGCGGAGCGGATTGTGGGCGCGGATAAGTTGCTGAAGCTGACCGTGGATATCGGGACGGAGATACGGCAGATTTGCGCGGGGATTGCGCAGTTTTATGAGCCGGAGAAATTGATTGGGCGGAAAGTGGCGGTGGTGGTGAATCTGGCGCCGCGAAAATTGCGCGGCGTCGAGTCTAACGGGATGATTGTGGCGGCGTCGGTTGGGCCGGAGGGTAGGCCGGTGTTGGCGGGATTCCCGGATGAGGATGTGGAGATCGGGGCGCGATTGAAGTAGGGGCGGTCTTTCCGATCGTGGCGGCTCTCAGGAACGGAAGAGCACAGCCAAGATTGCCTGTGCTACCAAAATATGGAACTGATTGATTCACATGCGCACATTGATGATCCTCAATTTGATGGGGATCGCGAGGCCATGCTGGAGCGGGCGCGTGGCGCGGGCGTAACAACCTTGCTCGCGATTGGAACTGGGCCGGGGCCGAACAAGTTGGATGCGGCGCTACCGTTCGCCGAGCAGCATGATTGGATTTACACGACGGTGGGCATTCATCCACATGAAGCGAAGGATGTTACGCAGGCGCATTTGGATGAGTTGGCGCGGCTGGCGAACCATCCTAAAGTGATTGCCTGGGGCGAGATTGGATTGGATTATTTTTACGATCACTCGCCGCGGGATGTGCAGGAGCAGGTGTTTCGCGATCAGATGGCGTTGGCAGCGGAAGCGAAGCTGCCAATTGTCATTCATTGCCGGGATGCGTGGGGGGATTGCCTGAAGCTGATTGAGAAAGTTTGGCGGCCTACGGGACTCGGCGGGATTTTGCATTGTTTTACCAGCACGCTGGAAGATGCTTGGCGCGGCGTCGACGTCGGGTTTATGGTTTCGTTTGCGGGGAATTCGACTTATCCGAAAACGCAGAATTTGCGGGACGTTGCGAAAGCTTTGCCGCTTGAGAACATGTTGATTGAGACGGATTCTCCGTACCTTGCGCCGCAGACTTACCGAGGGAAGCGCAACGAACCGGCTTACGTGGCGGAAGTGGCGCGTACACTCGCTAGTGTGAGAGACTTAGCCGCGGAAGAGTTCGCCGCCAGGACAGCAGGGAATTTCCGGCGATTCTTTCACCTTTCCCAGCCGTCTGTGTCCGCGGCTGCGGAGTCCCAAAGATGATTGCAGGCCAAGGGAGGAAGGCTATCGCACTTCTTACTGCTAAAGAGATTTTTGATCTCGTGCGAGACGATTTGGTTTTGGTTGAGGAAGAACTCGCGCGACAGAGCGCTGGAGCTTTCGAGCCGGTTTCGGAAATTACGAGTTATTTGCTTGGCGGTGGCGGGAAGCGGCTGCGTCCGGCGCTGCTGCTGCTTTGCAACGCATCGACTGGACGGCGAAGCCCTGGAGCAATTCGGCTGGCCGCGGTCGTGGAGTTGCTTCACAGCGCTACCTTGATTCACGACGATGTGATTGACAGCGCCGATACGCGGCGGGGGCGTCCTTCGGCGAATTCGCGTTGGGGGAATCATCGCAGCGTGCTTGCGGGGGATTGGCTTTACATGCAGTCGTTTCAGATGGCGCTGGAGGAAAGAAATTTTCGCATCCTGGACGTGTTGATCGATCTGACGCAGAAGATGGTTGAAGGCGAGTTGATACAATTGGCGAAGATTGGGCGGATTGATGTGACGGAGGAAGACGCCCTGCGGCTGGCGACTTATAAAACGGCTTGTTTGTTTAGCGGGTGTGCTCGATTGGGTGCCGTGCTGGGCGGGTTGGGGGGCGCGGAAGAAGAGGCGCTGGCGGATTACGGGCGATATGCGGGCTTGGCGTTTCAGGTGGTGGACGATCTTTTGGACTTTACGGCGTCGGCCGAGCAGCTTGGCAAGCCGGTGTTGAGCGATTTGAAAGAGGGAAAAGTTACCTTGCCTTTGATTTACGCCATGGATAATGGGCACCGCGATGCGCGCGGGCTTGTTGCGCGGGTGCTTGCGGAGAAGGAGTTTCATTCAGTGCGGGCGGAGACGATTGTTTCGCTGGTGCACGATTCCGGGGCCCTGGAGCGAGCCAGGAATCTGGCGCATGAATATGCTCGGCGGGCTAAGGCTTGTTTGCAGGGGCGCGAGGATTCGGAGTATGCGCGGGCGCTGATGACGTTGCCGGATTTTATTCTTGAGCGTGAGAACTGACGATCGAGGACCAACGGGTCGGGCTTACCGAGTAGGCGTGCAGCACGCTGCCCCCTACAAATGAAATCTTTCACCCGGGGATCTATTCGCGTTGTACTCCATGCTTCCATTTAAGTTGGTCTATCACAAGGGCTACGACTTAAACCTTGGCGAGCATGTTTTTCCTTCACAGAAATTTCATCTAATTGCTCAGACACTTTTACGCGAAGGAATTGCGAGAAGTGAGGAATTCCTTACGCCAGATTTCGCGGCGGACGAAGATATTCTGCGCGTGCATACCTCCGAGTGGGTGCACAAGCTCAAGACAGGTACATTGACTGCGAGCGAGATTATGAAATTGGAGATTCCTTATTCACGGGAGGCAGTGGAGGCTTATTGGCTGGCGGCTGGCGGGTCGATTCTGGCTGGGCAATCGGCTTTGCGTGACGGGTTTGGGTGCAATTTGGGTGGTGGCTTTCATCATGCTTATCCGGGGCATGGCGAGGGATTTTGCGCAATTCATGATGTCGCGGTGGCGGTTCGAAGGCTGCAATACGACGGCGCGATTCGAAAGGCTATGGTTGTCGATACGGATGTACATCAGGGAAATGGGACGGCGGCGATTTTTGCGGACGACGAGTCCGTTTTCACGCTTTCGATCCATCAGGAAAATAATTATCCGGCTTACAAGCCGCCTTCGGATATCGATCTGGAGATGGCGGACCGTGTGGATGATGACGAATATCTTGGCGCGTTGATTCCGGCGGTGCAGGACGCGCTGGATGAATTTCAGCCGGAGATGCTTTTCTACGTGGGTGGGGCGGATCCGTTTTGCGAGGACCAGCTTGGCGGATTGTTGCTCACAAAAAGCGGATTGAAAACTCGCGACCGCAGGGTTTTCGAAGAGGCGCGGCGGCGGGGAATTCCTGTCGCAACAACTTTAGCGGGGGGATATGCGCGGCGTGTGGAAGACACGATTCGAATTCATGTGAATACGATTCTGGCTGCGCGCGAAGTGGCACTCGCTTTTCCTTCTGCTTCGGCGGCGGAGCAAGATTAGAATTGCGCTCGCAATCAGAGTTCATTTCATTCAAGGAATTGTGAGGTATTTCATGATGCGTCTCGGACTGCGGACTGTGTTCACCTTTGGATTTCTCGGAGCTAGCCTCGTGATTGGTCATGTCGCGTCGCGACATGCCCTGGCGCAGGGTACGGCGGACTCGGCGAAAAAGTTGAAGGTGTACATTTCGGTGGACATGGAGGGTGTGGCCGGGACGGTCACTGCGGATCAGCTTCTCCCCAGCGGATTTGAATATGAGCGTTTTCGGCGCTTTATGACCGAGGAAACGCTAGCGGCTGTGCGGGCGGCGAATGAAGCGGGTGCCGGCGAGATCGTCGTTAGCGACTCGCATGGAAACGGCGAGAATTTGTTGATCGAAGAGTTCCCGAAGAATGTGTGCATTGTGCGCGCGTGGCCGCGGCATGGCGGAATGATGGCTGGGTTGGATCCGAGTTTCAGCGCGGCCATTTTTATCGGATATCACGCCTCCACGACAAATCCGAAGGGAGTTCGCGCGCACACGTTTTCGAGCGCGCACTATGCTCGAGTGGCCTTGAATGGCACTGCGGTGACCGAAGGGGAGTACAACGCCGCTTATGCCGGGGCGAAGGGAGTTCCGGTTATTTTTGTATCCGGCGATGATGCTGCCGTGGAAGAGATCAAATCGCGGCTCGGAAACATCGAAAGCGTCGAGACGAAGAAGTCGCTTGGTTTCCATTCCGCGGAGACGCTGACGCCGGCGGCTTCTTGCGACAAAATATATGCTGGTGTGAAAACTGCGTTGAGCCGGCTACACGACTTCAAGCCTTATGTGATTAAGACCCCGGTAACGCTGGAAATTACGTTCAAGAACTACACGCCGGCGGAGCTGCTGAGTTATTTAAGGTCGGTGCAGCGCGTGGATTCGCATACGATCCGGTTTGTGGGCAAGGACATGGACGAGATTGACGATTTCGAGGAATTCGTCGGGAACTACAACGCCGACTTGGCGCCGTGAGCTAAGTTCTCAGCATGTTCTTTTTCTGCCGCCAGCGCATGGCGGACTGCGTTGGTTAGTTCTGTTTCGACATCATCTGGATCGAATCCTTCCGCGCGATAGGCTATCTTTCCCTGGCGATCAAGAATGATGACGGTCGGGAAGGAGTTCACGGAGAGGAGCGTTTCCAGCCCATCCGCAAAAACCACCGTCGTGCGCGGTTTTTCTTCTTGCAGATAGGGCGGCACGAGCGTTTCGTCTTCGTCGCAATCCGCGGCAAGAAAAACGATGTCCGCGACTCCCTGGAACTGTGCGGCGACGCGCTCGAAATGAGGTTCCATCTCGCGGCAGGGCCCGCACCAAGTGGCCCAAAAATTAACGACGACGATTTTTCCCTTTTGTTCGGCGAGCGAAAACGGCGAGCCGTCTTGAGCCTTTCGCAACGTGAAATCGTATGGCTCTTTGGCGCTGGCGTTTCTTTTTGGTTTCGGGGCTTCTGAGGATGCGACCGCATCGTCGTAGGCGTGCAAGAGATAGTCGCCGAGGCCTTGGTCGGAGCCGTGCGCGAGGCGCCAGACATTGCCAAGTTTTTGCCGTATCTCGCGCCGGCTGGCGGCAGCGGATGAGGCGTCCGCAAGCGCGAAGGCTCTGGCATATTCACGGATGGCGCTGGGCAAGTCCTTGTTCAATTCCGCGATTTCGCCGAGTTTCTCGCCGGCTGCTGCGCTTGGGGAAAGTGCCATGCTCGCGCGAAAGTCTTTTTCGGCAGCGATGTTCTCGTGGAGCTTGAAAGCGAGTCTTCCGCGAAGCACAAGAATGTTCACCTTGTCGCGTTTCTGTTCGGCTTCCCATTGTTCCTTGGAAACTTTAGGGGATTTTTCTCCGGCGGAACTGCGGCCGATAAAGTCCAGAACGCGCGTGGAATAGTTGAGGGCGCGGCGGAGGGCCGCTTCGTCGCCATTGCGCTCGAGCAGTTGGATCGCGAGCAGCGTCATGGACATATCTTCCGGAGAAATGGCGACGAGGCGCTCTGCATAATCGGTAGCGCGCGAGGAGTCTCTCAGCTGCAGGCTGGCCTCGACGAGCGCGCGATAGATTTGTGCCCGCTGCCGCGATTCCGGATAGTCCTTGAGGAATGCTTCGAGGTTGCGGACGAGCGAGGCGCGATCGTTGCCAGCGTGATCGATCGCCTGTTGCAACTCTTCGGTTTCGGATGGCGGTTTTGTGACAGGAGGCTGCCTGGGTGCGATGGGCTTCATCACCGGTGCGGGCGGGGACTGACTTTCGTTTTGCTGTGCGGAGGCAGGACGATTCGCGATACACACGGACAGAATCGCGAGAGGTACAAGGACAAGCGCGAGGAGTTTTCGCGTGTTGATCATTAACTAGAATTCTAGTCTGTTTGACGACGAATTGACGAGTCGCATTAGGATAGGGGCGACAGGGCGGACGCTTTCAGGGTAAACAAGCCTAGCATCGACAGATGTTGGCGGGGCGACGATGGGCCTGTGGCCGAGAAACCGCTTATTGGGGGCCTAGAACTTCGATGGCGCCGGAGACGGTGTGAATTTCGACGCGGCCGCCGCCGTCACCCATGTGGGCGCGAAGCGAGTGCTTGCCTTGCTCTTCAATCATGATGGGAATTTGCGCACGAATTTGACCGGATATGGCGCTGGCGGAAAGATGAAAGCTAGCGTTGGAGGGCACCGCGATATCCACTGGACCGGAGGCGGTCTTCAAATCCCAATAGCTGTTTCCGCTAGGATTGCCCTGAACAGTCACGCGACCTGCTGAGGCGTGGGCTTTCACGTCGCCATTGGCATCTCGCACGTTCACCGACCCGCTGGAACTGTTGGCCTCCACGCGGCCACCTGGATTCTTTACTTCGACATTTCCTGAAACGGAATGAGCCACCACGTCTCCCTTGGCGTTGGAGACGGTGACGCTCCCAGAGACGCTAGTGGCGCGAACATCATCTCCGCAATTCTCGGCGGTGACTGCTCCGCTTACCGAGGATAGCCTGACCTCCCGGCCGATGTCTTGGCCGCTGACGCTTCCGGAGACGGACGCGGCCTGCACGGGGCCGCGCACGCCCCGAACGGACTGCCCGCCAGAAACGCTAGCGGAATTGACCGCGGTCTCCCGAGGGACTTCGATGGAATAGGTGATGGCGACGTTTCGCAAACGAGAGGATTCCTTGCCGATACGGAGGGTGTCTCCTTTGAGTTCGATGGGCGGGCTGGCAACGAGGTCGTCCAGGCGTTTCTGCGGGTTCCCCAATCCAAATCCGGAGACGCGCACATCTCCGTGCACGTGGACTTTGCCGTCAGTGCTGGCGACGATGGCCACGTCGCCCGCGACATTGCTCAGCTCCAGTCGGACGGGCCCTAAAACATCCAGCGAGCGGTCGAAGCTGCCGGAGACGGATGGGCCCATCTGGCAGCCAGCCAGCGCCACAACGATGGTAAGCAACGCGATGGGTGCTGCTAGCCTGTAGTGTCGCGTCATTCTTCCTCCAGCGCCCACTGCGGCGCTTTCGAGCCCTTCCCTGGTAAAAGATACGCAAAGTCCAGCGAAAATGTTCCTGTTGCCTAGCGGGCCGGAGCTTGCCTTACCGCGCAAGGCTCTCGTTCAGCGAACCCTGCCGGTAGCCTTCGAGATCCAGCGCGACATAGGTAAAGCCTGCTGTTTTGAGCCGGGCTGAGATGGAAGCGGCCATCTCAGGCGACGTGGCGCGATGCATTTCTTCCGGGGCGATTTCTATGCGCGCAAGTTTGTCGTGGAGGCGGACGCGAAATTGCCGGAAGCCTAGTTCGCGGAGGGCCGCTTCGGCGCGCTCGACCAGGGCAAGCCGCTCGGGCGTCACTTCTGTCCCGTAGGGAAGGCGTGAGGCAAGGCACGCGGAGGCGGGGCGGTCCCAAGTGGGTAGCCCTGCGCGCTGGGAGAGCAGACGAATTTCGGTTTTATGCAGTCCGGCGTCGAGAAGGGGCGCCAGGACGCGATGTTCCGAAGCGGCGCGGTGGCCAGGGCGGAAATCCAGTGTGTCATCGGCGTTGATGCCATAAGCCACGACTGCGAAACCGCGTTCTTGCGCCATCACATCCAGCACGGTGAACAACTCATCTTTGCAGAAATAGCAGCGATCGGCCGCGTTTGCGCGGTACTTGGGATTTTCCATTTCGTGCGTTTCGATGAATTCATGGCGCACGCCTAGCTTGCGGACAAATTCCTCGACAACGGTGCGGTCATGCGCGGAATAGCTGGGCGAGAGCGCAGTCACCGACAAGGCATGCGAGCCGATTGCGCAATGAGCGGCCCAAGCGAGGTAGGTGGAGTCGGCGCCTCCGGATAGAGCGATGATCACGGACGGGAATTCAGCCAGTTGCTTCAGCAGCAGCAACTCTTTCTCGTCGGCAGAGAGTTGCGTCTGTTCCGCGATGTGGATACGCACGAGAGTATTCATTTCCATCGAGAGTATACCCCACCGGACAGCTAATTTTGTCGGCCGGCTTCGGCCGGATGAATGGTTATTTGAAATCGAGCAAGACGTCGACCGTATGTTTGTCAGCGTCCGTGCGCAGCCAGTGCCCGACGGTTTCGTAATGAACGGGCAGCTCGCCGAAGATCTCTGCCGGATGGGTCTGCAACTTAGTAAGAAACTTTTCGAAAAGAGATTTGTCAAAGACGGCGCCCGTCGCGATAGGCCACATTTGATGAATGCGGCCTTCGGCCGCGAGCGAGAGTCCTGTCAGAACCATTGTGTTGTAGTGGTACTGCGCGCCATCAACTACAGATACGGCGTAGGAAACGGTGTGCGTCTGATCGTCGTAGGAAGCGACCGGGTCAATCCTTACATCGAGATAGCCCTGATGTCCGTACTCTTCCCGGGCACGATCCCAGCCTGCTTCGATTTGCATGCCGTCGGCTACGTCTCCCGGTTTTAATCCGATTTCATTGGAAAGTGTGATGGACGAGAGAGCTGAGTTTCCGGACCACTGGGATCCCTTCCAGTGATAGATGGCGCCGGTGGCGACCGGGACGAAAACGTGGATTTGGTCGGGCAGTTTTTGGTTGGGATTGCCTGTCAAGCGCACCTCGGGCGGGCCGAGCTTCACGCGCAGGTAGCCTTGCTTGAGATAGAATGGACGCAATTGTTCCGAAAGAAAGAGGTCGATCATCATGCGCGAAAAGGGCTTTCCCTGGACGTCCGCAAGTTGCTGCTGCACGACATGAGAAGAAGCAATGGAGGGATCGCCAAATTCCACGCTGGCGATGAAGAACGCGGCACCTTCGACGTGAAATTCCTGGACGTTGCCTTCCGCCAGAGGATTGGCAAGCAACTCGTGTTCAACCGTTACGTTCAGTTGGTGTGAGGCCAGCAAATCTTTGACGGCATCCGTCGCCTGATCCAGAACGGCGCCGGCTTCAGGAAGAGTGCCGTCGAAGAATGGGGCTCTTTTGCGAATGGCGTCGGCGAGCTCGCCGTCGGAAAACCAGGGGACGTTATCGAAGTAAACGGGAACACGCGGGGCTTCCTCCAATTGGAACGTTACGGTGAGGCCGTCACCACGCGTCTGGAAGCTGTAGTTTACTTTGGCAAACATGCCTGTTTGCAATAAGCGGTCCGCCGCGGCCTGCAATTCTGATTTGCCGACCTGGGAGCCTTTTTCGAGTTGAGAGAGAGCGATGATTTGGGTGTCAGAAAGAGTTTTCAGGCCTTCCGCGCGAATCTCGTGGAGATTTGCATTTGCTGGTGCGGGCGTTTGCGCCTGTGCCGAATGCAAGAGAAGGAGCGTAGCAAAAACGGAACCTCCCAAGAAGAACCGTAAGAAGCGAAGCATGTATTCATTTTAGCGGAAAAAGGGACGTGGGCCTATCCAGGGGAGATGTTGAAGCAATGATTTACCGTGAAGAGCGGTCAGCGGCCAGTTTTCGGTTATTCGACCGTCACGGATTTCGCCAGGTTTCGTGGCTGGTCGACATCGCAACCGCGCCGCACCGCGATGTGGTAAGCGAGAAGTTGCAGCGGAATGATCTCGAGTAGGGGCGAGAGAATTTCGGGCGCTGGGGGGAGCTCGATGATGTGGTCGGAGGCTTCGCGGGCAAGATGGTCTTTTTCTGTTGCGATGGAAATGACGATGCCGTCTCGGGCTTTCACTTCCTTGATATTAGAGACGCTTTTTTCGTAGCGCGTAACGGATTCGGAGTCAGTGTCGTCGCGTGTGGCAAGGACGACGACGGGAAGATTTTCATCGATGAGCGCGTTGGGGCCGTGTTTCATTTCGCCGGCGGGATAGCCTTCGGCGTGGATGTAAGAGATTTCCTTGAGCTTGAGCGCGCCTTCGAGAGCAATCGGATAATGAATGCCGCGGCCGAGATAGAGGAAATCCGTGTAGCGAAAAAACTGGCGGGCCAGGCTTTCGTAAAAGCCGGATTCGTCGGCTTGTAAAATCGTCTCCATCTTGTGAGGGATGCGCGTGAATTGCTGCATAAGCTTTACGGCGGCCGCCGGGGCGAGTTTTCCGCGAATTTGTCCGAGGTAAGAAGCCAGGAGCAGGAGCGCGGCCAGTTGAGCGCTGAAAGCCTTAGTTGAGGCCACACCGATTTCGGGACCGGCGTGCGTGATAATCGTTCCCGCGGCCTCGCGCGTGATCATCGAGCCCATGACATTGCAGATGGCGAGTGTCGGCGAGCCTTTGAGCTTCGCTTCGCGCTGCGCTGCCAAAGTATCCGCGGTTTCGCC
This sequence comes from uncultured Acidobacteriota bacterium, assembly GCA_963705855.1. Lineage (GTDB taxonomy): Bacteria > Acidobacteriota > Terriglobia > Acidiferrales > UBA7541 > Acidiferrum. The sequence goes on from CAVPLA010000039.1 coordinate 19,033, forward strand.
GGACTGGCTAATGCACACGCTCAGCGTTTTCGAATCCAAGATGGGATCGCGATAGCGGAATTCGCTGCCGTAGTCGACTTCAACTTGCAGGCGGGCTAGCCGTTCGATCATGAATTTCCCGGCAAGGGCGGAGTGCCAGCTCGTTCCGCAGGCGACGATGCGCACTTGTTGGAATTCGCGGAATTGTTGCTCGGAGATTTGCATCTCGTCGAGGAAAACTTTTCCTGTGTCTTGCGAGATGCGGCCGAGGAGGGTATCGCGCACGGCGCGGGGCTGCTCGAAAATCTCCTTTTGCATGAAATGCTTGTAGCCGCCCTTTTCGGCCATGATGGGATCCCATGCGACGTGGTGAGCGCGGCGCTCGACCGGGCGCCCGTCGTGGTCCATTACTCGTACGCCTTTTTGCGTGAGGACGGCGATATCGCCATCCGCGAGGAAAAAGATTTGGCGAGTGTGTTCGAGAAGCGCGGGGATATCGCTCGCGACAAAATATTCGCCGTCACCCAGCCCGATTACCGAAGGGGGACCAATGCGCGCCGCGACGATTTTGTGGGGATCGCGGGCCGACAGAAAAACCAGGGAGTAGATGCCGCGTAGCTCTTTGAGAGACTTGCGAACAGCGTCTTCCAGCGACGCGCCGCCTTGCGAGTTTTTTTCGACGAGATGAGCGACGACTTCCGTGTCCGTCTCGGTGACGAATTTGTGGCCTTCGCGCTGGAGCTGTTCTTTCAGCTCGAGATAGTTTTCGATGATTCCGTTGTGGACGACGACAATTTGGCCGGTGCAATCGCGGTGCGGGTGGGCATTCTCTTCCGTGGGGCGGCCGTGAGTGGCCCAGCGAGTGTGCCCGATGCCGTAGGTTCCTTCGATGGGCGATTTCTGAATGACCTCCTCGAGATTACGGAGCTTGCCCGGGGCGCGGCGGATTTCGAGTTTTCCTTCTTTGGTGATGACCGCGATGCCCGCGGAATCGTAGCCGCGGTACTCCAGCTTTCTCAGACCTTCGATGATGACAGGCACTACTTTTTTCGGTCCGATGTAGCCGACAATTCCGCACATGCGCGGGATCTCCTGGGAATCTATTTGGCTAGACTAGCATGGAGTCGCGGCATGTTAGCGGGTTCCTCGCGGGGATGTGGCGAAACGTGTCAAGTTGCATCAGGGCCGCAGCGGGGCATCCGGCGCCGACTGCAGTTCGTAGGAGAGCAGCTTTTCATTGGGATCGAAGTGGAAAGTGACGCGCGCAGTGGCGGGCTGGAGCGTGTCGGTGTCCACATGGCGCACCATGGCCACCAGTGAGCCTTTGTCGGAAGAATGCTCGATGCTATAGCCGCGCGAACTGAGGAAGAATTCGACGCGCGATTTCGGCGTGCCCGGAGGCAGCTGGGTGTTGAGCATCTCGTCGATCTTTTGCAGGCGGGAATCGGAAGTGTGAGCGTTCTTCCGGCATCCGTAGCCGAGGAGCGACGAGAAAAGGACAGCACAGGCAAGCAGCAGGAACGGCCGAAGCTCGGACGACGGCGACGCGGGGTTGCGGTGGTGAATCATAGCGCGCCGCGCTTACTCCACGATTTCAAAGCGGGATTCTTCAATCACCGGGTTTGTAAGCACCTCTTTCGAGATGTGCTCAACCTGCTTCAGGGCTTCGTCCCTGGTCAAGCCTTCGACATTGAGGACGAAAAATTTGCCTTGTCGAACGTCTTTGACCGAGGCGTAGCCCAGCCCAGTGAGCGCATGCTGGATGGTTTGTCCCTGAGGATCGAGTACCGTGCGCTTCGGCATCACCCAAACGTGTGCTTTCATTGGCTAAGTATAACATTGCGGGCGGCCCGGGAGAGCGTTCGACGGAAGGGCACGGCGCTGGGCTACGGGCGCGGAGTAGCCGGGGTCAAGAATTGCGGGCTTTTCTGAGGGAGAGCTTGTCGGCCTCTGAGAGGAAGGCATGTTCGAAACTCATATCCACTAATTGCGCGAGTTCGGTTTCGTTCAGGCCCATTTGAGAGGCGTTTTCGTATTCGGCTTGCAGCGTCGTATGAAACATTGCGGGGTCGTCTGTGGAGAGGACGATGGGGATGCCATGGCGCCAAAGTTGCGGCAACGGATGGTCCGCGATGTGCGCCTCGTGGAGGCGCAACTGTTTGGCTAGCGCGCCGGTGCGAATATTGCTCAGGGGGCAAATCTCGAGCGGAATGCGGCGGTCGACGAGCAAGTCCATGAGCGCGAAATCTTGCGCGGCGGCGATGCCGTGGCCGATGCGCTCGACGTGCAACAATTCGACGGCTTCGCGGATTTTTTCAGGGCCACCGACCTCTCCCGCGTGCATCAGTAGATGAAGGTCACAGTTCGCCGCTTGTTCATAGACGGGACGAAATTCCTGCGTGGCGACGCTCATTTCGTCGCCGCCGATGCCAAACGCTACAACTGCTTTGGACTCGCAGCGTTTCGCCGCGTTTACGACGTTCATGGCCGCATCGGCGCCGAACTGCCGTGCGGCATCGAAAACCCAGTTTATATGGAGCCCCTTTTTCTCAAACGGTTCGGTGGCCCGCAAGATAGCTTCGAAATTGGCCTCCGGCTGTTGTTTGCGGAGCAGCATCACCCCGATCGAAAGAGTGACTTCGGCGTAGACCACGCCTTGGGTCAGCAGATGCTCGCTTAAATCACGCGCAATGAGCCCATAGTCGCGAGGCTCGCGTAGGAAAGACGTAACCCACTTGAAGGCGTCTATAAAACCGATGAAATCGCGATAGGTGTAGCGGCGGCGAACTTCGTCTTCTGTAAGGAGGATGTTGTGCTGGGCTGTCAGTGCGCACACTGTTGCCGGTTGAATCGAACCTTCAAGATGAAGATGCAATTCTGCCTTGGGTAGGGAAGCGATGCGCGCCGGAAGGAGTGACGAATTCATCCTTGGGATGTCAGTGAGGCAGCTGCGGCCGGCCAGCGTTGATCCACGCCGTTAGCCAATAAGATCCGACATCGGTGGACGCTTCGGAAAGTTGCCGAATCAACATGGCAGCGGCCTGGTTGTAGAAGCGATCGTAGTATTCGTCGTTGTAAGCATACGACTTTCCCGCGGTATAGGCATTGCGATCCGCGAGGAGAATCGTTTCGAGCCAACTGTGCGAGCCGAGGCAGACTTCGAAGGCGTGATCTGTTGGATCGTTGATGAAGGAGGCGTCGCTTGGCCGCATAGGGAAGAAGGAAGAATAACGATCGATAAGGACGGTCCCAAATCGTTCGTTGACACCCGCCTGCGCGGTCAGCTTGCCGTCAAAATCTTCTGTGGTGCTAAAGGGGTCGTGAGCCTCGGCAACATAGTTCGCAAGAATCGCGGCATCGAGTTTGGCTTCGTCCCAGCGGCCGGTTTTCATGTCCTCGGTAAGCTTCTGGCTATAGACGCCGATCTGCCAGGGCAGCACACCATTGGCCTCCAGCTTTGATTTTCCGTATTTGGCTACCGCGGCTTTGTAACTGCGGGGAAGGGCATCGAAGGGGAAGCGTCCATACTTGTCGAGATAAAGATGGTTATTGCGCTTCTCGGCTGGAGTTTTTGCGACGGCATCCATGGGGTCTATGACGTGTTGGAGGAGAACCCCGCGATAGGATTCGAAGAAGCCTCGGATGTCCAGAGGCAAAGTATCGATGGCTTGGTTTACGACCAACTTGTGGGCGTTACGTCCCCAAGCGGCGGTCTGCTGAGGAAAAAACACGAGAATCGCCGTTAGCGCCATAAGGGCGCCTGGCAAGTGTAGTTTGCTGACGAAACTGGACCGCATGTGCATTTCCGAAATTACGCAGAATCCGATGACCTAAGCATGCTTTGCTTGCGGCTATAGAGAAAATAGATGGCCAAGCCGATGGCGAGCCATACGACGAAGCGAAGCCAGGTGATAACCGTCAGACCGGTCATCAATCCGCCGCACAGAATAATCGAAGCTATCGGGAACCAGGGGACAAATGGGACACGGAACCCCCGACGGCGGTTTGGATCCTTGCGTCGCAAGATGATTACGCCTAGAGAAACTAGCACGAAAGCAAACAGCGTACCGATATTGGAAAGATCCGCAGCGTCACTAATCGCAAAGATTCCTGCGGGAATGCCAACCGCAAAACCAGCGATCCACGTAGACCAATGCGGAGTCTTAAAGCGCGGATGCACTCTTGAGAAGAGCTTTGGGAAAAGTCTGTCGCGAGACATGGCATACCAGATACGTGCCTGACCGTATTGGAAGACCAAAAGTGAAGAAATCATGCCCATAAGGGCGCCGACAACGATTATGGATCGCGAAAAACGATTGGCCCCGAGAACCTGGAGGGCATAGGCGACAGGAGCCTCCGCCGCGTCGCCGGATACAAACGTCGTGTACTTCATCATTCCAAGCAACACGATGGACACGCCTACGTAAAGGATCGTACAGACGATCAGGGAGAGGATGATACCGATGGGCAGATCGCGCTGCGGATTCTTGGATTCCTCGGCAGCAGTCGAGACAGAGTCGAATCCGATGTAGGTGAAAAAGACGATGGCACCTCCAGTTACGATGCCTCCAAAGCCGGAGGGAGCAAACGGCTTCCAGTTTGAGGGGTTCACCAACATGCCTCCTACCACGAGGAAAAGCAAAATGGCGCCAATCTTGATGGCGACCATGATGTTGTTGGCCCCAGCCGACTCACGTATGCCGCGCACAAGGAGCACGGTGAGGATAAAGATGATCAAAAACGCCGGAACATTGAAATAGGAGCCGGTCCAATGGCCGGACTCCCACACGGGAGTTGACCAGCGATCTGGAAGCGAGATACCGAACGCGCCCAATTGGGCCTTCGTATATGCACTGAAACCAATGGCCACGACGACGTTGCTCACCACGTATTCCAAAATCAAGTCCCATCCAATGATCCAGGCAAAGATTTCACCCAGCGTCGCATAGGAATACGTATAGGCGCTCCCGGCAATCGGAATCATGGAGGCCAGTTCGGCATAGCACAACCCCGCGAAGCCGCAAGCAACGGCAACGAGGATGAAGGAAATGGCAATGGAAGGTCCGGCTGGAGGCCGTCCGTGCATAAGGACATTTGCCGTGCCGCCACCTCGAAGAAAATTCACGATGATGTCGAGAACTTGGGCGTGCAAGATAGAAGGGGCTTGAAAAAACTCACCCGCGGCGGCTGTCCCAGTTAGAACGAATATACCGGAGCCGATGATGGCCCCAATACCCAAGGCGGTTAGACTCACCCAGCCAAGTGTTTTTTTCAGGCAGCGATCCGGGTGTTCCGAGTCGGCGATAAGTTGGTCGATACTCTTGCAGCGCAGGAGTTGTGATCCCACCCATGCTCTCCGATCGCGTCCGGGCAAGCCGGAGGCCTGGAATTACCGGGTACGCCGTTCAGGGAAGACTGTCTGGCTCAATTTACCCTGAGATGCTGCGTTTCGCAACCAAGTGTGATGGGTAGTTTGCGGCGAGCTTTGCATGAGTTTACGCCGGCTCAAGTTGAGCGTAGCGCTCGATGAATTTTTTTGTGCCGCGGCCCGGAAAGCTGACGGAGACACGGCGGTCTTCTTCGTCGCCTTCCACACCAACGACGGTGCCCACGCCGTAGCTCGGGTGGCGAACCTTACGCCCAAGCATGGGGTCTGCATTGGCGCCGCGTTTTACGGCTGGCCTGCCAAACGAGCTTGTAGTGCGTATTGGTTTGGGCGCTGCTATCGCGGGCTCCGGTTTGCCGCGCACGCGCCGCAGAAACTCGTCCGCTGAGTAGGAATACTCTGGATCGGGTTCGTAACGGCGCTTTTCGCCGATTTCCGCCATCGAGCCGCGAACCGTCTCCACTAACTCACTGGGAATCTCTGCGAGGAATCGCGAGGGGAGCGACGCGCGCAATTGTTGTTCGTTGCCGAAGATGCGGCGGTAGACGGCTCGGGTTAACGTCAGCGACGTGCGCGCGCGGGTCATACCGACGTACACGAGGCGGCGCTCTTCTTCTATTCCTTTTTCTTCATTTAGGGACCGGCCATGAGGACAGATGCCTTCTTCCATGCCCGTCAGGAAAACATGATCAAACTCCAGACCCTTGGTGCTGTGGAGCGTAATGAGCGTCACGCCGGGCTTGCCCTCGAACGAATCCGCATCGCTGACGAGTGCCGCGGCATCCAGAAAATCTGTGAACGATTCGCCCGCATCCATACTCTCCGCTACCGCCCTCGTTAGTTCTTCCAGATTCTCTAGCCGCGCGACATCCTCGGGAGTGTTGCGGTCTTTCAGCATGTCCATGTAACCGCTTTCTTCGAGGACAGTGCGCAGAAATTCGGCGGGTTCTTTGTTGGCTAGGGATTCTTGCAACTTGGCGATCAACTCTTGAAACGACCGCAGGGGCGTCACGGCGCGACCGCCGGCTGCTACGGACACGAATTTTTCAATTGCGGCCCAAAGTGGTGATCCATCCACGCGCGCCGTTTCCCGCAGAGAATCCACAGTTGCTTTACCGATTCCTCGGGGAGGCACATTCAGCACGCGCAACAGCGAAATATCATCTTCCGGATGCATCGCCAGCCGCACGTAAGCCAGTGCGTCTTTAACTTCTGCGCGATTGTAGAAGCTGAACCCTCCGACAAGTTTGCAGCGCAAGCCGCGGCGGCGGAAGACCTCTTCAAACGCGCGCGACTGGAAATTTGTCCGGTATTCGACGGCGCAGGTCTGCGCGAGGTCATCATTCAAAACACGTTCGAGTTCTCCTGCCACAAATTCCGCTTCGGCTTGAGCATCGCGCGCTTCGAAATAGCGGAGGTTTGCGCCCGCGCCTTTCGTCGCGCTAAGAGACTTGCCTAATCTTTCCGGATTGTTCGCGACGACTGCGCCGGCGGCATCCAAGATATTCTGAGTGGAGCGATAGTTTCGCTCTAGCTTAACAACACGTGCGCCGGGAAAGTCGCGCGAAAAACTCAGCAGGATCGAAACGTCCGCCCCGCGCCAGCGGTAGATCGATTGGTCTTCATCGCCAACGACACACAGGTTGTGTTTCGGCCCCGTCAAAAGGCGCAGAACGTCGTACTGTACGCGATTGGTGTCCTGATACTCGTCAACGTGAATGTATTGAAAGCGGGCCTGCCAATTTTCCCGCACTGCTGGCACCTCTAGAAGCAAGCGAACCGAGCGCAGAAGGAGATCGTCAAAGTCGAGGGCACTGCTCTGATGCAGGAGCTTTTCGTAGGCCGTATAAATATCAGCGACGCGCCGACCGTCCTGGCCGATGGCCTCGGCCCGTATCATCTCCGGCGTCTGGCCATGATTTTTCGCGTAGCTGATGCGGCTGAGGATATTCCTTGGCGTGAGGCTGTCCTCATCAATCGCCAGCTTGCTCATGGCAAGCTTCACGGCGGCGAGCTGGTCGTCATCATCGTATATTGCGAAATCTCGCGGCAAACCAGCATTTGACGCTTCTCGCCGCAGAAGGCGCGCGCACAGGGAATGAAACGTTGAGAGCCAGGGCTGCGCGGGCGAGACTCCTGAGCGAAGAAGGAGATCGGACACACGTGTGCGCATCTCTTCTGCGGCCTTGTTTGTAAACGTGACGGCGAGGATCGCTTCGGCCGGCACGCCTTTGGAAATCAAGTTGGCCATGCGGAACGTGATGGCCCGCGTCTTGCCCGTTCCTGCCCCGGCAAGGATGAGCACGGGCCCTTCTATTGCTTCTGCAGCGAGGCGCTGTTCCGGATTCAGTTCGTCGAGGAGATTCAACATTTACCTGCAGTGGTCGAAGATATTCTGCCTTGTGATGGTAGCCGACTGAGCGAACGCGCGCAAATTACCGGATTTTTCTCCAGCATTCGGGAAGAAATTGACCGCAAGCAAGTGCAGTCGGCGTTCAGAAATCGGTCTACCGGCTGAGGTCAATTTCGAAGTACAGCAACGTGTGATTCTTCTCGAGCGAGCGGACATCAGGAATATAGAGGTGGGCCGTTTTGAGCAGATCGAACTGTCCCTGCATGTCGAAGTAAAGCAATCCTTGCACGGAATGGTGGGGCGCAACGATGCTGCTGGTAATCCCAGCATCTGCCGCAGCCTTTTGCATTTCCGTCCAGTGTTTGTCGCGACCCACCTTTGGACCGGTAGGAATAGGAATGGGAGACCGATGCGTTGCCGTGGGATCTTTTATTTTTGCGCCGGTCACCACGTCGGCAACATCGTCCGCCGTGAGAGAATCCAGCGCTTGGCGGTTGTCCTCCGACACCGTGACATTCAAGCGGATTTGTTCGAGGTCGACCTTCATGCTTTCGTCCGAATCATTACGAATAATTGTGTCGATGGCCACGACACCGACGGTAAACGGAGACTTCTTTGGAAACTTGGCCTTGTAATTGGCTGCGTCTGTCCAGGGCTGCGCGGAGATGGTCACGCCCTCATGTGATTCGAGTGCTGCCGCCTTCAGCGTGGTTTGCGGCTGCTGGGCGATCGATCCGTCAGAAAAAAGTGTGGCGGCAAGAAAGGGAACTATAATGGCTAGGTTTCGCATCGGGTTATAATAGTCCTTTCTCATCTCGACGCCTTCGATTCCTGGGGGAAGTGCAAGGTTGCCCGCACGGCGCAGCGCCTGCTCGCGGGGGTGCGGAAGAGAGACCGGAGCCACGCTGAGTGTATTTTATCTATAGCCTGCTGATGGGCCTCATTGCCCTGCTGCTCACACCCTACTGGATTGTGCAGGGGCTGCGCCACGGAAAATATTTTTCGAATCTTGGCCAGCGCCTCGGTTTTTCGTTTCCGACGCTTAGCAAACTGCCTGAAAACCGCGCTGGCGCTGTATGGATTCATGCTGTTTCGGTCGGCGAAGTGCTTTCCGGCGTTACTCTCGCGCGGCGATTGAAGCAGGCCTTTCCGGACCGGCCCCTCGTCGTTTCCACAACTACTTTGACCGGCCAAGCGCTTGCTCGGGAGCGCATGCCCTTTGCCGACGCGATTTTTTATTTTCCTTTGGATTGGGCGTTCTGCGTTCGCCGCGTTTTGCACGCAGCTCGGCCATCGATCGTCATTGTTCTGGAGACGGAAATCTGGCCCAACTTTCTTCGGGAAGCGCGGCGCCGCGACGTTTCGGTCGTGTTTGTCAGTGGGCGCATTTCGGACCGTTCGTTCACCCGTTATGAACGCTTCCTCGGCATGTTTGGATTTTTCCTTCGGCCGTTTCTTCGCAGCGCCTTTGCGAACGCCGCCGCATTTCTAATGCAGAGCGAGAAGGACGCGGAGCGGATCCGCGCCCTGGGAGCGCCAGTGGACCATGTGCAAGTCAGCGGCAATTTGAAATATGATTTGGAGCTTCCTGCGGCTACGCCGATCTCTAGTTGGCTTGCAACGGAAGCGCGTCGCAGCGGACGCTCGCCCATCATTGTGGCTGGTAGCGTTGTTGCGACTGAGGAACCTCTTGCGTTGATCGCTTTCGGAACACTGCAAGGAGAACACCGCAAAGCGCTTTTGGTACTGGCGCCGCGCAAGCCAGAGTGCTTTGAATCTGCCGCCCAATTCATTGACGATTCACACCGCAAATTTATTCGCCGTTCGCAACTGCCGGTTCCGGGGCCTTCACAAAATGGTGCGCCAGCCGGCGAATTTTCTATAGCCGATGATGTGACGGTCATTCTGCTCGACACCATCGGTGAACTCGCGTCGCTTTACCGCGTGGCTGATGGCGCTTTCGTCGGCGGCTCGCTCGTACCCAGCGGCGGTCACAACATCCTTGAGCCAGCCGCGTTCGGAAAAATTCCTGTGTTTGGTCCGTCCATGGAAAACTTTGCGGAAATCGCGGCGCGATTCACTGCGGCAGGAGCGGCAGTTCAAGTCGAGAGTCCTGAGGACGCGGGTGTTGCCTGGATTGAGTTCCTGCGCGATCCCGAACGGGCGGCGCGGATGGGCGAGACCGCTCGCAAGCTGGTCGAAAGCAGCCGTGGCGCTACCGATCGTGCCATCGTAGAGATCGCCCGGCACCTTGATGGCGCTACGCGAGAGAATGGATGAGTCTTCCGCTGCTGGCGCGCATTCTGCTCTGGCCGCTTTCTGTCATCTATGGCGGGTATGTTCGGGTTCGTGCCTGGCTTTATGAGAAAGGCTGGTTTAAGCAGCGGCGTTTACGGGGCAAGGTGATCAGCGTTGGCAATTTGACCGTGGGCGGAACCGGCAAGACGCCCATGGTTTTGTGGCTCGCGGAAAAATTTCTTGCCGAGGGGAAGTGCGTCGCTATTCTGAGCCGGGGCTATCGCGGTTCGGCCGGCACGAGCGATGAAATCAATCTGATGAAGCATCGTCTGCAAGGCCGGGCTATGTTTGGAATTGGCAAAGATCGTTTTGCCGAAGGCCAGAGCATCGAGCAGCAGGAGGCCGTCGACATCTTTCTTGTTGACGATGGTTTTCAACATCTCCCACTCGCACGCGATCTCGACATTGTGATGATAGACGGTTCGCACAAACTTAAGGAGCAATGGCTCCTTCCTTCGGGGGTACTCCGCGAACCAATCTCTGCTTGCCGTCGCGCTGACATTCTGGTCGTCACACGCAAGACGGAACGCCCCGACATCAAGACAGTCGACGCTCAACAACATTCCATTTTTTACGCCCGGACCCGCTTGTTGGGTTTTCGTTGCTACGGCGATCAGGCTGGCATCCGGCATTTGGAGGAGATCGGCCACGGACCGTTTTTTGCTTTCTGTGGTATTGGTAACCCCCAGGCATTCTTTGATGATCTGAGCCGCTGGGAAGTTCCCATCGCGGGGGAAAGCGTTTTTCGGGATCATCATCAGTATAAGGAAGCGGATCTTCGGCGATTGGAGAGGGCAGCTCAAAGAGCGGGTGCTATAGCTTTTGTGACCACAGAAAAAGATGCGGAAAACATGGGTCAAGGAAGGAGCACGGCGATTCCAATCTTCGTTGCTGTGATCGATTTTGTAATCACCGCGGAAAGTGAATTTATCGCCGCTTTAGAACGAAAGCTTCAGCTGCCGCGAGGAGCATCCGCGTGAAGATCCTCATTCGCGCCACGAATTGGGTTGGCGACGCCATCATGGCGCTGCCTGCGCTGCGCGCTGTGCGGTCGCAATTCCCTGAAGCCGAGATAACAATACTTGCGCGGCCTTACGTTGCGGCCATCTACATGAATCAACAGGTTTGCGACCGCACGATGTTTGTGGAGGAAACGGGAGACATTGTGAGCGAACTCCGCGCGCAAAAATTCGATGTGGCTCTGTTGTTTCAGAACGCTTTCGGGGCAGCTTGGGTTGCCTGGCGCGCGGGAATACCACAGCGCATCGGCTATGCGCGTGACGGTCGCAGCCTGCTCCTCACAAAAGCAGTGCCGGTTCCAAAGCCTGGAGAAATTCCTCTTCATGAGCAGTACTACTATCTGGAATTGCTTCGCCGCGCCGGCTGGCTGGATTCTTTGCCGAACGAATCCTTTATCAGACTCAACGTGCCCGAGGAGAATCGTGAGCGCGCAGCGGAGTTTCTTCTTTCCGCCGGTGTGAGACCCGATGGCTTTCGGATCGCCATCGGTGCCGGTGCATCGTATGGCTCAGCGAAATGCTGGCCGCCGGATCGCTTTGCGGAACTGGCGAATCGTCTTCAGGCGCAAGCGCCGGCTGATGTAATTCTGTTCGGCACTCCCGCGGAAGCCGCTGTCTCGTCGGCTATTGCGGCTGGCATGCACCGACCACCGATCGACCTTACTGGAAAAACGGCTATCAACGATTTACCGGCGCTTCTTTCGCAGTGCCATCTGTTCATTGGGAACGACTCCGGCGCGATGCACGTCGCTGCCGCAGTAGGTCTCCCGGTGGTCGCCGTCTTTGGGCCAACCGATCCGTTCGGCACGTCCCCCGTTACGCGGCGGTGCAGCATCGTTCAGGAAAAACCCTACTGCAGCCCGTGCTTTCTGCGTCGGTGCCCGACGGATCACCGGTGCATGACCCGTGTTACGCCCGACGCCGTGGAAGCGGCCGCGCGACAGTGGATTTCGTCGATGGAGGCGCGTCCTGTCTGAGACCAGCGCACACCGCCCCGCCGTTTTTCTCGACCGCGACGGTACTATTTCCGAAGAGGTCGGCTACTTGAATCACGTCAGCCGATTTCGTATCTTGCCTCGTGTCGCGGAGTCCATCCGCCGCTTAAACGAGGCTGGTCTGCCTGTGATTGTCGTGACAAATCAGTCAGGCGTGGGACGCGGCTACTTTCCAGAATCACTTGTTCACTCCATCCACGAAATCATGGCTCAGCAGCTCGAAGCCGCTGGCGCCCGGCTTGACGCCATATACTATTGTCCGCACACGTCCGCTGACCGCTGCGATTGCCGCAAGCCGAACACGGGAATGCTCGAAGTGGCAGCTCGCGAACACGCCATCGATCTTCAGCGATCTTTTGTCGTCGGCGATCGGCACGGCGACATTGAACTTGCGCGCCGTGCGGGCGCGTACAGTATTCTGGTCCGCACCGGTTATGGAGAGGGAGAGTATCTTTGGAATGCCGCAAAGTGGTCAATTCAGCCTGATTTTGTCGCTGCCGACCTTGCGGATGCCGTTCACTGGATCTTGAGGCCAACGAAATGAAGCGCTCTTCAAAAAAGAATGCGCCGTCACCGTGCGTCGATCTCCTGGCCCTTGCGGACTACGTTGAGCAGTTCTCTTCGAAGACGGTCGTTCTCTTTGGCGATTTTGTCGCTGATGAATATCAGTTTGGCGAGATTTCTCGCGTTTCGCGCGAAGCGCCAGTCTTGATCCTGCGGCATCGCGAAACGCATTTCGCTCCTGGCGGCGGCGCCAACGCCGCTAACAACCTTGCAGCCCTCGGCACGCGCATCTTCCCCATTAGTGCTGTCGGAGACGACCCCGCCGGAGAAGCGCTCATCACGTATTTCCGAAGCAAGCGTGTCGATGTCTCCGGCATCCTCCGCGTCAAGGGTTGGACGACCCCCACCAAGACCCGCTTCCTCGCCGGTTGGGCTCACACGGTCGGTCAGCAGGTTCTCCGCGTCGACCGCGAACCGCAATCTTTCCTCCCGGAAGCCGTGCACAAGAAACTACAAGCAAAGTTGCAAGCCAAGCTTCGTTCCGCTCACGCGCTGGCCGTCTCCGATTACGGCTTTGGCGTCACCGCGCCCGCACTGGTTCGCCAGGCTATTTCGAAGCAAAAGAGCGCGCCGCCCGTCACGCTTGATGCGCGTTACAACCTGCATACCTACGCCAAGGCTGGTATGACATCGGCCACTCCCAATGAAGCGGAGCTGGAAGCACTCCATCACGTTTCCATCGGCCAGAATATTTCTGAGTTGACTCGCTGCGGCGCTGCAACACTCGTTGAAATGAAGCTGCAGTCTCTTCTCGTAACGCGCGGGCGCGATGGCATGGCGCTTTTCGAACCCCAAGGCCGCCTCACGCAGATATCCGTCTATGGAAGCGACCAGGCTGTTGACGTCACGGGTGCGGGCGATACGGTCCTAGCCGCGTACACAGTTTCACTCGCCTGCGGCGCTTCTCCTCTCGAAGCAGCTCATATAGCAAACATCGCCGGCGGGCTCGTGGTGATGAAGCGCGGCACCGCGATCATCACGCGCGATGAGCTTCTCGCCGCTCTGCGCCGTCAAGCTGGCGGAGCTGCATCCTGACTCATGCGCCACGCCGCATCCAAAATCGTCACGCGCGAATCGCTCCGCGATAAACTAGCGGAACATAAGCGGAGCGGTCAGCGCATCGTCTTCGCCAACGGGTGCTTTGACACGCTTCATGTGGGACACGTCCGCTATCTGGAAGGCGCGCGCCGCGAAGGCGATCTCCTCGTCGTTGGCGTCAACGCGGACTCGAGCGTCTGTGCTTTGAAAGGTCCCGGTCGTCCCATACTTGCTGAGAACGCCCGCGCGCTTCTTGTCGGTGCACTCCGCGTCGTTGATTACGTGGTTCTTTTTAGCGACCCGAGCGTCGAGTCTCTGCTGGAAGACCTCCGCCCAGATGTTCATGCCAAAGGAACCGACTACACCGCGGAAACCGTGCCGGAGCGCGCCACAGCTGCGCGGCTAGGCATAAGGGTTGCCATCGTCGGCGATCCCAAAGATCATTCCACGCGCGACCTTCTTGAATCTGTCCGCAAGGCTCCGCATGGCTGACTCCCGTTTCCTGGTTCTGCGCCTCGGCTCGCTCGGCGACATCGTGCACACTTTTCCTGCTGTTGCTGCGTTGCTTGAAACATTCCCAATTGCTGAGATCGTTTGGCTAACGCACCCGCGTTGGAAACTTTTAGTCGAGAGCAGCGCCCTGGCCTCGCAAGTCTGGGCCACCGAGACACGCTCCATTCCTTCGTTGCGCAAGATCATTGAAGATCTACGCGCCGCTCACTGGGATGCGGCGATCGATTATCAGGGCCTTTGGAAATCTGCCGCGCTGGCTTTTTCCGGTGGCATCAAACGCAGAATTGGCTTTTCTTCAGAGACGATTCGAGAATTTGGCGTTCCCATCCTCTACACCGATCGTGTCCGCTGCTCCACGACGCACATCGCCGATCAAAACGGCGAATTATCTCTTCGTGCAGGAGCGCGCAATCCGGTCGCACCGTTTTCCTTGCACGTTCCAAAGCAAGATGACTGCGGCACTCGCGACTACTTGCTGAACCTTGGCCTGGATCGCTATATCGTCTTGAGTCCCGGCGGCGGCTGGCGCTCGAAGTGCTGGCCGCCAGAGCGCTTCGGCCATCTCAGCAAAATGATTCGAGACTCTCTTGGCCTGCGTTGCGTGGTGAATTACGGTCCCGGTGAAGACGACCTCGCCCTGGCCGTTAGGGAATGCAGTGGCGACGCCGACCCTGTACCTTACAATGGTCCGCTTGGTCCATTGATGGCTCTCTTACGCAACGCGGCGTGCATCGTCGGTGGCGATACCGGCCCGCTTCATCTCGCGATTGCACTCGGCACTCCTGCTGTTGCTCTCTTTGGTCCCACGGACCCTGCGCGCAATGGTCCATATCGCACAGAGGACATTGTTTTGCGCGCGCCCGGCGCCGTCAGGACGCACAGCCGCAATGATCAAACCGATCCTTCCATGTTGCAAATTCAAGTGAACGAAGTTTTCGACGCGGTTCGCCGCCGGCTTGGAATCTTCGCATGAGCCCCGCCAGCGCTTTCTTTGCCCGCTGGCGCGTCCGGCTCAGTTATCCCCTTGCCATTCTCGTTTTGTGGTTCGCGCGGCCAACTCCCCGGAGCATTCTTTGGGGAATACCTCTCGGTTTGCTTGGCTTGTTCGTACGCGCACGCGCTGCGGGCCATCTTCACAAGCAGGAAGTTCTCACGGTCTCCGGTCCCTATGCTTATACGCGCAATCCGCTTTATCTCGGAAGCGCCATACTTGCGCTTGCAGCCGCTGTTGCCACGCGTTCCTGGATATCGGCTGCAATTCTGGGTCTTTATTTTGCGCTTTTCTATTCGATAGTCATGCGTCGCGAAGAGGCAGAGCTTCGCCAGCATCATGGCGCTGCTTTCGAGGAATACGCCTGCGCCGTGCCGTTGTTTTTTCTACGGCGGACTCCGGCGAAGCTTTCTTTCGCCGGCTCTCGTTCATTTTCCTTTGGGCAGTACAAGAAAAACCACGAATATCAAGCCGCCATCGGATTCACGCTATTGCTCGTGGCGCTGCTGTTGATCTGGTGGTTGCGCATGCGCTGAGGCTGCTCCCGCCGTTTTCTCTGGACATGCCACGAAGCAGCTGATTTCAAGTTGTTTCCCGTCGGTCAAAACCTGCACCGCGCCGTCGCGGTCCGTCCGCAGAAACCGCATCCCCGCCGAA
The DNA here is from genome assembly GCA_963705855.1 of uncultured Acidobacteriota bacterium. Lineage (GTDB taxonomy): Bacteria > Acidobacteriota > Terriglobia > Acidiferrales > UBA7541 > Acidiferrum. Next base: position 34,826 of record CAVPLA010000039.1, read on the forward strand.
GTAAGGGCTTCAAGCAACTCAGGGTTGGGATGACTATACGGATTGTCTTCACCCGCGCTGATCACCGCGACGCGAGGACGCACAGCGGCCAGAAAGCCCGGCATCGTCGAATTCTTGCTGCCATGATGGCCAACTTTCAACACGTCTGCGCGTAGAGCCGTTTCGCCGTTATCTGTGAGCGTGCCGAGAGCCGTCCAGAAACGCGCGAGTCTCAGCGCACGTCCGATGCAAAACAGAAATACGGCCAGCGCCCCGACGTGCAGGCCTGCCACAACCAAAACATGAAAAACGCCCGTCTTTTGAAAATCAGTGGACTCCGAACGCTCCACGAAGCTCCGGTCACCCAGCGGCATCGCGCGCAGGACTCCGCCAACTTGGGGCGTCTTCGCGAAAAGGTCATCGATCTCATCACGCAGGCGTCGAGCGACTGCCAAGAGTGTCGCAGCCCTTCTGCGAGACGCGGCTGTTCGTTCCATCAGTTCCGGGGTCCGCAATGACGCAATTAGATCGACATTCTGTTGAGCCAAATAGGCGCGCCTGCCAAATGCACCGTCATCCCTGAAAATCTGCGGTCGTTTAGCCTGAGTGGCGACTACGACTTCGTCTCCCGCATGAACGTCCGGCGCAACTGCTCAGGACCTTCCGAAAAACTGACTCGCAATCCTCCTCGCGCGGGAACTAGCGAGCCTTCGTATTCGACTCCCATCAGCTCGATCTCATAGCCGAAGCCCCACGGCAATCGCGCAGGTTCGTCTCGCAGACGTCCGTGCCACCGCAGCGGCGTCTTCAAATCCACGCGCCCAACGCGCCCAGAATTATCCAACTCAAAAGGGAAACAGAGGCAGCCGGGATGAGGCGCCCGATTCTGGCCAAGAAGATGCCGAAACAAATCAGAAAGGCCGCGCCCACAAAACCGATCGAAACATAAACGTGCGAGGAAACTCGTGCTGCGAACCACGAAGGCTGGCCGAGCATAGCGCCGCAAGCAAATAATGCGGCGATAGCGATGGCTGGCAATCTCATGGGACTCTTCGCAACCTCACAAGCGCTTCGATGTGATACGTCTGCGGAAAAAGATCGAACAGGTGCATTTCGCCTACTTCATAGCGGACATTCGGTCCAGCAATTTCTTTTGGTTTCCGCGGCGAGCTTGTCAGAACCGCCAAATCCCTTGCCAAGGTGGATGGATCGCAGGAAAGGTACACGATTTCCGCGGCTCCGAGATTGGCAAGTTTCGCTGAGGTCTCGGCTCCCAATCCCGCGCGCGGAGGATCCAGCACGATGAGCTCCGGCCGCTCCTGTGTTTTCTTTAAAAAATCTTCTGCGTGTTCGTTGTGTGTGGTTATCGACACTCCCGCGGCTTCTGCGTTGGCATAAAGATCGCGCGTCGCCGCAAGGTTTGCGTCCACGCATACGACTTTTTCAAATGCTCGCGCAAGTGGCAGCGTAAAAAAGCCAACGCCAGAATACATATCCAAGGCCAGCTTGCCCTTTGCGCCGGCCGTCACCGTCTTCAGCAATTCCTCAATTAGAAACCGGTTTACTTGAAAAAATGATAGGTGGCTTACTCGGAATTTGAATCCCCCCGCTTCGTGCACCAAATACCCGGGACCAGTGAGCTCGAATTTGTCCTTCTTCTGATCCAGCAGCAGCAGACTATCCACCTGCGGTATCGCTTCGCGCAACACCGCAGCAAGTTCCGCCGCAGGCTTCGGAAATCTTTCGAACGCGACGTTCAAAGCAATTTTCTCGTCCGCGGAGTCCGCAAACGCTTCAATCTCAAGAATTCCCTCGGGCAGCGTCCCAGCCCTCGCCATTTCCTGCAATCGGCCAAAAGTTTGCGCCAGCCTTGGCGAAAGCACCGGACATTCATCGATGGGCACAATGTAGGAACTCTCCGGCAAGAAATATCCCAAGGCCCGCGGCATTCCGCTGCGCACGGCCCACTGCGCTCTGTTTCTATAGCCATAAGGCTCCGCGGTGTGTTCCTGAATGGCCCCATCCCAGGAAATTCCGCCTAGCCGTGACAACGTCTCTCGCAAAATGTCTTTCTTCAGGCGGACTTGCTCGCTAACCGCGATGTGCTGGTAGTGGCAGCCGCCGCACGTCTGAAAATGTGGGCACGGCGCTTTAACACGTTGTTTCGAGGGAGACGTTACTTCAAGCAATTTTGCCCAGATCACTTTTTTCTTTTTCGATTTTTCCGTCGCGCGCACCTCTTCTCCCGGCAGCACGAAGGGTACAAAAACCGTATCGCCATCGGCGTGCGACAGCCCGTCGCCACCGTACACTAGCTTCTCGATTGATAATCGTAACTCGTCCGACATATCAGTAAAGTCCCATTCTGCGGTTTTTCGCGTGGAGAGAAAAGGTAATTGCTTCCAGAAAGTGTTCTTCAGGAAAAGTAGTACAAACTCAGTCGCGGCAACCGGAACTCCTCCAGTAGCCTCTTCTGCACATATTGTTTTTCGACCAGCGCGATCTGCTCCGCCTTCATCTTGCGCCGGTACACGGCAAGCTGCCCGTCCATATCGCGCCGAATCTTCAGCATCATGTCCTCGTTCGCGTGGCCCATCAACGTGGCTTGCAGCTTGTCGTCCAAAATCGTCAGCCGCCTCTCCAAATCTTCCAAGTCCAGCGCACCCGGTGCATCGAGAACCACCGAGGTACCGCACAGCGATTTTGCGATCTCGCGCAATCGGCTCGCGAACTCCGCGCTCGAAGATCCCATGCCATTCGCGACGCTTTCTATCTGCGCGGCGTTCTTCGCGAAGTACACCTGCAATTCCTCTCGCGAAAACGGATCCTTAGCTGCGGCGTTTCCATTCTTTGGCGTACTGCCTGCCGCAGCTTCCAGTTGTTCTTCCGCCGCTCCCAGCACCGCGTCCGTGCAGTACGCCAAACTCTTCAGCGTCTTGCCCGCGCCGCGCCGGGACCGTTGATAGCTCTCGAATGCGTGATCGATCCCCTTCAACACGGCGTCCAGCGGCACGCCCGCCTTCTGCCACGTTTCCATGATCGCCCAGTCTAACGGTGACACCAGCAAATGTGCCCCGCGCTTCTTCCAGAAATAATTTTCGATTTCCGTGAAGTAGTTGAAATAATTCCAACTTTCCATGTCATTCGCCATCGCGAAGCGGAGCATCAAAGACGAGCGCCGTGCCAAGCCGCAGCGCGCCTCCGCGTCATTCTATGTATGCGCTTTCTTCGGCTGCGCTGCCTGCAGCGTAGCAGTTCGCGTCCCGCGATTTGCTGCGGCTCCTTTTCCAGTTTCCGCTGGCTGGTTTTTCTCCCAAATCAGCCGTAGCCCGGTCAACGTTAGAAATTCATCCGTATCCTGAATCTGCTTCGAACCTTTTGCTACCAATCTCGCTTGTCCGCCAGTAGCAACTACCTTCACGTCGCCGCCCAACTCCGCCTTCATCCGCGTGAGCATTCCGTCGACCATGTCCACTGCGCCGTAATAAAGCCCCGCCTGCATGTGCGTGATGGTATTCGTACCAATCACTTTTCCGGGATCCTTAATCTCCACCCGCGGCAATCTCGCGGCTCGCGCAAACAGCGCCTCCGAAGCAATCCCCAGTCCCGGCGCAATCACGCCGCCGAGATACTCGCCCCGCGCCGAGATCGCATCAAACGTGATCGCCGTTCCAAAATCCACCACGATGCATGGGCCGCCGTACTTGTGAAACGCCGCCACCCCATTCACGATCCGGTCCGCCCCAACTTCCAGTGGATTATCCACCAACACCGCCATCCCCGTTTTCACGCCCAGCTCCACAAACAGCGCCTTTTGCCCAAAATAAATTCGTGACATTTCCGCGAGTGTCCAATTCACCGGCGGCACAACGGAGCTGATAATCACGCCGCCGATCGAATCGCGGTCCAACCCCGCCAGGGTAAACAGATTTCGCGTAAGCACGCCGTACTCATCGATCGTCTGCTGCCTCGCCGTTGTCAGCCGCCAGTTGGCAATCAGCTCTTCGCCACGAAAAACACCCAGCACCGTATTCGTGTTCCCAACATCGATCGTCAGCAGCATCTAACGCGCCTCCGCCACGTCTCCCGAAATCACCGTTACCACCTGCCCATCGTCGCGCTTCACCAGCAGCAATCCTTCTGGCCCGAGTCCCGCCGTTGTGCCCGCAAAACTCTCCGTCCCGTTCGTAACCCGCACGCGTTTCCCCTGCGCATAACTCGAGACCGTCTCAAATCTCTGCGTTACCCCAGCCGGGCCTTCGCGTAGAAAACGATTGTAGTCGTTCTCGAATTCCCGCAACAACCGCACCAGCAATTCCAGCCGCGAAACCTGCTTTCCCGTTTCCAGCCGCAGCGAAGTCGCCGTCCGTCCGAGCTCCCCGGGAAACTTTTCCTGATTCACGTTCAATCCGATTCCCACAATCACAAATCGCACTTGCGATGGTTCCGCGTGCATCTCCGTCAGGATCCCGCCCACTTTCTTGCCGTTCACAAGCAAATCATTTGGCCATTTCAGGTCCGGCGTGAGCCCCGTCTGCGCTTCGATGGCAGTGCGCACGGAAAGCCCCGCCATCATCGTCAAAAGCGGCGCCTGCACCGGCGCAAGCCGCGGCCGCAAGAGCAGCGTCACGTAGATTCCCGCAGCGCGGTCGGATTGCCACGCCCGTCCAGCGCGTCCTTTGCCCGCCGTTTGCTCCTCTGCCAGGACGACCGCGCCCTCTGGCTTGCCCGCATGCCCCAACTCCAGCGCCACCCGATTCGTCGAATCGACTTTAAAAAAATGATAAATGTGCTTCCCGAAAAGGCTCCCCTTCAACCGCTGCCGCAACATGTCCGGAGTCAAGATATCCGGCACGCGCTCCAAAAAATATCCCGAGCCGGCTTTTCCCCTGACGCGCACGCCAAGTCCGCGCAATTGCCGCACCCACTGCCAGACCATCGACCGCGACACACCGATTTCCCGCGCGATCCGCGCCCCGCTGATAACGATCGTGGCGTTTTCCGCCAGCAGCGTCAGCAACGCCGCCAGCCGCTTGTCAGCTGTTCCTGGAAGAGTTTCTTGGCCCATCGAGGTTCTACTGTGTGTTTCCACGTCGCCTAAGCTTACGTATCCTCGCCTCTCTGGACAAGCGAAGCGCAGCTTTCCGCTAAAGCTGAGCCAAGCGCTCCACAACCTTCTGCAACTCGATCCGCTGCTCCGCGAGGGTCGCTTCCAGCCCACGAATAATCTTCTCAGGCGCTCGGCTACGAAAAGCCTCGTTCCCAAGCTGGCTCTCTTTCGACGCTACAGCCTTCCGCAACCCTTCCATTTCTTTCTTGAGGCGTATTTTCTCTGCCTCCAAATCCACCGCATCTGAATACGCAATCCGCACGTCAAACTGTGACGTTGACCGCACCGCTCCTCCTGCCTGTTCCAACGGCTCGGAGGAGATGTGCAGCTCTGAAAGCAGAGCCAGCCTCAAGACCCCACCCAGATTTCGCTCAATCGTCTCTCGAGTCAGCTGGTCCCAGGCATATATTTCTGCGGCGACTCGCTTTTTTGGATCGAGCTTCATCTCAGCTCTGATGTTGCGGATGGACACGATAATTCCCTGTAGAAATTGAAAGTGTTGCATCATTCCAACATCTTTTCCGTCTTGTGCCCAATGAGGGCGGGGCTCGGGGAATACATCCAATGCAATCGATTTTGCCCCCGATGCTTGTGGCACCTGGTGCCACAACTCCTCGGTCAAGAACGGCATGAAAGGATGAAGGAGGCGCAGCGCATCGTTGAACGCAGCGAACAAATTCTTCCAAGTCACGGTTGCCCGTTCCCGATCTGCGCTTTGGAGTTCCGGCTTGACCCATTCGATATACCAGTCGCAGAAGTCGCCCCAGAAAAATTGATATACGTTTTGCGCAGCTTCATGGAATCGGTAGCTTTTAAGAGCTTCGTTTACAGTCTCAATCGTGATCGTCAGCCGCGAATAGAGCCACTGATCCACCAGTGGCACACTCCCATTCAGCTTATACGGCGCACCCGCGCGTACCTCAGGCGCAGCCAACTCTTCAATCCTTGTGCCACTTTGCTCAAACTTATCCAAATTCATAAACAAGAAGCGCGCTGCATTCCAAATCTTGTTGGCGAAATTCCTCGCGCCGCCCAGCCGGTCGTCGGACAGCACAATATCCGTGCCCGGAGCCGCCATCGACGCCAGGCAAAACCGCATCGCATCTGTCCCGTACTGCTGATTCAGCACCACCGGATCGAGCCCCGTCCCCTTCGACTTGGACATTTTCTCGCCGCTGCCCGTCCGCACCAGCGAATGCAGATACACAGCTCGAAACGGCACTTTTCCCGTGAAGTGAATTCCCAGCATGGCCATCCGCGCCACCCAGAAAAACAAAATGTCGTATCCCGTAATCATCAAACTCGTGGGGTAGTAAGTCCTGAAGTCTGCAGTATCTTCCGGCCACCCCAACGTCGAAAAAGGCCACAACCCTGAGCTAAACCACGTGTCCAATACATCCGGATCCTGTGTCAGTTTCTTCGATCCGCACTTCGTACATTTCGCCGGTGCCTCTTCCGCTACGATAATGTGCTCACAATTTCCACAGTACCAGGCCGGAATGCGATGCCCCCACCACAACTGCCTCGAAATCGTCCAGTCGCGTATATTGTCGAGCCAGTTCAGAAATTCCTGTCGCCGGTTGTCAGGAACAATCTGGATCGTATTTTCTTTTCCCGGCTCGTATTCCCGCACCGCTTTGATCGCAGGCTCCGCCAGCCCCTTCATCCTGCAGAACCACTGGGTCGATATCCGCGGTTCCACGATCGTCTTGCTGCGTTCGCAAATCCCAATGGCGTGCGGATGGTCCGTCACCTCCTCGAGCAATCCTTGCCCCTTCAAATCCTCCACGATTTTCTTGCGCGCTTCGAACCGGTCCAGCCCCGCGTAGGCTCCCGCCCCTTTACTCATGTGCCCGTCATCCGTCATGACATCGATTTCTGCCAGGCCATGTCGTTTGCCCACTTCAAAGTCGTTCGGATCGTGTGCCGGCGTAATCTTCACCGCGCCCGTCCCGAACTCCTTGTCCACCATCGCGTCTGCAATGATCGGGATCTCCCGATCCATCAAGGGAAGCATCACCGCCTTGCCTACCAGGCGCGCAAAGCGCTCATCCTCGGGATGCACCGCCACCGCCGTATCTCCCAGCATCGTTTCCGGCCGCGTCGTGGCAACCACCACATAGTCCTTCGTCCCTGCCACCGGATAGCGGATATGCCACAGATGTCCCTGCCGTTCCTCGTGGTTCACTTCCAGATCGCTCAGCACCGTCAAGCAAACCGGGCACCAGTTCACCAACCGCGTTTCGCGATAAATAAATCCCTCTTTGTAAAGCTGCACGAACACCTTGCGCACCACTCGCGACATCTCCGGCGAAAGCGTAAATCTCTCCCTCGACCAGTCGCAGCTTTCCCCGATGCTCTTCATCTGCTCTGTGATTTGGCCGCCTGCCTCCGCCTTCCACGCCCAAACCCGCTTCTCAAACTCCTCGCGCCCCAGCTTGTGATAATCAATCCCCTGATCCATCAGCTGCTTCACCACCACTCGCTGCGTCGAGATCCCCGCATGGTCCGTCCCCGGCAGAAACAAAGTGTTGTACCCCCGCATCCGGTGCCAGCGCGTCATGATATCGATCTCCGTATGCTCCAGCATGTGCCCGATGTGCAGTGAACCTGTCACGTTCGGCGGTGGAATCACGATCGAAAATACAGGTCCGGGAGCGTTCGGGTCCGCCATAAACAGCTCTTCTTTGACCCAGTATTCCGCCCAGCGCGGCTCTATCTGCTGCGGTTCGTACGCTTTGGCTATCTCGCGAGCCATTCGACGATCATCTCCCAACGCTATTCACGGTCGCACGCATACGTGCGCCTACACGTTTCCCAGTTCAAGAACACAGCAATCTTTGACTATACGGGGGGAAATCCAGCGCCGTCAATTCGACGCCAAACGAGGGTTTTCTTGGCGTAGGGAACTACTTCTTCTTCGCGTTCATTTCGTCGCGAACCATTGATTCCACGACGTTTTTAAGGATATCTCGAGTGACGGCCTGCAACATATCCGGACTCATCTTGGAGAGAACCTTGGCTACCATGTCTTCCATGCTGGGTTCAGGGGCCTTTGAGCTCGTATCCACGGTGGGCGCCTCCTGCACTGCAGTTTCTGCAACGTGCTGGGCCTCTTCGCGAATCGCTTCGACAGTTGCCGCTGGCAGTGCTGCCTGCACCTTCGTCTTCGCTTCCTCGCTCAAGGTTGGGGTGAGCGCATCAACCGTCGCAGCTGGATCTTCCTTCGCAACCTCTTCATGGACTTGAGATGTAACCGTCTCGGGAATCGTACCTGTTGCAGGTGCGCTCGTTGCGGGGGCATCCCAGGTCGATGCCAGGCGGCTTGCTTTCTGCGCTTCCGCGTCCCATGGACTGGGCACAGAAGAAAACCAAGAACTCGTCGCCGCAGGTTTTTCGGGTTCCGGGGCCGGCTCCACAATAACCGGCGTGCTCGCTGGGGCTTCCGCCTCGACTACCGCATAAGTCTCGGCCTGAGGATGTACCTCCTCCCGCACTTCCTTTGTTAGAGGCGAAGGCGCTTCCATCGTTACAGCTTCCACTGCGTTCTTGTGACTCACTGCGGCCGCCCAAGCGTCTTCCGCGAATGGCGCGACTGGTGCGGGCGCCAACTGGGTCTCTGTCACCGGCGCGTCTGTTACCATCGCGCCCACGCTCTGCTCCGTTTCCGCGGCTTCCTCAAACGTGGAAATCTCTTTTTGAGGCGCCCAGGACTCGTTTCTCATTTTCCGCGCTGGCGCTTCCGAGAACGCCGTCTCGCGCCAATCCTTCACAGGGCCGCTGGCTGCTTCCTCTTCTCCCATTGAGTCGCCTGCATCGCGCCTCCAGGAGTTGGACTGGCTTTCCTCTTCTTCCTCTTCAACCTCATCTTCCTTGTCGCCCGAATTCCAATCGCGCTCCAGTTGTGGCCGTGCCGTTGTTGCATCCTCAAGTTCTTCTTCTTGTTCCGTCACCGGTGATTCCAGCAGGTTTCCGAACGCCAACGGCTGCGATCCCGCGGCAAACTTCACAGGTTCTGGAACTCCGGACATCTCTTCGTGTACTGGCTCGCTCTCGACCGATGGGAATTCTGGAGCCGACGCGAGCGTACCCATGTTCGGTCGGGGAGATGGCACCGCTCTCGACGCAGGCATTTCTGCCATGCGTATCGGCTCTTCTTTCGCTGGCGGCGCAGGTGGCACTCCGCCAATCGAAACGCCGGCCCGGGCCAGCGCGGACTTCACCATCGATATCAACGGATCGGGCGGGACAAACGGTTTCTTTAATACTCCGTCCGCGCCAACTCGTTGTGCTTCTTGTTCGTCAAGAGGATCGAAAGCTCCGACCAGCAATATCACGGGAATATGCGCAAGCGTGCTGTCCGACTTTACGTATTGGCAAACTTCGTATCCATTTCGGACGGGCATGAACACATCGGCAAGCACCAGATCCGGGCGTATATCAGAAATCTTGCGCACCGCCGCTTCGCCATTGCCGACGGCAACGACATCGATGCCCTGATCTTTCAGGGCGAGCCCCACCATCTTCTGGATGTTGCTGTTATCGTCGGCTACGAGGATCCTGGCCACTAAGCTTCCTCCGGATATACATCACCCGTGTCTTGCACGTCGACCGCTCTGCGGTCGCCTTAGAAATTGACCGCTCTACGGTCGCTTAAAAATTGACCGGCTGGCGGACGCCTACTCATTAAGACTCCACAGTATTGGAGCACCAGCCGTATTGGCCGTCAATCTCCTCGCAGTACCGGTGTGTCGGAAATGAATATGCCCTCCTTGGCTCTCCGGGAGGCAGATTTGGTCAAAAAAATAAGGGGTGCGGTCATGCCCGCACCCCCCATTCCCATCCCGTTATCTCTTGGTGCGAACTACCAGGGCACTAGCTTGCGCAATCCCTTCTTCTTCTTGCTGCTGGATTCTTTCTTGGAATCATCGCTGTTTTGCGAGTCTCCAGTTTTCGCCGCATCTGCTGCAGAGGCCGTGCCTGGGGCTGTCGTGTCACTCTTTGTTTCGGTTTCTGTTGTTGCGGGATCGCTCTTCGCCGGCGTTTCTGTTGCACCCGCAGCCGTAGGATTCTTCGCAGTCTCCTCGTTTGTAGCCGTGCTAGGTGTTGGTGTTGCTGGCGTAACGGCCGTTGGCGCGACTGCTGCCGGTGTCAGCTCTGCACCAGCTTCCTTTGGCGGTTCACTCGTCGCGGGTACACTTGCCGTGCCATCATTAGCCGTCGGCGCTGTACTCTCCGATCCGCCTACTGTTTCAGCGGTCCCGGTCGTTCCAGCGGTTCCGGGGACAACCGTCGCAACGATTCCCGTGCCAGGTGCCCCGGCCCCAGTTGTCTGCTTTCCTCCAGGCGTCAGGAGGTCACCTGCGGACAACGGGTCGGACTCCGGCTGCATGTTCGGAGTTCCGGTTCTCGCAGCCGTCAGGAACTCCCCATTTGGCCCGCTCTTCATCAAATCGAGCGGTTTCTTATACAGGGGAGTGTGTGGTCTCGGTGTATTCTGTTCCGCCGTCATCCATGCAAGAGCGTTTGGATCAGCCTGCGGCACAGGTACTCCAGATGCCTTCAACTTGTCCTTGGCCTGCGGCGCGAGATTGGACAACGGATAATCCTTCACAATTCTCGCGTAATACAGCGAAGCAACGTCTTTGTGCTCGCTCGAAGCAAATATGTCTCCCATCATCCAGAGCGCTTGGTCGGACTTGCTGTAGAGCGGATATCTGGAGGTGACCGTCAGCAGCCTCGCTGCTGACGCTCGCTTATCGCCCTTCACGTAGTAGTAGTAGCCGATGCGATATTCGCCCTCTGCCAGTACTTCTTGCACTTCTCTCAGGTGCTGCTGCGCCTGGGGTGCCAGCGGGTCATTCGGATATTTCTGAAGAAAAATCTGGAACTCCTCCTCAGCCGCTAGCGCATGGGTCCTGTCCCGATCCGGCTTATCCATCTGTTTGTAGTGGGTCATGGCCACTTGCATCTGCGCGTAGGTCGCTTCCGGCAGGAAAGGGAAGAACACTTCAAAGTCTTTGTATCCAGAAACGGCCAGCGCCAGGTTTGACGTTCCGCCCTCTTTGTAATACGAATCCGCGATCGCCAACTTCGCTTTGGCCAAATACTCGCTGTCCGGATACGTATTGATGAGCGTCTGCATGTTCAGCCGGCCAACCTCTTGCCGGCCGTGCTGGATGTCGTCCACCGCCCTGTCATACAGGATCTTGTCTGGCTGCGCGTTGTTGTCTGCGCTCGTCGACTTATCGACCTTTTTCTTCTTGTGGAAAATCTGGGCGTCAGACGACGTCGCTCCCAGAAAAAATAGCGCTCCCAGTACGCAGAGCGCTAAGACTTTCCCGGTAACTTGTAGCTTTGAGGTTGCACAACCTACAGTTCGGCCCAAACTTCACCTCTCTCGCGAATGTCGGGTTCCTCGCCGTAATCTCCGGCTAAGCCCGCTGAAAACTGGCCAGCTCAGACCTATAGATCTCAGCAGTTCGACCGGCAGGAACGATCAAGTATAACCCGAACGAAAGGCCAGGTGGAGCAAGAAATTTGCACCTACGGACAGGTCCCGTCCGGGCATCCCACCCCCTGTGATGCACACTTTGGTCCCTGGGGGTTGCCTCGCTGCACTCTCCCACTTCAATTATTTTCAACGAAATGTAACAATGTTCCCGCCCGTCATCGCTACCATACGGCACGGCGTTCACGCTTCCGAGGAGCTGCGGCCAGCCGCCCACTCATCTAAATGGAAAAACGCAAATTTCTCTTTGTCTCGCTGTCTGGTCTCATCGGCGACATTGCCTGGCAAGTCCTCAAGGAAGGCCACGACGTCCGCTACTACATCGAAGCCGAAAAGGAACGAGACATTGCCGACGGTTTCGTCCCCAAGTCCAAAGATTGGGAACGTGACGCCAAGTGGGCCGATATCATCGTCTTCGACGACACTCTCGGTCAGGGGGCTAAAGCCCACGCTCTCCGCGCGGCGGGCAAACCTGTTATCGGCGGAACCGAGTACACCGATCGTCTCGAAGATGATCGCTCCTTTGGCCAGGAAGAGCTGAAAAAAGCCGGCGTCAACATCATCCCGTACCAGGATTTCGACTCCTTCGATCCCGCCATCGAATTCGTGATGAAAAACCCCGACCGTTACGTCATCAAGCCCAGCGGCGAAGCCCAAAACGTCAAGCGCCGCCTCTTCGTTGGCGAGGAAGAAGACGGCGACGACGTTGTCCGCATGCTCGAGGCCTACAAGCGCGCCTTTTCCGACGAAATCAAAATCTTCCAGTTGCAGCGCCGCGTCACCGGTGTCGAAGTCGCGGTAGGTGCTTTTTTCAACGGCAAAAGATTCATCACGCCCGTCAATATCAATTTCGAGCACAAAAAACTCTTCCCCGGGAACATCGGCCCACCCACCGGCGAAATGGGCACCTCCATGTTTTGGAGCGACCCCAACCGCCTTTTTAACCAAACGCTGGTTAAAATGGAGCCAAAGCTCGCCGAAGAAGGCTACGTCGGCTACATCGATCTCAATTGCATCGTCAACAACAACGGCATCTACCCGCTCGAATTCACCAGCCGTTTCGGCTACCCGACCATCAGCATCCAGCAAGAAGGCATGCTCACGCCCATCAGCGATCTATTCTGGGAACTCGCCACGGGGGTAGAGCCTAAGTGGCGCACGCGCAGCGGCTTCCAAATCGGAGTTCGCATTGTCGTCCCGCCGTTTCCCTTCGACGATGAGCCCACCTTTGAGTCCTTCTCAAAGAACGGCGCCATCGTCCTAAAAAAACCCAACTTCGACGGCATCCACATCGAAGATGTAAAAGAAGTCAAAGGCCAGTGGCTCATCGCCGGCACAAGTGGTGTCGTTTTGGTAGTCATCGGCACGGGCCAAACCATGCTGCAAGCACAAGCCCAGGTCTACTCCCGCATCAAAAACATCATGATCGCCAACATGTACTACCGCACAGACATCGGCGACCGCTGGGTCGAAGACTCCGACAAACTCCACAACTGGGGCTACCTGCGCTAGCCCCCGCCCACCATTCTCATGCTAGACCCAAGCCCATGGAAGTTCCGCTGCACATCCCCGACGACATCGCGAAGAGGCTTTCTGCCGCTGGTGGGGATGTGTCGCGCCACGCATTAGAGGCCGTTGCTCTGGAAGGCTACCGCGACCAAACTCTGACGCTCTACCAGGTTTCGGAAATGCTCGGGTTCTCTCGCGTTGAGACGGAAGATTTTCTTGGCCGTCACCATGTTCCCCTGGCTGTGATTGACGAAGCCGGTCTGGACCCGAGGCGGCATTATTCGAAGCGGCCTCGCGCCGCAACCCTCGTTAACATGCTCGCGGCATGAGGGCTGTCTCTAACACCACGCCACTCTGGTACTTAATCGCCATCGAACTAGAACATCTCCTCGGACAACTGTTTGAAAAGGTCCTTGTCCCCGTTGCGGTGCATGAGAAATTGACAGATTCGAGAACACCGGAAACGGTCCGCGGCCGTGTGTTATCCATGCCCGCATGGTTTGAGGTACGGACGGTGCAAGAAACTGAAACAGCCACGTTTCCCGTCACATTGCATCGCGGAGAACGGCAAGCCATTCTTGTTGCTTCGACCATGCCCGCAAGGAGGCTCAAGCTTCCCCTGCCGGTCGAGCTCGCGCCGACTTATCCTTTTTCTTCTCGGGAGATGACGTCTCTGCCCAGCGATCTCGGCGCTGCCATTGCCGACCTCCTGCCCGCCGTCGCCCACCGCCAAATCAAACCCAAGACCGCCTCCGCCCTCGCCTGCTTATCCCAAACGCTGATGAAAACCATCCAACTCTCCCAGCATGAGTTCATCAGAACGCATCCCGAACCGCGGCAGCACCGGCCCGGTCGCAGCGCTAAAGTCCCCGCCAAAGGAGCCGCACACCAACCCACGCAGAATCAACACTTACATAAGTGCATCAGAACAAACGGCTTTAACCGCGATTATGTACTTGACACAGATTAGCTGTCTGTGTAGTCTCGCATCATGGACGAAAGCTCACGGCTTCGCTAGTATCGGAGTCTTAGGGCCGCGCCGGCCCTGCGTCTTTATCTTCTTGCGAGGCTCCGGCTTGGCCCTCAGCATTTTGGTCAAGGCATTGTCGAATTTTCGTTTTCCCACTTTCATCTCACACGCATGATAACAGGGTTGGCGGGTGCGGAAGGATTCCGAAGTCCGGCGCGATTTCTATACTTTGCCATGCTTCTGTGTCAAATGCATAATCGCCCTGTAACCACTTTAGAATGAGTATTTATGAAAAAACAGGGGGTAGGCTCCCTTATTGCTAACCAGAAATCCCATGAAGGATTTCTGTCCCGAGGAGCGTCGCGACGAGGGCCCCCTCCCGTCATCTGCCAAGTGTGTCTATCCCCAGGAGCAATCTGGCTAGCCACGCGATTGCAGGGGCGCGCATGCCGAGCCACTACTGCCTTGCCGCTTCCTTTTCTCGCGTGCTACGCTTTTGCCTTCATGGCAGACGAAAGCAAAAAACAAACCAATTTCGCTCTCTGGCTGGGCCTGCTGATCGCGGTGCTCGGTGTCCTGAGCAACCTGCTGTACTTCCTCAAGGTTCCAGCGGCGGCGCTTCCGTGGCTGAACCTGGCGCTGCCGGCGATCGGCTTGATATTTCTGCTGATTGGTGTCGTCCGCGCCTTCGGTCAATCGCAGATTTATCGCGGCAAGATCTGGGGATCGATTGCCGCTGGGCTGGCGGCTTTGTTTCTCGCCGGCTCCGCTTGGCTTTTTGTTCAGGTCAGAAACGTTCCTCGCTCCGTGGGCGCGCCGCAAGTGGGCCAGCGCGTGCCGGACTTCACGTTGCCAGACAGCAACGGGCAGCCCGTCGCTCTGACGCAATTATTCTCCGCATCACCAGGAATGCCTCAGCCAAAAGCCGTCCTACTCATCTTCTACCGCGGATATTGGTGACCGTTCTGCAACCTCGAGTTGCGAGGCATTCAAGAAAATCTTTCGGAGTTTGCAGCGCAGGACGTGCGTCCGGTGGCTATTAGTGTAGACCCGCCCGATGTTTCCGAGCACCTGCGCAGCAAGCAAGGGTACACGTTTACTTTTCTCAGCGATCCAAACACGGAAGTGATTCGCCGTTACGATTTATTGCATAAGGCCGCAGGGCCGGAAGAGAGCGACATAGCTCGCCCGGCTGAGTTTTTAGTTGATCGGACCGGCACTGTGCGCTGGGAAAATTTCACCGAGGACATACGCGTGCGGCCTCGCGCGCAGCAAATGCTCGCCGCCGCCCGGTCCATTCAATAGGCGGGCAATCGGCTTGTCATCCTGAAACGTCAATCGTTTCTTTCCGATTCTGAAATTCACGCAATTCTATTTCGCGGTGATGACGGCACGGTGTGCCCGTAGTGATTTGCGAGTGCCGACGAGGGTTTGTGTTTGAAAACGGACGCGGCTATCTGGAAAAGTAACCGGTCTTGGCGCGTACCTTTACGCCTTCGCGTCTTGGCTTGATCACAATTTTCCGAAAGGAGTCGTCCTTCAACGGGTCCGTAGGGTAATAACCCAACTCGTATGATGTCCTCAGTTCCTCGGCGATTTGGCGGAAATAGACGTGGGCGTCTGTGGTTTCGGCGTCGATGTGCGCGCCGCCTGTCTCGCGCGCGACGCGGTCCATTACGCTAATCCCATACTTGTTTCGCGCCGTCAGCTTTCCGTGTTCTTTATCCGTGTACCTTATCGCGTATACCAACACGTTCTCGCGTTGCGCGATTTCGATAGCAGTCATCATGTTGTGCGAACTCGAATTATCCTCGCCGTCGCTAAAAAGCAAGATTGCACGTCTGCCATTTTCCTGCGCCAGTTTTTCCGTCACCGAATAAAAAATCGAATCATAGAAAGCCGTCCCCAGATCGCGGTCCTCGCGCGGTCCCAGCTCTGGAAATCTCCCCGTCGACTTCTGGTATTGCTTCCACTGTTCCAGCAAATCTCCGCCCGACTGCGAAAAATCGCTCACCAGCCGGATATGGTTCCCAAACCCCACCAAGAACACCCGATCCTTCGGACCCAAGACATCCTTGAAGAAAACCTCCAAATCATTCTTATGTTGTTTGGAAAAATGATCTTGGCTTCCGCTGGCATCCACCACCAACCCCAGCGTGAGTGGCACATCGGCGCTGCGCGAAAAGAACGCTATTTTCTGCGGGACCGCATCTTCGATAACGTCCACGTCGTCCTGCGTGAGATTGTTCACCAAAGCGCCGCTGGCATCCCGCGCCACAAACGCCACACTCACCAAATTCACTTTGACGCGTATTGGCTCTTGCCCGCGCCCGATACCCACAGCAAGCGCCAGCAGCGCGACTCCCAGACCGGCGAGCAATCCTCCGCGAAAGCGCAATCTCATGAGCATTCCGCGAAGCATCAAGCCGGAGTCTTGTCTTCGCTGCGCGCCTCGATGTAAAGCAGGTTGAAAATGCAACCCGTCCCGTTCGGCTTCACGCTCACCAGATGCTGTTTCTCCTTCGTTCCCGCTTTGAACACCAACTCGCCCGCATCCGGATGGTCATCGTCGCAGGTCAGCTTCTTCGAACTGTCGCTCTTATCCTTGTCCCCTTGCGCCTTCGCCGCTCCGCTGCAATTCAGCACCGTCCCGTATTTCGCGAGCGCCTTTTGATAATATGCCGCCACTTTTTCCGGCGAGTCAGTCGACTCCATCTTCAAAACCACCAGCTTGAACCCGAATGTGCTTCCCCACAGCCCCAAATTCGCCGCCGAAGAATCGTTCTTCTCGTCTTTGTGCGGTGTCGCTCCCGGGTATAAGGGCAACCCCGCTTCCTTCGCCGTTGCTTGCGCGCTGATTACCAATCCAGCTTCGCTTCCATCCTTGCTCGTCACCGTTACATTCACGCCGGTCTTGTCCTTCTCTTGTCCGGCCGCAGAAGGCCCCGCGAAACTCATCACGCCGCACAAAACCGCGCCAATCACCACCGCTCGCGCGCCGCCAAGCTCTCGTTTCCTCATACCACCCTCCTCTACAGCCGACTTATCTTCTAGGACGGCACACCACCGCGATTCTTTCACCGCGATCTCGCCCGTCCCCTTTACATACGACAAGGGCCCCCTCGAAGTTCCCACTCTTCGCCCCCAATCTCCACCTCTCCCTAAACCGCTAGCAGACGCCCTGGGAATATTTTTGAGTGTTCCCCGGTCCTGCATCTTGATAGGGTGTATTGGCTGTTCGTTCCTCATGCCATACCTGTCACAGGAGAGTGCGAATGAACCGTGCCTTAGCTCTAATGGTTTTGCTAGCCGCTACGCCAATCGCTTCGCCCCTGGCGCAAGAGGTGCAAAAACCGGAAATGGCAAAGATGACGCTGAAAGTGGGCGACACCGCGCCAGACTTCACCCTGCTCAGCGACGAATGGAAGAATGTAAAGCTCAGCGATTTCCGCGGCAAGAAGAACGTCTTCTTGGCCGTCTACGTCCTGGCCTTTACCGGCGGTTGAACGAAACAACTTCAGGCGGTCCAGGCTGGAATCGCCTCGGGTAAGATCGACACCTCGGATACGGCAGTCTTCGGCATTAGCATGGATAGCCCCGCCGCCAATGCCGCCTTCGCTAAGCAAATCAACATCAATTTCCCGCTCCTCAGCGACATGAACCACAAGATGCTCGCGACCTACGGCATTCTGAAGGGCTACGACGTCCAGAACGAAACTTACAAGTGGGCGCTTCGGGCTAACATCGTGATCGACAAAGAGGGCGTCATCCGCCTCATCGAAGAAGGCGACAGCGCCGTCGACCCCAACACTGCTCTAACTGCCTGCTCCACACTTCACAAAAAGGACGCGTCAAAATAAACTTCTCCTTGGCGTGCCTCGAAGCACAGGATGATGTGTCCTGTGCTTCGAGGTTCAACTTCACCCGACTTTTAAGCGGCTCAGGTCCTCTCGCTTCTCCTCCGTTTTGAACTTACTTCGGCTCCCCCGTGAAATTCACGACTTCATTCTCCAGCGGAATCTCGTTCTTATGTATTTCCGCCGGCCCCTTCGCGTCCGCCGGCTTCCATTCCTCGCCGCGCCCCACCACTTCAAACAACGGCAACGCGTAAGGCAACCCCTCAGCTCCTAATGGCGAAGTCGCATTCTCGATATGAAAATGCAGATGCGGCTCCGTCGAATTACCCGAATTTCCCACTAGTCCAACGACTTGCCCACGCCGAACCTTATCTCCAAGCTTCACCCGCAGCGATCCCGGCTGCAAATGCGCGTAAAATGCGTAATGTCCTCCGCCAATATCCAGAATCACGTGGTTCCCGCCCACCGTTTCCAAAGTAATGGGCACGGCCCGCGAATTGGTTCCTGGGATATTCTCTGGAATACCGTCCTTCACTTCAGTAACAACACCATCCGCCACCGCCAAAGCGTCATTTCCGTACGCATAATAATTCTTGTTGTCCTTTTCATCTCCCTGGAAGGTCTTGCCGTCGTCGCGCACTCTCACCCAGTCGATCGCAAACCGCTGAGCAATGGCTGCGTGACCATCAATTGGAATCAGCGCGCGTCGGTGACCTGAGTTGTTCGATGGCCCGTTTGCAGCCAGCCAGTGATCTCCACGAAGCGGCGAGCTAATTGCCACGGCTTCACGTCCAACAGGAATCGCCGCCGTATCAATGGTCATCTCTTCTGGGTACGTTCCGATCTTTACCGTCAACTGTTGCCGCAACGTTGCAGGCACAGCCTCCGCGGCGTCCACGGTCGCCCACACATAAACCACGGCCATCGTACCCGGCCCGATCTTGGCCTTTTCCGTAGCTCCCGGCTGTCCCGGCCGCGCCATCGCACCTTCCAAATCCGCTCCCGCATACGTCACCAGCGAACGCCCCGCCGCATCTCCCGATATCGCTTCTACTTTCGTCAATCGATAGTCCCACCGGTCCAGGTTGTTCAAGTGCAGTTCATAGACGATGTGCCATTTTCCATCCGCCTTAAACGCCGTCGGTGCGATAGGCACGACCACATCCACAAAAGCAGAAATCGGTTTTGTCTTCGGCCCTTCCACCGGTTTTTGCGCCGCACTATCCTTCGCCGCCGAATCTTCTGTGCTCCGCGCAAACTTCAACGGCTGCGCCGGCACGTTCGCTTGCGTCCACGTCCCCGCGAACTCTGTTCGCGCCGGATTCAAAGTCCCCTTATACACTCCGCCAATGGCCTTAACCTCAAAGCGCACCGCGTCGCCCTTCAGCGTCACGTTTTCCATGGGGATCGTCGCGCCCTGATCCACGCTCTGCAACTGCCCGCTAAAGTCTCCGCCGGCCAGCTTCGTAATCGTCAAAACGATATGTAGCTTCTCCGCCCCTTCACCCAACTCGCCCTTCCATGATCCCGCAAGATCGCCTTCTGCTTTTGCGTCTTGCGACATGGCACGGCTGGGCATAAAAGCAAGAATCGCAAGTACCATAGCAAGCGCAACAAATGTTGCAGTACGCCGGGCAAAACGACCAATGCTCGAATCGCCCGTGTCTTGTCTGTCGAGTATCTGCCCGAATGTATGATGCAATATGCCTCCTCATTACTTTCAACAGACGTTGCGTTTTTCAAAGTCTGCTGTATAGGACACGGAATCTTCGCGTGGGCGGCTCCTCATTGTCAAAGAATTCTTCAAAGCTTTCCTCGACGAGCCCGGCGCGGACAAACTCGTTTAATTCGTTCCGCGTCAGCGGCCACGGCATCTGTCCCTCAGGTTCATCCGCCTCGCGGCCCCTCACGATGACCAGCAGCTTGCCTCCCGGCCGGACAAAATCGGCGATTTTTTGGATCGCTTGCGATCGAATACCGGCAGGAAGTGCTTGCACAGTATTTGCCTCGAAAACGAAATCAAACCTCCGCTGCCATTCAGCGAGCGGCTGAAATAAATCCGCCACGCTGTACTGAACTCTGGTCTCAGGAAATCGCGCGCGCGCCGTTCGAATAGCCGTCTCCGCAATATCAAAAGCGGTCGTTTCGAATCCCCATGCCGATAATTGCTCCGCATCGTCCCCCAGTCCGCAGGCGATCACCAGGGTCTTCTTCGCGTCCGTCGGCTGCGGATGCGCACTCCAAAATTCCACGAGAGCGGGATTGGCCCCGCGGTCGGCCCACGGCACAACGCTTCGGCCTGCTTCCGCCTCTTTGTAGAGCGCTTCGAACCATCCTGTCGGATCACCTTTTCGAAGAAACTCCGCCGCCAATTCCCGCGCTCTGGTTCGATCTCTCATAGCTCGCGATTCTACCCCGAAGACGGAACGAAGGTAGTATTCTTAGCGCCGCAACATCCCGCGAATGAGGTGGAACGATGTCGCTACGCGATCTGGCATTCGCCGGCCGAACACTGCGCAAGAGTCCCGTTTTCGCACTCACGGCCGCTATCACCATTGCTCTGGGCGTAGGCGCGAGCACCGCCATCTTCAGCGTCACCAATGCTGTGTTGTTGCGCCCACTTCCGTACAAAGACCCTGATCAGCTGGTGATCATTCCCACTGACATGCGCAATCGCGGCGTCAAGGATTTTCCCTTTTCCAACGCAAACTTTATTGATTTTCGTGAAGCGACGAAGAGCGAGTTCCAGGGGCTTGGGGGCGTCTTCACGTTCCCCTTCACGTTGACGGACGCGGATGGCATGCCGGAACAGGTTCACGCGGGCGTCGTGACGACGAACTACTTCCGGCTTGTCGGAGCGGGCATCGCGCTCGGTCGCGATTTCTCCGACGATGACGGCCAACCGCAACCTCCTCCGCCCGCGCCAGGGACTCAATCGTCGACGCCACCGGCCCGCCTGCCGGTTATGGCGATCATCAGTTACGAATACTTCCAGCGCCAGTTCGGTTCGAATCCCTCTGTCATCGGACAATCCTTAAATAAAGGGAAGCCCTTCAGTCCGCGAATCGTGGGAGTTCTCGCGCCCCACTTTCAGATTTACTTCCCGCCTTCCTCGGATTTGGAAGCCTCGCCCGAGATTTGGATTGCCAATCGCCTTGGCTACGATGCCGAGCAACGAAATTCCGTTTCGATGCGTGTGATCGGCAGATTGCAACCTGGCATCTCCATTGGACAAGCACAAGCTGCCGCCGATCAGGTCGCCGCCGAGGCGCGCAGAAATTTCAAGATCGAAAACACCGCGGGCTACGCCATCCGCATCGAGCCCATGCGGCAACATCTCGTCGCCGAAGTCCGCCCTGCGATTCTCGCTCTGATGGGTGCTGTGATTTTTCTTTTGCTCATTGCCTGCGCCAACGTGGCCAATCTTTTGCTTGTGCGAGCTTCTTTGCGGGAGCGCGAACTTGCCATTCGCTCGGCTATTGGCGCCAGCAGGTGGGATCTCGCCCGACAGATCCTATCCGAGTCATTACTGCTTGCAACGATTGGCGCTTTAGGGGGCCTCGGCATCGCTTGGGCCGGCATTCACGAACTGCTCGCCATCGCTCCCGCGCATCTCCCGCGCCTCGATACCATTCGAATTGATTCGACCGTGCTGATCTTCACTGTAATTTCGAGCCTCGCCGCGGCTGCCATCTTTGGTCTGGCGCCGGCATGGCGCGCGGCTCGGCCGGACGTGATGATCGTTCTGCGCGGCACGAGCCGCAGCGAAGGCCTCGCCAGCGGCGGCCTCTCGCGTAAGATCGTCGTCGGCCTCGAAGTCGCTCTCGCTTATGTACTCCTCATCGGCTCGGGACTCATGGTCCGCAGCTTTCTCGAATTGCAGCGCATCGACCCCGGCTTCAATCCTCATGGCCTGCTCACGTTTCAAATTCAGTCCGATCGATTTTTGCAGAAGCCGGAAGAACGCGCCGTCGCTACTCGCCAGCTCGAAGATCGTCTGCGCGCCATCCCCGGCGTTCAAAGCGTAACTGCCGCAACTCCATTCCCGCTCACGGGTGGTTACAGCCCGATTCGCTGGGGCACCGAAGAAGCGCTCACAGACGCGAGCAGATTTAAAGCAGTCGATCCTCTGATCGTGCTTCCGGGCTACTTCGAAACCATGGGCACATCACTGCTCGAGGGCCGCACATTCACCGACGAAGACAACCAGCCGGGCCGCACTCAAGTCGTGGTTGATAAAATACTGGCGGATCGCGCCTATCCTGGTCAGTCCTCGGTTGGCAAGCGCATTCTTATCCGCATTCAAACGCCCGAGCCCGTGTGGGTCGAGATCATTGGCGTCGTCGCCCACCAACACGGTGTTTCGTTGACCGAGCCCGGACGCGAGCAAGTTTATTTTACCGACGCGTACATCGGTTCCGGCGCCACCGATCACTGGGCGCTGCGAACCGGCACCGATCCATCGAAGTACGCGAACGATGTTCGCGCTGCGCTCAAGACCTTCGACTCACACCTCTTGATCACCGACATGCAGCCCATGGACGCTGTGATCGAGAAGGCGCAAGCGGGCACGCGCTTTTCTTTGCTGCTCATCGGATCGTTCGCGGTAATCGCGGCGTTGCTCGCGGGGGTCGGGCTTTACGGCGTGCTTGCGACCGTCGTGCGGCAGCGCACGGCGGAAATCGGTATTCGCATGGCCTTGGGCGCGCAGTCCGGCAACATTTTCCAGCTTGTTGTGGGGCAGGGGCTTCGCCTTGCAGGCATCGGCATTGCCGTCGGCCTCATCGCGGCTTTCGCTTTCACACGCTGGATGACGACAATGGTGGTGGGCATTAAGACCACCGATCCGGCAACTTTTGTCACGATGGCGGTGGTGTTCTTCCTAATCGCTGCCACGGCGTCCTGGCTGCCTGCTTTGCGCGCGTCCAGCCTCGACCCCATTGTGGCTCTTCGCGACGAGTGAGCGCCGTTGGCGCCGCGTTCCAGCTCCTAGAGTAGGGAACGTGCGAATTTACGACGGCACACGGACCGAAGGATTTTTTGGCGACGTTTGCCGCAACCGCACCATCAGCCAGATGGATCCGATGAACAACAACGGCGAAGAATAGAATCCCGGCGCAGGCCGCGGAAATGTCACCGTCGATACTGTCTGTCCGAAAATTGTCCCAAGCGTATGCCCGGTAGCGTTCAGCAAATGCACACCGGCAAAGAACCACGCGAACGGCCGCAATTCGCGCGATCCTCGTGCAGCCAGCGGAGTTAGCGCAAAACAAAACACAAGCACCACGATCAAGCCTGTCAACCAAGTTCGAAATTCAAACGTAGGCATGGGAAACCATCCCCAGCGTTCGCGCAGGGCAGTCACGGTCGGATTGTAAACGGCGAGAAACCCGGTGCTCGCCTCGTCGACAACATGCAGCGCAAACGCCACACACAGCGCAAACCAAGGCTTTCCGAACCCGCCCGATTTAGAGTTCGTTTCCGTCATGGGCGAATCCTTTCTTGCGCGAGGCCAGCCCGCTAGTTTTTCGTCGCGAGGAATTTGCCAATGTTTTCGTTCAGGAACTTCGCGTCGGCCGGATCAGCTGCCGCTCCCGCCGGGTGTCCCCATAACGATGGGATCGGCATCAGCGTCACCGTTTTCATAAAGCCCGCCTCATATTTCGCGTCGCCCATAGGAAAATACAAATCGGTCTCCGAAGGCATGTACAAAAAGGGTACTCTGATCGACCCCAGCGCCTTCTCCACATCACCGCCAAATCCCGGTGTGGTCCCCACGTCGTGCCTCTCCCAAGTTCTCATCTGCAAGATTAAGTTGTTTGCATCCGCCCCAGGAATAAAATCTGTTTTTAAATTGTTCACGAAACTCTCGAAGGTGGTGCCGGGCTTAGCTCCCTCCCGCCACATCTCCTTCCTCCACCACTCCTGCGAGAAAAGCCAGGCCGTCCATACAATCGCAAACGCCTCGATTCCTTTCTTTGGCTGCTCCTTGTAATCGCCGTTCGCGAACACTGGATCCGTCGTCAACGCCGCAATCTCGCTTTCCAGCCGCACGATTCCATGTCCGTACGTCTTCGCCGTTCCCGAAGTCGCCACGATACGATCCGCGAAAGCCGCGTAGCTCACGGCCCACTGAAATGCCTGCTGCGCGCCCATCGAAAATCCGACAATCGCGCGCAAATGCGTGATCTTCAAATCTTCCGTAAGCAGCCGGTGTACTGCCTCGACGTTGTCGCGGATTGTCGTAACCGGGAAGCGCGGCCCGTGAAATGGCTCCTGTGTATTGCTCGGCGAAGACGAATTTCCATTTCCAAACAACTCCGTCGCCACAAGAAACAGCTTCGAGGGATCGAGCGCCTTGTCCGCTCCGATCAGCCATTCATAGCCGTGAAAATTCGCCATATAGTGCGATGGCAACAACACCACGTTGTCCTTCGCCGCGTTCAACTTCCCGTACGTCCCATACACAACGTGTGCCTGTGGCAGAACAACGCCGCTCTCCTAAAATTCGCAATCACAAACTCATGACGTACGCCTTTATCCGCATTGCTCTCCACCGCTTCTTGCGCAAACAGCTGGTGAATAAACACCGTTTGTGAAATCAGAAGCAGTAAAATCAGTTTCTTCATTTTGTGCACTACCCGCTTTCCTTTGTAATTCTCTTCGCCGCTCAGAAGTTTTCGATTTCGCACTCCCAGGAATCGCACTCGGCAAAATCTCCACGCCGCGCGGCTCCGTTTCTGGAGGTAGACATCCTATCACCCTCGCAAAAGTCCAACAGTTTGAGCACACTCGTCAATCCCTGACCGTTTGGAAGAGGAATCTTACTGAATCACACGCAAATCCTCTCCATCCTGAACCCAAAAGAATCTTCACACGAAAATCAATGCGTAATCTGGCCTTCACTAGTTATGATTTGGGCGACTGGCGAACAACATTTTCGCAAACCGTCGTACCATCGTAGGAAAGGGGCATTGGGGCATCCTTTCGGAGGCAACTCATTGGGATCTGAACGCCGTCGCACACCGAGATATACGTTTATCGCCAGTGCCGAGCTCATCGAGGAGACGTCGGATGTCCGCATTGCTACGCGCGTCAGCGAGCTGAGCCTCTACGGCTGCTACCTGGATATGATGAATCCTTTTCCTGTGGGAACGCTCGTGCTGGTCAAGATTTCCGCCGGGGAAGCCTTCTTCCAGGCCAAGTCGAAAATCGTCTACGCCCAGCCAAATATGGGGGCCGGCGTGGTTTTCCTCGAGACGGAGGCGGAATACCAGCCGGTTCTGGAGCGCTGGCTGGATGAAGCTTCGAAGGGCAATCAAACTCGCGTCGGGTGATTCCGCTTGCCCGACGCTATTTACCAAACTGGCTTCCGATACGACCTCTACAGCTTATTTGTTTCGCGTTTTTTCCTGCTGGTCCACAGCGTCGTGTAGCCCTTCGAGGAGCCTGCTCTTTTCCTGCGCGTTGGATGTCTTTCTTACGTCCGACCACAAAGTAGTTCCGCTCTTCGGTTCGACCAGCGTGATCTTTGTGCAGCCCGGGGGAGCCAGTTCTTCTCCTCCGGCGGACTTTTCGCTCACCGTCTTCGGATTGTAGGTGGCTGCGGGATCGCCGCCGGGAACAAATTTCACCACGCTGCTTCCGGAAAGCCTGAGCACGAGGTCCGCTTTCTGGGGAGAGTCCACGATGTCATACCGGCCCCACTTGTTCAGTCCCATGTACACGTCATGCTGAATCTCGGCATCGTTGGTTTGGTTGTCCACGAAGATCGTTTTTGCGGAAAGCACTTTCGAGGGAACGGTGCTGTGTTTGTCTCTCGCGTGTGCTATTTCAAGACCTAACAGCATTGCCGCAAGTAAGAAAGCGGACGTTATTCTTCTCATGGATGCACCCCGGCGTTGACGGTTCTTAGCCTGGTGAGGGTTCCACTTTATGGAGCGCAGTCAACCCACGTAACTGGACGTGAGACGCAAAAGAGGCCATGTGGCGCGGGGTTTAAAGGGCCTGTCCGCGAGGGTAGGGAAGCGGACGGAAGGATCAATGGACCGGAGAAAGGGACTGACGGTTCCTGTTCCAGGCCTACTTTTTGCGTGCTTTGATGTCGTCGTAAACGATCAAGGAAAGGACTACAAGGATCCACACGGGGAAGACGCCCATTCCGGGAATGGCTTCCGCAACCAAGCCTGGCAAAATCGCCCATCGACGGCCGAGGATTAGAAACAGGAGTAATGCCGTCGCCACGTCGATCACCCATTGCATCGGTGGGGCAAGCACCGTCCAGAAGGATAGAAAGTCCGAGACTGCAGCGACGAGGAAAGCAACAGCCTGCCGTTTGCGCGAGGGCCGCTGAATGGGAGTCAGTACTTCCGCTGGTGTCAAAACGATCGGCTGATCGGTGGGAGTTGTCATAACTCGCCTGCGCTCCTCAGGTTCTCTCCAAATGATGATCCTGTCATGGGTGCGGGCGAACCGCAAGATGTGACTGCCGGAGCGCACGCATACGAAGGAATGCGGGCAATGAGTTTCGCCTTGTTCTACACTAAAGTTGTTAGGCCGACAGATGACGATGGACAACACTCCACTCGCTAACGAACCAGCCCCTCGCGGAACGCGCGGAAGCTCACGGCGCGTGTACGCATGGGTTCTGGGAGCGCTCCTGGGCGCAGTTCTTACCGTCATCTTGATAGGAGCGCTGGTGTGGTTGCCGACTGGGCTCGGGCTATTGCGCCTCATGGGCATGCTGCGCGAAGGCAAAACGCAAATTAATGTGGATCAGCCCACCGTGGTTCATCAGATTCAGCAATTGCAGCGGCTGGAAACGGTAAGCTACACGATGGATAAGATTATCTCGGGCGAGCACGGCAATGCCTACCTTCCGAAATTTCTGGCGGGGGACCGCCTGCTCCTGGTGGTGCACGGAGAAGTGGTTGGGGGCATCAATCTCGCGGGTTTGCAGCCGGGCGACGTCTCGATACAAGGGCAGAAGGTATCCATTCACCTGCCCGCAGCGGCGGTCTTGAGCACACGAATCGATAACGCGCGGACAAGAGTATATTCACGCGACACAGGCCTTTTCTCGTCCCCGGACCCCAACCTCGAAAGCGAAGTACGCGAAGAAGCTGAGCGGCAACTCTTACAAGCCGCACTGCAAGACGGGATCCTCAAGCTCGCTGCCGACAACGCGCGAAGCACGATCTCAGGCATGTTGAAAGGCTTCGGGTTCCACGAGGTGGAAATTCGGTAGCTTGGTTGGAAGAGCTTAAAAGCGCCAGCAGCGAAGTTCTTTCTCTGTTTATCGCGAGCCTGCGCACTACTCTACGCGCGAGGGACGGTGGCTTCCACGGCATCGCAGAACCGATCTATCTCCGCCGTCGAAGTGTAAACGTTGGCGCTGACGCGAATTCCGTTGAGGAATGGCGCTGTAATAGGCGTAACAAAAATGTTGTACTTGCTCAGCAACGTATCGCCGAGTTTTCCCGGTTCGATCGTATCGAAGTGAATCGTGCCAAACGCGCCGGACTGCGCGGAGTCCAAGCTCACCAGCACTTTGGCGCCAGGAACTCTACCCAATCGTTCGGCCCAGCGATTCTTTAGGTAGCATAGCCGCGCGAATTTTCGCTCCGCGCCAATCTGTTCGTGGAACTCCAACGCTTGCAGCGTCGCGTTGTGCATGGCCGCTGGGTGCGTTCCGATTTCCTCGTACTTGCGGATGTTCTTGTCCATCGATGGCGGCGCAGCCATCAGCGCCCAGTGTTTTTCGATGCGGTCTTTTTGCACGTACAACATGCCGGTTCCGATGGGGGCCGATAGCCACTTATGCAGGCTGGCGCCATAGAAGTCACAGTCTATATCGGAGAACTGGAACGGCACGTGAGCAAAGGCGTGCGCCCCGTCCACGATGCTGATGATGCCCCGCTCGCGCGCCACTGCGCAGATCTCCTTCACAGGAAATCTCTGGCCCGTCATGAACCCCACTTGCGACACGTGGATGACGCGCGTGCGCGGCGTGATGCCCTGTTCGAACAGGTGCACTAAATCTACGAAGTTACTTACCGGTACTGCGAAATCCAGTTGCTTGAGGACAATCTTTTCGCGGCGCCCGCGCTGCTGCCACGCGGTAATCATCCGGGGATAATCCTGGCTCGTCGTTAACACCTCGTCGCCGGGTGCAAGGTCAATGCCAAACTGCGCGATCTGCAGCGATTCACTCGCGTTTCGCGTAATCGCAATACATTCGGGATCGGCGCCCCACATGCGCGCCAGCCGCGTCCGCACGTCTTCGATTTTGGGTTCCAAGTCGTGCCACATGCGATAGCTAGGCAGCTGATTGCTGTAACGTATTGCTGCGATCTCTGCATCCAGGACCGAGGTCGGCGACGGCGCCACGCCGCCATTGTTGAGATTAAGGATGGTCGGATCGTGTCCGTACGCGTCCCGGATGCTCTTCCAGTAGTTTTCGTCGCTGGCCACATCTTCGGGCGAAACATGCGCGTACGCGCGGTTCAGGAATCCAGCCACCACGATCGCCTCTGCCCCAAGCAGAAAATGACGACGGTTCAGTTGTCTCTGCATGCCTGTAAACTCGCACCAACCGCTTTGAATTGCAAGCCTACATTGCAAAGGGGGCATCGCGCGCGAACGCGCTGAGCGGGCGTCTTACCGCACACATCGGACGACCCTGAATGGAATCCTTCCGAGATGGCCGTTACTCAAGCAGCACCATGGCAGATTTCGCTGACTGTTCTCGTGGCAGTGGCGCGGCGGGCAGCCTATCCTAAATCTCACCCGACGGAGGAAAAAACGGATGGGATTCGCGCAAATTCCCCAGCAAAGAGCGTGTTATTACCTCAAATTTGCGGCCACGATCGCCGCGGTCTTTCTAGCTGTCTTGCCAAGCTCTGCCCAATCTAAGACGGCAAGCCAACAACGCGAAACGCCCTGGGCTCAGGAGCTGAAGAACCATCCTGAATTACTCGCTGAGTTCGGCCGTTTGTTCGAAAAGCTGAAGCAGAATATCCAGTTTCCGGCGCCTCGCACGGAAAGCCGTCTCTTGCCTCTGCTGCCTCCACCCACAATGTCCTATGCCGCGTTCGCCAACTATGGCGACGTCGCGCAGCAGGCGCTGAAGATATTCCGGCAGGAGCTGCAGGAGAGCGCGGTACTCCGCGATTGGTGGCAACACGGCGATATGGCCACCGCCGGTCCCAAAATCGAAGATTCTGTGGAGAAGATGGCTCAACTCCAGCAATTCCTGGGCGAAGAAATCGTGGTGTCGGGTTCGCTCGAAGGCCAAGATCCGAAGCTGCTTAGTGTAGCGGAGATACGAAAGCCTGGTCTGAAAAAGTTTCTTCAGGAAACGATAACGCAACTCGGCGGGGAGTCGAAGCAGCGCGTACACGTTTTGGATCAGCAAGATCTTGCCACTGCAAAAGACGAGGGCTTGCCGAAGCCCCTCCTCCTGTTGGTCCGTCCTGACTACGTCGTTGCAGCGACGGATCTTGCCACGCTGCGCAAGTTTAATGCCCGGCTGGCCAGCCAAAACCGGGAGTTCGCCTATACCCCCTTTGGCGAGCGGGTCGCAAAGGAGTATGCAGGTGGAACCACTCTTTTGGCCGCCTCTGATCTGCATAAAATCGTGGAGCAAACTCCGCCTGACGTGAAGCAGGACTCAAGCTTCCAGCGCAGCGGATTTGCCGACGTAAAGTATTTAATCTGGGAACACAAGCCTGTAGGCGCACAGACCATCAGTCAAACCGAATTGAGCTTCAACGCGCCACGCCACGGCTCAGCAGCCTGGCTTGCGAAAACGGGGCCGTTGAGTGGCCTGGATTTTGTTTCTCCGAAGGCGATGGTAGCGGGCACCGTGTTGCTCGCGAACCCCGCACAGATTTTTGAAGATGTGAAGGGAATGTATAGCAACTCGAGTTCGAGTCCGTTCGCATCGCTTCCTGCGGTTGAACAGATGTTGAAACTCCGTCTGAAAGAGGATCTGCTCAACACTCTGGGGGGCGAAGTCACGCTCGAGCTGGACAGTGTCACTCCGCCAAAGCCCGTTTGGAAAGCAATACTCAGCGTTCGAGACACCAGCCATTTAGAGCAAACGTTGACGACATTACTGGCGGCAACGCATATTGAAGCGGAGAAATTCGAGGCGGACGGAGTCACCTATTCTACCGTCCACATTCCTTCCTCCACGCCCCCGCTCGAAATCGGCTACGCATTTGTAGATGGCCATTTGATCCTGGCCTCAAGCCGGGAAACAGTTGTCGAGGCGGTCCGCCTCCATAAGACAGGTGAGTCGCTGGCAAAGTCCAAAACCTTCCTGGCGTCGCTTCCACCAGGGCATCCGCTGGAAGCTTCCGCACTGCTCTATCAGGACCCCGCCGCCATCGCATCTTTACAGTTGCAACGGTTTGCCCCAGATATGGTCCATTCGTTGGCGCAGAGTTCGAAAGAGATTATGCCCGCGGTCGTCTGCGTTTATGGCGAGGAGAGCGCCATTCGCGAAGCGAGCGACAGTGGCGCTTATGACTTCGGTGCAGTTATGATCGTCGCGGCAATCGCGATCCCCAACCTGCTGCGTTCAAGAATGGCTGCCAATGAAGCGAGCGCGGTGGGCAGCGTGCGCACGGCGAACGTCGCCGAGATTACGTATGCAGGGACGTATCCCCAGAGAGGCTACGCGCCCGATCTGGCCGCCCTCGGCGGGGATCCACGTAACCCAAAGGCCGATTCACCACAGCACGCGGGTTTCCTTGACGAGACTTTGGGCAATGAAAGTTGCACAGGAGACGCCTGGTGTACGAAGTCTGGGTATCATTTCCGCGTTAAAGCTATCTGTAAGCAGCACAAGTGCGACGAATATGTAGTGGTAGCTACGCCGATTAATGACAACACCGGAGTAAGGAGCTTCTGTTCGACCTCCGATGGCATCATTCGCTACAAAACCGGCTCTCCCGTAACCTTGCCTGTCACTGTGTCGGAATGCAGGACGTGGACGCCGCTAAAGTAGCCAAGTTTGAAATCTTCGACTACATTCTGAGACGGTGCCTCCAAGGCGCATGCGCGCAGCATGCTCTGAAGGTGCTGCCATCCTGCTGTTTTCTATGATTCTGTTGGAGCGATATGCCGCGAGCTACTGAATTGGTAAGAATCCTGCTTGCATTCATTTTAAGCGCGACCATTGTCACCGGAGTTGCCGGACAGCAATCTTTCCCAGTAACCTCCGCGGTAAATGAATCTTCCATCGCCGGACGGCCCGTCGAGCTGGATATCCAGGGCAGGCTCCTGCCCTGGCCGATGCCGAACAACACGGGATACTCCTACTCAGCCTATTTCCTATCGCAATGGACCATTGTTTGGGACCAGTACAATCGCCAGCGCCTCCCTTACTTTTTTTGCTGCTTCGACTTTGACCGCACAACCTTCGAATTAATGCCGGAGTGGCATTGGGTGAATTCGACAGGTTATTTGCGTGCGATGATGCAAGGCTTTGTCGAGAGGCTCTATCCCTACACGGGTGATCCGCGCACGCTGGAATTCCTCCAGAATTTTGTGGACTACGAATTGGAAAACGGTTTGACACCGGAAGGCTACGCCTGGCCCCAAGTGCCATACCCTTCCGCGAATCCCGGAAGCCGCCGCTACACCGGCTGGAGCGAGCACGGAGAAGATTTCGTCGAGCCTCACGTGGTCGGGGAAGACGGCTACGCATATCTCCGGCTCTATGAGATGACCGGAAACACGAAGTATTTGCGTGCCGCGATTCGTTGTGCTGAAGCGCTTGTGAAGAATTTCAAACCCGGTGACGAACTCCATTCACCATGGCCCTACCGGTGTTATGCGCGCGATGGGAGCCTCGTGGGCGGAAGGGGAATGTTCCCTTATTCCGCAAATGTCGTTGAGCCGATCATGCTCCTCGACGAGTTGATCCGTCTGAATCAGGGCGATACCGATTCTTACAAGAGGATTCGAGAAGGCGCGTGGACCTGGCTGATGAATTATCCCATGCAGAATAACGTGTGGGTCGGATATTTCGAGGATGTCCAGGCCAGTATGGGGAACATGAACCAGGTCATTCCGCTGGAATTTGCGCGGTACATCTTGCTGCATCCGGAAAAGGATCCCGGGTGGCGCGAGCATTCGCGAAAGCTGATCGAGTGGGTGAAGACCACGCCAAAGTGGCCGAAATACATCGTTCACGGCGCGCTAGTTACCACCGAACAGGGGAACGGCAAGGAATTCTGCTGCAATCTTCCAAATCAGTGCTGCGATAGCCATAGTGCAAGGCTAGCGGCGGTTGAAGCGTTCTACTACGCGAAGACGGGAGACGTTGCCTACAAGGAAGCGGCCTACCGCACCTACAATTGGGTCACTTATTTTCAAGGCCTTCCCGGAGCCGCCCACGCCCCCTTCAGCAATCAATGGTGGTTCACCGATCAATTTGCCGATGGGCCGCGCAGGATGATGGATGCGTTTTGGGCAGTTCCTGAGTGGGCTCCTGCCGATGAATCGCACTTACTGGGATCGCTCTCCGCGGTTACGAAAATCGCCTACGGCCCTGGCACGGTCACTTATTCAACTTTTGACGCTGATTCCACCGATGTATTGCGCGTAAATTTTGGTCCTGACTTCGTAACAGTTGGCGGGAAAACCATCAGCCGGCGGAAGGACCTCGATCAGGAGGGATACACCTTCGACGACGCGACCCACGCGCTTTCCGTCCGGCATACCAGTTCCAGAGATGTGGACATTCATGGGAAGAGCGATCGCGTCCCGCCTTCCAACATCACCTTCGACGATCCTCATCTTCCCGCGGGAACGCCTTTGGTGGGCCAGTATCCTTCCGGAATTATTGATTGGGGCAACGGTGAATGGCTGATTGGCACGCCCTTCGGAAAGTTCGGAACTTTCACGCTTACGTTAGCCGATCCAAAAGCGCCGCGCGCGGAATTTCGTTTCTACACGCCCCACATCTTTGCCGGCGTGGATATTTACAATGATGGAGACAGCGATGCGGCGGTCACCATTCGTTCGCCGGAAAATCGTGAAGTGTCTTTTACCATCAAGCCCAAAGAGCTTCGCCGTTTGAGGACCGACTGGCGCGACGTAAGCTCGCGTGTGTCCTTCGACATCACCAACGGGCAATCGCTCCGATTCGACAATCTAGCCTATCTGCGCCCCTGAGTTCATGAGCGCCGCGCGATCGATGATATCCGTCACCGGGCATTCACGCCCCGTTCCCACAAATGGAAAAGTGCGCTAGGTCGCTAGCATTCGCGCGCGGCGGGTTAGCCGGTTCACCGGGGATCTGCTGAAGCAATCTTGAGCGTGATTCCACTTTTCCAGTGAAAGCGTACATCAGACGCTGGACTGATCATCGGTGGTCCGCTGCTGCGGCAACTTAACCTTGGTCAGCCAAAAATCAATCACGCTCTTGACGAGTGTCGCGAAGGCGTCCCACTGCGTGGGCTTGCTGAGGTAGCAGTTCACCTGCAGCTGATAGCTGGTTGCGACATCCGCTTCCAGCGCGTCTCCACCACCGTGGTATCGACCCTCATCTTCCGTCCTTGCACTACACCTCGCTCTCGCGCCAGCTCCATCAACCGTTCGTGCAGCTCCCCGATCACTTGGGGCCCGATAACTTGCCCCAGTAGCGCCAGCTCTCCACCAGTGCTGCGTCTTCCAGCAGTTGATCATCGCCGGGGCTGTCTTCGACCAGGAGAACTTCTATGGGCTTGCCTGATCCTCCGTTGGTTTTCATGATTTCCTTTCAGTGCTGCCAAGGCAAAGCGAAACGCACCTCAACAGTGGACGGCACAACTCTTGCGCTTGGCTGTTGACTCAAGAGGTCAGCCGGCTTCCAGGGGGACCACTTCCGAAGGGGATTTCATTCTGACGCGTGGGCGGGCAAAGTCAACAGCAGCAGTCGATACTCGGACGGTTTAGTTAGCTTGGTTCACCAAGCAGACCAAATGGACTGAGATTTGCAGCCCTGAAACATCATTTTAATTGGTTCGTTTCGGACTCAAATCACACCCTCCGCTCAAACGAGGGCGATTCTGTGCTTCCGCTTGTACCATTTTGAACAGACATGTGTTTTTTTCTTACCTAGACTACAGGCCACTGCAGGGTTTAGCCTGCCAATCACAAAATGCCTTGCCCAGGGGTGGAGGACCTTTTGAACCGCGCGCACCAGGAGGCTTCCCGCCTTCGAGACTTTTCTTCCGGAGCCGCCCTCGGTGGCGAGGTCTCGCGCTACCGGCAGAAACAGAACATCTATACGCAAGGTGAACCCGCCGAAACGCTTTTTTATATTCAAAAAGGCGGGGTACGGCTCTCGACCCGAAGGAACAAGCGACCATCGGCTGTGACTGCAATCTTGGGAGTGGGTGATTTCTTTGGCGAGCTTTGCCTCGTAGACTACCCCCTTCGTATGTGCACGGCTGTCGCGCTGACGGCTACCTCCATACGCATCATCAAGAAAAGCAAGATGCTCCAAATGATTCGCGCAAGGAATAAGACCTCGCGTTCCCTGCTGGCCCATCTGCTGTCCAACATCAAGAACTACCGGGATCACGTGGCAGACCTGCTGACCTCTTCTGCGGAACAGCGGCTGGCCCACGTGCTTTTGCGGCTTGCGCACTTGGGTAAGAACGGCCGGACGGGCATTGAGATTCCCCACCTGACTGACACAGTCTTAGCGCAAATGGTGGGGACCACCCGCTCGAGAATCAATGAGTTCATGAATCGGTTCCGGAAGCAGGGATTTATCAGCTGCGCCGAGGGAATAGAGATTCACCCGTCGTTGCGCAAAGCTCTCGGCGCGCGATAAGAGCCGAAATCTTTTTGCTTAACCAGGCTTCATATCTTTGCCGCTGATTTGGAGATCGAAGCCGTTTGGATCTTTTATGTGGAAACTGTTGTCGGTATCGGGTCGCGGGTCGAGGCCGCGACGCTCCAATTCAGCCTTCACTGCATTCTTGTTCCAGTGTTCGATGGTGTAGGCAACGTGGTCGATGCGCGGTGGCGTGCTCCCTTGAGGGGCGTTCCGGGGGATCACAAACGTATTTGTATCGCCGAGGATCAGGTTGCACTGGGTCCCGGTATCTCCGACAACTTTCATTCCTAGCAAATCCGCATAGAAGTCACGCGTCCTCGCGTAGTCGTTGACCTGGTAGGAGATGTGGTTGACGGCAACCGCCTTGAACCCTTTCGAGTTTTCTGCTGAAGCGGGTGTTGCATCCGCAGCCACCGCTGCGACGACAGCAAGGCTCTTGATGAGTTGGCGACGGGTCATCCGGCCGTGATCAAATTCGTCCAGCAGTTTGGCAATCATGTCTTCCATTTTTGTCCTCTATAAAAGCCGCCAAATGCGCCGGCCACAGGGATTGAACCATGACAACGCCGTTTCGTGCGCAGATTTATGCATTGACGGCTGGGAAAATTCTCAGTAAGTAGTTCGCCTGCGCGCGGGAAGTTTTTGGGAGCTCGAAAATCGGATGGACCCGTTCGTGAAAGGAAGGGGTATATGGTCTCGCTAAAGGCAGCATACGGGATGCGTTCAGTCATTGCTGTGCTGTGCTCGTGCGCAGTTTTCGCTGCAGCCCCCTCGCCGGTGGACGCCCAGGCGGCGGCTTCTTCGAGCGCTCCGACGGCGGCTCAAGATCCAAGAGAGATCGAGCAAGCCTGGCAGCGCGGCAGCGCAAAATACGATGAGTCGCGCGCGGCCCTGTTGAAAGAAGTGGATCGCAAGGGCCACGAAGGCCCGTTCCGTCCGGATTGGGAATCGCTGCAGAAGTACGAGGTGCCCGAGTGGTATAAGGACGCGAAGTTCGGGATCTTCATACATTGGGGAGTGTATTCGGTCCCGGCCTTTGGCAACGAATGGTACCCGCGAGATATGTACCGGCCGGAATCGGACGAATACAAACATCACATCGCCACCTATGGCCCCGTGGATAAATTTGGGTACAAGGATTTTGTGCCGATGTTCAAGGCGGAGCACTTTGACCCGGCGGCGTGGGCACAGCTCTTCAAAGAAGCTGGCGCCAAATATGTGGTGCCGGTGGCGGAACATCATGATGGTTTCGCGATGTACGATAGCGGTTTGAGTGATTGGACGGCGGCGAAAATGGGGCCGCACCGCGATGTCGTTGGAGAACTGGCAAAGGCCGTTAGGGCCGAGGGGCTGCACTTTGGTGCGTCCTCACACCGCGTGGAACATAATTTCTTTCTAGGCGTCGGACGAAGCATTGCGTCCGACATCAATGATCCGAAATACGCCGCGTTTTATGGGCCGGCCCATGACTGGTTGGAAGCCAAGCGGGGCACACCTTTGGCGAATGATTTTACCTTCGTCTCGCCCGCGTGGACGGCGGATTGGCTGGCTCGCTCCTCGGAGATCGTAGAGAAATACCACCCGGACATCATGTATTTCGATTGGTGGATAGGGCAGGCTTCGGTGCGGGCAGATCTGACGCGCTTCGCGGCGTTTTACTACAACACTTCGCTGAAGTACGCGGATCACGTCGGAGTCATCAATTACAAGGACTACGCGATTCAGGAGCACAGCGCCGTGCTGGATTTGGAGCGCGGGCAGTTGGCCGAAATACGCCCGTTGTACTGGCAGACCGACACTTCGGTAAGCAACAAGTCGTGGGGCTACATTAAGGACGACACGTTCAAGACGCCGCAGTTCGTCGTCCAGCAACTGATCGATATCGTGAGCAAAAATGGAAATTTGCTATTGAACATTGGCCCGCGGTCTGACGGCACGATTCCGGAGGAAGTGCAGGCCGTGCTGCGCGATGTGGGCTCCTGGCTAAAGGTAAATGGAGAAGCGATTTACGGGACGCGTCCGTGGAAGATTTACGGCGAAGGGCCAACAAAGGTGGCAGCCGGTTCGTTCCACGATACGGACACGGCGGGTTACACGGCGGAAGATTTTCGCTTCACTACCAAAGGGAACACGCTTTATGCGATTGAACTGGGTTGGCCTTCCGGCAGCGAAACAGTGATCCATTCCCTCGGAAGCAGCGCATTGAAAAGGCAGAAAATTGCCTCGGTGGTGTTGCTTGGTTCCGACGCAAGGCTTACATTCCAGCAACAACCTGACGGGTTGCGGATTCAGCTTCCAGCACAAGCTCCAGGAAAGTACGCCTACGCCTTCCGCGTTACGTTTGAGGGTGTGAGGCAATAAAGAGCGACCGCAATGCCGGGGGCCAAGAATCGCCCCAGGCGAGAAGCTGGTCGGCTTAGTTAGCGACAGTGAGTTCGATAGTGATGGAGCCTGGAATACGTTGGCCAGACAACGGAGTTTGATCGATGACGGCTCCGTGAGGCCACTGTGGGGCTGATACATAATTGACTTTGCGCCGGAGGCCCGCAACATCCAAGCGGTGCTGCGCGTCAACCTCATTCAGGCCGACGAGATGCGGCATCACATAGGCGGTATCACGAGGGCCGGCGGAGACAAGCACGTCGACCCGGGGAGTGGCAGCGCCAGCACCCGGGCGCGGCGTCTGAATCATGACGGTGTCCGCGGGCTCGTCCGGAGTGGTGATGCCGGAAACTTCGCCGACTTGCAGGCCGGCGCGGAGCAACTCAATGCGCGAGGCTCGAAGGGAGTTTCCTTCAAGCAACGGAATTTGCAATTGACGCTGGCCGAGACTAAGAACGACGTGCGCTTGCTGCGAAACTTTCATGAGCATGCCGGGCGGCGGGCTCTGCCGGACCACGATATTAATAGGAAGCTCGCTGTAGATGCGGTCGGCGACGCGAAGCACAAGCCCGCGGGAATGCAGCAGGCCATTGGCTTCCGAAACGTTTTTGCCGACGAGATTGGGCATGTTCACTTCGCGGCCGTGAATGGCGATGCGCATCGCGGTGATAGCGCTGAGAAAAGCGGCCGCCGCCAGAATGAACACGAGCAGCGCCATCCGGCTTACCCATTCCAGTCGTTCTCTGAGAGTCATAAAAGTTGGCCGATCTCAGGTTTTAAATAGCTGATGTAAGTGTAAGACCGCAAGCGCAGTGACGGAAATCTTTTTTACTTTTTAGCTCTACTTTTTGAGTGGCGGAGCCGGATAGTCCGGCAACTTGTCCTTGCTGGTGTCGGCGCGCTTCACTTCGAGTTCGTCGAAGAGCAGCGAAGGGCAAATGATTGTCGTGGGCACGCCGCCGCTGCGGTTGCTCACCAGCGGGTCGTTGCCAACCGCAATAAGATTGCTCCTCAGTGCCCGAACATCGAGCTCGCTAAAGACGGCGCCGCGAACCAATTCCTCATGGCCATCCGCATAGACGCGATACAAAAGCCGCGGAGAATTGCCTGGGCCGAGCGTGTCCACGCGATACGCGTAGGGCTTGCCCTGCTCGGTGACCATCTGAACTATTTTTTTCTTCAGCTCGTCCGGGGATTGCGCCTCGGCGCTCTTTAAAAGCAGCACCCCGAGACTCGCAGAAGGGAAGGACCCCGGAGCGGCTCGCCCGTGGCCATTCGAAGCAGGGAAGTCGCGCACTGGTTGGCGCCCCAGCAAATAATTGTTGAGCATTCCGTTTTCAATGACGTTGACGGTTTTTGCCTTCACGCCTTCGTTGTCGATTTCATAGCTGCCGACCAGGCTGTGCCCTTGAAAATCTTTCAACGTCGGATCGTCGATCAAGGTGAGAAAGCTGGGCAGCACGCGGGTTTTATAGCTGGTGGCGAACGCGCCGACGGTGCGGTTGGGTCTGCCCGGCTGCGGCTTGCGGCCCACCACGTTCGAACCCACCAGCGAGGCGATTACGTCATTCGCTGCATCCGGTGCAAAAAGAACAGGCCCACGGTATTCTTCCTCGACGATGGGCGCCTTGCGAAGCGCAATCACGGTCTCGAGTGCCTGTTTCACGTCGCTCATCAATTTGTCGCGTGCAGGAAGTTCTTCAGGCCGGCCAACCATCCAGTACGGATTGCGGCTCACGCGCATGCCGTCCTCGGCCTGCGCAGAGCTATTCAATTGCAGGTTGTAAGTGGTCTTGCCGTTGCGCGTAACGGTGCCCTCGGAATCGACAAAGTATTCGTTGATCGCCGAAAAGCGCGCCGAGGCGCTGACCGATTGAATCTCAGGATAGTGGCGATAAAGATTGGTGATCTCCTCGAGAGTCTTGCCCCAAGCGGCTTCATCGACTTTGAGAGAAACAATAGGCTCCAGCACGTTAACAACGGGCTCCTTGGAAAAATCGTCTACCGGGTTGGGGTCCGCGCTAAAGCGCTTCATTTCGGCTTGTTTGTCTGCGAGCGCTTGGCCAGCGGCCTTGTAGGCTTCGTCGGTCGTTAGCCAGATCTGGTGGCGAAGAGCGATGGGATCGTTGTCCAGAGGCAAAATATTGGTTTCGCCCATGCCCTGGCCAAAATAGCTGTCCTGCTTGTAATCACCAACGCGCACGACCACTCGTAGAATCCGCAGACGAACCCGCTGGCTTTCGCGGAGCGCACCGAAGGCGGCTTCGGCGTCATAGTCGTCGACGTCGTTGACGCGGTATTCAATGTAATAGGGCGCCTGGACTTGTTCGATCTTGAGTTGCGCTTTGGAGCGGTCCAGTTCGGTGAGAAGCGCTTCGAGAAGAGCATCGCCCCCCGCCGAAGGGTGCGGCGCCGGACTGTCCGACGCAGCCGCTTCCGGCAAAAGGAGGTCCGACAGTCCGGATTTTCCCAGTGTGTTATTCGAACCGGAGTTGTGCGTGGTAGCGCGGAGCTGTGCAACGCCAAAGAACAGCGAAGCAGTTAGAAGAGTTCCCGTCAGCAGGCGAATAATTTTCATGGCTTCACCGCCGGCTTGGTTTGGTCATCTTTTGCAGCGGATTTTGTGGCATGACTGTCTTCAAATCCGGGCGCGGGCAAGATGGGCGGCCGATCGTGAGAATGCTGCCGCTTTTGGACTTCCATTTCCGAAAAGAGCATGGCAGGCGCAACAGCGGAAACGGGCACTTGCCCGCTTTCTGCGCCGCAAACGCCGTTGAATACGTGTTGCTGGTCGCCGGTCAGCATGATCCGCGTGAGAGCCGCGAGCGGCGTGCCCACAATGTCTACGCCGCGCACCAGTTCATCGGGGCGGCCATCTGCATAAACTTTGTAGACGATCACCGGAAGAACCTGAAACGCTTGCGGCAGAGAGCGTGTGGTAAGCGTGAATCCTCCCTGAATATCGTCGAAATACAATCCGTAGGGCTTGTTCTGCTTTTTCACTTCGTCGATTAGCTTTTGACGCATCTCAGCTTCTGGAACGCTTTGCGTGGAAGTAACAATCAGGTTGCCCTGGCGTCCCGTGGGCATCAGGCCGGGTTGATTGCGGCCGTGGCCGTTGGATTCCGCAAAATCCTTGATCGGCATGCGCGACATCAGAAAATTTTTCAGCACGCCGTTTTGAATCACTTCGACGCGTCGCGCAGGAACACCTTCGTCATCGAAGGCATACGAGCCTGCCAGCTTCATGCCCGCCATCTCATGTACTGTGGGATCGTCGGTCACGCTCAAAAATTTCGGTAGAACTTCCTGGCCAACTTTCTTTGTAAAAGTCTGGCCTTCTTCTTCATCGCGCTGGCGGTGGCCCTCAAGCCGGTGGCCAAGTACTTCATGGAAAAACACAGCTGCGGCGCGGCCGCTCAGCAGAGCAGGACCATCGTACGGCTCCGCGACCGGAGCATTCTTGAGAGCCTTCAAGTCGTCCGCCATCTTGGCGATCTTGGCGGTGAGATCCGCTTCGCTCGGAAGGCCTCCAGCCGAAGGAGCCTGGAAAGTCTCGACGCGGAGCAGCTCCATGCCGTCTTCAGCCCGGGTTTGCGCTTCCATAATGAGGCGCGTGCTGTTGCTCGGAGATTCGATGGCGCTGCCTTCGCTCGAGACCATGCGGGAGTTGGAATCCGTCACTTGCAAAACGACCGTCGCAAAATAAACATCGGGATACTTGCGGAAAGCTCCGGACAAGCGGCTGACTTCGCTTCCCCACGCGGAGCGATCGAAGGCCGGCGGCGGAGTGACGTTGCCCAAGTGCGTTTCGGGTGTCTGTTTCGAGAAGTCGGGCGACTTGTCCTCTTCTTCCGCGCGCACGGCGGTGTTGGTTCGTACGTTTAGAAACGCGGGAGCGGCGCGCTTATACTCGCGGTCGGTCAATTCCCACAGCACGCGGGCGATGGCGTCCTGGTCGTCACCGACCGGCAGTGTGCCCGAGGTCATTCCCGTGGAGCGGCTCTGGCCGTGCGTGTTGTCGAGAGCGGGTGCGCCCACGCGCATGACAACGTCGGCTTGACGGCGCTGCAAAGAAGCGTTGGTGAGCAAGCTGCCATAAGCGCCGACCAGGACAACGAGATTCTGGTCATAGACGGTGTAGCTCATGTAGTAGGGCGCGGAGTCCGTTTTCCCCAGTTCCGTGGACGCGCGTGCGA
The DNA here is from genome assembly GCA_963705855.1 of uncultured Acidobacteriota bacterium. Lineage (GTDB taxonomy): Bacteria > Acidobacteriota > Terriglobia > Acidiferrales > UBA7541 > Acidiferrum. Next base: position 76,186 of record CAVPLA010000039.1, read on the forward strand.
GTTCTGTCTGCATGACTTTCATGACCGGGTCGCTTACGGTTTTCGCGGCGGGTTTATCGACGGCCGCTGCCGAGGAAGCTTCGTTGGCCGCGGAGGCTAGCGGCAGTGTGGCGAGTTGCCCGGCGAGCGCCCAGCATGCGGCAAAGCGCAAGAATTGTTTCGCGCGGATTTTGAAGCCCTCGCGCGTTAGAACTGACTTGAAACTGTTCATGAGATGTGAGCTCCCGAAGCTGGTGTTTCTGATGCCCGCTCTGCCGAAGACCCAGGCAGATATGTATTGCACGAGTAGGTCAATTTTTGAGTATGCCTGAGCGTTAGGCGGCGCGCAAACTAGCTTTCGCCGAAGTGTTCGCTGGTAAGCAAATGGGCGCCATTGACAAATTCAGCCGCAGAAACCTGCTTGCGCCCTTCCAGTTTGACGCTGAGGAGGCGCAAATAGGTTGCGCCGCCGCACCGCACCAGCACCTCATTCTTCGGCCTATTCTTCTGGACGACCAAAGATCCGGGAGTGGCAGCTTCGCCTGCCGCCGGACCCTGTTCGCCCAAATCATTAGACGCCGGTTCGCCCCCAATGTGGCAAGTCTGGCCGCGGAACGAGGTGTAGGCGCCGGGCCAGGGTGCAAAGCCGCGGATGCGATTGAAGATTTTCTGCGCGGGGCCGGACCAGTCGATGCGGCCGTCTTCTCTTTTGAGCAGGGGTGCGCTTGTGGCATGTTCATGAGCTTGCGGGCGCCGAATGATCGTGCCGGCGGCCAAGCCGCGAAGCGTTTCTGCCATAAGCGGGGCACCGAGCTCGGACATGCGAGCGGCTAGCTCTGGAGCGGTTTCCGCAGGCCCGATTTCCATTTCTTTTTGCAGCAAGATTTCGCCAGTGTCCATGCCCGCATCGATGCGCATGGACGTGACTCCCGTTCTTGTTTCGCCGTTGACGATGGCCCAGTTGATGGGCGCAGCGCCGCGATATTTTGGAAGCAGGGAAGCGTGGAGGTTAATCCACCCAAGTTTCGGAATGGGGAGAAGCGGCGCGGGTATGATTTGTCCGTAAGCGATGATGACGATGACGTCGGGCGCGAGCTTTTGTAGCAACTCCTGAACTTCGGGAACGCGAATCTTTTCCGGCTGATGCACTGGAATTCCTGCGGCGATCGCGGTTTCCTTCACCGGAGAAAAAGAAACTTCCTGCCCGCGGCCACGTCGACGATCCGGCTGCGTAATCGTGGCGACGATCTGAAAATCAGGTTGCGCAAGGAGGTGCTTGAGCGTTGGAACGGAGAATAGTGGTGTGCCACAGAAAACAACTCGCATGCATACCCTCAGCAATCTTTGAGGCGGGGAAGCAGCCGGCTCCAGAGCCTACCACTCGCCTTGTTTTCTTAGTTTTTTGATTTTGCGCTTGATGAGGTCGCGCTTGAGCATGCTGAGGTGTTGCAGGAACAGAATGCCGTTCAGATGATCGATTTCGTGGCAGAAAGCACGGGCCAAAAGATTCTCGCCCCGAATCTCAAAGGGTTCGCCCTTAGCATTCTGTGCGCGGATGGTGACGAATTGAGGCCGCATCACGTAGCCGCGAAAACCCGGAATAGAAAGACAGCCTTCTTCTTCGCGAACCTCGCCTTCGGCATGGATGATTTCCGGGTTAGCTAGCACAATTTTCGCTTCGGGATTTTTTCCACCCGTGACGTCCACCACAGTAAGTCGCAAGCTCTTCCCGATCTGCGGTGCAGCCAAGCCGACACCCTGCGCGGCGTACATGGAAGCAAACATATCCTCGGTCAGCGCCTCAAGTTCCGCATCAAACTCTTTCACCGGCGCGGTCGGCTTTTCGAGGATGGGATCGCCATACTTGACGATCGGATAAATTTTGCGCACGGGGACTGCGATGTCGACGGACGGGGCTGGGCTTTGCGCCACTTCAGAAGTCTTCGATTTGTCTGGCATAGTTGTCGAAATTCCGCCGCATCTCGGAAAGGGAGTCTCCTCCGAATTTTTGCAGAAAAGCATCCGCCAGCACAAGTGCGATCATCGCTTCACCGGCGACCGCGCCTGCGGGGACAACGCACCAGTCGGAACGCTCGTAAGCGGCCGAAACGGGTTCCTTGGTGACCATGTCCGTGGTGTGCAGCGCCTGGCGCAGCGTGGAAATGGGTTTCAGATAGCCGCGGATGACGACGTCTTCACCGTTAGTGATGCCGCCTTCGAGGCCACCCGCGCGATTTGTCGAGCGCCGAAAGCGCCGGGCGTTTTTATCGTAGAAAATTTCGTCCTGCACTTCGCTGCCGTAAGATCCCGCAGCAGTAACACCAGCCCCGATCTCGACCGCTTTGACGGCCTGCACGCTCATAAGCGCCTGAGCTAGCCGGCCATCGAGTTTCTCGTCCCACTGCGCGTGGCTGCCGAGCCCAACAGGAATGTTGTGAGCGACGATTTCAAAAATCCCACCGACGGTGTTGCCGGCTTTAAGCGCGGCGTCGACCTCCGCTTTCATTTTTTCTTGCGTGGTAGCATCAATGCAGCGCAGCGGAGAGTCCAGGTCGGCGCTGACCGCCTGAATTTCCTTCCATGTTGCGGCGCGTTCGAGTCGCACGTGCCCGACTTGAACGGTGTGGCTGGCCATTTCCGTCCCAAATTCGCGCAGCAGCAGCTTCGCGAACGCCCCAGCAGCCACACGCGCCGCGGTTTCGCGTGCGGAAGCACGCTCCAGCACATAGCGCGCATCGTGAAAATTAAATTTCTGTGACCCGGCAAGATCCGCGTGGCCTGGCCGAGGCGCAAGGAGTTTTCTCTCCTTACCTGCGGATTCAGCCGTTGCTTCAACAGGGAGAATGTTCTCCCAGTTGGTCCAATCGCGGTTTTCAATGCGCAGAGCAATGGGCGCGCCAATCGTCTGCCCGTGTCTCACCCCAGCAAAAATATCCGCTCGATCTTTCTCGATTTTTTGCCGCCCGCCGCGTCCGTAGCCGAGCTGTCGCCGGTGCAGCTCGTGATTGACGAAGTTCAGATCGACAGGCAAAGACGCCGGCAGCCCGGAAACAAACGCCAACAGCGCCTGTCCATGCGATTCACCCGCCGTGTAGAACTTCAGCATCTGCGCGAACGCCCCAACTTACTCGCAAACTTCAAGCATTGGAATCAAGGAGTTTAACCGTGGACGTGCCGTGCGTCCAGCGAGTCGCAAGCTGCGCAGAGGGTCAGTTTCCGGATCTGCCCCCAAGCTTAGCCCGCTCAATCAAGTGGTTGGCGGGCAAGCGCGGGTTAGCTACCTTTCTCACGGTTTCTACGCCCACGACGGACAGCTTGGATGGATCGAGAAGCCCTATCTGCACCAGCACCGTAGCTTGATCCCAGTAGATATGCTCATTCGCTAGCTTTCCATCGCGAAAGTGCACAATGACCACCAGCGGGTACTCCACCCGCTTGCCTGTGGGCGCAATCCCAGGCAGCATCCAGTCCATTTCGGTGGTATGGGTAAACTTAAAAATCACTTCGCCCACCAGCCGCTCCGGCCGATCGTTCGAGAGATCGGAACGATCTCCGTATCGGGAGGCATCTTGGGGATCAAGTGCTGCGAGTAGAACACTCGTAGTTGTTCTAGTAGGCCCACACCGCCGGTCAACACCGGGATGTGGTTCACGTAGGCGTCGGGCACCATGCTCTCAAGTGTGGCATCCGTGTCTCGGGTCGTGAATTCCTCGCCGAGGTGCTTCTCCCAAAGCTCGGTGAGTGACTGCTCCGCGGGAGTTAGGCGGGCTTCTGTACTCTGCTTTTCATTCATCCTCACCGCCTTTCTGCGTCGCGGATTCGGTCGTAGGATGACCCGCGGCATTATAAGGTGAGCGGTCCGAATCAGGCGAGGCGATACCTGACTTTTCTTGCCGCCCGTCACGATGTAGCATTTCGTGCGCTTACGCTGATCTCGGCATATCTACGATATGCGCCTCTCGCGAAGCCCCCTCGCACAGCCCCACGGCTGCAGTGAATAAAGATTCTACATATAGAGGAAATGGAAGCCGTTCCAGCGCCCCAACAAATCGCATTGCCTCGCAAACGCCGCACTGAACCTTCAGATGATTGCATAACAATGTCGGCTCCTCGACCCGAGTAAACTGTGGTTGCTTGACGACCAAAGGCTCGGGAGAAAGGAGCCGGACATGATGATTATAGGCGTAGATTACCACCCGAGCTTTCAGCAGATTGCATTTTTTGTAGAAGAGACTGGTGAGTGTGGTGAACAGGAACTGAATCACAGTGATGGACAAACCGAGAAATTCTATCGAGACCTGAAGCAGCGAGGGATCTGCGTGCGAGTAGGAATGGAGGCTACCGGATATTCACGCTGGTTCGAGCGGCTACTGGCTGAATTAGGTTTCGAGCTGTGGATCGGCGATCCCGCGGAGATCAAAACCAGACGAGTGAAGAAGCAGAAGACCGACCGCAAGGATGCCCAACTCTTGCTCAGACTGATGCGGGAAAATAACTTCCCGCAAATCTGGGTACCGGGCCCGGAGAATCGAGATCTGCGACAACTGCTGTGGCACCGGCATCGGTTGGTGCAGATGCGCACGCGGATCATGAATCAACTGCAGGCGCTGGCGATGAACGAAGGCTATCGTTGGAAGAAAAAGCTGTTCAGCGAACAGGGGCGAGCGCAGTTAGAGAAACTCACGCTGGCTCCCTGGGCCAGTCGACGCCGGCAAGAGTTGTTGGAGTTGCTGGACCGGATCCATCCAACCATCGAAGAGCTAACTGTTGCTGTCGAGCAAGAAGCCAAGAAGCGACCTGACGTAGTGCGGCTGATGACGCATCCTGGTGTGGGCCCACTGACGGCCCTCGCTTATGTGTTGATCATCGGAACTCCGGAGCGGTTCCACTGCGGCAAGCAGATCGGCACGTACGTGGGGATGATTCCGAGTGAGGACTCCAGTGCCAAGAAACAGCGATTGGGGCACATCAGCAAACAAGGCAACTCTTTGTTGCGATTCTTGCTGGTGGAGGCCGCCCAGGCGGCAGCACGAAGCAATCCGGAGTGGCGACGTCGGTACATTCACCTGGCGATGCGTCGACACAAGAGCATTGCCAAGGTAGCGATGGGGCGGAAGCTGGGGGTTCGCTTGTACTGGATGTGGCGGAATGGTTGTGCGTATTCGCCGTCATTAGAGTTCGGTTCGTACGTGGGACAGCTCGGTACCGGACATGGTGTGAAGTAGACGCCTGAGCAGATGAATGGGCATCCCACTCCCTGCGAAGGGAGTTTGAACTAGTAATCATGGTCGACGTTTTGATCGAAGAGATGTTTGGGTCGGACTGAAGCCGACCGCTAGATTACAAACGAGCCGTGGTCGTCGATGCAGAGAAGAGAGAAAACGAGAGAAAGCGAAAGAGAAAAACTCTTTCAGGTGAAAAGAAAGAAGTGTCTTCAAAAAGAGCTTGACAGGGGTCGGCATTGTTAGAGATGTCCGGTTACGGCTGCGGGCTCAACTAGTCAGCGCAACAATAGCCCGAAGTCCGCTCGGAGGAGTCTGAAGGCCGAGAGTGTTTCGCGGGCGCACTTTACCGTAGCTCCATCCCGTTGTATAAAGCTCGGTGGATACTTTGCGATCCGCCTGTTGCTCAAATAAACGTTACCGACAATCGGCTCTCCCGCATCGTGACACAGCTGCGTGAACGGGATTGAAAGCAAATGACTGTATCAACGCTTAGTTCGAACCTCGGCCGTCATGTGTTTGGAGCGGCGGCTTTGGCCTTTGGCATTATCACGCTGGCCTGGCACGACTATAACGGCTGGCATCAACCGCGTTACATGGTCTACGCCGCCGCCGCTGCCCTGATCCTCGGCGGCGCTGCGATTCCGTTCCGTCGGACCGCGAAAACGGGCGCAGCCGTCCTTAGCGCGGTTTATCTTGTCTTCGCCCTGTTGTGCGTGCCAGGAATCCTCGCCGCGCCGAAGATCTACAATAGCTGGGGCAACTTCTTCGAGCAGTTCTCTCTCCTGACCGGAGCGGCGATCGTTTATGCGCGCTTGTCATCGGCATGGTCACGGGAAACGCTTAATCGGATCGGCCGCATTCTTGTGGGCATCTGTACCGCTTCCTTTACCCTCGAGCAGGCGTTTTATCTTCACCCTACGGCCAGCCTTGTTCCGAAGTGGCTTCCGCCAAGTCAGATGTTTTGGGCGGTAGCGACGACTGTTTTGTTCGCACTCGCGGCTGTGGCTCTTCTTGCGAATCGAATGGCACTTCTCGCCGCTCGCCTGCTGACAATGATGCTCCTGATCTTTGGGCTAGTCGTGTGGGTACCGTTGCTTCTTTCGGATCCCCACAGTCATACGAATTGGAGCGAAACCGCCGAGACCTTCGCGATTGCCGGAACAGCATGGATTCTCGCTGATCTCCTCGGCGAGTATCGGCTTAATGGCCATCGCCCCGCGATGACGTGAGGTCTGCCGGCTCACGTGAGGTATTCCGTTCAAGACTATATCCGCCGGATTGATCGCTCATTGACGAGTCATTGAACATTCCAAAATCTCGACTCCTTTTATATATGAATGAATAACTTAAAATAACATAAAACATACCAACTATCCGGAGTTGAATTCAGGGAATTCGGGGCGCCCTCCCGAGGGATGTTCAGCGATAAAACCGCGCGCTCTCGGGAGATTGTTCACCAGGCGAGCCTATCTCTCTGCTTGCTTGACGTGTTCCTGACTCGCGGTTACGCTTCCGACTCAGGTTTTGTGCCGCAGGAGTTCAGCTAGACGGCTGACGAATAGGTACTCGTGGCAGACACACCTCTGCAGGTTGTAGGTCGAGACGAAGACAAGACGGAAGAGCAAATTTCCGTCGCTGGAGTGCTGGTCAACGCGCTGAAAAGCGCCGTGGCGGACGTGCAGGATTACGCCATGCTCTGCGGTCGCACGCTGGTCACCCTGGTCACCCCGCCGTTCTACGTTCAAGACATTTTGCAGCAGATGGACAGCATCGGCGCCGGCTCGCTGCCGATCATATTGTTGTCCGGTTTTTTTATAGGCGCGGTCATGGTGTTGCAGACGGGGGCGCAGTTCACTCGCTTCGGGCAGACCTCGCTGACCGGCGACGTCGTGGCCATTGCGCTGGTGCGAGAGTTGGGGCCTTCTCTGACGGGCTTGCTGGTGACCGGCCGTTGCGCGACGGGGATCGCCTCGGAGCTTGGCTCAATGCTGGTCACCGAACAAGTTGACGCCATGCGCGCGATGGGCACGGATCCCGTCCGCAAGCTGGTAGCGCCAAGAGTGATTGCCACGCTGCTCACCCTGCCGCTGCTGACCGCGATGACCGATTTTATGGGCTTGCTCGGTGGTTGTGTAGCTTCGGTGTTTTCTCTGCGCCTCACCGCGGTCGAGTTCTGGCGACGCGCGATCGATGCCCTGGATTTTGCAGACTTGATGCAGGGCTTCACCAAGCCGTTCTTTTTCGCGTTCATTCTCGCAACCATTGGCTGTTACAAAGGGCTGACCGTGCGCGGCGGCACGCAGGGTGTCGGCCGGGCCACAACGCAGGCCGCGGTGCTGTCTTCCGTCATGATCATTGTGGCCGACGCGTTTCTCACCAAAGTGGCTTTGTACTTCGCGGACAAACTTTTCTAGAACCTGCGGGGACCAACCGAACTTCAGTACGCCTAGATGGTTTCGTACCCTCGTAACGACAGAATTGCCGCTATAATGGCGGCCACACGCCCGATGACCAGCGCGCTCACATCGAGTTCCGACTCCAGTCCAACCATCACATTCGAGGGCGTACGCATCGCCTTCGACGGAAGAGACATTCTGCGCGCAGTTTCATTTGAAGTGCAGGAGCGGGAGACATTGGTGCTGTTAGGCGAAACAGGGATGGGCAAGACCCTTTCGCTCAAACTGGCGGCAGGACTCCTGCGACCTTCCAGAGGTAACATTCAAGTGCTCGGCAGGGATGTATCCGGCATGGCGGAGCGGGACTTACTGGCCTTCCGGCGCCAAATTGGCTTTGTCTTTCAAGAAGGCGCGCTATTTGATTCGATGACGGTCGGGGAAAACGTGGCCTACCGGCTACACGAAGACAGAGTGAAAGGTGATGAGGTCGAGCTGCGCGTGCGCGAGGTGCTGCGCTTTGTTGAGTTGGAGCACACCTTGGACCTGTTTCCGTCTGAGCTCTCCGGAGGAATGCGGCGGCGCGTGTCCATCGCTCGAGCGCTGATCAACCAGCCGCCCATCGTGCTTTACGATTCGCCGACAGCCGGGCTGGATCCGGTCACTTCGCAAACGATCATCACGCTCATCCTGCGCCTGCGCGATGTATTCGGCGTGACGGCGCTGCTCGCGACGCAACGGCTTCAGGACGGCTTCGCGCTGGCGAACTTTCGCTTCGACGCCGCATCCAAACGGGTGGTTCGCAGCGTGTCCAACGGAAATGCGAGAGGCGCAGCCACGATGGCGGCAACGCGCTTTTTGGTTTTGCGGGATGGCGGAGTCTATTTCGAGGGCGGGCAGAAAGAGATTGTGAATACGAAAGATGAATATCTGAAGCGGTTTCTCGTGTGATTGCCGGTAGTCGGCTGGAAGATCGAAAGGGAGGGAAGAAAAAATGGCGCAGCGCAAACAAGTGACGTGGACGGAACTGCGCGTGGGGTTGTTCGTGCTCGTTGGCCTGTCGGTCCTGGCCGCCGGCATTTTCTATGTGACGGGGGCGGGAACGATTGGACCGAAATACCGGCTCATCACTTACCTGCCGGACGTTTCTGGTCTGGTGCACGGAGCGCCGGTACGATTGAATGGAGTGGAAATCGGGAACGTCGAATCCATTACTCTGGCGCCTCACATACCCGGCAAGGTGCGGCCGAAAAATAGGAACATTGAAGTCGTAATGCGTGTGAGCAGGAAGTACGAGAGCGACATTCTGACGGATTCCGCGGCGAGTCTTGTGACGGAAGGATTGCTCGGCAACCGCTACGTAAACATCAGCCTGGGAGTCACAGGTGTGCCTTTGAAGGACGGGCAAGAAGTGCCCGGTGTAGAAGAAAGGGCGATGAAGGAAGTGATGGAGCGAAGCGCAGACGTGCTGGGGAATCTGCAGACTCTGTCGGAAGATATTCAGGAACTCGTCAATGGAGTAAAGGCGGGGAAAGGTTCGCTGGGGAAATTGCTAGTCGATGAACAGGCTTACAACCACCTGAACAGCCTCCTCTCCCGGGGCGAGGGCATGCTTGCGAATATTCAAGCAGGACAAGGAACGCTAGGAAAGTTGGTAGCGTCGGACGAGATGTACAACAAAGTGGACAAGGGTTTGGACAACGTGAACGTAATATTGACCGATGTCCGTTCGCAGAAGGGGACCATCGGAAAGCTGCTCTATGATCCCTCGCTTTATGATGAAGCCAAGCAAGCAATATCGAATGGCAACGCCGTGATTGGTGATGTCCGCGCGGGCAAGGGCACCCTGGGCAAACTGGTTACGGACGATACGCTCTACACCAAGATGCGGGAAGCCACCGACAATGTGGCTAACGCGACCGCCAAATTGAATGACAATACCACCACCGTCGGAAAACTGTTCTCCGATCCAAGACTCTACGACAATTTGAGCGGCCTTACGGGAGATATGCGATTGCTCATCGGAGAGTTCCGGCAGAATCCGAAGAAATTCCTGCACATCAAAGTCGCGGTCTTCTGACGCGCCGGACACCCGAGTTGGCAAGCAGCGCACTTTGCCAGTTATTGCGGGGTATGTTGTAATGCATTTGTAACAATGCAGGCATACGCTGAGTTGCCAGATCGGTTCTCGCTAAAGATTAATGGAAAATCAGGACATCGCTCAAAAACAGCCGCGTGCGGAAGCGGGCAAATCCACACTTCCACAACCTGGAAAACCGGTGCCGAGCCGCGCATATCCCGGCGCGCTCATCGTCGTGGAAGGGACAGACGGCTCGGGCAAAAGCACACAACTCTATCTACTGAAACGCTGGCTGGAAATCGGCGGCTACCGGCTGCATTTTACGGAATGGAACTCGTCGCCGCTGGTGAAGTCCGCTACGCGCCGCGGAAAACAGCGGCGACTGCTCACGCCGACGACGTTTTCGCTTCTGCATGCTGCGGATTTCGCGGACCGCTGCGAACGTCAGATCATGCCACTGCTGCAAGGCGACTATTTGGTTCTGGCGGACCGCTATATTTACACGGCGTTTGCCCGCGATGCGGCTCGCGGGTGCCCTGCGCGCTGGCTGAGAAATCTTTACCGCTTTGCACCGGTGCCGGACATTACGTTTTATTTTCGCGCGCCACTCGACGTAGCCGTGCATCGCATTCTGAGCGGGCGTCCCAAACTGAAATACTACGAAGCGGGAATGGATATGGCGCTTTCGTATGACCGCTCCGAGAGTTTCCGGCTGTTCCAGGCGCGCATCCTAGAGGAGTACGACAAGATGGTGGACTCCGATAATTTCGTCGTGCTGGATGGCACGCTGCCGGTCAACAAGTTGCAGAAACAGATGAGAGAGATTGTCGCTTCCAAAATTGATTTGAAGCGTTTCGCGCCAGGCGTTCAGGCTCCGGAGTAAGCATGTCCGATCAGGAAAAAGAGAAAGAAAAATCCAGCGTGTCGGTTGTTCCAGTGGAGCTGACGCAGGCAACGGGTGCGCCGCTTCCTGGGGCGAAACCTGCGGCGCCCGGCGAGGATGGCGCTGCCCAATATTTCTACGGCGAAGCGCTGGTCGGCTTCGACCCGAGCGAAATTACCGGAAACCTCATCGTCATCGAAGGCATGGACGGCTCCGGACGATCTACGCAGATCGCGCTGCTGCAGGAATGGCTGGAATCGGAAGGGTTTGCCGTCCAGACCAGCGGATTGCGAAGATCGTACCTCGTGGGACGCGACATCGACGAGCTGCTCGCGAAGAACGCGGTGACGCGCCTGACGCTGTCGCTCATGTACGCTACTGATTTCTTCGACCAAGTGGAGCACCGCGTTTTGCCGGCTCTCCGCTCCGGAACGGTGGTTCTCGCGGATCGTTTTATCTTTACCCTCGTAGCGCGCGGCGTGGTGCGCGGAATCAACCGCGATTACTTGAACGGCCTCTACGCCATGGCTCTCCGACCGCACCTGACGTTTTGGCTGAACGTGCGTCCCGAGACAGCTTTTGCGCGCGAATTCAAAAAAGCGCAGGCCATCAGCTACTGGGAAGCCGGGCGGGACATGTCTCTCTCTCACGACCTCTATTGGTCGTTCATCCGCTACCAAACGATGATTAAGCGAGAATTCGAAGTAATGGCCAAACGGCACGCGTTCATCGAGCTGGACGGCGAAGCGAGCGTTTCCGCCGTCAACAAACAGCTTCGCCAGCGCATCGGCGAGCAATTGGGAATTCGCGCGACGAAATACACACCTTCCGCCGCGCTTGCGCACCTCTGGCGGTAAATTCTGAAATGTCCGAGCCCGTTCACATTGCCGCCATCGACGCGGGCTCCAATGCCGTGCGCCTCGCGGTCGCGCGCGCCTACTCCGCGCTGGATATTGAACCGCTGGTCAACGAAAGATATTCGCTGCGGCTGGGCGAAGGCGTTTTTCTGCGACACCGCTTCAGCGAAAAGCTTTTCAAGAAAGGCATTAAGGCCTTCCGGCACTTCCACGAAGTCATGGAGGAGTTTGGCGTCACGCGCTACCGCGCGGTGGCCACGAGCGCGTCCCGCGAAGCCCGCAATCGCGAGGCGTTTGTGCGGCGCATCAAGCAAAAGACGGGGGTCGCGCTCGAGGTAATCAACTCCTCGGAAGAGTCGCGCCTAGGCCGCGTTGCGGTCCTTGCAGCGCTCGGACCGGAATCTCCGCCGCGGTGCATCGCGGACTTAGGCGGCGGAAGCCTGGAGATAAGTATTCTCCGCGATCACACCGTGGAACAGAGCGCGCAGTTGCCCTTGGGCGCGGTGCGGCTGATGACCACGCTGAAGATTCCCGGCGTGATACGTCCGGCGCAGGCGGAACAGGTGCGCAGGTACGTGCGCGCGCTTTTGGAATCGCGTCTGCCCTCGCGCCCGAATCTCGGTGAACAAACCGCGGTAGCTCTGGGCGGGAACGCGGAAACGCTGGCAAATATTGCGCCTGGTCCCCGGCTTCATGGCCTCCCGACGATCCAGCTTTCTTTGCTGCGCGAGCGGCTGCCGGATCTTTTGGAGCGCGATGTTCGCGAGCGTATGAAGAGCTACGGGATTCGGCGAGATCGCGCGGATGTGCTGGGGATATCTGCTATCACCTTTGTCACGCTCGGCCGCTACCTGAATATTCGAAATTTTTTTATCCCCAGCGTGGGGTTGCGCGAAGGACTGCTGCAGGAGATTGCGCGCGAGGCGTTTTCGAGGACGGAGCCGCATCGCTACAACGCGGCCGCGCGGCAATTGCTCGTAGGCACACGCAGCCTTGCGCGGCGCTTTCAAAAGGACCAAACGCACGCCGAGCACGTGCGGGAATTGAGTGTCCTGTTGTTCGACCAACTTCAGCCCGTGCACCATCTTCCCGCGCAGTCTCGCGTGCTCCTGGAGGCTGGGGCGCTACTGCACGACACGGGACACATGATCAGCCATCGCGGTCACCACAAGCATGGCGAATACTTGGTATTGAACGGCGATATTCCCGGCATGGAAGGGCGGGACCGCGCCATCGTTGCTGGGCTAGTGCGTTATCACAATCGAAAATCGGAGCCGGCGGGCCATCACGTGGCTTATTCTTCGCTGAACAATAGCGACAAGCGGATCGCGCGCCGTCTCGCGGCGATTCTAAGAATCGCGGAGGCCCTGGATCATTCGCATCGCCAGCGAGTCACGCAGCTCCGCGCAGCCTTTCAACGTGATGCCGTGGGGCTCCAGATCTTTGCTCGTGGCGATGCCACGGAAGACTTGCTGGACGCAAATCGCAGCGCGGAACTCTTCGAGAAAGAATTTCACGTGCGGCTTTATTTTCGACAGTTGGCTTCGCAACAAAAGTGACGCGGAGCTTCGCTCGAGCGTCCCAGTGATATCCTTTAGGTTCGTGGAAGGGGAAAATCGCCTATGGAAATATACGTCGTGCGCCACGGCATCGCGATCGACCGGGAAGATCCCAAGTGCCCGCCCGATCCAGAAAGATACCTGACCGAGGAAGGCATCGAGAAAACAAAGCGGGTCGCCGCGGCGGTTGCGTCGCTCGGCGCGTCGCCGGACCTGTTGCTTTCCAGTCCGTACGTGCGGGCGATGCAGACGGCGGAGATTTTCGCTGCTGTCCTGGACTATTCCAAGCAGAAGATTCGTCGGACGGATTTGTTGCTGCCAGGCGCGGAGCCTTCGTTGTTTTTTCGCGAGCTTGCCAAAGACAAACAGACCTCGACACTTTTTGTATTCGGACACGCCCCGCATCTGGATGACATCATCGCCGCCGCGCTGGGTTCCAAACACCACATTACCTCATTGAAAAAAGCAGGCGTTGCGTTGATTGAATTGAAGCGCGTTTCGCCGCCGAACGGGCAATTGGTTTGGCTGGCGCCGCCGAAACTGCTTCGCCGGGCGGGGAAATGAATTCGGTCACGCTCGGCTTCGGCGACGATGAATGGCGAGACGCTGCGCCAGGGCTGAAGAGCCGGGCTAGAGCCCGGCACCACCCGCCCTGACCACTTCTCCGGCTAACAGCGTTTACCAGACATACATGAGGTAGGGTCGCTTCTGTTAGGTTAGACCGCAGGAAAATGGATATTCAACTTATAGCAAATGAACAGAACCAGAATCGCGCCCAGGGTGGATAAAATGAGGCCTGCGGGATGATATCGTTCATTTGTTGGGCGCGAAAACATGTGGGCAACGCCGCCGCCGATGATCGATCCGATGACGCCGAGCACGACCGTCCAGAAAATCGCTATGTGCACGTGCATAACGTCTTTCGCGATAACCCCCGAGATTAGCCCAATAAGAAGATACCAGATCAAGTGGAACATGCTTTTTCTCCATCCTTTGCCTTCCGAATTTCGTCGAGTAATAGCCCGGGGTTGCCAATTAACTCGGAATTTCCGATATGCACTTCTGGCATTGCAGAGTAGAGGCTGTCGAGGTTGCGTACTGCTCACTTTTATACAGTTTGTGGAATTTTGTGGATCGGAGGCAGTAACTCTGGGGAAGGCCGGTTCCCGGCCATGAGGATCAAGTTGCCGATTGACCCACTATCACTATTAGGATTTGCAATGGCTTGCGCGAACGGATTCCTGGAAGGCGTGGCATTGCGCTAGGCGGAGACTGCGGAGACCAGCGGTGGGTCGGAGGCTTGCACGAGTGGCGCGGGAGTTCTTTCGCGTTTCGGCACGGACTTGAGAATGAGGGGCTTGTCCAAGACGGATTCGAGAAGATGTTTGGCGGCGGCGAGGCGGGCTGCGATTTCGGCGGTGTCGAGCAAACCGGGGACGCTTAGGATGACGGCGTCGGCGGATTTTTCGCAGCGAAGGCCAACGGCGCTTTCCAGGCCGGATTTTCTGAGGGAGCGCACCAGGCGCAGGACACCAGCCAGGGCGCGAACCGTGAGTTGCTGCTCTTCGGAAAGTTTTGCGAAACCATTCTTCTGTTTGGGTTCCGGCCCGCGGTGAAAGCGAATGGCCCACGCCATTAAATTCCATTCATCCGAAGACCAGTTGGGCGGAATCGTCAAGCCCAGCAAAAACTTGCGAACCGCTTTTGGGGAGAGGTTTTTGTCGCCAACGGAGCCGACGCCGTGTAACTTGGCTGCCGCTTGCATCAGCCGGCGCATTGTCGCTCCGCGAAACACCGGCGCGGCGTCCACGCGGCGCAAAACTTCGAAGACTCGCAGGGCGACGCGCGATACCTGGCCCGTCCTGCGCATGCGGGGATCGGCGGCGCGCGCCGTGGAGCGAAGCCGGGCCATTGCCGCGGCTTCGAGCCGCTGGCCGTGCGGCAGATTGTGACGCCACTTTTGCCAAAGGCTGGTCTTCCCAAGGGTGAGCTGGCGGTAGGTTTCGACTCGTTTGTGACGCTCCTGAAGGATTTTTTCTTGCCACGCTTTTGCAGACTCGGAAGCCCCGGCGACCTTGGTGTCTTCGATTGTTTCTGAGAGCACATCCAAATCGTGGACATCGCCGAGAAGGTCCTGCAGCCGCTTCAGATCTTCGCCCCAGGCGGCATAGTGCTCGGGCAGAAAACCCTCAACCGTGTAGCGAAATCTTTTTAAACCGATACGGAGAGCGTGCCAGGGCTTCGGTTTTTCCGTTCGCAACGCGCGGTTGTGCAGTTCTTTTGCTTCCTCGAAGCGCTCGAGGGCCAGGCATTCGGCAGCGAGGCCTCCAACGGGCACGAGCCGCACGCGCTGGCGAAGCCGCCGCTCGAGACTTGTCCATTCCTTCTCGCTAAATTTTGCAGCCACGTGCAGCGCATCCGCAGAGCGCTGTTTCTCGTCTGTTCCAAGCGAGGCTAGCATCTGTACTCGCAGTGGATCGTTCTCTGGACCAAGCTTTTTGATCCATTCCTCCATGACTTGAGCGTCGCGCACAGCGCCGAGACCCCGAAATAGCTTGCGAGCGACTTTGCGCAGGTCCGGCCACGCGGGATCGGTGTCGATTTCTTCCATCACGGCGGCCAGAGAGCGGCAGCGGCGAATCGCGACGCGAAGATCGTGCACCGTTTCCAAATCAGGCGAGGATTGCAGACTCCCAAGCTCGTCCAGAACGCGATTCATCGAGTTGGACAGACCGCGGTATTCAGGCCGCGAACCGGCGGCAGACGTTACCGCAAAGGGTGACCGCGGAGCGATCAATGAGAGGGGTGACCGCGAAGCGGTCAACGCCGTGGCCATCGAATACCTCGACATCGAAAACCGTTCGCGTGCTCCGGTCCGACCGGAACCCCTGGCGAACGGGGACTATAGAGTATCTCTCGGCCGCAGCCCAGTCCAGTCGAGGGCTTGCGGCGAAAGGCTAACGGGGCATGCGCGGCCCGATGAAAGCTGGGCAGGGAATTGCCCTGTCAGTAGGTGCGCCTTGGTTGGGCGGAGTTTATCGGCTCGCCGGGCAAGCGCTCGATTGGCGCCTCCATCGCCACTCGCTTAGAATGATGAATAGGAGATTGGAAAAGGAATGAAACTGAAATTGCCGGCGGGCTCGTTTGGCGCGTATCTATTCGATTGCGACGGCACGATTGCGGATTCGATGCCCCTGCATTACGTTGCGTGGAAGAAGGCGCTCGGCGAGTGGCATTGTGAATTTGCCGAGGAGCTTTTCTACGCGTGGGGTGGCCGGCCCACAGCGGAGATCATAGCTACGCTCAACCAAAAACATGGCCTCAGCATGCCCGTGGAGAGCGTCGCAAACAGAAAAGAGGAGCTTTATTTCGAACTGCTCCCGGAACTCAAAGTTGTTCCTGAAGTGTTGGAGCATATTGAGGCGCAGCACGGGTCGATTCCCTTTGCGGTGGTCTCGGGGAGCGCGAGGGATTCGGTTACGGCGTCTCTCGAGGCACTAAAGCTGCTCGATCGATTCGACACGCTAGTCTGCGCGGGGGAGTATAAAAAGAGCAAGCCTGACCCCGAAGCTTTTCTGCTGGCCGCCTCAAGACTTGGAGTGGCACCGAAGAACTGCCTGGTTTTTGAAGACACGGAGATGGGTATTCAGGCCGCGACGGCGGCGGGGATGGCCTCGGTGAAAGTTCCTGCGCCGTGGGAGAGACGCGTTTCTTGAGGAATTTGCGGGTCTCTGCGGCACGCGGCGGCAAAGACGCTAAACCCGACGATCAGGAGTTGTCTCGCTAGGGTTTCGCAAGGCATCTTGAGTGCGAGGCGGCGGCGTGTTATTTTTAATCGTCAGCCCGGAGTGGCGGAACTGGCAGACGCGCCGGACTCAAAATCCGGTGGCCGCAAGGCCGTGTGGGTTCGACCCCCTCCTCCTAAGTTTCCATAAATGCAGTACCAGCCAAAACTTGATATTTTTGCGATTTTAGCGGATTTTCAATGATTCTAGTACTACGCAGATGTATCAACGTGTGTCATCGTGTAGCAGATTTTTGGCTTTATCGGCAACAACTGGTAACAATCGGACTGGCAACAGCAACCGACGCCATCTTCAGAAGCCGCATAAACACCGGGCATTTATCAAGTGAGTTCGAATCCGAGGGTCGAACAGTTTCGAATCCGAAACGCAGCATAATGGAAACGATTTCAAAAATTTTGGTGCCGGGCATAGGAGTCGAACCTACACGACCTTGCGGTCACCGGATTTTGAGTCCGGCGCGTCTGCCAGTTCCGCCAGCCCGGCCAAGAGTCAAGGATAGCACAAGTGTCGCGAGTTCGAATCTCGCCAGCCCCACCGCTCACACTCTGCGCTTCGGTCGAAGAACCATTCGCGGGCGTGACGGGCAAGTTGTCTCTGGCGAATTGTTATTTCGCCCGCCACAGGGCATGCAACATTGTTACAAGGTCCTCCAGGGGGTGCGATGGGCCAGACGAAGTTTTCGGTAGGGACAGCCGAACCAGGCGACTCGCAACCACTTCCAGTAACTGCCGGAATTATCGTGCCAGAATCTACGGAACCGCAGGGAGGACTGTAGTTCAAATGCACTCGTTTTCGTCTTCAAAGAAGGGAGCCAGGCAACCCTTCGCTTGAAAGCCGAAACCGGGTTAGCCCTATTCGGCTCAATCTGGAGCGTTCGATGTAGTACTGTCACCACAATGTCATGCGGATGAGGGCTATACCCACTGAAAGGATTTGGACTAGCTCTTCCCAAATTGGTTACAGCGGTCTTGGAAACCGTCATCTTCGCCCGCAGAGAACGAACGCGGCCGAACCTTCGTTTTTCCCAAACGTTCGGCAAGGCTCGCAGGTGAATCAGTGGGGGGCGCCTGCCTCGTGTGCAGCCGTTCTACGTCCGCTATCGGATGTAACGGTCTTGGAAACCGTCGTCTGCGGAAAGGGAGCCCGTCCGTCCATGAACGAGAAGTCTAGAATCCCAACGAAAGTCCCCTGAGCGCATTCCCTCCGCCCCTGGAAAGCGATTCAGCTATCGAAATTCATGCTCAATCGCGCTAACGGCAGAGCTCCCAAAGAAAGACCAAAGTCCCGCAACGCGACATCGTAATACCCAGAAAACAGGAAGAAGTTAACAATAATTTCCCAAAGCCAGGCCGCGACAACGTAAGCTCCGATGCGAGGCCGCCAGGCGACCAGAACGCCGGCGATAATTTCAACGACACCGACGACCAGCATCAAACTATAACCGGCGACAAACGAATGATGAGCGGCGCTAGATACATATCCCAATTTGTGAGGATATGAAAAAATTTGTTGAGCCCGGCAATGATCGGCAGCACAGCAAAACCAATATGGAGAATCCAGTACGCTTGATAGGTAGGATTGCTCGCAATTCGTGTTTCTGGAGCCGCCATCGTAGCCATTAGGTACCTCCTCAGAATTCGGTTTCTCGGCAGACTTCCCGATAGATCGAGACTCAAAATAATCCGCGCACGCCGCTCAGGATAAAGGCCAATGACGCCAGAAACATGACGATCGTGGCGCTCCAACCGATTATGCGAAGATGTGGCGGAAGCCGGAACTTTCCGACGATCCTCGCATTCTCCGACACGATCATCAACATGACCATGAGTGGGACGGCTACAATTCCGTTAATCACGGCGGACCAGAAAAGGGCGCGGATTGGATCCATGCCCAAGAAATCCAATGAGATGCCAATAAGGGTGGCTGCAGCGAGAACGATATAAAACTTCGGTGCCTGACGTGGCTTGCTTTCAAGACTGGCGCGCCAACGGAATGTTTCTGCGATGGCGTATGCGGCGGAACCGGCCAAGACGGGGACCGCCAACAATCCTGTCCCGATGATCCCGAGAGCAAAGAGCAAAAAAGCGAGGTTTCCTGCCAGAGGTTGCAGGGCCCTGGCAGCGTCGGCGGAAGTTTGGATACCTTTGCCAGTACCTGAAGCGTGCAACGTTACGGCAGTAATAAGAATGATGAAGTATGCAACCAGGTTTGAGAAGCCCATGCCTACTCTGGTATCGATAGCTATTCGACGTAGCTGCTCGAAGGCTTGGGAAGGCTTCTTCTTGAGGGGCCGCTCCCCTCTGTTGAGTCGTGTGTCTTCGGCTTCCTCTGAGGCCTGCCAGAAAAATAGGTAGGGACTGATCGTAGTGCCGAGAATGGCGACCAACGCCATCCAGTAATCCGTCGTCCATGAGACGGATGGGATGATCGTCTTGCAAAGTGCGGTCATCCATGGGACATGAACGACGAAGGCTGTTGCGACGTAAGCAATCAACACGAGCGTCAGCCATTTCAGATAGCGGACATATTTTCTGTAAGGTACGAAGATCTGAAGAAAAAGAGAGAACAGTCCGAAGATAAGCACGTAGGCGCGGAGTGATCCTCTGAAAACTAACTGCGCAGCCGCACCCATAGCCGCGACGTCCGCGCCAAGATTGAAGATGTTGGCAAGACACAGTAGGAGGACAAGACTATAGAGAATTGGCTTCGGATAATGTTTTCGAAGGATTTCGGCAATCCCCGCACCCGTAATGCGTCCGAGCCGCGCGCAGATTTCTTGTATCGCGGCCATCAATGGAAAAGAAAACAGCATAGTCCACAACATGCCCAGACCAAACTGCGCGCCAACCTGAGAATATGTTGCGATGCCACTTGGGTCATCATCAGCGGCGCCCGTGATCAGACCGGGGCCGAGGCGCTGGAGAAAATTAGGATGGTCCCCAGGAAGATCGGGAATTTGTCGGACGTTGCCTGCCTTGAGTGAAGACTCAGACATGAAGGTAGTCGTTTATGCCGGCAGTCAAGAATACCTTGTTACTGTACACTGGGATTCTTTCGTGCGCGCTGGGGGCGGAGGGACGCGGTTTGGCAAAGCTTGTCGTTCGAGGTTGACACTCTGGACTGGTGTCCATGAGCGGGTTAATCGAGCACAGACTCGAAGCGAATGGGACGTATACGTGGTTGTCGATCAGATTCCCAGGTGATCGATGAAGCCGAAACCAGGTTGATTGGGAAATCAATCGACGTTGCCGACCAAAACTCAGCAGCAGATGAGGTGCGAATCGGTGCAAGAAACGGAAAACTCATTATCCTGCGGCAACGTTCTCTGTGGCCCCGAGAGAAGAGAGACGTTTCCATGGATGCGATAGAAACGGCCCTCTGGCATGAGGTGCGTTTGAGGTAGATACATGCCTTGCCCGATTGAAGATTATGCATTGATCGGAGATTGCGAAACTGCTGCCTTAGTCGCAAAGGACGGGTCCATTGATTGGCTGTGTTGGCCACGCTTCGACTCAGGGGCCTGTTTCGCAGCCATTTTGGGCACCCCCGAACATGGGCGTGGAAGTTGGCTCCAACGACCTTCGCTATGCGAGTTACTCGCCGATATAGGAAAGGCACATTAATTCTAGACACCGAATTCGAGACGGAACATGGCAGCGTCGCGATCATTGACTTTATTCCCTTGCGCGAAAAGCAGTCGGACTTGGTGCGCTTGGTTCGAGGCCGTCGAGGAGAGGTTCGGATGGAAATGGAACTCTCGCTACGGTTTGATTACGGCCAATCGGTGCCATGGGTCACACGCCTGGATGACGGATCGTTGCGCGCAAGCGCCGGCGCCAATATGGTGGTACTTCGCACGTCTGCACCGATACGGGGCGAAAATCTGAAGACGGTATCGGAATTTACGGTAAAAGGAGGGGAGACCGTCTCATTTGTCTTGACATATGGTGCATCGCACCTGACGCTGCCAAAAGCGATAAACGTGGACAGCGCTCTAGAGAAAACAGAAAAGTTCTGGCACGAATGGACAAACCGTTGCACCTATGAACGACCATGGATTGAATCGGTCGAACGTTCGCTCATTACACTCGAAGCGTTGACCTACTGGCCGACTGGCGGAATTCTAGCTGCTCCCACGACATCTTTACCGGAACGGCTGGGAGGCGAGAGAAATTGGGATTATCGCTTCTGTTGGCTGCGAGATGCTAGTTTCAGCCTGTGGGCGCTGATGAATGCTGGATACTTTGACGAAGCATCTGCCTGGCAAGACTGGCTGCTCCGCGCAGTCGCCGGAAGTCCAGAGCAAGTCCAAATCTTGTACAGCCTTGCGGGAGAGCGCCTGCTTCCGGAACGTGAACTGAATTGGCTACCTGGCTATGAGGGATCAAAGCCAGTGCGAGTCGGCAATGCGGCTTCGGAGCAGCTTCAGCTTGATCTGTATGGAGAACTCGCCGACGCATTGCATAAAGCACGCGAAGGGAGACTACCAAAGAATTAACAGGGAGTTGAATTGGAGCGGGAGCTCCTTGAGCATCTAGAGAAGATATGGCCTGAACCGGATGAAGGGATCTGGGAGGTTCGTCGATCGCGACGCCACTTTACCCACTCGAAGGTGATGGCTTGGGTGGCGTTTGATCGTGCCATTAGTACAAAAACTCGACCTGGATAACACCAACGCCTACATTGGCTGCCCGGATCGTGGTGCAATCGCAGCAAAGCCAGCCGCCACCTTTGCTCAACTCCGAGCATCCTACTAATGTACAGATTGGAAGGCCGAGATGACGCAACCTGGTTATTCTTATGTTCTTGATGCAAAGCTAGAGCCGCTTTGCCCGCGTGATAACAAGGTCATGCGATACGAGGCGAGCGGACTTCCCTCAGGCACCGACAATCGGCCTTCCTATCACTGCGGTCACGAGGGATGCAGCGTTCTCTATGATCTGGTCAACGGGTATTTCACATTAATCGGAACGCCCGAACAAATAAATTCCGTCGAGGAACCGGGTGTAAACACCTTGAAGTGCGAGCAACACGGGGCCTGGTTGTACCGCCGCAGAGATCAGGCGAGAGAATGGGGCGACGAGTGGTGTTGCGGCGTTGAAGGCTGCAACTTCTGTATTCTGACAGGCACAAAGGGGAGTTTGGGCAGGACATAGCGCACTCGACCGTAAGGTGGCCCTCCTTTGTATGGCGCGAGGTGCATGCGCTTCTTCCTGTCCGCTTTCCGGACAAATTTTTCGTTCAGTTTCCGAACAGGTATGCGGGCAGGTATAATCCTAAGGTGAGCACGGAATTTCTTGATCGTTTAGCCAGCCAACTCAAAATCGGCAAGGACGCTGCCAGTCGTCGCGCAATCGTGCGAGTTTTGGACGTTATTAAGAAGAGCTATGAGAACGGCCAATATCAAAGCTCCACCGAAGCAGAAAGAGACTTCCGACAGTTGGTCGAACGCGATGAAAATAGCAAGTAGAGAATCCGTCGCAACCCTTGATCCCTCAAGACACATGCATCCGCTACGCCGCGAATCCTTGTTTCCAGCCCAACTGCATGATGGTAGGAATAAGCGTGTTGGCGAGATCCATTTTATCCAACAAGATAGTCGCGCCAAAGCTGGAGTTAGGATCGAGGCCCTGAGCGATCAAATAGGCACGACCGTTCCAGCGCGCTCTTCGGATAACTTTTGATTGAACGCCTCGGTGTTCACGTTATCGGTGTGACCCTCGACCGCAAGATTTAAGCCCTTGTGAGCGATGACGATCCCCCGAGGAGCTTCGCCAGGCGCTGACGCGCTTCCGGTTGGAGATCACACTTGCCACTTGCGAAAAGGACAGGAGCGTGTGGCTGGAGCATCAGATGCATGACAATTCGCACAGTCTGCGCTTGCCCGGGCTCAACAATGTTCTGCGAAGATGTCTGCGCAACCACAACGAGGAAACAAAGGCTCGCGAACAATACTTTAGGGAGTTGGGACTGCAACGTTTTGGATATCATTCCCCTCATAAGTGCTCCAACCCCAAGTGCGTTACTTGTCCTTCGTGGTGCTCTCATGCTGTCTCCGCCATGGTTTGAGTGTGGATTACGTTGTTTGCAAAAATCCAGGGCACCGGCCCTGCTCACCCTCTTTCCTCAAACTGACTACAACCCGACTGATTGAATTAGGGCAACCGCGTCGTGCTCTAAAATCCTATCTGCGATGACGAGCTCCTATTGACTTACACCCGGCTTGATGCGCCGATTTCGACTCCAATAATTTCGCGACAAAATGACAATTTCGACGTGACGGTTCTTCTGACGGCCTGCGGCCGTGCTGTTGTCGGCAAAAGGCTGGGGGCTCATACCGTAGCCAGTGGTGGTGATGTCACGGCTACGTTGAAGGTGCACCGTTCACCCGGGACGTGCAGCTGTATTTCTGATGACAAATACGTGGGACATGCCAGCGAGTTAGGTGGCGCGATCCACTCCCTGTCGATCAGTCCTGGAAAACATCGGATCAAGGTCGAACTGCCGGGCTACCGGTCCTTTGAAACTGAAGTCGATCTGCTGGCCGGGCAGAAGTCGGAATTGAAGACCGAACTTGTCAAGGGAGCATCGAACAAGCCAGTCCGGCTATCAAACCACCTGAGTAACGTTTAAGCGCGATCTTTTAGGCGCCTCAGGTATCCCGGGCTCGAGTGTCCACGGAAACTTGCATGGCTCGGTCCCCTCGCAGAACAATTATTCTGTCGCCATAACAGATCGTATGAAGAGAAATAACTCTTCCTAAGCATTCCTGCGAAGGAACTATTGTTTCCTGG
>CAVPLA010000040.1:0-176331 GCA_963705855.1 uncultured Acidobacteriota bacterium
GGAATGTTGCTCAGGAGGCTTTCGAATTTCCATTTGTCGCGGAAGGCTTCGAAGAACGTCCCGTCCTTGATCTTTTCGATGATTTTAACGGCGATGCCGCCGGCAACGTAGACACCGCCGAGGGCGAGAACTTTAAGAGCGAGGTTCCCCGCTTCCGCACCATAGATGGCAGTCCAAAGATCCAAAGTGTCGGAGCAGACGGGGCACTCTTTGGAGAGGCCGAGTTTGGTGATTTCGGGAGCTGGATCCATGCCGGGATCCTCGAAGGAATGATGTACGACATTGGGATTGAGGAACTCGTGGATGGTGCGGAACCCGCGGCCGCTCAGGATGAGTTCCCAGCTCACTTGCGGATAGCGGCGGCGCATGTAGCGGAGGAGTTCGATCTGTTGTTCAGTGTGCGGCGCGAAATCGGAATGGCCGCCTTCAGAAGGCACAACGCGATAGCGGGCACCGTCCCAAACAAGGATGGATTGGCCGAGGCCAGTCCCGGCAGCGAGGAGAGCGCGCGTTCCACCATGCTCTGGCTCGCCGGGATTGAGGACGCAGTATTCTTCGGGCGCCAGGTGTTCGATGCTGTGACCGGTAGCGCCCAAATCGTTCATTAGCACGACGTCGGAAAGGTGTAATTCGCTTGCCAGCGTTGCGGCGTCGACGGTCCACGGGAGATTGGTGGCGCGCACGCGATTGTTGATTACGGGGCCAGCGACTCCGAAGCCCGCCGCTCGCACGCGTTCTTTGGCGAGGTGCGGCGCTGCTTGCAGCGAGAACTCGCGAACAATGAGATCAAATTGCGCAAAGTCTTTGCTCGCAAAGCGCTGCTTGAAGACGGGAGTGAGCTTCCCACCTTTTTCAGAGAAGAGCGCCAGATTGCATTTCGTGCCGCCAACGTCGCCCGCAAGAATCACCTATTCCCCCCGTCATATTGCCGTTCGATAGCATTCCCCAAGCTCGAAATCATGGATTGAGCCACTTTTTTCCGTCGCGTTCGAGCAGGAGATCGGACTCGCGCGGGCCCCAGCTTCCCGCGGGATATTCGGGGACTTTGGCGCTTTTCGCGGCGCTCCAAACGTCGAGAATGGGGTCGACGAGCGCCCAGGCGGCTTCGACGTTATCGCCGCGATCGAAAAGCGTGGCATCGCCGCGCAGACAATCGTTCACGAGCGTGGCATACGCGCTGCGTGATACTTCGCCAAAACCTTCCTTGTAGCTAAAGTTCATGTTGACGTTTCCGATGCGCATTTCGGTTCCAGGACGCTTGGCGCCGAAGGAAACCGAGATGCCTTCTTCGGGCTGGATATTGAGGATGAGGCGGTTCGGCTCGATTTCGCGATCGCGGAAGACGATGTGAGGGGCGCAGCGGAACTGAATCATGATTTCTGTGCTGCGCGTGGCCAGGCGTTTTCCGGTACGCAAGTAAAAGGGGACGCCGGCCCAGCGCCAGTTGTCGATTAACAAACGCGCGGCGACAAAGGTTTCGGTGCGAGAAGTCTGGCTAACGCCGGGTTCCTCGCGATACCCTGGCACGCGCTTGCCATCAATCTGGCCCGGAGCATATTGCCCTCGGACGACGGATTGCGCGACCATCTCGAGATTAAACGGACGGATGGATTGGAGGACCTTCAATTTTTCGTTTTGGACTGACGTGGCGTCAAAGGAAGCAGGTGGCTCGACGGCAACGAGGGAAGTGAGCTGAAGCACGTGGCTTTGGATCATGTCGCGAAGCGCGCCCGTAGTTTCATAGAAACCGCCGCGGCGCTCGACGCCGAGCGTTTCCGCGGCGGTGATTTGAACGCAGTCAACATAGTTGCGGTTCCACAGCGGCTCGAAAATGCCATTGCTGAAGCGAAGAACGAGCAAATTCTGGACGGTGTCTTTACCGAGATAGTGATCGATGCGGTAGATCTGCTTTTCCTCGAAGACATTGAGAACCGTTTTGTTGAGTTCCTTGGCAGTGGCAAGATCGCGGCCGAAGGGCTTCTCAATAATGATGCGGACCCAGGAGTTTGGCGAAGACGGGCGGGCGAGGCCGGCGCGGCCGAGCTGCGCGACGATGTGAGGGTAGACTTCCGGCGGGGTGGAAAGGTAGAAGAGACGGTTGCCGCCTAGTTTTTTTTCGGCTTCGAGTTCCGTGAGGCGTTTGATGAGTTGCTGGTAGGCCTGCGGATCCGAGTAATCGCCGGAGCTGTAATACAAAGAGGAGGCAAAGTCTGCCCATTGCTTCGGGTCAACCGGCCCGATCTCGGACATGGTCTTCGCGGCTTCGCCGGTGGTGGCGCGAAAATTTTCATCGCTCATGGGAGTGCGGGCGAAACCGACGATGACGTAACGAGAGCCGAGGGAATTGTGGTTGGCGAGATCGAACATCGCCGGAATGACTTTGCGCTTGGCGAGATCGCCCGACGCGCCAAACAACACGACGGCGCAGGGTTCTGCCGTGCCGCCGTAGAGACTTCCAGATCGGTTGGTATCCTCAAACATTGGTTCCCTCTGCTCGTGTGCCCAATTGCCGGGCCAAAAAGCGGCGCAGGAAACTATACCTCAACGCCGTGACTCCGCAGCTCGGAACGCAATTGCTCCGGATTTTGGTGGTGAATCACGTTAAACCCCAGACGGCGGGGACTCTCGAGATTGAGCGGCCGGTCATCGATGAAGACACATTGCTCCGGCGGGCGTTGCGTGACTTCGAGAGCGATGCGGAAGATGGTCTCCTCCGGCTTGCGCGAGCGTACATAGCAGGAGCTGAAAAAGACGAGAAAATCGCGGCGCAGATGGAATGCTTCGATGCGGTATTGGTTGAGCTCGAAAGGTTCGTTGTTGATGGATCCAATAAAATACTTGCCGGTGCGTGCAGCATCCGCGAGGACAGCGCGAGTTTCAGAATATTCTTTTGACTGCGCGAACATGAAATCGGTGAACTCTTCACGGGAAAACGGACGCTTGCGGTAAAAGAGAGTGCGGTCGAGATATTCGTTCAGCGTAATTTGGCCGGAATCAAATGCGGGAAAAGAAAGATCGTGGCGATCTTGAAATTCTTCGTAGTCGAAGTTGAAAGTTGCGGCGGCCTCGCGGCGCGAGCCACGGTCCCAGCCGTTGGTAAGGATGACTCCGCCGATGTCCCAGAAGAGCGTGGTGATCGCAGCCAAATGCGCGGCACCTCCGGCCGTGCAGCAAAGGCATCCATGATAAACGTTTCGAGGTAAGAAAACACGTTAATGGCGTATTTCAAACGGTTCAACTCTGGGGATGCCAGACGCGGGGACCAGTCTCCCCTGGAGCTAGAGCCCGATATGGGAAGCCTCGCCAGGGAGAAATGCCCCTGGCGAGGCGTCGGAAAAGTTGAGGAGGCTTCTTACTGGTTTGGCTTCTGGCTTGGACTCGGGGTCGGCTTCGGAGTCTGGATTTCCGCCTTGGGCTGGATGGACATCAGCTCGACTTCGAAGACGAGGGTCGCGTTGGGACCGATGCCGCCACCGGGACCGCCGCGCGCTCCATAGGCAAGATCAGATGGAATAAAAAGTTGCCACTTTGAGCCGACGGGCATGAGCTGCAGCGCTTCCGTCCAGCCCTTGATCACACCGCTGACAGGAAATGTGGCTGGCTGGCCGCGCTTGTAGGAGCTATCGAATTCCGTGTTGTCGAGGAGCGTGCCTTTATAATTGCAGACGACAGTGTCGGTGGCTGCGGGCTTGGGGCCGGTGCCTTCTTTTAGGATCTTGTATTGCAGGCCACTGGGGAGCGCGACAACACCGTCTTTCGTTTTGTTTTCGGCTAGAAAGGCTTCGCCTTCTTTTTTGTTGGCCTCTCCTTGCACGAGCATTTTCTCTTCACCCTTTTTGCGCAGGTCGGCTTGCAGGGCAACCATCGCGGCTCGCGCTTCGTCGTCCGTCAGGAGCGGCTTGTTGCCGGCCAATCCATCTTTCATGCCGCGCAGGAGAATGTTGGGGTCAACGTCGACGGAGTCCTTGTGCATGCTCTTGCCGATATTCAAACCGATGGCGTAGCTAGCTTTTTCTTTCTGGGTTTTGAGGGTCAGAACGGTTGGCTTTTTTGCCACGGTGGTGCCCGGCTTCGCCGCGGTGGCATTGGGAGTTGTTGTTCCCGGAGTCTGTGTTGCGCTCGCCGGGGGCGTCTTTGGAGTGCTTGCGGGAGGTGTCTGCTGGGCTTGTGCGTAGCCAAGAGCAATTATGCCCGCCGCAACTGCTGTTACCGCTAAAGTGAGTGGCTTTCGCATAGTTATATTGTCACACTGGTTCGATATCTCTGCAAACCACGATTGTGCGGTTAAACGTACGAATGGTTGATGAACGAGGCGCGAACGCTCTCCAAATTGCGGCCACACTAGGCAATTCCCTGAAGTTGCAGTATGTTGAGGGTGGGCAATTTTGATGAGGTGATTCGAATGGCGAATGAGTCTTGCGATCCCGTTCCGACTCCGAGTGAACCGGCGAAGCCCGGGGCACGGATGGTGATGTGTGTGAAGTTCGGCAAGGAGTTGCCGGGACTGGACCGCATACCGTGGGCAGGCGAGTTGGGGAAGCGCGTTTACGAGAATGTGTCGAAGGATGCGTGGAAGCTGTGGATCGAGCATTCGAAGATGATCATGAACGAATATCGGCTCAATCCGATGGACCCCAATTCGCAGAAAATCATGGGAGAGCAGTTGGAGGAGTTTTTCTTTGGCGCAGGCGCCAAACTGCCCGAAGGTTACGTAGCTCCCAAGGCCAAGGGCTAGTTCCCTGCTGCGGGTAGGTGGCCTGTTGCTGGATGCTCAACGGGCAGACGCGGTGTCAAATCAAAGTGCAGCTTGGCGTGGGCTGCGCGGATCGCTTCCTCAACTTCTTCGGCTGAATTTCCTGTTGCGAACAAAAAACCCAAATAGCTGGAGCCTTCCGGCCAGGCGGCGATGTAGTCGTGCAGGCGCGCGGTGATTTCGAGGGAGCTAATTCCCGGGACGCCTCGTGCGGCGTCCGCGCCTTCGATTTTTTCGAGGGCTCCGCTCTTGGGGACGGGAATCATCATTACGCCGCTTGCGGATTGCTCGCGGGGCCAATCGCCGCCGGGCAGACCGAGCGCGTTGCGCAACAGCAATTCTTCGAGGCCGATGGTTTGGCTTCCTGCATCGGGCGCAAATCGTAACGCCCGCGCGCACAGGCCGCCGATGGGGCGCGGCGCAACTTCCAGCGGCCACACGCCGTCCTCATTTACGCGAAACTCTGCGTGGACCGGACCCTGCGATAGTCCGAGCGCGCGAACCGCATCAACTGCGCAACGTTCTATTTCGTGTTGTTGTGAACCGGTGAGGCGCGAGGGCGTGACGTAGATGGTCTCTTCGAAATAGGGACCTTCAAGAGGATCAGGTTTGTCAAAAATGGCGAGGATGCGCAGCTTGCCATCCGTCAGCAAGCCTTCGACAGCTACTTCCCTGCCCGGTATGTATCCTTCGACGAGAATTTGATCGAGATTGGGCTCGCGGGTCGCGCGGATCTCCGGCGATTCCAGCAGGCGGCGGATTCGCATTGCGGCGGCAACAAATTCTTGGCGGGAATTTGCGCGGACCACGCCTTGACTGGCCGAGAGCGAGAGCGGCTTTGCAACACAAGGATAGGAGATACCCAGCAGAGCAGGCTCAGGCGGGGGATTGAGCGAGATGGATCGAAACCACGGGACGCGCAGGCCCGCTTCGCGAAAGACCTCTCGCATGCGGAGTTTGCTACGGCAGGCTTCGACGGCGGCGGGATAGTTGTAGAGAATGCCCAGACCACGCGCGACGTAGGACGCTGCAACGGCAGGACGGTCGCCCAGAGCGAGAATTCCGCCGACATCTTGGCCGCGCATGGCTTTCAGGACCGCGTGGGCGGCCGCGTCTGGCAATTCGAAATGGACGGGAATCGCGCGATCGCCCCAGGGATCGTCGAGTTGATGGCAGCGATCCGTGATAAAGACAAGTTCGACTCCAAGTTTTCGAGCCGCTTCATCAAAGCTCCGCGTTTGGTAGCCGAGTTTAGCGGTAAAGATGAGAAGTCGCGGCATTTTTGATCTAGAAAGGCTCGCCGGGGGCGTCGCTAAACGTAACTGCCGGTAGCCGGTATCGGTTCTTCTATTTTCTTCGAGACTTGCCCTATCGACACGAACTGTTCGCGCGTTGGCTCGGCGCAGCAGTACCACGGCTCGCTCAGAAAAGGAATGGCGGCCGCGGGCGACGGCGATGGTTGAATGATTGGAGCATCGAGCCCTGCGGCGGCATGGGCAGCTTTCCAGATGCGTCCGAAGACAGTGCTGCGAGATTCTTTTCTGCGATCACCCTCCGCTGCGATCACTTGCACGGTTTCGCTAAGCGCATCGACTCGAGGGTCGGCATGCTTCCAAGGATAGAAGAGCGATTCCGGATCAAACGGCCCGACGTTGCGCCGCACTTCGTCCAATTCCAAGAGACGCGAACCTTCGGGAATGAGGAGTCGAATGCCGAACTGGATGGGGGCGACATTTTCCATCAGCGATTCGGCACGAATCACGCGCAGCAAATCGAGATAACTTTCCATCGTGGTCCACTGAGTGAACGGAACGAACGTCGGGTGAAGAATCATGCCGAGAGCGTGGAAAGCGTGAACGACGTGGAGGAAATCCGCGCGCGTGTGGCCCTTGTCGAGAGCGCTGAGCACGGCGTCATCGAGATATTCCACGGCGCTGATGACGAAGAGGCTGCCGGTTTCCTTTAGTTTTGGCAAGTGCGCTTCGTATTTTTTCAGATGCTCGATTTTTATGGTGACGTCGTAGGTTACTTTTGGAAATTCGCGGTGAAATTCTTCGACGAGTTCCATCGCGTGACGAATGCCATTGAAAAAATCCGGGTCGCCGAACGAAATGTGCTGCGCGCCTGTGGCGACTTGCTGGCGGATGTCTTGCATCACGGCGTCGCGGCTAACGATGCGAAAGACGCCTTTGTAAACGGGGACGATGGGGCAATGGCGGCAAAGGTGTTTGCAGCCGCGGCTGGCTTCTGTTGAGCCGACGAGGCGGAATCCGCCGCCGGGAACGACAAGATGCGCATACTTGCCGATTGGCTGCATGTCCGAGCGGTCCGGGACCTGAAAGGCGAGGCGTTCGAGCGAGACGAGAGGTCCGGATTGTGGCGAAAATCTCCGGCGATCATCACCCTGCTGGTGGGTTTGCAAGCGTTCAGCGAGTTGCGTGAGTTCGTGCTCGAATTCGCCGCCGAGGATGGTCGCTACGCCAAGCGTTCGCAGATAATCCGCATTCATCGGCGCGTACAGGCCATAGCAACACAGATGAGCGAGCGGATTCAGTTCGCGTAAAGTCGGAATGAGTTTTGCAGCGAGACGTGTGGCCGTGTGCATCGGCAAGTATATGGCGATTAATTCGGCGGCGCGAACAGCGGATTCATCGAGGGACTGACGGGAAAGATCAAGGCACACAAGGTGGTGCCCTCGCTTGCGGAGCCAGGCTGCCGGCGACGCAAGTCCGAATGGCTGGCGTCCCAGTTCGTAGGTCGAAATCAGTACGACGTTCACGTCCTAAACAGTATAGCTGGCCGTCCGCCGTTAAGAATCGTTTTCGGTTATTATAAAGGGCTGATGAACTGACGGAAAGGACGGCGAGAATGGCCATTGCCGCAGGGAATTCCTTCGGGACGCGCGACAAGCTGAACGTAGGCGCGCAATCGTTTGATATTCACCGGCTCGAGTTACTTGAAAAAAAGATCTCCTGCCAATTGGCGAAGCTGCCGTTTTCCCTCCGCATACTTCTCGAGAATCTATTGCGCTGCGAGGATGGGCGTTTTGTGCGGCCCGATGATATTCGCGCGCTGGCGAACTGGACGCCTGGCGCCGCGGAAAAAGAGATCGCGTTCATGCCCGCGCGCGTGCTGCTGCAGGATTTCACTGGCGTGCCCGCCGTAGTTGATCTCGCCACGATGCGTGAGGCCATCAAACGCATGGGCGGCAATCCGAGGTTGATCAATCCGTTGTTTCCTGCAGAGTTGGTCATCGACCATTCCGTGCAAGTTGACAGCTTCGGCAGCGCAAACGCATTTGGGTTGAATGCGGAGCTGGAATTCCAGCGGAACATCGAACGCTATGCATTTTTGCGCTGGGGACAGACTGCGTTTCAGAATTTCAAGGTGGTGCCGCCGGACACCGGCATCTGCCATCAGGTGAATCTGGAATATCTTGCGCGCGTAGTTTGCGCGATGCCTTCGGGAAGCAGGGTTGAGGCGTATCCGGATTCCGTAGTGGGCACGGATTCTCACACTACGATGGTGAATGCGCTCGGGGTGTTTGGCTGGGGCGTTGGAGGTATTGAAGCAGAGGCAGCGATGCTGGGCCAACCGTCTTCGATGCTGATTCCCGACGTAGTGGGGTTCCGTTTGCACGGGAAACTTAGCGAGGGTGCCACCGCGACGGACCTCGTGCTAACTGTGACAGAAATGCTGCGCAAGAAGGGCGTGGTCAGCAAATTTGTGGAGTTCTGCGGGACGGGACTTTCCAGTTTGAGCGTGCCCGACCGCGCGACAATCGCGAACATGGCGCCGGAATATGGCGCGACGATGGGATTCTTCCCTGTCGATGAAGAAACGCTCGCCTATCTGCAATTCACGGCGCGTGGCGCGGAGCAAATCGCGCTTGTTGAGGCGTATTGCAAAGAGCAGATGTTGTTCCGCACGGATGACATGGCTGATCCGATCTTCAGCGACAAGTTGGAGCTGGATTTGAGCACCGTGGAACCCACGGTCGCCGGGCCAAAAAGGCCGCAAGATCGCGTGTCTTTGCGCAATGCGAAGAGTTCGTTCACGAAGGTTGTGGAAGGAACGCCGGATAAACATGTGGCCGTGCGAAATAATGGCGATTCGTTTGATCTGTCGAGCGGCGCGGTAGTGATTGCCGCCATCACGAGTTGTACGAATACATCGAATCCTTCACTGATGCTGGGCGCGGGTTTGCTCGCGAAGAAAGCGGTGGAGCGAGGGCTGCATGTGAAGCCGTGGGTCAAAACCAGCCTCGCACCAGGTTCGAAGGTGGTGACGGATTATCTCGACGCCTCCGGCCTGACGCCGTATCTCGAAAAACTGAATTTTCATCTAGTCGGCTACGGATGCACAACGTGCATCGGCAACAGCGGGCCGTTGCCCGAGGCGATTGGCGCGGCGATCAAGGACAACAACCTAGTGGCCGTTGCAGTGCTGAGCGGGAATCGAAATTTTGAAGGACGAATTCATCCGTTGGTGCGTGCGAACTATTTGGCTTCACCGCCGCTCGTCGTGGCCTACGCTCTTGCGGGACGCATGGACATGGATTTGACCACTGAGTCTCTGGGCTCGGACTCCGCGGGGAACCCGGTATATCTGCGAGACATTTGGCCGACACCACAGGAAATTGAGTCAACGGTGCGCGACTCGGTGACGAGCGAGATGTACAGCAAGGAATATGCCAATGTGTTCGAAGGCGACGCGCACTGGCAGTCCATGCCCGTACCCGAAGGCGACTTGTACAAGTGGGACCCGAAATCCACATACATTAAGCAGCCTCCATTTTTTGAAAATACGCCGAAGACGCCGCCGGCGCTTGCGGATATTCATAGCGCGCGCGTCCTTGCGATTCTCGGCGATAGCGTGACGACGGATCACATTTCACCCGCGGGGTCGATCCCCGTCGATTCGCCCGCCGGGAAATATTTGATCGCGAACGGCGTCAAGCCGCATGAGTTCAATTCCTATGGCGCGCGGCGCGGGAATCATGAAGTGATGATGCGCGGCACGTTTGCGAATATCCGGCTGCGCAATCAGCTCGCGCCCGGAACCGAAGGATGCTGGACGCATTTCTTGCCCGGCAACGAGAAGATGACGATTTACGACGCCGCAGTGAAATATCGCGAGGACGGGGTCGCGCTGGTCGTTCTTGCTGGCAAAGAGTACGGTTCGGGATCGTCGCGCGATTGGGCGGCCAAAGGAACACGGTTGCTCGGGGTGCGCGCGGTGATTGCGGAAAGTTACGAGCGCATCCACCGGAGCAATTTGGTTGGCATGGGCGTGCTGCCCCTGGAATTCAAGGCTGGCGAAAATCGCGAGACGCTCGGACTAACTGGCCAAGAGGTCTTCGAGATCGAAGGCGTAGCCTCGCTCTCGCCTAAGAAGGCGATCAGCGTGCGGGCTCAGTCTGGCGACGGATCGACCAAGACGTTTAGCGTCATTGCTCGCGTCGATACCCCGGAAGAAGTCTCCTACTACCATCACGGCGGCATCTTGCAATACGTTCTGCGGCAGATGCTCTGAGATTGCTCCTTCTTCCGAATTGATTGCGGATAGCCGCCGATCTATTGAGCTCGCCAAATAGAGAGTCGTGCAAATCGCTGAGCTGAGAAAAGCGGCAGCAGGGCTGCCGCACTCCAAATCGATTTTTTGCAGTATTGTGCGGAACTCGCTAGGTTCGTCCCTCGCGCTTTTGCGCAACGACTAAACCCCTCGGCGTCGGCAATAGAAGAACAGATAGCAGCCCTTCGGCTTCGAGCTTGAGGGCGCCTTCTCGAACCATTTTCATCAACGAACTTGCATCGTGCATGAGGATGAGGCCGTGCGGGTTCATCAGCGGAAGAAATTTGCGGACTTCCTGCTCGCGCAGTGGGGCGTCGCTATCACAGAAGAGAAGATCGATGCGGCCTTCGACTTTCATGTCCAGGCTGGATTCGTTGCGCGCGTCAATCCACTGGCCGAGGCCGGAAGAAGCGAAGCGCTGCTGCGCAAGCGCGAAAACCTTTGCATCGTACTCGCACGTAATGACGCGGCCGAAGCCGTTGGCTTTGAGCCCTTCCGCGATGCGCAGGGTGCTCAGCCCTGAAAATGTGCCTGTCTCCACGACAAGCTCGGGCTTGATGGTGGTGACAATCGCTTTCAAAAAATCGAGCACTTCGACTTCGGCGCTCATCGAATCGTACATATGCCAGCGCTCGGGATGCGGGCATTCCAGCGTGGGACGGTGATATTCCGGCTGGAGAACGTCTCCGCGCGAGGCAATGTGCTCTACGATGCGGTGCTCTTTTTTCTGTCCGTGGAATTGGCTTTTAATACGCCAAAGTAACACCGCGCCAAGAAGGATCGAAAATACGCTTGCCGTTTGGGCATTAGACATGCCGAAAAACGAACGCGGATTGATGCGGATAAATTCGATCAGGAAGCGGGCGATGCCGGTGAGTATGAGGTAATTGCAGAAAATTTCGCCTTTGGCTTTGGGACCGTTGAGTGATTTCGTGCCCATGTGCCAAAGAAACGCGGCAATCGCCAGCCAGATGAAAAATTCGTAAAGCGGGGTGGGATGCACTCGCTGTGTTGTGGGAACAAGCCCGTTTGGAAAACTCATCCCCCAGGGAAGCGAAGTCGGGATGCCGTAGTCTCCATCGCCGGAGAGCAAGCAGCCGATGCGCCCGATGGCGTAGCCAACGCATGCAGCTGGCGCGCCGATGTCCAGAAACTCAAGAACGGGAATTTTCCGCCAGCGCGCCAAAATCACTAATGCGATAAATCCGCCGAGAAATCCGCCAAACCAGGCGAAGCCGTAGCGGCTAATGAGCTGTGGCCAAGGGTCGGCGAAGAACTCGTGCGGACTTTCGAGAACGTGGTAAAGCCTCGCGCCAATCAAGCCTGCAAGTCCAGCGATTCCGATGATCAGAAATCCTTCGTCCTTTTCGTTTCTGGCGGAAATGCTCTGGAGCTGCGATCTGCGGCGATTGAAATCGGCCTGTAAAACGTACGCCGCGGCAAGCATGCCGAGGGCAACCATGAACCCAAAAGTGGGGATGGCCAAAGGTCCGAGATGCAGGAAAGGGATCATGGATGCGAGCGCGTCAGACTCCTTCGAGAGTATACATGACAGCACGAGAGAGCTTGGAGTCGCCAACGTCTAACAACTGTCCGAGTGCAAAACGGAGCACTCATTTAGCATCCGACGGCGTGACGGCAGCGGAACGCCGGTGAAGGATGGCGCCGAGGAGTAGCCAGATGAAGAGGGCGATCCATTCGGCGGGGGTGAAGTGGCCGGGGAAGGCGGGGATTAGCTTCATTAGAAGAAGAAGCAAGGAAACGCAGATAGCAAGACCCGTGATAAAGCGCATGTGCAAACGTGGCTCGACAAGCCAGAAGGAAAGGCAGGCGGCTAGCCAGCCCAGCGCGGAGGCCATCGAGCCAACTTCGGTGACGGGAACAAGGATGTAATCGCCGAGGAGTAACGCGATGAGAGTACCCACTGTGATGCCGATGACGGCGACGGACGGAGTGGAGAATTTTTCGTGGATGGTGGCAAAGCAAGGAGCGATGGTCCCACGGCGCGCATAGGCAAAAAGCAGGCGCGTGGAGGCGGCGAAGTTTCCATTGAAGCACTGGAAGAGACCGAAGAGCGCCATGACGAGGATGAGCTGGACGGGCCAGTGTTTGCCGAGGCCGTGTTCGAAGGCGATGGCGGTGGCGAAGCGTTTGCCGAGGAGAGCTTGCCACGGCGCGATGTAAGCGACCGCGGCAATGGAGAGCGCATAGAAAAGGGCGCCGACTCCGAGGGCGAGGCCGATGGCCTTCATGTAGCTGGTTTGGCGGAAATCAGGGTCGGCTTCCTCCGCGTACTTGGGGACGGACTCGAACCCGGTCAGGAAATACGGAACGATCTGCAGAGTAAGAAGGATCGAGAGGAATGGGCTGGCATGAAAGGCAGGATGAAAATTCCCAGGAGCGCCGCGGACGCCGCTGATACAGACAAGAACGAAGAAAATGAGCAGAACCATGGAGGACATGGTCTTCTGGAAGTTGGCGCTGAGGCGTATGCCGCGGTAGTTGATGGTGGCGAGAAGCAATGTGAGCGCTATGCCCAGGACGAGCCGAGGGAGAAAAACCGGCTGGCCCGCGACGCGATACAGCTCGAGGGAATCGAGCGATGGGAAAATGTAGGCGGCGATTTTTCCGAGGGCGACTGCTTCCCACGGGCAGACGATGAAGTAAGCGAGGAGCATCATCCAGCCCGTGAAATAGCTGACCACGGGTGGGAAAACCTGCGCTGTGTATGCGGCTTCGCCGGCGGCGTCGGGAAGGCGTTTGACCCATTGGCCATAGACATAACCGACGGGGAGCAGAATGATTCCGCCGATGGCGAAACCAAGCGCCGCACCGGCAGGACCCCCGCGGCCGAGCCAATCGTCCATGAGGACGAGCCAACCGGTGCCGATCATGGTACCGAAAGCGAGGGCGAAATAATCGTGCAGGCGAAGTTTGCGCGCTAGGACTGGCATCTAGAGGACGCAGAGCAGTTCGTAAAGCAGATTGGCGGCCAGAAGTGAGGTGATTTCTCCAGTGTCGTAGGACGGGGAGACTTCGACGAGGTCGCATCCGATGATGTCAAGGTCGTGCAGGGCGCGAACGAGCTCGAGGATTTGAATGCTGGTCAGGCCGCCCACTTGCGGAGTTCCAGTGCCAGGGGCATAAGCGGGATCCACGGCGTCGATATCGAGCGTGATGTAAACCGGCTTGCCGCGGAAGGCGCGCAAATGATGTTGCACGCTCGCCAATCCCTTCTTGTGAAATTCCTCGGCGGTGACCATTCTGACTTTGTGGGCACGGGCAAAATCAAAATCATCTTCACCGTAGACTTGACCGCGAAGACCAACCTGTAAAACACGGCCATCCAGCAGGAGGCCTTCTTCAAAGGCCCGGCGGAAAGGCGTGCCATGAGAGTACTTGCTGCCGAAATACTCGTCCCACAGATCATTGTGAGCATCGAATTGAATGAGCGAAACGGGGCCGTGTTTTTTTGCGACGGCACGCAGAATGGGCAGACTAATGGAGTGGTCGCCTCCGACGCAAACGCAGCGCACGCCGGCTTTGAGAAGCGGCGCGATTCCCTGCTCGATGCGCGAAAAGGTGTCCTCGATGGAGAGCGGATTGACGGAAAGATCGCCAAAGTCGGCGACGCGGTACTTCGCGAAGGGATTTACCTTTAGGACAGGATTCCAGGGGCGGATAATCGCGGACTGTACGCGAACATGACGCGGCCCGAAGCGCGGCCCTGGGCGGTAGGTTGTGCCGCCGTCAAAAGGGACGCCGATGAGGGCGACCTCCAGTTCCTCGGGCTGAGCGATGTGGGGAAGGCGCATAAAGGTGGGGATGCCCGTAAAGCGGGCGAAGCTGAGAGCGTCGAGCGGCTGAGGGTGAGGCAAGCGGAAAGCGCGACGGGGTTTAGGCACGGCGAGGCATCTTAGTTTCGCAGAGCGAAAGAAGTCAACGTGGGCAAGGACTGATGGATTGCTAAGGAAAGAGTTAGCCGGGTATCTGCGTACTGATGCTACCGGGTTGGTGGAGTTTACGTTGCCTGTATGCCGTATTCACATCGGCGTAACCTTCCGCGACTAACCTCGGAGCGCTTCTGTTGACTGCTGGCCAGCCAACTATTCATGAAATCCATGGAGGATCCACAAAGAATATGCGCAGAGTTTTCGCGATTTTACTCGCGGGAGTGTTACTCAACCCGGGGATGATCGGTGCCGTGCCGCCGCGCGATGGATTTGGCGGGACCGCCACTCCCATCAAGCACTTGGTCGTCATCTTCCAGGAAAACGTTTCGTTCGACCACTACTTCGGAACCTATCCAAATGCCTTGAATCTTTCTGGCGAAAATCCTTTTTATGCCAAGTCCGGCACGCCTACGATCAATGGCTACGGTCCTTCGCTCTTGACTCACAATCCCAACTTGAACCCCGGAAACGGAACTGCGGCGACAAATCCCTTCCGGCTGAGCCCTGCGCAGGCCGCGACGAACGATCAGGATCACAACTACACGCCGGAGCAGGAAGCGTACGACGGAGGCCTGATGGACTTGTTTCCCGCGTTTACAGGCACGTCAGGCCCACCGCCGGGAGCTCCGCCGATCGCCGATACGAAGGGGCTGGTCATGGGCTATTACGACGGCAATACCGTCACTGCGTATTGGAACTACGCGCAGCATTTTGCGATGAGCGACAACTCCTTCGACACGAACTTTGGACCTTCGACACCCGGAGCGATAAACGTGATCTCGGGGCAAACCAACGGCGTGATCGACAACACCAACGGTAGCGGAGCGATCACCGCGGACGGAAACGGCGGCTTCTCCGACACTGGCGATGCAGACCCAGCGGGCGATGTGTGCTCGACAACGACCGGAGAGACCTTCAGCATGAGCGGCCAGAATATCGGCGACCTACTGAACGCGAAGGGCATCAGTTGGGGCTTCTTCGAGGGCGGCTTCAACCTGAGCCTCGTGAACGCGAATGGGTCGACGGGATGTGCGCGATCGACAACCTCAACAATAACCCTCTCAAAAAAGGCCGATTACATTCCGCATCATCAGCCGTTCCAGTATTACGCCAGCACCGCGAATCCGCTGCACACTCGTCCGGCTTCGACCTGGGAGATTGGACACAACGGTCCGGCGAATCATCAATACGACATCCAGGACTTTTTTAGCGCCGTGAGCGCCGGTAACTTTCCCGCGGTCAGCTATTTGAAGGCTCCTGGCTTCCAGGATGGGCACGCGGGTTATTCCGACCCGATTGACGAGCAGACATTCATCGTCAACACGATCAACTTCCTGGAGAAGACCCGCGAGTGGGAGAGTACCGCGGTGATTATCGCGTATGACGATTCCGACGGATGGTATGACCACGTGACGAGCCCGCTTGTGAATCAGTCGGCGACGGCATCTGACCAGAATGGCGCCGGCGCATACATGTGCGGCTCCGTTGCAAGCGCAACCACGACGGCTCTGCCAGGCGTCACTGCGGCCCATGCACAGGGGCGTTGCGGGTATGGACCGCGCCAGCCTTTCCTGGTGATTTCACCTTTTGCCAGGAAAAACTTTGTGGATCATTCCACGACGGATCAAAGCTCGGTTGTCCGGTTCATCGAGGATAACTGGCTTGGCGGCGAGCGCATTACTGGTTCGTTCGATGCTATCGCCGGCTCGATCACAAACATGTTTGACTTCGATCGTTGCCGCGAGGATGGCATTCTTATCCTCGACCCGAGCACTGGCGAGAGAACAGACCATCACTAAATTCGGACAGTGAACGACGCGGATTGGTGAAATTCGTCCCATCCGAACCGAATATAGATACCAGCGGGCGTGCGAAGAGCGATTCGCATGCTCGCTGTTTTTTGTTACAGGTGTCATACAATGACTTTTCCTTTCGCGGGGAGCAGGCGTGCCGATCACTCGACGTGAGTTCTTACAAAAGAGCAGTCTGATGACGGGAGCGATGCTGACGCATCAATCGAGCCACAAAGTACCCGGCATCCAGGCGCGTCCAGCGCTGGACCCCGACTCGCTTACGCCTTTCGTCGACCCTCTTCCCATTCCAGTGGCCGCGAAGAGCATGGAGATGCGGTCCAGTCCCGCGAATCCAGCCGTCAAAATCCCATACTACCGTGTACCGATGCGGGCCTTTGAAACGAATGTGCATCGCGACATGAAACCGACAAACATGTGGGGATATGACGGGATGTTTCCGGGCCCGACGTTTGATTTACGCAGCAGACAAGAAGTCTTGGTGGAATGGGCCAACGAGCTTCCCCAAAAACATCTTTTGCCCATCGATCACACTCTCCATGGAGCCGAGAAGGACAAACCGGAAGTTCGCGCCGTTTCGCATCTTCATGGCGCGAAGGCACCGCCGGAAAGCGACGGCTATCCCGAGGATTGGATCGTGCCTGGAAAATCCGCCGTGTACCACTATCCCAATCAGCAAGACGCGGCGATGCTTTGGTACCACGACCACGCGATGGGAATTAACCGCCTGAATATTTTTGCGGGGCTCGCGGGGGCCTACATTCTGCGGGATCAAGCGGAAGAAGCGTTTCATTTGCCGAGTGGGAAATACGAAATCCCATTGGTGATTACCGACCGGATGTTCGATAGGGATAGCCAGCTCTACTATCCAGTCTCCGACAAACCGGAATCGCCGTGGATCCCGGAGTTTTTTGGGAATGCCAACTTGGTGAACGGAAAAGTATTCCCATTTCTCGAGGTTGAGCCGCGCAAATACCGCTTCCGCGTTCTCAACGCTTCGAACGGGCGGTTCTACCGGCTGTCTCTTTCGAACAAACAGACGTTTCACCAGATTGGGACTGATCAAGGGCTGCTGGCTGCGCCCGTTCCCGTACAGAAAATAATAATCGCGCCGGGCGAGCGGCTCGACCTGATCATCGATTTCAAGGACGCTGCGGGAAGCAGGATCGTTCTCAACGACGGCTTTGTCGCGGTGCTGCAATTTCGAGTTTCGGAGGGCGGTGTTACGGACGACAGTGCTTTGCCGGAGAAGCTTCGGATCATCGAAAAGTTGCATGAGTCCGCCGCGGTCAAGACGCGCATGCTTTCGCTGGATGAAGTGGATGACCCGGTGCAGAATCCCGTCAAGATGCAGCTGAACGGTTCGAGTTGGCACGATCCGGTCACGGAAAATCCGGCGCTCAACTCGACGGAGATCTGGAGTTTTATCAATCCAACAGACGATTCTCACCCCATACATCTGCATCTGGTTAGATTTCAGATTTTGGACCGGCGGAAATTCGAAACGTTTGGCTATTTGAGCCATCGGCAATTGAGATTCACCGGCCCGGTTGTCCCGCCCGACCCGGGGGAGGCCGGGTGGAAAGATACTGTGCGTGCGGATCCAGGAATGGCGACGAGGATCATTACGCGGTTCGAAGGTTACGCCGGCCGGTACGTCTGGCACTGCCACATTCTGGAACACGAAGACAACGAAATGATGAGACCCTACGACGTGCTTCCGCCGAAATAGGGAAAGCGCGCAAGCGCAGACGAAAACCGCGTTCACATTTCACTGAAACTTTGACCGGAAGAGACAACCCCACGAAGGCGGCGCTCATCCGTTAAGTCATCCTCCTGGTGCAAGGAGGGATGATCGTGCGTTGGCTCATTGCAGCGGGCGTTGGCGGAGTATTGTTCGTCGGGGGCGGATCGCGGGCGGCTTCAGGACACGAAGCTCGCTCGACGAACCGTGACGCGGCATCCGCGCTTCTCGAAGCATCAGTTCCCTTTATTGATGAAATTGTGTTTGTAGGACTGCACCACATCGCTCGAGATGCGGTGCAAGCGCAGATTTCGTCTCGCGCGGGCGCCAGGCTCGACTTGAAACGCATCCAGTCTGATGTGAAAACGCTCGGCCGGATCGGGTGGTTCGGCGAGATTGCCGTGGAAATGCAACCCGCGAACGATCCGTCGTCAGCCAGCAGTTCTGCAACACAGCGCGTGCGACTGATTTTCCGCGTAGAGGAGCTTCCGTATCTCGCAAAAGTTGAATACACAGGATCGCGGCTGCTCTCGCCTGCGGAAATCGAAAAGATTCTTGGCGAAAAACAACTGACGCCGCGGTTTGGTGAGCCCGCCGTTTCGGCAAATCTTGCACGCATCGCGAATACAATTCAGTCGGCGCTTGCCGAGTTGGGCCACCCGCAGGCGCAGGTGCAGATTCGCCGCGAGGAATCCGCAAACGGCACAGTGCGCGTGCGTTACGAAATCGAAGATGGACGTCACATTCCCGTGGGGCAGATCGATTTCGAAGGACATCCGGAAGTCTCACCAAAATTGCTTCGGCGCGAGATGCGGCGAACGGAGCCCGCTACGCTTTTCGCCTCTTGGCGCGGCAAAGATGTATATACACGCGAGGGATTTGAGGAGGATCGCTCAAGAATCCTGATCTACTACCAAGATCATGGATATCCCGGGGCGCGTATCGGCAATGTTCGCGTTTCGGTCTATGAAAAAACTGCATGCCACTGGATTCCGTGGCCACATCGCACAACGGAGAAGCGTCTCGCTGTCTCCGTGCCCATCGAAGCTGGTGCCTTCTACCGAGTCGATTCCGTGGAAATAAGTCCCGAACTCGCCACGGCAGGCAGAAAGCACGGCGGAAAACTCCTGGGGTACTCAAAGTCGGAAACCGGCTCGGTGTACTCTGCGAAGACGCTCGAAGATTTGCGCCATGCCTGGGTGGCGGGCATTCAGCCAAAGCGTGCGCGCGAAGAGGCAGCAGTCGAGCGAAGCGTCGAAACCTCGCGCACATTGGATCCAGAAACGCACTTGGTGCGCGAGCGAATCGGATTTAGCGACGAGCCAGCCTATCTCGTCGGGCGAATTGATTTCGTCGGCCTTCATCGATTCAGCGATCGCTACTTGCGGCGGCGCATCGGATTGCGGGAAGGACACCCGTTTGACGAACGTGCGCTCGAAACCGGGCTCGCGCGGCTAGCCAAAACGGGCTACTTTCATCCAATTAAAAAAGAAGACGTTCGTGTCCACATCGACGACATCACTCACACGGCAGATGTGACGATTCGCGTTTCGGAAGCGGGCCAGCAGCGCACGTTATTTTCCGGAGGACACGGACAGTTTGGCAACACATTGGGTATCGCTTACACACTGTTCGATCTGCTCCAGCGAGAGGAATTGCTCTCCGCACAACTTGACGGCGGGCCAGACAGCTTGCAAATCGTGCTCGGTCTGGTTATGGAAGGCTTTCTCGGCTCGCGCAGCTCGCTGGCCATCTCCGTTTTCGACAATGTGTTGCGCCCGCGCTTTACAACCAGTGTGAAGGGCCCATTCTACTCTTCGCAGAGCCAGGGGCTGAACACGGGTTGGAGCTATCCCTTAACCAAAACGGATTCTCTGACAGTGAACTACGGCCTCTCGCATACAAACACGGATTATTCGTTCGCCCTTCCACCTTCCCCTACAGGCCTGCCATCGAGCAATCTTCGTGCAGAAACTTCCAGCAGCGCGGTGGGATTGGGTTGGACGCACGATACGGGGAGCGAACGTATTTCCATTGCGAATTCCATTTCCGGCGGAATTCTGGGCGGAAGCGAAAATGTGATTCGTTCGAATGAGGAGTACGCGCGAATCTTTCCCGATCCGTTCTTCAACCACCAGAATGCTTGGGCTTTTCGGACGACATTCAGCGGTGTGGGGAGCTATCAGGGCAGCATGCCGCTCTACGCGCTGCTCTTTTCCGGCGATGCTCAAGTGCGTGGCCTCAACTCGGGCGAACTGGGTCCTTATGCTGTAGTGCCGTCGCCCACGAAGTCCGGTCCCCAAACCTATTCCGCGCTCCCTGCGGGGGCCAACATGGTCGGCGCTGCGAATGCGGAGTACCGCGTTCCGCTTGGCGGGGGCGCGCAAGCGGTGGGCTTTTTTGATCTCGGATCGGGATTGCTTCTTCCCAACTGGCTGAGGAGCCCGCGCCCGACGCTGATCGATTCCACAAACGGAATACTGCATGGGTCCGTAGGAATCGAGCTTCAGTGGACAGTGCCGGAGATTCAAGTGCCCGTGCGAGCGTACTATTCGGTGAACATTTTGAGATTGAATCGATTCCTGCAGTTACCGGACGGCTTGCTGTTTCACGCCCATAACAAGCTGTTGGCCTTCGGCTGGGCACTCGGAACGCTGTTCTGAGTGGCCCCTCTGTACTAAACTCCCTGCACCATGAAATACCGAAAACAAATCAAGGAAGCCGCGCGGCTTGCTGAAGCATACTGCGTCACAAAGGGCGAGAAATTTCGCTTGAAAGATCACGATCCGAGCGAGACAGGCGACGTGAAGGACCAGCAACACAGCCAAAAAATTATCGATCATCGCGCTGGTCTGATTGCCAATTTGCAAGAGAAACTCTATGCGCAAGATCACTGGGCGCTGC
Source organism: uncultured Acidobacteriota bacterium (assembly GCA_963705855.1). Taxonomy (GTDB): domain Bacteria; phylum Acidobacteriota; class Terriglobia; order Acidiferrales; family UBA7541; genus Acidiferrum. The sequence continues at coordinate 20,740 of CAVPLA010000040.1, forward strand.
TGCTCGTTCTTCAAGGAATGGACGCCGCCGGCAAAGACGGCGTGATCAAACACGTCATGTCTGGCGTGAACCCGCAAGGATGCAACGTCCATGCCTTCAAGGCTCCAAGCACCGAAGAGCTCAATCACGATTACTTGTGGCGTGCGCACCGATGCGTTCCCGAGCGCGGCATGATTGGGATCTTCAACCGTTCGTATTACGAAGAAGTTCTGGTTGTGCGAGTGCACCCCACTCTCTTGCAAGCCGAGAAACTGCCGGACCCTTTGATTACCAAGCACATCTGGGAGCAGCGCTACGAGGACGTCAACGCGTTTGAACGTTATCTGACGCACAACGGCGTGGTCATCCGCAAGTTCTTCCTGCACATCTCAAAGAATGAGCAAAAGAAACGTTTTCTTGAGAGGCTGGAAGATTCAAAAAAGAATTGGAAATTTTCCATGGCCGACGTCAAAGAGCGCGGTTACTGGAACGATTATCAGGAAGCGTACGAAGAGATGATCCAGAATACGGCCGCGAAACATGCGCCCTGGTATGTGGTCCCCGCGGACAACAAGTGGTACACCCAGCTGATCGTGGCCTCCGCGATCATCACCACGCTTGAAGAGCTCGATCTCTCCTTCCCCGACGTGGACAAGGAGAAAAAGAAGGAGTTAGAGCGCGTGCGGGAGTCGCTGCTGCACGAGAAAGACTGAATTGGGCTGCAAGCCGCATTGCTGGAAGGCAACGAAGAATCCTTCTCGCTGCCGGGCGAGAGATTCTGGCGCGAGGGGAGGGGGTGGTAAGATGTTGTCGACGGCGGCGTGGCCTGCACGATTTCCGGGGCCGGAGGAGTAAGGATGGCGAAGCCGATCGAACTAGAAATCAACTACAAGCGCTACCTGGTTAGCTGCGATCCGGAAACACCGCTTCTCACGGCGCTGCGCGAGGAGCTGGGACTTACCGGGACCAAGTACGGCTGCGGCGAAAGCCAATGCGGTGCGTGCACGGTCTTGGTTGGCGGCGCGCCGCGCCGATCCTGCCAGATTCCGGTCAGCGCCGTCGCAGCAAAACCCATTACGACCATTGAAGGCCTCGAGCAAGACGGGCATCTGCATCCGGTGCAGCAGGCGTTTCTAGATGCAGGAGCGTTTCAGTGCGCTTACTGCACATCCGGGATGATCATGAGCAGCGTGGGCTTTCTCAAGGCGAATCCACGTCCTACTTCCGCGGAGATCATTCAATCCTTGCAGGGGAATATTTGCCGCTGCGGAACTTATCCGCGGATTGTCGAAGCGGTCCAGCAGGCGGCCAGGACGATACTGGAGCTCGGACAGGGATGATGAGCGACACTTCAGTCAAGTTCGTCCCGGAACCCGAGCGCTACGAATTCAGCGCAGGGCCAATGCATCATTTCGAATTGGCACGGCGCGATTTCTTCAAGTTTCTCGGTGCGGGAATTGCCGTTTTCGCAGTTGCAAAAGATTCGCTGGCCAAGCAGGAAACTGCCCCCACCCATGGCTTCCATCAGGAAGAGTTGCCGAGCGACATCACCGCATGGCTACATATTGGCGAAGACGGAAACGTGACGGCATTCACGGGCAAAGTTGAGATCGGGCAGAACATCCGCACATCTCTGGCCCAAACGGTTGCGGACGAATTGCGCGTTTCGTTTGAAAGCGTAACCATGGTGACTGCCGACACCGCGTTGACGCCGTTCGATTTCGGCACCGTAGGCAGCCGTTCGATGCCGACGATGTCGCCGCAGCTTCGCCGCGTTGCAAACGCCGCGCGCGAACTTCTGGTCAACGCAGCCGCTAAAGAATGGAAGGTCGCGCGGGAGGGACTTATTGCGGCTGACGCGAAAGTTACCGATCCAGCGAGCGGCCGTTCGCTTCGTTACGCGGAGTTGGCGCGCGGCAAGACGCTGGCGCAAAACCTTCCCGCAGAAGACCCTGTTACTCCGCCCAATGAATGGACCATCGCTGGGAAACCCATTCCCAAAAAGGATGGGCGAAAATTTGTTACCGGCAAACATCAGTACACGCCCGATCTCCGGCGGCCAGGCCAGATGTATGGCAAAGTGCTTCGCCCGCCATCCTTTGGCGCGACGCTGACTTCTTACGATGCGAAGGCGGCGCAAGCGATGAGTGGAGTGGTCATCGTGCGCGACGGCGACTTCATCGGCGCTGCCGCGGGCAATGAACGAGACGCGAGCAGGGCTCTTGAGGCTATCCACACCGAATGGAAGGAAGTGCCGCAGATTTCGGGCAAAGAACTTTTCTCGTCCCTTAAGCAGAATGCGAAAGCGGGTGGCGATGATCGTTCTCGAAGAATAAAAGGCTCTGTTGCGGGCGGCCTGACTGCGGCGGCGCACCGTTTGGAAGCGACGTACACCGTTGCGTTCATCGCACACGCTCCACTCGAACCGCGGGCGGCTGTGGCTGAATGGTCAGATGGAAAACTCACAGTTTGGACTGGGTCGCAGCGTCCTTTTGCTGTACGAGATGAGTTGGCCGATGTATTTCACGTTGCAGAGTCTAACGTGCGGGTCATCGTGCCGGACACGGGTTCCGCTTACGGAGGTAAACACACGGGAGACGCCGCTCTGGAAGCTGCCCGGCTGGCGCGCGCTGCGGGGCGCCCTGTGCAGGTGGTTTGGACGCGTGAAGAAGAGTTCACCTGGGCTTACTTTCGTCCGGCAGGCGTGATGGAAATTAAAAGCGGAATTGCAGCGGACGGCGCGCTGACGGCGTGGGAATTTCACAATTACAACTCGGGAATGTCCGCCATTGAAACGCCGTACGGCGTTCCCAACCAACACATCGAATTTCACTCCACGCAGTGCCCGTTGCGAAGCGGTTCCTATCGCGGGCTTGCCGCGACCGCGAACTTTTTCGCGAGAGAAAGCCACATGGACGAGCTGGCCCACACTGCGCAGTTGGATCCGCTCGACTTCCGCCTGAAAAATCTGTCTGATCCCCGGCTGCGCGCCGTATTGGAAGCAGCGGCAAAATCGTTCGGCTGGCCGCGCAAAAAAACGCAGGAAGGGCAGGGATTCGGCATTGCGGGCGGTTTCGAAAAAGGTGGATATGTGGCGACATGCGCCGAAGTCGCGGTAGATCGCTCTTCAGGCGCAGTGCGCGTGACGCGGATTACCACAGCCTTCGAATGCGGCGCGATCGTTAATCCCGACGGATTGCGCAATCAAGTGATTGGCGCAAATATTCAGGGGCTCGGTGGTGCGCTTTTCGAGGCGATTGAATTCGAAAACGGCCGCATAACGAATCCACGTTTTTCGCGCTATCGCGTTCCGCGTTTCCGCGATGTACCGGATGTTGAAGCCGTCCTTCTCGATCGCAAGGATCTTCCGTCGGCGGGAGCGGGGGAAACGCCTATCATGGGGGTCGCCCCCGCCATCGGCAACGCCATCTTTGACGCCACTGGCATCCGGCTTCGCGGACTTCCGCTTATCCCGAACGGGCTGGCTCCCGCAAAAGCTTGAAAACACTCAATCTGTTCCAGAGTGAAATGGTTCGCTGCGTTTGTCCCAACCTGGGAATTCTATTGTTCCTCCCGCTAGCCTTGAACTCTGTAACATATCTTTTTTCAATAGCTTAACCACCGCCGCATGGGACATCTCTGGCCTCAGTCTTGCCCCAAAGACATGGGGTCGTTGTGCTTCAACCGTGCCCAGGGCCTTGGGGTGACTGAGCGTGACGCATCTTTGGTCTGTTTGCGTCACAAGCTATGCGCCAGCGCCTGCTGCCCGTCCAAGGCCGAAGCAGATACCTCTAGATGGACCAATTGATTTGAGCTTCTTTTGGTTTGGCCCGGTTCGCCAACAAGAAAGTGTAACGATGAGTGAAAAAGAACAAGGTCATTCAGAACCGGTTTGGAACGTGGATGAATTCCTTGAGCGCGTCGACAATGATCAGGTTCTGCTGCGAGAACTCCTCACTATCTTTAAGGAGGACTTCCCGGAACGATGCAATCCCTGGAGACAGCCGTTGAGAACGGCAAGCAAGCCCTGCAACAACCTTGCAAGCCGAACGGACCGCGACTTGCTTTGCTCGACTGGATCATGCCGGAGCTCGCCGGGCCCGGCGTGTGCCGCGCGATTCGGACGCGTGCCGAGCAGCCCTACGCCTATATGGTGCTGCCTAACCTCCAAGGGTCCAAGGAAGAAACCGTGCTGGGTCTCGAATCTGGAGCCGACGACTATCTGACAAAGCCGTTCAATGCTGAGGAATTACGCGCACGGCTACGCGTGCGAGAGCGCATTCTCCTTTTAGAAGACCGCCTCGTGCAAGCCCGGGAGAACATGCGATTTAGGGCCACCCACGATCAGTTAACTTCCCTGCTCAACCGGGGCGCGGTCATGGACTTGCTCGTGCGGGAGTTACACCGCTCGCACCGGGAGCAGAAATCCACCGCCATTCTGCTGGGGGATGTAGATCACTTTAAGCGTGTGAACGACACACTGGGTCACGTCGTGAGTGCGAAGTCCTTATAGAAATTGTCGGCCGCCTTCTCAAGTCGGTGCGTTCCTATGATTTCGTGGGCCGTTACGAAGGGGAAGAATTCCTCGTCGTCCTAAGTAATTGCAATCCATCCTATGCCCCAAGCCGAGCGGAAGAGATTCGCAAGTCCATCTCGAATCGTCCTCTACAGACCGGGAAGGGCCCGCTGATTCTCACTATGAGTTTTGGCGTGCTTTTGAGCTTGGAATGGGGGCAGAAACCTGTAGAGGAGTTGTTGCACGAGGTGGATGTGGCGCTCTACGAAGCAAAAGCAGCCGGCACAGCCAGGAGTTAAGGTGGAAGCGTCACAAGAGATGACCTCGCAAGCCGTGCGGCGCAGGCGTTGAGGAAGCTCTGAGGGTGCACCATTCGTGGCGCAGACAAATTCAAGCACCGCTAGCTTTTTGCCGAGCCTGATCCATCATTTGCCGCATCGCTGCGCTTGATCCCGGCGCCTTCTTCTCGCGCCAGGCCTCCAGCCGTCGGCAAGTATCTTCGATGTTGGAAAACAACTGCGGATTCTTGAACGCGGATCGCCAAATGGGAACGATGGTGTGCATGCGGTCCCATACCACCCAGATTTCTCCATTGCTCTCGAAGAAAAGCTCGTCATTGATCAAACCGCGATTGACGATGCTGGCCACCATATCCCAATAGCTGATTACCATACGTATGAACGTGTTTTCTTCGCCGCCCTGCGGAAACTTCTGAATCATGTCCTCGGGCGACGTGGGATGAAAGTTTTCCAGGAACCAGCCGCGCGCTTGTCGCAGCCTCGGCTCACGTCTCATCTCGTACAGCTTCAACATCAGATTTACTTCTTCATACGTGACTTGGCTCATATCGGGTTCTCCTTGCTCTAACTTTGGTGCTCTGGCTTGGGTGTCTCTTGCGGAGAAGGAGAGGCGCTCGCCAGTTCGACGCGTTGCACCGTGGAAAGCGGAAGGCCTTGACGTTGAAATTCGATTTGGATGCGCCGACGAAGTTCGCGGGAGACTTCGTCCTGTCGTGTCGGCGCGGTGCGCACTTGTAACCGTACGGTGGAGGACGACCGGTCAAAGGCTTGCACACCTAGAATGCGCGGGCCATCGACGAGCGCCTGAGACCACGACGGATCGCCGCGCATCTCCGCGGCAGCGGCTTCCAACGCATGCATGGTTTTCTCAAGGGATATTTCAGGCGCGATGGATATGTCCACAAATGCCTGCGACCAGTCACGGTTGAGATTGCTCACGGTGCGTATTTCGCCGTTTGCAATGGTCACCAGCGCCCCGCGGGCATCACGCAAAACGGTGCGCCGCAACGTCAAATGTTCGACGCGTCCGGTCGTATCTCCAACCTGGATTGTATCACCTATCACGTATTGGTCTTCGAGGACGATATAGAAGCCGGTAATCAGGTCTCGGACAAGATTTTGCGCGCCAAAACCCACGGCGACGCTGGCGAGGCCGGCAAGCGTCAACGCCGGGATGGGATTAATTCCGACTTTATCCAACGCCGTCAGCAACGCCACGAACCAGACAACCTTGCTTAAGGAACCATAGAGCACACTGGCGAGAGTGCGGGTTTGCTGTTCGCGGACTTGCGCGGCCCGGGTCTGCGTAGCGGCCGGCTTGATCATCAGATTGGTCATCACGCGCAGAAATCGGTTGATCAGCAGAGCAATGAGGAAGATGGCTACGAGGTCAAGTATGGCGCTTAACGTGATTTCGGGCCAGTGAATGGGGAGACTGGTCATCGTTTTTTCGGGAGTGAAAGTATAACATTGGACGAGCGGGGATGCGCGTCGTGGGCAAGTTCGATCTAGAGCCGCACGCATCTGGGGGCGAGGTGGGTATGTTTGACACGAGACGAAGGTTTTTGACCATGTTGGCCGGCGCAGGGACGTTTGTAGTCATGCGCACGGAGAGTCTAGGCGGGCAAGCCAAGCCGACGGGCCGGCCACCAGCTTCCGACCCCACTCAGGAACCTGAAAGCTCTGACCCGACGCCAGCGAAATCACCTACGAAAGCAATCCTCGAAGCCAACGAAAAGGATATTAAGAAGAACATCGAGAAGCTGTACCAGCTCGCAACGGACCTGAAGGCGGAAGTAGAGAAAACGGACTCTTCACAGGTGCTCTCGCTGGCGCTGGTGAAGAAAGCCGAAGAAATTGAAAAACTTGCACACGACATTAGGACACGGGCAAAGGGTTAAATCGGAGAACTTTCGTCCGCGGACGATCCTTAGCGGGTGGGCGGATGGGCGGAAGGTGCTCTGGCGCGGAATGCACGCAAGCGTTAAAATAACGGCACAAGCAGCAGCTTTAGCGTGAGCGCGTTCCGCTGCCGTCTTGTGAAACGCAACCGTGCGCCCGTAGCTCAGATGGATAGAGCGACAGCCTCCGAAGCTGTAGGTCGTGAGTTCGACCCTCACCGGGCGCGCCATTTTTTCCGTGCTTTCCACTCAGAAACTTAAGCAGATACACCACAAGCAGTTTGGAACCGTGGCCATCTGACGTGCGAAGTCGCCTGCCGAAATCCGGCTTAACAGTCGCAATCCGGGAGCGTCAATCAAAACGTCAACCTTATAATTTGTGACCCAGAAAAATAGTGTGGTGGGGACCGCCGCTTTTCAGGCGACCACGCAAGCGCTGCACCTCGACGCTGAACCCGCCATCGCGCAAGCGCTGCACGAATTTTCTATCCTCTCGCGTCGCCCAAACAGCGAGCACCCCGTTCATCGTGAGAGCCGCATGGGCGGCGGCTACACCGCGATCGTCATAAAGCCCGGCGTTGGACGAGGCGGTAAATGCGGCGGGGCCGTTGTCCACATCGAGTAGCACGGCATCAAATGGGCCGAGTCGTGAACTGAGTATGAGGGCGACATCACCTCCTTCGACGCGCACGCGCTTATCCTCGAGTGGGTGTCCCGCCAACGGCCCAAGCGGGCCATGACTCCACTCCACCACTGCAGGCACGAGCTCGGCGACGACAACCGTCGCATCCGGTGAGAGGAGATCGAGCGTCGCGCGCAGCGTGAAACCCATTCCGAGGCCGCCAATAAGCACGCAAGGCCGCTCCAACGTCCGCACTCGTTGGCAGGCGAACGTGGCCAGCGCCTCCTCGGAGCCGTGCATCCGGCTGGACATAAGCATCGCGCCGTCGGCGAGTATGAGGTACTCTTCGCCGCGACGGATCAGTTTCATGTCGGTGCCGTCGGGAGAAACGGTCTGGCCGAGCAACTCGAAAGGCTTCACGAGTGCGATATTACAGGAGAGGAAAAGTTAAGTAAAAATGGACCGTTCTAAAATCGATCTCTAGGGCGTACGTTTTCCTTAGGTGCTTGCCGGAAATCCGCTTTCATTTGACCCAGCGAAACTGTCCTCTAATGCGCAATCCAAACGCATCGAAGCTGACTCGACACCTGCGACCCTGCACTTGCAGGTTCAGGCGTCAGTCAATGTCGTCGGAATCGTCTTGTTCCGGCTTCTCGGGTTCCAGATGAATCTCCGAAAGATTTGCGCCGCGAAGCTGCTTGTTCAGCTCCGGGAGATCGACCGACTTCAGCTGTTTCCAAAGCTTTGACACTTCCGCGAAGACTTTTTCGGTTTCGTCCGTGGCGCTCAGTTGCGCAGCGGTGGGAGTGGCGTCGGCTCGTCCTATCTCACCGTAGAGCGTGCTCGCGTTGCCGTTGACCCGGCCGAGCGTTGGGTTGGGCGAGGGCGGAGCGAAAAAGCCACCACCTCCACCAATGAGCGCCGCGAGCTTTTTGTCGAAGGCGGAAACGGCATCTGCCACTGGACCGCTTGCCTGCCCCGCAAGCTTCTGCAATTGTTCGTGCGCGGGGCGTGCCTCAAGCAGTGCCTCCGAGCTTGCCGTCATCATCGCTGCCAGCCGCGCCTGGAGCTGAAACATCTGCGCCAGCCCTTCGCGAGGAGTCTTTACGCGCGGATCCATCTTGACGGTCAGCGCCTCAGAGAAGGTGTGGCCGCCGACGGAGAGCCGAACGGTGTACTGCCCGGGGAGTGCGCTCGGGCCCTGCGGCAAGCGCGGAGTGTCTCCGGGGATCGCGGCGATCGGATAGTCATAGCGCGTGGAAACTGGCGTGGCGTAATGCAGGTCCCACACCCATCGATGCATGCCGGCGGTGGTCGCGAGAATTTTCGGCATACGCACCCAGTACGGTGGAATCAACTGCTTGGCGAGATCCTCCTCGGTGATATCCGGCTTGTCTGTGCTGGCGTACCGCCGCACAACTTTGGATTGCGCGTCGAGAATCTCGATCTTGACGGGACCGTCCGCAGGTTGCGCGAGAAAATAATCCACGATGGCCCCATCGGGAGGGTTTTTCGCCGTGGGTTCATCCGGTGGAATCGGCGTATCCGTATTGGTATCGCGCATGACTCGATAGGCCGCGCCCGGCTTGAATAGAAACGCAGGCGACTTCTGCAGCGATTCCGTGATCTGACGCAGCGGAGTGATATCGTCCAAGATCCAGAACGAGCGTCCGTGCGTAGCGACGATTAAGTCATCGTCGTGAATCCAGAGATCGCGCATCGAAGAGTGCGGAAGATTGAGCTCGAGGCTTTGCCAGTGCTCGCCGTCATCGAAAGAGACCCACACGCTTGTTTCCGTGCCCGCAAACAAAAGACCTTTGCGAACGGTGTCTTCGCGCACGGTGTCGACAGGAGAATTGTCGGGAAGGCCGGCGACAATGAGCTTCCAGGTCTTTCCGCCGTCGTGCGTCCGGTAGATATAAGGATGTTGATCATCGATGCGAAAACGGCTCACCGACGCGTACGCGGTCTCATCGTCAAAATGTGAGGCGACGAGCTGCGACACCTTGCTCCACGGTGTCAGTTCCGGCGGTGTGATGTTTTTCCAATTGGCTCCCGCGTCGCGCGTGGTCCAAATCTGGCCGTCGTCAGTGCCGGCCCATAGCGTGTTCAAAGACTTGAACGAAGGCGCTAAAGAATAGATAACACCGCGTTGTTTGTCGGCGTTGGGATCTTTGCTGGCGGCGCTGCCAACGCTTGGGGGAATGCCGGGGTGTCCACGCGTGAGATCGGGGCTGATGGTTTTCCATGTGTTCCCACCATCGATAGTTTTAAATAGAAAATTCGCCGCGTAGTACAGGGTATGCGGATCGATCGGGGAGAAAAGGATAGGCTGCGTGCGATCGGCCCGGTGTTTGGGATCAGCAACGGGTATGGGCGCAACATTTTGCACCTGCCCGGTTTTCAACGAATATTTCGAGATCTCGCGCCTGCCAGCTCCATAAATAATGTCCGGATTCAGCGGGTCCGGCGCGGCGTAACCGTATTCGATGACGCCAACGGGATGCCAGTCGCGGAACGTGATTTCGCCGTCGTTGCCGCGGCTTGAAACGCAAACCGAGCCACTCTCCTGCTGTCCACCGCAAACGAGATAGGGAAATGAGCTGCTGGTCGCGACGTGATACAGCTGCGCGGTCGGCTGGTTGTACCAGGTGCTCCACGTTTTCCCGCCGTTGACGCTTACGAGCGCCCCTTGATCGCCGACCAGCAAAATAATGTTCGGATCATTCGGATTGATCCACATATTTTGATAGTCGTCGCCGCCCGGAGCGCCGCGGAAACTGATCCACGTTTTCCCGCCATCCACCGATTTCATCGTCACAGTGCTGGTGCTATAGACAATGTCCGGATTTCTTGGGTCAACTCTCGGCATCGGCAAATCGCCGCCGCCGATGCGCCCCGCTGGCCGCGGGTCAGTGGTGATGCGTTGCCAGTTTTCTCCAGCGTCGTCGGAGCGATATATCCCGACCTCGTTTCCAGGAACATTTGCATCGCGCGAACCGGCCACGCTAGCGTAAAGCCTGCTCGGCTGGCTGGGTGCGATCGTTAGATTGACTTGAATGACGACTTTGGGAAGTCCGTTGGTCAGCGGATGCCAGGTCTTGCCACCATCGGTCGATTTAAAAAGCCCTCCGCCAGGTCCGTTGTATTGGTTTCCGTCTTCCCAAGGGCCGAGACGCAACTCCCAAAGTGCTGCGTAAACAACATCCGGATTTGCCTGATCGATTTCCACGTCCGAGCCGCCAACATTTTCGCTATTGGAAAGAACCTTCTGCCAATTTTGGCCGCCGTCGGTCGAAAGATAGATCCCGCGCTCTTCGTTCGGTCCGTACGGATGCCCGAGCGCGGCCGCGAAAACGCGGTTCGGGTCGTGCGGATCAACCGCTAGAGACGGAATGCCCTGGCTATTGCGTAGCCCAAGATGAGTCCATGTCTTGCCCGCGTCGGTAGATTTGTAAATTCCGTCACCAACGGCGAGATCCGGACGCGCGAGACCTTCCCCGCTGGATACGTAAATAATGTTTGGGTCTGAAGGAGCCACAGCGATCGCTCCGACAGCCTGCGAAGGCTGGTCGTCGAAGATGGGCGTCCAGGTGCGCCCCGAATCGTCTGTTTTCCAGACGCCGCCATTCACTGCTCCGACATAGAAAACATTTGGTTGGCCAGGCACACCAGCAGACGCGCGAGTGCGTCCGCCGCGTGTGGGACCAATCATTCGCCAGCGAAGTTCCTGATACGTGCTCTCAGGATATTGCTGCGCGTTGGTGATCTTCGCGACAGGAAATAGGCCAAGCCAGACAAGCGCAACTATCGAGAGCACTTTCATTCGAAGCACGTAGCACCTCATAGGAAAATTTTGAATGGCGCAGCAGAGAACGAATCGTCTGCGGCTCCGATATGCCGAAGACAGTGTTCCATCCGCAACGAGAACCAATTTACGACAGCAAGCGCCGGGCAGAACTATGAACCCAATCGCGCGAAAACTCAATGCGCTCGGCCAAATGCAACAAAGTGCTTGGGTCCCGTTACCCCTGCAAGCGGAAGAACGGCATCTCACCTCCTACCCGGTCTCCGCACCTTTAGCCGCGTTATCCTTGTGAGGTTACCGGGCACGGGGTAAACTTTCGCCAGCATTTCGTGAAGAAGTTCGTAGGGAGGTACCCATGGCCCGAGTTGTCCGCTGCGGCCTCATCCAGGCCAGCTGTGAATGGTCGCCAGAGAAGTTTTCTCTCGCGCAAATCAAACAAAAAATGATGGCGAAGCACGAGGACTTGATCGCCAGCGCCGCCAAGAAAAAAGTCCAAGTCCTCGGGCTGCAGGAACTTTTTTACGGCCCTTATTTTTGCGCGGAGCAGCAGACCCGCTGGTACGAATTGACCGAGCCCGTGCCGAATGGCCCCACGATCGCGCGTATGCAAAAACTCGCGAAGCAGCACCAAATGGTGCTGGTCGTGCCGATCTATGAAGTGGAAATGACCGGAGTTTATTTCAACACGGCCGCAGTGATCGACGCCGACGGCCACTACCTGGGAAAATATCGCAAGCATCATATTCCTCACTGCCACCCAGGTTTTTGGGAGAAGTTTTATTTCACGCCTGGCAATGCTGGGTATCCAGTTTTCGAAACGCGCTACGCGCGCGTAGGCGTCTACATCTGCTACGATCGCCATTTTCCAGAAGGCGCACGCATCCTCGGATTGAACGGTGCCGAGATTGTCTACAATCCCTCTGCGACCGTTGCTGGACTTTCCGAATATCTGTGGGAGTTGGAGCAGCCCGCTCACGCCGTGGCCAATGCCTATTTTGTTGCCGCCATCAATCGCGTGGGCACGGAAGCCCCTTGGAAAATCGGCGAATTTTACGGGAAAAGCTATTTCTGTGATCCGCGAGGAAAAATTGTTGCGCAGGCGAGCCGCGACAAAGACGAACTGCTCGTTGCCGAGCTCAACCTCGATGAAATTCAAAAGGTGCGCGATACCTGGCAGTTTTACCGCGACCGCCGGCCGGAATCCTATGGCGAGATTACCCGCACTCGCGCAGCGTCAAGTTCCGAAGCCGCGGATTGAATCTTCTATGCCACCCAGCAAAACAGCCGCCGTCACCTCGACGAAAAAAATACAAACTGTCATTCCGAGCGTAGCGACCGAAGGTTCCGGCCTTGCCGGAAGGAATCTGCTTTTTCTTTCCGATGACGGTGCCCGAGGTGCGCGCATTCAATGAATGACTCGCACGCCGCTTCTCTCGCCATCGAAACGATTCGCACCAGCTCGCTTTACAACGAAGACCTGGCTCCCGTCCCGCCAGAACGCCGCACTTGGCGTACCTACAATTACGCCGCGCTTTGGATCTCCATGAGCGTGAATATTCCCACGTATTTGCTGGCCAGCGGAATGATTGCCGGCGGCATGAGCTGGAAGCAGGCGCTCTTCACCGTTTTTCTCGGCAATGTGCTCGTTCTGATTCCTATGCTTTTGAACGCGCATGCCGGGACGCGCTACGGAATTCCCTTCCCTGTTTTTGCGCGCGCCTCGTTTGGCGTTCTCGGCGCCAACGTTCCCGCCATCTTGCGCGCGCTCGTAGCCTGCGGCTGGTTCGGCATTCAGACGTGGATTGGCGGCGAAGCGATCAACGCCATGCTCATCGCACTGGCTCCCAGCTGGCAGCATTTTGCATTCGGCCCGGCCGTATGCTTCGGCTTCTTTTGGCTGTTGAATGTTCTCGTCATTCTGCGCGGCATCGACACCATCCGCTTTTTGCAGGGCGTCTCGGCGCCGTTTTTGCTGCTCATCGGCCTCGCGCTGCTCCTTTGGGCAAAAGGAAAAGCCGGAGGCTTCGGTCCAATGCTGGCAACGCCTTCGAAATTTCATAGCTTCGGGGAATTTTTTCGCTTCTTCATTCCTTCTCTAACCGGCGTAGTGGGATTTTGGGCTACCGTTTCGCTCAACATTCCAGACTTCACGCGCTACGCACGCAGCCAGCGCGATCAAATGTTTGGCCAAGCGTTGGGGCTTCCGGCAACGATGACGTTTTATTCTTTTATCGGCATCGCCGTAACCTCCGCGACTCTGATTATTTTCGGCCAAGCTCTCTGGAATCCCGTCAATGTTCTTTCACGCCTCGGTAGTCCACTGGCTGTAGTGATCGCCATGATCGCGCTGCTCATGGCCACGCTGAACGTAAATGTTGCCGCAAACGTCGTCTCTCCCGCCAACGACTTCTCCAACCTTTCTCCGCGCCACATCAGCTTTCGCACCGGCGGTTTGATTACCTGCGTTATGGGCATCGTCATGCAGCCGTGGAAGCTGATGTCGAGCTACGGTAACTATATTTTCGTCTGGCTGGTCGGCTATTCCGGCTTCCTTGGGCCGATCGCAGGAGTCCTTATCTGCGATTATTTTGTCATTCGCCACAAGAGTCTTTCGACGCAGGACCTCTACCAGCGCGGCGGGCTTTACGAATATTCGCGCGGCGTGAATTGGCAGGCCATCGTCGCGCTAGTGGCGGGCGCAGGTGTCGCATTTGTGGGGCTCTTCGTTCCCGCGCTAAGGGTGTTATACAACTACGCGTGGTTTGTCGGTTTCGCCGTAAGCTTCACCGCCTATCACGCGCTAACGCCCAAGCCCGCGCTCATCCCTAAAGCGGCGGACTAACATGACCCTGAGAACATCCCAAATCTCAGAATTGTCATTCCGAGCGAAGCGAGGAATCTGCTTTTTCTTCTCTGGGCCCTCTGCGCAAGATTTTTTCCTTTCTTTTCCGTTCAATTTTCGACTCTCAACTTTCGTGAGGCTCTCATGGACTTCGGCATCACCATCAAACCCGACATTCACATCGACCGCATCGTAAGCCTGACGCAACAAGCCGAAGCAGGCGGCTTTTCCTACGGCTGGATTTTCGACTCGCATGTAATTTGGAAAGAACCGTTTCCGCTGCTGACGCTGATGGCCGCAAGCACGCAGACAATGCGCCTGGGAACGTGCGTTACAAATCCAGCCGTGCGAGATGTGACGGTTTCGGCGAGCCTCTTTGCCACGCTGAACCTCGCCTCGCGCGGACGCATGCAGCTCGGCATCGGCCGCGGCGACAGCTCGCGCCGCGTACTCGGCAAAAAACCCACCACGCTGGAAAATCTGGAATCCTTTGTCCGGGTCTTCCGCGATTTAAATGCCGGAAAAACAGTAGACCTCGATGGCGTCCCCACAAATTTCCCATGGGCCAGCGGCGAAGTGCCGCCTGTGTGGGTTGCCGGATACGGCCCGAAAGCATTGCGCACCGCCGGAAGAATTGGCGACGGAGTGATCCTGCAGTTCGCCGACCCGGATCTTATCGACTGGTGCCTCGGCTTCGTGCGCGAGGGCGCGAAAGAAGCCGGCCGTGACTTCAGCAAATTCGAAGTCATGTCTGCCGCCCCCGTTTGGCCCTCGGGCGATTTAAAGACTGCGCGCGACCATGTCCGTTGGTTTCCCGCGCTCGTCTCCAATCACGTGATGGACCTGATTTCGAAATATAAACCCGAAGAACTGCCTCCCGCTCTGACGTCGTTCGTCAAAAACCGCGGCGGATACGACTATCACCACCACTGTGAAGTGGGAAGCGACAACGCCGATTTCGTCAGCGACGAAGTCATCGACCGTTTTTGCATCATTGGGCCGGTGGAAGCCCACCGCAAAAAGCTCGAAGCTCTCCGAAAGGTCGGCGTCACGCAATTCAACATCTATCTGATGTGCGGCGAGGAAGAAAACACCCTTGACATCTACGCCAGTGACGTCCTCCCCCACTATCAGGCAACGGCGTCCTCCTGAGCCCCCTGCGGTGCCGCTAACTTGCGGAAAACAAATGGCTTTCCGTTTATCAGTTGAGAAAGAGTACCAATATTGCTATAATGGTGCTCGGTTCTGAAGCGGCGCTGCTCCTTAGCGCCAAGATGCCATGACCGTCCACCGGCCGGACCTTCACACTCCTCCGGCACGCTTCCACCCTCCCCCGTCACTACTTTGCATTAACCCAAAATCTTCAAGTCCCCTTTAGAATCCGCACTTCTACAAGTGTTGATTGTGGATAACTTAAAATCCTTTAGAATGAACGCTTACGAAAAACCCGGGGGAAGGGGTGCCTCGTCCATGGCCTTTTGTTACTCGCATGTCAACAAAGAGAACCGCCCAGTGAGACCTTCCCATGCGTTTTGATACCGTCATCCGCAACGGCACGATCGTCACGGCGTCGGACACATGTGTTGCGGACATCGGCATCAACGGCGACAAGATTTCTGCGATCGCTGCGCAGCTTCCTATTGAGAATGCAACTCGGGTCGTCGACGCCGCAGGACTGCTCGTTATTCCTGGTGGAATCGACGTTCACACGCATCTGGACATGCCCTTCGGCGGTACCACCAGCGCCGACGATTTCCAAACCGGCACGATTGCCGCAGCCTTCGGTGGCACGACTACGCTGATCGATTTTGCGATCCAGTACAAAGGGCAAACTCTTCGCCAGGCTTTTGACACCTGGATGAAAAAAGCGCACGACAAAGCCGTCACCGACTATGCCTTCCACTGCATCATCACAGACCTCGGCGCAGCGCAGCTCGAAGAGATGGGCGAGCTTGTGCGCGAAGGCGTCACGAGCTTCAAACTGTTTATGGCCTATCCCGGCGTTTTCATGCTCGATGACGCCACAATTTTTCGCGCCATGCGCCAGGCGGCCAAGTACGACGGCTTGATCTGCATGCACGCGGAAAATGGCGGCGCGATAGACGTGATCGTTCAGCAGGCGCTGGCCGAAGGCAAGCGCGCTCCGAAGTATCATGCGCTCACTCGGCCGACGACCGCCGAAGCGGAAGCCACGTCGCGCGCCATTGCGCTAGCGGAAATGGCCGGCGCACCGGTTTACATCGTTCACTTGTCCTGCAACGACGCGCTCGAAAAAGTCCGCGAGGCGCGCGACCGAGGACTGCCTGCCTATGCAGAGACTTGCCCTCAATATTTGTACCTTTCTCTGGAAAACATGGACGCTCCCGGTTTCGAGGGCGCCAAGTATGTTTTCACGCCGCCGCTGCGTGAAAAATGGCACCAGGAAAAACTCTGGCAAGGCCTGGCAAAAGATACTCTGCAGGTAGTCTCGACCGACCACTGCCCATTCTGCTTCAAGGAGCAAAAGGAATTAGGCAAGGACGATTTCACGAAAATTCCCAATGGCGGCCCAGGCATCGAACACCGCCTCAGCCTCATCTACACCGGCGGCGTTCACGGAAAGCGCTTCTCCGCCAACCGCTTCGTCGAACTCGTGTCGACAGCTCCCGCAAAGCTATTCGGCCTTTACCCTCGCAAAGGAACCATTGCGGTTGGCTCCGACGCCGACCTCGTAATCTTTGATCCGAACGAGGAACAAGTCATAAGCGCAAAAACACACCACATGCGCGTCGATTACTCGATGTTCGAGGGCATCCAAATAAAAGGAGCGCCCAAAACGGTCTTCTCGCGCGGCCGCGCCGTCATCGACGCCGGAAAATTCGTCGGCCACCCCGGCGCAGGCCAGTTCCTTCGCCGCCAAACACACAATGCGATCCGGTGAGGTATTTCAAAGTTTTAGATTTTGAGTCTTACGACTTGCTGTTGTTCGCAACGCTGCGGGAAAACACGCTATTGCTGCGGTTATTGCTGCGGCTTTTGTTTTGGCGCTTCGGCCGGCGCAACGTCCGCAGTCGAGTCATCGACCTTCGGCACTGAGATCTTCTGCTTATCTTCAACGCCGAAGAGCATGTAGTCGCTGAAACTGTGCCGCCGGTGAATGCGCCGTCCTTTCCAGTCGTAATACACTTCCGCGCTCTGCGGCAGCCACATATTCACATTGGCTTTTCTGAATTTCACTGGACCATATTCGATGGCCGTATGATCGGCCAGCAACCGGATTTGCGGCACAGGCGCAACTAAATCCGTCTCCAGCCTCACGATCTGATAACTGTCCGCTGAAATCCAGGCGCGGCCCTTCAACGCCACTGGATAGGATGGTCCGTCTGCGCCGACTCTGTACCTTTTAATTGTGTTCGGCTTATCAGTCCTTTGCTTAAAGTGGACTTGCCAGGCCAGACCGCCGTTCCATCGCGCCAATCCTTCACACGAGATCTCAAAGTTTACGGCGTTGTAAGGATGGAAAATCAGAACGAGAGCAGGAAGTCCGTTGGTCGCCACGCCGTCCGGAAAATCGGCCGTGGCACCGCCAGCGCCGTTCCGGTACTCTTCCACATTCAGGTACCCATGCTGCACTTCCTGAATGGAAACCACATAAGCAAACTTGCGCTTTTCCGGAGAGGAAGCGAGCCCATTCTTGTTGATCGATTCATGAGTAAGCGATTCCGTTGCCGCAAACCGGTCCACATCGCTGATAAGGGTTATGAGTTGCTGCCCCGCCTTGCTCACCACGTCGTCCACTGAGCAAGACGCGCCAGCTTCCACCGGTGGCACTTTCTCGTCCACGTCAGGTGGCATCCATTTGGAAAGCATCGGCAACGCAGTGGCGTCCTTGTTCATCGCCGCCATCTCGCTGGCTGCCGTCGCCGCGTCGCTGGATGCGTCTACTGTCTGAGGGTTTTTTAGCGTTTCAAGGTCCTTACTCGCCGCGGCGTCTACAGGATGCGCCTGCACGTAGGCTTGCAAAACCTTTGTCGCCTCTTCCCTGTCTCCGCGAGCGGCCAACGCCCGGGCCAATATCGGCTGAATAACTGCCGCTTGCTCGTGCCCCAACTGGATCGCGCGTTCGGCTTGTTTGACGGCTTCATCGTACTGGTGTTGCAAGACCAATCCTTCCGCGAGCAACGCATGTGCGCGCCAGGAAGCCGGTTCGGCTTCGACAGCCCGGGTCAAATACGCCATCGCTTCGGTCGTTTTGTTCTGCTGCAAGAAGTCCTGGCCTACCGCGATCAAGGCACTCAAGTGTTTGGGATTGAGCTCAAGCGTCTTCATCCAGTACACCCTGGCCTGGGCCTGATCTTTCACCTGCGAGGAATACATGCCAAAGAGGTACACGATTTCCGCACTTGTGGGGGCCGCCTTCTGGGCCGTCTCAAGATGCTTGCGCGCATCATTGGGCTTGTTCGCCCGCAGCTCCTCCACCGCCTTAGCCACTTCCCTTTGCGTTTTAGGAGCAAGTGCATAGAGTCCCACCGAAGCCGCGGCATCTTCCACGGAGAGCGGCGTCACCTCGATGGTGATCTTGGCGAGGGACTGCTCATGAACCTCGAGTTGCCGTACAGCTGCTTCGTACTTGGGAGCCAGCACCTGAATCTTGTACTCCGTCGCACGCACGCCATTAAACCGGGCATAGCCGTTTTTCGCGGTTTTCTGGTCAATGAATGAACCATCTAGTTTGGTCAACGTCAGCACCGCTGAACCATCCAGTGGCGCTCCGTTTGGTCCTTTCACAAAAACGTCAATGTCCCCCTGCCTCTGTACATCTTCCATGTGGGCTTGACCCGCAGCCACGGTAGGGCTACTCGAGTAAGGGGCTTGCCCTCCCGGCTCCGCGGCGGGCTTCCCTGCGCACACTTCGATCGGAACCAAGAACCCGCAACATACAATAAGGATGACCCGGAAATGCTTAATAACACTTGCAGACATAACCCACCCGTCGATTGCCTGGTTAGGGGACCGGAAATCTGCGCTCATAATACTCCTTACGGTAGTGCATCGGCTAGAGGTAACCGTGCACCTCGCAAAGGCTTTCTGCTGGACCGAACCTGGCGGCCCGGCCACAGCGCTTTTGTGGCACAGAGGATCCGGCGACTTCAATAGTAAATAATACCGTTCCCTCCCAGGTGCCAGGTTCTTTTCGATGTCCAATTTTGTGGGCGGAGGCTGCGGTGGTAGAGTACGCCCCAATCCAGAAGGGCTTAGAGGTGCAGTTCCGCGGCGTGAAGCACAAGTCAGATCCGATGAGGATGGTCGAAAACCGGGGCAAACAAGCTCACCAAGGAAGCGGACTCGTTCGCCAGCTTGGATTGTTTGGCACAACCATGGCCGTGATGGGCGGGATTATCGGCGCGGGGATTTTCATAAATCCCTACTTGGTTGCCGGACGCGTGCACACTTCCACGCTGATTTTGAGCGCCTGGATCGCAGGCGGCCTGATTGCGCTGGCGGGCGGCTTTATTTATGCAGAGTTAGCCGCCAGGTTGCCGGTCGTAGGCGGCCAGTATGCGTATCTGCGCGAGGCGCTACATCCTGCGGTGGCGTTTCTTTATGGCTGGGTGCTTCTGCTGGTGATCCAGACGGGCGGAATGGCCGCCGTGGCTGTCACTTTTGCGCGCTATTTTCTTGAGCTGAGTGGCTGGCAAATCAGCTCTTCTCTCATCGCTGCGTCCGCGCTGGCGCTGCTCACAATAATCAACTGCCTCGGCGCGCGAGCGGGGAGCCGATTCCAATCGGCGATGACGCTGACGGCGATTGCGGCGATTGCAATGCTCGAGCTGTTTAGCTTTCTGCGCGGTGGACCGTCGCAGATTTCGTGGCGGCCCGCGCTGGATCAGCCGATGTCGGTGCATTTGATCACCGCGTTTGGGTCGGCGATGACACCGGTGTTGTTCGCCTACGGAGGATGGCAGACCTCAAGCTTTCTAGGTGGAGAAGTCCGCGACGCGCAGAAGACTCTTCCGCGTGCGCTTGTTCTCGGCGTGCTCGGGGTTATCCTCGTTTATACATCTGTGAATTTCGTTTACGTGCGCGCTCTCGGCCCAGTTGGATTGGCTTCCACGATGACGCCCGCATCAACCGTGATGCACACCCTGCTGGGACCGCGGGGAGGTTCGCTGATCGCCGCAGGGATTGCATTCTCCGCCTTCGGTTTTCTCGGCCAATCGATGTTGACTGCCCCGCGTGTCTATTTCGCGATGGCCGAAGACCGCGTCTTTTTCCGCAGTGTTGCATGGATCGATCCGCGGACGCACGTGCCGGTAGTCGCCATCCTGCTGCAGGGCGTGTGGGCAATTGTTATCGCGCTCACAGGAACTTACGCTCAGGTCGTTAACTACGTTGTAGCGATGGACTGCATGTTCTTTGGGTTGACGGCGGTCTGCTTACTTGTTTTGCGGCGGCGCGCAGTGGATCAAGGCTCGCCCGCCGTCGAGTATCGTGTGCCGGGACACCCCTGGACCACATTGCTGTTCATCGCCGCGGAATGGATCGTGGTCGTGAGCACGTTCGCGCACGATCCCAAACGTTCTTTTGTTGGCCTGGGCATCGCGATCGCGGGTTTGCCCGCATACTACCTATGGCGCGCGAAAAACAAGGGAGAAACAGGGACATGAGCAGTTCGGGACAAACAAAGCGTTCGCTGTACATGGAATGGGCGAAAACGCGTTCGCATGCCCGTTTTAATCTGGCGACCAGCGGCTTGATCAGCGTGCCTTTGTCCGCGTTTCCTGTGCGCCTCGAAGATTTGGAAATTACCGAACCCGGCGCTTACGGCAACGGACCGCTCCAGCAGCGGCTGGCGCGCCACAATCGCGTGCCCGAAGAATGCGTAGTCGCGGCAACCGGCACGTCGATGGCGAATCACCTGGCTATGGCCGCCGTGCTTGATGCAGGTGACGAAGTGTTGATCGAGCAGCCCGTATATGGACCGCTGCTCGACGTCGCGCAATACCTGCGAGCGCGAGTGAAGCAAATCCCTCGGCGGTTTGAAACAGGATTCGCACTGGAACCCGCGGAAATCGAGCGCGCAATCACAAGCGAGACGCGCCTTATCGTCCTAAGCAATCTGCACAACCCGAGCGGCGCGCTGATACCGGCAGCGACGTTGCGCGCGATTGGCGCGATGGCTCAACGTGTAGGCGCCCGCGTGCTCGTGGATGAAGTCTACCTAGATATGCTCTTTGACCCCGGTGCACCATATTCTTTTACCATCGGCCAATCCATTGCGACCGCGGATGACAACCCCTTCCTAGTCACCAGCAGCCTGACGAAAGTTTATGGTTTGAGCGGGTTGCGCTGCGGATGGGTGCTCGCGTCGCCTCCACTCGCCAAGCGCATGTGGCTTCTCAATGATTTGTATGGAGCTGTTGCGGCGCACGCCGCAGAGCGCATGTCCGTAATCGCATTCGATCATCTGGCACAGTTTCGTGAGCGGGCGCGGGCGCTGCTCACCACCAATCGCGTCGTGATCGATTCCTTTCTCGACTCGCGGAGCGATCTCGAATGCTTCCGCCCAGTTGCAGGCACGGTGTTTTTTCCCCGCCTCACCCACGGCGACCCAGCGGCATTTTTCAACCTATTGCGGGAGAAATATGAAACAACGGTTGTTCCAGGGGCGTTTTTTGAAATGCCGCAACACTTCCGGATCGGCATTGGCGGCGAGACTGCAGGTCTGCGTGCCGGCCTCGAACGTCTCAGCACTGCGCTCGATGCCTTCGCAAAGCAATAGCTGCCAAGCCCTCGCGCCGGCGAATGTAACCAGCTCATAACTGATAGCAAGCTGAGCACGAATCCCGCAGCCTCTGTTCCTTTCGCGTCGTCCTTTGTGATGGAATAGACTCATCTACATTGAGACGAGAATGAAAAAACTTAAATTCGTGGTTTCTCTTACCACCGACGATAACGACTACCAAATCGAGCAGTCGGAATCCGCGGAGCTGGCCGCGCGCAAAACGGGCGTGGACGTGCAAATCATCCACGCGCAAAACGACGCTATCAACCAGAGCACGCAAGTCTTGAAGGCCATCCAGGCGCCGAAGGAGCTGCGCCCTGATGCCATTATTTTTGAGCCTGTCGGCGGCACTGCACTGCCTCAGGTCGCCAAGGCTGCGGCCAGTGCCGGCATCGGCTGGGTGATTCTGAATCGCGATGCGAACTACATCGAGGAACTGCGAAAGACTTCAACCGCGCCGCTCTTCTCCATCAGTTCCGACCACGTCGAAATTGGCCGTATCCAGGGGCGCCAGATGGCGGCCCTGCTCCGAGGCGGAGGTTCCGTTCTTTATATTCAGGGGCCTTCGGAGAATTCCGCAGCTAAAGATCGCACCGCTGGAATGCAGGAAACCAAGCCCGCGAGTGTGCAGGTCACGATGCTCAAGGCTCAGTGGACTCAGGAAAGCGCCCAAAAATCCGTACGATCATGGCTCAAGCTGACGACCTCTCAGCGCGCGGCCATCGACCTCATCTCCGCGCAAGATGACTCCATGGCCATGGGTGCGCGGGATGCCTTCAAAGAACTTGCGAACGAGGACGAGCGGGAACGATGGCTCAAGTTGCCATTCACCGGCTGCGATGGTCTGCCGAAGACAGGACAAGCATGGGTGCGCAGCGGCTTGCTCGCCGCCACAGTCTTTGTTCCTCCCAACGCCGGTCAGGCAATCGAAATGCTCGTCGACGCGATTCAAAATAAAAAGCTGCCGCCGGAGCGGGTAGTGACGGTCGCTGTATCTATCCCCGCCCTGGATGCGCTGACGCGAAGGAAGGCTTAAGCCCAAGATTGCCTCGGCTTGCCGCTTGTGGCCGCGGGTGTGTTCGCTCATCTTCTCATCCTACAACCGCGGTTAACGTGCCTTCTATTGTTTATCCCTCCAAAAACGATTTTGTGACTTCCTCCACCGCTAAGGAAGCGTATAATGCCGCGGGCCGTAATTTGGCCGGGGTGAGAGGGACACTTCTGGGGGGTTGGCATGCCTAGCTCGCGAGTTAGTAAATCGGTTGACCGAAGACGATTTCTCGCTGCGACCGGTGGAGGTTTGCTGGCTGCGGCTGTTCCGGGAGGAGCCGGTATGAGGGACACCATTTTCCGTGCGGGTGCCGACGCTGCTCCCGCGTCGAGGGAGCAATCGACGGCTTCCGCGTCCAAGCAGCGCAAAATTCCCATCGGCGTCTTCGATCCCGTCTACGACAAATTTTCTCTCGATGAAATGCTCGACAAAGTAAGCGCGCTCGGCCTCGAAGCGATGGAGATCGGCACAGGCGGCTACCCAGGCACGAAACATTGCCCGGTGGCCGAACTTCTTGAAGACCCCGCGAAAGCCAAGGCCTGGCAGAAAAAATTTACGGATCGTGGCATTCAGGTAGCCACATTGAGCTGCCACGGCAATCCCGTTCACCCGGATGAAAAACATGCCGAGCGGGATCGTGAAAGCTTTCGCAGAACGGTGTTACTCGCCGAGCGGCTGGGCGTAAAAGTGATCGTCGGCTTTTCCGGTTGCCCCGGCGGTACACCGACAGATGCTCAGCCAAACTGGATCACTTATCGCTGGCCTCCTGAGTACGCACAAATGCAGGATTGGCAGTGGAAAGAAAAGGTCATTCCGTACTGGCAGGAAGCCGCGAAATTCGCTCGCGAGCACGGCATACATCGTATCGCGCTGGAAATGCATCCTAATTTTGTCGTCTATAATCCGCGAACCCTGATCAAACTTCGCGAAGCCGTCGGTGAAGAGATTGGCGCAAACTGCGATCTAAGCCATCTCTTTTGGCAGGGCTGTGACCCGGTGGAAGTGATTCACTTCTTGGGCAAAAAAGGCATGATCTATCATGCCCACATGAAGGACACCGTATTTTTCCAGGATAATGTCGCAAAATATGGCGTACTGAATTTTGCCTTCGAGACCAGCGATCTCGGGAACGCTTCGGAGACTTTTCGCGCCGTCGGCTATGGCCACAGCGCCAGTCTGTGGAAGTCCGTCGTGCAAGCCTACATGGACATCGGCTACGAAGGCATCCTCAGCATCGAAAATGAAGATCCCATACTTTCCGGCGAGGTCGGCGTCGAGCGCGCCGCCTATGTTTTGAAAAACGTGCGCAAAGAAATTCTCGAAGGATGATTCATCGGAAGAAAATGAATTAGGGAGGATTTATGCAAAGGCGTGATGCCTTGAAATTTCTTGCCACGGGTGCTATTGCCACGGGCGCCGCACCGGATCTGTTCGCTTTTTTTCAGGAAGCGCACCCCGCCTCGGGATACGCGCTGCGCACGCTCAATCCGCACCAAAACGCCACAGTTATTCTTATGAGCGAAATCATCATTCCAGAGACCGATACGCCCGGCGCCAAGGGTGCCCGCGTGAACGAATTCATCGACGTGATCCTCACCGAATGGGCGACCGAAGACGACCGCAACCATTTTCTCGATGGACTCGCCAGTGTCGACAAGCAAAGCAATGAACTGTATGGGAAGGACTTCGTCGATGCTTCTCCCGCGCAACAACTCGCTCTGCTCCGCGCCCTGGACGAGGCCGTCGGCATGCTCGCCGGCCGCCCCGCGCGTCACAGCAACACCGTCCCCGACTGGGACACACAACTGAGAGGCAATTTCTTCACGGTGTTCAAAGGCATCACCCTCCACGGCTACTACACATCCGAAGTTGGTTTTAGCCGCGAACTCGGCCTGCAAATCATTCCCGGCGCCCAGCATGGTTGCGTACCGGCAGCGGCAGAGAAAAAGGCTTAAGGGAGACTCGCATGGCGACCAATACCTACGACGCAATCGTGATCGGCTCGGGAATTACCGGCGGATGGGCGGCGAAAGAGCTCACCGAAAAAGGCCTGAATACTCTGATTTTGGAAGCGGGACGCAGCATCGTTCCGGAACGCGACTACGTCGAGCACGTTCCGGTTTGGGAACTAAAGTATCGTGGCTGGGATGACCACGCCACCCGCATGAAGATCCAGCCCATTCAGCGCGAGTGCTATTACGCCTGCGACGAATACTCCAACAAATTTTTTGTCAATGACGTGGACAATCCTTATACCTGCGAGGAGGGCAAGCACTTTGCCTGGATTCGCGGCCGGCAAGTCGGCGGAAAGTCCCTCACCTGGGGCCGCCAAAGCTACCGTTGGAGCGATCTCGATTTTGAAGCCAACCTTAAGGAAGGCGTCGCCGTTGACTGGCCTATCCGCTATGCGGACATCGCGCCCTGGTACGACTACGTCGAAGAGTTCGCCGGCATCAGCGGCCAGGCCGAAGGCCTGCCGCAATTGCCCGACGGAAAATTTCTCCCTCCGATGGAAATGACCTGCGTCGAGCAAGATGTTCGCGCAGCGATGGCCAAGCATTTTGATGACCGCATGATGACCATCGGACGTTCCGCCGTGCTTACTCGTGTGCACAAGGGACGCGCTGCCTGCCACTATTGCGGCGTTTGTCACCGTGGCTGCATTACTGGGTCTTATTTCAGCAGCTTGAGTTCGACTCTCCCGGCGGCGATAAAAACCGGCAAATTTACCATCCGGCCCTACAGCGTGGTTCGCAGCTTGAATTTTGATTCCACGACGCGCCGCGTCACCGGTGTAAACGTGATTGATTCGCAAACGAAGAACGAACTAGAATTCAAAGCGCGCGTCTTTTTCGTTTGTGCCTCCACGCTCGAATCCACCCGCATTCTCCTCAACTCCGCGACGACCGAATTTCCTAACGGCCTCGCCAATAGCAGCGGCGAGCTCGGCCACAACCTCATGGACCACCACATGGGCGCCGGCGCAAGCGGAAGGATGCCCGGCCACGAAGACAAAATGCCTTTCGGCAATCGCCCCAATGGCATCTACGTCCCGCGCTTCAGGAACGTAAGAACCAAGCAGCCGGATTTTCTGCGCGGCTACGGCTACCAGGGTGGCGGAAGCCGCGACGGTTGGTCACGCGGGGCGTCAATGGTTGGTCTAGGCCCGGAATTCAAGAACTCTTTGAAAATGCCCGGTCCATGGCGCATGAGTCTCGGCGGTTTCGGCGAATGCCTCCCGAACCACGGCAATTACGTTGAAATTGAAAAGGGCAAAGTCGACGCCTGGGGCATCCCCACTTTGAAGATTCACTGCGCTTGGGGCGAGAACGAACTGACTATGTCCAAGGACATTGCCGTCCAAGCCGCTGAAATTCTCGCCGCGTCAGGCGCCACGGAAATTTCCGTGTTTCAGAAACCTTCGCCGCCAGGACTCGGTATCCACGAGATGGGCACAGCCCGCATGGGCCGCGACCCCAAGACCTCCGTTCTGAACGCGCACAACCAGGCGCACGACGTGAAAAACATTTTCCTCCCCGACGGCGCTTGCATGGTTTCGAGCGCCTGCGTTAATCCTTCGCTAACCTATATGGCCCTGACGGCCCGCGCCTGCGATTTCGCGGTTACACAGATGAAGCAAAACGAGCTGTAACTCGAGGTCCACGAAATGTCTCAAGTGATTCGCTCGCCGAAGATGTATGACGTGTGCGTCATTGGCTCGGGCGCCGGAGGCGGCACTGCCGCGAAAATCCTGACGGAAGGCGGCCTCAGCGTCGCGCTGCTCGAAGCGGGCCCTCCCGTCTTCCCTGAAAAAGATTTCAAGATGCTGATGTGGCCTTATGAATTGCCACACCGCGGAGCCGGTGTGGGCGGCCATGCGGAAGAAAATTTCAGCGAATTCCTGGCTCCCAATGGCGCTTGGAACATCGAAGGCGAGCCGTATACCTCCGCGCCCGGCTCAAATTTCCAGTGGTTCCGTTCACGGATTGTGGGCGGCCGCACGAATCATTGGGGCCGCATCGCGCTGCGCTTCGCCCCGATCGATTTCAAATCCGCCACGCGCGACGGCCTCGGCGACGATTGGCCGATCACCTACGACGATCTCTCACCCTATTACGACAAAGTGGAGTCCTACATCGGCGTCTTCGGGACGCTCGAAAACGTTTCGAGTGCTCCCGACGGTATGTTTCTCCCGCCGCCGAAGCCTCGCTGCACCGATCTCATCGTCAAGAAAGCCTGCGACAAGATCGGGGTTATTTGCATTCCTTCACGGCTTGCAATCCTCACTAAATCCGTAAATGGCCGTCTTCCCTGCCATTACTGCGGCCAATGCGGCCGCGGCTGCGTCACCGCCTCAAACTTCAGCTCCAGCCAGGTGATGATCCCGCCGGCAATGAAAACCGGCAAGCTCACGATGATCACCGGCGCGATGGCGCGCGAAGTGATTCTCGGCAAGGACGGCAAAGCCGAAGGCGTCTCCTACATCGACAAAGCCACTCGCACCGAGAAGCGCGTGAACGCTCGCGCCGTTGTTCTCGCGGCCAGCGCCTGCGAGTCCGCGCGATTGCTCTTGAACTCCAAATCCCCGCAATTCTCTAACGGTCTCGCTAACTCTTCCGGGGCCGTCGGCAGATACCTCACCGATTCCGTCGGCAGCGACGGCTGGGGCATCATCCCGCAGCTCGAAAAAATGCCCCCGCACAATCACGATGGCGTCGGCGGCATGCACATGTACATCCCTTGGTGGAAGTTCGACCGCAAAAATGATTTTCCTCGCGGTTATCACATCGAATTCGGCGGCGGCCGCGATATGCCCGGCATCGGCGAGTTTAATTACCTCTTGCATGAAGAAGAAGGCTACGGCGTCAGCGTGAAGAAGCGCGCGAGGCAGGTCTACGGTACCGGCATTGGTATGGCCGGACGCGGCGAAATGATCCCCAATCCAGACACTTACTGCGAGATTGACCCGAACGTTGTCGATAAATGGGGCATCCCCGTCCTGCGATTCCATTTCAAGTGGAGCGAGTACGAAATACGCCAGGCCAAGGACATGCAGGAGACATTTCGCGCCATCATCGAAGCCGCCGGCGGCGAGTACAAAACCAAGACGCCCATCAGCGGTGACCGCCCGTTTGGCATCGCGGAAGGCGGAAAAATCATCCACGAGGTTGGCACCGCGCGTATGGGCGCCGACCCGAAAAGTTCCGTGCTAAATGGCTTTTGCCAGGCGCATGACGTGAAAAATGTTTTCGTCATGGATGGTGCGCCGCTCGTCACCAATCCCGATAAAAATCCCACGCTTACGATCATGGCGCTCGCCTGGCGTGCCTCAGAATACCTGCTCGACGAAGCAAAGAAAGGCAATCTGTAACCATGGAAGCATCTCGGGGAGACGAACGATGACTGAAAACTCCGTAACTCGGCGTGACATCCTGAGAACGCTGGCGGTTGGCGCCGCAGGCGGCTCCGTACTGCAAGTGATCCCTCTGAAAGCAGCGGAATACGCTCACCAAGTGGTTCACACCGAAAAAGCCGCGTCGGCCGCGGGGAAATATGCTCCGAAGTATTTCTCTCCGCACCAATACGAGATGCTCACCACGCTTTGCGACACCATTATCCCGAAAGATGAAAAGTCCGGCGGAGCCGTGGACGCCGGCGATCCGGAATTCATCGACCTCCTCACGAGCGAGAACGAAGAGTATCAGCTCGCCCTCGGTGGCGGGCTTCAATGGCTGGACAGTTTCTGCTCCGACCGCTATGCCAATGCATTTCTGGACTGCACTGCGGAGCAACGCAAAGAGGTCCTGGACCTGATCGCTTTCCGCAAGAACGCGAAGCAGGATTCATCGCTAAGCCAGGGCGTCGCTTTCTTCGCCTTCTTGCGCAGGTTCACCTGCGATGGCTTCTACACCAGCAAGATAGGCATCGAAGATTTGCAGTACATTGGAAACACCGCTCTACGCGAATTCCCCGGCTGCCCTCCGCTGCCGGAATCCTAACAAAAATGGCTCCAGGCGCGGAGTCGCGCGCCCGGAGCCATTTTCTCTTCTGTTTGCAGCTACTACTTGTGTGGTTTGCCTTCTTCCTTAGGCGGTTTGTTTTGCGCCGGAGGTTTGTTCTGTGGATGCGACTGGTTCTTCGGTGGATTGTTCGCGCCATTGTTCACATGCGAAGCGTTCACAGTATTCGTGTTCGTGTGCGAACCGTTGGTCCCGGCGGCTCCGGAGCTTGAAGGCGGACGGTCCGACTTGTGCAGATCCGCCGCGTTGTTCGGATGCCCGCCGCTGTTTGGCGAACTGGGATGCGAAGATTCACGTGCTGCCACGACGCCATGGCCAGAAAACTCACCCGGCTTCGCAGTAGCCGCTATAGCCGGCCTGCCATGATTCTCGGAGGCCAGCAGCGCGCGATTTGTGCTGGCGGCGTGCTCGTGCTGCGTCTGCATAGAAGTTGGAGCGACATGATTCTCATGCTCGGCCGCCAATTCTGCCGAATTGGGCCGGGCGCTGATTCCCCCAGTCCCGCCGTTATAGCTCACGTGGTTGTTTACGGTGACGTTGTTGACGACCGTGCGATCCACATAGGTGTTGTGAATCACGGTCGTATTCACGTGCATCACGGCTGTGTTGTACGCAAACACTCCGCCATTCCAGCGTCCGCCTATGAACCCAACTCCACCATACCCAAAACCATAATTAATCCCGCCGTAGAAACCGACATGCGGTCCCCAATATCCGGCATGAAAAAAGTATCCGCCGCCGCCCCAGCCCCAGTAACCGGGGGTCCAAAGCAATCCAACGGATGGCGCCATAACCCACGTTCCCGGCACCCAATAGTACCCGTCCGGACCATACGCCCAATATCCCGGCGTCCAAAGGTAACCCGCACCTGGGCATATCGGCTGCTCGTACACAGGCAGCGCTGGAGGACCGATGTGCACAGCAACGCCGACGCTGATCTGCGCCGACGAACGAGCGGGCATAAACATCATGACTAGGCCCAGCAAAACTAATCCAATTATGTAACTCTTGCGCATTTGCGACGCTCCTCGATGAAACACCTATAGTATAAAACCCGGTGATCCAGCGGAAGTTGCGTTGTAGCTCAATCGTAACTGGCCGAATGGTCGGCCCGTTCGGGGCGGTGCTAGGCAGGCTTAATCGTTCCCGATGCTGCATCCCAAACGACCGCGCTCTTGCGGAAGTACGATTCGTTGGACATGTGGCACGCCAGTGCAGCGTTATTACCGAACACGGCGTCTTCGGTAACTTGCTGGCGGTTCTTGACTCCCTGGAAGTATCGCCAGAGATGCGGCTTTTCATCGTCCCAAGAGTCGCCGCGATAGGTATAGCCTTCCAAAACCGGCTCTTTGCCGGGAACCGGATCGTTTTTCGCGTGCCATTCCGCCACATACGCATCCCGCATCTTCTGCGGATAGCCAGAAGTGTAGTAACTCGGTGCCGAGTCCTCGCCAGTCTGCGGATAATAGGTGATCGCAAATTCAGTGACTTCCAGAATGCCCTTTGAACCCTGGAAGCGATAAATCTCCGGAGTCTCGCACCCCAGATTCAGTCGCAGGTACACCGGCGCGCTTCCGTAATCAAACAATGTGGCATGCACGTCCGGCATGTTGCGCCCATCCTGGAAGCGCAGAATCGCGCCGAGGGACATGGCCTTCTTCGGCGGCGCATTCCAACCCAGCATGAAGTTCATGCCGCTGACGAGATGCACGAGCAAGTCGCCCGCAAGCCCCGTCCCATATTCCTTCCAGCATCGCCAACGTGCAAAAATGTTCGGATTGAACGGCACTTTCGGCACCGTGCCCTGCCAAGTATCCCAATCCAGATTCGAAGGCGAAAGGTCCGGCGGAGGCGGATACTCCCATGCTCCCGTAGGATCGTTGCGCCCAAGCGAGCCTTCCACAAGCGTCAAGGTCCCAATGGTGCCCTGCGCAATCATCTCCTTGGCCTTCGCGCAAATCACGGAACTCACGCGCTGCGAACCAATCTGCACGATGCGTCCCGTTTTCTGCGCCGCAGCCACCATCGCCAGACCATCCGCCGCGGAGTGCGACATCGGCTTTTCGCAATAGATATCCTTGCCCGCGCTCACGGCGTCCACGACCACCTGCTTGTGCCAGTGATCTGGCACCGCCGCGATGAGGCAATCGATCTCCTTGTTGTCCAACAAATCCTGATAGCGCCGCGTCGTCGGAATTTTCTTTCCGACAATCTCTTGCGCTAGCAGGTGCCGCCCGTCATACAAATCGCAAGCCGCCACGCATTGCACGCCCGGCAATTGCACGGCAGCCGTCAGCAACCCCGAGCCCTGCATCCCAATCCCGATGATGCCGAAGCGCAGCGTGTCGCTCGGAGCCACTCTTTCGAGCGCCGACGGAATGTATTCCGGCTTTAGGAAGATGCTTGGAGCCGCCGCCAACGCACCCGTAGCCCCAGCCGTGCTCTGCAGAAACTCACGACGCGAGAAACCTTTCTTGCTCATCTCACCCTCCTGATTTGGTTCTTGCTCTGTTCTTCTAAAGCCGTTACTTCAAACCCTGCACGCTTACTTCTTTGAAAAATACGATGTCGTTATCGCTGTGATTTTGCAACCCAATGTAACCCTCATCCGGCCGCCGGCCTCGTTGCGGCTCAAAATCAAATTTCCGCTCCGGAACAGGCTGTCCCTCGGTGTAATCGGTAACCTTTATATCGTTCAGAACCACAATCGTACGCGGCCCGTCGAGCGTAATGTCCATGGTGTTCCACTCCGGGCCGGGCTTACCTGGTTTGGCCAGCGGCTTGGTCAGTGAATAAAGCGCCGCCGTGATGTGATACTCGTCTTCGTTCGAGGTCTCTGGATGATTGTCGATCTGCACTTCGTAGCCATAGTTCACGGGCATCCACGGTTCCCGTGGCTCGATCGGAATACGAATGAACACGCCCGAATTGTCATTGAAATCCCGCATCTTGTAGACCACATGAATGCGGCAATTCCCAAACTTGCCCCCGGTCCAATAGAGCAACCCCATCCCGCCATGCGTTCGGATTAAGCCATCTTCGACCGTCATGTCTCCAGGTCCGACGTGCTTCCAACCCGTAAGGTCCTTGCCATTAAAAAGCTGCTTCCATGCAGGCGTTTGCGCCTGCGCCGCAATCAATAGCAAGGCTGTGCTCAGAACGCAGGCCAGACCGATACCCAGTTTGCGCACGATGCTCCCTCCCCGATGCTGAATCGCCCGCAACTAGAAGCGCAGGGCGCTCAGATAGTCGTAGCTGATCTTGATGTCCTCGAACGGCTTTTTAGCGTCGTCATTCTCGACAAAATAATGCTTGATGCCGCCCTTCTCCGACTCTGCGAAGATCCGCTTGAAGTCGATCGTCCCCTTGCCGACGTCAGCTAGGCGGCCTTTGAATACCACAGAGCCAGTCGCTCCAGCGTAGCTGCTCGTAGCGTTGGGGTCGTTTACATAATCCTTCACGTGCACCATCGGGAAGCGCCCGGGGTATTTGTCGAAATAGCTCACCGGATCTTTTCCCGCTACGCTGATCCAGCACAGATCCATCTCCATCTTTACGAACTTCGGATCCGTTTCCGTCAGCAGGTACTCGTACGCGGATTTTCCGTCTAGTCCTTCGACCGGCGAAAACTCGAAGGAGTGATTGTGATAGCACAACTGGATTCCGGCCTTCTGGCTGGCCTCGCCCGCTTTGTTGAAGAGCTCCACCACCCGCTTCCATCCATCAGCGTTGCGTTGCTTCTCATCAATCCACGGACACACGATGTACTGGTATCCGATTACGTGCCCTGCATCGAGCGTCTCAGGCCATTTTTTCTCGATCAGGTCGTAACGAATGTGCGCCGAGGGCGATACAAGGCCGTCCTTGTCGAGGAGCGCGCGAAGATCCTTCGGCGAATGGCCGCCGTAGTCCTCGGCAAACTCAACCTCTTTGTACCCGGTCGCAGCGACTTTCGCGATGGTCCCATCGAAGTCGGTCTTCAATACCTCGCGAACGGTGTAGAGTTGAAGTCCAATTGGATTGACCCTATGGGAGTCTTGGGCGGCCCACGACGGCCGTGCCGCAAATACTGTCGCTGCGGCGATCGAAGACTCTATAAATGTTCGGCGTTTCATGGCGTTTTTCTCTCCTCCTGGACGGGCGGTGGGAGTATACAAAAAAGTGATGGCCATTATCTGAAAAAAAGGGCGGTCCGACCTGGTCGGACCGCCCTCTTCTTTCTCGTTCCCGTTAGAAGTAGAACCGCAAACCGAACTGCATGATGCGCGGGTCGTGCGTACCGGTCAAATGGAGAAAGACCGCGCTGGCTGTTGGGTCTATCGTGTCCATGGGAGCGCTCGCCCCCGTGCCGCCGCTCGAATTGTTTCCACTGATTTGGTTGTATTGGGTGTGGTTGAAGAGGTTGAACGTTTCCCACTTGAATTCGAATCCGGTCCTCTCATTGATCGCGAACCGCTTGAAAACGCCGAAGTCGAAGTTCACCCGTCCGGGTAAAGTGAGGGTATTGCGCCCGACATCGCCGAAGGTGAGCCCCTGAGGAACCGCGAAAGCGGCTGGATTGTAAGCGAGAGGTCCGCGATCGCCGGGGACATCCGTTGAAGTGAGCCCGGCGCTAGGACTGCCGACCAAATCTAGGCGCGAGCCAGTACCCGTGCCATTGGCTACGCCCGCGTTATCCCCGAATGGCGTGCCATTGGTAACACTGAACGGGGTACCAGACTGCACGACCGTGATGCCCGAGACCTGCCATCCACCAAGCAGCGCGTGCGACAGTCCCGTCGCCCCTTTGAAAAATGGTAGAGCATACACGTAGCTGATCGCGAGGTTATGACGCATATCGAATGCGGAACTGGCACGATTGGCAGCAATGTCATAGGCATTCACGAAAGCCGTATCGCTTCGGTCAGACGAGTCGTCAATCGAGTGGCTGTAAGTGTAAGCAACACTCACTGTAAGATCGCCCAGGGTACGCTTGGCTGAAACCTGCAGGGAATTGTAGATTGAATTCGCGGCATTTCTGAGCGTGTTGACGTCACCGTAACCTGGATATGCAGTGCGCAGCGTGTTCGCGGTTGGAATGAGCCCGCAAGCAATGTTGAGGTTATTGGCCGCCGCTGCGTTCAGCGGTCCATTGGTTCCGAACACGGTCTGACCCGCCCCCCACACCTGCCCAGGGTTTGTGAGCGGAGCCGACCCCGCGCAAGCACCAGTGGGTTGACCGGTGGAAGGATCAATTGGCCCGGTGTTATAAAGTGTCTCCCCAACTCCAAACGGATTTTGGGCAGCAGGGAGTGGCTCGATCTGGTTGCCGTTGCTGAGCAAGGTCAAATGTGTGCCTTTGCTCCCAACATACGCCACCGAAACAATGAAGTGGGCCGGTAGCTCCTTTTGAACGTTCAGGTTCCATTGCTGGACGTACGGCCATTGTGCTTTGTTCGGAATGGAAACGACTGTAAGCGGAAAGAATGGTACTGCTCCAGTCCCAGCGCCGATGTTGTTATAGCCGATGATATTGGATTGCGCGGCCGTTAGCACGAGCGGCGCGGAGCCTTCCAGCGATTCCGTGTTCCCCTCGTTGCCGTTCGTGTGCTCGTAAAAGATCCCGTACCCGCCGCGAATGGCCATCTTGCCGTCGCCTTTCGGATCAAAAGCAAACCCGATGCGCGGCGCTGGGTTGAAGAGATGGCCTTGCAAACAGCCGACGTTCGACGAGGACCCTACGGTTGCCCCTGGGAACTGCGCGAGAACAGGCGCTGGGATTGCGGAAGTTCCTCCCGCTCCGCCGCACTGAACGATGCCGTTAAACGGATTCCCGGCTCCTGGTACGAAGGCCCCCGAATTGGGGTCAATCGCGGGCGAACCGCCAGCAACGAACGCACTTGGGTTAAAGTTGTATGCCTGCTGGTATTTTTCGCGATACGTCCCAAACAAGCTGACGCGCAAACCCAGATTTAGCGTGAGGCGCTTTGTAACCCGCCAATCGTCCTGGAAGTATGGCTCCACGATCTTATAGCGGTTGTAGTACTGGGTCTGTTCGCTCGTCTGCTGATAACTTGCGATGTTTCCCAGCAGCAGGTCAGCGAAGGCGTTTCCCGTCGTAACCGTCGTGGCGCCAGAGTCAAAAGTCAGAATGCCCTGAACGTAAGGCGAGTTCCCCTCGTTCTTTTGAGCGAAGGCCGCATAGGCGCCGAACTGAAGGCTATGTTGGCCAATAATCTTCGTTACGTTGTCGCGATACGTGTACGTAGGGTTGGCGTTGTGCCACGGAAAATATCCCGTATCCGAGGTAAACGTTCCTCCATACGCGGCGTTGCTCCCCACGGATATGGCTGGAAGCTTTCCGCCGAAGCCATTGTTGAAAATCGAACCCATCGAGAAGCCCGCCGGTAGCCCCACCGGGCCACCAGCGGTGAGCGTGATGTGGTCCGCCGTATAGCTGGCAACGAATTCATTGAGCAAGGTCGGCGAAATGTTTGCGTTCAGGCGCGCGACGAAACTCGATCCAGGTCCCGTGAAGTTCGTTGTGATGTTCTCGAAGTTGGTTCCATTGCCCCACAGCGCATTCGGCACTGTGGTCTGCCAGGAATCGTGGATATAGCGGAACGTCAAATGGTAATTGTCGCTGAGGTTTTGGTCCACCCGCACAAGTTCCTCACGCCAGGTAGTCGGGCTGGCAACCGTTTCACTGACCGCTGGAAAGCCACCGTTCGTTGTGTTGGCTTGCGGGATGATTGCCAGGAGCGCGGTACCCGTGGCCGTGGGCGTGACCGTATGGGCGGCCGATACTCCCGCGCCGGTTGGACAATCGTTCATCGTGCCATTTACATCAGGGCAAAGATCGGCGAAATTTCCGCTCCTCTCGGCGTCTGATGGAACGTTTTGCAAAATTGTGGTCGAGCTTTTCTCCCGCCGCCATTCCTGCGACCAGAAGACAAAGGTTTTCTTCTTGTCGGTGTTGTAGTGGTTGGGTATGTATACCGGTCCGCCGAATGTATAGCCAAAATCATTTTTGTTATACGCACCCTTGGGTTGTGTGATGTCTGCACCCTGCTCCCAGGATCTCGCATTAAAGAAAGCATTGCGCAAATATTCGAATGCGCTCCCATGAAAAGTCGTGCCGCCCGACTTGGTCTCTACTTCCACGGTGCCCGAGCCGTTGCGCCCGTATTGCGCGCCGTAATTCGAAGTTAAGACCTTAACTTCCGCGATTGCTTCCGGGTTCGGGTAAACGTTCAGCGTCACGTTGCTGCCGTTATCCATATTGTCCCCGCCATCCAACTCCCAGTTGTTGTACTCAGTCCGGCCTCCGTTCATGCTGAAAGCCACGTTGCCGTAGACGCCTACCTTGCCCTCATCCGTGCCAGTCTGGTTGACCACACCCGGTGAGAGCGTCACTAGCTGCGTGAAGTTACGGCCGTTCAAGACCAGCTCATTGACCTGTTTGCCGGTGATCGTGTCGCTGAGGGCCGAGGATTGCGTTTCCACTTGCGCCACGCTCTCGCCCGTCACCACCACCTCTTCCGTCACTGCGCCGACCGTTAGCACAACGTCCACACGAAGTTTCCTTGCCACTTCCAGCACAACATCCTTCGCCGAATATTTCTGGAATCCTTTTGCCGTCACCACGAGGTCGTACGACCCCCCCGGTAATCCGGCGACAACGTATGCGCCATCCGCGTTTGTAGTCGTTGTGTGTGTTGCGCTGCCGTTCGTGGTGGAAATCACCACATCCGCTCCAACGACAGCCGCACCCGTCTTGTCCGATACCGTACCGCTGATATACCCAGTGTCTTGCGCCATTGCGACAAACGCGGTGCACAAAATCGCGATCATCGCGCAGACCAACAGCCGCGCCGCCTTGGGCAGGTTTTTCAGAATACTGACAGAATAAAAACTATACCCGTGTCCCTTCATTTTGCTACCTCCCGGAAATTTTTGAAATGGATTACCGGCCTGGTGTGGGCACAATTACGCCTGCTACCGCGGGCACCCCTGGTAACTGCCGCTTGCAGAAGGCCACTCATCGGAGACAGCCCCCACCACTCGACGTTCAGAAACGCACCCAATCTCGCCTATTAAATCGGATTAATACGGCATTCCCTCGTCCGTGTCAAGTCGAAAATCGGGGCAATTTTGCCCAAGTACCGGAACTGCCCCGCCTCTCTCTCCCCGTTTACGTTCACGTTCGCCGCTCACCGCTTGAATTCTTTTCTTCTCTGCCGGACACTACCGAGCGATGTCCTTTAGCCTTCGTGCCCGTCTCGCGCAATCTCTTTTAATCCTTTTGGTTGCCTCTTTTTTT
This sequence comes from uncultured Acidobacteriota bacterium, assembly GCA_963705855.1. Classification (GTDB taxonomy): domain Bacteria; phylum Acidobacteriota; class Terriglobia; order Acidiferrales; family UBA7541; genus Acidiferrum. Next base: position 57,845 of record CAVPLA010000040.1, read on the forward strand.
ATCTGTGTTTGGCCGCCACTTGGGCGAAGCTCCTCTCTTCGGCTTTTTCAACAATCCTCCGCTGGTGACGCGAGCCGCGTCTCCGGCATTGATCCCAAGGCGTCCTTCGCACAGGGCCAAGCCGCCCTCCAATCCGGCGATTTGGCCACTGCCGAAGCGGCCTTCCGCCGCGTCCTTACCGTCGATCCGCAATCCGGCGCTGCCTACGCCAACCTCGGCGTCATCGCCATGCGCCGCAAAGAGTGGGACCACGCCCTCACGCTCCTTCAAAAGGCAGAAAAGCTCGAACCCAAAATGTCCGGCATCCGCCTCAACATCGGCCTCGTAAAATACCGCCGCGGCGATTATGCCGGCGCCGTCGCCCCGCTCAACTCCGTCGTCCGCGATCAGCCCGACTCCCAACAAGCCCGCTACCTCCTCGGCCTCTGCTACGTCTTCACCGAGCATTACGCCGACGCCGTTGCCGTCCTCGAGCCGCTCTGGCCGCAAAGGTCCAACGATTTCACCTACCTCTACGTCCTCGATATCGCCGCCCACAATGCCAATCAAAACGACCTCGACGAAAAAGCCCTTAGCCGCCTGGTCGAGGTCGGCGGCGAGACTCCCGAATTCCACCTAATCCTCGGTAAGGCCTATCTCAACCGCGAAGAATTGGACAAAGCCATCTCCGAGCTAGAACAAGCCGCCTCCGCGAATTCCACGCTACCGTACGTCCACTTTAGTTTGGGACTTGCCTATATGAAGAGGCAGGACAACGACCGCGCAGAAGCCGAATTCCGCAAAGACATCGCACTCGAACCCGATCTCCCCGATAATTACGAACAACTCGGCCTGCTCTATCTACAATTGCAACAAGACAACGAAGCCGAACATTCTTTCCGCGAAGCTCTGCACTACAATCCGCGCATGCCGGTCTCTCTGTTGGAGCTAGGCCGCCTATACCAGCGTCAGGGAAAAAATCTTGAAGCCCTTACCTTTCTTAACTCGGCGGAAAAATGGGCCCCGGACAACCAGAATATTCACTATGTCCGCGGCCAAGTCCTCCTGAAGCTAGGCCGCCGCGAAGAAGCCCAAGCCGAACTCGCCACCTCAAAAAAGCTCGTCGACTCCAACCTCAACAAACAACGCGAAAAATACGGCGACGCTCCCATCCCCAATCCCGAATTAAAACAACCCCCGCAACCCTAGTCTGTAGGGGCGGGCCTCGCTCCGCCTGATCTGCCCCGCCCCAGTCCTCCCCGCGCTACCTCCCTCGCCCCCAACCCTAAATATTCGGCGCCTCCCACGGACCTCTTTCCCGCTCAATCGCCTCAGCAACCGCTAAAATCAACTCTTCCTGATACGGCCGCCCAATCACCTGCACCCCAATCGGCAATCCTTCGCGCGACTTTCCCACTGGGACCGCTACTCCCGGAAAACCCGCCAAATTTAACCACTGCGAATACCGCATCGTTTCGCGATAGTTTTCTTCGTCGCCGCTTCGCCAATTCCCTTCTCCGTGCCGAAATGCCGGCCCCACCGAAACCGGCGATAGAAGTATTGTGACATCTTCCATCTGGCGAACAATGTCCGCGCGCAACGTGTCGCGTGCCCCGCAAGCGCTCAGAATCCCGTCGTACGTCAGCGTCATGTCCGCCGTAGCCAGCTCAACATACTCGCGCAGCATCGGACTCAACTCCTCTTCATGCCCCGCCGCACCCATTTGAATCTGGTTCGCGATTACCGGCCCAAAAAAATACCACCACACCTCAATCGCTCGATCGAGCCCCTTCAGACGCTTCTTCTCTACAACAAATCCTTGCTCACTCAGCAACTTCCCTGCTTGTTCGACTGCCGCTACAGTCTCCAGCGTCGCCATACCCAGCGCCTCGCTCTCCAAAATCCCAATCCGCAATCCACGAAAATCTTTCTCACTCACCACTCGTACCGGCACAGGCGCCGAAAGCGCATCCCCCGCATCCGGACCCGCCATCACTTCGAACAAAGCCCGCACATCCGCAATCGTCCGCGCCATCGGCCCAACCACCCCAATCCAACCAAACGCTCCGCCTCCTCCGGGAAAATGTCCTGTAGCAGGAATCCTTCCCGGCGTCGGCTTCAATCCGCAAATCCCACAAAAATGCGCCGGCACGCGTATCGATCCGCCTGCATCGCTCCCCACTCCCCCCGCTGAGCACCGCGCCGAGATCGCCGCGGCCTCACCTCCGCTCGATCCACCCGCCGATCTCTCCAAATCCCAAGGATTGCTAGTCTTGCCGCTCAAAGAATTGTCCGTCTCATACGCCATCAAATATTCCGGCGTATTTGTATTTCCCAAAACAATTGCGCCCGCCGCCCGCAACCGCGCGACCAGCGGCGCATCAGTCTGCGCCACATAGTCCTTCCGCAGTAAAGACCCCGCAGGCGTCGGCCATCCGGCCGCATCAATACAACTCTTAATCGTCAAAGGCACGCCATGCAGCGGCCCCACGGCGTCGCCGCACATCACCGCAGCCTCCGCCGCCCGCGCCCGCGTGCGTGCCTCCACAAGGTCAAGGTGTACGAACGCATTCAGTTTCGGCTGCAGCTCCGCCACTCGCTCGAGATACGCGTCCACAACCTCGACTGGCGAAAATTTCTTCTCGCGAATTCCCGAAGCAATTTCCGCAATCGTTCCAAAAATTATTTTATCCATGGTCGGCAATCGAGAGTATGTGTCCGGGGTCGTGGGGTCAAGCGGGATGGAATCGTCGACAGTCGACAGTTGAAACTCAAGAGTTATAAGGTAAAGGAGCAAAAAGGGAAAAAGGATAACGACAGGGGGCCCTTGTCCAGACCAGTAGTATTTTTGGAGTATTGATGTTCCCGGCGCTCCAATTCAAAGTATCTTCAATTTCTTGGCGGCGGAGAATCGCAGGTTCCTGGTTCATCCGGTCTCGCCGGCCGCTGGTATGGGCCATACGAGGGCCAAACAGTGAAACGAAGCGCATTCCCCAGGGCACTGGCCTTTTTATTTCTTGTTCTCCTCCAAGGGGTTGATCTCTACGCGCAACAATTGGCCACACTGAATGTGAACGTCAAAGATCAGTCTGGAGCCGCCATTCCGCTCGCACGAGTCATATTAAAGACCAGTGCGACTGGAGTGACGCGAAGCGCCACTTCGGATGCCGCGGGGCTCGCCGTTCTGGCTGGGTTGTCTGCAGGAAGCTATGAATTGACCGTAGAGGCTGCCGAGTTCAGCCCGTCACGGACTGCTCTCACGCTTTCCGTCGGTCAGATTGCTTGTCTGCCCGTAGTTCTGCGCGTTACCACGGTGAAAGAACAAGTCGAAGTTCGCGAGACAGCTCAGGGAATCGATGCGCAAACGCCAGAAGTAAGCCAGGTGATCGAAACACAGAAAATCGCGGACCTGCCGATCGCCGGCCGCGACTTCATTGACTTTGTCCTCTTAACTCCCAATGCCAATGTGGGACGCAGCACGGCCGTCGGGGCGCAGTCCCCCTTTCAGGAAACTGTTTTGGAACTGAGCTTCGCCGGCCTACGCGAGACGCACAGTACATTTTTTGGCCTCGATGGCACGGACTACACCACAAGCATTTCCGGTGTTCAGCGCGTGAGTCCCTCGCAGGACTGGGTATTGGAGTTTCGTGTGGCAGCCGACCCAATCACCGCCGACAATGGCCGCAATCTCGGTTCCGTCGTAAACACCGTTACGAAGTCCGGAAGCAACAATGTGCATGGCTCCGTGTACGAGTTCTTTCGCAACAACCAGCTGGATGCCAACAATCTGCTATCGGCCCCCGGCTTCAACACGCTGCGCTTCAATCAATTTGGCGGCTATGTTGGCGGCCCTATCACGCGGGAAAAAATCTTTTACTTTTTGGGGTACGAAGGCCAGCGCCGCGCGGAGTCCCCTTTATATTCATCCTTCATCCTGCACTGCACCGATAATCCCGGCTGCCTCGGGCCGGGAACCCCCAGCATCAACCAAGTGAAGGAAATGCTCGGCTTGCAACCTGAGAACCTGGGATCGATCCTCCAGATTGAGGACTATGACAAATTCTTTGGAAAGCTGACGAATGTTCTGAGTGAAACAAGCACCTTGAACATCGGATACCTGTTCAACGATGAGCGGAATCAGCACGTACCCGGGGCTGCTCCGGGTCAGGGATTGCCCTCCTTTTATCGCAACAACCCCATTCAAGATCAAACCATATACGCGAACCTACTCCATTTGTTCGGGACTCACTGGACTTCCGAAACCATCCTCAACTTTGGGCGAAGAACCTTTCACCTCGACCCAGTAGGCGCTGGGTTTGAGCCCGCGCTCCTCGTCGCTGACCTCTTTGATTCTGGCGGCATCCAGGGCGGCGTGCCCTATTACCGCGAGCAGCATTTCCAAGCTTCCGAAATCCTCACCTATATACGAGGCAACCATTCGTTCAAGTTTGGCGGAGATTTTGAGCCCGTGTGGATCAGCGCGCAAACGTCTTTCTTCACACCGGGAGCGGGTATTTTCAGTCCTCAGAGTTTCTTTGGGGTGGCGCCTTTCAATGCCCCGCCGTTCGGCCCTGGCACTCCGGTCGAGTTTCTATTCCTTGAACCGAGATCCTATTTCGGCCAACAAATTCCTCAGCGCACTCTGCCATTTGAGGCAGGGTTGTTTGCCGGACCAGCAGCATCGGCCTTCAATGACAGCGTGAACCTAAACTTTTTGCACCAGCTCTCTGGCTTTTATGCCCAAGACCAGTGGAAGCCGGCTTCGAACCTCACGCTGACTCTTGGTCTGCGTTACGACATCGATTTTTTCCCGTCCGCCGCCGACATCCGGCTGAATGGACTGATGAATCCCACAAACTACGGAAACGTGCAGCCGCGCGCGGGCCTGGCCTATTCCTTCCGCCAAGGGAAAGGAGTCGTCCGTGCCGGATTCGGTATGTTCACCGGCCCGTTCGACTACAGCGACATCATGGTGTCTTGGCAAGGCGCGTCGGCCTTCACCTACATGCAACAGCCACTGCTGCCGGCGTTTTCCAATCCTGCCACTAGCCTGGTTGGGCTTGGGCCATCCGGAATCGTCGGTGTTAACGGGCCCGTTCTCGCCAGCCAGGCATTCTCCGCGTTTACGCACACGGGCGGTTATCCCAGCCCCAACTCGCTGCTCCAATTCCCGCTCGGCTACGTGCCGAGGATGTTTCCGAACGCTTACTCCGAAGAGGCCAACCTCGAGGTCGAGAACGAGGTCGCGAGTGACCTCTTCGTCTCCGTGGGATACCAGTTCGTGCACGCACTCAAGCTACCGCTCTATCTCAGCATCAATGGGCTCCCGAGCGGCACACTTCCGACTGGGGTCCAAGCTTTCACGCCGGCCGATCCTAATTTTGGATTCTCGTTGATGGCCTCTCCGTCGGGCTTTTCTATCTACCATTCGGGAACTCTGACTCTGCGCAAGCCCTTTGCACACAACTACAGCATTCTGGGCAACTACACTTTCTCCAAGTCCATTGATCTTGCGACCGACGTTCAACTCACGGACAGTCCAATGGATTATCTGCGACCGCAGCTGGACCGCGCTTTAGGCGACAACGACGTCCGCCATCGCTTCGTCCTTACGTTGCTGGCGGAATCACCGAATTCCTGGACCCGGGCGCTTCGCAATTGGAAAGTCTCGATGCTGAATACCCTGCAAAGTCCACGTCATTATACGATCTTCGCTGGGTTCGACGTAAACGGAGACGGCTTTCCTTTCTCCGATCGCGTGGGCAACATCGGCAGGAACACGTATCGAGGCGATCCCTCTTACACCACTGATACACGCCTGCAAAGAGTCTTCAGCGTAGGCGAGCGCTTTAAGGTGGAAGCCAGCGCCGAAGTCTTCAACCTATTTAACCGCCCGAACGTCAATGCCATAGACACCGTCTACGGAGCCGCCGTTTTCGCGGGGCGGATTCCGCAGAGTTTTGGAGACGCCATCACCAGTCCCGCGAATCCGACGTTTGGCTCGCCAAGCTTTGTGGCCCCGGCGCGCCAAATTCAACTAGCCCTGCGGTTAAATTTTTGAGACAGCTCGCGCAGAGTAAGTTCGAGAATCCATAATTTATTCATACCGAAGCGCGGTAAGCGGATCCACGTGAGCTGCTCGCCGCGACGGTATCCAACACGCCAGAAGCGCAACGCCAGCAAGAAACAACGGCACAACAGTGAACGTCAGCAAATCGTGCGGACGAACTCCATAAAGGATGCTCGTGAACACCTTCGTTACCGCAAACGCCGCGCCCAATCCAAGCACCACCGCGATCAACGTAAGCGCCATTCCCTGCCTTACAATCAGCCGCTGCACTCCAGCCGCCTGCGCCCCCAACGCCATCCGGATTCCAATCTCGCGCGTCCGGCGGCTCACCGAATAACTTATCACTCCATACAATCCCACCGCCGCCAGCAGTAAGCCCACAATCCCGAACACGCCGAAGAGTGTGCCGGCAAGACGCGGCAGAAACAGCGCGCCGCGCAAATGCTCCTCCATCGTTACGGCATTGAAGATGGCCAGCGTCGGATCGAGCGCGCGAATCTCGCCTCGTACCGCGCTCGCCAATCCCGCCGCGTCTCCTGCCGACCTCACCACCACCGTATATCCCAGGAACGATGGATCGCTGCCAACGCTCTGCGCAAGCGAGCGATACAGCACCGGCCTAAGTTGCTCGCCAAGCGTTCGCGACTTCGTATTCTTGACAACGCCGATAATCTGATACGTTACACCGCCCCCGTTAACGCGCTGCCCCAGAGGATTCTCCTTCTTGAACATCTGCGCGACAAACGCTTCGTTCACCACCGCCACTTTTGGCTCCGCTGCGCCCTCGTTCATGAAGTCGCGTCCGGCAATCAGCGGAATGGCCATCGTGTCGAAATACCCTGTCGTCGCCATATAAAGGTCCACGGTCGAATTCAAATCCAGCGTCTCTGGCCTCCCCTCGACACTAAACCCGTCGCTCCGATTCCCCATCGAAAGCGGCGCAACATCCGTCCCTGCCGCCGAACTAACTCCCGGCAACGCAGCCACGTGCTCACGCAGTTGGCTAAGCAGTTGCACAGTCCGCTCGGCAGTATACCCATGCTCTCGCGGGTCGATGGACATCATCAGAATCCCGTGCGAACGAAAGCCGATATCGATCCCAGCCGCACTCTGCATACTCCGCAGAAAAAGCCCGGTCGCGCACAAAAGCACCAGCGACATCGCAATCTGTGCCACAACCAGCACATTGCGCAGCGTCCAACGCCTCCCGGGCCGCGCGAGAATGTCCTCGCCCTTTAGCGCACTCGACAAAATCGTCCGCGATGCAGCCCACGCCGGTGCCAGCCCGAACAGCAATCCGCTTCCGACGCTGACCGCAAACGTGTACAACAAAACTCTCCAGTCAACGCTCACGCTGAGATCCAGCGGCACAGGCGCGGGTGGACGGAATGTAGAAAGCGCCCGCGTCGCCCACAGCGAAAGCACCACGCCAAGCAGCCCGCCGCCCATCGCCAGCACCACGCTCTCCGTCAGCATCTGCCTCATCAACTGCCCGCGCGTCGCTCCCACCGCAAGCCGCACAGCCATGTCGCGCTGCCGCCCGGAAGCTTGCGCCAAAAGAAGATTCGCGACATTCGCGCAAGCGATACACAAAACCAGCAGCACCACCACCGTAAGCGCGCCAAGGAATATCATCACCGCAGATTTATCGCGCGGCGCAAGCGTTCCCGCTGTCTCAAAACGAAAGCCGCCATCCTTCTCCGACTCCGCATGAGCAACCGCAAAACGCTGCGCAAGCACATCAAGTTCCGCGGAGGCCTGCGCGCGCGTCACGCCCGGTTTCAGTCGCCCCACAACCGCCAGCCAGTGATAATTGCGCGAATCGTAGTTGCTAGTCTTCGGCAGCAACTGATCGAGATTCCCAAGCGGCACCCAAAATTCCGGATCAAGCGGCAGATCGACCCCGCGGAACGCAGGCGGCACAACGCCAACCACCGTGAACGAATGGCCCGACAGCAGGATTGTCTTACCCGCCATCGCCGGATCCGCCCCGAACCGCCTCTGCCACAAGCGATGCCCAAGCACAACCACAGGAAGCTTTTCCTCATCGCTTGCAAAACCTCTTCCCAGCGTCATCCCCAGTTGCGCCACGTCAAAGTAGCTCGCCGTCACCGCCTGCCCCCAAACACGTTCCGGCTCGCCATTGCCTCCAATCGAGGCGGGCAAAAGGTCGTGATACGCCGCGACCCCAGAAAATGATTTGGCCTGCTCCCGCAAATCGCTAAAAAGCGGCCAAGAAAAATGATTGCAGCACTCGCCTCGCGTCGTCGTGTGCAAAGCCACCAGCGTATTCGGATCGCCTACCGGCGCCGGGCTCAACACAAACCGACTAACCATCGAAAAAATCGTCGCATTCGCCGCAATTCCCAGGCCAATCGAGACAACGACAGCCAGCACAAATCCCGGCGACTTCGAAAGCCGCCGCATCGTCTGCCTCATTTCCTGCAACCATGCCGTCATCGTGTTTTCTCCCGTAATCACTTACGTGCCCGACCGCCCGATTGTTCCCCACCTCCCCCCTTTCACCGCTCCCTTCTTAGTAAGACGCGTAAGTCTTGAGGTCCTTTCCCCACCGATGGCATTCATGCAAGCAATCCTCTAGAATCGCCGTCATGAACTGCCCGAATTGTGGAAAGGAGATGACCGACTGGATGCTGGAGGGCCGCGTGGGCACGCAGGTCACCGTCGACGTGTGCATAGCCTGCCAATCGTTCTGGTTCGATCCGCACAAAAGCCTGCAGCTCTCTCCGGGCTCCACGCTCAAGCTGATGAAGTTTATTGGTGAACACTCATCAACGGTCAAGCCAACCTTGTTGGACGTGCTCCGTTGTCCGCGATGCGGTGGCCCGCTGTCTCTGGCGCACGATCTGGTCCACAGCACGAGGTTCAACTATTGGGTATGTGCAAATGGACACGGAAAGTTCATCGGTTTCTTCGACTTCCTGAAAGAGAAGAATTTCATCCATACCCTCTCACCTCAAGAGATCCAGGAGTTGAAGCAAAACGTGCAGAGCGTGAACTGCTCCAACTGTGGCGCGTCCATCGATCTCCAAACCAACTCGGTTTGTCCCTACTGCCATTCCGCCATTTCCATGCTGGACATGAAGCAGCAGCAACAGATGCTCGCGCAACTCAAGGAAGCTGCCGAGCCTAAGCCGGTTGATCCGACATTGCCCCTGAAGCTCGCCATGGCCAAGGAGCAAATATCGTCCGTATTTCAGGAGCACGATGCCGAGTGGTGGGAAGATGCTCGCTCGGGCGACCTCGTCCAGGCTGGTTTGAAGGCGGTCACCCGATTGATTGCCACAATCCTGTAATTGGATCGCCTACCGCATACTGAGAACCAGAGATGTCCGGTAACCGCAGCTAAGGCTCGATCAGCGGAATTGAGCTTACCAATTGCAGATCGATCATAATTTGAACGCGCCGGTCGAGTTGAAAGAACTGCGCAGTGCCTTTGGCCGATAGCGCACTACGGAAGATGGGGATGTATTTGAGTCGGAGTTGGATCACGGATTCATCCACCGCGAGCCACCTCTTCGAGAGGCCATCGGCCTGCTCGTCCGTCATGTTCGTGTTTTGTAGATATTCTTTAATGAGAGCGTATTTCGCGTCGTTGATCTTCACCAACTCGGCGACGTATTGGTCGTAGGTCGGCCAGAATTTCTCCGCTTCGGTGTCGGTCAACTTCATATTGGCGGCGATAACTTGCTTTCGGGTGGACCGCAGGTCCGACCTCAGCATGGCGATCTCTTGATCGACCGACGATGCGTTCTCGCGGCTGGCCGCGGGTTGCGCGGTTTGGGCTGCGCGATTCTGTGCGATCAACGCCTCGCCGGCGAAAAGAAACCCGCTCAGCACCAGGACTGCTGCCGTGCTCTTCTTGATCATTTGACCCCCCGTTCCACAATGGGCGAAAACCACTGTGAGCACTGATTGAGTTTCCCGACGCGGGCATTCATTGGCGTTCGCGGATTAAGCCGCCACCCGATGTCGCTGAATCGCTGGCCAGCCACCTGGGGGAGACCCTCTTTTGTAAGATATCGGCAGTCCCCGCTAGGCGACACTGTCACTTTTGACAGGGATGCAAGTAATCCATTAGCAGCCTAACTGTATTAACATGCAATCGAACTTGCTGTTCTCAGTGGTTCCTTGTGGCAAGAGGACAAAGGTAAGGAGAAAGATTATGAAGTGCAAACTGACGGGAGCGGCGGGATTGGCTGGGGCGTTTGTTGCGGGCCTACTGGTGGCGACGGCGCTGATTGGGGGAATGACTGCGGCGGGGGCGAAGACGCCGGGAGCGGCGGTGCAGGGGCAGCAAGTTATCCTGCAGAAGGTCATCAGCCCGACGGTGTCGGACGAGGACATTGCTTTGCTGCGGAAAGATATACGGGCAATGAAAATGCAGGTGATTGGGCAGAATATGTCGCTGTCGGATCCGGAGGCGGAGAAGTTCTGGCCCATCTACAAACACTACGCGGACGACTTGCATGAAGTGAACAACTCGAAATATGCGCTGTTGAAGCAGTACGCGGAGACGTGGGAAACGATGTCAGACCAGGAGGCCCTGATTTATGTGCGGCACTGGATGGAGGTGGACGCGGAGGCGCAGGCGTTGCGGCTGAAGTATGTGCCGACCGTGACCCAGGTCTTGCCGGGGAGGAAGGCGGCAACGTTTTTCCAATTGGATCGGCGGCTGTCCATGATAGTCGATTTGCAATTGTTCTCGCAGATTCCGTTGGCGCATGTGAAGGAGTAGGGGGCAAGAGATAATCGGAAATCAGGAATCAGATGGCAGGAAGTGAAGAGAAGAGCTTGCCGCTGATTCCGGGCGCTGCTCCGCGCCCCTGCACGCCACGAATTCTCTTCCAAAAGCGAACATCAAACCGCCAGAGTGCCCCAATTTGAACAGACACTACTCAAAATCTCTCCTACCCTTGCTCAAACGGGATTTCAAACTGGACGCTCTTGGGCAAACCCATCGCCTCCCGAGTCCAAAATGGGAATTCTGGCGAATAACTTCGAATCAATGGAGATAAATATGAAAATCAAATTCACCACTGGGCTTCTGGCACTGGCGTTTGCACTCGGCTCCACTGCTCTGGCTGCGACCGCAACTTCTCACCAGGCAAAAGAAAGGTCCAGCGCCACGGTCACGGTTGCTGGTTGCCTCCACAATGGCACCACCACAGACGTGTTCGTTCTCACGGCAAAAGACGGTAAAGGCTGGGATGTCAGCAGTAAGACCGTGGACATCTCAAAACATGTGGGCCACACGGTATCCGTAACCGGTACTCCGGTCACCACAGCGACCACCGACGGCTCTGCCGCATCGGCGACCACTCGTCTGGACGTTTCGGATCTGAAAATGGTAAGCGAGAGCTGCTCGCAGTAATAAACACTCCGTAGGGTGGACGCCTTCGTCAGCGTCCACTTTCACCTTCTAAGCAATCGCCGCATGCCCCGTACGATCGCGCACAACAAATTATTATTCCGAGCGTAGCGAGGAATCTGGTTTTCCTGGCGAAGAAGACTCACGGTTTTACGTGGACTTTCACGTGTTGCGAGTGAATCCCGTTTGCGATAACTACCAATTCGTAGTGGCCCACCGGAATCGTGTGCGGCACGTGGAAATGGGTGTGATGCTTTTTCTTCCCCGTGGCGACCGCCATCGTCGAGTGGTCGAATGTGCGGCAAAAGAAAACCTTGTTGCTGCCAACACGCTTCAGCCGAACAAGAGGATAGTTCGTCGCCATTTGCGCATCATCGCCATAGGCATTGGCTTGCGAAAGCCCGTTCAGTTGGCGTCCGGTCAGCCGGTAGGTGTGTCCGCGGCGCAAAGATTTAAGCACATGAGTAATGTGCGGGCGCCAGTGGTGGTGAGGTCCCCCGGTGGGAGTAAAGACCTGTAGCTTCGGTGTACAGGTGGAATACAGAACTTGCCCTGTCGGCAAAAGCAGGAATCGGCAGTTATAAGTGACGGTAGTCGCAGCGTTGGCAGGTCCCGCCACCGGATTCAGACCCGTGCCATCGTATTCGAAGACGCTCACAGGCTGACCGGCCCAACCCGCATTGCCCCCCGTCGTGATGACGCTTCCCGCCATGCACAGTACGCGGCCGTTGGGTAGGAGACACGCGGGAGCATCAAACGCGCGCATCAGTTTTCCGCCCGTGCCCACGGGAAAATCGGGTCCGGCGAACCATGCCCCGGTTTTGACCTTGTAAACTGCGGTGTGGCCGGTCGCGCCAGCGCAGAACACTCGGTCGTCAGGCATCAGAATCGCGGGACCAATTTCAATCGAGACAGGCGCGTTCAGGACGAGATCAGCAGCTGCGGGCACCGCCCCTGCGCTAACCCACTTATTGGTTTTTATCTTGTACTTCTCGGCCTTCGGATGATTGTTAACTTCCGGGCAGAGAATAAAATCGTTGGGCAAGAGCGTCCAGCCTTCTTCGGAGCTTGTGTCATTTTTTAGGCCGCCCGCAGTCCAGGTATTTGTTGCGGGATGGAAGATCGCAGTTTTTTTCGTCTTGATGCTCCCCAGCAGAAGCTTGCCATCCGGTAGGACGCAGCAGGGTGCGTCTCCAATATTGGCCCAGCCTGGCGGCACGGGCACGGAAGTCCAGGAATCGGCAACGGGGTCATAGATCTCTGCGGCTGCCAGATCGAGATTTACGCCACCGTTGTACTCTCCGCCTGCCACAAACACGCGTCCATCCTTAAGCACTGCCGAAGCGTAGTACAGGGGCGCGTTCAAGGGTCCGTTTTGCGTCAAAGGCGCATTTGCCACCATCGGGCTCATCGGATGCCAGGTGCCTTTCACATAGTCACCTTTGGCGTCCGGAACGAGCTTATGCCAATTGGCGGTCTCATATTCGTGGCACATCACCGTGCCGTCGGTGAGAAGAAGCATTGTGTCCACGCTGAAAGAAGGGGTGTTCGTTAGGGCTTTCCAAGGGCCTGCCATGAGGTGTTCCTCCTAGGAGAGAATGTGAATCTCGCAGGCCAATCGTTTCATCCAGCCGATGTCTTCTCTTCTCGCCCGCGTAGCGAGAACTGCCCCACGCGCCCAGTTTTAGATACCCGGAGACAGCAACTTACTTCTATCGCTAGGGTTTGGGCTTGTGGGGGAGAGCAGGGAGACGAAGGCCGTCGAGCCATCGAATGGCGGGCTGGGACGTCTTTTCTGCTCTCTTTGAGAGGGCCGCTATGCCGATTCGTTTCCCCTGCGGCTCAGAGCCATCAACTCCACAGGTCAAGCACAAAAGCAATTCGTGAATCCGATCTAGGCCAAATTATCGTCCATATTGCTGCGTGGACTGCGATTGCCGAGTCTGTGGGTTGCCCACAGACAAACGACACACGCATGTTTCAAAATAGCCTGGCATCGCAGCGGGTTGCCAGCGTCGTTCCCATGGCGAAGTACTGAGGCCAACAGATGAGAAAAGAACTCCCGGAAAAAGAGACGTGGGAATGGATCGCGGCACAAATTCGAAAGCATGGGCTACCGAAACGCGGGCGCCCCAAGAAAGGCTCAGCGGATCCCGACTTCGACAGGCTGGCTGATGCGCTACTCCTACGAACCGAACTCGCGATAGCGAAGCTTGAACTTAACGACCGGCAACGCAGGTACCTCATCCGCGTCTTGCGCTCGCGGCTCCGAAGTATGACCACCCCCGCCGATCGACGCGCATTGCCCCGGAAGCCATAACACAACACTTCACGCGAACCGTTGCGTTCTCGCCGCGCCGCTCTCCGCACACAAAGGTTTTACGCCGTCGCCTGGCTCGCTGGCCTGAGCGCAGTGTTGCGTTTCGTGGGTGGAAAAGCGCGACGGACTCAAATAGGCGTCGCGCTTTTCAGGGATGCAAAGGAGTGCATCTGATACTGGCGAATCCCCCTGGCGTTAGCTACCAGAGCGCGCCGAGAGGTTTCAGGGAGACAAGAAGCACGCGCAAGGATTCTCTCGCAGAGTTCTTAGGGAGCGCAGTTCCATACAGCACAGAATCGCCCTGGCTAGCAGCGAATGGAGCGAAATCTCAGGACAATTCGCGGTCAGGCGGTACACCCGGCAACAAGCAAAAACCGCAAACGGTAGGCCACCGAGGAGTTAAAACCCTGCCACCCCCCCCCATGTTCTTTAACCTATATACTGACAATTAGATAAATTAAGCGTACAAGAATTTCAGCCACACTGATGTCCACCCTCCTTCAACTCGCGCGCTGCTCGGTGAACGGTGCGTGCTCGTTACTGCATCCTCCGGGGAGCCAGTATAAGATGCTGACCGTGCTGAGAGCCTACATGGACGAGTCCGGTATACACGCTGGTTCTTCAATTTGCGCTATCGCCGGGGTCGTCGGGAGCGAGTCGGAATGGGAGATATTAGAACGCAGGTGGCGTCGAATAATCGAGGACGAAGGCATCGCCGTTTTCCACATGGCAGAATTTGAGAGTCGGCAACGGGAGTTTGCAAGCTGGTCAAACACGCGGCGTCATCTATTTATGGAGAAGCTCATAGAGGCGATCAAGGCGCGTGACGTTCATTGCGTCGGCTCAGCACTGGTGAGAGCGGATTATGACGGACTGTCTCAGGACGAGAAGACTTGGATGACACACGGAAACCCTCAGTATCCATATTTTCTGTGTTTCCAGCATTGCATCATCGAATCTTGTCACGTCGCTGACAGGTTGCCCGCCGAAGAAAAGGTCGCATTTGTCTTTGACAGACAACAGGATTTTGCAGCGGAAGCCACACGGCTATACAACGACCTAAAAGATCAGCAAAACTGGCCAAACCATGAGAGGCTCGCTGACATAGTCGCCTTTGCTTCAAAGCGCGAAACGATTCCTCTTCAAGTGGCTGACCTCATTGCGTACGAAAGCTACAAGCATCTCGACAATAGGTTGTTTCACCGGCAGTATCCGATTCGTTGGCCTGCCCGTCAACTCGGCCACAAATTCACCGGCAAGTATTTTGACGCGACGGCGTTCTCCAAGCTTCTCGCGCAAAGGCAGGATGCCGGCGGAAGCTAGGGCGATGAAACCGCCTTCAAAAAACATCTACATATTGATTTCCAGCCGACCTTTAACCGCGCCTAGCTCTCGCTTTCATCAGTCTCTAGGGGAGGTACCTTCGCCCGCTCTAAGGCCCAGATAGTATCGAGCATCACGGGTTTACCGGGCCAAAGTGAGCGTAGAAATTCCTGCCAGGCTAGATACGTCTCTTTGTTCATTCCCACCAAGGAAAACTCCTTGCCGAGTAGTGCGCGACTAACTGCGCGAGGAGTGCCATCGGGAAGGTGTTTCGCAAGGCGCTCGACAGCACGTTCAGCAAGTTGTCGCCGCAGCAGTCCGATTCGGGTGTCGTACTCCGTCTGGAACTCTCGCGCCATGAACTTCATCACAAGGCTATCGAGCGGAACGTGTAAAAATGGGACGAGCTTTTCGGCAAGTTCCGTATCAGGGCGTTTTGCCCAGTCCACATATACCTTGAGAAAAACGTTCCAGGGTTTTTGAGCTTGGCCATAAGAAAGACTCAGGCTCTGGCGTCGATTTGTTTTGAATGAAGCTATGATGCGCTCGCAGGTTTCGGCGTGTACGGAATCGAATCGCTCCCGCGTAACCAGTCCATAGAGTTTCGGAATCATTTCAACTACTAAGTCAGCAAATTTTCCGACACCACCTGGTTCCAGGACACGACCGATAGATGGGTTGTAGGCCATCATTGCCAGCGTACGGGTGACAGCTTCCGGCTCTTTCACTGAGAGAAGAGCAACCAACTCTAATTTATCCATTAATTACCCGCTTTGAAGCTCAGATCCCGGAATCTTCAACTTCAAGATACCGTCACGAACAAAACGTGCTAGTACGTTAGATGGGATCAGTTCTAGGCCATTGCCGACAGCCTCGTGTAACGCCAGAAACCACAAGTACTTGTCCCTGTGTGATGGGCTGGCGGACATAAGCTGTGACGCGCGGACAGCCGCGGACCGAAACCAGAATGTATTGAATGGATTCACGATGTTTCGGTCGCGGAAGTGCAGGATGGGTGTCTGAAACAATCCCGCCGCAAAACGATGCAACCAAAAATCGTCCGGAATTTCAATGTCGTCAGCAATGACCACGGCAGGAACCCCGACCGATCTTTCCAACTTCACCGCACGCACCAAAGCGTCACTAGCAACAAGCATGTGATTGCCCTGACGCCGTTCCCAATAACGGCCTTTGGTGATTGCACCACGCACCATGAGATCATTGGCTAAGGCAATGAACCACAAACTCTGAATTGCGGATGAAACGGGGCCAAGTGAATCGCCGACAACTAGGATGGCATCCGAATACATAGTCACTTCCACCTTGTTAACCGGCAGACTTAACAACGTATTAGCGAATTGTTTGTAGACATTCAGGGTTTCGTCAAAGTCGGTTAGGATTCGGTTGGAAAATCCCAAGATGTCGCAGAATCCCACATAGCGGCTATCGATGCTACCTTCGCTCGCAACCAGAGACGAGGGGGATTTTTCTTCGGGCATGGCTCAAGATTAGCAGAAAGGAGAAAAAGTTGAGGAACCTGTACAACTCTTAGAATTGCCGGGTGCCGCATCCCTGCGATTTTCAGGGTGCGGTCTTTGACTTTTTCGCGGCCTTCCGAGCGGAAGCCGCCGCTCACTCAACTCCTTCACGACGCAACAGCGCCATAATATTTCTAGAACCGTGAATCACGCGAAGAATTTCCACTCCATCCGAGCTGGGATGATAAAGCACTAACATTTTTTCAA
Organism: uncultured Acidobacteriota bacterium; assembly: GCA_963705855.1. Classification (GTDB taxonomy): domain Bacteria; phylum Acidobacteriota; class Terriglobia; order Acidiferrales; family UBA7541; genus Acidiferrum. Next base: position 74,674 of record CAVPLA010000040.1, read on the forward strand.
AGCCCGACACGCGAAAAACTCGCAAGGACGCAAGAAGGGGATTTTTGAGCCTCGCGTGCCAACCCATTTCCGGCTGCGTAGCGAGCAGGCTAAATGTCTCGTGGGCGGCGAGGAGAAACCGATGTCCGAGTTCAGGCCCTGCTTTGGTCGCAAAGTAATATGCTTGTTCGTCGAGATCATCGTCCGCCTTCGGGCGGACGACATACGCTGCGCTCACCGGGTCTCGGTCTTCTTCAGACGTTCATCGAGTTGGCGATGCTTGTCTTGCCAGTAGGAGGGGCCCACCTCGATCGGAGCACCAGACTCGAGTCCCTCAAGAGCCAGCGCTTCCAACTCTTCCATCCCCTGCTGGTCTGCCTGAACAAGTCGCTCCAGGTAGGCCTCGATGCTGAGCCCCTCAGCTTCCGCTCGGGCACGAATCTTCGTTTCCAGCTCTGGATGTATCCGAATGCTCATAGTCGCACCATGTTCCCGGCTCTCATGCTGATTCTACGACCGGCCAAGCACACTTTCCTACTGGAAAGTTGCGTTGATCCCGTCGGTCGCCCCGTCACGGCAGGTAGACCTGTGAATAGCGACCCGGCGAATTCTGCGTGGCAGGTTTTGAGGTTTGGGGAGTGCCGCATCCCTACGGTTTTCAGAGTGCGGGTTGTGACTTCGCCCCTAGGAACCTACGGGGCTTAGCCGGGCCCGACACAAACACCATTTTCGCGCACCAAATTCCCGTGCATCCCCATTCCTCTTATTAACTTACGCCCCATGCGCATGCCGTTCGAATCATTACTATATAAGAAAGACCTTGACAAGTTATCATAAACGCGGTACCATAGAACGTGAACTTAGGCTTCCAGCCCGCCCTTCCCATTCTGGAACTCGCCCTCTCCATGAACCCTCGTTCCGCTCTTCTGCCCTCCCTTCTTCGTCTTTTCCCAACCTTCCAACCTGTCAACCTTCAAACCTGCAAACGGTCCTTTCCAAACCTTCAAACCTGCAAATAAGGCCTCGCCTATCCCTTTTCCCTGCCACTCTTACAATCCCCTCCCAAACCGCTGAAAACGCAACCACTTTAAGTCCTGTATTTGTCACTCTTACAGACCGCGTCAACCATAACCCCTTTGTTTGTCACTCTTACAAAAAAACACCGGGGGTGGGGTACCCTCCCGCTCCCAACTTGGAGAAAAAAATGAAATCCGCTAACACCAGCGCCATCATCGATCTCGATCGTTGCCAGCACCGCACCCCGTCAGGCCGTCGTTGCAAACTTCCCATCGAGGGTCCAGGCAAGGTTTTCTGCTACACCCACATTCAGGCGCTCATGAAGGCCGACGCCCTCAACCTCAAGAATGCTCTCCTCACCAATCACGAGGGCTTTCAAACCGCCCAAGGCATCAACTTCGCGCTCACCAACCTCTATAAACTCCTTGCCGGCGGCTATCTCTCCCCCCGCCGCGCCGCCGTCCTAGCTTTCATCAACAGCCTCCAGCTCCGCACCCTCCCCGCCATCGACGCCGACCAAGAAGCCGGCATCATCGACCCCACCGCCCCAGAGGAACTCGAATCAACTCCCGCCGACGCTCCTGCGGCCAGCGCCACGTCCGCCGCAACCTCTGCCGCAACTTCCACTGCCGCACCAGCAGCCGCTTCCTTACCCTGTAAGGGTTCTCCCTCTAAAGGCACCGCCCAAACGCCCTCAGCCTGGGGTCCCTCGATCCCCGAACCCGACCCCACAAAAAAACCGTCATGACCGCTGTTCCCAATCCGCATTGCTCGGTGGCACAGCCAACCTCTTCTCCATCGCGCGGTTTTCGCGGGATGAATCCTGGCTGTGCTTCCCTCCAATCTATTTACGAACTCTCTCTGCCCGTCGCCCACCGAAAGCGTGAATCGTCCGGGTTCCAGCCACAACCTCGCCGCCGTGCGAGACTCCCTTCGGAATGAAATATTCCTCTCCCGCCTTGATGGGAATCCGTTTGCCCTCAATGATCAACGTGTAGCGCCCCTGCACCACGACCATGTATTCGTCATACTCATGCGCATGAGGAGCGGAACTCGCCGTTTCGCGGCAAGTCCAAAACGCCATTTGACTCCCATCCGCACCATCAAACACGTAACCCTCAACTCCGGGCGTCGCCTGACTACTCGTTGCAATCCCGTTCTCGGCACGCTTCATGAACTCCGGGAAATCGTCCATAGGTATATCTTCCTCGGCGGCAATTCTCGCATCCACGGTGAACGTGTCAACTCTCGTCTCGCCTTCAGAAGCCCTCTACAAAAACGGTTGACGCTATCCCCCTCTGCACACAGAATCTTTACTGCTCCGCGCCGCAGCCATCCAACATTTGTCGCGCTTCGCGGACAGGACAAATACCCTGATGCAAGCTCCCTCTCGGCGTGCCGCTGTCGTCATAGTTTGCTTATCCGTCGTTTGCGTCGCCGCATCGTTTCTCCATTCGCGCGCCGCTCAAACGCAATCCTCGCCCGCTGCGCAGAAAGCCGTGCCTCACGTCGATCCCGCCGAAGCCTACCGCCTCAACACTCTTGGCGTCGCTTACATGAATCAGCAGCGCCCCGCCGACGCGCAAAAACTCTTCGAACAATCGCTCGCCGCCGACCCACAGTTCGAAGTCGCCCGCGTCAACCTCGGCATCTCTCTCCTCGCGCAGCAGAAACTCGAAGCCGCTCGCACGGCTCTCGCCGCCGCCGCGGAGAAACTTCCGCAGGATCCCTACGCCTGGTACAACCTCGGCCTCGTCTACAAAGATCTCGGCGACGCGGAAAAAGGTGTCGCCGCCTTCACGCACGTCACGCAAATCGCCGACGAAGCCGACCCCTGGTATTTCGTCGGCTACTTGAATTCCCAGCTTCAGCGCTACGATCAAGCCATCGCCGCATTCCAAAAAGCTCTCGCCATTTTTCCGTTTCACGCGTCCGCCGAATTTGGGCTGGCTCGCGCCTACCAACGCAGCGGCAATCCCGAAGCGGCCAAAGAGCATCTCGCCAAATTCCAAAAAATGACCGCCGACCATGTCGCCACTCCGTTCGGTGCCGGCTACGGCGACCAAGGCCGCTTCTCGCTCGCCGAACTTCCGCGCAGCTCCGTACAAAACGCGCCGCCCGCTATTCCAGTTCATTTCGCGCCACAATTCATTTCTACGGCTATCTCCCCGCCAGCTGCAACGCCGGTCGGCCCGTCCAACGGCGCTTGTTTCTTCGACTACGACAACGACGGCAAACCCGACCTTTTCCTCGTGGGCAGCGATCCCACGTATGGCAGCCATCTGCTCCACAATCTCGGAAACGGGAAGTTCGCTGATGTTACGAAACCTGCGGGCCTCGAGAGCGCAGCAGTCGGCTTCGGCTGTGCTGCTGGCGACTTCGATAACGATGGCCACACCGACCTCGCCGTTTGCTTCACCGATGGTGTCCGCCTCTTCCACAACACCGGCGACGGAACATTCGCCGACGTCACAGAAAAGGCCGGCATACGCCGCGAACCTGGTTGCGTTGGCCTCACTTTCGTCGACTACGACCACGACGGCGATCTCGATCTGTACATCACCATGCAGCCCACCGCGGCTGCTGCGCGTGAAACGGCAGCGCACAATGTTTTATGGCGCAACAACGGCAACAGCACTTTCACTGACGTCTCCGCTGAGAGCGGTCTCGGCTTCGACGCCACCGGCGCGGGCCTGGTCACCACAGACTTCAACAACGATCGCGCTATCGATTTTGTTTTTGCTGGAGGCACTGACGGCGCGTCCATTTATCTAAATCCGCGCGAGGGAAAATTCACTCCGTCTTCCGCGATCGATTTCAAAAAAGAAAATCTGCCGCCGGCCGTCGGCGTCGTCGCTTTCGATTTCAATAAAGACGGCTGGATGGATCTCGCTTTCACGCACGCCGGAGCTCCCGGGATCAGTCTTTGGCGGAATGTTGACGGGAAGCATCTCGAGCGCGTTCCTCTTCCGGACTTCGGATGGCAACGCGGCTGGGGAATCTCCGCTATCGATTACGACAACGATGGCTGGCTTGATCTCGTCGCCGTCGGTGAATCCAGCAGCGGCGGCGAGATACGCCTGCTCCGCAATCTCGGCGCTAAGGGCTGGGCCGATGTCACCAAGGAAGTGCATCTCGACGCCGTCAAACTTTCGCAGCCGCGCGCCATCGCCGTCGCGGACTTGAGCAGCAACGGCAGCCCCGATCTCGTCGTTACGCAACTCGGCAACGCACCGCTCCTCCTGAAAAACGAAGGGGCGAATCAGCACAACTGGATGAGCATCGAGCTCAAACCTCTTGCCGACAACAAAAATGGAATCGGAACAAAAGTTGAAATCTACGCAGGCCCGCTCTATCAAAAATGGGAATTACAAGGCGCGAGCGGCTATCTCGGGCAAAATGCACCGAGCATTCTCGCTGGCCTTGGCGAAGAAAAAAACGCTGAAGTCGTTCGTCTACTTTGGCCCACCGGAGTTCCGCAAGACGAAATAAATCTCGCTGCGAGAAAGACGCAATCCATCGGCGAACTCGACCGCCGCGGCAGTTCTTGTCCCGTCTTATTTTCGTGGAATGGCAAAGAATATGAATTCATCGCCGACATGATTGGTCCCGGCGTCGTCGGCCACTGGGTTGGTCCCGGCCAGAACAATGTCGCGGAGCGCGACGTTCCTGATCCGGACGAATATCTAAAAGTCGACGCTGCAAGCGTTCATCCGCTTCACGGGATGTTGAGTTTCCGGTTCATGGAGCCGATGGAGGAGACTGTCTACTTGGATCAGCTGCGTCTGCTCGCGATCGATCATCCCGCGGCATACGAGGTTTTCCCGAACGAACGCTTTGTTTCCAATCCGCCGTTCCCCGAGTTCCGAGTTATCGCGGCCCATGACGCCCATCCGCCGCTGGGAGCGTGGGATGATCGCGGAAATGATGTTCTCTCGCTGATTTCGCAGCGTGATCGCAAGTACGTCACTGACTTCGAAGCTTTGCCGTTCACTGGTTTCGCGAAACTACATTGGGTTGAGCTCGACCTTGGCAAGTGGGACGCCGCGAAGCCGCTGCGACTTATCATCGATGGCTACACCGATTATTTCACTGCTACTTCGATGTACGCAGCCGATCAGGCTGGAGTGAAAGTCATTGCTCCGTATGTCGAAGCACAGGATGCAAATAACAAATGGGTCCGCGTCGTGGAGGACATGGGCTTTCCCGCTGGCCTCGAACGCACTATGGTTACGGACCTCACCGGCAAACTTCCGCCGGGCACGCGGCGGATTCGCATCGTCAGCAATCTAAAAATTTATTGGGATGCGATTCGCATCGATCAAACTCCCGATGCAAAAGAAATCCGCGCCGCCGAAGTTCCTCTCGCGAAAGCTTCGCTGGAATTTCTTGGCTATCCACGCGAAATTCGACTCACTCCCGCCAGCGACACAACGTACTCTTTCACGAACCGCAGCATGACTGGCCCGTATGCGCGCGCCGCGGGCAACTACACGCGCTTTGGCGATGTGCTCGATTTGCTGAGCGCCGCTGACGATCGTTTCGTGGTGTTCGGCTCTGGCGAGGGCGTCAAACTCGATTTCGATCCGCGCAACTTGCCTGCGCTCCCCCCCGGATGGGTGCGCGATTATTTCTTCTATGCCAACGGCTTCGAGAAGGATCTGGATTTCTACGCGGCCTACGCTTTTAGCGTTGAACCACTTCCGCGCCACACTCTTCTTCCCTACCCGTATCCCGCGGGCAAAGAGTATCCGGACGACGCACAGCATCTCGGATACCAGCTCGAATACAATACGCGCCAGCGTTCGGACCGGCTGCCGCCGAGTTTGAGCTACCGGTACCCGAAGAAGTAGAGGCGGCAAGGTCAATTCAACGGCACAGGCAAGAGTGCCTGTGCTACTGAGAGCTGCGGGTCAATCCCATTGGACGGGTTCCCAGGCCCTGGATTGCGAGCTCTTCAGAATAGCGTCGCAAAGAAGCATTTCGTCGTGGCCGGTTTGAAAGGTCGGGAATGTTCGTGGCGCTTTCCAATCGCCCGCCGCAATGTATTCGTAGAAGTCGCGGAAGAGCTGCATGAACGTGTCTGGATAGCCTTCGGTGTGCCCGCCGGGATACACGGCGTAGGGACGCGCTTCGGGGGTCATTAGCGCGGGATCCTTGAGCATCGAGCCGTTAGCGGTGTCGCGGCGGCCAATCCACATTTCGTTCGGATTTTCGGCATTCCACCACAACGAGGCTTTCGAACCGTCGATGCCGAAGCTCAGCTTCGCTTTGTGGCCAGCGCTGACTTGGGACACAGTGACGACACCACGCAAGCCGTCCTGAAAATGAAGAAGCATGGTGGCGTAATCGTCCGTGGTCATGGGCATTTCGTCATAGGCGGTAGCGTCGGCTTTCTTGAAGGTCTCGACGCGGCCGCGTGGCTTGCGGCGAACGGAAATAACCGTGGCGAGATCCGCGCAGACCTCGGTGATTTTCTTGCCCGTCAGGAACATCAGCAAATCCATGGCGTGCGTGCCGATGTCGGAGACAGCGCGCAGTTCGCCGCCGAGTTTTTGTTCGAGGCGCCAGTTCCAATCCGTGGGATGCAGCAGCCAGTCCTGCAGAAAACTGCCGTGAGCGGTGTGCGGCGTGCCGATCTCGCCTTTCTGGATCAGAGAGCGCGCTTCCTGACAGAGGGGGTAGTAGCGCAGATTGTAAGCAACGCCGCCAACGCGATTCGCTTCGCGGGCGAGCTTCACCAGCATTTCGGATTCGCGCGAATCCATGGCCAGCGGCTTTTCGCACAGGACGTGTTTGCCGGCTCGGAGCAATTTGCTGGCCTGCTCGAAGTGCACGTGGTTGGGCGTGCAGATGTGGACCGAGGTTACCTTTGGGTCCGCGGCGAGCTCGTCGAGCGAAGCGTAGGCATGCTCGAGACCTAGAGCCTGGCTGGATTCCGCGCCGCGCTCTTTCGTACTGCCGAGAATGCCCCGTATGGGAATTCCCAGACGCCGCAGAGCATCTACGTGCGCTCTGCCGACAAATCCCACACCGATCACTGCCGCCGTATGCTTCATCGCTCTCGCTCCTGGTGATGCGCTCACGGTTGAGTTTATTTCAAGAAATGCTACGCGTGAGGCAGTTTGCGTCCCTAAATGTGCAGGAGGCAAGGTACCAGTTTTTTTGTTTCGCGGAAATGGGAGTTACATAGGGCAGATTAGGGCAGATAGAGTTGCAGGTAAAACAGAAAAGGGGAGAGGCTCAGCGCAACGTTGTGCGATCGCCCTGAGCCTGTTGATGATTGGGTTGCGGTCTGCCCGCGTTTAAATATTTTCTGGTCAGGCCTCCGGTTAGAAACTCAGCTTCAAAGCGAGCTGAATGACTCGCGGGTTGCCATAGGTGTTGGTGATTGCGCCAAAGGTCGGATCGCCGAAGTTGGAGTCGGGATCTTGAAACAGCGGATGATTGAAAATGTTGAAGAACTCGGCGCGGAACTGGAGGTTCGCGCTATCCCTGATCTTGTGGATCGGGAAATCTTTGAACAGGGAGAAGTCGAAGTTAAGCTCGCTGGGACCGCGGAGAATGCCAACGCCAGAGTTGCCGAAGCCGGTAGCGACGCCATCGTTGCCGATGACAGGAGGAGTTGTGAAGCAGTTCTTGTTGATGTAATTGCTCAACTTGGAGGTGACCGAGCCACTGTTGACGTACTGTCCAGGAGTGCAGGTTCCCATGAGTTGGGCGCGGTCCGTCGTAGTTCCATAGACGCTGGTTTGGTTACTGTATGTGACTGTAAGGTAATGCCCAGTCTGGTATACCGTCACACCTTGAATGGACCAACCTCCAAGAGCTTGCTGAGCGAAAGCACTGTCCCAATGAGGCTTGGGAAGTTGATAGGAATAATTGACCACCAGCCGCTGAGGACGGACAAAGTTGTCCGGGCCGTATCCTGAGGCGAGGCTGTTCTGATTTCCGGTGACTTGGCCGCCGTTGGGACCGGTCGTAGAACCGAAGGTAGTAGAGAGATCCTTGGCAAAGGTGTAGGAGACCTGCGCCTGCAAGCCGTGGCTAAAGCGCTTGTTTAGGCTGACCAGAAGAGCGTTGTACCACGATGAGCCATCGGATTCGATTTGCGTCATGGAATAGGGCGAGAAGCCTTGGTAAGGAACGCGAAGAGCCAGATTCGCGAGCGTATTTGTTGTCTCTCCGCGAATTGGGTCAGCTGCGCTGGCCAAGTTAGCCTGGTTGATCGAGCGTATGTCAATAAGATGTAGTCCGCGAGCGCCGGAATAACCGACTTCGAGAACCAAGCTGGGAGTAAGCTGCGCTTGGGCGCCCAAGCTGTACTCCTGAACCATGGGCGGGCGATACACTGGATCAAATGTTGTAATTGCGTTTGAGGTGGTCGGGGAGTACGGAATGAACGTCGGGAAGGCTGGCGACGCAAGGGGCAGGGGCTGCTGTTCGGAGAAAGGGCCCGCAGAACCGGCAGAAAAAATCCGGAACTGGCCGTAGGGCGGAGCGGAAATCAATTGGAGAAAAGGCTGGCCAGTGGACCGCGAATGGTAAACGCCGTAGCCACCGCGAATGACAACGCGTTCCTGAGTCCAGTTGTTAAAAGGCAATTGATACGCAAAGCCGACTCGGGGATTCCACGTGTTCTGTCCGTCGCCGTTCAGTCCGAAATCGTTATTGAGCTGTTTAACTCCCGCTGGAATGGTGCCAACAAAATTGTTGGGAACCGTTGTTCCGGCCAGGGTACCTGCGGCTGGCGGATTGGGAATGGCCAACGAGGCGTCAAAGCCAGAGTTGCGGCCCTGTGCATCACCGAAGTCACCAATGTGGTCGTAGCGGAGGCCCAAGTTAAGGGTCAAGTGTTTAGTTACTTTGAAGTCGTCTTGAGCATAGCTCCAAATTTCCCAATCGCGGTAAGCGCGATCGAAAAGGCCGAGCAAATCAAGGGAGGCAATTACATTGCTAAACCCAGTGGGAGAGCCATTCCCACCGCTGGCAACCGGCCCAGTCGGTAGCCCGATCATGAAATCGGACCAAGTGAGGAAAGTTTCCCCCGCAAGATAATGGAAACCGACCTGATTATTCTGTTCGCGGGAAAGACCTGCGCCGAAGCGGAAGGTGTGCCTGCCCTTGGTCCAGGAAACGGAGTCCTGGAAAGTGTAGGTATTCTCCGCGATCTGAACGTTCTGGCCGTTTCCTCCGAGACCCAAGCCGCTGGCGGAGGGATAGTCGATTGCAATAGCGGGAATTTCGTTGTCAGCAGGTATGACGTTCACGCCGACCTGCGACCAAGTGAAACCTGGTATAGCCTGTGCGAAAGTTGCAAAGATTCGGTGGTAGGCAACTTCGGCTTCATTCAATAGCGTGGGGCTGAAGATATAGGTGTGCGTCAGCGAGAAGTTCCGGAAGTCTTGCGTGAGGTTCACGGGAGCGCCTGGAGGCGAGCCGCCGGCGGTGAGGTTCGTTTGCGGCAAAGTGTAGGTGATTCCGCTATTCGCGAAGAAGAAGCGGCCGCTAAGTTTGCTCTTGGAGGACATCTCGAAATCGGCGTTGGTCATGAACTGATCTTCAGTGAAGGGGCACGCTACGCTGAAGGCGGCGGAGCCTTGCGCATCGAAAGGCACGTTGGGGTTGATGGTCTGAGGCGTTGGGATGAGGTAATTGCCGTTGGCCAGCTTTGTGTTCAGAAGGTTTAGGGCGACGGGATTGATGTTGGACCCATCCGGGGCGACCTGAACTCCGCCGATTGCCGTTTGAGCGTCTAGTGGGTGGGCTGCCCAGAGAGCCCCAAGAGCGGCCGCCGAGCGGTCATTGGTTAACGGCGCTTCGCTAATATTTGAGGAACAGTTTAGATCAAGACCGTTGCGCTGACGCGTGCCCTGATAGGAGGTGAAGAACTGCAGTTTGTCCTTTTTGATGGGCCCGCCAAAATCGCCGCCGAACTGGTTCTGTTTGAGAATCGCCCGCGGCTGGCCATTTTTATTCAAGAAGAAGGTGTTGGCATTCATGTCGTTATTGCGGAAATATTCCCAGGCCGCGCCATGGTATGCGTTGGTGCCGCCTTTGGTGACGACGTCGACGTTAGCGCCAGCATTCCGGCCATACGAGGCATCGTATTGGCCGGTCTGGACTTTGAATTCCTGGATCGTGTCCGGGTTGGGAATGGCGACGCCCGCGCTGAAGTAGCCGCTCTGTTGGATATCGTTGACTCCGACCCCGTTCATTTGAAAATTGTTATCGGAGGCCCAATTGCCAGCGGATACGGTGGGATCCTGGTTGTTGCCGCCGCCGCCGCGGCCCAGTTCGCCGGCGTTAGAGACTTCCGCCGATACGCCTGGGTTGAGAGCGATGATCTGAGTGAAGTTGCGCATGGCCAGCGGGAGCGATTGGACCTGCTCGCCGGAGGTGACGCGGCCGAGCGTGCTGGATTCTGTTTGTAACTGTGCGACCTGCGCTTCGACGATCACGGTCTCCGCAATCTGGCCGACCTCGAGACGGAGGGTGAGCGCGTTGGTTTCCGTGACGGTAATCTGGACGTGCGGGACGGTCACCGAGCGGAAGCCGGTTTGCGAGATTTCGACGCGATAGGTGCCAGGCAAAAGCAAGGGAACGATGAACGAGCCAGTGGCGTTGGTGGTGACCGTACGCACTTCGCCAGAAGCTTCGCTCGTGACTTTTACTTGCGCGCCAGCGATGCTGGAGCCGGATTGATCCGTCACTGTGCCGGAAAGAGCGCCGGTACCCGCGGTTTGCGCGGCGGAATTCGCGGGCATTCCGACGAGGAAAAATGCAACAAGCGTTGCGCAGAGTAGCAGAGCGCAACTGTGGAAAGCGCGGTTTCTCTGAATGTCGATCAAAGAGATGAGTGTTTCCTTTGTGGCCATGCGTCAGTCCTCCACTCGATTGCTGATTAGAACGACTACCCCGACTGGTGCCGCCACCCACCAGCGCGCGGCTTTCGCAACATATGTTGCTGTCCGATTGGAGAGAGGCTAATCGCATAGAGTGCTGGTGTCAAGAGGATGCTTTTCGATAGACCGCATCCGTTTTTTGGCGCGTAGTGGGCTAGTAACATTTGTTGCACATGTAATGATTGTTGGACGCGCTTAGAGTTCCGTCAGACCAGTCGCACGAGGGGCGCGAGGCTTGGAAGGATAAGAGTGGAAGAGAAAGAGCTTTACACAAAGCGTACGGAGGACACTGAGGGCGCAGAAAAGAAGGCTCGCTGGCGTGAGTCATTTGCTCTGACCTCGCACGCCAGCGAGGACGAGGAGTTAGACTTGGGCCATGCCGCCGTCGATGAAGAGCTCGATGCCGGTGATGAAGCTGGCGTCATCGGAGGCGAGGAAAGAGACGGCTTTGGCGATTTCGTCGGAGGTGCCCATGCGGCCCATGGGAACGGCGCTGATCATGGCGGCTTTGAACTGGGCAAGTTCTTGCGGGGTCTTTGCCAAGCCATCGACACCGGGAGTATCAATGGGACCGGGGCTGACGGCGTTGACGCGAATTCTGCGGTCTTTGAGATCGAGTGTCCAAGTGCGGGCGAAAGAACGTACGGCGGCTTTTGTGGCGCTGTAGACGCTGAGCGCGGGAGTGCCTTTTATGGAGACGATAGAGGCATTGAGAATGATGGAGCCGCCGTTGGTGAAGAGAGGGAGGGCTTTTTGGACGGTGAAGAGAAGTCCTTTGACGTTGGCGTTGAAGGTTTTGTCGTAGTGAGCTTCGGTGATGGAGCCGAGGGGTGCGAATTCACCGCCGCCGGCGTTGGCGAAGAGGATATCGACGCGGCCTTTTTGTTGCTTGACGGTGGCGTAGAGACGATCCAGATCGATTAGATTTGCGACATCGCCTTGGACGGCGGTAACGTTTTTGCCGATCATCTTTACGGCGGCGTCTAGTTCGGTTTGGCGGCGGCCGGTGATGAAGACGTAGGCGCCTTCGGAGACTAGGCGCTGCGCGGTGGCCAGGCCTATGCCGCTGTTGCCGCCGGTTATTACTGCTACTTTTCCTTCGTGCTTGAGCATGGAATTTTCTCCTGTGGACGGATTGCAATCGCGATTGTTTGAGGAAAATCAAAAGCGCAGGTCTAAAGACCTGCACCTACAGAGTTCTGCTACTGGGCCGCTTGCGCGGCCCCCGGTCCTGCCCACAGCGATTACTTGATTCCGCCTGCGACCGCGAGGGTTTCGCCAGTCATATATTTGGAATCGGAAGAGGCGAGGTAAACCGCCGTCGGAGAGATGTCGTCCGTCTGTCCAATACGACCAAGCGGGGCTTGGGTCTCGACCCATTTGCGGAAATCGCTGTCGGCGATGCCTGCGGCGTGGACGCCTTCCGTCTCGATCATGCCAGGGTTGATGGAATTGACGCGGATTTTACGGGGGCCCAGCTCCTTCGAGAGGGATCGGGTAATGACATCGACAGCACCCTTGGTGGCGGTGTAGACCGATGCATTGGGAGGAGTCAACGTGCTGATGGCCGAGCCGATATTGATGATGCTTCCACCGTTATCGCCGAAGAGCTTGAGCGATTCCTTTGTGGTAAGGAGCAAACCGAGAACATTGAGGTTGAAGTGGTTGTGGAAGGATTCTTCGGTGACGCTCTCGAGCGGCCCTAACACGTAGACGCCGGCGTTGTTGACCAGGACATCGAGGCGCCCGAAGGCTTTTTTGGTTTCGGCGAAAAGGCGGGTGATGTCGGCTTGCTTGGAGACGTCAGCTTGGACGGCGATGGCTTTGCCGCCCTTTTTGACGATCTCGGCGACGACTTTGTCTGCGCCAGATTTGCTGGAGGAATAGTTGACGACTACGGAGGCGCCTTCGGCGGCTAGCGCTTTGGCGATACCTGCTCCGATGCCTTTGGAGGCGCCGGTTACGACGGCTACTTGATCTTTAAGTTTGGACATTTGCGTTCTCCTTTGCGTTCTGCTCTTCGATGCTATTTATGTACCGTTGGGTACGAAAACTATCTTGTTTGGGCGGCAAGTGTCAGGGACTTTCTTACCGCTCGATACGAAACAGTGTGATAGGATGCTGGAGTATGAGAAAGGATACAAAAAAGAAAAGGCGGGGTAACCTGCCTGTTTCCAGGCGGTTGACTGTCAAGCGAAGCGGAGCGCATCTGGGGAGGCCACGGGCTTTCGATCCGGATACGGCGCTGGAGGCGGCACTGAGAGTGTTTTGGAAGAAGGGGTATGAGGGGACGGCGCTGTCGGATTTGACGGCGGCGATGGGGATTAACCGGCCGAGCATTTATGCGACGTTTGGGAATAAGGAAGCGTTGTTTCGGAAGGCGCTGGACCGGTATAACACGCGGATGACGGGCTTCACTGCGGAGGCGCTGAAGGAGCCGACGGCGCGGGCGGTGGCGGAGCGGTTGATGGTGGGGACGGCGGACTTGCTTTCGTGCCCGGGGAATCCGAAGGGATGTTTGATGGTGCAGGGTGCGCTGGCTTGCGGAGAAGAGGCGGATCCAATACGGAAAGAGTTGATTTCGCGGCGGGCGACGGGAGAAGCGGCGCTACGGGAGCGACTTGAGCGCGCGAAAGTTAAGGGGGATTTGCCTACTGCGGCTGATGCGGGGGATTTGGCGCGGTACGTTATGGCCGTGATGCATGGAATGTCGGTGCAGTCCGCGGGAGGGGCTTCGCGTAAGGAATTGCAAGGGGTGATTGACTTGTCGCTGCAAGCTTGGCCGCAGTGAGAGACTGAACGGAAGCCAATCGGCAACCTCTTCGAAATACCTATCCGGTGGAAGACTTGGTGTCGAAGGAAGAAAGAGCTTCAATGCTCTTGTCGCACCAGTGGAGCATCTTTTCGCGCCATTTGGGTTCTTCGGCGAAAAATCCCTTCAGGAGTGGAGCATCGCGGAGAATTGCTGCTTTCCACTGCGATGGCACATGGCGCTCGTGTTCACTAATTCTTTGAAATTTTTTCTTATTTCTACCCGGAAAAGCAGGTGCTGGCCCTGTACGGTATCGCAGCTCACGAAGGATTAGCTGACGATGCGATGCCGAGTCGTAGCGCTGGTCAAATATTCCCGGATAGTCAAAACTCGCATAGACCCGAAATTTACGGTGCCTTCCTCGCCCGTCCGGCTTTACATATTCCTTAACCAACCGTGCCATCAACCCTCAGCAATGAAACCTCATACCCCACGCACAGGTAGCAATTGTAACGCAGAAATCGGCAACTAATCCTCTACTGCGGTTAGCGCCAGTGGGCATCGCCTTCGGTGACGGTGATGTAGCGGTTGATGGGGAGGTCGGTGAAGCGTTGAACTTGGGCGCTGGGTTGGGGCCATTTGATTTCTAGCCAGTCGAGTTTTTCGTGTTTGGCGAGGCCTAGGACGATGCGCGGGTCGTGGGAGGAGAGATAGCTGCCGCCGCCTACTTTGAAACGGGTTTGCTTTAGATCGCCGGCTTGATAGGAGATGTGGGCGCCGATGGCGTCGGGGTTGGATTTTTTGCCGATGAGATTCAGACCTAGCCAGTGATTTTTTGTTCCGGCGTTGTTGCGGAGTAGGACGGGTGGGCCGTCGTTGACGGCGATCAAGACATCGACCGCGCCGTCGTTATCGAAATCGCCGATGGCCAGGCCGCGAGCGTTGAGCTGGCGGGTGAAGACGGGGCCGCTTTCAGCGCTGATGTTTTTCAGTCCTGTGGGCGTGTTTTGGAAAAGCAGGAGAGGCTCGCTGTAGGCTACGCCGGGATTTATTTTGTCGATGACGTCGTCGGGATGGCCGTTGGCAACGAAGAGATCGAGGAGGCCGTCGTTATCGAAGTCGAAAAATTTAGCGCCCCAGCCGCTCATCATTTGCGTGGCGCGGGCTACGCCTGTGGGGCCGGCTTTGTCTTCGAAGGATTCGTCGTGTTTGTTTTGGTAGAGGCCGTAGAATTCGTGGTCCAGATTTGTGACGAAGAGATCCATCCAGCCGTCCTGATTGAAGTCCGCGGAATCGACACCCATTCCTGAGCGGGCTTTGCCCCCGGGTCCATACGCCACACCGGCGGTGAAGCCGATCTCTTCGAATTTTTTCCCTTTGCGATTGGCGAAGAGGAAATTGGCGGTGGTGTCGTTGGCGACGAAGAGATCGAGGAAGCCGTCGTTGTTGATGTCCGTGGCGACTGCGCCCCAGGATTTGCCGGGATTATCGGCGATGCCCATTTTTTGGCTGACGTCGGTGAAGGTGCCGTCGCCGTTGTTGTGGAAGAGCCAGCTGGGCATGGGATTGAAGATGCGCGGGTAGCAATATTCGTTGATGCCTGCTAGCGCGGGGATGTTGGGGGCGTTGCAGACGTGGTGAGTGAGCTTGGTGAAATCGACGAAGCGGCAGACGAAGAGATCGAGGCGGCCGTCGTTGTCGTAATCGAACCAGACGGCGCTGGAGGCCCAGCCGGGAGCGGCGACGCCGGCTTTTTCGGTAACGTCGGTGAAGGTTCCGTCGCCGTTGTTGCGATAGAGGATGCTGCGGCCATATTGCGAGACGTAGAGATCGGGGAAACCGTCGGCGTTGTAGTCGCCAACGGCGACGCCCATGCCGTAGCCGCCGCCGGGGACGCCAGCTTTTGCGGTGACGTCGGTGAACGTGCCGTCGCGATTGTTGCGATAGAGGGAGTTGCGGAGGGGAGTGGGAGGAGTCCAGAAATCGCAGGGGCCGCTGTTGACGAGGTAGATGTCCATCCAGCCGTCGTTGTCGTAATCGAGGAAGGCGCAGCCGGGACCAGTGGATTCGGGAAGAAATTTTTGGGGGGAATGGCCACTGGTGTGGACGAAATTGATGCCGGAAGCGGATGCAGGAATTTCGGAGAAAGGAAAAGTTTGGTCGGGAGCGGCTGATGCTTGAAGGATTGGACGGAGAGTAGCGGCCGCGGCGGAGCCAGCCAAGTAGCGGAGAAAATCGCGGCGAAGATGGAGGTCGTGGCGCATGGAGTTATTCGGGATAGGCGGAGTTTGGACGCGCGATGCGGATCCAGTGATCGGTGAATGCGGAATGCAAATTGGGAGGCTCGACTTTGGGCATGTGGCAGGTGACGCAATTTTTTGTGGCGACGGGGCAGGCGGCGCCGGGATTATTTTCGGATTTTTTCTCGGTGGTGCTTGACGCGTGGCAGGCGAGGCAATTTTGATCGTAGGAGGCGACATCGTGTGAGAGAGGTTTGTGCGGGTCGTGACACGCCATACAGGTGATGCGCGCGTCGCCTTCGGCCCAGCAGCGGCTGTTTTCGAGACGGTAGGGAGCGAAGCGCACGTTGAAGGTGCCGGCGCCGACCATTTGACCGGAGACGACGTCTTGCCAGGTGCGGTGGCAGGCGCCGCAAAAATCCACGGAATCGACGCGGGCTAGCTGTGCGGGATTGAAAGTCAATCCGGAGCCACGCTTTTCGGTTTTGGCTCTGGCAGCGGCGATATGCTGCGCGCCGGGCCCATGACAGGCTTCGCAGGTGACGCCCAGATACGCGGCACTTGGATCGAATTGATTTTTTGTGGTGGAGGCGGTGGTGTGGCAGCCGAGGCAGAGGCGCGCTTCGTTGGGAGGGATGGCGCGGCCCGCAGCATCATCGAGAGTTGCTGGCACGGAATGGGATTGGCCGGGAGTGACGTCTAGAGATTGGATGGCGTTGTAGAAACTGACGTGGCTTTCATAGAATTTGCCGTTTTGCTGGTAGATGAAAGTTTGGCCCATGTGGCCCGACCCTAGCGCCCAGATTAGATCCACAGAAAAAGAAGAGGTTGCGTTGTTGACAGTCAGAGTGCTCTTTTCAGTGGTGGTCAGGAGTTGATAGGCGTAGGGGCCGGTTTGAAAAGGGAGGTTGCGGTGTTCGCGAAGGCTCTTTGAATCTGGCGCGCGGACTGCTGCATGAAGCATGGCGGTGGACTGCTGGGTTTCGGCTTTCAGCTCGTGGCACTCGATGCAGGCGTCTGGACCAGTGTATTCCGTTCGGGCGGGGGAGCCTTTTGAGGGCCACCAGCCCGCCCCCCGAACGCGCATTTCCGTTGCTAGGGAGATGCTGCTCGATTGCGGAGATTGCGCGCGACTTGTGAAAGAGGATGCAAGGAAGAAGAGCACGGAAACCGAGAGGAAAAGTCCGGCGGCGGAGGGAAAGATGAGGAGAGCGGTTTTCACTGCGGAGGCTTTTGATGCTCGAGGCCCTCGGCGACGCGGCGCTTGAGCTGTTCGAGGGATTTGGCGGTGTCGCGCTGGAGGGCGGCTTCGCGATTGGCGTCTTCTTTGCGTCCCACGCCGTTGTAGGCGAGAGCTAATTGATAATGTCCCGTGGGGCTATCGGGGGCCATTTTCTCGTAGGTTTGGAGTGGAAGGATGGCCTCGGCAAACTGCTTGCGCTCGACGAGCGCGGAACCGAGACCAAGATAGGCTTCCGCGAAACCAGCGTCGATTTTTGCGGCGCGAGTGTAGTGGGCGATAGCGGCGGACAAATCGCCGTCGCCTTTTGCGAGTTCACCCAAAACATATTCCGCGGTGGCGTTGTTTGGATCGATCTCGAGTTCATCCTCGAAGGCCTTCTTCGCTTTTGCGACGGCTTCGGGAGTGGGTTGCGGGGCGGATAGCAGAACGCGGCCCAAGCGGCCGTGGATGCCGCGGAGCGTGGGATCGATGTCGATGATTTTCTGGTATTCGGTGGCGGCTTCCTGCCATCGGCCCTGGGTTTCGAGGGCTTCGGCGTTGAGCTCGTGGACCTGATAGGAGAAGGGCGCTTCACGAACGAGGTCCTGGGAAGCGCGAAGAGAGAGATCGGAGAAAGCGTGAGCAGCAGCGTAGAGAACATCGGGATCGCGGGGGAAGTCGCGATTGAGGACAATGAGGAAATCAAGAGAATCGTACGGGGCATTGTGGGTCATGGCGCAATTCAAGCCGAGGAGGCCAATGCGTTTTTTGAGATCGCGATCAGTTACCTGATGGATGGATTTCTTCAGTAGTGGAAGCGCTTCGGCGCAGTGGCCGGACTCCGCGAGAGACATGGCGTGTTGTGGATTCTGCTGTTGAGCTGCGGGAGCAGGAGCTTTGGGCGGTGCTTGAGCATTCGCAGAAGAAAAGAAGAGGAACGAAACCGCAAAGCTCGCGCAAAGATGAAAGAATCGATTCATGATTCGATTGTACATCCAACTCTCGCCAGACAAAGCAGCCCAGAAAAGGAACGGCAGGCGCCGAAGCGCCTGCCATCCCACGGGGTGTTGAGGTGCAAAACTAGAATAGGAACTTCAGAGCGATTTGGAGCTGTCGTGCGCCTTGTGAGCCGGTGATTTGTCCGAGCGATGCACTGCTCGAATCAAACGAGCCACCGGCGGGTCCGCCGCTGAAGGTCCAGATAGGTGTGTTGAACGCGTTGAAGGCGTCCAGCCGGAGCTGCAGAGTTCTGCGTTCGCCGAGGCTGAACTCCTTTTGCAGGCTGGCGTCGAGGGTTTTGGTCCAGGGGCCACGGATGTTGCCAACGGAACAAGTTCCGAAGGAACCGCCACCGGTAGCAATGGCGCCAACAGGTGCACCAGCAACTGGATTCGCTACGGTGCCGGTGTTCGTATACGTTGTCAGCACGTTTGCGTTGGGTATGGCCGAAATGTTGTTGGTGGCAAACCACTGAATGTGCGCGGGTACGCCGGCGCTGAATGGGACGAATTTGTTTTCGATGCTGATGGGCCCGTTGCAATTCGGCAGGGCGGACAGTGTGTAGGGCTCAATGGAGTTGGTGCCGGAGTGGTCGCCGTAGGCGCTCCAGCCTCCGAAGTCATTCAGAGTGAGAGCAAATCCGCTGTGGAGCGTCAGGATGCCGCTGATTTGCCAGTTGCCGATCAAAGCGTTGACAACCTTGTTGGCGTCACTGCCGAACTGTTTGCCCTTGCCGAACGGCAGTTGGTATGAGTAGTAGCCGCTGAAAACGTGGGTGTCGTCGTAGTAGCACGGTCCCCAGTCAGCGTTCGGTTCGTAGATGTTCTGCCATCCCGGCTGGCCGCCGGAGCTCTGCGCTGCGGTGCTGCCCCAACCGGTGCCGAAGTATCCGGGCGAGTTGCTGAGGCATTTGGAGTAGGTATAAGCAAGCTGACCGTCGAGGCCATGGAAGCCGCGCTCCTTCAAAACGGCCTGAAGTCCGTCGTAGCGCTGGTTGGAGTTCGACATGTTTGCTCCGGCCAAGGCGCCGAACTTACTGAAGCCGTTGCCGCCAGAGTCCGCATTATAGAGAGAACCAGGAGTCCCGCAGTTCCAGGTTCCCGCGTAGGTAACTGTGGAGGCAGTAGTGGTTCCAAAGACTCCGGCGCCCTGGGGATTAAATGTGCAAGGCCCGCCAAGGCCGCCGAGGAAAGGTCCCGCAGCCTCGGCAACAATTGGCTGTCCGGCGAGGGCAGGCGTTCCCGCGGCGTTAAGGCCTTCGCGCTGCGCGACGTCTTCAAAGTTCAGCAGGTGACTTCCCTTCTGACCGACGTAGCCGATCTGGAAGGTGAGGTTGTTGCTGAACTGCTGCTCGATGGTGAAATTCCATTGTTGGATCAGAGCAGGGCGGAAGTTCTGGTCAAAGATGCGGATTCTGCTGCCAGCGTAACAGCTAAATTGCGGCGCTGGACAAGGCGGAGCACTCTGCCAAGGTTGTCCAAGTGAGCCGATCCCGTTGGGATAGGTGGATTCAAAGTTTCCGTAAGGAAGATTGAGCGAGAGCTCTTCGTTGCTTCCGCCTCCTTCGATATAGGAAGAAGTGCCGTAGGCCGCGCGGAAGACGGTTTTGCCGTGCAGGAAACGGGGGGACCAGGCGATGCCCAAGCGAGGGTTCCAGTCGCCGAGGCCGGTGTAGTTGTTGTACAGGGCTCGATCGCTGTAACCGCTTGCGCCGGGGACCACGGTTTCTATGGAGCCGGATTGCAGGCCGAAGTTAACGACGCGGTTGTTCACTTCATACTGCGGCGTGTGGTCTTCGAAACGGATGCCGAGGTTCAGCGTGATAGTTGGCTTCAGTTTCCAGTCGTCCTGGAAATAGCCGGCAAAAATGCTGCCCCGGAGTTGTTCAAGAGTGGCCGAACCGCTGTCGCGCTGGCCGCCGGAGGCGGTAATTCCGGCCCAGAAGTCGGCAAGTCCCGTTTGGCACCCACCACCGCAGGGACCAGAAGCGTTAGGCAGAACGAGGCTGGACCCATTCACGCCTGTCGAAGAGTTGATAGCGATGTTGCCTAAGACCCCTTCATTGCCGGGGTAGACATAGTTATTGCGTTCGCGGATGAATTGGAAGCCGGTCTTAAAGGTGTGACGACCGTGCGAGATGATCACGTTATCTTCGGCCTGAATCTCGGTGTCGCGGAAGATCTGCCACAAGTTGATGAGTCCAAGGTTTGCGTTTGCGCCCGCACCCGTTGGAATGCTGATTTGAACTAACCCGGGAGCCTGCTCGTTCGCCCCGGCGATCCCTAGTTTTTCGCTGATATTGCCGAGGCCTGTCGTGGGGGTTTGATCCTGGTTAAACCGGAAGACGTTGACGCCGACACGAACCTCGTTGAGGATCGTGGGAGTGATAGTGTGAGTCCAGCTGACGGAGCCGCTCCAGCCAGGTTCGTCGGTGCCTTCCGCAGCGCCTACGTTGGAGAAAGGGAGGCCGGTGAAAACACCCTGACTCGTGTCGAATTTGGAATAGCGTCCGAAGATGCTGTCCTTGTCCTCAGGCTTGTAGTCAATCCGGAGGTCGCCCTGATCGCTATTGAAGTGATTGCCGGCCGTGAACGAATAATTGTTGCCATAGGCAAGGTCGGAGGTTGGCAGGGGATAGTTCTTGGTGTCGGCAAATAAATTCGAGGCAAAAGTACTCTCTTTGAGAGTGGAGTTGGACATTTTGTTGAAAGGAATCGGGGCGTTGTTGTTATTTGGATCCACGAGTTGTCCAGCAGGATTGCTGCAAATGCCAGAGGCGTTGAACGCGCCCGGGCCGCCTTTGGCCGGCAATTGGGTGCAGAGCTGACCAAAGTCTCCACTGCGCTCGCTCTGCGTGAAAAGTTGGGCCTGTTGCGTAGAACTCGAGGGAATGCGCATGCCCTGGTAGTCGCCGAAGAAAAATAATTTGTCCTTGATGATCGGACCGCCGAAGGTGCCGCCGAACATGTTGTAGCGGAGTGTGGGTGTGGGCGTGGGAGTACCGGTCGCCCAGGCCGCGGTCTTTGAGTTGGAATTCATGTAATTATTGCGGAGAAACTCAAAAGCATCGCCGTGGTAAGAATTCGTGCCGGACTTAATGCCGACGCTGATGACGCCGCCGGCGTAATTGCCAAAATCCGCGCCGGGGTTCTGGGTGACGATGTTGAACTCTTCGATCGCGTCCACGTTGGGCGTGTAGGCGACTTCGTTATTCTTGGCTTCCTGATTGACGATGCCGTCGAGGAGGAACCCAACGGCCTGCTCGCGATTGCCGTTGATATCGGGGCGGCCGGAACCAGTCATTAGCTGGGGCTGCGAGAGGCTCTCAGGGTTAACGGTGGTGGCGCCCGGAGAAAGCAGCGATAACTGAACGTAGTTGCGAGCGGCGAGTGGCAAATTCGTGATCGTGTGGGCGTCGACGATGCTGCTGACCGCGGCGCTCTCTGTCTGCAACAACGGAGTTTCGCCGGTGACTTCCACCGTGGCGGTGACAGAGCCAACCTTCATGACCACGTCAATGCGCGCGGTCTGGTTGAGGACAAGAGTGAAAGGCGCGTGAACGGCGGTCTCGAAGCCTTTCGTTTCCACCTTGAGATCATAGGTTCCGACGGGGATACGAATGATGTTGTAGATGCCGTCCTGATTGGTGACGGATGACCAGTTCGTGCCACGATCGGTATCGTGGGCGGTCACGGTGGCGCCGACGATGGGCGCGCCGCTTGGATCGGTGATAGTTCCAGTAATTGTTGCGGTGACATCCTGAGCCCACGCTGCCTTGGCGCCGAACAGAAGCGCGAAGGGCGTCACGCACAAAAGAATCAGCCCCAAAGACTGCAGTTTTTTCATGTTAATTCCTCCGAGGCGAGGCCCCCGACGGCCGTTCCACCTCTCCTCCACTGTCGAAATCATCTGCACAGCACCCGCACCGCTGAACCGCTATATGGCCGAATGGTTGATAGCTATATAGCACGATTTTAGGCTTGTCAAGCGAAAAGTAATGATTTATAAGGATTGTGGCTGTGCGGACGTATAGCACCAGAGAGTGGTGATGTATAGCAGAGGATGCTTGCGCTCTATATCACTGAGACACCTCCGGCAGCTGCGCGGCAAACGCTCGGCCGGGCCGGTCGGTGCACGACCTCTGCGCCCGCGACGGAGTTGGAAATGGGCAAATCGGGGCGAAGCGGGAATACGGAAAACCCAACGGAGGACGAGGGTTGCTGCTTTTTTTCAAATTCAAGAGGCTGCGGGAACGCGCCAATTCGTTATAGGCTGTCTGTAAATGTCGGGAGCGAGAATGCCTGCTAAGAGTCGAAGCAATGGGTTGCCTGCTTATCAGAGAATCCAAGGCAGTCTTCGGAAGCGGATTGACGCCGGGGACTTGCGCACCGGAGATGCCGTGCCCTCGGAGCGCGACTTGGCGAAGATTCACTCAGTAAGCCTGATGACCGCGCGGCACGCGCTGGCCTCGCTGGAGCGGGAAGGCGTGGTTGAGCGGCGGCGGGGGATCGGCACGTTTGTCTCAGCGCCGAAGATTCATTTCAACAAGCTGATGAGTTATACGGAACAGATGGCCAGCCGGAGCATGACGGCGGTTTCGAAAGTGCTGTTCGCAAAGATTATCGATGACGAGCAGGAAGCGAATGCGCGACTTTCGCTTTCGCCGAAGAGCGGCGTGATTAAGCTGGAGCGGTTGCGACACGCGGCGGGTGAGCCCTTTGCACTGGAGACTTGCTATCTTTCAGCCGCGCAGTTTCCCGGACTGCTTTCGGCTCCGTTACAAAGAGAATCATTGTTCGGAATTCTTGAACGCGATTACAAAGTGGAAATCGGATATTCGGATGAAGAAGTGGACGCCACGGCGGCCGATCCGCGAACGGCGGATCTGTTGGACGTGCCGAGGCGCGAACCAGTGTTGCGAATCCGGCAGGTGATTTTTTCCACGAATGGAAAAGCAGTCTTGTACGTTTTGGGATTCTACCGTTCCGATCGGCACAACCTAGTGATACGGCGATTCCGGTAGAACGAAATTTCGAGTTTTACGCGGACATCGGGCGGTGTTAGTCTGCTTGCAAATTAGTGACGTAAAAACTGAGTTTTACCTGACGGCCACCCAGCCGGGATTCTTAGAATTTGGTGGCTGCGCGAGGGGCGAAGTGATTCTCGCCGGAGACATTGGCGGCACCAAATGCAATCTGGCCGTGTTTGAAGAGCACGGCTCTTCCTTACAGCTAATTTTTAAGCGCCGCTACGCCACAAATGAATTTGCCAGCCTCGAGAAGTTGATCGAACGGTTTTTCTGCGAATGCGCGTCGGAGACACGTACGATGCCCGGGGGCAACATGGCCGCAGCAGGCTTCGGTGTCGCCGGAGCGATGGTGGATGGCCGCCTGGTGGCGAACAATATTCCGTGGGAACTGACGGCTTCCGCGTTGGCCCGCAATCTGAACCTCGACATCGAACAACTGGCATTGATCAACGATCTGGTGGCCACGGCGTATGGACTGGTGCACCTGGCGCCACAGGATTTTCTCGTTCTGAATACCGGAACTCCGCAGATCAACGGGAACCAGGCTTTAATCGCGGCGGGGACCGGGCTCGGGGAGGCCACGATCATCTGGGATGGCAGCCAGCATCGGGCTTCCCCTTCAGAGGGCGGCGCGGCTGATTTTGCGCCGCGGACGGAGCGCGAAATTCAGCTGCTGCACTTTCTGAAGGAACGACTTCCACGGGTTTCCTGCGAAGAAATATTTTCGGGCCGCGGTTTCCGGAAGCTACATGAGTTTCTTGACCCTGCCGTGGTTCATCCGACGTTTGGCGAAGCGGAAAGCGCTTCGGCCAGCGAGATTACACAGAACGCACTAACAGGCACGTGTCCGGTGTGCGTCGAAGTGCTGGATTGGTGGATCGATGCGTTTGGCGCCGAAGCCGGAAATTTGGCACTGCGTGTCCTTGCGTATGGCGGCGTGTACTTTGCGGGCGGAATCGTTTTGAAAATACTTTCGAAATTGGAGCAGAGCAGCTTTTGCCGGTCGTTCGCGGACAAGGGGCGGCTGAGTTCGGTGCTGTCCAAGATTCCGATTTCCGTGGTTTTGAATGAGGACGCGCCGCTTTTGGGGGCCGCACATCAGGCGTTGGGCGCTTTAAATGGTTCGAGACGTGAGAGGCACGAGATTTTGTTTGAGCTTCAGCCGGAGCGCGAAGGACAGCCGCGGTAAAAGAAGTCTTATCCAGTCCAAACCTGAGTCAGAGGGCGCTTTTGGCAGCGACGTGCGATGCTGCCATTTGTGCTCGCGTGTGCTTTACGATCGCAAGAAATTTTCTGGCGTTTTCCGAGATGGTTTCTGGCTTGTTTGCTCTCAGGGCGTCGGCTTGCACTAATTCCCCGCCGATGCCCAGCGCAACGCAGCCCGCTTCGAGAAATTCAGCGACGGTGTTTAGATTGACGCCTCCGGTAGGAATAAACGGGATCTGCGGGAATGGGCCTTTCAGCGCCTTGATGTATTTCGCGCCGCCGACTTGGCCGCACGGAAAAACTTTGATGAAGTCCGCGCCGGCGTCCCACGCGGCCATGACTTCCGTGGGAGTTAGGGCGCCGGCCATGATGAGCTTTCTTTCTCTCACCGCCAGATCGACTGTCTGAAGGTTGAGCCCCGGACTAACGAGGAACTGCGCGCCTGCGTCGAGGCAATTTTGCGCTGCCTGCGCGTTCAAGACCGTTCCGGCACCGATAAGAACATCGGAGCCGCAGCTCTTGACCAACTCTCGGATGACGTCGATGGCGCCAGGGACGGTCATGGTGATTTCGACGATGGGAATGCCTCCCTGACGAACAGCTTCCGCAGCGAGGCAGGCTTCGGCGGAGGACGAAGCACGAACGATCGGGACGATTCCAATTTCGATGATGCGTTCGCGAACTTTCTGTTTATCCATGGGCCGCGGTCACCTTTTGTCGGACGATTCTTCAGCGCGCGATGCGGGCTCCGACTCCTTTCATCACTTGGGTGACTTCCTGCAATGTAGCCATAGAAGTGTCTCCCGGGGTGGTCATGGCAAGCGCACCATGCGCGGCTCCGCACTCGACGGCCCACTGCGGGTCGTGTCCCGCCAGGAAACCATAAATCAGGCCGGAAGCGAAGGAATCGCCACCGCCGACGCGATCAAAGATTTCGAGATTCTCGCGGTTTTTCGCTTGGTGGAACTTGCCATCGCAAAAGCAGATGGCGCCCCAATCATTTTGCGTGGCAGTTTTGGCTTTGCGCAGAGTTGTGGCGACAACCTGGAAGGGATATTCCTTCACAACCTTGGCGATCATTTGCCTGAAGCTTTCCACTTCGAACGTCGAGTGATGCTCGTCCATGCCGGGAACCTCGAATCCTAGGGCGGCTGAGAAGTCTTCTTCATTGCCAAGCATGACATCCACGTGTGGGGCGATGCGGCAGTTTACTTCCTGCGCGGTTTTCTTTCCGCCGTGGGATTTCCAGAGAGAAGCACGGTAATTTAGATCGTAGGAAACAGTCGTGCCATGGCGTTTCGCCGCCTTCATGGCTTCGAGAGCGACTTCCGGAGTTGTCGCGGAGAGCGCACAGAAAATGCCGCCAGTGTGAAACCAGCGCGCACCGTGCTTGCCAAAGATATCGTCCCAATCGATGTCGCCCGGTTTTAATTGAGAGACCGCCGTGTGGCCACGATCGTAACTTCCGAGGGCGGCACGCACGCCGAATCCGCGCTCGGTGAAATTGAGGCCGTTGCGCGCGGCGTGGCCAACTCCATCGTGCTCGACCCAGCGGATGAGGGACTGGTCCACGCCGCCTTGATAAATAAAATCCTGAAGAAGCCGGCCGACCGGATCGTCGGCGAAGGCCGTAACGACGGCGGCGTCCAAACCGAAGCAGCGTTTCAGTCCGCGAGCAACATTGTATTCGCCGCCGCCTTCGCAGACTTCGAAGGAACGGGCCGTGGCAATGCGGCGGTCGCCTGGATCGAAGCGGAGCATGATTTCGCCCAGACTGACGATGTCCCAGCGGCAATCTTTTTTCGGTTTGATCGTCAAGCCCATGTGGTCACCTTAGCCCACCATTTTACTGGCATTGCACGAATTCATTTTTCTCTTCAGTATTGCGTTCTTCAAGCTGGCCTCTCCTCGATGATTCTAGCGGGTTCCAGCCTGGGAGCCAGAAGCTGAATCGCGGCGAGAGCCAATAAGTATGCTGCGCTGGCGATGAGGAAAGGAACTCTGTAGCTTCCCGTCCACTGAAGTACGTGGCCGACCAGGGATGCGACGAAAATACCCCCGATTGCGCCAGCCATCCCGCCGATTCCGTTCACCGAGCCTACTGCCTGAACGGGAAACATGTCCGAAGACAGAGTATAGAGATTGGCGGACCATGCCTGGTGGCAGGCCGCGGCCAATCCGATAAGTAAGACAGCGGACCACGTACTCTCCACGCGATAGGCGAACACAACCGGTATCACGCCGACGGCACAGATCAGCATGGCGGTCTTGCGGGCAGTGTTGACGCTGCGCCCACGTTTTATCAGAGAAGAGGAGAGCCATCCTCCGCCGACGCTTCCGACATCCGAAATTACATAAATTACGAGAATCGGAAGTCCAAGTCCCGTAAGGGCCAAACTATGTTTGCTTTGCAGGAAACCTGGCACCCAGAAAAGATAAAACCACCAGACGGGGTCGGTCAGAAATTTCCCCGCGACGAATGCCCACGTTTGCCGCAGCGTAATCAGGCGCGCCCAGCCGATTTTTCCTGTCGGCAGGGACGGGTCGCTGCAGATGTATTGCAATTCCTCCTTGGAAACTCTTGGATGTTCGCTCGGCTTGCGATAGATCAACAGCCAAAACACGAGCCAGACAAAACCGAGTGCGCCGATAGAGATGAATGCTGCTCTCCAGCCCCAATGCACCACTATCCAAGGGACGAGGAGTGCCGCCAGAATGGCGCCAGCGTTTGTCCCGGCATTGAAAATGCCAGTTGCCAGAGCACGTTCTTTTTTTGGAAACCACTCCGCTACAGCTTTAATGCTGGCTGGAAAAACGGCGGCTTCACCGAAGCCTAGAGCGAACCGGGACATGGCAAAGCCAGTGAGAGAATTTGCGAACGCAGTCCCAATGGAAGCGAGACTCCAGAAAATCATCGCCAGCGCGTAACCCAGGCGTGTGCCGAGCCGGTCGATCAGCCTGCCCATCAATAACATCCCCATGGCATAGGCAATCTGGAAAGCGGAGACCAGATTGCCGTAGTCGATTTCGCTCCAGCCGAAGTCATGTTGCAGCGTGGTTTTGAGAACTCCCAGGACTTGCCGGTCCATGTAGTTCTTCGTAGTTCCCAAAAGAAGCAGGGCACAGATGACCCAGCGAAAATGGCCAGCCAGAGAAGAAACCGAGGGCGGCACGTGCTCATTAAGAGTGGCTGCTGGGTCCATGGTGTGCAGGGAAAGCTACTAGTTTTTGCGGCCGGATTCCAGTGCGGAGGTTTTTTTGATCTGAACCGCTGAAAGTAGTCCACCGGAGATAATCCCTGCCAAGTTTTATGACTGATCAGAATCCGAGTCAACGCAAGCGTGATAAACGATTCCTTTAGTAAGTCTCAACAGCTGAATTCCCGGCCTTGGATTATGATTTGGCAGCGGGTTCTCTTGGGAGGGAGCATCTGGATCATGCGCATTCTTATTGCTGGGACTTCTTTTATACTCGTCGTCATGGCAATGTTTCTAACATCTTTGGTTTCTGGTGCGCCCGACCGCGTCTCCGTCGTCGTCAACGAGCAAGCTCGCCGGGTCGACATCACGATCGATGGAAAACCCTTCACGTCCTACATCTGGCCGACTACGCTGAAAAAGCCGGTGCTCTATCCTCTGCGCACGGCTAAAGGCACGATCGTCACGCGCGGCTATCCGATAGAGCAACGGCCCGGCGAACGGGTTGATCATCCGCATCACGCGGGGCTTTGGTTCAACTACGAGAACGTCAATGGGCTGGATTTCTGGAACAATTCCGACGCGATTAAGGCGGAAAATGCGCCGAAGATGGGGACCATCGTTCAGCGAGCGATTGTCTCGGCAAAAAGCGGTTCGCCGCTGGGGGAGCTCGTTGTTGAAATGGACTGGATTACGTTCGAGAAGAAAGTTTTGTTGAATGAACACACGCACTTCGTGTTTCGCGGCGGGGCGAACTTCCGCAGCGTTGACCGCATCACCACTTTGCAAGCGCTCGATGAAAAAGTCTCGTTTCCCGACGAGAAGGACGGCATGCTGGGCTTGCGAGTCATTCGCGCGCTGGAGATTCCTTCGGATAAGCCCGAGGTTTACACGGATGCCAGCGGCCGCGCCACCACCGTGGCCAAACTGGACAACACGGGCGTCAACGGAACTTACCTGACCAGCGAAGGCAAAAAAGGAGACGCTGCCTGGGGGACTCGTGGACGGTGGTGCAATCTCAGCGGTCTTGTCGGCGACGAGGCGGTTACCATCACGATTCTCGATCACCCGGAGAATCCGGGGTTTCCTACTTATTGGCACGCGCGCGGTTACGGACTCTTCGCTGCCAATCCGCTCGGCCAAAAAGTTTTCAGCAATGGCAAGGAGGAGCTGAATTTTTCGCTGACTCCTCACGCGAGCGTAACTTTCCGTTATCGCATCTTGATCTCTTCGGCGATCCTAACTCCCGAAGCCACGGAAGCGGCTTACAAGGAGTTCGTCGCGGCGTATCATTGATTCGCTGAACCATCCACTGAATCACATGACTACTCAAATCGGCCTCATCGGCGGGGGAAACATTTCGGAGACGCATGCCCGTGCGGCGCGGGCCATTCCGGCTATTGAGATCGCGGCCATCTATGGCATCAACGCCGACAAAACCGCCCGCCTTTGCCGCGAACACGGCGGCACGGCATATCAAAACTTTGATGCCTTCCTTAAACATCGCCCGATGGATCTGGTGATTATTGGCAGCCCCTCGGGACTGCACGCCGAGCAAGGCATGGCAGCTGCGCGTCACGGACTTCACGTCCTTACGGAAAAGCCGATTGAAATCAGCACCGCGCGCGCCGACGGGCTCATCGAAACCGCAAGACAATCGGGCGTTCAGCTCGGCGTGATTTTTCAGGACCGCATGAAGCCGCACATCCGGCAGCTGAAAAGCTGGATTGAGCAAGGCTTGCTCGGCAAGCCGCTATTCGTGGACGCTCGCGTGAAGTGGTATCGCCCTCCCGAGTACTACGCCAATTCGCACTGGCGCGGCACTCTCGCGCTCGACGGCGGGGGAGCTTTGATCAATCAGGGTGTTCATACTGTCGATTTATTGCTTTGGCTTCTCGGTGATGTTGTTCGCGTGCAGGCGCGCACGGCAACGCTTCTGCATAAGATCGAAGCCGAAGACACGGCCGTCGCCACCCTTGAATTCGCGAGCGGTGCTCTCGGTATTCTCCACGCCACCACCGCTGCTTATCCGGGGTATCCCCGCCGAGTCGAAATTTCCGGCACGGAAGGTACCGTTATTCTCGAACACGACCGCATCATCGCGGCAGATCTCCGAAATGCTCCAGCTGCCGTCACCGAAACCTCCCCCCCGGATGAAAACAAGAGTGCCTCGTCCGCCGCTGTTAGCGATTTTCGTGGGCATCAGGCCGTCCTCGAGGATTTTCTTGCAGCCATACAAGATAAACGCGCTTGTGCCTGTGACGGCATCGAAGGCCGGCACAGCATCGCCCTCGTCGAAGCCATCTACCGTGCGGCCAGAACTCCCGATCGAATCGTTACTGTCTGAACCACGGAAAACCATCTGCCAAACTCTTCGTGCTTCGTTCATCAAGCGCTCGGCGGTACCATAGCCATCTGTTTCAAGCTCATCGCGCGGAAATTTCGTGGAGATCAACCAGAGGTGCTCTTGCATGCGGCGTCAAAACGGGTTCGGGCTTGCAGCCATTCTGCTTCTTTTGTTTGGCGGCCCAGCATTTGCAACGGAAAAATCGACGGCGACACAACTCATCGAACTCGCCAAATCGAATAGCCCCGCGCTAAAAGACGCCATCACCAACACGCTCGACGCCAAGGAACTAAAAGCCGGAACAGCTTGGATTGGGCGCGGGGCAGATTTTTTCTTTGCGATCGAAGCGGCTTCGTCACCTTCGCTTGTGATCGATGGAGCTTCCGGGCCACAGATGCAGAATGTGTCCGGCTCAGATCTTTGGTACGCCGCCGCTCGCATCGCGCCCGTCGGAAAGCTGCACTCCTTCTATTACACCCTCAATAGCTCGAAGGACGGGGCGAAGTTCGGCGGCCGGCTGGACTTGCCTGCGTTTGGCCCTTTGTCGTATCAGCAAACCGGAATTCCAGCGGGTACGCTTTCGCCGAAGCTTTTCCACACCAGCAAAATCTACGATGGCATGAAGAGCGAGTATTGGATTTACGTGCCGGCGCAATACGATCCGCAAACGCCTGCCGCGCTAATGGTGTTTCAGGATGGCGAATGGTACCTCGACCGGAACGGGAACAACCCGGCGCTCAACGTCATCGATAATTTGATCGCTCAGAAGAAGATTCCGGTGATGATCTGCGTGTTCATCAACCCGGGCGACATCGAAGGCTCGCCCGGCACGCCCACTTACAATTTAGTGAAAAAATATTCGGACGAGTGGCAACGGACCTTAAAGGATTCCATGCGCAGCACGCTGTATGACACCGTGAGCGATCGCTATGTGCGGTTTCTGCATGGTGAAGTGCTCGCGGAGGTAGAGGCCAAATACAACATTCGCAAGGACGCTTACAGCCGCGCGATTACTGGCCTTTCCTCAGGAGGAATTTGCTCTTTCAATGCCGCGTGGCAGATGCCCGATCAATTTAGTCGAGTCATCTCTTGGATCGGCAGTTTCACGAGCATCCAGTGGAAAGAAGATCCCACGGTGCCGGACGGTGGTCAAGACTATCCCGAGAAGGTTTTGCATGAGGCGCATCGCAATCTTCGCGTTTGGCTTCAAGACGGTTCCGAGGACTTGGAGTTAGATCGTTACGGCAGCTGGGCGCTGGCCAACATTCGTCTCGCTAATGCTCTGAAAATGAAGGGCTATGACTTTCGCTTCAGTTTCGGCAAAGGCACGCACAATTCCGGCCAAGGGGCGGCGGAGTTCCCAGAGGAAATGGTCTGGCTCTGGCGAGACTATGATGCCAACAAGACGTCTTATACCTACGAGATGGAACCGGCGGAGAAATCCAAGCCGCTGTTTCGAGTGTCGATAACCAATCGTGAGGCTCAGTAGGCAAGGAAATCGCAAATAGCCGGTTTTCAGTCCGTTGGGACAATCTCCGACCGCCGGCAGAAGCAAGTTCCGTGTCGATGACGTGAGCACAATGCAAATTGAAGCGTGCTGTTCCTAGTGACGGTGGGATAGACTTGGTTGCAGTAAGACTGCGGCAAATATGCGCATTCGCTGAAACAACCAATTCGTCGCTTTAGAGTTCCAAGAATCTAGCTTGGCGGGATAACACTCAAACGTTTTCAGAGTCATAAAGAGGTTATGGGCCAAATATCCCAACTCCGCGGCAAGCCCAAGACCCTTCTTCTTCGTATTGCTTCTGTATTCGCTTTGGTGGCTATCCCCTTTCTTTTTGCACACTTCCGGCAAGGACGACCTTCGGCGGACAGGACGGATTCCTTAGTCAAAGTCGAACGGAAGAACCTTTCGCAGACTCTACGCCTGAATGGAACAACGCAGGCTTCCCGTTCTTTTATCGTGTTGGCCCCCAGGCTCGAGGGAGCGCAGGTCGGCTCCATGGTGGTTACCAAGCTGGCCCCGGCTGGCATGCACGTGAAGAGCGGCGACCTGCTGGTCGAGTTCGATCCCCAGGCGCAGATGAAAGATTACCTCGATAAGAAAAGCACCTACGACAATCTGGTGAGCCAGGTGGCGCAGAAGCAGACCGATGAGGACATCGCGCGCGCCAAGGACGATACGGCGATGAAACAGGCCGAGGACGAATTGAAGCGGGCGCAGCTCGAGATTCAAAGAAATGAAGTAGTTTCGCGTATCGATGCCGAGAAGAATCAGGAAGCTGTTGACGAAGGGCAAACCACCCTGAAGCAGCTTAAGGAAACCTACCAGTTGAAGCGTGCTGCGGCGGTGGCGGCGATAAAGATTCTGGAGATTCAGCGAGATCGCGCGAAGGAAGCGATGCGCTACGCGTTGGCAAACGCGGCAAAGATGACCGTGCACTCGCCTATGGCGGGAGTGGTGGTCTACAACACTATTTGGCTCGGCGGGCGGATGGGCACGGTGCAGCAAGGAGATCAAGTGCGGCCGGGGGTGCCGTTCCTTCAGGTGGTTGATCCCTCAAAGATGGAAGTGCGCGTGGAACTGAATCAAGTGGACCTTTTGAAAGTACATCCGGGGCAGAAAGCGGAAATGCGTTTGGATGCATATCCGGGGATGATGCTTCCGGCGGTCCTCGATGAGCTCTCCCCTCTCGGCCACACGGGACAGTTTACGGAGATGGTGCGGTCGTTCACGGCGAGGTTCCTCGTCCAAGGAAACGACCCAAGGCTTTTGCCAGATCTTTCGGCGGCCATGGACTTGGATCTTGGGGCCGAAAGTAATGTGCTTGTGGTTCCGTACCAGAGCATCGGGACTGAGTCGGGACAGTCGTTTGTGTGGGTGAAAAGCTCCAGTCGATTTGAGAAGCGCACCGTGAAAATAGGGCGGCGGAATGATCTAAACGCCGTTGTGGAATCTGGACTCGCAGAGGGCGATATGATCCGGCGGGACGCTGGCGACGATTCTGGGGCCGCGGAGCGGCCATGAGCGTAGGAAATCAGAAATGGAAATCCAGAAAGAAAGCGCTCGTCGGCGCTGCCCTGCTGGTTGTTGGCGGCCTCGCGTTTGGTGCCTTTCGGCTGGCCAACTCGGCTGTGAATTTTCCGATGGCGGATGTAAAGCGCAAGGAATTCGTGGATTACCTTGAAATTAAAGGCGAGGTCAAAGCCATTCGCTCGGCAGTGATTGCGGCGCCCTACGGGGCGGGAGACTTGCAGATCCTGAAGCTTGTCGACAACGCGACGAAAGTAAAGAAGGGCGATTTTCTGGTGGAGTTTGACGCTACCACGGTGAAGCAGAAGCTGGCGGAAGATCAATCCGCCGTCAAATCCGCGGAAGCGGAAATCCAGCAGTCACGCGCGGCCTCGCGACTGAAGGAAGAGCAAGACGTGACCGACGCCATGACCGCAAAGTACGACACCGAGAAGGCGCGCATGGATGCCAGCAAACAGGAAATCCTTTCGGTCATCGAAGGCGAGCAGGCCAAACTGAAACTCGCGGACGCGGAACAGAAACAGAAGGAGACCGAAGCCAAGCTGAAAGCGGATCGCGCGGCGGCCTTGTCCGATCTCAACAGCAAAAAGCAGAAGCACGACCAAGCTGCTTTCCAAGTGGGGCTCGACCAACGGGCACTCGAGTCCCTCACTCTGCGCGCTCCGCTGGATGGCGTCGTGGCGCTGCAGAATCACTGGCAGCCTCAGGGCAGCCCCACCACATTCAAGCCCGGCGACCGCGCCTGGCCTGGCGCGGCGATCGCGGAGCTGCCCGATGGTTCCGCGCTCAAGATCGCGGCACGCGTGGAAGAAGCAGAAAGAGGTCAACTGAAACTGGGTCAGTCCGCAACAGTGCGGCTGGATGCACTTCCGGATCGCAGCTTCGATGGGCATGTGGACACGATCAGTCCTACGGCCAGCCTGGATTTTGGCTCAGGTTGGCCAGTGCCGCGAAATTTTGCGGTGGAACTCGGCTTGACGGGGAGCGATGCGCGGCTCACGCCTGGAATGGGAGCGACCGTTCGTATCGCGGTGGCTCGCGTTCCCGATGGAATAGTGATTCCCACAAACGCTCTTTTTAGGAAAGCAGGCCGAACCGTGGCCTACGTGCGGCGGGGATCGAAATTCGAAGAAACTCCCGTAGAGGTGTCGCGGCAGAGCGGCGATGAAGCTTTGGTTGCCAAGGGGCTGCAACCGGGCGAACGGCTAGCCCTGAAGGATCCTACACTTGCAAAGTAGAAACTCCATCTTGAGCGAGATAAGAACGCATGGGGCGGCGTTTCTGCTCGCGCTGGCGCTGGGAGTGAGCAGTATTGCCTGCCGTCAGACCACGGTGATGGCTGGCGATGCGGAAGTTCCGACGGCCACAGTCAGGGAAGTTGACCTCCAACTCAAAGTGTTCACGAAGGGCGCGTTGCACACCGAGCAATCGAGAGGCATTTCGGCGCCGCCAATCGCCGGAGGCACGCTTCAAATCGTCCAGTTGGCCGCTGCCGGGACGCAGGTGCGTGCGGGAGACGTTGTGTTGGAGTTTGACCCGAGCCAACAGGAATATAACCTGGCGCAAAACCGCAGCGACCTTGAACAAGCAGACCAGGAGATCCTCAAAGCCAAGGCAGATGCGGCGGTCCAGACGGCGGAAGACCAGACGGCGCTCCTAAAAGCAAAATACGCTGTGCGCAAGGCGGAACTCGAGGTCAGCAAGAACGAACTTTTGAGCCAGATCGATGGACAAAAAAACGTTCTCGCACTGGAAGAAGCGAAGCGCGCGTTAACGCAACTCGAACAGGACATCCGTTCGCATGGCGCGTCCAATGATGCGGCTCTAGCGATCAGCCAAGAGAAGCATCACAAGGCGAGACTACAAATGGACCAAGCGGAGCTGAACATAAAGAACATGAAGATATCGTCCCCCATCGACGGACTCATGGTCATTCATGGCAACCGCGATTCCACCGGAGGATTCTTCATGGATGGCATGACGCTTCCGGATTACCACGTCGGGGACCAGGTAAATCCCGGCAGCCCGATTGCGGAAGTGATCGACAGCTCTCACCTGGAGATTTCCGCGCAGGTCGGCGAAACGGACCGCACGAATCTCAAGACTGGACAGACTGTCGAGATAAAGGTGGATGCGCTTCCCGGCGAGTCCTTCACCGGAAAAGTGCGAACGGTTGGCGGCGCCACGGCCCGCGAATTCTGGGACGACAACGCGAAGCACAAGTTCGACGTGGCCATCCAACTGGACCGGGCCGATCCGCGTCTGCGTCCGGGCTTCGAGACGCAACTGAGCATTCTTGGCGATCACCTTGCGCGAGCCGTGTCTCTTCCCGCCGAAGCGGTCTTCGAGCATGACGGGAAGAAGATTGTGTATTGCGAGCATGGCCGGGGATTCGAAATGCAAGAAGTCAAAGTCCGTGCATTGAGCGAAGGGCGAGCGATTTTGGAAGGCATTCCGGTCGGAACGGTTGTCGCGCTGGTGAATCCGGACAAAAAACGCTCCGGAAAGCCCAAAGAAAACGGCAGCTCAACTCCAAGCCTGGGTGCAAGTTCCAATTAAACGAATGGGGCGGCAATGAAACCTGGTTCGATGGCTCAGCCGAGATCCCTGGAACAATGGCTGCCTGATCTTGTTTTTGGCTTGGAAAATCTCGCGAGCCATAAGCTGCGCTCCTTGTTGACAATGCTGGGAATGATTTTCGGCGTCGCGGCGGTTGTAGCCATGCTCTCGATCGGCGCGGGAGCGCAACAGAAGGTGATGGCGTTCATTGAACAGCTAGGCGTGCGCAATCTGATCGTGGAGGCCAAAGAAGCACGAAACGAGCAGGAGCTTCAGAAAGTCCGGAAAAATTCGCAGGGCCTCACGCTTAGCGACTATCAGATTATTCGCCGGAATGTTGGAGACATTGAGGATGCTACGCCGCGCAAGCGCTTCACGCCGACGAAAATTCTTCCGAAGCCTCAGCAGGACACGCCCGTCGTTTACGGTGTCGAGCCTAGTTATCTGGAGATCGGCCACCTGCGCGTGACGGAAGGGCGCTTCTTCGACGCTTCCGACAATGCGGCTGTCGCACCAGTGTGCGTTCTGGGTGCGGCCGCGAAGGACAGCTTGTTTGGCGCATCTCAAGCTGTCGGCGAATACATAAAACTCAACGAAATGTGGTGCCATGTGATTGGCATCGCAGGACCGCAACTTGCCCCCGAATCCGACGTCTCCGGCGTTCGCACCGAGGACATGAATAATCTCGTGTACGCCCCGCTGAATTCGGTCCTCTATCGTCTGGAGGATTCGCAAAGCTGGCTGAAAGACGAAATCGACGGAATGTATCTGCACCTGGCATCGACGGACACGAGCCTCACGGATGCGGAAGTGGTGCGCGGTATTCTCAACTCTTCGCATCATGACGCGGGCGACTTCAGCGTCATCGTGCCCGCCGAACTGCTAGCGCAACAAAAACGCACGGAGCAACTCTTCAACACCGTAATGGTCGCCATTGCGTCGATTTCGCTATTGGTGGGCGGAATTGGAATCATGAACATCATGCTCGCCGCGATTCTCGAACGTACGCGCGAAATCGGAGTTCGCCGGGCGATCGGCGCAAGGCGCTGGGACATCATTCGGCAATTCGTGATCGAAGCGACACTCATTTCCTTCGCGGGCGGTCTGTTGGGCGTGGTCGTGGGATTCGCCATGTCGCAACTGATTGCCTGGCTAGCGGGGTGGTCCACGGTAGTGACGATCAGCTCGATCCTTCTGGCTTTCGTGGTTTCCATTTCCGTGGGATTAATTTTCGGGATTTATCCAGCGGTGAAGGCCGCACGGCTCGATCCCGTCGAGGCCATTCGGTACGAATAGCAGCAGTTTACATTCAGATGATCCTGTCGGGGGTGATCATGAAAGTGGTGCGCTCTTTTTGTGTTGCGATCTCATTGCTTGCATTGCTGACCGTGAACGGAGTCTCGTCGAGGGCACAGAACGCCTCGCCTATGGAAAAGTACTTGGGAATCGGCGGCAAGCAAAAGCCCGCAGCGCCGCTGCTCGCGCCTCAGGATCTGCAGGACCACGTCGTCAACGGAAAGCTCGTGCTTTCCCTCGACGACTGCATTCGCCTGGCTCTTTCCTACAACACCGACATTCATCTGGACCATAACCAGATCGAAACCGCGGAGAACAATCTTCGGCGTGTCTACGCGCCGTTTGATCCATTGCTAACATCGAGTTTCACCGATCAGCGGGCCAAGTCGCCTACGTCGACGCAACTCTCAGGGGCGTCCATCCTCAATGTATTGACTCAGGAGACGCAGATTGGCTACTCGCAAACCTTTCAAACGGGCACGAATTTTCAGGGTTCGTTCATCGCGGACAAAAGTTCGACCAATAGCTCGTTCAATACACTGAATCCCGCCACCGCGACGACACTGCAATTCACCTTGACGCAACCGCTTTTGCGAAACCGCGGACTCTTTCCAAACCGCGCGCCGATCTTGATCGCGCAGCGCAACCTGAAGCAGGCTCGCGCTTCGTTTCTAGGAGAGGTGAGCGACATCATTCAACAGATTGTTGGCAATTACTGGAATGTCGTGCTGGCTCGAGAAATTCTCGCAGTGCAGCAAAAATCGCTGGATGAAGCCCAGAAGAGTTATGACCACGACAAAAAGGCGTTGAGCCTGGGGGCCTTGCCTCCGCTGGATATCTATCGCTCCGAATCGCAGGTTGCGTCGCGGCGTGTGGGAGTGATTCAAGCGGAATACGCCGTCAAGCAAGCCGAGGATCAATTTCGACAGGGCATCGCCGCGGACATCGACCCGGCGACTCGTGTGCTTGATCTTGAGTTGACCGATCGTCCTGAGCCCGTGGGCGAACTGCTCAACATGGATATCCCCACAGCTCTCGCGCGCGCCATTGCGAATCGCCCGGAGCTGGAAGCGGTGCATCAGCAGCTAGCAATCGATGACCTGAGCATTCGTCTTGCACACAACAACCTCAAGCCGGACCTGGAACTCTCTGGTTTCTATTTGGGGAACGGACTGAATGGCTACCAAGCCGGCGTTGCAAATACAGGAATAACCACAAGTTTGAGCCAGTCCTTCCGTTTTACCTTCCCAGCCTACGGCGCAACTCTTTCGTTGGCGCTTCCGATAAAAAATCACGGCGCGGAAGCAAATCTAGCCGATGCCCTGGTGAGCCGACGCCACGACCAATATCAACAGAGAGAGACGAATCAAGGCATCGCGCTAGACGTTACGACTGCCGTGCACGCGCTTGAGGCAGCCAAGCTCGGGATGGAGGCCGCCAAAGTGGCCGTGGATCTTGCGAAAGAGACGCTACACGCCGACGAACGAAAGTACGAATTGGGCACGGAACAAATCTTCTTCGTTCTCGACGCGCAAACGCAACTCGCCCAAGCGGAACTGAACCTGATTCAGTCTCAAGTGAATTTCCAACTGGCCGTCACGCAGGTGGATCACGCCACAGGAGATTTGCTCGAACATCATCACGTGCAAATCGTAGAACCCTCGAAATAAAATTGTTGTCGTGGAGATTGGACCGGGCGCCGACGCCTGATCAAACGCTAGAAGTGTGGACGGCGTCGCAGACGGCTGAGGTGACTTCTCGTGTCGTGGCTTTGCCGCCTAGGTCGGGAGTATGGAGGCCAGAAGCTGTGACGCGTTCCACTGCGTGCATCAAGCGCAGAGCCGCATCTTTTTCGCCGAGATGGTCTAGCATTAGCGCGGCTGTCCATAACGCGCCGATTGGATTGGCGATTCCTTTACCCGTGATGTCGAACGCGGCGCCGTGAATTGGCTCGAACATGGAAGGAAAGCGGCGTTCTGGGTCGAGGTTGGCGGTAGGCGCGATTCCCAGGCTACCGGCGAGCGCGGCGGCGAGGTCGGAAAGGATGTCGGCGTGGAGATTTGTGGCGACAATGGTGTCAAGACTTGCGGGCTTGCCTACCATGCGCGTGGTCATCGCGTCGACGAGCATTTTGTCCCAGGTGACATCCCGAAACTCTTTCGAGACTTCGGCGGCGATTTCGTCCCATAGAACCATGCCATGGCGCTGAGCATTGGACTTGGTGACTACCGTGAGCAGCTTGCGTGGGCGCTCTTGTGCAAGTTTGAACGCGAAACGCATGATGCGCGTCACGCCGCGGCGCGTGAAGATCGACGTTTCCGTGGCGATCTCTTCGGGAAAACCGCGGTGAGCGCGTCCGCCCTGGCCGGAGTATTCGCCTTCGGTGTTTTCACGGACGATGGCCCAGTCGAGATCGCTTGGCTTGCAGTCGCGCAGCGGCGATGACAGCCCTTGCAGGATCCGCGTGGGCCTGAGATTGACGTACTGGTCAAAGCCCTGGCAGATCGCCAAGCGCAAACCCCAAAGCGTGATGTGGTCGGGGACATCGGGCGCGCCCACAGCGCCAAAATAAATCGCGCCAAACGGCCGCAGAACTTCGAGGCCGTTCGAGGGCATCATCACGCCCTGTTTTTTGTAATAGTCCGAGCCCCAAGGGAATTCTTCTACCTTTAGCTGAAAACCGCCGACCTTTTGTGCGAGTACCTTCAACACTTCGAGACCGGCAGCAATCACTTCGGGACCGATGCCATCTGCAGGGATGGCCGCAATTGAGTACTGGCGCATCTCAACTCCCGGAACAGGCTGGCTGTGACGGAAAGCCTGGTCCATTCTCTGTGTATACTTCGCGGCACAAAATTTGCGCCGCGAAAAACCAAAAATGATGCAGGATACGTGCGCCACTCTTTGCGAGCTGGCGAAACGAGGGAAGATGGACGTTTCACCGACGGACCCGGCAGTCGCCGAACGTGCGCGCAAACGAATTGCGTGGCGGCTCCTTCCCTTTCTCTTCCTGCTTTATACCATCGCTTTCCTGGACCGTATGAACGTTGGCGCCGCGGCGCTGCAAATGCCGGGCGATCTGGGCTTCAACGACAAAGTCGTTGGCCTCGGAGCCGGGATGTTTTTCATCGGATATCTCGTGCTTGAAATCCCCGGCGCATTAATTGCCGAACGCTGGAGCGCGCGCCGCTGGATCGCCCGCATCATGATTTCCTGGGGAATCATAACCGCGCTCATGGCGTTTATCCACACGGCGCGGCAATTTTATTTGGTGCGTTTTCTTGTGGGAGCCGCGGAAGCGGGATTCTTCCCTGCCGTCATCGTTTACGTTTCGCATTGGTTTCGATATCAGGACCGCGCCAAAGCCATCGCTGTCTTTTACGCAGCCAATCCTCTTTCTTATGTGATTGGCTCACCTCTTGCCGGATTGCTGCTGGGGATCACTTGGCTCGGTCTGAGAGGTTGGCGCTGGTTGTTCATTCTGGAGGGAATTCCCGCCGTTGTGTTCGGCGTAATCACGATTTTCTATCTCACGGACTGGCCGCGAGCGGCGACTTGGCTGCGGCCGGAAGAACGCGATTGGATCAATAGCGAGCTGGAGAAAGAAAAACTGGCGAAGCAGAAGGTTCGCTCCTACACGATTTGGCAGGCTTTTTCGCAGCGCGACGTGATTCTGCTGACTTTGAGTTATTTCTGTGCGACGACAGGAGGCTACGGAATCTCGTTTTGGCTGCCGAGCATTTTGAAACGGCTGTCTGGGCAGAGCGACATCCGAGTCACGCTATTCGCTGCGCTGCCTTACCTTGCCGGATTTGTGATGCAGCAATTGAATGGCTGGCACTCCGACAAAACGTCCGAGCGGCGGTGGCATGCGGCGTTTCCGATTTTTCTTTGCGGGTTGATTTTGTTGCTAGCAGTGATTTTTGGTTCGAATCTCATTGTCGCGGTTATGCTTTTTACTTTGGTGGGAGCTTCGTACTTCGCATTCCACCCGTGTTTTTGGGCTGTTCCAACGGCATTTTTGGGTGAATCGGCAGCCGCGGCTTCCATCGGATTGATTAATTCGCTGGGAAATTTAGGAGGATTTGTAGGTCCGCTGATGATGGGTTACTTGGTTAGCCGAACACATTCCTTCACCGCCGGACTCTTGTATTTGGTCGGGAGTCTGTGCCTCTCCGGCATTCTGATGCTGGCCGTTGGAGCCGGGCGTCGCGCGTTGCCACTGCCGAGTTAGACAGCCGCGAGTTAGCGCGGAGTTTTTTCAATTTGATCCCATCGAAGCTTGCGCTTTAGCTCCTCAATGAATTTCCGGTTCAGGGATAGGAGCGGTGCCTTCCAGGAAATCGAAGTCGCAGCCTTCGTGAGCTTGCTTGATGTGCTGCATGAAGAGCTTGCCGTAACCGCGGGGATAAATTCCCTCTTTCGGGCGCCAAGCCGCGCGGCGCCGGCCCAATTCCTCTTCGCTCACGCGCATGTTCAGTTGGCGCGCAGGGACGTCGAGTTCGACGATGTCGCCTTCCTTCAGCAGCGCGAGCGGCCCACCGACAAAGGATTCGGGGGAGATGTGCAGAACGCAGGCGCCGTAGCTAGTGCCGCTCATGCGCGCGTCGGAAATGCGGACCATGTCGCGGATGCCAGCTTTTAGGAGTTTTTGCGGAAGCTGAAGATTTCCCCATTCGGGCATTCCCGGGGCGCCTTTGGGGCCGGCATTGCGGAGAACGAGAACGCTGTCCGCATCGACATCGAGGGCGGGATCGTCGAGGCGGGCGTTCATATCGTCGAAGCTGTCGAAGACGACGGCGCGGCCGGTGTGCTTGAGGAGGCGCGGTTCGGCCGCTGAGGCTTTGATGACCGCGCCGTTGGGAGCGAGATTGCCGTAGAGAATCGCCAGGCCGCCGGAGGCAAGGACCGGATTATCCAATGTACGGATAACGTCGGTATTGTAAATCTCAGCGCTGGCGATATTTTCGCCGAGAGTTTTTCCGGTAATCGTCAAGCAGGTCAAATCCAAGTGGGGCGACATCGTTTTGAGCAGCGCTGGCAATCCACCGGCGTAATAGAAATCTTCCATTAGGTATTTGCCGCTTGGACGAATGTTGGCCAGCATAGGCGTTTTTTTCGAGAATTGGTCGAAGCGATCGAGAGTGATCTTGATTCCGGCGCGGCCAGCCATTGCTAGAAGATGGATCACGGCGTTCGTCGAGCCGCCGAGAGCGAAGACTGCCGCAATCGCGTTATTGAAGGAAGCGTCGCGTAGAATATCGTGCGGCTTCAAGTCTTCCCAAACCATTTCCACGACGCGACGGCCAGAGCGGTTGGCCATCTTGGGGTGGTTGGCATCAACCGCGGGAATGGAGGTTGCGCCGGGAAGCGTAAAGCCGAGCACTTCAGTCAAACTGGTCATGGTGGAAGCCGTACCCATGGTCATGCAAGTTCCCGCAGAGCGCGCGATGCCGTTTTCGATTTCAGTCCAGGCTTGTAGATCGATGTTGCCGGCGCGGCGTTCTGCCCAATACTTCGAGACGTCGGAGCCGCTGCCCAGGATTTCGCCGCGCCAATTGCCGCGAAGCATCGGCCCTGCAGGAACGTAGATCGCGGGTAGATTCATGCTAATGGCACCCATCAAAAGGGCGGGAGTCGTTTTGTCGCAACCACCCATCAGGACGCAACCATCGGCGGGGTAGGAGCGCAACAATTCTTCGGTTTCCATCGCCAACAGGTTGCGATACATCATGGTGGTCGGTTTCTGAAATGTTTCGCCGAGAGTGAAAGCAGGCATTTCGACAGGGAAACCACCGGCTTGCCACACTCCCTTCTTGACATCTTGCGCGCGCTCGCGGAGATGGCTGTGGCACGGATTGATGTCGCCCCAGGTGTTGATGATCGCGATAACGGGCTTGCCCGCGTAATCTGCCTGCGTGCAACCCATAGAAGCGGCGCGCGAACGATGTCCAAACGAACGCAGATCGTCCGGGCCGTACCAGCGATGACTCCTCAATGACTTAGAATCTTTTGGCGGCACAGAGTTCCTTCCGAAATCTTGGGAATTGAATCAGACAAACGTAGAACTTTCAAATCATGCGGTCAACTGGCAA
The DNA here is from genome assembly GCA_963705855.1 of uncultured Acidobacteriota bacterium. Classification (GTDB taxonomy): domain Bacteria; phylum Acidobacteriota; class Terriglobia; order Acidiferrales; family UBA7541; genus Acidiferrum. The sequence goes on from CAVPLA010000040.1 coordinate 117,551, forward strand.
TTCGTTCTGCGAAGCGGTGCATTGTAGGAGGCAGAAAATTGTAGTGTCAGCCTCTGAGCTTTGAAGGTGGGTGGCTCAGTTTGCGAGTCGGGTTTGTCGGGCACTCGCCAAGTATCTGCGCTAAGAGCGTCTTTCAACGAAGTATTCTGCACCGCTCTTAATGAACTCATTCTAATAATGGTGAGCGGGACCGATGGAAAAATTTCTCTTGCCAGTCATGTCCGTTTCGGCCGAGGACACGGGTCCCCCTCTCTCCGCAAGTCGCAAGAGACTCACCGAATCGTTCAGAAATCAAATTTGTTTCAGGGGGCCCACTTGAAAAACTATCTTTCTATAATTCTGCTTTGCATGACCAGCGTTTTTGCCCTTCCCGCGCAGCCGCAAACCTCACAACAAGTCTCTCGATGAGTGCGCACTGGGACGATGGAACAAATATTCAAGGAACCGTCGCCTTCAGCAAACAGAACGCTTCAGGCCCTGACACTGTAGTCGTCACTCAGACCTTGTCGAATGGCCGGGCCAACGTATCTGAGGCGTTGGGCGCGACGACCTTATATGACGTTATGCTTGTCGACACTGTAGATACGCAACTAATCAAGTTTCCAATTGCCGCGGCAATGATCAATCCGGGGAACCTCAAGCAAGCCCAGATTAAATTTGTTTTTCTAAACTGCGTTTGCTAGATACGGGCGGCGCGGATTGTGGTGTAATCTTTTGCGCTGTTCATGCGACGCCCATGAGAAACGACACGATTTTGGTGCTTGTAAGTCCGGCTGAGCCGGCGGAGGCGCAGCTTGCGATGCTGAGCAAGCTGCTCGCGGACGTGAACACTATCGCGGGAAATTCGGTGGAGGCATTTGAAGAGGCGGCTGTTCACGCGAGCGTGCTATTCAATTGGTCTGGCTCGTTGGAGTTGTTTAAGAGCGCGTTTGCGATGTGCCCGAACCTGCTTTGGGTGCATTCGCGCTCCGTGGGTTTAGAGAGAACGTTGTTCGCGGAACTGAAAGAGAGCGCCGTGCCGCTCACCAATGGGGCAGGCGTGTTTAGCGCGTCGCTCGGCGAGTTTACGCTTGGAGCGATTTTGTATTTCGCGAAAGATTTCCGGCGCATGATCCGGAGTCAGATGGCCGGGGTGTGGGAAGCGTTTGACGTTTCGTGGGCATCGGGGCAAACCGTCGGGATTATCGGATATGGGGACATTGGGCGGGCGATCGCTGAAAGAGTGCGTGCGCTTGGAATGACAGTACTCGCCTTGAGGCGGCATGTTCCACCTTCGCAGACTGCCGATCCGATGGTTGCAGGGACTTATACGCCAGAACGACGGCTGGAAATGATTTCGCGATGCGACTATGTGGTTGTAGCGGCGCCGTTGACTCCGGAGACGCGCGGAATGATAGCCGAGGCGGAGTTCGCGGCGATGAAGCCAACGTCGGTGGTGATCAATGTCGGGCGCGGGCCGGTGATCAACGAGGAGGCGATGATTGGCGCGCTTTTTAGTGGCCGAATCAGAGGCGCGGCACTGGACGTGTTCGATCATGAGCCGTTACCGGCGGGCCATCCGTTTTACAAGCTGGAGAACGTATTGCTTTCTCCGCACTGTGCGGACCATACGCCAGATTGGCTGGACAATGCGATGAAGTTTTTCATCGAGCAGTATGAACGGTTCCGGAAGGCCGAACCGTTGCTCAATCTTGTGGATAAGAAGTTGGGATACTGATCGGCGCGATGCTGCACTGACGTTTGTGCGCCCGGGCAAGCCGGAGCTCATAGGGCGGGTAGGCCCTGCCCCTACAAGGGATTCGCCGCGTTCGATTGCGCAGAGGTCACTTTCCCGTGTAGCTGACGCGCCAGATGGATTTCGAGCCGTCATCGGTGACGAGCAGCGAGCCATCCTGGGAGACGGCGACGCCCACAGGGCGTCCCCAAACGTGTCCATTGTCCACGACGAATCCCGTCATGAAATCCTCATATTCACCGGTGGCGTGGCCAGTCTGATGCAGGGGCACACGAATGACCTCGTAGCCCACACGAACGGAACGATTCCATGAGCCATGTTCGGCAGCAAAAATATCGCCCACGTATTCCGCGGGGAATTGTTTGCCGTCATAGAAAGTCAGTTCCAACGACGCGTTGTGCGGATGAAGGATCACATCCGGCGTAATGACTTTGTCTTTCAGCTCGGGATGCTTCCCCATGTGTCGCGGATCTTGGTGGCCGCCCATGTACCACCAGGGCCAGCCGTAGAAGCCGCCGTCCTGCACGTGGGTAATGTAATCGGGAACCAGATTGTCGCCTAAAGCGTCGCGTTCATTCACCGAGCACCATAGCTCGCCAGTCTTCGAATTGATGGCCAGGCCGACACAATTCCGGATGCCGTAAGCGTAGATTTGCATCGCCGAGCCGTCCGGATTGAACTCGAGAACATCAGCGCGATTCTTTTCCGCAGGCGTGGTGTCAGCGTCGTCGATGTTCGAAGCCGAGCCTACGGAAACGAACATTTTCTTGCCATCTGGCGAGAACTGAATGTCGCGCGTCCAGTGACCGCCACCCGATGGGAGGCCAGCAACGTGTTCCGCGGGGCCGCGCGCCTTCAAATCGCCGTTGTGATAGGGAAAGCGAACGATCGAATCCGTGTTTCCAATGTAGATCCATTGCGGGTCCGGCCCGGGCGGATAAAAATTGATGCCGAACGGGCGATTGAGCCCCGTAGCAAAAGTCTCTGATTGGGCGGCCTTGCCATCGGCAGTCACTCCGCGGAAAACCAGAATGTTGCCGGTGTGGCTTTCGGCGACGAAAAAATCGCCATTGGGCGCGGTGCGAATCAGTCGTGGTTGATCGAGCCCGGACGCATAGAGTTCGACTTTAAAGCCGGGGAGCACTTGCGGCCAGGCGTCCTTCGGGCGCGGAACGAGTTGAGGACCATTGCCGGACGACGCCGTGGCGAGTGGTTCGGGCAGATCTCTTAAAGTAATCTTGCGAATCGTGCCGGGCTTTTCGTAACGGTAGTCGGTGAATGGCGGTTTGGGAGGAGGCGCGTTCGAGGCAGTCGCGACGGCTTCGTCGGCGGAAAGCTGCACGCGGGGCGAACCTGGTTTTAGGCTGCCGAGCACCCGAAGATAGTTGATGATTTGCCATCTCTGCTCTTCTGGAAGAGTTGCCCAGGGCGGCATGCCGTTATTCAGATCGCCCTTGGTGATGTACCAGAAAAGCTCGCCGTCGCTGGCGCCCTGCGCTTTACCCGTGGCCAAAGCAGGAATGTTTCCAGTGCCTTCGCCATTTGGTCCATGACAGGAGGCGCAGCGCTGAAGGTAGTCAGCTTTCGCCGAGGCGGGATCCTGGCCCTCGAAGGGATTCTTCTGTTGCTTGGCGGAAGGCGGTGCGTCATGAAAAGTCGAACCCTGCGCCTGCGAGGAAGCAATCAGAAAAAGAGATAGCAACGTGTACTGTGCAAGTGAAATTGTGAGCATGCGAGCGTTCGATTTCAAGGTAGTCTCGACCTCCTGCGTCGTCACTGTCCGAATAGGCCATGCACTCCGGGGAGCCAAATTATATTGGAGCATGTTGGCTGGGGCGAATGGAAAGCTTACCACGCGCAGATGCGCGCCGCACTTTGCCGCGTGCTCTAGGATTGCGTCGGCGCATCGGAAACGCGCGCCCGCGAGGTGGTCCAGGCTTCTGCGTTCGAACGAAAGAGGCGGGTGACGTCCCGTTGAATGTCCGCGCGCGTCACGCCACGGCCGTCTTGAGACAAAAGACGATACGAGTCCGAAAGGATGCGCGCCATAGTCCTGCGCGTGTTGTTCCATTTGTACATGACTTGCTCGAGGACGCGGGCATCGGAATGCTGTGGTATGAAGCTCGTGCCCAGCATCTCGAGGCGCTCGCGGGTGATCTCCTCGACAATCGAAGGGTTGTTCAGAAACCACCAGCAGCCAAATGGCATCAAGTTGCTGAATTTTCGGGCGTAAACGCAGAGTTCGTGCTGATTTTCCCTGCTAAGAACACTCACCAGAAATCGATTGTCGGGAAACTCGCGGCAGAGATTTTCCAGGGTTCGCAGGTCCGCTCTCCCGACGGCGTCGCCGGCCAAACGCAGCCTCGGATTGACTTGTCTGCGAACTCCAATCATGAGCGAGAGCGGTATATCCAGTTCGCGGCAAGCGGGGAGCACTGCATCTCTTAGCAACTTGTTGCCAATGGTATCCACGGAATAAGCGAAAGTATCTGGCAGCGAGACCGCCATGTAGACGGGTTGCATGCGCTTGCACCAGTCCATTAAAAAACGGCGCACTTCAGGCGCGGAGTTTCCCGCGGCGTGCTCGTCAACGCGATAGCCTTGGCCGGCCAGCATCTGCCAGTGCGTGGACCAGGTGCATAGAATTCGATCGAGCCGAAGAACGGCGCGAAATTGCTTGTGGTTGGCGACTCCTGTCAACCAGATGGCGGATTCCTCGGGGTCGAGAGGATCATTCGTCATGACGACCGTGCTGACGCCCGCCATTTCGAGCACTCTTTCAATGTGCTCTTCGATGGTTTGCGCTTTGAAGAAAGACCTCGCTTCGGTCAAGTCCGCTCGATCCGTGGGCAATTGGAAAGCCTTGAGCACGGCGATTACCCCGCGCGTAGCTTCTGAAATAGGAGAATTTTCGACGAAGAGAGCCCGCCAGATTGCATCGGCTTGCTCGCGTTTGGAAAGCGCCCAGTATTGGTCCGGCCTGATAGCGGAAGAGCGGAAGAGTTCCGCTTCGAGATAATGATAGGTCAGAAGTTCGTCGATGCCCCACAAACCCATCTTGCCAAAAGCTGGGGAGTACAAATGGGTGTGAATGTCGACGAAGTGCGTGGCGGCAAGGATATCTTCCACAGCAGAGGGAATTTGCGCCTCTAAGAGTGGAACGCGATCAGAGACCACAGTTTGCCCGGTTGATTGGAGAGACGAAGTCCTCATGCGTTGCACCAGCTAGTACCGCTCTGCCACAAGTTTGGAGGCGCGGGTGGGATTCGAACCCACAGGCCCGTTGAAAACGCGCAAGTTGTTCATTGCACGTATCGCAGCTATCGTAACATACGCCAGAAACGCATGAGTGGGGTACACGGCGGGTACACGAAGAGGTGTTCGGGCTCATTCGGCAGCGACGAGCCGTGCCATTTATCTCGCTCTTGAGTTGGACCGAAGTCGGACTGAAACGAGTGCCCCTTATCCCTTTAATTCGTGCGGGCGGGACTTTTTTGGCGGCGCTAACGCAGTTAAACTTGAGCTACTTCCAGAAGTGGGCGCGCAACTTGATGGCATGGGTATGTAAGATTGTACGGGACGGGGCATCTGTGCGCTAACAGGGGGTGGCTTTGTGTCGGAAGACAGTCGGACCACAGAAGCGTCCGGTGGAACGACATCTGCATCGCCGACAAGTAGTGCATTCCCGGCTGGCAGCACAGAACAGGGCTTGAAGGAAATCAGGACTCGCCTTCTCGATCTGACGGGCCGCAACAAGCTGCTCAATTAAGTATTGGGACTGTCCGAACTGCAAAGCTAATTTTACGGCGCGCGGAATGCCGGTGCGATATTAAGATTCTTAGATTAGCGAACACGTCGCATCCCTAAAGTCCTTCGGCGTCCACCAGATCTTTCCTTGAATGTTCGTCCGATAGCTCTCCTCAAGCATTTCGCCTTCGTTGACTTGCCTTCCGCCACAACCTAATATGAGCGCCAAATGGCCGACTCCGCATCTCTAATCGGTCAAACGATCTCCCATTACCGCATACTCGAAAAACTCGGTGGCGGCGGTATGGGTGTCGTTTACAAGGCCGAGGACACACGGCTGCGCCGTAATGTTGCACTGAAATTCCTCCCCGACAATTTAGCGAAAGACCCACACGCATTAGTGCGTTTTCAGAGAGAGGCGCAGGCGGCATCGGCACTGAATCATCCCAATATCTGCACCATTCATGACATTGGTGAAGCGGAGGGGATGGCGTTCATTGTCATGGAGCATCTGGAGGGCGCCACGCTGAAGCACCGCATTTTGGGCCGCCCCATGGAGATGGAGACACTCCTAAATCTCGGAATCGAAATCGCTGATGCGCTGGACGCGGCTCACTCCAAAGGAATCGTTCACCGAGACATTAAGCCAGCCAACATCTTTGTCACGGATCGCGGATACGCCAAGATTCTTGATTTTGGTTTGGCGAAAGTAATCCCTGCTGGTTTGAGCGCTCCGGATTCGCAACTGCCAACCATCACGGCGGAGGAATTACTGACGAGTCTAGGCGTGACGATTGGTACAGTCGCGTATATGTCGCCAGAGCAGGTGAAGGCCAAGGAACTGGACGCACGCACTGATTTGTTTTCCTTCGGAGTCGTCTTGTACGAAATGGCGACGGGAGTGCATCCCTTTCATGGGGAAAGCGCGGGACTGATTTTCAAATCCATCCTGGACCGAGAACCAGTATCCCCTGTGCGCCTCAATCCCGATGTGCCCCCAGACCTAGAGCGCATCATCAAGAAGGCGCTGGAGAAAGACCGCGACTTGCGTTACCAACACGCCTCGGACATACGGGCTGACCTGAAGCGCCTGCGCCGGGATACGGATTCGGGGCGAATTTCCCCATCGGGTAGCGGGGCGTTTCAGGAAGGGGCTGCAGAGCCTGCAACTCGCTCGGCCGCAGCGGTACAGCCGTTTGTAGAGCTTGCAAAGAAGCTATATGTTGTTCTGGCGGTTAGCGTCGCACTGCTGGCAGCATCCTTTGCGGTGTATCACTTTTGGCCCCGCTCGAACACTCCGAGCGGCCCCACAAAGATTAAGCAAATCAGCCAGTGGAACAAACCGATGAACTGGGAGAGACTTTCTCCCGACGGCCACGCCGTAGCGTTTGACTCACCGGTAGACGGCGTCGCGCAAGTGTTCCTGATGCTCACTTCTGGTGGGGAGCCTCTTCAACTTACGAATGACGAAGGAGACAAGTCTGTCGACAATTTTTCGCCCGACGGGAAAGAAATCTATTATGAGAGGACTCTAGGCCGGAACGAGGTCTGGGCGGTGCCTACGCTCGGTGGGGCTCCCCGCCGTATGGTGTCTGGCTATCATGCGGTTCCCTCGCCGGACGGCGCATTCATTTATTATGCGAAGTCTGATAGCGCCGGAATTTTTCGTGCGGGGAAATCCGGAGTAGGCGAAGAATTGGTGTACAGCTCCCAAGGCACTGGCCTGTTCTTCTTCCCGCTTCTGCTATTTCCCGGCGGCAACGACCTGCTCGCTGCTCGTGTTCCATTGGACTTTGGGCCCAGTTTCCATTTTTACAGAATAAACGTTACCAGTCATGAGGCGGTTGATTTAGGAGAGATATCCGGGAATGCATTTGACGTCGTATGGGGCAAACCAGGGAATACCGTGCTATTCAGCCGGAGAGTAAACGGGCTGACAAACATCTGGAATTACAGCTTGAAGGACCGGAGTCTGACGCAGATTACTTTCGGGACGGGACCTGACTACTCGCCCATGCCTGACCCGGGAGGAAAAGGGATTTACTTTGTGAATGGCAAATCCTCCGGGTTCCTGACCGCTTACCATGTTCATTCAAGGGAATCGACGGACATTGTGTCGGAGGACGCAACTCAGCCCACCATCTCGCCGGATGGAAAGCACGTGATGTACATCAGGCTCCCCGCACCCCAGGCGCCCGAACTCTGGGTGTCGGACATCGCCGGAGGCAACAAAGTGAAACTCGCAACGGGAGGGTCCCTGAGCACGGGGACTTGGGCGTCAGACAATTTTCACCTGTCTTTTTACCGAGCGGAAACCAACGCAGGAGACAAAGCCTACATCGTTGGGGCTGATGGCAGCGGTCTTCGTCAGCTCCCACGGACGGAATATATCGGCTCGATGGTATGGAGCCCTGACCAGAAATCCTTATACGTGAGTGTCCAGGAGAAGGCGGAGTCGACATTCAAAATTTGGAAATGGAGCGTGGACAGTTCGAATCTGGAGAAGGTCGTGGACAACTGCGGCTTTGTTACCGATGCTAATCCCGGCGGGCAGTACCTGCTTGGCGCCGTATTGTCTGGAGAAAAGACTGGAATATACGAGGTCTCCATATCCGATAGGAAATGCATCTCATTGCTTCCCGGCGCAGTAACGATTAGTGTTATTTTTGCTCGCGACGGCAAGTCGTTCTTGTATGCGGTTGTTTCTCGCGGTGAGGTCACAATTTACCGTCAGCCTTGGAAAGACGGTAAAACCATCGGGGCGCCCCAGGTCGCGTTGAAGGTCCCCTTTGCATTTCCTCTAAATTACCTCGGTAACGCCTACGATTTTTCCAGGGACCTTTCCATCATCGTCTATGCGCGTCCCGGCGGTCACGCGGACCTATATCTTCTAAGCCGGAAATAAATTCTGGTCGCGAAACAGAATGCCGCTGGGTTCTCGTCGCGTCCTCAAAGGCCAGTCGCTCGCGCCTACGCAACGGGGCATGGTCTCTTCGGGCAAGAGTAAAAGACAACCGTGAACCCGGGAAATGTACACGGTTTCTCCTCACAACCGCTCGCCCAACCGAACTCGACTATGTGCTTGTCGCGGTCAAGAATAACTGTGAGATGCTCCTGCAATATTTTCCATTCGTCCGGGGTGAGTTTTACTCGACCCCTGGAAGTGCCTAATGCCTCTGACATGTTGACCTCCAATCAATGGCTATTTACCTCATGCTGGTAACAGATTTCTATTGCGCTTTGCTTACCCCGATCATCGCGACCAATTGATCCCGCTCCACGCGAGCCTCCTGCAACTCCCGCAGGTCGGGATCGGCGTTCCCAAGCTCCGCCTCCCTACGAACGAGCGTAATATAGTGCCACAGATAGTCCCCGAGCAAGCAAATTGTAGGGAATCATGCCGGGCTGAACTCGCCCATCGGCGCACTGGCGCATCTCGGGCTTGCGTGGGCGTACGCTTTGCAAGGCAACACCGCCAAAGCCAAAGCTGCCTACCAGGATTTCCTCACGCTCTGGAAAGACGCCGACCCCGACATTCCCATTCTTATCGTCGCCGAGGCCGAGTACGTCAAGCTGAAGTAAGTTCGATGCCAATAATTTTTCTGTTGCGTCGAGTCCATCCGGCGGATTATCAAGGTAGGGGAGATCGAGATACACGTCGCAGGGCAAGTGAAGAAGCCGGTGAAAAAACATCTGTTTTACAAACGGGCTATATGCAAACTTAGGCCGCATGAAATGAGCCACTTACGGCTGCTCCTGCAGTGGGGTTTTTTAAACGGGCTTTGTTATGCACTGAAATGCACGCCGGGAGATTTGCTTGAGTGGCGGCCTGACCACCTTCGATTTCCGAGACTCAGAAGGAAATCGAAGTGAATCGTGAGCAGGAATCTGGAATGGGTCGATCTTCTGGACAGTTCAATTTTGACTGAATTGAGAGACCCGTACTGGATCGTCTTTACGAAATAAATCTTGAGCGCACAAAGGTGTACCAAGTTTTGAAGCGGCACTCTCACTTTCGAAATGCACAAGCTCTCAGAATAAACTCATGTCGTTCCAGACTTTTTCTCATTCTGACGCGTCTTATCCGCAGGCTTAAAGACCGCTCGTGATCTCTTTGCTGGAGTTCAAATCGCTATAGAGTGATGTCAACTACGGAGATTCTTCTACTCAACGGGGAAGAAGCCAGTCCGCAGGCTAGGATCAATTCTGACTTCTAAATCGATAGGACGACTGCTGCTCACTCATTTTCATTCCCCTCTGAGTTAATTATGTTAGCTCTTTCAACACCTTCTCCCTTCGTCCTATTTCCGGGGAATCGTCGCATCCTGAGATGGACGATGGATATCCGTGCCCAGAAAAGCTTTTTGAAATCCACTTTAATTAAATAAACTTGTCCATTCAGCGCGCGTTGATCAAGCATCGCGTCCATTCAGTTGGTGGTAGATCAATGTTGCCAGCAGCTCTCCAAAATCGGACCATCTTCTTTCCCATGAGTTTGAGCCGCGGCGGACACTTAGTTCTCGATGTCTAAATCCAAAATGAGGCTACGGCATTTCACCTGCAACTATTTGATTGAGCCGAGCTCGGTCTGGACTTCTTTGAGTTTTGACAGAAGACCTAGTGCTTTGCCATTGGCCAGGATCGCTCCGGTCAAGTTGTGAAACGCGGGGGAATTCTCAGTGGCTTGGCGTCTCTTGACCTGGGCATAATTCATGCCAAGCAGGAAGCATGAGTCCCAATCTTTCAGGGCAAAGCTAACTCCAAGATGCGAGGGTAGATACGGTCAAAACCCATAGGTCGCGACCTGCGATCTCGAAGCTTTATTTTCCCGTAAGGGCGAAAGTTTGCCAAAGTTGTGCAAATGTCGCATTGCCGGACATTGAGATCAAGTTTCCGATAACCGCTACCACTACCAGGAGTTGGTCGCCGTCAGTGCCGGATTCAGCTTGCTAATCATGGGGGAGAACTCAATTGACATCTCCGCCCCACGGGTATCCAATGACATCGCACACCGGCCATTCCCCCCCGAGAATCTCAAAGAATCTAAGGAGACGATCTATGAAGAGAACCTTGACATGGTGTTTAGTCGGTTTCGTTTTATTGGTGAGTGCCGCATGGTCGCAAGTCCAGAAGACCGGCGGGACCGAGAAGGCGGTAGCTGCATTAGAAGAACAATGGCTTCAAGCGCAAAAGACAAATAATCCTGATCTGCTCGCCCCGTTATTGGCCGACAATTTCGTGAGCACGTCAAGCGAAGGCAAAGTCACCAGCAAAGCCGAGTCGTTAACGCTTGCGAAATCTACCAAATACAGCAGTGCCGAGTACAGCGATTTGAAGGTGAGTGTTTTTGGCGATACGGCCATCGCGACTGGCGGCGAGAAATTGAAGGGGACTGATCCGTCGGGTAAGCCTCTCGATGTTAATGAGCGTTGGACCGATACCTGGGTAAAGATGCCAAGTGGAAAGTGGCAGTGTGTTGCGAGTCATCAATCGCCAATTAAAATGTAGGCAACCGAACAGGCTTAAAGTGGAAGTGGCCGCCGTCCCCTCTGGCGGCCATTTCTGTAGCCGGACTCAGTCCCGATAAGGTGGATTACCGGTAACTTGGGTACTAATCTTTTCCGATTACGGCTGCCTTCCCTTGATCAGTGCTTGTGAACAACACCATTTGTCTTACCGCCGCCGCCCGCGTATAACCATGTCCATGCTGGCGTCGTGTGTGCTCTCCGCCCTTGCAACCCCGTCCTTCTCCTTGGCTGACCTGCGATCGCAGACCCCTATGATCATCGTTGGAGTCATTCTCTTGGCGGTTGGCACGGCCGCGGTGACGCTCTTTTTCTTCAGGCGCAAGAGCCGCGATTTTGCACTGATCTATTTCAGTATTTTCTCAATCCTCTATGCTGTACGGCTTCTCTTACGTATGCGGGTCGTCCGTTCTCTCGCCGGTGTTTCCGACTCTCTCGTGGATCACATCAATCTATGGATTACCTTCACCCTTTTAATTCCCTTCCTGCTGTTTCTGCGCCAGGTTCTCGGACCGCAGATCAAGACTCTCGTAAATCGATTGCTGATTGCGCTGGGGGCTCTCGCAGTGGTAGCGATTACGGCGGATTTGTTCGGGGTCCGGAGGAGCTTTGCGTTTTCTTTAAATAGCTATCTTGTGCTCGTCATCGTTGGCGGTCTGACGGCCAACCTTATCGTTCTCCGGTCTCGCGGCTTGGGACAGCCGTGGACCGGGGAATACCGCGTCCTCACCATTGGTCTCGCGGTCTTTGGTGCATTTGTGCTCCACGGCAATCTCGCCGACCTTGGTTTGTGGCGCGGTGGACCCGATGACGAAGCTCTCGGTTTCTTGTTTTTTGTCGGCTGCCTTGGCTATGTGGCTGCCCACCGCACCTTCGCCAATGAACATCGCCTGGTGGCCATCGACAAAGAGCTCGAAATTGCGCGCCAGATCCAATCGTCGATTCTCCCTCGCGCAGTGCCCAGCATCGCTGGCCTGGTGATCGCTGCTCGTTATCTCCCCATGAGCGCGGTCGCTGGCGATTTCTACGATTTCCTCACGCCGGATAGCAACCAGCTCGGCATTCTCGTCGCCGACGTCACCGGCCACGGCGTTCCTGCCGCACTCATCGCTTCTATGCTGAAGGGCGCTTTTGCTGGCCAGAAGGCACACGCCCAGCATCCCGAAGCGGTTTTGGTCGGTCTGAATGAGGCTCTCTGCGGAAAATTCGAAGAGCACTTCGTCACTGCAGCTTATCTGTACGCTGATCTTGATGCAAAGATCGTCCGTTACGCAGGAGCGGGACATCCACCGATTCTGTTCAGCAACCGTTCGAACAGCGAGGTACGGTCCATCGAACAGAATGGGTTCTGCCTGGGGATGTTTCCCGAAGCTGTCTACGCATCGATCGAAATCCCGCTGCAACAAGGCGATCGCTATGTGCTTTACACCGACGGCTTGCCCGAATCCACAAACGCTAAGTCAGAAGAGTTTGGCCTTCCTCGTTGCATGCAATTTCTGGGATCTCATTCTCGTCTTCCTCCAATAGCACTGGCCGATGAGCTACTCAGCGAAATCGCCCGCTGGTCGGCCCGCTCTTCAGGCCGTCTGCAGGATGATGACATGACCCTCGTCGTTATTGACTGGCAAGGGCAATCCTGAATTCGCTAACTGAATTTAAGAATTAGGCACTCGCGGCCTCAACGGGCTCTTTCAGAAGGGTAATTTGTCCCAATTTTCGCGCTGGTGCCTGGTCGCGTTACCGCAGATGCGAAATAATACTTCACTAGACGGCGTTAACCAGACTTACCTCAGCTCGAAGGTGACCCAAGGATGTCGGCGAGGTCTCTATTTGCTACCGACATCAAATGTCAGCTACATCTCAACATCAAAACGGTGAGGTAATCCATTTCCCGCAATGGTGGTGATTATTCTTGTTTTCGCATCGACCCGTCGGATTCGATTATTTACAAATTCAGAAATAAAAAGATTTCCCTCTGAATCAACAGCCAGCCCGGCAGGATTTGCGAGTTTTGCAGCCTTAGCCGGGCCACCATCTCCGCTAAAACCTCTCTCCCCGTTACCTGCAATAATCGATTGCTTTTCCGGGTCGGGACCGACACGAGCTACAACGTCCTCAGAACCTTGAACAAAGTAGACGCTGCCTTGAGAATCCACTACTGGATCAGACGGGGAGGGCTGCCACGGGATATATCCCGGCTGCGGACGGCAATTCTGCTCTGGCCCACCAGTCTGCGCGATTGTGTCAACTATCCCGGTCTCATGATCTATGCGACGGATTCGACAGTTCTCAGAGTCAGCTACGAAGATATTTCCTGTGGAGTCAAGGGCGATGGATGCAGGAAAGCGAAAACTGGCGTCAACTGCTGAGGCCCCATCCCCACTGAAACCAAACTTTCCGTTGCCCGCGACCCTTGAAACAATTCCGCTTGCGGAGCTTACCTTGAAAATCTTGTTCTGGCCGGAATCGGAAATGAAGAGGTTCCCCTCAGGATCCGCGGCTAGGCCGCTAATCTGCCCGAAGCTCGCGGAAAGAGCCGACGAGCCCTCAGCTGTTTCGCCGGACTTGCCAGTCCCGGCGATAGTCGAAATTAACCCCGTACGCGCATCAACCTTTAGAACTTTCCACCACTCGGCGATCAACAGATCGCCTTGAGAATCCACCGCGATAGAATTTATCCAGCCAAAACCGACTTGAGTGGCTCGTGCGCCTTCTTTGTAGCAACAATCTGTACCGTTTCCAGCCACTGAGATGATCGTGCGATTCTTGAGGTCGATCCGAAGGACCCTTACATGGTAGTCCCCTAATTCGACGACGAAGAGGTACCTGTCTTTATATAGCGCCAGCGAACTGGGACCATCGATCGAGGTTTTAGTTGCTAGGGTCGGCTTTGATGACTGTGCGAACGCGAGAACCAACCCCGTAGGGATGAACGCTACCAAAATCGAGGCTCGCGCCAATTGACCTGAGTGCGTTTTCATCACGCGGAATCCCCACTCAGTTTACGAATCAATTCAAGACGTCGCTACTGTACTTGCGCTTGAAGGATCGGGGTAGTCAACAGACGACCGCAGAGATAATCTCAACTGGAAGTCGCGTAATCGGAAACTTGAAAACTTGAAATCCATATGGACGGTTACGGCGTTACTCAGGACTTACATCCGATTTCAGATCCCGGATGACCGGAAGAACGTCTTCCGCGCTCTCGCACCAGCTGGGCAACACCAAACACCTCGTTCTGACCGCGAAAGCTCTTCTTCGTTGTGCATCAGGCAGAGACGAAGGCAATTCTACTCTGGCCATAGGCACCGCGCCTTTGATGTAGCTCAAAGAAGGACGATTTTGAAGACCCGGCTTGAACCATTCTTCAATCGTAATAGGCACTGCCCGTGTGTAGACATCGACGCTCACGCGGAGCAATGTTCCATTTCGCACCGTCACACGCGTCATGACTTCCGATGGATTAACGACGTGGAAGCGGACGACCGCAAGATTCGCCATTCGTACATAGTAATCACGGTCTCCGCCGGAGTCGTCACCTTCCACCCAAGACTCCACACGCGAGTTCTTTCTCCATTTAGCAAATTCGCGCTCGGCGTCTGCCATCGTACGGATAGCACCTGCGGAGTCAATGAGAGCTGTGGCTGATGCGCAAACGTGAATGCCGTAAGCTGTGATTGCCAGTGCAAACAAGACTATTCCTATAATCAAGCCCCCAAGTCCGGCCCGTACCCAATGTTGAGTCCAACGGCTCCACATTTTCCTACAACCTCAATTCTGTAGCAGCCTATAGGAATTAGACACCAGAACGGACGGGGTGACACGCTCTTGACCAGCACTTGACGATTAAGTCGCGTAACCGGACATCTCTAACAATGCCGACCCCTGTCAAGCTCTTTTTGAAGACACTTCTTTCTTTTCACCTGAAAGAGTTTTTCTCTTTCGCTTTCTCTCGTTTTCTCTCTTCTCTGCATCGACGACCACGGCTCGTTTGTAATCTAGCGGTCGGCTTCAGTCCGACCCAAACATCTCTTCGATCAAAACGTCGACCATGATTACTAGTTCAAACTCCCTTCGCAGGGAGTGGGATGCCCATTCATCTGCTCAGGCGTCTACTTCACACCATGTCCGGTACCGAGCTGTCCCACGTACGAACCGAACTCTAATGACGGCGAATACGCACAACCATTCCGCCACATCCAGTACAAGCGAACCCCCAGCTTCCGCCCCATCGCTACCTTGGCAATGCTCTTGTGTCGACGCATCGCCAGGTGAATGTACCGACGTCGCCACTCCGGATTGCTTCGTGCTGCCGCCTGGGCGGCCTCCACCAGCAAGAATCGCAACAAAGAGTTGCCTTGTTTGCTGATGTGCCCCAATCGCTGTTTCTTGGCACTGGAGTCCTCACTCGGAATCATCCCCACGTACGTGCCGATCTGCTTGCCGCAGTGGAACCGCTCCGGAGTTCCGATGATCAACACATAAGCGAGGGCCGTCAGTGGGCCCACACCAGGATGCGTCATCAGCCGCACTACGTCAGGTCGCTTCTTGGCTTCTTGCTCGACAGCAACAGTTAGCTCTTCGATGGTTGGATGGATCCGGTCCAGCAACTCCAACAACTCTTGCCGGCGTCGACTGGCCCAGGGAGCCAGCGTGAGTTTCTCTAACTGCGCTCGCCCCTGTTCGCTGAACAGCTTTTTCTTCCAACGATAGCCTTCGTTCATCGCCAGCGCCTGCAGTTGATTCATGATCCGCGTGCGCATCTGCACCAACCGATGCCGGTGCCACAGCAGTTGTCGCAGATCTCGATTCTCCGGGCCCGGTACCCAGATTTGCGGGAAGTTATTTTCCCGCATCAGTCTGAGCAAGAGTTGGGCATCCTTGCGGTCGGTCTTCTGCTTCTTCACTCGTCTGGTTTTGATCTCCGCGGGATCGCCGATCCACAGCTCGAAACCTAATTCAGCCAGTAGCCGCTCGAACCAGCGTGAATATCCGGTAGCCTCCATTCCTACTCGCACGCAGATCCCTCGCTGCTTCAGGTCTCGATAGAATTTCTCGGTTTGTCCATCACTGTGATTCAGTTCCTGTTCACCACACTCACCAGTCTCTTCTACAAAAAATGCAATCTGCTGAAAGCTCGGGTGGTAATCTACGCCTATAATCATCATGTCCGGCTCCTTTCTCCCGAGCCTTTGGTCGTCAAGCAACCACAGTTTACTCGGGTCGAGGAGCCGACATTGTTATGCAATCATCTCTGCCGAAACCGACCTTCCGACTGGAAAAGGTTAATGTTATTGCGAGCTTTTGATCGTCTCGCCTGAAAGGTCACGGACCGAAATATCGATGCCCGCGCACTTTACGACTTGAAAATCGTTCTCAATGGGCTGGAGGCAATGCCGAAAACTGCGGGCAAACACTTTTTCTGGGCCGGTAGCGGAAATCTGGAAGTTATCGTTGGAAGCTGGCAGAGACGACTCCGCAAGCTCTTCAAGATAGCTGGAGTACCTGATGGGCACGCGCACAGGGTTAGGGACACCTTCGCAGTTGAGCTCTTACTCGCGGGCGTTCCTTTGGAGCGCGTCTCAATACTTTTGGGACATCAAAGTGTCCGCATAACCGAGCGGTGCTATGCGGCGTGGACGGATGCACGGCAACGTCAGGTTGAGGCAGATTTACGGCAGGCTTGGGAGCAGGATCCGATCGTGCTACTCGAAGCAAAAGCTACACGGCGGCTACGTGGAGAAATCGAGGCTGTCAATTGAAACAAAACAAAAGGGAAAATTTGGAGGCGCGGGTGGGATTCGAACCCGTAAGCTCCATTCATAAGACGTAAGTTGCTGATTTATCAAGACGGCAGAAACGTCAGAATGGGCAGAATCCCCGCATTGAGGTACACGCCGGGTACATGGCGCGAATCATCCTCTACCGCCTGTTTGCCTGATGAATTCGTCGAAGTATTTTGTCGATTCGTCTTCCGACTCTAACGCGATGTCCAGCAAGAGCCGCAATCCCATGAGTGGACAGGGAATCACTTTGGGTTGGTCAATTTCTTCATCGTGTAGATCGGGTTCTACCGCAATCTCAACATTCACGATCCACCATCGTTTCAATTTTATCCAGAAGCGATACCATCTCATCTCACGAAAAGGTTCAGTGAGTTCGGCTGGAAGTTCTTGAAGCAGCATCCCCGTGAGCGCGTGGGTGAGTTCACTCCGAAGCCTTTGACTCTTTCAAATGCGGCTACATCGTCGTCATTAATAACTGTATAATATATAATTAATATTATCTTATGATTATTATAGCGACAGCTGGCAGGCGGAGGAATTGTTCGCCTGCGCAAGCAAGAATTCAAGCACCTCGACGTTCTGATATTCGCACGTTTCAGCGACGCTCAACATCACAAGGTACTCTCGGATTGAGTCCTCGGTGAACCTGCCGTCAGCAAATCTGCGCACCCTAGCAAAACCCTTAATCGCATGTTCAGCATTATTGTTATTCCACGGCACTCCATCGTAGTCCAAGAAAGTGAAAAGTCTCGAGCCATACTTGCCCATTCGATCTTGGTACGTCGTTGCGATTGGCGACGAATAGCGTGCCCTCTCAACCGATTTGAGGAACCGGACTGCATCATTCCTGTGTTTCCGAAAATGTCGCCGCTTCAGGCCATACCTGTCAACCGTCTCGACAATCTGCTGCAAAAGGTGCGCGAATCTCTGCACCATATCTTTATATTCGTTGTCAAAAGCATTGCCGAGCAGATCCTCATTCATATCTCGGATGAGATGTACTAGACATTTCTGTTGGGGGCACTTTAGGGAGTCGTACCCAGTAAAGAAGTCAGAAATAAGCACGCCCTGAAATTCCTCGAGAAGCGGTCCAAGAAATTGGGCCTTTCTGGAATCTCGATACTCATAATAGACTGCGTCCATGCTTGCAAACACCCAAACATAGCCCTTACAACCTCTCAGCTTCACCTCAGTCTCGTCAATATGAAGGAGCGATCCTTTTAACAGATGGCCAAGGATTCTGCCGTAGATCGGTTGAAGCGTTTCACGCAACGATGACTTAAAACGGAAAATTGTGGGCTGTGGGACGTCAAGATCAAAGATGTCGTTTAATGCCCGCCGGACCCTAAGCATATTCTGTCCGCAGACCAAATTGTTATATACACACCAGGTCGCAAGTCCCTGTCCGTACTTTGGTGCCCATCCGGAGGGAACACCCTCTGGAACAAAGAGAGCGCCGCACTTCGTACACTTGTAGTTCCACGAGAGATAAACTGTGATCCATTTCTTTACACCACCGCTGAAAAACTTCAGATCGATCACCCTTCTCTTGACTGGACGTAACTGAGAAATCTTTCGGCTTCCGCACAAAACGCACTTCTTAGCCTCGATTTGAAGAACTTTATTGGATTTTATGTGCGACCGCCTGGGCGTGGCTTTCGTAAGAACTCGCTTGAGTGATTTGTGTGCTCGGGCGAAGATTTTATGACGCTGATAGTCGAAGTATGCGGATCGATTGACAACATCAAGGCCGGGCAGTGCCCACTCGATTTTCCGGAATCTGTGAGACCTGTGACTCGCTGGTTTCAAATCCGCTGTATTGATTGCTGAACCTCGCCCATGGCCCGGCGGGGTTGGCGCGTCCGAGGAGATTAACCCACCGATAGACTCAAGGATGTGCTTCAAAGCACGGCAATCGTCTTGGTTGTATTGAAGCAGTTGAGCCTTGACATCCGGCGCTTTAGTCATGCTCCAATTTGTTCGCCAAACTATGGCCTCCAACCCTGTGGCGTTTTCTTGAGCCCACTTAAACCCGAGACAGCGACCAATGTCTTTGAGGCCGTTGGAGTAGACCGGAAAATAGACATGCGGATGTATGACGGATAGCACATTTGTTGCTCGCTCGAGAATCGCATCGATCTTCGCGTGCAGGGATTCTGGCAATCTCTTCTTCATACGTTTCAAGGCGACTGTTTCATATCTCCCATAATGCAGGATTCGAAAATCAGCCCGCTGGCATACCGTTTCGACAAACTGGGAGAATATGTCCGGCTCTTGTGATTCGTGATCTGCCCAAAACGAATGGAAGCTCTCTTTTCCCTCTGCGACAACCAAAGCGCCGATAAGGTAATAAGACTCGTTGTCAGGCAGTCCCTCGATATCCAGATATATTTGAGTCTCTGACTTAGGAAAATGTGGAGTTCCGTGGATATAAACAGTGTTCTCCCGAATGGCGAGCGCCTGTAACGCAAAGTGGTGCGGCGCCGCAGGATTCTTTGCTCTCTTGGGCGCTCTGCGGGTCTTGAAAGTGTAGGAAAGCTGCGTGACGGTGAATATCCCTTTGCTGCGATGGCTCTGGCGTTCGGTCTCGGTGATACCTGAGAGCAGGCTGAGATCGTCTTTCTCAGCCGCCTTCAACCGACATTGGTTTTGAAACTCGCACACGGGACAATGTCGGTTGAGAATCAGTTCCGGAGGCGAATTGCTGGAAAGGAGAGCGCCGATCTTCTCAGTCAATCTCCGCACCTCGCCAACCAGAGCGCCGGTGTTGACTTTGAGTGTGGCGCGGTCGTCTCCGTGGATAATCTTGCCCAGTCCGACCTCGCAGCCCAGCATTTCGGATAACACGAACGCATCGAATGCTAGCAGCAGCGTGTCGTCTTTCTGGAGTTTGTTCGTGAAGATGAATCGAACGGGGATCAACAACTGCAGCTGGTCTCGCCCCTCCGACGCCATACGCTCCACGGCATGAATGGTCGATTCCAGATTCTGTGCCCGCGCAGTGGTCTCTACCGCGAAGCGCCATTTCGCGGACTGTGCGTCTTCCCTTTCGATCGGCCTGGTGACACACTCATTCTGCGCAGCTCCTTGTGTAAGGCGTTTAATTTCCTCACTACGATAAGTAGCTTGTTGAGCCCGAACCCAGTCCGAATAGCCATCTCCGGTTGCCCTTTCGCCTAGCGACCGAAGAAAGCATTTGGTTTGACACTTGACGTACGCCTCGAAAAGA
This sequence comes from uncultured Acidobacteriota bacterium, assembly GCA_963705855.1. Classification (GTDB taxonomy): domain Bacteria; phylum Acidobacteriota; class Terriglobia; order Acidiferrales; family UBA7541; genus Acidiferrum. The sequence continues at coordinate 137,573 of CAVPLA010000040.1, forward strand.
TGGGGAGTGATCGGCACGTTGATTCAGCCATCGAATCTGCGATCTTCCAGTGCTTATCTCTGCTTTGGCAAGTTCAACTGTACTCTCGTTCGAGACAAACGAACAGGATCAGTCCAATAAAGACCAGGTTTATATAGGTCGCCGAAAAGCGAAATCGTTCGAAGGAAGAGGCGGGAAGGGGCGGGAGCATTTCCCAACTCGTCTTCTTTGGCATCTCTGCGCGGACGGTCATACAAAGAGAGCTGACGATTCGTAATCCAAATTCCGCCCAACGCAGCAAAACGAATCCTAACTATCCCTAACGGAATCAATTCGCTGACTTCTCGCGAGTGCCGACTGTGTTTCCCTTTTTTTGCGTGAATTTGGGCCCGTTGATGGCAGTTTGATGGAAGTCAGAGGCCTTGTGTCCGTGCGTAACCGCTTCCATGGATAAAGTCGAATTGGCGGGCCACTGCCGTAACCAAATGGCACTGAAATGTTATTGATTGATATTCGGTATCGGCAAATGCCGCTTGCGTTGCAATCTCCTCGAACGTTTCGGGATAACTTCCGTGTAATCGACAACCCGCCAAGAACCTAACCCTTCATTTCCCACAAAGCGTTTTGTGGCCGGTGAAGTAATTTGATCGCATAAACCCGGGACCTAAAGTGCATGCCGGAGGAGGTATGGCGGAGGATGGAAAACTGGGGTAGTATGCTGCCTGCACACATGAAAAAGCTGGCTTATACTCCTGTCGTTCCGGAAAGGGCATTCGGGGCGTGGGTGTGTCTGGTGGCTGTAGTGCTGCTCTGGGCTCCGGTGTGGGCCGCGGCGTGGCAGGCAGATGGAATGGCCTGCTGTTACGGCAACATGTGCGCGACGCATGGACACTCGAAACCATATCGGCACCCGTCCAAGCAGGCACCGTCGCAAAGAACACCGATGAACTGCGAGCACCACGGCGGAAGTGCACTTCCCGATTGCTCGATGTCATGTTCCCACGAGGCCAGTCCTCCTTTCGCCACTGCCGTCATATTTGTCCTGCCAGAGCCTTCAGTCCTTTCTCAGCCAGACCAAGGCATAGCTATGCCCCCTAAGTTGGTAACCACGGAATTTGTTCAGTCCTTTGAACCGCCTTCGCCTCCTCCGCGCGCTTCTGTCTATTCCGTGTAATCCCCCCCCCTGATTTTTTTGCATGAGACTTATTCCGGGTCGATGTGACTCGTCGCGGAGTTTTTCCGCCATCCAATGGAGAAGAATTTATGATGCGGCGCATTTTGCTTTTCGTGGCAGTTACGTTTCTCTTTGCTAATGGGGTGTTTGCCACCATATTTGGAACCGTACGAGGCGTCGTGCACGATCCGCAGCATAGGCCCGTTGCCAGCGCCTCGGTAAAGCTTAAGTCCGCGACCTCCGACTGGTCACAGACGGCATTGACCGACCAGGATGGGGCCTTTTCTTTTTCTGCGGTGCCGGTAGGTGACTATCTCGTGACGGTAACCATGAGGGGCTTCGCCGATGACCAACAAACGGTCACCGTGGTTTCGGATTCCTCTCCTACCCTCCATTTTCAACTCAAGATCAGTATGGTGAACCAGACCACAACGGTCACGGCAGAGACTCCAGAAGCAGCAAATGTCGAGTCCGTGACGCCCACGACGCTTGTGGCGCGCGTGGACATCGCCCAAACTCCAGGTGCCGATCGCACCAATAGTTTGGCAATGATCACTGACTACGTGCCTGCGGCCTATGTGACCCACGACATGCTGCATATGCGCGGAGGCCACCAGGTCGACTGGCTCATTGACGGCGTCCCCATACCGAACACGAATATCGCCGCCAACCTGGGCCCCACAATCGACCCAAAGGACATCGACTATTTGGAGATTCAAAGGGGAAGCTACGAAGCCGATTACGGGGATCGCACTTACGGCATCTTCAACATCGTTCCGCGAACCGGGTTCGAGCGGAACAATGAGGCGGAGCTCGTTCTCAGCCTCGGAAACTGGTATCAGACCAACGAACAAATCAATTTTGGTGGGCACACCGAGCGATTCGCTTACTATGCAAGCTTGAACGGAAACCGGTCGAACTACGGGCTCCAGACGCCGATCGGGCAAGTCTTTCACGACGCGGAGAACGGCTATGGGGGATTCGCGTCGTTCATATACAACCCCAGCGCCCAGAACCAATTTCGACTGGTGACCTCGCTACGGCAGGATTATTACCAGATTCCCTACGACCCAGATCCCAACTCAATCGGAAATCAGCAGCTGGTGGCTGTGGGTGCGGCCCCCAGTTACGGTCTTCGTGACGGCGAGCACGAAACCGATGGCTATGTCGCATTCTCTTGGATCCACACATTCAATCCGAGTCTACTGCTAACAGTTTCTCCTTTCTATCACTACACCAAAGCGAGCTATCAAGCCTCGCCCAATGATTATCCAGTGGCCACCAACGTGGATCAGACTTCCAACTATGGCGGCGTACAGGCCAGCGTTAATGCAAACGTTTGGAAAAATGACATTCAGGCAGGCGTGTACGGATTCGCTCAGCGCCAGAGCAACTACTTCAACAATCAATTTACGGACGGCACTCCAAACTTTCCGCCCTCATCGGCCTCCATCACGGGAGGACTAGAAGAGATATTCGTCAGCGACAAATTCAAGGTGACCCCATGGCTGACGCTAATCGCTGGCTTTCGCCAATCGCACTTTACGGCAGATATTGTCGAGAATGAAGTGGACCCGCGCGTCGGTATTGCCGTAAAAATTCCGCGCATAAATTGGGTTTTTCGCGCGTTCTATGGGCATTTTTACCAGCCGCCACCTCTGCTGACGGCCACGGGCTCATTGGCCGGCTTTGCAAACAGCCAGGGTTTTTCATTCGCCCCCCTCCACGGCGAGCGCGATGAAGAGTATCAGTTTGGCGTTACGATTCCATTTCGCGGCTGGGCTCTGGACGCAGATCATTTTCAAACACGGGCACAGAATTGGCTGGATCATAACAATATTGGAGCATCTAATCTCTTCTGGCCGATCACGTGGGATGCGGCCTTGATTCAAAGTTGGGAACTCACGCTGCGGTCCCCACGCCTCTGGCGTCGCGGCCAGTTTCACCTTGCTTATGCGAATCAATTCGCGCAGGCAACCTCACCCATCACCGGAGGCTTAATCTGTCCCCCTCCGACGCCAACATGCTCGCAGTATCCGCCGCCGGGATATGGCCCCGTAGACCACGATCAGAGAAACACGTTGAATCTGGGTTTCAACGCGACTCTTCCCTGGCAAGCGTACGCTTCGACGAACGTGTACTACGGCTCGGGATTCCACAACGGGTTTCCGAACGCGCAATATCCCGGAAACTATCTGCCGGGGCACACCACGTTTGACCTATCACTCGGGAAAAGCTTCGCGGAGAAATATAGTGTTTCCGTGACTGCTCTGAATGTGGCAAATCGCCGGGTCCTCCTGGACAACAGTGTGACGTTCGGAGGATTTCACTACAACGACCCCCGCCAGATATACGCCGAGTTCCGCTACCGATTTCATTACTGACGGTAGCGTGTAGCCGTGGCAGCCGCTTCCCCTCCGACAGGCGTGCTGCCACGGCAGTCAAATGAGGGAGATCACTCGTATGAACCACAAGATTGCGTTGAAGGCATTCGCATCGATTTCCATCAGTTGCTTTATTGCTGGCTGCCATTCGAATCGCGCGGAATCGCTGACCAGCCGAAGTCTGCGTGAAATCAAATCGCCGGCAGCCAGCGGCACTTTCTCCCCGAATGTTACGTCCCGATCCGATGGCAGCGTCATCCTCAGCTGGCTTGAACCACAAGGAGATACCGTAGCCGCACTGCGATTCTCAGTCTGGCGTGATGGAGCTTGGTCCTCCCCAATCACGATCCTAGCGGGCCAGCCATTTAGCCGCCATCCGTCTGAATCACCGGGGGTTGTCGCCCTGTCGGAAAAAAGCCTTACTGCTTACTGGTCACAACAGCCACCTAACGTGAAAACTCCCACTCAGGAAGTTGATGTATATTTCTCCGCCTCTACTGATCGCGGCGTCCATTGGACATCTCCAACCATCGCAAACCGTCCAGGAACTGGCGAAGAAAACAGTTACCCTTCGGCAGCGCCGCTCGATGACAAGCGCGCGGCGCTCATCTGGCTCGATGGTGCGAATTGGACAAAACAAAAGCGCGTCGCGTTAATGTCGCGCACGGTGCACTCGGATGGTTCCGTGACCGAGGCAACTGTGATCGACCCAGACACCTGCACCTGTTGCCCCACTTCGCTAGCGCGGACGGGATCCGGATTGGTTGCCGCGTACCGAGGCCACACTCCGGAAGATATCCGCGATATCTCCTTACTTCGGAATGTGGATGGCAGCTGATCGCAGCCGACCGTGGTCTACGCAGACCACTGGCATTTCGCAGGGTGTCCGGTAAATGGCCCGCACCTTGACGCCACCCAAAAACGCGCGGTCATAACCTGGTTCACTGCCGCGCAAGATCAGCCCACCGTGAAACTCGCCTTTTCCGATAATGGCGGAGCCAATTTCTCTCCTCCGTTACGCGTCGATGAAGGACATGCTATCGGAAGAGCGCAAGCAGTCCTCTTACCGGGGCCTTCGCCTGTCGCATTTTGGCTCGAACGCGTTTCTGGCACGACTCGCCTTCTTGCGGGCACCGTCCACGACGACGGCATGATGGAAACGCCCATCGAAGTCTCGCGTGGCTCCGATCTAGGCTACCCTCACGCAGCTCGCGCGGCAGACGCCATTCTCGTTACCTGGGCCGAAGGTGATCCGGTTCGGCGTGTTCACGTCGCCCTGTTTCCGTTCGCAGGCCACGAGGAGTCGCAATGAGTACACTCCTTGGCATTCTTCGCGGTTCTTTGATTGCGCTCAGCTTCTTCGCATCGTTTGTGCCGATCATCAGCGCACAAACCGTGGCGGAGACTCAGCCAGACAGAGTCGAAAAAGAGGAGAACTGCCCCATTCTTAAACCCTACGCCGAGCTTGATAAATTCGGGAATTCTATTTCCCGGAAGCTGTGTACGAAGAGGCGAGAACCAGACGGGCTACGAATGCCGTCACATTTGGTGCCGCAGCGACGAAGTGCCGGTCTCCGACTACATTTTCAAACCTAAGGCGCCAAAAGGCAGTATGTTGCCAGCTATTCTCTACAACCGCGGAGGCACCGGAAACTTTAGTCTCATTGATGATCTGGTGCGCGTCGAATTCTATCTCCTGGCCAAAGAAGGTTACGTCGTATTGGCCACGGAATATCGCTCCACCGGAGACTAAGGCCGCCGCGATGAATGGGGCGCGCGGAAGTTGATGACGTCCTCAACTTGGTCACCGTGGCCAATGGCCTCGGCTACATCCACATGGAAAGAATGTTCATGCTCGGCGTCTCCCGCGGCGGGATGATGACTTATCTCGCGCTCAAGAGCAGAGTCCCAGTCAAGGCTGCCGCAGTCATCGCCGGCCCGTCGGACCTAGAGCCTCTTGGAGCAGTCCGCCCCGATTTTTTAAGCGGTGATGCCGACTATGAGGGGCGAGCAAAGGTATGGCCGGATTTTGAACATCGAAAGGAAGAGTACTTCCGCGCGCGATCTACGCGCAGGTGCGTTACCGGTTTCCATTACTGAGGGGGGCGGCCATGAAAGGGATTTTCATGGGTTGTCCATATCTAGTTGTGGCCAAACCCCAACCAATGAAAGCAAAAAAGGCCTTTATCTTGCTGAGTACCGGCATGAGTTTAAGGGCTGAGTTTGGGTTCAGAAACGAACTTCGCGAGCCAATCCATAAGAATTCCCTGGACTTTCGACGAATATCCGCCGATAACGTCTCCCATAAGAAGACCGCTACCCACCTACGCGAGGTTAAATTATGCGAATGAACGAGTTTGCCATTTTGGGGATGACGCTGCTGATTGCGGCCCTCTTGCTGAGCGTTGAGGCCGCAGCCGATCAGCATTCTGGGACTTGGAAGATGAACCCTGCAAAATCGAAGTACAGCCCCGGGCCAACGCCGAGGAATGTGACTGTAAAAGTTGACTGCGACGAGAACGGCATGAAGCTCGATTCTGAAGGAACCAACGAGGATGGAACTCCGACGCACGTTGAGTACAGTGCAAAATTCGACGGCAGAGATTACCCGATTACCGGCACATACGCCGATACGGTGTCGTTGAAGCGTATCGACGCCAACACGATACAGTCCACTTTAAGAAAGAAAGATGGCCAGTTAATGTTGATTGTGACAACGACGGTCTCCACAGACGGAAAAACGAGAACCTCGACATTCAAGGGTACCGATGGGCAAGGGCATGACATAAACAACATCGTTGTGTACGACAAACAGTAGGCCAGCCAATTCCTTATTTCTGAGGTTCGTAGTTTATCCTGGCGAGATTGCGATGAGTATCTCCTAGATCGCAAAAAAATTCGGCGCCGCGCGCATAGTGAACAGTCTCGGAATCGGAGGTTTCGGATGACACCTCAAGGTTTTGCACTGATAGTTGATTGGTTGCCACTTTCTGATAGGATTCGCACACAAGACGTCAGCCTCGGCATTATCGAAACGTTTGTGACTACAGGCGACGGTAAACGCTGAGAGTCGTGCAAGAATTTCTAGTGGAAAACGAACTAATGCCGATTCTGGCAAGACCAGTTTGTGTCAGGGGGAAGTTGTGAGATTACGATGTCGATAGCGTGCGGGCGACTCAAGTGGGTATGCCTGTTAGTGCTCTCGTCGTTTTATGCATCAACAGCCAGAGGGCAAGACCCTGCAGGGCGAGATCCTGCCCCCGAAACGGCTCCGACGCTTTTTCCCGGCGGGGGACTAGTCTCCTTCAGCTCCGGTTTTACCACACGTGGTTTGACGTCCAACCCATCGGAAATCATTCCTTTGACGGCCCGTCCCACGTTTGCTCACACGGGTGTTTTTATTTTCAGATGGGGCTTCCACCGCGATTTTGACTTGACGGTGCTGGTGCCAGTAATAACCAATCATTATGCAATGCCGAGCGCGAACGGAAATCTCGTGAGCGGTGGTACGGGAGTTGGCGACGCCATGGTGCTCCTAAAGTATCGCTTCTATCGCCAAGATTCAGAACGAGGCACGACGCAGGCATCAGTGACGTTTGGCCCCAAACTTCCGACAGGCCGAACAGACTTGAATGACATGAGCGGAAATCGTCTGCCTGCGAGTCTGCAACCCGGCTCTGGTTCTACCGATGTTTTTCTCGCAGCGAATTGGACTTACACCGGCCTCTTTAATATGAAACGCCTCGCAGCTGACGAGGATATCAATTCCCTTGTGCGCACTACTGGGACGCAGGACACCCGGCTCGGCATTGAACTGGAGTCACGTTTTTGGCTGTCGTACAGGCCATACCAATCGAAAAACGTGAAGCGCGAATGGCTGATTGGCCCGAGCCTCGTGTGGATGCATCGTCAGGATGACACAATTGCAGGAGTCACCCAGTACGGGAGCGGCGGCAGTGATCTACTAGCAGGAATCACCTCCTTCGTGGGTGTGCGTCCCGGAATGCATATTTGGCTACGGATGGATTGGGATGTTGCGCATTCGTCGAATCCAGGACTGGTCCCGGGGGGCCACGGTCTCACAGAACTGCAGTCGAACCTGTCAAGTACAACGGCTCCCTCTGTAGAACACGTCCCTCTCCGCCGTTGCTTCACTTTCGGTATCACGCAGCAGTTCCGGTTTCACCGTTAGGAGGTTGACACAGCCATTGGTTCGAGAAACTCGGCGCGACCGACTTGTTAATTCGATAAAGAACTGTTAGTCAAGTTTCTGAGGAGAATGAGGAACGATGAACATAAGCAAACTCGCGTTGGTGTTTTTGTTTGGTTCTGTGGTTGTGCCCTTATCGAAGGCGCAGGTCAAACACATCGAAATGCGCGTCGAAGGCATGACGTGTAATTTTTGAGCCTTCGGGGTGAAACAACACCTCGAACGCCAGTCTGGCGTTCAAAAAGTAGAAGTTACCCTGATATATGGAAAAGTTGATATCACGCCCAAAGAGGACGGGCAGATTGCTCCTGCTCAGCTTCTGAAGGCGACTTTTGACAGCGGCGTAACAGTTGCGGTGATGGACCTGACGGCGCGCGGAAGGATAGTGAAGAACTCTTCGGGCAATTTCATCTTTTGGATTGAACCGAATCAATCCTTCGCGATCGCGCCGAATGATTTACTGAAAAGGCTGGAACCGCTTGTGAGCTCTTCCACGATCATCACAGTTTATGGTGAATTATACAGGAAACCTGCCGGGGAGGAAGACTCAGGCGCTTTCGCTCCCCTGAAACTGCTGATTCTCGATGTGCTGAAGAAAGAATAGATGCTAAGAGAAAGTCTGCTATTTTTGAGCCTCGCCGGAATTGGACTCGGCGGATGTAATCAGCATTCGGCGAGGAGCGCACAGAGCAAAGAGGCTATAAGCGCGGCAGGTGAAATTGGCTCGCGCCTGCCTGAGTTCTCTGTGAAAGACTTGCGCGGTCGAGATATTTCCTCGGCTGACCTTCGGGGCAAAGTGGTGCTCATTGACTTTTGGGCCACATGGTGTCAACCGTGCAAAAAAGAAATGCCGGGCTATCAAGCGCTCCTAAACCGCTACGGCCCGCGGGGATTCACAGTTATCGGGTTGAAAATGGATATTATGAGGGATACGGAAGAACCGGTCCTGTTTGCACGCAAAATCGGAGTTAGTTATCCGCTGGCAGTTGCGGGGGACGATTTGAAGCAAAAGTTCGGCGGCATTGAAGGTTTGCCCACTACAATGCTTTATGACCGTCAAGGGATACTGAGGAAGAAGGTCATCGGGTTTGAATACACAAGGGCTTTCGAATCAGAACTAACGCGACTTCTCTGAATTGCTCGATGAGTCTTTTCTCAGCGATGGGTACGGCTTGAAAGACAATCTCGTCTTCCTATCTTGCCTCATACTTCCGGCAGGCCGCTCAAGAGCTAAAGGGTGTAAGATGCGCCTACCAGGGGAATGGCCTGGGAGCGGAGTCCGTTATTGTCTATTTTCAGCAGCACGTTGCCCGTGATCACTAGGTGGCGGAACACTCGGAACTTTAACCCAAGAGAAGCGCTGGTGATGTTGTAGTCCGTGTTTTGGCGGACGAGTAAGTCTGGATGCGTCGTTCCCGGCGATAGGATGTCACAATTTGCATCGTTGCACTTGCCCAGATCTGTATATGTCGAGGGAAAAAGTTGCGGGACACCGAACAAGCGCTGTCCGTAGATATCAAAGGCGCCAGTCAGGCGCTTTGTGACGACCACATCGGCACCCACAATGTAGAGGAACCGATTGGGCATCGACCCCTTGGTATTTGTCGCGGTAGCCCCGACAAATTGTCCCGCTAGAATGGAATTGCCGTTCACCTCGTACCCGATCTCAGCGTGCGGTGAAACTCGAGCTTTGTAGGAAATGACGCCAAAGGGCTTGACACCAGTGGAGCCGGAGCCCAGGAAATTCTGTGCGTTCCCGCTGGGTACCCGAACATCCACGCCTAGAGCCACCCCCACACGCTCCCCCTTGTAAATCTCGTATTTTCCGCGGAGGACTACATCTCCGATCCCTGTGGCGGTCCCCGAGTTTGAAAAATTTGCGTGCAAACAGGGCGTTGTCAGAGGCAACTGAGGACAGGTGGGAACCGTCGCCGGATTGAATGCGTGAAAAACACCGCCGGGGAAATTCACTGGATCCACGGGCGGAACAGAATTCGAAGTAATCGTCGTGTCGGCGCCGACGGTCGTCTGCACATTCAGAAATGGAATCGCCACCGAAACGTCGAGACGCCGGGTGAGACCATAGGTCGCGTAAATCGTATATTGGTGTACGTTTAGATTCATGTTAATCGTTGAAGTGATAAAATCACGTACAAAGCAGGGAGCTACGCCCGTCGCGTTTGCGTATCCATTCTGCACCGTCAGTCCAGTCGTGTTTGGGCAAGATACAATTCCTGATCCTGGCGGAAACGGGGGTAGGAAAGCCGCGTGTTGGAACACCGTGTGAAGACTGTTCAGATTCTGCCCGTCGATTGTATTGAAATCAAAATACTGAAAGCTGAAAGCAACGTAGAGCTTGTTTCGGCCGATCGTGCCCGCGCGCTCCCCGAGAATTGGTCCGAGGCTCTCGTCGCTCGAAGGCGCAAACGTCTTCAGTGCAGGATCATACGTAAAAATAATCCCGGACGAGGGCGAAGCCGTCGGCAATTGTGACACCTGGATGCCCACAGCCTCGTTGATCGGATCGAGACTGGTGAGGAAAGTACCCTGGAAGTGCGACTGATGCTTGTTGAAGATCAGCGGCGCGCCTGGACCGGGGCCAAGACCGAAGGGTCCATACACCTGAGGAAGCACGCAGACCAGATTTGGACTTGAAGTACCGTTAAGGGGACAGATGCTCTGCGCCGAGGCGGTCCCATTCCCCAGAAACAGAAGTGCGAGAAGAACCCCGGCGAGCGTAACTTTAGACATTATGCCTCCTTCTTTCCCTCCTGAGCGGCACATTGGACTTCGTTCCGAGCAATCGGTAGAACATTTGGTTGACTTAAGTGACCATCACCTGTGCTTGCCGGGCAGTTTATACATTCACTTAGGATTGTCAAGTCTGCACCGGTACTCCAGCCGTTTCGCTCGCTGACCAGAAGTCCCGTTGGGGGAATTGCTTTTTATTCGACTCGTATCGTCGGGCCAAATTCTGGGCTACTCGGACAGAATCGGGTTAGGGAAGAGTAGCCGACCATCTGCCCAGAACCTCGGGTTCCGCTCCCCGCCAGGCGGTTGGAAGCTTGAGCCGCCTGGAACCCAGATTTTCCAGATTGAGCCAGCAACTGCTGCAGAGCTAGAATGAGCACGTTCCGGGTGTGTAGACTTCCGCTGAGGCGCGGGTGCCCATGAGACGAGTTCTGCTCTTACCCTTTCTGGTCTCCTTCCTACTTGTAATTCCTAGAGTTGGGTCTTCGCCTTCTGGTTCTGAAACCAAAGCGTTCTTAAACGGCGAGTGGTTTACTGGAAAGGAGTTTCGAAGTACGACGTTCTACGCCGTTAACGGCATTCTGACGAGACGAAAGCCAACCGGCCCTATGGAAACCGTCGATTTGCAGGGGGGATTTATAGTCCCAGCTTTTGCCGATGGGCACAACCACTCCCCAAGTTCGAAGCAAGACTTGGCCGCCGCAAATCGCGCCTACTTGGACGCCGGGGTCTTCTATGTGCTCAACGCCGGAGGGAACGCGGAGCCTGCTAATTCCATCCGAGCGCAGCTGGGGACGCCCGGCACTGTTGATGTCATCTTTGCACACGGTCTGTTTACATGTCCCGGCGGCCACCCCAAGCCGTATCTCGAATACCTCGTCGATCGAGGTGTTCTCCCCCTCGATAAGGAAAAACTTGCGGGACGTTTCTTTTACTCAGTTGATTCAATCGCCCAGGTTGAGAACGTATGGCCACAATACCTCGCCACGAAACCGGATTTTGTGAAACTTGTCTTTGTATTTTCCGAACTATATGAGTCTGGCGATGCCGGCCAGAAAAGCCTTGGCTTGCGTCCGGAAATCGCGAAGGAAATCGTCCGCAGAGCGAAACTCGCCGGTTTGAGATCGGGCGCGCATATCGAGAGTGCCGAAGACTTTCACAACGCCGTTGAAGCTGGCGTCGATGTGGTGATGCATCTGCCAGCCTTTCCGGACCCAATGGATCGGCAGGCGGCATATCGGAATAAATCGAACTGGGAAGAGCGGTATACCATTTCCGCCGCAGATATTAAGCTCGCGGCGGAGCGGAAAGTCACCGTAGTAACCACGGCCGCTAGCGGCTCGGCGGAGAATTTCGAGAAGCCCAACCCGTTAGCGGCCATGAACGACAACGAGAAGCGTTTCCGGAAGATTACGATCCAGAATCTTCGGCATCTCAAGGACGCTGGGGTCAGGCTTGCCATCGGCAGCGACACTACGCCAGGAGCAGGGGTGCTCGCTGAAATCGAGTTTCTTAAGGACACTGAGGTTTTTTCAAACCTCGAATTGCTGAAGATGTGGTCGGAAACCACGCCAAACGTGATCTTCCCGCAGCGCAAAATCGGAGCGCTGGAAGATGGTTACGAAGCAAGTTTCCTGGTTCTCGAAGGGAATCCAATTCAGGACTTCAGTAGGGTGAAGAGAATCAGGATGCGAGTGAAGCAGGGCGACCCCTTGACGTGAAGTTCCTGATATCCCTCATTGTGGGCGGATGACTTGCTCGGAAACAACCGACCAACTTCCGCATTGCCGACTACTCGCCCGGAACTTCGGCCGTCACCTCCCAGGTCTTGTCACCTTGCTGCTGCTTGCTGTCGGCGTTAGGATGAGCCTCCGAGGCAGCCATGAAGAAGATCGTCGTCTGTTTAGTTATGCTTGCAATGACAGTCACAAATCCTGCCATCGCTAACACCGCGAACGACGAGCAGGCCGTTCGCAAGGTTATCGCTGATTATGGGGATGCGTGGAACAAACATGATCCAGATGCAATTTTGGCGCTCTTTACAGATGACGCGGACTGGGTAAACGTAGCGGGGAGTTGGTGGCATGGACAGGCAGAGCATCGTCGTGGGACCACCTGGGTGCACGAGCATGTGTTCAAAAATGCCCACGGCCACATTGCAGCCGTTGTCGTACGGTTCTCGACGCAGGACACCGCTGTCGCCATCTTCACTCATGACGTGGAAAACTTCGTTCTCCCGGATGGAACTCGCAACCCCGGCGGAAGCCACAGGTTGTCATTCTTTTTGGTCAAGCACGAAGGGCGCTGGCTAATCACCAGCGGTCAGAATACGGAGATCAAGCCGGGGGCGCTGGATCCTTCGAAGCAGTGAGTGACTGAGCGTCAGCCTTAGGTGTTACCGGCAATCTCCATACGCGCCGTGACTGTACCCCTCGCAAATCGGACTCGCCGAAATCCGGGATTGTGGTCGGATGACGGGCAAACCGGAGAGCGCCGGGATAAACCGGCATGTTGTAGGGGATGCAAGAGCCCTACAGGAAAGGAAGTAGCGAATCCATCCTGACCTCGAGTCTTGCTGGGGACATCGCGAGGTGTCTCTTGAAGCGTAGACAGAGGCATCGGTGGGCGGGGCGATTGAGCTGCGAAAAGCCCGTAGATCAGGATGCCGACTTCATTCCGAGTGAGAGGAAGGCAACACGGCAGCCACGCTAAACGCGAGTGGACTGTCGGTCCTGCGTAGTCTAAGAAAGCTGAGCATCCGAAAGCATTAATTCAAGTTCCTGCTTCGTTGGCATAAAAACCTCTGTTCAGGATTCTATCACGCAGTGAGATGTGCCCGGCGTTGGCCGCGATAAATGCAGTCATGGGCTCTGGTTGCGCGAGTGCAGCGCAGGCTTGCCTTATTACCCGCAGCGGAGCCGCAGTCAAGGGCGAACGAAGTGAGCCGCGTCAGCGGGCCTGCCCTTTGACGCCGGTGAGAGCGGAGGGAAGGTTCGTTGGTGGTCAATCGTTCAGAGTTGGATGACGGAAAGACCGGGGATTCTCTGGAAATCGCGGAGGTTCAGAGTCGCTACTTCGTAGCCGAGATGCAACGCTGTCGCGCCGATCAGCAGGTCCTCGAATGCAAACTGGACGCCCAACGCTTCCTGTTGGCCTTCGATGCGCCCAGCTAGTCGCGCGATGGCGAGCGTCACCGGATGCACCGGCACGTCGCTCGACAGCCGTTCGATGAACTCTAGCCGTCGCTGTTGCTGCGCTTGGGTTTTCGTGCGATAGGCACCATGCACCAGCTCGGCGATGGTCACGACCGACACACCGATTTCGATCTCGCCCTGAGCAGCCTTCACTTGTTCTAGAATTTCCCGAACGGTATGGCCTCGACGTTCGGCAGCGATAATAATGCTTGAGTCGAGGACTATTCCCACGCTGGCGGGTTCCAGGGCTTGCGGTGGCTGAGAATTTCTTCTACGTCTTCTGCGAAGTCTGGATCAAGGATCGGAGCCTTGCCGGTTTCTTCTTCGTGCTCTTTGGCTAATGCGATGCACTCGGAGATGCTGCGGCGCATCGGCTCGGTGGCATGAAGGACCGCCACGGGCCGCTCGCCATTTTCGATGATGACCTTCACACCCGCGCGCACGCGTGCCATCAGCGCAGCAAAGTCGCTTGCCGCTTCCGCCTCGGAGATGTGAATCACGTCCTTAGCCATGAAACGATTATACAACGTTATCTGCTGATGCTGTGCCCTTCTGCCTGCGTATGCTCGTGCACCTGGCTTCGTGCGGATGACGGCTCGATCTCGCGCGCCGAGGATACGGATTCACGGCTCGGTTCGATTGCGGATCGGTGTGACACGTCGCGCGCGAGTTGCTCGGCAAGCTGGCCTTTGTCGTCTGTGTAGACCTGGGCATCGTAGCGTCCGCGCGATACCGCCACATACGCCAACCTGCGATTCACGAGCCTTTCTCCTGCCTGCTCCGTGTCCACGTGAACAAGCACGCGGTCGGCGGTTTGACCTTGGCTGCTATGGCTCGTCACTGCATAGCCGTAGTCGAGATGTGGATTCTCTTTAATGTTGAATGCGACGGTCCGGCCTGAGTCGAGGCGTAGTTGCAGGCTGCCGCTATCGTCGATCTTTTCGATGGTGCCTAGCTCGCGGTTCGCGATGTGTCGCTCCCGATTTGGTGCGGTGAACTGCACGCGGTCGCCTTGACTGAATCCGCGCTCTGTCTCGCGGTAGAGCGTAACGCCATGCAACCGGTGGGGATCGTAACTCACTTGCTCGCCGTTCTCGCGTTTCACCGTCACTAGATTTTCTTTCTCGTTCGCGTGCTCGACGCGGGCATACTCTCCCGCCTCGATGCCGTGCGTCTTGCTGCCTCTTGTGTAGCGCACAACTTCACCCGGTTGGTATTGCGCGGCCCACTGCCGGTCCGCCCCGGTAACCTCTTGCCGAGCCACAAGCACTCGCTGCTTGTGTTCCTTTATTTCAACATGGCCCCTGCTCTGCATCGTCCGGTGAATCACTTCGTTAATCTCGCGGCGGGATTGATTGTCGGGGGAGACCACTAGCGTGCCTTCGGGTTTAGTCGCATAGTCGTTTGCGATTTCCTTTAGCCGTTCGTCGCGGTCGGGGATTTCATGCACGCGGCCCTGCGTATCCAGTCGTTCGATTGCTTCTCGCACATTGCCACGTGAGAGTTGCTCCACCACTTCTTTGAGTGCCGGGTCTTTCTGCCGTACGATCTCATCAAGCCGTGCCGTCTCGATCCCCGCTTCTTGGAGTTGCTGATAGGGTTTGCCCGCCTCGACCGCTTCATGCTGGCGTGTGTCACCTACCAGCAATACGCGGTCGTTTTCCCTTACTCGATGGAGGAACTCATTCATCTGCTTCGTGCTCGCGAGACTCGATTCGTCGAGAACGTAGAGGCGTTTTTGTCCGTCGTGCGGCTCTTCGCTCCGCGTCAGATGCGGCTGCAATGTGCTCGATTCGATTCCCGCTTCTCCGAGTTTTTGCGCCGCGCGCGATGTCGGCGCGAAACCTTCCACCTTATAGCCCTCTCGCTCGGCGGCTTCGCGGATCGCAACTAAAGAAGTAGTTTTCCCCGCGCCGGCGACGCCTTCAAGCGCCGTCACCTGATCGCGGCTCGACAGAATTCGCTCGACCGCCGCGCGCTGGCTCTCGCTCAAATGCGAGTGGTCTTGCACGACGTCTCTGCGTGTCTCGAACCTCGCGATTGGTTCGTGTTGATTCTGCCCCGCGCGCATCACTTCGATGGTGTCGCGCTCGCAGCCGATCATTTCCTCTGTGGTGAACGCGCGTCCCGGCGCACGATTGCTCGTCTCGATGAACTCACCCGCTCGCACGCGTTTCTCGAACTCCGCTTTAACCTCCGCAGCCGTGGCGTCACCCATTGAGCGTTTCAGTGCATCCCTCAGCAGCTCGCGCTCCTCGGCCACTGCTTCACGCTCCAGATTTTTCTCTCTTGAGTAGGCAACGGCCTGGCCGATGGCTTTCTCTTCGGGTGCTTGCTGTAATCGCTCTCCGTGCTCCCGCGCCGCTTCGACAACGCGCTCCGGCTGATTGCCGAAGTGCGCGGCCATTGCTTTGTGCCTGTCTTGCATCTCTTCGTGTGAGAGTTCGAGCTTTCCTTCTCGTGTCTGGTGCGCCGCGATCTGCGCCGCGCCTGCTCCTCGCTGGTTCTCCTTTGCGAGATGTTCCTCGATCTGCTGGCGGCGGGGACTCGATGCCTCCAGATACTCTTTGCTGTAGCCTTTGATTTCCGGCTGGTTGCTCTCACCGCGCTCGATCTCGTAGCCAAGTTCTTTCAACCGATGGGCCAGTTCCGAGCGATACACTGCCGTCGCATACTGCTGCGTCTTGTACAGTTCCCGTGGCTGTAGCGCGTGTGCGTCGCCGTCGTCGGTCTCGGTAAGATTGAAGAAAACGGCGTGCGTATGCAATTGCGGTGCGGCATAGCCGTTCACGGGCCTTGCGCTGTCGTGCTCGAACTTCGCCGCTATCCATTTGCCGGTCGTCTCCGCCGGAAGATTCCCGCCGATGCGGGCCTGCACATATCGCTCTAGCTCATCAAGCGCGACGCCAACGCTTTCTCGATGTGCTCCTCGGACGCGCTCATCTCCACCTACGAGGGCGGTCAACGATACGCTCTTCGGGGCTGAAAACGTCGCGTCCCATCCTGCGCGGTGTTCCATCGCGCTTACTTTCTCGCCGTGCCTGTTCATGTATTCTTTGGCCGCTTGGCGGCGGATTAGTTGCTCCCCAGTGATCGGGTGTTGTCCTTCGGAGAGCCGCTGGAAATGCTCTTCGCGAACCTCGCCGTGTAGTCCCCACCGCTCGGCGAGTCTTCCGTGCCACTCCCCGCGAATCTGCTCCGCTTCGGTGTAATAGTTCTCGCGGACGTTACCAAACTCTTCCGCGTGATACGACTGTGCCTGACCTGCGCTCAGAGGTTTGGAGATGGTCAGCATGTGTTGGCCTACTCGAAGAAGTCCCTTTGCTGGCGGGCTGGCTCTCGTCGGATTTTCTGGTCCTCACTTTGTTGCTGTTCATTGGGCACGAGTGTCTGCCCCGAAGCTCCGTTCCCCGACGGCTTGCCTGCTCCTGCCGCGGCCACCGCAATCTTCGGCGGTTCCTCCGGTAGCTGCTGTGCCGGGCGCTCGATGTATTGCGGCTCTTTGCTTTCAAGCCCTATGTACGGGAGACTCATCCGCGCCACGAGATTTCCGCACTTGAGATAACCGTGCATCTTTTCAAGGCCACTGATCTCGCTTGCCATCACCAGCGGCCTGATCTCGCGTTCGAGGTTATAGCCCTTCGATTTGCGCGATTGTGGGAACTGCTCATTTGTGCGGCTCTCTCGTATCCTCTCGATTTCTTGTTCTCCTATCGTGTCGCTGATCCATTTCGCTGCGTGTGGCTCGCTCGTGCACAGGAAGATTTTCGTTGACGGCTGCGACATCATCGCCTCCGCTTCGTGCCCATAACGCACTTCCAACTGGCTGCGTCCCTGAAAACCGAGCACCACCGGATTGTTGGACTTGCGGTTTTCCGTGATCGCCGTGTGTAGCTGCGGCAGTCGCTGCAAGGTCGCCAACTCGTCGAGGATGAACCAAACCGGACGCGGACTCATGCGGCCTTGATTCATCAAGCGCAGCACGAGCATGTCCAGCCACAAACTGATGAGCGGCGCGAGGCGCTTCCGGGTGTCCGGTGTGCTCGTCAGGAAGAGCCAGCCCCTCCGCTCCTTCGACCATTCGAGCGTGCTCCAACGCCCCTTCGTCTCCGCTTCGTTCGGCAGCAGCTTCATGGCGTCAGCTACCATGCTCAACGAACCAAGCACGCCGTTGCGCTGTGGCGGCGAATCACGGTCGATCATCGCCGCGTACTCCGTTCCTTTCACTCTCCGGTCGATCTCTTCCGGGTGCGACATCCACCACACCAACTCTTGCGGCGTCGGATGGAAGCTGAGCAAGTGCGCAAAGATTTTTCGCGGGGCCTCTACGAAAAACGAATTCTCGTTGTGCCGGTCGGGAAACAGCGACGCGGCCAATGTGAGAGCGTCGGCCCCCTGCCGCAGCTCGTCTCCCGGAGTCCAGTAAGGCATCCTCTGGTCCAGGGGATTGAGAATCAAATCACCGCGCGATGGAGTAAGAAAGTAGGGCAGGTAGTCGGCGGGCGTCGCGGGATCGTACACGATGGCCGTCTCACCGCGCTCCTCGATCTGCAACAAGATTTGGCGAATCAGTGCGCTCTTGCCTTTGCCCGAATCACCCATAACTAGAATGTGGCTCGATTCAATCTCGCGCGGCAGTCGTAGCCAAGCTTTCCTGCGGAGTATTTTTTGCGTGAAGCTCTGCTGCTGCAAGAAGCCGATACCGTCTGAATGGTTGCGACGGTTAAACACACGCACCGTCACAAGCTCCGGTCCTTTCAGCCGACGCCCATGTTTGCGTATTCGTTTGCGTGCCGAGTCCATCGGGATCGCCGCGACAAGACCCACCAGCAACACACCCAAGCCGCCCCATAGCGCCGGTTCCCCCAGATCGGTGAGCGTCTGGTCCTGGTATATCCAGTGCCCCAGGAATTCATGCAGCTTCGCATTGTCATAGCGTGCGCGCTGCCATTCGAGCTTCAAGTCACCTGCCTTGATGGCCTCTTCGGTCAGCGTAAACGTGCTCTCGCCTTTCTCTGTGACGAAAGGCTCTACTTCGTTGTCGAGCGCCATCCGCGTACCCTTCCGCGTCACCACCATTAATAGCGTGTACCAGCCGTCCGTGCGGAAGGCTCCTGCTACCGGCGTGCCTACGTAGGCCGTCAGATAGTGCTGTTGGAGCGGAGTCCACACCCGCATGTAGCGGTAACCAGCGATAGCGAACACACTGAGCAGAGCAACGCAGAACGCTCCGATAGTCCATACCGCCTTGTAGCTTAGAAACTCGCCTGCATCATCCTCTCGGCCCCACCTCTGTTTCATGGCATACCCCCTGTTGCTGCTTCCGCGAGGCGCTGGCGCGCCTTGCTCAACTTGTTCTGGTCCGCCCGTTCGATGAGCTGTTGCATCTCCTCTACGGTCAGCGTTTGTCCCTGAGATACGACGAAGTGGACGTTTAGCAGAATGGTTCGCAACGCCAACACTTCGGCCAGGACGGTTTGGTCGCCTGCATTCGGCTTGGTCGCCTTGAGCAGAACATCACGCGCCCACTCGCTGATGGTTTGCTCGCCCGCTGAGGCTTCAAACTGCGCGTATTCCTCGTCGGTGACTTTGGTGCTGATGGATTTCGTTCGAAGGGAGGGCATGGAATTCACCCCATAAAATCAACAAGTTCCCATACGGGAACCAAAAGTTGCTGCGCGGTGCTCTAGAAAAGTGGCTTGTCGCAAGCCACTGCATTTTCAGCAAGTTCCCCAATAGCAACCTTCGTTGCTATACGGCACCCGTTTGGGGGTGACGTGTCCAGTCCAACTCCCGGTGCCGTAGGCACCGCTCTTCGCAAGTCGCGGCTCGGACACCGATTCACGCGCTCAACCCTGTTCGCCATACTCCAACTGCAACTCCTGCAACCAACTCTGAATCTCCGGAATCGCCAACCCCTTCTGAAATAGTTCGCGTAGGTCATCCCACTCGCTCTCGTTCAAGTCGATAGACACATCGTGTTGTCGGAGCTCAAGCGAAAACTTCGTGCCGCCCTTTTCCTTGGAGACTGTCATCAGAAAGTGCCTACCACTCCACGAATGTTTTGCGGACCATCCGCCGAGCATGGCGCGGAACTCGGCCAACGCAGGGTAGCGGGCTATCAGATAGTTGAAGCGCCGCGTGGGGCCGAAGTCGATATACATTCC
The DNA here is from genome assembly GCA_963705855.1 of uncultured Acidobacteriota bacterium. Lineage (GTDB taxonomy): Bacteria > Acidobacteriota > Terriglobia > Acidiferrales > UBA7541 > Acidiferrum. The sequence goes on from CAVPLA010000040.1 coordinate 157,432, forward strand.
CAGCTCCGGGCAGCCAATCGACGCAAACGAGAGCTTGAGGTCCTTCAACTTGAGGGGATCAGGAAGGATAATTCGGCGGCGAAAGTCATCCTCGTTAGAGCCAGACTGGCGGACGGGCTGGCGGTCATGCCTCACCCAATGTCCCCTCGCAGCGAGGCCCCAAATAGTCGGCCAATAAGGGGCAAGCACCTGATCGAGCCTAGTGCTGTCCACTCCTTCGTCCCGAACTGCAATGAGTAAGCACGCTCCGACAGCGCCAGGACTCTGCCATTTCTCAGCGGGTTTCAAGAGTTCCCTGCGAGTCGAAATCTGATTCAGAACTGCTTGGTGTACCTTCTCGCCGTCCTTATCAAGAGAAGCCTTGGAATCAAGAGACTGGCCTCCGAGATTTCTGAAGTAATACCACGTGTGCTTCGATGCGGGATTCTTCCGGTTCAGATAGACAGCTTCGAAGGCGTCGAGCAGCGCGAGATACGACTCCCTGGATGGAATGGCGGGCCAGAGCAAAGGTGGCTCTTGCCTCTCCTCCTCTGTCGCGATTTGGACGTAATGCGTGAGCACGTCCCACTCGGCGGCAGATAGTGTGTGCTGCGATTCCCACTTCTTGCGAATGCGATAGAGAGAAGAGGTCGGCGTGCTAAGCATCTCGTGCCGCATTGTCTCGCGGTCCAAGCCAGCGCCGCGCTCTTCGATGACAAGGAAGGCGGCCTCTCCCAGAGACACCTCGCGTCCTAGTTGATCACCGAGGACTTTCTGATATCGCTCTAGGAGTTTCAAGCGGTCTTCGTTGAGGCGAATCGAAATGACCTCATAGCGGGGCTTCTTCTTGAGGAGCGACATCATGTTGACATTTTCTCCTACACTACTGTACAGTGTTTACGTAATCGTAGCTCGTTCGGCGACTGGATGCAAGAGGAATTTTCTTGAGAGCACTCTCGGAAGCTGGAGAGCTGAATCGACGATGTACTCGTCGATCTTCTAAACCTGTAGGAGTCACTTCGACGCAATGGCTGTATCCTCACAAATCGAGACCTCGGTGCACATCGAGCGGCACTACGCCGTTACGGAAATCGCCGAAATGTGGAACCTGAGTTCAGACAAAGTGCGCGAACTTTTCGAGACTGAGCCCGGTGTGCTTGTGCTGGGAGATCGAACTCCCCGCCACAAGAGACGGTATGTTACGCTGCGAATTCCTCACTCTGTGCTCGAACGTGTTCATCATCGCCTGTCATCGAAGTTCGGCGTCCGATAGGAGAATGCTACGATGCTGACCATTTATCGCAGACATCGCAGAGCGTGTAAGCACCGCGACAAGGGCAGGGAGCATCGGCACTGCCAGTGCCCTATTTGGGTGGACGGCTTTTTGGGCGGCAAAGAGCTGCGGGAGTCTCTGAGACTGCGCGACTGGCAGCGGGCGCAAGAGACCGTCCGAGAGTGGGAAGCCAATGACCGGAGAGACGTGAAGCCAGAGAGGAAGACGCTGGAAAATGCGTGGTGTGATTATCGTGCCGACATGCAGGCTCGCAAACTCCACAAAGAAACCATCAGGAAGTACAGGACTTTGGAGTGTCAGATGGTGGACTTTGCTGCACGTCACGGCGTCCGCTTTTTGGATGAATTCACTTTGTCTGACGTAAGTAAATTTCGTTCCGAATGGACTGATGGGCAACGCTCAAGCGGCAAAAAACTGGAACGGCTGCGCACGTTTTTTAGTTTTGGCCAGAAGCGCAAATGGATACCCGAGAATCCTGCCAGCGATCTGCGAGCGCCAAAAGTCACCCTTTGCCCTACATTGCCATTCACGCATAAAGAGATGCTTCGCATATTGGCGGCCATCAACAAATACAAAGATGAGTTTCCCGGTCGCGGTTCGGAAAATGCCCAGCGTATGCGGGCACTGGTTCTGCTGTTGCGGTACGGTGGAATGCGCATAGGCGATACTGTGAGTCTCTCCGGCGATAGGATCGAAGAGAATCGGCTGCTTCTCTACACGCAAAAAACGGGCGTTCCCGTAAACAATGTTCTGCCAGATTTTGTTTTGAAGGTTCTGGATGGTACTCCCAAGGTTGCTGCCAATTACTATTTTTGGGATGGCGAATCAAAACTGGAAACCATTGTCGGAAGTTGGAGAAAACGATTGAACAGGTTGTTTGAACTCGCGGAGGTCAGTGGCGGCCATCCACACCGCTTCCGCGATACTTTCGCCGTAGAACTTCTTCTAGCGGGTGTTCCAATTGAGCGGGTCTCCATCCTGCTTGGACATGAAAGCGTGCGGACCACAGAGAGAAATTACGCGCCCTGGGTACGCTCGCGGCAGGAACAACTCGAAGCGGACCTCACCCGTGCGTGGGGCCTCGATCCTGTTATAGCTGCCCAAACTTCCCAGGCACGGGGTACACGGCGGGTACACGAGAAAAAGCAGCATTCTAACTCACACATTCTAAAGCGGGAAAATTGGAGGCGCGGGTGGGATTCGAACCCACGGATAAAGGTTTTGCAGACCTTCCCCTTAGGCCACTTGGGTACCGCGCCAAACTGCTAAGTATAGCAAAACTTTTGCCGTGGGCTGGAATCTGGACGGCCCGCGGCGTGCAGGTTACGCGCTATTTTTTTGCGAGTGCCACAGGCGAAGCGATTTTAGCTTCGCGCAGGAAGCGGGCGGATTCTTCGGGCGGGGTCGGGTTGATATAAAAGCCGGTGCCCCACTCAAAGCCGGCGACTTTGGTCAGCTTGGGAATGATCTCGATGTGCCAGTGGTAATGGTCGTTAATCTCTTCGCTGATTGGCGAAGTGTGGATCATGAAGTTATAAGGCGGGCGGTCCAGGACGGCGTCGAGCCGCATCAAGGTGTCCTTCAGCATGCGCGCGAGACTCGCGTACATGGTGCTTTGATTGTTTTCGTAGGACGAGCCGTGCACCTTGGGAAGCAGCCACATCTCGAACGGAAACCGCGGGGCATACGGAGCCAGCGTGATGAAATGATCGTTTTCACCGATGACGCGCTCGCCGGTGTCGCGTTCCTGGCGAATGATGTCGCAAAAGATGCAGCGCTCTTTTTCATCGTAATAGTGCCAGCCGCTATCCACCTCCTCGCGCACACGCCGGGGGACGATGGGCAGAGCGATCAATTGCGAGTGAGTGTGCTCGACGGAAGCGCCCGCGGCTTCGCCATGATTCTTGAAGATCAGCACGTAGCGAAACCTTTTGTCGTTCTTGAGATCGAGCATGCGGTCGCGGTAGGCCCAGAGGACGTCTTCGAGGGCGCGCTCCGGCAATGAGGCCAGAGTCGCGGCGTGATCGGGGGTCTCGACAATCACCTCGTGAGCGCCAACGCCGTTCATTTTGTCAAAGAGGCCTTCGCCCTCGCGGTCGAGATCGCCTTCGATGCCGAGTGCGGGAAATTTATTAGGCACCACGCGAACGCTCCAACCCGCGGTGTTCGCGCCTCCATTGCTTCGGCCGTAGACGAGAATCTCCGGCGGCGTCTTGGCTTCATTGCCGGGGCAGAACGGGCAATTCTTGCCGTTCGGCAGCGGAGCGACGCTCTCGCGCAGAAAATCGTTTGGGCGTTTTCCGCGTTCCGTGGAAATGATCACCCAGCGGCCAGTAATCGGGTCTTTTCGCAACTCCGGCAAAGCAATCCTCCTCGAACAAGGTCAAACGCACGGATGGCGGCAGCCCACCCATGGGCTCCGATTGTACCGCTTCTTGCGGTGCTGGGAAGATGCCCCGCAGCAACCACCTGTGGAATCTTACATCTGAGGACTAAACGCGTCCTTATGAAGCCGCACCACCGGAGGCTTACCCGGGGAATTGTCGATCGCGACGATATCGAACCGGCAGGGGCATTCGGGCGCTCGGCGCTCCGACGGGAAGTGTTGCGCGGTACGCGCCAGGACGTGCTGTTTTCCCGGCGTGACACTTAGCTCCGGAAGGGTAGACATTTCCTCGCGCGCTGTGCGCGTTCGCACCTCGACAAAAGCGAGTGTCCCGCCATCGTAACCGACCATATCGATTTCGCCTTTTGTTCGCGCAGCCCAATGAACGGCTTCGAAAATCAATCGCGAGACGATCGGCATCAGCTCTCCAAGGAAACGAACTAGTTGGCGCGCAATATAATCAAAAATTCCATGGATGCTACTATACTCTTATGATAACAAAAACGGGGAAATTATAACTTGTAGTGGCGCAGCATGCTGCGCCACTACAACCGACCAATGCTGCGTTCGAGGGCGGTATGCCGAATCGACGCTAGATTTTCGTTTCGGCTTCGCTGATGCACTCTTCAAGAGTGCGCACCGCAAAGTCCGCCTGTTCTTCATCGATGAGGAGTGGGGGGGATAGCCGGACGGTGTTCTCGCCCGCGCCCAGGATGCACAGTCCCTTGTGGAACGCGAGGTCGACGATGGCGTTGCGGAGGTCCCCGGCTTTTTCCTTGGTGCGCTGATCCCGCACAATTTCTATGCCGATCATCAAACCACGCCCGCGAACGTCGCCGACGATTTTGAACTTTTTCGTCCAATCGGCTAGTCGTCCGAAGAGGTAATCGCCCATACGGCGCGCATTCTCGAGATACTCACCTTCGATCAAGTCCGCCGTCGCCAAAGCCGCAGCGATGCAAACGGGATTTCCGCCAAACGTTGTTCCATGCGATCCCGGCTTCCAGTTCATGATGCTGGCGGGCGCGAAAATCGCGCCGAGCGGCATGCCGCTGGCGATTCCCTTGGCGCTGCAAATGATGTCCGGCTCGATTCCGGCAAATTGATGTGCCCACCATTTTCCGGTGCGGCCCATGCCGGACTGCACTTCGTCGGCGATGAGCATGATGCCGTGCTTGCGGCAAATGCGCTGCAACTCTTGCAAAAAGAAGTTCGGCGCAACGACGTATCCGCCTTCGCCCTGAATCGGCTCGATGATGATCCCCGCGACTTCCTCGGGGTCAAAGAGCCGCTTAAAAATCTGCTGCTCGAGCTGCTCGAGAATTTCCGCGCCGCAGGTTTCCGCGGTGTGTCCGTGAGCGCAGCGATAGGCGTACGGGAACGGGATGTGCTCGACTCCAGAGAGCAAAGCACCGAATCCCTTGCGCTGCGTGGTCTTCGAAGCAGTTAGAGAGAGAGCGCCCATGGTGCGACCGTGAAAGCAGCCGTAGAACGCGATCATTTTGTCGCGCTTGGTAGCATAACGGGCCAGCTTAATGGCGCCTTCAACGGCTTCCGCGCCGGAATTGGTGAAGAAAGCTTTCTTCGGCGCAGCGCCGGACAGGGTGCCTAATAGTTGCTCGGCGAGCCGCGGCATACTCTCGTAGTAAAAATCCGTGCCGGACATGTGAATGAGTTCGGCGGCCTGCTGCTGGATGGCAGCGACTACTTTAGGATGGCAGTGCCCCGTCGAGCAGACAGCAATCCCCGCAGCAAAATCCAAAAAGGCGTTGCCGTCAACGTCCTCGACAATCGCGCCGTGGCCGCGCTTGGCCACAAGCGGGTAATCCCGCGTGTAAGACGGCGACATGAACTTGGCGTCGCTTTCCACAACGCGCTTGGCGTTGGGTCCGGGCAGAGCGGTAATCAGCTTTGGTAGTTTCGTTTCCGTTGTGGCAATCATCTCTTCCTCCTGGGAAAAATGGTCAGCGGTTGATGTGGATGGGCTACCGCAAAGCAGGCTTGTGTGCGTACACCAATACCCAGTGCGCGCCCTGCCAGAAGAAAGTTTGCTTAGTCTACGCCGAAGAGGTTGGGACGCAACTCGGCCGGGGAGAAATTGCCGGGAAATCGATAGAGATTAGAGAGTTTCATTTGCGTTTCCAACGGACGCTGCCGTCCTTTGAATCTTCAATAAGTATACCACGATCCGCGAGTTCTTTGCGGATGCGATCGGAGGCGGCGAAGTCTCGGCGCTGGCGTGCGGCCTGGCGATCGGCGATGAGTTTTTCGATTTCGGCGTCATTAGGACCGCTTTCGGCAGGGCCAAAACCGAGCGCGCGGAGCTTCTCTGCGTCATTGTCTTCCATCACGGCAAAAATCCGGTCGAACGTCGCGAGAAATTCCTGGGCAGCGGCCACGTCTCCCTGGCGGAAGTCGCCTTTGTCCATAGCAATGTTGGTTTCGCGCAGCAGATCGAACGCCGCGGCCAGCGCGCGCGCCGTGTTCAAGTCATCGGAGAGGCCTGCGTCAAATTCATCCGCGGCTTCGGCCACGCGAGCGGCCATGTCCTTCTGCTTTCCGACGGGAAATTTGCCCTGCGCCAGCCGCGCGGCAAAGTTGCGCAGTCGCTCGACTGAGCTTGCCGCCTGCTGCAATCCGTCAAACGTGAAATTGAGCTGCTTGCGGTACGGCACGCTGGCCAATGCAAAGCGCAGCGCCGATGGCTTATAACCCTTCGCGAACAAATCGCGCAGGGTATAGAAATTCCCAAGCGACTTCGACATCTTCTCGCCTTCAACCAGCAGATGCTCCGCGTGCATCCAGTAGCGCACAAAGGGTTTCCCCGTCGCTCCTTCGCTCTGCGCAATTTCATTCTCGTGGTGCGGAAACGCAAGATCGATTCCGCCAGTGTGTATGTCCAGCGTCTCCCCAAGATACTTCATAGCCATTGCGGAGCATTCAATGTGCCAGCCAGGCCGGCCTTTGCCGATGGATGTCTCCCAGAAATGCTCGCCGGGCTTTGGCGCTTTCCATAGCGCAAAATCGCGCGCGCTCTCTTTTTCGTAGCGGTCGACATCCACGCGCGCACCTGTCTGAATTCCTGCGACATTAATGTTCGAGAGCTTGCCGTAGTTCGGAAACTTCGCGATTCGGTAATAGATCGAACCTTCGCTGGGATAGGTGTACGTCTTCGCTTGCAGCCGCTCGATGAGCTTGACCATATCGTCGATATGGTCGGTGGCCCGGATCCAGTGCTCCGGCGCCTCGATGCTAAGTGTCTTGCAATCGTCGAAGAAAGCCTGCGCAAATTTCTCCGTATAGTCTCGAATGCTCACGCCCGCGGCCGCCGAATTGGCGATGATGCGGTCGTCCACGTCGGTCAGGTTCATGACGTGCTTCATTTTGTAACCGCGTAGCTTCAGGAAGCGCCGAAGAATATCCTGAAACACGAAAGTGCGGTAGTTGCCGATATGGGCGTAGTCGTACACCGTCGGTCCGCAGGTATACATGCGGACTCCATCGCTTTTTTGTGGCGCGAAAGCTTCGATCTTTCCGCCCAGCGTGTTGTGGAAACGTATTTCGTGCATCACGGCCCGGTAGGCGTTTTGCGCCAAGGATAAACGTCAGATTGTATCCGAGCCTTCCAGACACCCGCAACGAAGAAGGACTCGCGATGTATTAGACCGCGCATGTCATGTGCGACCCGGCTAGTCCTAATTGACGGCCTTCGCATCCGTCGATAGAGTCCTAGGTTCTCAGTGGAGAGTGCGGGGATGAATCGCTTCGTGCTGGGCAGTGGCTTCGTCGGTATTTTGGCGCTCGCGGGAATGGCCGTCGCGCAGGAAAAGACGGCCACGGATGCGGCCAAGTTACTCACGCCGGAAGCATCTCTCAATTTGCGTTCCATTTCCGATTTGCAATTCTCGCCGGACGGCGCGCGCGTTGCCTTCGTCGTCGCGGAGCCGCCCAAAGGCGAACGCCGCGCGCGCCATATCTGGTTGTATGAGAAGGAATCTGGCGCCGTCCGGCAATTTACATTTTCCGGAAAAGATGAAACTTCGCCGCGCTGGTCCCCCGATGGGAAACAGATCGCGTTTCTTTCGAATCGCGACGATGAGCAGCAGATTTACGTAATGCGCGCGGATGGTGGCGAAGCCGCGGCAGTAACCAAAGGTAAGCGCAGTGTGCGTAGCTTTGCTTGGTCTCCCGACGGCAAGCAGATCGCTTATCTTGCTCCCGACGCCAAGAGCGCGACCGAGGAAAAAAAGGATAAGGACAAAGATGACGCGCGCGTCGTGGATAAAAACGATAAGCAACCTCGGTTGTGGCTGCTCACATTGGCTACCAGCGAGGCCAAAGCGTTAACGGACAGCAAGTGGGAAATCAGTGAGCTTGCCTGGCTAAAGACCGACAACCGCCTCGTCGTCAGCGCCACCGATCATCCGGAATCCGACCAGGAGACTCATCGCATTTTTTCCATCTCCCTTCCGGACGGCTCGCGGCGTTTGATCTTCGCACCTCACGGCCCGTTTCACGACTTACAGGTTTCCCCCGACGGCGAGACGGTCAGTTATGTTGGTTCGCGCGTGGATGGTCCGTCGCCGCACGACCTCATGCTTCTGGACGTCGACAAGCGCGCCACGCGTAATCTCACCGGCGCGAGCCTCGATCGCGCCGTCTCCGAGCATCGATGGATGAAGGACGGCTCCATGCTCGCGCTCTACACGGACGGCTTCCGAAACAAACTCGTTGGTTTTTCTCCGGAAGGCATGAGCAAAGATCCGGCGAATCCGCCGGCGAGCAATGTGAATGCTTTCGCCGTTTCTGAAGCTGGCGACGTCGTCTTCGCGGGACAGTCCGCCACGACGCCTCCCGAACTCTGGCTATGGGATCAGAAAAATTCGCCGCGACAAGTTTCCCATCTCAATGATTCCTGGAAACAATTCACGCTCAGCACGCCCGAGTTTTACAAATACAAATCCTTCGACGGCCTTGAGATTGAAGCGGCTCTCCTGAAACCCGCAGGCGCCGATGGAAAATCCAGGCTGCCGCTCATCGCATTGATTCATGGTGGCCCAACTGGCAACTGGCAAGATTCCATCGAAGTCTGGGGCCAACTACTTGCAGCGCGCGGCTACGCCGTTTTTTATCCCAACATTCGCGGCTCGGTTGGCTATGGCCAAAAATTCATCGAGATGAATCGCGGCGATTGGGGCGGCGCCGACTTCAAAGACGTGATGTGGGGTGTCAAGGATCTCATCGACCGTGGCATCGCCGATTCCGCGAAACTTGGCATTGGCGGATGGTCTTACGGCGGCTATATGGCCGAATGGGCCATCACACAAACGAACGACTTCAAAGCCGCGGTCTCCGGCGCGGGCCTCTCCAATTTGATCTCCGAGTATGGAAGCGAGGAGCATCCCGCCTACGACGAATGGTTCTATGGCGTGCCCTACGAATCTGACAGCCTCGTAAAATTCTTGAACAGTTCCCCATTCACTCAACTCAAGAATGCAAAAACTCCAACACTCATTCTTCAAGGCGAGGCCGACACCACCGATCCGCCCGACCAAAGTCAGGAGCTCTATCGCGGCCTAAAACATTATGGAGTGGAGACCGAACTCGTCATGTATCCGAGAGAACCTCACGGTTTCCGCGAAGAAAAACATCTTCTCGATCGTCTCAATCGCATTCTCGCTTGGTACGACGCCCACTTGAAGTAGCTGCAACTCGAAATTCCATCTTCTCTGATTGCGAAGAATTGCCGGCTGTTCCGCGCCAGAGCTTTTATTTCTGGCCTCCAACAGTTTGAAGTTTCGAGAGTTTCCCGATTGGCGGAAAGGATTCCAGCAGAGTCACAGTGCGGTCTGGCACGCTCGCGCCGGTGCGCAGCGCATTAGCCATAAGCTGTACGGCCTGTCCGACCATCGGAGGCGTAATCACCGTTGCTGCCAACGAGCCGGAACGTACCCAGGCTTGCCCTGTCATCGGCAAGCCGTCGGTGCCCGTAAAAGGCAAGCTCAGCCATTTTTCCCGCTCTTGTGGATTGGCTATTTCCTTGAGAGCTTTTCTCGCACCCATGGCCATCGCGTCATTTTGCGCGGCGACGGCAACAATATTCAGTTTGCTCGATCCACCCAGTTTCAACCATGTCGCCAAGCTACGGTGGCCGCTCTCTTCCGTCCACTTGCCTCGTAGCACCGTGACGCGCAGATTCTTCGGGCACACGGCTTCGAACCCCGCCTTGCGGTCCTTGACCGTGGCGCTTTCCGTGGGACCAATAATGTACAAAACAGCACCACCCTCGGCGACCAGCGCAGCTAACTGCCGCGCCTGAATCCTGCCGATCTCCGTGTGATCGCTTGTCACAATAAAGATTGGCAACTTTGAGCTTCGCCGCAACTCTGCGACATATCCTGCGTCGTGGTTGACGAGTCCCCAGGCAATCCCCGCCTCGACCGCTGCTTTGGCCACCTGCGGTAGCCCCGTTCCACCCGCGGGTTCGACGATGATCCCGTCCGGCCGCAAACTAGGTTGCGCTTGTATGGCCTTGAGCACTTGCGTGCTCTGCGTGATCGTATCGCCTTCGGCATACACAATCTCGAGCTCGATTCCGAGTTCGCGCGCGGCCGTCTCCGCCGAAGCCGCCTGCTGGAGTTGGTAGTCGTTGTCTTTGGTGATCAGTGAAACGAGGAATCGCAGCTTCTTCACGTGGCGGGGCCCCCAAGTTGCGCCTTGCCGTTCTCTTTCTGCTTGTTGGCATATTACGGCGATTGATGCTCTCGGGGGTCGAGAATCACCATTTTTGGTTACAACTTGGATAGCCCTACGGACCGCGCCCGGGAATTTCTCTGCTGATCGAGAAGACGTTTGCGAAGCACACTCATTGTGGTCGGCCACAATCGAACACCATCTGTTGCGTAGCCCTTTACACTCCACAATGCTCGTGGTAATCTTTTTTCCCGTACCGCCATCCACGCGCCAGGCGGCTGGGCCTCTGACTGAGAACCTGCCACACGTTTGTCTAAGCGACCGCAAACCGGTCGACTTGTCGCTCGAAAGCCCCTCCCCCGAGGAACAATGCGCCGTCTCTTTACGCGCGTTTTGCCCTTGGCCCCTGTTGTGCAGCGAATATTCGCAGTCTGCGTCGAACTATTTGAGGGTCGGGAAGCGCGTTTGACGACAAAAAGAGGACATTTTGCTTAAGCTAAGAAAAGTGGAAATTGTTGGCTTTAAGTCGTTTTCTGACCGCACCGTGGTCACCTTCAGTGGCTCCGGCACAACGTGCATCGTCGGGCCCAACGGCTGCGGCAAATCCAATGTGGTCGATGCCATCTCCTGGGTGCTCGGCGAACAGAGCCACAAGTCTCTCCGCGCCGGGCGCATGGCCGATTGCATCTTCAACGGGACGGTTAAACGGCCGCCGCTGGGCATGGCGGAAGTAACCATCACCATGGAAGACGCCGAGTTGGCGGAAGCCGCGCGGTTCGTTCTCGAAAGCGCAATGATCGAAGGCGCTGGCGAAGGCTCGGCGGTAGTTTCCCCTGCCACGAACGGCGATGCAGCCCCTGCTGATGACTCGAACATACAAATTCTCTCGCTCGACCCCGCGACGGCCCCCGAATCGCAGCAAGAACTAGTTGGATCTTCGGACCCAGTGTCCCAGCCCGACGAACCAGCAGCAACATCTCCCGAATTCCTGAAAGGCAAGCGCCGCAAAAAGGGCGGCGACAAACCAGTCCTCGCCACCAAGCCAGGCGAAGTCGTGGTCACGCGCCGCCTGTACCGATCCGGGCAAAGCGAATACCTAATCAATGGCCGCATCGCCCGCCTCCGCGATATTCAGGAAATGTTCATGGGCGTGGGCCTCGGCCCCGATTCCTACGCCATCATCGAGCAGGGCCGCATTGGCCTGATCCTCTCCACCAAACCGATGGAGCGCCGCGCCATCATTGAAGAAGCCGCGGGAGTCACAAAATTCAAGACCAAGAAGCGCCTCGCGGAAGCCAAACTGGAATCCTCCAAGCTCAATCTTGCGCGCGTGAACGATATCGTCGTCGAAGTGGAGAAGCAGCTCGGCTCGCTGAAGCGCCAGGCGTCCAAAGCGCGCCGCTATGCTGAGATTCGCGACCAAATGCGCGGCATCGTCCGCCAGATGCTCGCCGGAAAAGCCCGCGAACTGGACGCGGAAGCGGACCGCATCGCCCAGCAACTCGCCGAACTCACCGCCGCGGAAACGCAACACGCGCAGACCATTCAGCAGCAGGAGGGCGAACAAGACCGCCTCAACCAGCGCATCTACGAACTAGACGCCGAGATTCGCCAGAATCAAAATGTTTTAAATCTCACCACCCTGGAAGTCGATCGCACAGAGAACCGCATCAGTTTCAACCAGCAGCGCGCTACGGAACTTTGCTCGCGGCGCACGCAAATCTCCGCCGAAATGGCCGAAGCTGCCGCGCAAGCGACGGAGTGGCAAGCTCGCAGCACCACGCAGCAGCTTGCAGTAATCTCGCTCCGTGAGGAGTCCGGCGTCCTATCAGGGCGCGTGGAAGAGCTGGCCGTGCGAGGGGAATCGCGCGCCAGCCAGATTCAGGAATCCGAAGCGCGCATCGAAACATTGCGACGCTCCGCATCGGAAGCCGGCGATAGCCTGCTTCGGCTGCATGGCGAACAGAAGCAGGCGGAAGAAGCGCTCGTCCATCACCTCGAGTCGTTGCGCAAACGCGAAGCGAGCGAACACGAACTCCTCGAGACTTCCATTCGCATTCGCGACGAAGCCGATCAGGCGGCCTACGACTGGGAAGCCGCGAGCGGCCAGCTTAATGCGCTCAGCCAAAACGCAGCTGCTCTGCAAGCGCGCATCGCGGACTTGCGCCAGCAACGTGAGGCCACCACGCAGAAAGCGGATGTCCTGCGCGATTCGCTCTCCGGAGTTCGCGCGCGCCATGAAACTCTTACACAAATTCTTAACGATCGCTCCTACACCGCTGACGCCGTGCAAAAGCTGTTCGCCGCCAATGAACACGGAAGCGGGCAGAGTTTCCACGCCGTCGGCGTCCTCGCGGATTACGCCGAGGTCGAAGAACAGCACGAAGCCGCCATCGAGCAATATCTTCGCGATGAGCTCGAGTACGTCGTGGTGGAAACCTATGACCACGCTCGCGCCGGCGTTTCCTTGCTCCGCGATGAAGTCGGCGGCCGCGCCACTTTCTTCGTCGATTCGCTGCGCAATCTGCGCCTCGCGGAATACGAGCCAATCATTAACTTCCACATCGAAGACGGCGTGATTTCCCGCCTGGATAAACTAGTAGGCTTCCGCGATCCGCTGGGCGCAGCCGCCAAACAATTTCTCCCGCGCCTGCGCTCGGCCTATTTAACGAACAACGCAACGTCCGCCGAAACGCTGGCGCGCAACAATCCTCAGTTCGCTTTCGTCGCGCCGGACGGCACTTGCTACCAGGGTCGCATGGTCACCGGCGGCCGCGCGGATGAAGCGGGCCCGCTCGGCATGAAGCGCGAGCTGCGCGCTCTCGACGCCGATGTTATGCGGCTCGAGCATGAGATGAGTGAAGCGCAAGCCGCGCTGTCGCAAGTAAACGCCGAATTACGCGAAGCCGAGCAATCCCTCGAACAGATTACGCTCCAGCAACGCGACGCCGAGCGCAGCGTCTTCTCCGCGACGCACCGACATGAGCACATGCAAAGCGAACTCGCGCGGCTCGGCCTCGAGCTGACCGTTTGCCAAAACGAGCTTTTGCGGCTTCGCAAATATTCCGAAGACGCAAGAATGCGAGCCGAGCGCGCAAAGAACCAACACGCTGCCGCGGCCATCAGCCGCGCCGAGGCGGATGCCGCGAGCACGCGGCTCATCGAACAACTCGCGCAGCTTCGCGGTTCTGTGCACACCGAGCAGAACGAACTCGCGACCTCTCGCGCCGAGCTAGCCGCCCTCAACGAACGCCTTTCCGCCGCCGACGCTCTTGCGGCGCGTTTGCAAGAGGAGCGCGTGGAACTCGATCGGCGCGAAACCGCACTTCTACAGCAGGAATCCTCGATTGTGGATGAGACCGCTGCTCTGACCAAGCAAAGCGAAGAGCTCACGCAACAACTCGAAGGGCTCCGCGGCGAAAAGCTTCGCCTCGAAGTCCGCCAGCGCCAGCTCGAGCAGGAGTGGGACAGCGGCCGCACGCGCGTCACGCAAATGGAAGATCATCTGCGCGCTGGCCGGCAGTCGCTTCAGGAGCTTCGCGAACAGCGCAGCCACGCGGAAGTGGATCACGCCCGAAACGATTCAGACCGCCAGCATCTCCGCGAAACCTGCATGACGGAAGTCAACGCGCAGCCCGAGGATCTGATCGCCGCGGAAGCCGCCTTTATGACTGGCGAAGAGCTCGCCGTCGCGGAAACGAATTATCGCGACATGAAGCAGCGCATCGAAGCCATGGGCCCTGTCAACATGATGGCGCTCGAAGAGTTCAACGAGTGCGAGCAGCGCTTCACGTTCCTGACGCGCGAGCGCGACGACCTTCTCAAATCCATCGCCGACACGCAACAAGCCATCGCCGAACTCGACCTGGTCTCCCGCGAAAAATTTGAACATGCCTTCAACGCGATCAATCATAATTTCTCCGAAGCTTTCCACACGATTTTTGGCGGCGGCATGGCGGAAATGCGCCTCACCGAGATAGACAGCTCCGGCGACGCCGGCATCGACGTGGTCGCTTCCCCTCCCGGCAAGCGCATGCAAAACGTTCTCCTGCTCTCCGGCGGCGAAAAAGCCATGACCGCGCTCGCACTGCTCATCGCCATCTTCCGCTATCAACCGAGCCCCTTCTGCATTCTCGACGAAGTGGACGCACCTCTCGACGAAGCCAACGTCGGCCGTTTCACCCGCCTCGTCGGCGATATGAGCGGTCAAACACAATTCATCATCGTCACGCACAACCGCAAAACCATGGAAACTGGCTCCGTTCTTTACGGCGTCACCATGCAAGAGCCCGGCGTCTCCAAACTCGTCAGCGTCCGCTGGGAAGGCGACGAAGCGCCTGCCCCCAAACAAAAAGCAGCTTCAGCCGCCTGAGCACCAAAGAGACCATCCTCAGATGCATCGCGAGTGCGTTTGCGCTAGAATCCACTCCGCGACGGAGAGACCAGTCCATGCACTCTGCAGTTCTGCGGACCTGCGCCGCGGTTGTATTCCTTTCTTTCGCCGTCATTTTTCACACGCCTCAAAATGCATCTCAAGACCCACCCGCCAGTGAAGCGCCCTCCAATGAGCGCGTCTGGCTCGCTGTCGAAAAACAACCTCGAGGCCGACTCCGTATCGAGCCAATCGCGACGGTCAACGAATCCAATTTGACACCGGTGCAGACCAGTTGCCTATCCGGCGATCAAACTCCTGAAGACTTTGCGGCAAAGTACCTGCAAGTCGGAAGAAAATATGCGCTGCTCTTTGGCGGAGCTCCCATCGGAGAAGGCCAACTAGGCGAAAAGAATCGCGATTCCACCACGGCGAACTTGACGTACACCGGCACAGTGAAAATTCGCGGCCAGGTGCGTGCCCTCGCCACCAATGCAGAGCAAAGTGACTTCCGCGTCGCGTTCCGCGAACGGGCGACAATCGAGCAGCGTGTCGGCGCTCTCGCCCTCGCTCGCGAAATCTTCAGCGAACACGGAATCCCTGAAGCTCTGCTGCCCAACGTCCGGGCCGAATACGTCACTCGCACTTATCTCGCGCCTTCTCCGCAGCCAGCCTGATTGGGTCTTTCTCCCTCGATACTGGCGACAACGAAGGTCTTGTTCACACCCTATTTTTTGTCGCGAACCAGCCCGGCGAGAAGCTCATTCCGGAACTCCTGTGGTTACGCCTTTCCGAAATGGAAACCGACGAGGAGCACCTTCGTTTCGTGGATCACGCCGACCTCTTCGGAAACGGGCAAGATGAAATCGTTGCCAAGCTCGTCTCTCTCCAAACGCAGACTCATCGCTATCTGATTTTTCGCAGAACCAGAGACGGCGCCCATTGGGAACAAGTCTTCAAAACGGAACCTCTTGGCTGTTCGTCGTAAGCCGACAAAAAACAAATCTTTAGCCTCACAATATTTCAAAAGATTTCCTCTGTGCGCGGCTTCCCCTCGACGAGCCGCTGCGCTAGAATACTCCGCACCTTCGGGGAGAAACTTTTCTGTGGCTGCCAGTCCTGTGAGTCGCATCATTCAAGAAACGCATTTCGCCGGTCTCACTCCCGCGGCGCGCGGGAAGGTCCGCGATATCTACGATCTCGGCGACAAGCTGCTTATCGTCGCTACCGACCGGCTCTCTGCGTTCGACGTGATTCTCCCAACTCCCATTCCCGACAAAGGCCGCGTCCTCACTCAGCTTTCCCTTTTCTGGTTCGATCTTCTCAAGGACGCCATCCCCAACCACGTCCTCAGCTCCTCGGAATTCCCTGCCGCTTTCAACGCCTTCCGCGAGGAACTCGACGGCCGCTCCATGGTCGTCCGCAAAACGCAGCCTCTTCCTATCGAGTGCGTCGTGCGCGGCTACCTTTCCGGCTCCGGCTGGAAGGACTACGAATCCACCGGAAGAATCTGCGGCGTCGTCCTCCCCGCTGGTCTGCGCGAATCCGATCGCTTGCCCAAACCCATCTTTACACCGGCCACAAAAGCCGCCACCGGCCACGACGAAAACATCTCTTTCGAGCAAGCCGCGTCCCTCATCGGCACAGATCTCGCCGAACGCGTCCGCTCCGTCAGCATCGATATCTACCGCCGCGCCGCCGCCTATGCCGAGCCCCGTGGGGTTATTCTCGCCGACACCAAATTCGAATTCGGCCTTCTCAATAGCACACTAGGCTCCCCCGACGCCCTCAACTCCCTCATGTGGATCGACGAAGCCCTCACTCCAGACTCCTCGCGCTTCTGGCCCGCCGCTCAATACCAGCCCGGCGGCCCGCAACCCTCTTTCGACAAACAGTTTGTGCGCGATTATCTCGAGCGAATCCGGTGGCCCAAAACCGCGCCCGGCCCGGAACTTCCCCTCGACGTTGTCGCTGCCACGCGTGCCAAATACCGGGAAGCGTATCGCATCCTGGCAGGGCACGAGCTCGACCAATAGCTGCAAACGTAACTGCAAACGGGCCCAGAACAAACTAGAACAAATTCTGCGGAGCGTGCGATCGTGAAAGATCAACTCGAGGGGCTTGTCACACAAATGGTGGATCGGGGCATCCTGTTCGATGAGGCCGTAGGAGAATTCGAGAAGCGTTTTATCAAGCGCGTCCTGGACCGCGCCAACGGCAACCAATCCCGCGCCGCGCAAGTTCTCGGCATTCACCGCAACACGCTCAGCCGCAAGATCGACGAATACAAGCTCGCCTCAAAAAACCACCACTCCCGCTAAACGAATCTTCTGCATATCCCTTGTATGGGCGCAGCATGCTGCGCCCCAGCCTGCCCAGGCGTGCCGCTCAGGGTGCCTAAAATTTTTCCCGGGAGTCCTGCCGCGAGGCCGACTGGCCGCGAAAGAAAAACGGCCCCCGGCCAAGCCGGAGAGCCGTTCTATACTCGTAGTCTCAATCGCCGATCTACTGGCTCGAAGGCTTCTTTTTCACTGTCTTCTTCGGCGCGGACTTTTCCTTCGGAATGTCCTCTTCGCTCACCTTACCCTTTTCCCAGTGCAACATGAACGCCGGGTCCGGATCGTAGGAAACCAGAGTCCCCGTAAAGTGAATCGCGCTGTCCTTCTCTACGCGAGCCACATCCGGCTGCCCAACTATTTTCACCTCCATGTTCGGCACCGTCGCCGCATCGAACTCCGCGTCGCTGGTCACGAAGGCCACTTTAAGCACGACGACGTCTCCGGGAACGTTTTCAATCACTTTGCCGGGCACACCGGGAAACTCCAGTCCGCACGCCGCGAGCCAAGTGACTTTGGACTTATCTCCGCCTGCTTTCAGGTCCTCCACCACGGATTTGATGGTCATGTCTTTCCGCACCGCATCCAGGTCCGCGCTGCTCGGGATGTTGTAGCTGGCCGGGCGCTCCGCCGAGCTTCCTGCCAGTTGTAGTAGCTCTGCCAGCTCCGCATCCGTCAAGTTTTCGCAAGCGGCCTGCTGGAAGTTCACGATCAACTTTCGCAGATAATCCTTCACCTTCGTAGATTGGGCTTGCGTTGCCCCCTTTGCCGAGACAGCGCGTGCGATCGACCAGAAAGCATCCATGTGCTTTGGCGGGGTCAACGCCTCGTACGCCAGCCCCAACCGGTAACTCGTAACTCCGTCGTCCGGATTCAGCGCCAGCATAGCCTTATAGAAGGGTATTGCCCCGGCGTAATCCTTTACGGCTGCCGAAGCCTGAGCGGCAGTCCCGTTGAAATAAATCTGAATCTGCTTTTTCTGCGCGGCAAACGCATCATCCGTCATGCTGTCGGGTTTCTTAACATCATCCAGCGCCTTTAATCCGGCAACGGCTGCATCTCTCGCGGCCTTCGCTGTTGCAGGGTCCGCCTGTTGGGCTGGGCTCAGGGCGTTATAGGCAAAGCAGTGCGCGTACAACGCTTGATATAGCACGCCCGCGTCAATTTTACTTCCCAGCCCGACGACCTTGTCCGAGTACTCGATCACCTTCTGATAGTTCTTCAGCTGCCCGTAAGCCTGGACGTAGAGCGGATAAACGTAAATCACCAAGGCGGAATTGGGATACTTCGAGACGAAATCATCGAGGCACTTCAACTGCGTGGCGGGAACCTTCTCACTCGCGCAAGCCTGGTACGAGTTGTACTCCGCCATCGTATAAGGCTGCTTCCCCGCTCCAGCGTCCTGCCCTCCCGCTGCCGGCGCCTGGGCCTGCGCCACCGCGCTCAGCCCGTTCCCTAGAATCAGACAAAGCGCCGCGACAATCGCGAGGCCTGCCACTTTGCGTGTTCCACTCATTCCCACTCTCCTCGCCCGAACTTCAACTCTGAATTTTCCTTGCCGGTTTTTTTTGCACAGCCTCTGCCAATAATTGCGTTGGTTCAAAGATTGCTTTGGTTCCAAAACTTTGGAATTATAGGGAAAGCCCCAGTCTATCCGCAAGCTGTCATCTCAGGAAAATGCAAAGAGCCTGTGGAAGCATTCCATCCGCCTGGAAGCATCTCTCCGTCTTCCCAACACACCTTCGAGGATCCCAAGCCCAGCGGGAACTGCTCAGACTCCTGGATGGTAAGATGAGTTTCGCACAAAAAAGGTGGCAAGCGAGAGGAAGAATTCAAATGG
>CAVPLA010000041.1:0-193370 GCA_963705855.1 uncultured Acidobacteriota bacterium
AGACCGCGCCATCATCACCATTCAGGAAGAGCTGTGGTGGTGGAAAAAAGAACTAGAGAAACAGGGAAAGTTTGTCGAGGCGCAGCGTGTCGTGCAACGGACCATGTTCGACATCGAAATGATGCGCACCATCGGCTATTGCCACGGCGTCGAGAACTATTCGCGGCACCTCAGCGGGCGTCTGCCGGGCGAAGCTCCGCCAACGCTGCTCGATTATGTGCCGCAGGATTTTCTGATGTTCATTGATGAATCGCACCAGTCCGTGGGGCAGGTGCGCGGCATGTTCAATGGAGATCGCGCGCGCAAGCAGACGCTCGTCGATTACGGATTTCGCATGCCTTCCGCGCTGGATAATCGGCCGCTGACGTTTGAGGAATTCGAACACCGCCTGAATCAGGTCATCTACGTCTCTGCGACGCCTGGCCCGTACGAACTGACGAAATCCGGCGGAGTCGTCGTCGAACAGGTGATTCGCCCCACGGGATTGGTCGATCCGCAAGTGGAGATTCGTCCGGTGAAGGGCCAAGTGGACGATCTGCTCGAGGAAATTCGCAAGCGTGCGGAGAAAAACGAGCGCGTACTGGTGACCACGCTGACCAAACGCATGGCGGAAGACTTGTCGGAATATTTCACGGAAGTTGGCGTGCGCTGCCGTTATCTCCACTCCGAAGTGGAGACGCTCGACCGTATCAAAATTCTGCGTGATTTGCGTCGCGGGGAATTCGACGTACTCATTGGCATCAATTTGTTGCGCGAAGGCTTGGATTTGCCGGAAGTGTCGATGGTGGCCATCCTGGACGCCGACAAGGAAGGCTATCTGCGAAGCGCGACGTCGCTCATTCAAACCATGGGGCGCTGCGCGCGTCACGTCGAAGGGCGCGCGATCTTGTACGCCGATCGCCGCACCGGCTCGATGAATCAAGCGATTGACGAAACAAACCGTCGCCGCACAAAACAGCTTGAGTACAACAAGGAAAACAACATCACGCCGATGTCCATCATCAAGTCCGTGGACATGGATCTCGCGCGAATCGTCGAAGCCGACTACGTGACGATTCCCGCGGACGACACCGAACTCGACGCCGCCACAGCAAAGATCAAGAACGAACAGCAACTCACTGAAATGCTGCAACAGCTCGAAACGCAAATGCGCGAAGCCGCGAAAAAGTTTGAATTTGAACGCGCCGCGCAACTGCGTGACCGCATCCGTTCGCTGAAACAACGGGACATGACAGGATTATTTTCGGTCGAACCGGCGTCCACAGCGGGACCGGCCAGCTAGGGAACGGCGTCAACAACTCCGCTAAACAACGCCGCGTTTCAATTCTTTCAACGGATAAAACGTGCCGCGCCACGTGACTCCGCCCTGCCACAGTGTCACGGCGACGGAGCGCACAATCATGTAGCAAAATAGTACGGCGCCGATCGGGTGCGTCAGCGCGTACAGGGGCGAAACCCTGTTCACCACATCCACGCTGCAATGCATGGCGAGGGCTGCTACCACTGCAATCGCCGAGAAAATGCGAATCCACCCGTGCTCCACGAAAACCGCAAGGAAGGGAACTACGTTGAGCAGGATCATTCCCACGAGAGCAACCGCCGCAAACGCAAGGTTGTAACCGAAGGCCGCGAAAAAATTCTTCGTTACCCCGCGAATCACGTTTCCTGCTCCCGCATGCCAGCGCACCGTTACAAATTCCTGCGCGATTGCCACGCAAGAGCGGAAGCCGGACCTCTTCACAAGTTTTCCCAGCTTCATGTCGTCGACCACTTCCATAGCCAAACGCCGGTGCGTTCCGATCGCCTCGTAGGCACTTCGTCGTAGCAACTGAAACGCTCCCACTCCTACGTACGCGCGCGAATTCGGATTGCTCACGCTATGAGCGTCGGTCGCGAGATGAAACGCGAGGCCAAAAAAAGTGATCAGCGTTTTTTCCAAAAAGCCGTGCATCTCCACGTTGCAGACTAGCGTGAGATGATCAAGACTGTGGTGTTTTGCCAGCGTGAATGCGCGGCGGATGACATCCGGTTGGAAACGTACGTCGGCGTCTGTAAACAGAAGCCACTCGCCGCTGCTGGCTTCAAATCCATTTTGAAGAGCATGCGTTTTTCCGAGCCAGCCGCTCGGAATCTCCGAAACATGCACGGCGCGAAAACGCGGATGCACCGCAGCGAACTCGTCGAGAATGCCGGCCGTAGCGTCTTGCGAACGATCGTCGACGGCAATGATTTCCAGGCCTGGATAGTCGAGCGCAGCTAATGTCGCGAGCGCCGCGGGAAGTTTTTCTTCTTCATCCCTGGCGGCGAAAATGAGCGAGATGCTCGGGCATGCTGCGTCTTCCGCAGGGGCGAAATCCTTAATCCAAGAGAGTTTGGTTGCGCCATACGCGGCGCGGAGGCCGTGGAACACCCAGAAAGCGGCAACCAGCGAGAAGAAAACAATTCCAAAAGTGTGCATCAAAATTGGTGTCGAGTGACAAGCTCAGGTTATCCTAGCATGTAATGCCGGGAACCCTTTCGATCATCGGTGCAGGGCGCGTAGGCCGCGCGCTGGGACGGCGCTTGCGCGAGTTGGGATGGAAGATCGGCGCGGTGGTGGCCAGCAGCGAAGCCGGTGCGCGCAAAGCTGTGCGCTCGATCGGCGCGGGGCGTGCGCATGCGTTCCTGACGCGTCAAGTGCTTGCGACGCAGGTTATCCTCATTGCCACGCAGGATCACAGTCTCGCGGAGATTGCCGAGGAACTGGCACGCATTGGAACGGAAGAGTTGCGCGGCAAAATCGTGCTCCACACGAGCGGAGCCATGAGTTCGGTCGTCCTCGATCCGGCGAGACGGTGCGGTGCGGCCGTGGCGTCGATGCATCCCTTGCAGACATTCAGCGGGGTGGGAGTGCCGCCGCTTGAGGGTCGAGTTTTTACGATTGAGGGAGATACCGCTGCGGTGCGTATGGCCCGTCAGATGGCGCGCGCCCTTGGCGCCGTTCCCGTGCACATTGAGGGATCGAAGAAGCCTCTCTATCACGCGGCGGGAGCGTTGGCCGCGGGGAATGTTCTTGCGCTGATGGAAGCGGCCACGCGGCTGATGACCGCGGCCGGAATGAAACGGCGCGAAGCGGTGCGGGCGCTTCTGCCCCTGACACGGCAGGTGCTTGAGAATTTCGAGCGACTGGGCCCGCGCGCGGCGTGGACTGGACCGCTTTCGCGAGGAGATTATGGCGTGGTGGCAGCGCACAGGGAGACGATGAAGGATTTGCCGGCGGAATTTGCGCAAACCTATGACGCGGTGAATCGTTTGGCTGCTCTGGTTTTGGCTCAGGATTCCGCAGCGATGCTGGCGGAGCTGGAAAAAGTGGCTGCAAACAAGAAAACGAAGGTGAAAGCAACAGGGGGACAAGCGTGAAGCAACTGCAGATTGCGATTGAGAGCACGACGCTGGCGAACGGATTGAAAGTGGTCATCGCGCCGGATACGACCGCGCCTGTGGTGACAGTCGGCGTGTACTACAAGATAGGGTTTCGGCTGGAACCGCGCGGACGCAGCGGCTTCGCGCATCTTTTCGAGCACATGATGTTTCAAGGCTCGGCGAACGCGCCGAAGATGCAGCACATCAAGCTCATCAATTCGAGCGGAGGCGTGCTCAATGGATCGACGCATTATGACGTGACGAATTATTACGAGGCTGTGCCGTCGAACGCGCTCGAACGGGTGCTGTGGCTCGAAGCGGATCGCATGCGGGCGTTGAAAGTTGACGATGAGAATTTGCGGAATCAGCGCGACGTTGTAAAAGAGGAAGTGCGCGTGAATGTCCTGAACCAGCCTTACGGAGGATTTCCGTGGCTGGACTTGCCGCCCGTGGCATTTCGCAACTGGGCCAACTCGCATAATTTTTACGGAGACTTTAACGATCTTGATGCCGCGGACCTCGCCGACGTACAGGCGTTTTTCAAGACGTACTATGTGCCGAACAATGCGGTGCTGTTGATGCTCGGCGATGTGCAACCGGAAGAAGGATTTGCCCTGGCAAAAAAATTGTATGCTGACATTCCTGCTGGGCTGATGCCGCCTTTTGCCGATCCAACGGAGCCCGAGCAGAGCGAAGAACGCCGCGGTCACGTTGAGGAAAAATTCGGGACGCTACCTGCAATGGCCATCGGATACGTTGTGCCAAAGCGGCGAACCACCGACTGGTGCGCGATGGCGCTGCTTGATCAAGCACTGCACGGCGGGCGAGCAGGAAAGCTGTATCGCGAACTCGTGCTTGAGAAACAGGTGGCCGTAGAACTCGACGGAGGAATCGAAGATATTTTCGGCTATAACGGGCCGACGCAGATGGTGACGCGCATTTTGCACAAGCCGGAGTATTCGAGCGAACAGGCGCTGGCCGCATTTGATGAAGTGATCCGCGAGATTCAGGAGAAGGGCATTAGCGATGATGAACTCGCCCAACTGAAAGTGAAATGGCAATCGGATTATTACTCGTTGCTCGAGAGCGGGCACGGCGGCATGCCGCGTTATGGCTTGATGCATTTGCTTGCGTGCTTCACGTTGTTTGATGGCGAGCCGGGGCTAGTGAACACCGTGCTCGACGGTTTTCTCTCCGTGAAGCGCGAGGATATTCAGGCCGCGGCGAAGAAATACTTGCGCAAGGAAAAGCGAGCGATCGTATTCCGGCTTCCACCTGCGGCTGGCGCGCCCGCATCCGCGGATAAAAAGGAGGCAGCATAATGGCGACGCGCGCGGTGGAAGTAAACGATGCGGTTCCAGCGCTGTCTGCCGAGAGGCAAGTCACTTGGCCGAACCGAAAGCGGGCGCGGCTCTCGAATGGGCTGGAAGTGATTCTCGTGGAATCGCATACGATTCCGAAATTTCACGGCGACCTGTACTTCCGTTCCGGCAACGTGGCGGCCATCGAGCGCGGCCCGGGGCTCGCGGAAATGACGGCCACCGTTGCGAGAACGGGCACAACCAAGCGCGCCAGCAGGCAGATTGAAGAGGATCTGCGGCGGATTGGCGCGGATCTCGCGTCGAGCGCGGGTTCGGACACGAGTGCAATTTCGTTTGCGGGACTTTCCGAGTTCGCCGAGCCGCTTCTCGGCATGGTCGACGAGCTGGCCCAAGAGGCGGCGTTTCCCGAAGCCGAGTTTGAGCGCGAACGGCGGCAAAAGCTCGAAGAGGTCAAGTTGGAACGCACGCAGCCGGGATTTTTGGCCGGGGAACGGCTGCGCAAAGTCTTGTTCGGCGCTCATCCTTACGCGCAGGTTTCGCCGAGCGAAGAGCAGGTTGCCGCGTACAAGCGGGACGATTTGATCGCGGTATACCACGACTTTTACACACCCGAGAACGGATTGCTGCTGCTCGTCGGCGATTTCCAGCCTGACGCGATGCTGAAAAGCGCCGAGAAAGTTTTTGGCGCGTGGCAAGGGAAGAAGCCGGAAACAAAATCCTTTGCATCTCCCGCGAATCCGCGCGGGCGGCGCGTTTATCTGGTGCACCTGCCCGGCGCAGTGCAGACGCAAATTCTCGCGGGATGCCACACGATTGCGCGGAAGCATCCGGATTGGGTGAAGCTCGGCCTGACAAATAGTTTGTACGGCGGAGCCTTCAATTCGCGCCTGGTCATGAACATTCGCGAAGACAAGGGGTATACGTACAGTCCGCGAAGCGGCGTCAACGCGTTGCGAGAGCACGGATACTTTTCGGTTTCGGCCGCGGTGCGCAACGACGTTGTTGCGGCGTCGCTTACGGAGATTTTCTACGAAGTGGACAAGCTGCGGTCCGTTCCGGTTCCGGAAGCTGAGCTAGCCGACGCCCAGAATTATTTGAGCGGCATCTTTTCCATGGGACTCGCGACGCAAAACGGATTGCTGTCGCAGATCGCCGTGGTGGCGCTGAACGAATTGCCTGACGATTATCTCGAGACGTATCGGGCGAAGGTGCGAGCACTGACGCCGAATGATTTGCTCGCGACGGCGCGCAAATATCTCGATTCCGCGAACATGCAGATCGTTGTGGTCGGCGACCGCGCGCAAATCGAATCGCAAGCCGCGTTATTCGGCGAACTCGAAGTCTTCGATGCTCAAGGCAAAGAGCTCAGCTAGAACTGCAAGCAGTTATAATTATTGATTTATTAACGTCATTTGTAAATTATCATGCCGTTATGGTTTGGCGGTCTATTGCACGATACTCGCTTGTTCTTGTTGCGTTTTGCGCGATTACCTTGGGGCTTGCCGCGAAGAAGAAGCCGCCCGCCGCGCCGATCAATCTGAATACCGCGACATCGGAAGAGCTGCAGCAGGTGCCGGGAATTGGTCCGGTTACGGCGGAGAAGATTCTCCAGATGCGCAAATCATTGCTCGGAATGACATCACCTGAGTGCGCGGGGTCAAGAAATCGTGATCAGAGCACTTGGTGCGTTGGGCGCGACGGTGTTTCGATGCGTAGGGGAACTTGGTCGGCGATGCGGATGCCGTAGCCTTCGAGGGCTACCACCTTTTTGGGGTGATTGGTCAGGACGCGGATGTCTTTCAGGCCGAGGTCGATCAGGATTTGGGCGCCGATGCCGCTTTCGTGCTGGACCATGCGCTGGCGGGCGGGCTCGCGGTCGAGCTGGCCGCGCTTGTGAAAATGGATTTGCGGGAGTGCGCCGGGTTCCTCGGCGGTTTCAACGCTGAAGCCGCGGCCGGTGTGATGGAGATAGAGGAAAACGCCGCGGTCTTCCTTAGCGATGGTGGCCAGCGAGCGGGAGACGAGTTCGCTGCAATCGCAGGCGGTTGAGCCGAAGACGTCTCCGGTCAGGCAGTGCGAATGCACGCGGACTAGAGCGGGCGTTTGGCCTTCGAGGCTGCCACGGACTAGCGCGATATGCTGATCATGATCGACGTCGCTGGCGTAGGCGATCATGCGAAAGTTGCCATTGCGCGTGGGCAGGACCGCTTCCGCGACGCGGTGGACGTAGCGTTCGTGTTGCATGCGGTAGCGGATGAGATCCGCGACGGTCAACATCTTTAGATTATGCTGTTTACAAAATTCGTGGAGCTGCGGCACGCGGGACATGGTGCCGTCTTCGTTCATGATTTCGCAGATGACGCCGGAAGCGTTGAGGCCGGCGATCCGGGAGAGGTCGACGCTGGCTTCGGTTTGGCCCGCGCGTACGAGAACGCCGCCATTGCGGGCGCGCAGCGGGAAGATGTGGCCGGGGCGGGCCAGGTCCTGCGGCCGGGTCTTTTCGTCGATGGCGGTGAGAATGGTGATGGCGCGGTCGGAGGCGCTGATGCCGGTGGTGACGCCGAGGCGGCCGTCGATGGCTTCGCAGAAGGCGGTGCCGTGGACGCTCGTGTTGATCGGCGACATCAGAGGAAGATGGAGTTCTTCGCAGCGTTGCTCGGTGAGCGCGAGGCAGATCAGGCCGCGGCCGAACTTGGCCATGAAATTGATGGCATCGGGCGTGATTTTTTCGGCGGCCATGGTTAGGTCGCCTTCGTTTTCGCGGTCTTCGTCGTCCACCAACACGATCATGCGGCCTTGGCGAATTTCTTCGACGGCTTCTTCGACGGCGGCGAAATTGGTTTGATTGCTGGTCATGGGTATCCCAGGAGCTTGTGGTTGCTCAGAGGGAGACAGACTGAAGTCTGTCCCACCTACAAGTTATTTTAGCGAATTTGATGAAAGTAAGGCGATTAAAGTCACTTGGCGCGGAGTGGGCTTTAAGGGTCCAAAAGTCAAAACGATCGATAGGGCATTGGTTGTGAGTGAGGCTCCCGCACGTATCGTGCAAAGAGCGTGTAACTGAATGAAAGCAAAATAATTGTTGCCATATAGTGCTCAAGGTAACGGGAGAACCAGCTTTTCGCCGTTGAAATTGTATTCCAACTGATATTTCGCGTCTTTCTTGCGATCGCGGATGGAAAAGTACAGATACCCAGCAACGGAAGCGGCGGTTTTCCCTTCCGGCAGTCCCTTTTGGTCGAGTTCCTTTTCCATGACCTGGCGATCCCGCTCCGTTGAACCTGGGGCGGGGTTCGGTCTGCCCACGCCAACACCCACTTCTGTCGCCGTATAGACGCCATGAACTCTTGTGGGTTGTCCCGTGCTTGGATCAGTGTAAGTGCCGGATTCGTAGCCTACGGTTGCGCCGGTCTGCACGGAAACGGGGGCCCCGGAACCGGCTTTCTTTTGCAGCGAAGCAGCGACTACAGTGGCGCTCTGCGGCTTTGTGGCTATATCGGTGCCGGAAATGAATAGGGCGAAATCATCCAGCGACAGATCATGCGAACCTTTTTCCTTGCTGGGATAGAAGGCGAACTCCACAACAATGCAGCAGCGATTTAAATCGGAGACAAAAACTTTGTGTATCTGCTTGGGTGTGAGAATCTCGGCTCCGACACTGGTGCCGTTTAGCTTGGCATGAGAATGGTAGCGGTCCGCGGAGGATCGGGGCACGCTACCCCGAGGTCCACCCTTTTCGTCATCGCTACTTTGGGCTTTGGACGGCGTCGTGAACAGCAGGGCGGCAGTAAGGAATACAGCGGAAGGGACCGCAAATCCCATCGAGCGCATCGGGCACCTCCTTCAGCGATTGGAATTCCTCGAGCCGGGCGCAACACTCCTCCAGCACGGGACTCGATTACCAGAGGTTATCCTAAGCACATTGTACGCCTTAGAAGCGTTGCAAACATGAATTTGTCACTTGCTATAGCTTGCGCAGGGGGCCAGGCAGAACGCTGGCAAGAGAATATTTGCCGGGGCCAGCGAGCAACAGGCCCAGGGACAGCAGCAACTCCGTGAGCGCGTATTCGAGGCCGCCATGGCCGATGTCGTAACCGTTTGGAAGATGGACGATGAAGATGGCGCCCAGCATGACGACGATTACGCAGACGGCTCCCACGCGGAGCAGCGCGCCGAGCAGAATGGCGAGGCCTCCGGCGAATTGGGCTAAGCCGACCAAATAGCCTACGGCCACAGGCATGTGCATGAAGGCCGCAAAGCCTTGCGGGCCTGGGCCGCCAAACATTCCGAACAAGATGGCGCAGCCGTGATAAATGAAGGGAAGAGCGCAAGCGATGCGCATGATCAGCAACTCAAGATCCAGTTCGCGTGCGCCGCCAGTCAATCGGCTAAATGTGCTCATGAATACCTCCGCTGGTTTGCTGGAGATGGTGTATCAAAAGAATCATCGAAAAGCCAAGAAAATTCCCGGATTGGGGAGGCCTTAGCGGGGAAGGAAAGTGAGCGAGCCGTCCAAGGCGCGGGGCTGGAGAAGTTAGCGCAGAAGAGGGGCGAGGAGATGGAATAGACCGGCGCCGATCAGGGCAGCGCCAGGAATAGTGAGGACCCAGGCCCAGACGATGCGGCGCGTAACGCCCCAGCGGACAGCGGAAAGGCGACGGGTGGCGCCGACGCCGACGATGGCGCCTGTGATGGTGTGCGTGGTGCTGACGGGGATGCCGAACACCGCGTTCATGGCCAGAGTCAGGCCACCCGCGGTTTCCGCCGCAAAGCCGCCGAAAGGAGTGAGTTTCGTAATGCGCTGGCCCATGGTCTTGATGATGCGCCAGCCGCCGGCCATGGTGCCGCCGGCCATGGCTAAGTGACAACAGATGATGACCCAGTAGGGAACCGAGAAGGACTTGAGCAGGCCACCGGCGACGAGCGCGGTAGTGATAATCCCCATGCCTTTCTGTGAATCATTCGTACCGTGGCCAAGGCTGAAGAGCGCCGCAGAGAGCAACTGCAGTCGGCGGAACCACCGATCCACTTTCTGCGGACGCATGCGGCGGACGATCCAGCTGGTGATGATGGTTAGAATGATCGCGAGAATCATTCCAATAATCGGCGAGAGAAAAAGAAAAATCACGGGCTTAGCCCAACCACTCAGAATCAGCGCTTTGAAGCCGGCGTAGGCGACAGCGGCGCCTCCATAGCCGCCGATGAGAGCGTGGGAAGAACTGGTGGGAAGACCAAGAACAAGGGTAATCAGGTTCCAGGAAATGGCGCCGAGGAGTCCAGAGAGGAGGACCTGCTGATTGATCAGCTCAATGTGAATCATGCCTTTGCCTATGGTGGCAGCGACGGCAGTGCCGAAAACGAAAGCGGCGATGAAGTTCCAAAAAGCGGCCCAGGCCACGGCTCGAAGCGGCGTAAGGACACGCGTGGAGACGACGGTAGCGATGGAATTGGCGGCGTCGTGCCAGCCGTTGGAAAACTCGAAGGCCAGAGTGAGAGAGATGACGACAATCAGGAGTGAAAAGCTGGTCATCGGCGAATCAGGCGCTCTTGATGATGACGCCTTCGATTACGTTAGCAACGTCTTCGCATTTATCCACGGCTGTTTCGATGACTTCAAAGATTTCTTTCCACTTGATGATCTGGACGGAGTCTTTTTCCTCGTCGAACAGCTGGGCGATGAGCGTGCGGCAGATGCGGTCGCTGTCATTCTCGTAGCGGTTGATCTCGATGCAATGCTTAAGGGCTTTCTCGGGTGTGCCCAGGGCTTTGACGGCAGCGGTGACTTCGACGGTGGCCGAGACCAGGACTTTGACGAGGTCCACGGTGCCCTCGCGGATGGAGTCGACGCGATAGAGGACGAAGCGGCTGGCGGCGGCGTCGATGAGGTCGATGACGTCGTCCAGTTGGTTGCATAGCGTGTGAATATCTTCGCGGTCAAAGGGCGTGATGAAAGTCTGGTTGAGCTTGATGAGGAGATGGTGGGCGATTTCGTCGCCTTCGTGCTCGATGGCCTTGACGATCTGCACCTGCTCGGGTACGCCCGTGTAGTGCGAGAGCATTTTGAGTAGGGCTTCCGCCCCGTTGTGGATATTCTCGGCTTGCTGGGCGAAAAGGTCGAAAAAACCCTCCTCGCGCGGCATAAGCCGCTGCAAAAGTCCTGGCATGTCGGGACTCTCCCCTGAAGAGTCTGTGGCAAGGCAAAGGGACGATAGCAGAGGGAGTTAAGGGTAGGCAAGCGAGAGGAAGGGATAGGGAAACAGGCAGGTCCTCCAGGCCAGGGCAAAGGTGAAGGTGACAATTCCGTAGCCTGTTCGTGCAACAATCTTCGTCTGTCGAATCTTTTCGCCGGGCAGGTGCTCAATCATGGAAATGTACCTGCATGTCCGTGTGCTATTTACAATTCTCCTCGGCCTGGGTGTTTCCCGTCTTCTGAGTGGAGTGGCACAGATCGTCCAGCATCCCAAAGTATACCAAGTGTATTGGGTACATCTCTTGTGGGCGCTTTTCCTATTTTTGTACCTGATCCATTTTTGGTGGTGGGAATACCGGCTCCAAGCTATCCAGCAGAGGACATTTCCACTTTATTTTTTCATAGCCATGTATGCGGTTGTGATGTTCCTGTTGTGCGTGTTGTTTTTTCCCGAGCAGATGGCGGACTACGACAGCTTCAAAGCTTACTTTTATTCCCGACGACAATGGATATTCAGCTTGATGACTATTCTGTTTTTGGCAGACATCTGGGATACCGTCATCAAGGGCAGCGCGTTTTGGCACACGATAGGGCTTTTCTATTACGTACGAACAGGCCTGTATATTCTGTTGAGCGCCGCCGCAATCAAGATCAAGGATGAGCGATTTCACGCGGGATTTGCGATCTTTGCGACTGCTTGCGAGATTGTTCTGATTTTGAAATCTTACATGACCATCGGCTAATCAGGGCCGCGGACAACATTCTTGGAGGAAAGGCCTTTTACGCGAGCAGCGATGCAAGAAGCATGGGTCCCTACTTCGGCTGAGCAACTACGGCAGAATGGCGAAACAAAAAGGGCGTCCTGGTTTGCACCGAGGACGCCCTTTGGATTGAGGTTTTGGGCGTGCTGGAAAAGCCGCCCGGAGCACACGCAGGAGTGCCTGTGCTACCTGGATTTAGTACATGCCGCCCATGCCGCCTGCGCCGGGGGCTCCCCCGCCGCCAGCCGCTGCAGCCTTTTCTTCCTTGATTTCCGCGATGAGGGCTTCGGTCGTAAGCATTAGGCCCGCGATGGAGGCTGCGTTTTGCAGCGCCAGGCGCGTGACTTTTGCTGGATCGATGACGCCCATCTTGACCATGTCGCCGTACTCGCCGGTCTCGGCGTTGAAGCCGAAGTTTTCGTCCTTCGAGTCACGAACCTTGCCGATCACCACAGCGCCTTCAAAACCGGCGTTGAGTGCGATCTGGCGGGAAGGCTCTTCGAGAGCGCGCTTCACGATGCCTGCGCCAACGGCTTCGTCATCGTGCAGCTTGAGCTTCTCGACTGCCGCGATGCAGCGGAGCAGTGCAGAACCGCCGCCTGCAACGATGCCTTCTTCGACAGCCGCGCGGGTGGCGTGCATTGCGTCTTCGACACGCGCCTTCTTTTCCTTCAGTTCGGTCTCGGTAGCTGCGCCGACTTTGATGACGGCAACGCCGCCAACGAGCTTGGCAAGGCGTTCCTGGAGCTTTTCCTTGTCATAGTCGCTGGTGGTGTTTTCGACCTGAGAACGAATCTGCTTCACACGGCCTTCGATGTCCGCGGACTTGCCGGCGCCTTCGATGATCGTGGAGTTGTCCTTGTCGATGGTGACTTTCTTGGCGCGGCCGAGGTCCTCGAGCTTCACGTTCTCGAGCTTGATGCCGAGGTCTTCGGTGATGGCCTTGCCGCCGGTGAGGGTGGCGATGTCTTCGAGCATTGCTTTGCGGCGGTCGCCAAAGCCAGGGGCCTTGACGGCAGCGCACTGCAGCGTGCCGCGGAGCTTGTTGACGACCAGGGTCGCCAGGGCTTCGCCTTCGATGTCCTCAGCGATGATCAAGAGGGGCTTCCCCATCTTGGCGGTCTGCTCGAGCAGCGGGAGCAGGTCCTTCATCGAGCTGATTTTCTTCTCGTGGATGAGGATGCGAACGTCCTCGAGGACGCATTCCATGCGCTCGGGGTCGGTAATGAAGTAGGGCGAGAGGTAGCCGCGGTCAAACTGCATGCCTTCGACTACTTCGAGAGTCGTCTCCATCGTCTTGGACTCTTCAACGGTGATGACGCCATCCTTGCCGACCTTCTTCATCGCTTCGGCGATGATTCCGCCGATTTGCTTGTCGTTGTTGGCGGAAATGGTGCCAACTTGGGCGATCATCTCGCCCTTGACGTCTTTGTGGAGCTTGCGGATTTCTTCGACCGCCACTTCGACGGCCTTTTCGATGCCGCGCTTGAGGGCGGTCGGGCTGGCGCCTGCGGCGACAGTCTTGACGCCTTCGCGGAAGATCGCCTGCGCTAGCACGGTTGCAGTGGTGGTGCCATCGCCGGCGACGTCGGACGTCTTCGAAGCGACTTCACGAACCATCTGCGCGCCCATGTTCTCGAGGGGATCCTGAAGCTCGATTTCCTTGGCCACGGTGACGCCGTCCTTGGTGATGATCGGCGCGCCGAACTTCTTTTCGATCACGGCATTGCGGCCCTTGGGGCCGAGGGTGATCTTTACTGCGTCGGCGAGAGCGTTCACGCCGCGAAGAATCGCTTGGCGGGAATTCTCAC
Organism: uncultured Acidobacteriota bacterium; assembly: GCA_963705855.1. Lineage (GTDB taxonomy): Bacteria > Acidobacteriota > Terriglobia > Acidiferrales > UBA7541 > Acidiferrum. The sequence goes on from CAVPLA010000041.1 coordinate 13,487, forward strand.
CTGTTACAATCTGCTTCGCCATACTGGTATTTCCTCCTGATTAGCTTTCTGCGAAATGCGAACTTTTAAGATTAACGTGCCCCGACCGCGTCGGGGCCACTACAAGGCCGAACTGCCGGGCTAAAGCCCGGCGCTACGTGGTTACTTCTTGGCGGCTTTGGCTGCGCCGCTTAGTTTGGCAAGGATCTCTTCTTCGCGAAGAATGAGGTACTCTTCGTCCTCGATTTTGATTTCGGTGCCGCTGTACTTGCCGAACAGAACGCGGTCGCCTGGTTTTACGTCTAGCGGGATCAATTCGCCTTTTTCGCGCTTGCCAGCGCCAACGGCGATGATTTCACCCTCCATGGGCTTTTCTTTTGCGGAGTCAGGGATGATGATGCCGCCCCTGACGCTTTCTTTTTCTTCAATGCGCTTCACAATTACACGGTCGTGTAGCGGGGTAAGATTCACTGCCATCTTGGAAGAACCTCCATAGTTGATCTTGCGGTTGAACAGAGACTGGGAGCACGGAAGGGGAATTAGCACTCTTCACAGTCGACTGCTAATATAGCAGAAAAGCGTTGCATGTCAAGGATTTAGCAGACACATAGGTGGGTCGGCTGTGGATTTCTTAGACAACTAAGCCGTCTATTTATATTAGGTTAGGTGGTGCAAGGAAAATACGACAGTTGGCGATTGTGGTGCATCGCAAAGAGGGCATAGAATCCCGGTGAGGTCGTTCCATGAGTTTTTGGATCTATGCGCGGCTCGTCATTTTGACTGCCGGGACGCTTTTACCGTTTTTTTGGATCGTCGTGATTCTTGGTCATCGGCGACAACGCAATTTTGAGCGAGTCCTTTTTTTCTTGTGCCTTGCCCTAGTCTTCTATTTCGGCGCTTCACTGCTTGCTCTGAATACTTGGCTCTACTATCCAGATAAAGCCGTACCACTCCCTTTTCACGTCTCTTCGAATAAAGCGGAATGGCTTCTTCATTTTTCGTGGATTTTAGTTTGCATTGGTTTGTGGTTTTTGCCCTCTCTATTGGTGCATCTGCACCTGGAATATGCGCGCGTTCGAGAGATAGCTGTTCCAGGCATCAGAAAGAACTTTTGGGTTGTCGCCGCATACCTGCCAGCTATCCTATTTTCTCCTTGGTTTTACGGAGCGCTAAGGCCTCATTCAAACCACGACTTTGCTTTGCCGGCGAACGCCTTGGGACGGCCTTTTCAGCTATGGCTCGTGGGGGCTATTTTGCTGTCCTCGCATTGGCAGGGAGAGTTTGCCGAAATCGCGCCAGACAAGGAACAAAGGTCGTTCCATCGGACCTTGAAGTTTAATTTTCTGGCGATGGCTTTTTTGATCTTCTCAATTCATGCATTTCTCTGGGCTTACCCGGTTGTGTCCGAAGAGACGGCTCCATACGACATTTTCGTGGCTCTCCTGGTGTTGGAACCGTTTGTCGCTCTAATTCGAAAAGTACAGAAATTCAATTTTTTGCAAATCGGGCACCAGAGGAACCTGATCTACGCCGTATTTACAACCTTTCTCGCGCTCTTGTACTTGAGCTTTGTGCGGCGGGTGAGTACGTGGGCGGAGTCCTACCTGCCACCGGAGGCAACCGCAGCGATTCTACTGTTTCTGCCGGTGGTTTTTTTCGAACCGTTGCAACGGCTAATGCGGCGCTTGTTGCAGACTACGGCACAGACCGAAATGGATCGTGCGCAGAGACTAATGGGTCCGATTCTCGAGGTAGCGCGTCTCGGAGATCTCGTGAAATTGCAGAGCTTCATCGAAAACTGGGTGACTCAACAACTGCAACTCGCGGGGGCGAGTCTTTCGCTGGAGGGCGGCCCCCCAGAGCCCGGTGGGAAAGTTCGCGAGGGCTCGGAGGACGTTTTTAACATCGGACAGGCGGGCCGTGAAATTGGGAGATTGCGGGTGGAGTCGCATGGTGCGATGCTTTCCGGCGAAACACTCGCCGCGTTGCAATTTCTTTGCGAGCAGTTGCCGGGAGCGCTGGATTTGTGCCGGTTGATTGAGGAGAAATTGCAGTTGGAGAGGGAACTGGCGGAGCGGGAGCGGTTAGCGGTGCTGGGACAGATGGCGGCTAGCATTTCGCACAATTTGAAGAACCCCCTTGGATCGATCAAGACGATTTTGCAGGTGCAAATGGAAAACCCGGAATTACCGGAGTCGATGCGCGGGGAAACCAAGATGGTTTTGGAGGAGATTGGGAGGTTGTCGTCAAAGCTGAATCAGTTGCTGCAATTCAGCCGGCCGGCTGTGCGCGGTGGTGCTGTAAGGGCGACTTGCGACGCCCGGGCGGTGGCGAAGGAGGTTAGTGGGGTCTTGAGGCATGAGGCGGAGCGGCGCGGCTTGGTGCTCGAGGTCGAAGTTGGGGCGGTCGAAACAAAGTTGGCGGCGAGCTCGGAGGCGGTGAGTGAGATTCTGTCGAATCTGGTGGTGAATGCGTTGGAAGCGACGGCGCGGGGCGGTCAGGTGAAAGTAAGGGGTTCGGCGAACGGCGAGGGGTTCGTGTTTGCGGTCGAAGACGATGGGCCGGGCGTGCCCGAGAGCGTGCGCGAGAAAATCTTGCAGCCATTTTTTACAACCAAGACGCAAGGCAGCGGGCTCGGCTTGGCGATTGTGGCTAGGCGCGTTGCGGAATTCGGCGGGAGTTTGGTTTGGGAGAGTCCCTTAAAGGATGGCCGGGGGACGCGGTTCACGGTGAACTTGCCAATGAAGGATCGGAGCGGATAGCAGAACGACACAACGAGGCTGCGATAAAACAACATTACGCGATGGAGTCGGGTTTTTTTAACCTAGAGGTCACAGAGTGCACGGAGAATTGGATGAAGACGATATTAATTGTGGATGACGAACCAGCGGCGCGGTATGGACTCCGGCGAGCGCTCGAGGCGAAATATCGGATTGCGGAGGCGGATTCGGCCGAAGCGGCGCAGGCAGCGTTGAATACCGAGAAGCCAGACCTGGTGCTGCTAGATGTGGTGCTGCCGGGGCAGAGCGGGCTCGAATTTTTGCGATGCATGCGCGAACAGGGCAGCGATTTGCCAGTGTTGATGGTTTCGGCCTTGGACACGGCGAAGACCGCGGTGGAGGCGCTGCAGCTTGGCGCGGCAGATTATCTGGTTAAGGGATTTGAATTGGAAGAGCTGCGGCAGCGAGTGGCGAATCTGTTGAAGCTGGCGACGCTAGAAAAAGAAAATGATTCGCTGCGTCGTCGCATGGCGACAGAGGGACAGTTTGGTCAGATGATTGGGCGCACGGCGGAAATGCGGCGGGCGTTTGAGATGGCGGATCGCGTCGCGGCGGCGGATTCGACGGTGCTGATTCTTGGCGAGAGCGGGACAGGAAAAGATTTGATGGCGCAGGAGATTCATGCGCGGTCGCCGCGGGCGGGGAAGGCTTATGTGGCGGTGAATTGCGCGGCGTTGCCGGAGACTTTGATTGAGTCGGAGTTGTTTGGATACGAGCGCGGGGCGTTTACCGGCGCGGCGCAGCAGAAGAAGGGGAAGATTGAGTTGGCGTCGGGCGGGACATTGTTTTTGGACGAGATTGGGGACATGAATCCTGTGACCCAAGCGAAAGTGCTACGGGCATTGGAAAATCGTACGATCGAGCGGTTGGGCGGCACGCAGCCTATTGCCGTCGACGTGCGGGTGATTAGTGCTACGCATCGGAATCTGGCAACGGAAATTCGGGCCGGGAAGTTTCGGGAGGACCTGTTTTATAGGTTGCGTGTTGTGACGATTGAATTGCCGCCCCTGCGGGCGCATAAGGCGGATATTCCGGTTTTGGCGGAGGCATTTTTGGAGATGCACGGAACACGCCTCGGACGCGCGGCGCGGCTCACGCGGGAAGTGATGGCGGCGATCGAGCGGTATGACTGGCCGGGAAATGTTCGGGAGTTGAAGAACGCGATGGAGCGAAGTTTGGTGCTGTGCCGCGGGGAGGAGATCGGACTGGGGGACTTGCCGCGGGAGGTGATGAGCGGGGAAGCCGCGCCGCACAAGAATCCAGATGGGGCTAACGAGAATGGATTTGGCGAGAAGGACTTTCGCGAGGCCAAGCGAAAATTTGAAGTGGCGTATCTTAGGAAGCAGTTGACGGATCATCAGTGGAATGTTTCGCGGACGGCGGCGACGATCGGTCTGCACCGGCAGAGTTTGCAGGAGAAGTTGCGCGAGTTGGGGATTCGGCGGCCGGGGCGGGAGTTGGTGGAAGAAGAATAGGGGATTTACACAGAGTTCCTGAGGGCGCCCCGACCCGGTCGGGGTAGACGCCGGACACAGAGAGGAACAGGATGCCGAGAGTCTGGGAATGAGCGTGGGGAACAGCGAACTGAGAGTTGGCGCGTACGTTTTGGCGGGCGGCGGAAGTACGCGATTTGGACGGGACAAGGCGCTCGTTGAATTTGCTGGGAAACCGATGCTGGCGAGAATGATCGAATTGCTGCGGAGTTTCGCGAATGATGTGAAGATCGTTTCCGCGGCCGGAAAATATACGGATTTCGAAGCAGAAATTGTGGTGGATCGCTGGCCGGACGAAGGGCCGCTCGGCGGAATCGTCACTGCATTGTTGCACACGCAGGAGAACGAGCCTGCTTGCGAATGGAACGTGATCGTGAGCTGCGACATGCCATTCTTGACTGCGGACTGGATGAAGTTTCTCGCGGAGTGCGCGGCGAATAGCGATGCTCAAGTGGTGCTGCCGCATTCCGAACACGGGCCGGAGCCGCTATGCGCGTGTTGGCGAACCAGCGCTGTGGCGACATTACAGCCCGCATTCGAGCGAGGCGTTCGCAGAGTGACCCAAGGCATCTCACTCTTGCGCGCGGAAGTTCTTGACGCGCGGTACTGGAAACGATTTGATAGCGCAGGGCGGCTTTTCTGGAATATGAATACCGCGGCGGATTATGAGGATGCGCGCCGAATTGTTGAAGCGGGGCAAATTTGACCGACGCAAACGATATCAATCGCGGTGTGGCAGCGATGGAGACGGGCGGGGCGCGCGATTCGTCTGGCTCGGCCAAGGCCACTGTAGCCAACGGCACTGCCGGACCGCTGGCGGAAAATTTTTTTGAGTTCCGCGACGTCTGCAAGTCCTTCGACGATAACGCCGTGTTGAAAGATGTCAGCTTCAGCGTGAAGCGTGCCGAGACCTGCGTGGTCATGGGACGCAGCGGCGTCGGGAAGTCTGTTTCACTCAAACACATTATGGGATTCATGAAGGCGGATTCCGGGCGCATCTTTGTGGACGGGCAGGACGTCACGGATTTCACCGAACAGCAATTTGAAGAAGTGCGGCGCAAGGTGACGATGGTGTTCCAGTCCGGCGCGCTGTTCGATTCGCTGACGGTCGCGGAGAACATCGCTTTTCCGCTGGAAAAACAGCCGGGCCTTGAGTACGAAGATATCGACGCCTACGTTGCAAAATTAGCGAAGATGCTGGAAGTCGAAGAGGTGCTCGATAAACTGCCGAGCGAATTATCGACGGGAATGAAGCGCGCGGTAGCTATGGCGCGCGCGTTCGCGCAAAATCCCGACGCAATTTTGTTTGACGAGCCGACCACCATGGTCGACCCCATCATGGCGGGGCACATGGGCGACCTCATCCTGCGACTCAAGGATACGTTTCACCGCACATCCATCGTGGTGACGCACGATACGCATCTCGCTAAGAAACTCGCCGACACGGTGGTGTTCTTGCAGGAGGGCCGCGTCGCGTTTTTCGGCCCGTGGGACGATTTTGAAAATTCGAAGGATCCGTTTCTTCATAACTTCCGCATGCAGGATGCATTGATTCCCGCGCTGGACGTGACTCTGTGAGTCAGGCCGCGGGCGGCGGCACAGCCGATCCCATCAAACAATTGCCCAAGACGATGGGTTTTTGGGACGTCCTGCTTTTCAATATTGCCACGGTCTTGGGGCCGCGGTGGGTCGCTGCAGCCGCGCATAACGGAACATCCTCCATCAGTTTGTGGGTGATCGCAGCGGTCTTTTTCTTCGTTCCGTCCGCAATGGTGATCAACGAACTCTCGTCGCGTTTTCCGGAAGAGGGTGGTTTGTACGTTTGGACGAAGGTAGCTTTCGGCGATTTTCACGGTTTCGTCGCTGGATGGAATTACTGGGCTTATACCGTTTTCTATTTTCCCGGCTTGCTGCTTGCAAGCGCGGCAATGAGCGCGTACATCATGGGCGATCGGGGCGCTAAGCTCGAGAGCGACCGCACATTTTTGCTTCTGCTTTCTGTGGGATACCTGATTGTGGCAGTTGGGCTGAATATCATCGGTCTAAACATCGGCAAGTGGCTACAAAACGTCGGCGGAGTCTCGACATACTTGCCGCTAATGGCGGTGGTGGGCGTCGCCGCGATCATCGCGATGAAGCATGGAGCGGTCACACATTTTACGTGGCACAACATTTTGCCCACGTGGAACTGGGACACGGTGAATTTCTGGTCACAGATTGCGTTTGCGTTTAGCGGGCTTGAGCTCGTTTCCACCATGAGCCAGGAAGTGCGCAACCCGCGACGCACGCTGCCCCGCGCACTCTATGCCGCGGCCGGGCTGATTGCTGCAATGTACATCCTGGCGACGGTGGCCGTGCTGGTGCTCGTGCCCGCGGCAGAGGTTTCGAACACCAGCGGTGTGTTTCACGCGATCACTGTGGGATCGATCGCCTTGCGAATTGGATTCTTGGGGATTGTGGCGGCGATCGTCGTGACATTAGGAAATGCGGGCGGCGTTGGAAGCACGGTGGCGGGGATTGCGCGCGTGCCGTTCGTTGTGGGGATCGATCGCTACCTGCCGCAGGCGTTCGGGAAAATTCATCCGCGATGGAAGACGCCATACGTTGCGATTCTCGTGCAGGCTGTGCTTTCGTGTGCAATTCTTTTGGTCAGCCAGATCAACGAATCGACGCGGGGCGCATACGACTTCCTTGTTAGCGCGACGAACATTCTTTATTTTATTCCGTTTCTTTATATGTTCGCGGCGGCGATCCGGCTCTTTTCGCGGACGGATCGCAAGGAAAATTCGGAGGCAATTCTTATCCCAGGCGGCAAGGCAGGCGTGTGGGCCGTTTCCGGCACTGGTTTTCTCATTGTGCTGATCGGCATTTTCGTTTCGCTTGTTCCACCAGGCGATTCAGCGAACAAGCTCGGGTTTGAGATGAAGCTTGTTGGCGGTACGGCCGCAACGATTGTGATCGGGCTGATGCTTTACTGGCGCGGGGCGCGTGCCAAGGCACGCGAAGCCGTGGCTCGCAGCTGATATTGGAATGGGCGGCGGGGAAAGATCTCAATAGATGGGCCAGATTCCAGGCGTAGCAAGTTCCAGCAGATTGTCATCCGGGTCGCGAAAATAAATGCTGGTGCCTCCTAGCGGCCAATAGACGCGACTCTCGATCGCAATTCTATGCTCACCGAGTTGTTTTTCCCAAGCCGGAATTTGCTCGGCAGAAATAGCAAACGCTAAATGGTTTTGGCCGCTTCCGTCATGGGGCGGAATTATTCCGCCTGGAGACTCGAGAGGGTGGGCTGTGGAACCGCGCTTGAAAAGCAGTAAAACGTTTTTTTCCGCCACGCTGTAGGCGAGCAGTCTGTCATCGCCCGCAATGTGGCGCAGGCCAAAAACTTCTTCGTAAAACCGGGACGCTCTGCCGATGTCCTCGACATAGAGGCAGGTTTCGATTATTCCGGAGAGAGATGGCACGGGCTGTCCTCAGAAGCCTTGCTTTACAAGCTTATCGAGAGTGAGTGGCGAATTTTCGGTGGAAGATGTTTCCTTGCTTGCTTCGAGATAGCGCTCCACGTATTTTCCCAGAACATCTCCTTCGAGATTTATCGCGTCGCCGAGTTTGCGGTCGCGAAGATTGGTGTGCTCGTAGGTGTAGGGAATTACGGCGACTTCCACCGTTCGCATCAGTTTGAGCGGCGTTACGAAATTAAGCCAGCGTGCGACGGTTAAACTGATGCCGTCGATGGTAATCGAGCCCTTAAGAACGATGTAGCGCGCGAATTCTTCGGGGACTTCCACGCCCAACCACCAATTGTTGCTTCCCGGACCTTCCGGACCGAAATGCGTTACGCGGCCAGTGTCGTCGACGTGGCCTTGAACGAAGTGGCCGCCAAACTCTTTGCCAGCTGTTAAAGGTTGTTCCAGATTAACGCGCGAACCTTTCTTAAGTCCGCCACTTTTTGCACCGAACGAAGTTTTTTGGATGGTTTCGCCGGATAGATCGGCGGAGAACTGTTTCTTGCCGAGAGCGGCGACCGTAAGGCAGCAACCGTTCACGGCGATGCTCTTGGAGATGGCGAGCGAGGGTGCAAGGCTGGGCGCATGGATCGTAATTCGTCCACCGTCAGGCTTCAGATCCAGAGCTTCAATCGTGCCGATATGTTCGATGATCCCAGTAAACATTTTTCGAATGATCCTACGAGTTCACCTAATCGTGTTTCTAGTTTAACAAGAACCGCCGGAGCTTTCTCCGTGTACGCAGCCCTTCAGAAAATCGTGACTGCGCGCCGGTAAGTTCCGAAAATCTGTACTCTGCAAAACTTCAAGGACGCGTGACGGAATTCTTCTCCGCCGAGACGCTGATTCTCTTCCGAGCAGTGACCAATTCTGGCCGCTCGTCTCCGACGACGATTTCGCTCAACTTTTTGTAGTATAAAGTCGCGCTGGCGGAGTTTCCAGCGGCGTCCGCAGCGCTTGCGGCGCCGTACAACGCGTTAAATCTATTGGGCGCAGCCTTGAGTACTGCTTCGTATTCCGCAAGTGCCGCAGCAGCCTGCTTCTCCAGTGCAAGCAACTCAGCGAGCATCTCCCGTGCGGGCGTGACGACTCCGGGCGTTACGCCACTCTTATCCATGCTCTCCTCCAGTTCGGCAGCCGATCGCATTGTGGCGATAGCTTCGGCGCTCTTTCCGCTCTTTTCTGCGATCCATGCACCCACTTCCCGGCGCTGCACTTCCACTTGATTCGAAGCATAGGAGTCATTCTGAATCGACGCCGATTCTGCCAGCGACCCAAGAGCGCGCTCCGCTTGGGCCGCGCGCCCGAGATCACCAGTGCGAGCGCTGCCGACCCCGATCGCGGTCCACGTGATGGCCAGCACAGTGGGCGCACCGGCAGCCTGGACTTGGAGGTTTGCGGCCCGCTTCCAATCACGGAGTTCAATGGCGCAACGTGCTGGTATCGCGGCGGTCGCGTAATTACCGATGAATGATTTTCCGGGGATCAGAGAAAACGAGTTCATCTCGACCAGCATGGCTTCGGCTTGCTTCACCCGTCCACTTTGCAGATAGGCGTAGACGAGATAATCCATGGCGTGGAGCCGTTGCTCGCGGGCTTCGCCGTCTTTCGAGCTGGCTTCCGCTTTGGCGGCCATTTGCGCGGATTTCACGTTGGATAGGATTGCTTCATCCCAAGAGCCCACGCGCGTGAAGAGATGCGAAGGCATGTGATGGGCATGCGCCGAGGCCGGTGCGATTTCCGCGTACATGCGCGCTGCGGAGAGGCCTTTTTCCGCGAGGACCGGATTGTCGTAGCAGTGGATGATGTAGTGTGCGATGCCGGGATGACGAGGGTGCAATTTGAAAAGTGGCTCGAGAATCTCTCCGCACTTGCGCTGATTGGCAAATGTCTTGTCCGAGCTAGGAGCAGTAATGTCGAGCGCCAGGGCGTGTAAGATCGCGGCTTCATCATCCTCAGGGTATACGGCCTGGAGAGCGCCCATCCTTTGTTCAAATGCTTGGGCGTGCGCGGCCGGACTTTTGCCGTCCTCGATGTAAATTTCCGCCAGCGCTTCGATATATGCAGTTTCGCGCGGGGTCGTCGTGGGATTGACGGTGGCCGCGTGCTTGGCCTTTTCGAGAGTGGCACGGCCGGCCGCCGTGTCTCCGTTTCCCCAGAGTCCGTGATAATGAGACATCGCTATGCCCCACTGCGCCATCGCGCAATCGGGATCTTGCATGGAGACTTGCAAGAAAGCCTGGCGAGCCTGCTCGTATTGGAAGGAGTGCAGCAGCGCAACCGCCCGGTTGAAAGTTTCGCCGACGGTTTTCGAGCACGACGTCAAAAAGTGAACCGACCCAACCTCCTCCGCGCTCAATTCGTGTTGATGCTCGTCCTGGCACCTAGACGCCTGGACAAAAAAGATGGCGGAACAGAAGAGAACCGCTAGAATGCGCATGGCTATGCTCCGAGCAAGCAATCCAGTGTATCGAAGGTCAGGAAAATCCGTCACGAAGATATCGCGCCGAGCACGGAACCGGCGAGCGAGTAAATCAAGGCCGTTATGGATTGCCACGCAATGGCCGGTGACGACGTGCCGCACAGGAATGCAGTTGATTCGAGTTGCGGTGAGAGTTCAAAGTTGAAGCTTGAGGGTGAGGGCCAGAGCGGGCCAATCGGCCCAAAGCAGAAGTGCAAGCTGAGAGATGTGAGGCGCGAATGAAAGCATGCTTATTGCGGGCTCCCGCAAGGATCGAAACGAATCCGCTCGGGTTCACGGACGTGCCGGTTCCGATTCCCGACAAGGGGGAAGTGCTCGTGCGCGTGCACGCCTGCGGCGTGTGCCGCACGGATTTGCACGTGATCGAAGGCGAATTGTCTCCGCGAAAATCGCCGGTCATTCCAGGGCACCAGGTCGTCGGTGTGGTTGAGAAACAGGGCGAAGGCTCACACCGTTGCGCGATCGGAGCGCGCGTCGGCGTTGCCTGGCTGCACCATACGGATGGCGTATGCGAATACTGCCGCATGGGCAATGAAAATCTTTGCGACAACCCGACGTTCACTGGATACAGCGTCGATGGCGGCTACGCCGAATACATCGTCTCGCCTGAGGATTTCGTTTACGCGATTCCCCAAGGATTCTCCGATGAGCAGGCCGCTCCGTTGCTTTGCGCGGGGATCATTGGATTCCGCTGCTTGCGGCTTTCGGGTATCAAGCCAGGCGGGCGGCTGGGATTTTATGGTTTTGGCGCGGCAGCGCATGTGGCGATTCAGGTGGCGCGGCATTGGAATGTGACGGTGTACGCGTCGACGCGCGATGCGCGTCACCAGAAACTGGCGCTGGAGCTGGGCGCGGCGTGGGCCGGCGGCACGCTCGATGCACCGCCGGAAAAACTCGACGCTGCGATTGTTTTTGCGCCGGCTGGGGAAATTGTTCCCGCAGCGCTTGCGGCATTGCGCAAAGGCGGAGTGCTCGTGCTGGGCGGAATTCACATGAGCCCGATTCCGTCGTTTAGTTACGACTTGCTGTATCAGGAGCGAGTGATTCGCAGCGTGGCCAATAACACGCGGAAGGATGGCGAGGATTTTCTTCGCGTCGCGGCGGTGATTCCTGTTCATATGCATACTCAAATTTTTCCGCTCAATGAAGCCAACCGCGCGTTGAATGCGTTGAAGAATGATGCCATTGAAGGCGCCGCCGTGCTGCGTGTCAGCGAGTGACATAGCGCTGTGGAGTGCGGGAGCCGGGCTCCCGCCTTTGCGGTCCGCGCTGAAGCGAGGTTGCAAAAGCAGCAGCTGGGCTGCCGCACTCCAAACTTAGCGGTATATGTCCTCCAGGTACGCTTCAAGGGCGATGTCGGGGCCGAATGCTTGCGTACGAATTTTTTGCAGCGGAAGGAGTTTGAGATTGGGCGAGACGGCGAAAGGCACGCGCGTTTCGCCGGAGATCTTGGGCGCATAGAACAGAAAAAGCTTGTTGACGACTCCCACGTTGAGGGCGGCGCCGTTCAGGGTTGGGCCGGCTTCGAGAAGGACGCTCAGGATTTCGCGGCGGCCAAGTTCGGCGAGAACGGCTTCGAGATTGATCTGACCGTTGCGTGAAACGGCGCGGACGACCTCGACACCGAGGTGCTCCAGTGCGCGAACTCTTCGCGTATTTGCATGCTGTTGCGTAAAAACCAGAACATCGTTCCGCGCGGACTGCACGATGCGGGAATGCGGCGAGATCGTCAGCCCCCAGTCGAGGATGACGCGCAAGAAAGGCCTGCACCGGGGAAGGCCGCTGCGATCCGTGAGAAGCGGGTCATCGATCTTGACAGTGCCGATACCGGTGAGTACAGCGTCGGCGGCGTGACGCATGCGGTGAACTTCGGCGCGAGATTCTTCTGAGCTAATCCAATTCGCCCGTTTCTGTTTGCTGCGTCTCTTGCCCAGTTTGCTTCGCTCCAGGGGAAGAGCGAGCTGGCCGTCGAGCGTTAGAGCGGATTTAAGCGTAACAAATGGTTTTTTCGTGCGAATCCAGCAGGCGAACGCTTCGTTCAGGCTGCGGGCTTCTTCTTCACCGACCCCTGTAAAGACTTCGATCCCCGCAGCGCGCAAGCGATCGAACCCTCGGCCAGAGTTGACGGGATTGGGATCTTCCATCGCTACAACAACGCGCTGAACGCCCGCTGCAATAATCGCTTCCGTACAAGGGCCAGTGCGGCCAGTGTGATTGCACGGCTCGAGAGTGACGTACATCGTCGAACCGCGCGCTTTTTCGCCAGCGAAATTCAGCGCGACGATTTCCGCGTGATCGCGCTCTTCATACTCATGAAATCCTTCGCCAACGATTTGGCCTTCGCGTACAAGGATGCAGCCGACCATAGGATTGGGACTCGCGAGGCCAGTGCCTTTGCGGGCCAACTCCAGCGCGTGTTCCATGAATCGAGTGGCGTGAGCGTCCATGAATTAGTTGAAGGTTTAATCGAAAAGAGAGTTCGCGTAAGTCTCCGCGTCGAAGGGCACCAAGTCGTTGATCTGCTCGCCGGTACCGACAAAACGTATGGGTAACCCGAGTTCGCGCGCGATGGCAACGACAATGCCGCCCTTGGCCGTGCCATCCAACTTGGTGAGAATGATGCCCGTGATGGTGACAGTCGAAGTAAACTCGCGCGCCTGAGCGAGGCCGTTCTGGCCGGTGGTCGCGTCAAGCACAAGCAGCACATCGTGCGGCGCGCCGGGAATGACTTTAGCCGCCGTGCGCTTCATTTTTTCCAGCTCAGCCATAAGATTAGATTTGGTATGCAGGCGGCCGGCAGTGTCCACAATCACTGCGTCCGCGCCGCGCGCTTTCGCCGCGGTGACCGCATCGAAAACGACAGCGGCCGGATCGGCGCCAGATTTTTGTTTGATCACGTCAATCCCATTCCGCTGCGCCCAGATTTCGAGTTGCTCGACGGCGGCGGCACGGAACGTATCCGCAGCGCACAGCACGACGCTGAGGCCTTCCTGGCGCAGTCGGTTCGCGAGTTTGCCAATGCTAGTGGTTTTTCCGCCGCCGTTCACGCCAACAATAAAGATCACGCGTGGGCCGGAGCCGTTGGGTGAACTCGCGAGACTCTGCGCGGCCGTTGCTAGCGTGCTTGCAGTCGCACTGCGCACCGCTGCGCCGTCACTCATGGTCAGGATGCGAACGATATGAGACTTGATCTCGCGCTTGAGCTGGCTGGCGTCGGCGAGCGCGTTGCGATCCAGCTTTTCCCGCACGGCATCCAGGATTTCGCGCGTCGGTTTCACGCCCAGGTCGGCAGACAGCAGCGCAGTTTCGAGCTTTTTCAGCAGCGCGGGGTCAATCCTGCGTTCGCCAAGAAAAATGTTCTCGACCGACTCGGACAGCGCCGCCTTCGTCTTACTGACCGAGGCTTTCAGTCGCTCAAGCAGCGACGGTTCGACTTTTTCCGGCTTTCCAAAGAGAGAAATCATGCGAATGAGCGCTTTGCAGCCAGCGCAATCTAAAATTGTAACAGAAGCGCCCGACGTGAGCCCCACGTGCAGGTGAGCAGGTCATCAGTGCAGGCCCAAGGAGATCGAGCAGGTTTAGACGGTTACTTCGACGGCGCTGAGGCGGAGCTTTCCAGCGTTGATGGCGGATTCGAGAGCATTAACGACGACGGCGTCGAACTTCGAGCCAGTGAGAGATTTAATGCGGTTCAGAGCGAACTCTATGTCCATTGCCGACTGATACGGGCGGTTGGTGGTCATGGCGTCAAGGGTGTCGGCCACGCCGATGATGCGCGCCATCAACGGAATTTGCTGTCCCTGCAATCCGTAGGGATAGCCGCGGCCATCGATATGTTCGTGGTGCAATTCGATGCCGGGGAGCATTTCTTTCAGCTGTGAAACCGGGCGCATGATGTTTGCGCCCTTCACGGTATGCTGCTTCATCAAATCGAATTCTTCCGGAGTCAGCGCGCCTGGCTTTTTCAGGACGCGGTCTTCGACGCCGATTTTTCCGACGTCGTGGAGCAGCGCGGCGACGCGCAGTTTGTCCAATTCTTCGGCGGAAAGCCCGAGTTCGCGCCCAATGAGTCCTGAGTATTTCGCCACGCGACCGGAGTGACCGCGCGTGTACGGATCCTTTTCGTCGATGGCGGCGGCGAGCATGCGAATCGAGCCGATAAAGAGCTCACGGTTTTCTTCCGCGGCTTCCTTCAGCTTTTCGATGTACTCTTCGATGTCGCTGGCCATTTTGTTGAAATTTTCGGCCAGTTCACTGATTTCTGAGGCTCCGCGCACCGACGAGCGCTGATGGAATTCGCCGCGGCTGATGGCGCGCGTGGAAGCTGCGAGGCCGCGAATCGGCCCGCTGATGCCCACGGCAAAAAAGTAACCGAAAAGGATAGCCACGAGAACGACCACGGTAACGAACGCAAGAGCCTGGCGGTTCAATTCCGTGACGCCCGCGTCGGCACGAGCCTGATCCAGGCTGCGTTCGGCGACAACTGCCCAATTGACCTCGGGGAATGTACTGTAGGTCCCAATCATCTCGACCGGGTGTTTTTTTCCAGGTTCCGTAAAACGAATCGTCTCCGTATTGCGAAGTTCCTGGGGCAGAGCGCGAATCTGGTCGACCAGCTTTCCGCTGGCCTCCGCCCCAGGCACGAAATTTCTCGTGTCGGGATGCGCGACGATGTGCCCGGAATGGTCCACAACGAATACCGTGCGGCCGCGCACGCTAGCATCTCTCAAGCGATGCGAAATTGGTTCGAGGGAGACGACAGCGGCGAGCATGCCGGTAAAATTGCCAGACAAATCTTTGAGCGGCACAGCGAGCACAAACGCCGACTGGTTGTTGGGCGCGAGCGCAAGGGGTTCGCTGCGAAACTTAACGATGTGTAATTCTTCGGACTGCATGCAGTTCTGAAATGCGCGCAGCAGGGCCTTGGCCACGAACGGATCCTGATCCGCTTGGAAGTTACCCTGGGAGGCTTTGGTGCCTTTGCCGGATTTGTCAACCGCGGTCAAGTAGAGGAACGTGTCGCGATTGCTGTCGACAAAGTCTTCGAGGAGGCGCGTAACCTTGGGTTCTGCGGCAGGGTCTTCGACATTGTCGATGAGTCCCGTCAGAGTCAGAATTTGCCGCTCGCTATAGAGTTGTTGCGTCTGGTTGAACTCAAAGAGTTGAATTTCCTGGGCCAGGGACCGCGTCAAGTCCGACTGCTGAACTCGCTCGGTGTCGACCAGCTTGTCCTGGCTAAGCTGCAAAACCTGGCGGTGGTAAAGCCCGATCGGAAGTGCGCTGACGAGCAACAGCGCGCCCAGGACGAGCCACAAAATGCGCACGCGTCCTTTGCGCAGACGTTGCCACGTGGATTGGCCGGGTTCTGGCATCTCAACTCTCAATTTTAGGGGAATAGGAGACGCAACGGGGGCCGCGTATGCCCCTGCGTCGCGCATCTGCAACTGGAACCTTGGTACTAGTGGTCGGACTCTGGACCAACATGCCGTCGGACGGCCTCGGCCTTGATTCGGACCGCCTTATTCGCGCTTCAGTGGGCGCTCCATGATGCTCCGGATGGCCTCGCGGGGCGACCTTCCTTGGTGCAGGATGGCGCTAACTTGTTCTGTAATTGGGAGTTCTACGCCGGTTTCGCGCGCAAGCGCCAAAAGGGCTCCGGCGGTGCCTATTCCTTCGGCGACCATTTTCATGCCTTCTAGAATCTCGGGCAGCGAGCGGTCTTTGCCCAGTTCGATGCCGACGTGACGGTTGCGGCTTAGAGAACCAGTGCAGGTCAGAACAAGATCGCCGAGACCGGCGAGGCCGCTGAGCGTCTCCGGGCGCGCGCCGAGAGCAACCGCGAGCCGCGTCATCTCCGAGAGCCCGCGCGTGATCAGCGCCGCCAACGGATTGTGGCCGAGGCCTAACCCTTGGCAGACACCCGCCGCGATAGCAATCACATTCTTCATGGCACCGGCGAGTTCGACGCCCAGCACGTCGTCGTTGGTGTATAAGCGGAAATTTGGCGCGGCCAATTGCTCCTGAAGTTCGTTGGCGAGAGCGATGTCACTAGAAGCAAGGACGACCGCAGTGGGCTGGCCGCCGGCAACTTCCGAGGCGAAGGATGGTCCGGAAAGAACCGCGATGCGAACAGGGAATTCCGGCGAAACGACTTGGGAAATGACTTGACTCATGCGCGCATGGGTGGAGGGCTCGATCCCTTTCGTTGCGCTGACAATCGGTGTGTCCCGCACGAGGTGCGGCAGGACACGCTGATAAACGCTTCGAGCATGGGCCGATGGGATTGCCCCGACGACCACGTTCGCGTTTTGTAAGGATGCAGCAGCGTCATGGGTGACTTGCACGGAATCCGGCAATTTGTGGCCGGGGAGATAGAGCGGGTTCTCGCGGTCACTCCGGATGGATTCTGCGAGTGCGGCGTCGCCCACCCACAAGGAGATTTCGTGCGCGTTGTGTGTGCGAGAGAGCACGATGGCCAGCGCGGTGCCCCAGCTCCCGCCGCCCAGTATGGCGATGCCCCTCATGGCGCGTCCTGTTTCTTGCGGAATGAGAACTTCGGCTCGTCCCCTTGGACTAGCCTCTGGATGTTGGCGTCGTGCTTATACACAATCAGCAGCGCGGCGGCTAGCGAGCCAAAGGTGACGGCATAGGGCGGCGCATGATGCGGCGCCCAGAAAAAATAAATCAACAGGGGCATGGCCGCGCCCGCTGACATCGATCCGAGCGACACAAACCGCCAGTACAGAACAACAAGACAGAATAGAATTACAGCCCCGAGAAACGCAGGCGGGCACAACACCAAAAATACGCCCGCAGCCGTGGCCACTCCCTTGCCACCATGAAATCCAAGCCAGATCGGGAAGCAATGCCCCACGAGAGCGCACAGGCCGGCGATCATCATCCACAGCGCGCTGTCGTTCGTTAGCCGGGCGGCAAGAAGGACAGCTAGCGAGCCTTTCGCGGCGTCAAGCAGTAGCGTGAGGATTCCCGCGAGCGGCCCGGCGACACGCGCCACGTTTGTCGCGCCGATATTGCCGCTGCCCGATTTGCGCACGTCCGCCGCGGCAAAGAGCTTACCTACCAACAAGCCGAACGGAATCGATCCAAGAAGATACGCAGCCGCGGGAATCGAGATGAGAGTCGCGTTCAGCTCGGCCATCTGGCGCTAAGCCTCCAACGTGAAGGGATAAGACGCGAGGGTAGTGTACTCGGCGCCAGAAGGCTTCAGCTTGCTTTCGATGAGATAAAATTCGCGCGTTTGGAACGAACCGAACTCGCGCGCGCCGTTCTTCTGGATCGCTGCGCGGAGTTTTTCGTGCAGGCCGGGCAGCTCGAAACGCGCCAACGTTAAGTGCGGCGTGAAAGCGCGGTGTTCGCGAGCAATGCCTTGCGTTTCGAGAGCGCCGTCGATATCCCCCGCGAGCGACGGCAAGTTCGCCGAAGCGTCTAGTCCTGCCCACAAAACACGCGGATGTTGTTCATTCGGGAAAAAGCCGAGTCCGTGGAACTTAATCTTGACTAGCGCATCCGAGCGAATCGCGGAGAGGGCCCCCCGGATACCTTCGAGCCTTGTCGGGGATACTTCCCCGATAAATTTGAGCGTCACGTGAAGATTCTCCGAGCGCACCCAGCGCGGCCGCTTGTCCGCTACTTTTGCCGACAACTCGCGCAGTTTCTCAACTTGTGCCGCCAGATTGTCTCGCACAGCGGCGGGAATCTCCAGCGCGACGAAGAGGCGCACGTTCAGGCTCGCTTCAGGGGCTGTTTGCCGTTATAGAGATAATGTACGCGGACCATGTCCAGCGCGGCTTGGCTCGCCTGCCAGCGGATGGATTCGCGATCGCCGGGGAATCGCAAGCCGCGCTCCTTGACGCCTCCGGCATGCGATAGCGCGATGTGCACCGTTCCGACGGGCTTTTCTTCGGTTCCACCACCGGGCCCGGCGACGCCGGTGATCCCGACCCCGAACGTGCTTCCCACACGGCGGCGAATTCCATCGGCCAGCGCGATGGCGACTTCTGCGCTTACTGCGCCCTTGGCCTGAATGAGCTCCGCGGGCACGCCCGCCCACGCCGTCTTTAGCTCGTTGCTGTAACAAACCACGCCGCCAAGAAAGTACGAAGAGCTACCCGCGATGCTCGTCAACCGCTGCGCCAGCAAGCCGCCCGTGCAGCTTTCTGCCGCCGAAATCGTGGCCTTGTGCGTTGTCAATTCCGCGGCGATCACTTCCTCGAGAGGCGAACCATCTTGGCTGAAGATTCGGTCAGTCAGCGCAATCTCGAACCCGCTGACGACTTCATCGAGAATTTTCTTGGCGTGCTCCGCGTCGTCGGTCCAGATACGTAAATGGACTTGGGTCTCGCCGGGTGCCGCGAGGATGGTGGTGGCCACCTCAGGGAAGCGTTTGTAAATGCCAGCAATACGCTGTTCGACGTGCGATTCTCCCAGGCCCGTGACGCGAATCTCGCGGTGAAACATGCGCACGTTGGAAGCCCGGCGCTCGAGGCGCGGCAATACTTGTTCGCGGAACAGCGGTTTCAACTCGCGCGGCGGGCCCGGGAGCAGCACGATGAAGTGCCCGCCATCTTCCAGCCACAAACCCGGCGCAGTGCCGCGTGGATTCTCCAGAATTTCCGCGCCTTCGGGAACCATCGCTTGGCGCACATTGACCTCGGGCATTTCGCGGTTCAGGGCGCGGAAGCGCCCCTCGATGTAGCGGAGAATTTCGTCGTTGCGCCGCAGCTTCCGATTAAGCAGTTCCGCGACGGTCTCGCGCGTAAGATCGTCTTCGGTAGGGCCAAGTCCGCCGGATGTAATGACAAGCTCCACGCGATTCAACGCATCGCGAAATACCTCGCTGAGCAAATCGTGGTTGTCGCCCACTACCGTTTTTCGCACGACCTCGACGCCAATCTTGTTCAGCTCTTCCGTAAGGAAGAGCGAATTGGTATCAAGCCGGTCCGGCGTGAGCAGCTCCGAACCCACTGCAATGATTTCTGCTTTCATCGTGTCAATTATCCAAGCAGTGGCAGGCCCCGGACATCCCAATCGAGCGTAAAGAGCGCGCCGGTGGTAGCGAGAATCGTGCGGCCTGATGGTTGCAACGCCATGCCGACGAGTCCGGAACCGCTAAGGACGACATCCGCATGCGCCTGCGGTGTAATGCGAATGATGCCGCGTCGCCCGCCATAGGAAGCGGCGACGTAGAGATTGCTGTCGCGGTCAAACGCCAGGCCCTGCGGTCGTCCGAGGCCGCGGAAAAACGTAGTTACATCGCCGCCCTGCGTGATGCGGTACACGCGGTCGTAGCTGGAGGTCGTAGGTCCGGTGACATACAAATCGCCGCTCGGATGAAACGCGAGATGATACGCGGCAAGCGACGGCTCGATAGTCGCAAAAACAAAAATTTCGCGGCTTGGACTAATTTTGAAGATAGTTCCGCTGCGGTCACCCACGTAGAGATTCTCAGCACGGTCGAAGGCGATGCCCGTGGCTACGCCCATCCCTTCAATCCACTGCTCGGCGCGGCCTTCCGGCGTAATTCGGTGAATCGTGCCGTCGTTGCGGCAGGAGACGAAAAGATTTCCCGTGCGGTCCACAGCCAGGCCGCTGGGATTCACCAGCGACGTCACGAACGGTTTTACGCTGTAGTTCGCCGTAATTTTGTAGAGCGAAACGGGAACGCGCTGCCCGCGATTCCCCGAAAAAGTGACGTAAGTATTCCCGTACGCATCGACCGCGGGATTGGCGATCGGGTGCAAATTATCCGCAATTTGCACGCCGATGGAAACGGGATGCGGCTGGCTTTCGTTCGCCGCGCTGAAGACACGAACCACGCCTCCGGTCGCGCCATCGGGTACTCGCGCAATCAGCCGGTTTTCACTGGCAAGTGCCAGCCCAGCTTCCACCTCGCCAAAACGCACCACGGGCCGCGGGTGAGAGCGCGAAGCGAATCCGCTGCCGTGAATGACGATCTCGCCGCCGGGAATGGCAGCGGCAGGCGCGACTCTATCAATGCGGGGGATGCCGTTTTTTTCTGCCGATGACCCAAAGCCGAATTTCATACCCAGCCAAGCAACCCAAAGTGTAGCGCTAATCGCAACAGGATAGCAGCGTAGATGCCCGCCATCCAGTCATCCGCCATGATGCCCCAGCCGCGCGGGAGTTTTTCCAGTTGGCGGACCGGGAAGGGCTTCCAGATGTCGAACAAGCGAAACAACACGAATCCCAGCAGCAGGTATTTCCAGTTCACGAGGCTCAGCGTAAAGAAGATGGCATACGCGGAGAAGTCCATGTGCTCCGTCAGATGCGGCAGCGCGATCGGAATCAGCGGGAGCAACAGCGTGAGGTGTTGCCCAGCGACTTCGTCGATCACTACAAACTGTGGATCTTTAATCCCCGAGTAGTCCGCGGTCCGCGAGGCGCTCCACACCCCAATCGCTCCCAGGATCACCATAAGACCGAGTGCGCATACCAGCGGCAAAGCGAGCGTGGAATTGTGGATGTCGCTGCCGGGAACCAGAAAATGTTCATCGGAAAACACCGCATCGGTAAGAGGGTGCAAAGAAAACAGCCCGCGGAGCGATGTTGGCCGCAGAAAAAATACAGCTGAGAGCACAGCCGTCGCGACTCCCACCAGCGAGCCAAACGTGCCCGGAGCCTTGGGCAGGTATCCTACGCCGAGCGCGGTTGCTATGGCCATCGCGAGCCGCGGCTTTTTTTGCGGAGCCGTCTCGCTGCCAGGAATCTCAGTGGATGGTGTCATCGGGCTTGCGGAACCCCTTGAAGTCCTCGTCTTCTTCTGCGGCTTTTTGTTCACTCGGATCTTTTACCGCTTCGAGCTCGCTCATATCAAATACCGGTTCGGACACGACATATTTCTCGCTGGCCCAGTTACCGAGATCGTGCAAACGGCAGCGCTCACTGCAAAAAGGAAATTCCTCGCGAGTTTCGGAATCTGTCGGCGTTTTGCAAATTGGGCAGCGATGTTTCATCGGAATAGCTCCCGACGGCTGGTGATTTGCCTCTCGCCAAATCACGATGCCGCTATTTTTTCTTCTCCGTGAACTCTGCGCACTCTGTGTTGAAATTCCGTTTTAACACAGAGGCGGCAGAGACCGCGGAGCAGAATTCCTGAGGAGTGAGTATAGCTCAGCCGAGGACGCGAAGCGGAGCGCCCGTGGAGATACGCGTGAGCTTTTCCTCTGGTGGCATGCGCGGAACCGAGATAGACGCCATTCCCGTGTTCCCGTGGCCGGCGGCGCGCGGCAGAATCTCGACGACGCGCCCGATCAAGTCATAAGTATCTGCCTTAATGATTTCGACGCGCGCCACGTGGCCGGTCTCAGCCGTTTCGCCCGTGGGTAGTTCGATGTCGGTCAGATAAAGCTTGCCATCGATATCCGGCGCCATGCCTTCCAGGCGCGCTTCCCACACCAGCGGATTATCTTTCGACGGGCCTTCGACAAGCGCCGTGGCCGTGCGGCCCTTCCAGGCCCGCAGCTTCTCGCGCGAGATCTTCTTTTGAATAGCCATCAACCGGTTGCGGCGGTCGGTAATCGTTTCCGGATCGACTTTCTCGCCTAGCGTGTAACTGTTCGCGTTGTCCACATCCGAATACTCGAAAACACCCATCCAATCCAGATTGGCGGCGCGAACAAAATCGCACAGCTCTTCGAAATCCTTTTCCGTTTCGCCAGGAAAGCCTGCAATAAACGAAGTGCGCAGCGAAACGCCGGGAATCGTCGTACGGATGCGCTCGAGTAGTTTCAGGAAGGCGTCGCCGTGCGAGCCGCGCTTCATGCGCGCCAGAACATTGCGGTTGGCGTGTTGCAGCGGCATGTCCATGTATTTCGCGAGGCGCGGATGCGCTGCCAGCGTATCCAGCAATTTCTGCGTCACGCGATTTGGATACGCGTAAAGGAAGCGAACCCACAGCAAATCTTCGACCTGCGCTAGACGCTCGAGGAGTTGCGCCAGGCCATCACGAAGGCCCAGATCTTCGCCATAAGAAGTCGTGTCCTGGCCAATCAGCGTAATTTCTCGCGCACCCGAGGCCGCGAGATTTTCCGCTTCCCGCACCACGGATTCAAAGCGCCGGCTGCGGAACGCTCCGCGAAGCTGCGGGATGATGCAGAACGTGCAGGGATGATCGCAGCCTTCAGCGATCTTGATGTACGCGGCGTGGCGTGGGGTAGTGATCACGCGGGGCGTAAGGTCATGATAGAGAAACGCCGGCGGCGCAGCAGGCAAGACTCGCAGATCGCCATCGACGGCTTCAAGGATGCGTTCCACCTCTCCGGTTCCCACTACGGCGTCGACTTCAGGAACTTGCTCGAGAATCTGGTCGCGAAAGCGTTCCACAAGACATCCGGCGACGATGAGCTTGCGCGCCGCGCCAAACTTCTTGTGCTCCGCCATCTCCAGAATTGCGTCGACAGACTCTTTTTGCGCGGACTCGATGAAGCTGCACGTATTGACGACGAGAATCTCAGCTTCATCTGCGCGCGGAGTAAGCTCATAGCCTTCGCGGGTAAGAATACCCATCATCACCTCGCTGTCGACGAGGTTCTTCGGGCATCCCAGGCTGATGAATCCGACTTTAGTTATAGGCAGCAAATTAGCGCCTTTGCGCAATCCACCATTATAACACGCGGGATAGGGCGGAAACCAAAGAGCCGCAACTCGGCAGGAGGCACCAAACCGCGAGAAATCAGACGCCAGGCCCAAGGCTCATCGCGATGCGCAAGACGACCGGATCTGCTCGAGGAGAGCCCGGAGGCGAATCGTGTCGCAAGGCGCGCCGCCAAAGCGGGCTTGCGTGTAGCGCCGCGTAAATTCGTATACCGCAGGCGCCAGACGAGGCTGCGAAACGGCCGCCGCAAACTCAAAAGGGGTCTGCGTAGGCTGTCGCGCGAAGCCGCGCCGTGCAAGCAAGTACAAAAGTTCTCCGTAGAGCCGAGAAGCAAGCTGTGGATTAGAACGCGCCAGCTCCGGCGAACGAAGCTGCCACGAAAGCCACAAGCGCCGCGCCAGTGCGACAACCAAATCAAAGCGCAGCGCCAACAAGAACAGCGCGACGGCAAGCGGAATCAGCACGCGAAGGCCGTTGTTCCAGGACCTCATCCACCTTCGTCCCTTCGCCTGCGCGTGTACAAACCAGGCACGCACAATCTCCGTCCATGTCCGCGTGTTGCGTTGCATAGTCTGCGCCAGCAAAATTTGATGAATAAAATCGTAGTTGATGACCCACTCATTCCAGGAGAGCTCGAACCAGTCCATGTATTGGCCAAGGCGCGAAAAGAAACCGCCGGCATCTTCGGCTCCAGGCGGCGTGGGATCGAAGGTCATCCAGCCCGAACCGGGAAAATAAACTTCGACCCAGCTGTGCGCGTCGCTGGCGCGGACAACGTAGTCCCCGCCGAGGTCGTTGTACTCGCCCGGCAAAAAGCCGTTTACTTCACGCGTAGGAATTCCCAGCGTGCGAAGCATGATGGCCATCGCGGAAGCAAAATACTCGCAATGACCAGAGCGTGTCTCAAAGAGAAAATGTGCGAGCGGATCGTCGCCAGGTTTTCCCGTCAGGTTCAGATTGTAAGCGTAGTGGGAACGCAAATCATTTTCCAGCGTGATGGTCTTGTCGAAGGCTGTCTGCGCACGCGCCGTGATCTGCCTCGCCAATTCCGGAATTCGCGGATCGAGCTTTGGGAGCTGCAGGTAAGTACCGCGAATGTCTTCGGGATAGTCCGTCGAGGCCGCGCGCAACCGGGGTACATTCCTCGCCGGCAGCAGAGAAAACCCTTCGTACCGCAGCGTAGAGAAATTATGGAAAGGATTAAAGAGAGAGTCGGTTGCGTCGCGAATGACATAGCTGCGGCGCGCACCTGACTCCTGGTTTGAGCCTTCGCCGGAAAGATTTCCGCGTATGGAGATTGCGTTTGCGGGGGCGAACATCGTGTCCGTCGCAACCGGTTGGAGAAGAATCGTGTAGCGCAAGATGGTCGCGGTCGGATCCGGCTCGGGCGGCCGCTCCAAGAGGTTTATCCAGCCATTCATTCCTGCGGGAATCGTGACCGAGTCGTGGTCGGGAGAGGACCAGCGTTTTCCGTCAAACGCGGAGAGCGCGATGCCGCGCCAGCGCAACGAGGGATACCCCACCGGTTTGCCGGTGCGCACGCGCATCACCACCGTGGAATTCTTCTTGATCTCGCCAATCTGGCCCAGCTCCACATCGTCGCTGAAGCCGGACATCAGCGTGGGCTGCAAACTGGCGCGGCCCAAGTATCCTGCGCTGAAACGCGGAAAGAAGAAAAACAGCGCGCCGCCGATAATCATGGCGCCGAGAGCCACACTGAGTGCTGCGAGGACCAGTGCGCGATCAAGGCGGCGCTCTTGTTGAGGCTGCGCATCCACTTCCGGCGCGATCGCGCCCTTAGAGCCACGGCGCATTTCGAGGCCGACGAAAGTGGCCACACCAAACAGCAAAAACAGGAAGAAAAGACCGAGGAAAGTCGTGTCGATGGTGAGAACGGCCGAAGCCAGAATGGCCGCGAAAGAGAGCATCGTTAGAAAAAGAGCGTCGCGGTCCGTGTTGGCGCTGTACAGCCGGATGAGCATCACAAACAGCAGAAAATGGATAGCGCCTAGAAGCGCGGCGTAAAGTGCGGGATTGGATGAGGCCGATACAAAGGAGCGCGAAAGAAAAACAACGTCCAGCGGAAAAACGAGCAAGTAGGCGACGACCAGCCGTGTCGCGACGCGCTGCGGAATTTCCGCGGGGCAGCGCCGCCACCAACGGACTCCTTTATAGAGGACGGCGGAAGGCGCGACAATCATCGTGATCAGATCGAGTTTTCCAGTGCTCACGAGTGTGACGACGGCAGTCGTCATTAGCAGAAAGAGCGAAGTACGAAAGAATCGCTCGGCGGGGAGCGCGGGGACACTCGTGATTGATGCGGAGGCGGCCATTGGGGGACCTTTCCATCCTAGCACTACGTCCGCGTGCCGCGGAGGCGGCTACGCGAAACGATAACGTTTACAGTTTCAACGTGTTGAGCTTCGCATCGGCCGCCGATGATTCCGAAAGTGCGGCGTGTGCGATTTTTCTGGTGAGATTCGAGATCGGTAGCAATGAGAAATTCTTAAGTGGAATGATTTTTGCCCCGAGGATGCGCGGAATTGTTGCAATGGCGATGCGAAAGGGAAGAACGGTGACGTTGCGATAGGTCACCGCATGACGGACTCGATCGAGCGGCTCAAAGCGAAGCGCGCCGTTTCCTGGGGGCAAGACGGTTGTGAGAAAGGTTCGTAATTCCGTCAAAACATCCTTGTGTATCGCGACCGTGGGAAAATGCCACATCCGCGAGACGAGCGTGGCGACATCGTCGGCAGCGGGCTTGTTTTCGGTTTTTTCTCGAGGCGGGGGCAGCAAAAGCGTTTGGCCGCGCGGAGTGCAAAACACCGCAGAGGCGAGGACGATTTGCACGGCTTCCCGTTTCTTTCGTTTTTCAGGAAAAGATTCAGGGTCGCCCGATTGGCGCGCGCGGCAGAATTTTGCCACGGGGCACAGCAGGCATTGCGGCGCGCGCGGGGTGCAGACCATCGCGCCGAGTTCCATTATGGCCTGATTCCAATCGCCAGGTGCTTTCGGATCGAGCAATTCTTGCGCGGTACTTTGCAACGATTGCCAGCGACGCGATTCACGGAGATCGCCGCGAATCGCGCCGAGGCGCGCGAGCACGCGCGCGACGTTGCCATCGAGGACGGCATGTTTGGCGTCGAACGCAATACTCAGAATCGCCGCGCCCGTGTAGGGGCCGATGCCGGAGAGCGCCATGGCGGCTTTTTCTTCCTTCGGAAATTCTCCGCCGTGCAGCGCAACGATCTGTTGCGCGGCCTTCTGCAAGTTTCGCGCGCGGCTGTAGTAGCCGAGGCCGGACCACCGCCGCAGCACCTCTTCTTGCGGCGCTTGCACGAGCGCACGCACATCGGGGAAGCGCGCTAGGAATCGCTCATAGTAAGGAATAACAGCGGCGACACGCGTTTGCTGCAACATGATTTCCGAGATCCAGATGCGGTATGGATCCTTCGAGAGCCGCCACGGCAAATCCCGTTGATATTGGCGAAACCAAGCGAGCAACTGCTTGCGAAAAGAGGCGAGCTCGCGGACAGTGAGCATGAACACGCTGTATTCTCCCACAGTTGAGGAGCGAGCCTCCTCGAGAGCGGTGAAAGCGTCTAAGGGACCAGATCTTCGAGAAAGATGACCCAGGATTGGTTCCAAATGTTGGAGGGGATGGAGCCGCGTGATTCGCTGGTGACAACTACGCGAAAAATCTCCGGCGTGCTGGCGAGGTCGGTGAGAAGAACGCGCTTCGGGTCCGGCGGACACGGTTTTGCCGTCGCGAGGTGCTTCAGGATATGGAAGATAATTTCATCGGCTTCGACGAGCGGAGTTTCAAAGCCTGCCGTGCGAAATTGTAGAACGGCATTGCGCTCGTAGAAGTGCCAGGCCAGCGCGGCGCACATGGTGACGGCGGACTCGAAGCGGGCGTCCGCTTCTTTTGCGGCGAGGCCTGCCGATGCGTGCGGATCAAGCACAAGAATGACGCGGCAATCATCCTCGCGGGTGAACTCGCGCACCATCAGGGAACCCAGCCGCGCGGAAGCTTTCCAGTGTACGTGGCGCGAGCTGTCGCGGGGCTGATAATCGCGCAACGCGTATAAATCCTGGCCGCGGCCTTTGGCCAGGCTTTCGAGGGCACCCTGCATGCCCGGAAGAACTTCAAAGAAGTCCCGTGTTGGCTCAACCGAAGGGTAGACGAGCGCTTGCGACTTCAAATCTATGCGGCGCGCTTTCTGTAAAAAGCCAAACGGAAATCTCGTAACGATGCGGAAAGCTTCCTGGGAATAGATGCCGCGGCGCGGAAAAGTCATGGGCACATATTGTTGCACCCGGTCATGCTTTGGGATGTAAGGGAAATAGACCGGCGTCTCTAGCATGGCGGCGTTCACGGCATTTTTTCCGCGGACGGCTTCCACGCGAAGCGAAAACGAGGGTAGCGTCAGCTTCTCGTTGTGCACCTCGACAAGAGAGCGGACGGGCTGACCCGCGAAAATGTGCTCTGGCAGCTCCAAGCGCATTTCGACCCCAGAGAGTGTGATCGAAGAAAGAACTCCGGACATCAAGATAATGGCGATCAGACTTGCGAGAATGAGGAAGAGCAGATTGTTGCCGGTGTTCAGCGCAGCGACAGCCACCAAAAAAATTCCCAGAATGTAGATCCAGCCTTCGCGGGTAACGCGGTACTCCATTTTGTAGCCGATCCAGCGAAGGGGCGTACGTTTCGCGAGAACCGGAACGAGCGTGACGGCCACCCATGCCGCAACGAGCAGAGCGGCAAGCGCGGAGGCGATGGCGAGAGCCAGATGGCCCAGCTCCGCGGCCGTCCCGGAATAAATCGCAAGGAGCAGAGCAAAGGCCAGCGCTGTGATGGAGAGAAAGAAGGCGCGCACAGCGGAACGGTCAGCTTTGGCCCAGAGTTGCGCGGCTGTCGAAAATAGACTCACAGAGGTACGCGAACGGAGTCGACGATCTCCCGCAGGACGGATTCGGTCGTCTCCGATTTTCTCTGCAGCGAAGCGTGGCGCGAGCTGGCGACCACGCGGTGCGAAAAAACGGCAACGGCAAGTTGCTTGAAGTCGTCGGGCAAACAGTAATCGCGGCCATCGAGAAAAGCGCGAGCTTGCGCAGCGCGCTGCAGCATGAGCGTGCCGCGCGGGCTGACGCCCAGAGCAAGCTGCTCGGTTTTGCGCGTGCGGTTGACGATCTCCAGGGCGTAGTCATGCAGGCTGGCGTCCACCTTCACGCGGGCAACGGATTCCTGCATTTCGAGGACGTCGGCGATTCCGGCGACTGGTTCGAGCGTCGCGAGCGAATCGTCATGGATGTGCTTGCGAAGGATTTCGCGTTCCGTTTCGTGCGAGGGATAGCCCATCTTGATGCGCATCAGGAAGCGGTCGAGCTGCGATTCCGGCAACGGATAGGTACCGTGGTGCTCGACGGGATTTTGCGTGGCGATAACGAGAAAAGGGTGCGGCAATTGCAGCGTTTTACCGTCGACCGTGACTTGCGCTTCGTTCATCGCTTCGAGAAGAGCCGACTGTGTGCGCGGGGTCGTGCGGTTGATTTCGTCGGCGAGAACGACGTTGGCAAAAATCGGCCCGGAGCGAAACTCGAACTCGCGCGATTCGGGATTGTAAACGCTGACCCCGAGAACATCGCTGGGAAGAAGGTCCGAAGTGAACTGGATGCGTTGGAAGGTGCAATGAAACGATTTAGCGAGAGCCTGCGCGAGAGTGGTCTTGCCTACACCGGGCACGTCCTCGATGAGCAGATGGCCGCGGGCGAGAAGAGTAATCAGCGCGAGCTGAATAGCCTCTTCCTTCCCGTAGATTGCGCGAGAGATCGAGCGCTGAAGTTGCGAGACGATCTGGGACGTGGCCGTCGGCATCTGTTGAAAACCCGGGTCCTTCCTGCTACAAATAGGTAGATGACGCTTTCGAGCGTCGCGGCTGTACCGGCCGGGCGACTAGCTCAGTTGGTTAGAGCGCTCCCCTCACACGGGAGAGGTCAAAGGTTCAAGTCCTTTGTCGCCCACCATAACCCACTCATTCTGGCACTAATCCGTGAACCGAATCAAAATCTCGCAAAACGTGTGCTCAATCGGTGGTTGCACGTCTGATTGAACAGGTCCGCAAGCTGGCCGAGAGCCCGTTGAATTAATCTTCTCTCAGCCGTATAAGTGACTATCCAACAACTGCGTGCCGGTTCGAGCGGCCTGGGCCTAATCCTATTCTCATCTTCGAGGAGGCATCCATGGGTACTTTGAATTCGAATCCGATAAATATGGCAGGCCCTGTAAACTCCGGCGGCATGATGGGGCAGTGTCAAATCTGCGGGAATATGCGGCAGACCAGCCCAGTCAAGTTTCATCACAACATTGGAATGATTGTTTTGCGGCAGACACGAACTATCCAGGCAAACATGTGCAAGACCTGTATGCGCGGCAAGTATTGGGAGTTCATGGGGAAGAATCTGCTGCTGGGGCCGTGGGGCGTCATTTCGATCATCGTCACGCCGATTTACATGGTGACGAACACGGTGACCTACCTGTCGGGTGCGCGCAAGCTGAGCGGTGCGGTGGAGTAAGAGCCACATTCCCCACAGCTCACTCTGCCATCGTATAATCTCGCCGTGACATCCATCCTTCGCACGATTGAGTTTCTGGCTCTGAGCGTTTGGCTCGGCAGCGATATGTTTTTGAGCTTTGTGGTAGCGCCGGGGGCGTTTCGAGTGCTGGCGCCAAACCGCGACCAGGCTGGGGCCATCGTCGGATTTGCGCTGACGCGCATGCATCTCGTCGGCATTGCCCTGGGTATCGTCTTCTTGCTGGTGCGGCTGGCGCAAACGCGCACGTTTGCAAGTTTTGTGACTCCAGCGGCGCTCAGTGTCGTCTTGATGATTGCCCTGACGGCGATTTCGCAGTACACGGTAAGCGCCAAGATGGCTGCGCTGCGGGTGCAGATGGGATCGATCCAGGCAACGGGGGCGGATAGCTCTTTGCTGGCCGAGTTCAGCCGACTGCACACTGTTTCGGTTTCGCTGGAGAGCGGCGTTCTGCTGGCCGGGATTGCCGCTATGTATTTGATGGTAAGAGAGTTAGCGGCAAGCTGAGGAACTCGGCCGATTATCGGTGCGCACCCCCATCCCCCTTCCCCTTTTTCGACCCTGCGGATTCTAAACAGCTTACGTTACACAAACTTGGTGCAAATCGGCTCGATTTCTTAACAGAAGATTCCAAAAGAGTTAGCGCTCGCGCAGAAACGCGACCACAGCGTGGACGCGGCGCGGAGGTCAGAGAAGTTTGCGTGACATGGGGCTGGTTGGTGCGGGAGTGGCGGATTTGGCTGGTGGATTAACGCCGGACCAGATCGTTTGGTGAAAGAGGGCGTCCATTTGGGCGGGAGTTGTGGCGCCGCCGTGATTGAGCCACCAGTTCAGCAGGGAGAAGAGGGAACCGGCGGTCGGTGGGCTAGAGCGGAGCGCCGCGCTAGAATTTACGTCTTGGTTTGCGACGGATTTTGGCGGGGCGGATTTTGCGCATGGCGGCGTTGCCGGCGCGGTGGCAGGCGCGCCACATGTACCAGCTGGCGACGGTGCGGTAGGGGCGCCAGCGCTCGCCGAAAGCCAGGAGTTCTTTGGGTTTGGGCATGTGTTTTTTGCCGTAGGTGATAGACCAGCCCTTTTTTACGCCGAGGTCGTGGATGGGGAGAACGTCGGGGCGGCCCAAGCGGAAAATCAAAAACATTTCAACCGTCCAGGCGCCGATGCCGCGGACGGAGGTTAGGCGCTCGACGAGTTCTTCGTCGGAGAATCTTTGCGCGTCTTTGAGTGTGGGGACCACGCCTTCGATTGTTTTTTGGGCGAGATCTTTCATGGCCAGGATTTTCGCGCCGGAGAGGCCGGCTTGGCGGAGGGCTTGTTTGCGGAGCTTCAGCATTTCTTGGGGATTGGGGGCGCGGCCGGTGGAGCTGAGGGCTTTGATGCGGGCGAAGATGGTGGCGGCGGCTTTGCCGGAGATGGATTGATAGGCGATGGCTTCGAGGAGGGCTTCGTAGGGGCTTTGGAGATGGTCGGGGTCCATCTGGAATGATTCGGTTTCGACGATGAGGAATTTTAGTTTTTCGTCGCGGTCGGAAAGGTGCCTGACTGCTTCGGCAAGGTCGAAGGACGGAGTGGGGGTTGTGGTGGTCACAATTGCTCCAATCTGGAAACCGGTGGATAGATTAGCAGGGTGCCGGACAGAGGACAAAACAACGGTGAACTTTAGGAGCGAAGCTTAACACTGCCGCGACCAGCAGCAAAAATACAGGCGGGTGCGTCTTGATTGCGTGGGTCATTCGAGCTTTGTGGTGCTGAGGAAACCCATGCGACGGGCATAGTCTCTCCTGCCGACATTTTGCGAAGAAGATGCACCAGGAATGTTGAGAAACGTGGGCCTTTGCGGTCAATGGTGAGCACCAGGTTCAATGGTTTTCCGGCCGCTTTGAAACCCTTGATGTAGCCTTCAGGCTAATTTTGACTGGCCAGCCAGAGTAACTTCACATCTGAATCGCAGCAACCCTGTATCAGAGTTGCGCCAGCCGCCGTCTTCCCGTGACCATCGATGATATTTCCTTCCGGCGATACATCACAGAAGAGATGAAAAATGTCATATCCCTTATCAAGCGAATCTTGGGTCTAAAGAAGCTACAAGAATTTTTGTTCCGACGACTTTTTCTTGGGTGCGTTTCCTGAAAAGGTCTCTGAGTCCCAAAGTACCTCCTCAACGGTCGCACCAGCATACCAACGGTAGAATTCCAAAAAAAAAGATAAACGTGGAAATCGGAGGCCGAGCCACTACTCAGAGGGAAGGCCGGTTTGGCGGGAAGCTTGTTTCAGTTGAAGAGCTTTTTGGCGGGAGTGGCGGGCGCGGAGGATGGCCGTTACAAGGATGATTAGGGCGCAGGCTTCGACGAAGAGTTTGCCGCCGTCGAGCCAGTCGATGGGGGCGCCTTTTAGGTCGGGGTCAGTAAAGAGGGAGTGGTAGAAGAGGGCGGCGGCGCCGAGGTAGATGGTGAAGTGGAAGGCTTTCCAGGTGCGGCGGCCGAGTTGGATGCGGAAGTAGGACGTGATGACCATAAGGGCGAGGATGTAGAGGGCGATGGCGCCGATGGTGTTTTCTAGGGGTTGTTGGGGGGAGTAGACGGGATAGAGGATGTCGAGAACGCGGAACCTGGGGGATTTGTTTAGGAGAAGCGAGAGGGGATGGAGGATGGTGACGGCCAGCGCGATGTAGCCGGTCCAGTTGTGGAGGCGGAAATAGTTGAAGCGGTGATGAGGCCAGTTACGGACGGGGCTGTAGCGGAAGGCCATCATGACGCCGAGGAGCATGTTGAGGGTGATGGCGGCGACAGCGGTTAGACCGAGATAGGCTGAGAGATCCAAGACGGTGATGTTCATCGTGAGCATGGGAGGCGGTTGCCCTCCCGCAAGTTGTCCATTATCCAGTGGAACTGATGTTCTTGTTCCTAGAATTGCCCGTTAAGCGCGTGGAAGATGAGACTGATGACGGCGACCAGGCGTTTCATCTGATTTCTTGACGGATCGAAGCTGAGTTGATGCTCGAACCAGTGGCCAAACCAGGGGGGCGAGCGGGTGTGCTAGGATTGCTAGTTTATGCAGACAGGAATTATTGGACTACCACAAGTCGGGAAAACCACGCTGTTCCGAATCTTGACGAGGGCGAACGTCGAGGGGAAGGGCGGAGGGTCGGCTACGCATGTCGGCGTGGCGAAGGTGCCGGAGCCGCGGTTGCTTGAGCTGGCGAAGCTTTATAACCCCAAGAAAATTACGTATGCGACGGTGCAGTACGTGGATCTTGGCGGCATGCAGAGGGAAAAGAACCGGGACGCGCTGGCTCCGCTGCGCGAGGTGGATACGATCGCGCACGTGATTCGTGTGTTTGACGATCCGTCGGTGCCGCATTCGGAGGGGAGTATTGATCCTTTGCGGGATGCGACCAACCTGGAGTTGGAACTGATACTTTCCGATCATGACCAGATTTTGCGGCGTTTGGACCGGTTAGAGAAGGATTTGAAGAAGAAGAGCGAACCGGTTTTGTTGGCGGAGAAAGCGGTTTTGGAAAAGTGCAAGGCGCATCTGGAATCGGAGAAGCCTTTGCGGGAGTTGGAGTTGACCGCGGAGGAGCGCAAGCTGATCGGGGGATTTTTGTTCTTGTCGGCCCGGCCGGTTTTGTATGTGCTGAATCTGGACGATGACGAAGCGGATAAGTTGGACACGGCGGTGGAGCGGCACAAGTTGGACGCTTTGCAAGGGCGGCCGAATTCGGCGGTGGTGGCGATTTGCGGGCGGCTGGAGGCGGAACTGGCGGAGATGGATGAGAAAGAGGCGGCGGAGCTTTTGGCGTCGTATGGATTGAAAGAGCCGGGGTTGAACCGGTTGATTCGGGCTACGTATGACTTAATGGGATTGATTCAGTTTTTTACGGCGGGGGAGCCGGAAGTGCGGGCCTGGACGATTCGCAAAGGGTCGACAGCGCAAAAGGCTGCGGGAGCGATTCATAGCGATATCGAGAAGGGTTTTATTCGGGCAGAGGTCGTGAAGTGGAGCGATCTGCTGGCGGCGGGCGGTATTGCGGCGGCGCGCGAGAAGGCGCAAGTGAGGCTCGAGGGAAAAGAGTACATCGTGCAAGAGGGCGATGTGATTCTGTTTCGGCATAGCGGATAAAGCCACCAAGGGCCTGTACGAAGATCCAAAGGGTCAAGGGTCCGGAGGCTAGCCGCATCGATTGTTCTGCAAAGAGGAAAACATGCCTGACTCGCCGGATCGAACAGTCTTCAAACGCGCCATATTTTGGACGGCCTATATCCTTGGCACGCAGATCCTGTTTTTCTCATTCTTGCTCGCGCAGGTGCCGCGCGGACGCAAAGTTGACTTCCCTCTGGATTATGTTTGCTGGTCGCTGGCTGCCAGCCTTCTAGTCGGATCTTTAGTCGCCGCAAAATTTACATGGAGCAGCTGGAATCCTCTCAAAACGCGCAAA
Source organism: uncultured Acidobacteriota bacterium (assembly GCA_963705855.1). Lineage (GTDB taxonomy): Bacteria > Acidobacteriota > Terriglobia > Acidiferrales > UBA7541 > Acidiferrum. The sequence continues at coordinate 47,393 of CAVPLA010000041.1, forward strand.
GTGTCAAGCCTCGCACAAATGTTTATCGGTGCTGCTTGGGTTGAGTTGGCATTCTCAATTTATGGAATTCTCAGCTTCGCAACAAGCCGCTGATTGTCGGAACGGAGGGTTTGCACAGGCTGAAAGCTGTGCCACTGGCGATGGGACATGATTTGGGATTTCGGACGGCGCTGGCGGCGGGGTTGGGCCTGGTCGCGGCGGCGGGGAATTTGATTGGCGGGTATTTTGTTGTGCGGCGGGATTGGCCGCAGCGGTATCTGCAGTATTTTTTGGCGCTCGGGGCTGGCTACATGCTGGCGGTGGCGTTTGTCGATGTGATCCCAGAATCCATTCATTTGGCGGGCGACCAGGCTTTGGTGTTTGTGCTGCTCGGCTACTTCCTGGTGCATCTTTTCGAGCACACGCTGGCGCCTCACTTTCATTTTGGCGAAGAGACGCATCACGAGGAGATGAGCCATCATCACGCGCGAACATCCATTTTGCTGGGACTGACCATTCATACTTTTTTCGATGGAGTCGCCATTGCGGCGGGCTTTCTCGTTTCGGTGTGGCTTGGAGCGATGATTTTTGTGGCGGTGTTTCTGCACAAGCTGCCGGAGGGATTCACCGTGGCGTCGGTGGTGCTCGCCAGCGGGCAGGGGCGGCGCAAGGCAATCCTCGCGTCGGGGTTGTTAGGTGCAGCGACGCTGCTCGGAGTTTTGCTTACCGGCGTTTTACAGAGTCAATTGAAGTACGCACTGCCGATCTCTGGCGGAGTGACAGTTTACGTCGCGGCGACGGATTTGCTGCCCGAAGTGAACCGGGAGCCGAATTGGAGGATGGCCATGTTAGTGTTTGTGGGTGTGGCCACCGTATTGATAATGCAGCATTTATTCCACGTCTAGATTCGCAGTTTCTTCGCCCTGCCTTCGCCTAAACGCCAGATAAACATTTGCAACTTTAAGAGCCCGCTAGGGTTCGATAGAATGTGGCGGCTATGGCCAGGTCGGACGTCCAACTGATGCTGGACGTGAAGGCGGGCGACGAGCAGTCGTTCGAACTTCTCCTTCAGCGCTACAGGACACCCCTTGTCAACTTTCTCTACCGCATGGTGCGCGCGCGGGAAGAGGCGGAAGATTTGGCGCAAGAAGTGTTTTTGAGAGTGTATCGCGCGCGAAAAGATTATGTGCCGAGCGCCAAATTCACGACATGGCTTTTCCGAATCGCGACAAATTTGGCATTGAACTCGGTTCGAGACAATCGTCACCAGCGAATGGAAGTGTCACTGGATGCGCCGGTGACCATCGATGCGGAAGATGGCGATGAGAAGCCGCTGGATATTGCCGAGAAGCATCCGAACATCGAGCAGTACATGGTGGAGGAAGCGCGCAAGAAAATGATTCGTCACGCGATTGACAAGCTGCCGGAAAAGCAGCGCGCGGCGGTGCTCCTGCACAAATATCAGGAGCTGGATTATGGAGATATTGCAAAGATTCTCGAATGTTCGGAGAGCGCTTTAAAATCGCTTCTCTTTCGCGCATACGAAACGCTTCGAGTGGAACTCGCCCCGCTCGTGGCGAGAGGCGGGAAGTAGAGGAACTACAACCCGAACTCGAAGGGAAGTAGAAGTAGACCCTGGGTAGAGAAGGAAGGTTGTTATGAACTGTACGCGAATGGAAAACAAGATTTTGGCGTACGTGGACGGGCGCTTGAAAGAGAGCGAACGGCTGGAGATGGAGAAGCATCTCTCTGCGTGCGGAGCGTGCCAACTGCGTGTGAACGAATTTCGCGCGGTGACGTCGTTGCTGGATGAAGTGCCGCAAATCGAGCCGTCGGCGGCGTTTGACGTGCGCGTGCGCGCGCGAGTGGCTGCAGAGCCGGTGAAGCCTGGCTGGTGGGCGTGGTTTACGCCATCGCCCCGCGTGGCGTTTGCAGCGTCGCTGCTGTTGCTGGCGACGGTGTGGATTGGTTCGCGGCCAACGGATCGTACACTTACGGCAGCGGACGAAGCGCAGATCAATCAAGACTTGCCGGTCCTTGAAAACTTTGACGTGCTTTCTGATTTCGGAGCACTGACGGACTTGCCTCAGCCGGTACAGCCGGATGAGGCAGGCGACAGCAACCCGGATCAAAACCAGAACCAGCAGAAGGACGACGGCCAGAATCAGACGATGTAATCGATGAGAATTCGACTCCAACTCGCAGGATGTTTGCTGGCGATGGGGCTCGGCGCAGTGCTGGCCGGCCCTTCGATGGCGCAGCACGGCCATGCAGCGCATTGGGCGCCGCAGCAGCATACGCCTCCGAAGTCTCAGAACAGACCGCCGCAGCACCAGCAGCCGAAGAATGCAGCGAAACCCGCGCAACAGGGGAACCGGCCGAACGGCGGGGGGGGCAATCCTCAGGGAAACGGCGCGAACCGGCAGAATTCCGTGTCGCGTCCCAGCCCTAATCCGAACAACAATCCGAACCGTCCGCCGTCCTCGTATACGCCTCCGCAGCCGCAGAGAAAATTCAGCGACCTGCCACCGCAGGACAGGCAGAGGATCATTGAAAACAACAACAAGTACAGGAATCTTCCTCCGGCACAAAGACAGGAATTGAGAGATCGCGCCGAACAATGGAATAGGTTGACTCCTCAGCAGCAGAGTCATATTCGCAATGAAGTGCTGCCCAAGTGGAAGCAGATGCCCGTGGAGCGGCGGCAGGCGATTCGGCAGAGACTGCGCGTGCTGCAAAACATGCCGGAGTCTGCGAGGAATCAGCGCTTGAACGATCCTGAGTTCACGCGCGGAATGAGCGAAGATGATAAGGCGACGCTGCGCGACTTGAGCCACTTGCACGTTGGTGGGGCCCCCGACCCGCCGGGCGAGTGACGCAGTCATCCGTTTTCTGTCTCGTGTTCCTCGCGCACAGTTCGAGTTAGGCAATTTGTTTTCCTTGAGATTTTCCATCAGACAAATTGGCCGCGGTTAATTCCGTCTCGGCATTGACAATGGCATGAGCGGCGCGGCATCGTGACTAGGTCACGTCGCGCGCATCAAACGAGGGGGAGGGAGCCATTCCCGTCTTGCCGCCGCGCTTTCGCGCACTGCAGCACCGCAACTTTCAGTTATTTATTGCAGGTCAGCTTATTTCGCTCGTCGGCACGTGGATGCAGACGACCGCGCAGCTGTGGCTGGTCTATAAGCTGACGAATTCGGCCGCGCTTCTTGGAGTTTTCGGTTTTGCCAATCAAGTTCCCATCTTATTTCTAGCCGCGCTTGGCGGCTATATCGGCGACCGCTACAACCGTCACTATGGCGTGATTTGGACGCAGACGGTTTCGATGGTGCTGGCGTTCGTTCTTGCGGCGTTGACGTTTGCGAACATCATCCAGGTCTGGGAGCTGATCTTCGTCGCATTTCTTGTTGGCGTAGTAAACGCGTTTGATGTCCCGATTCGGCAGGCATTTCTCGTCGAGATGGTGGTAAAAGAAGATTTGCCGAACGCAATTGCGCTGAATTCTTCGATTTTTAACGGAGCGCGCGTGGTCGGACCGGCCATCGCGGGATTTGCGCTGGCTTGGAAAGGGCCGGCCTGGTGTTTTTTTCTGAACGGCGTCAGCTTTTTGGCAGTAATCGGCGCGTTGCTGGCGATGCGCATCGTGAAAAGAGAATCGAAGAAGGAGGCAGGTTCGCCGTTCCAGAGTTTAATGCAGGGATTTCGCTTCGCGATGAGCGATTTGCCGATCCGGTCGACGCTGCTGCTTTTGAGCATGCTGAGTCTGTTTGGATTGCAGTACTCGGTTTTTCTGCCAATTTTTGCGAGTGAAGTTTTGCATCGCGGCGCGAAGGGATTTGGTTTGTTGATGAGCGCAGCGGGCGTGGGCGCAGTCTTGGGAGCGCTGCATTTTGCCGCGAGGACCAGTTACAAAGGGCTGGCGCGGTGGATTGCGGCAACGTCGACGACTTGCGCGGTGGGATTGGTCATTTTCTCGCAATCGCGGTACTTCTGGCTTTCGATGGCCGTGCTGCTGGTGGTGGGATTCTGCGCCACGGTGCAGATGGCGGCGACGAATACTACTTTGCAGAATCGTGTGCCCGATCAACTGCGTGGGCGCATCATGGCGGTTTACGCGACCATGTTTATGGGCGTGCAGCCCATTGGGTCGCTCATCGCGGGGGGAGTCGCGAAACATATTGGGGCGCCCTATACGTTGGCAGTCTTCGGGACGTTGTGTTTCTTGGGCAGCATGATCTTTATTTTTCGCGTAGTCATGCCCTTGCAGCGGCAGCCGGAAGCACCCGCAACCGCTTAGGAGGGATTTGGGCGGTAGAGCCAGGCCGGTTTCGTTAGCGGCACCTCAGCGGGCAGGGCCCTCCCGGGGTAAACAAGCCCCGCCCCTATAGAGTTGGTTTCATTTAGGGTTGCGAGGATCGCGTCGACTCTTGGGCGCTGCGGCGCGAGCGAGCAGACGGGGTCGGTGGCGCTGGCGTCTCCGGCGAGAAGAAACGCCTGGCAACGGCAGCCGCCGAAATCCAGCGCGCGGCGGTCGCAGGTTTTGCAAGGTTCTTGCATCCAGGCTTCGCCGCGGAATTTTTGAAACGCATCCGACGAATTCCAGATTTCGCTTAAGCTGCTGTTCGCCACGTTTTCAAAGGACAGTTCGGGAATGATGCGCGCGGCGTGGCAGGGAAGTGCGTCACCATTCGGCGTGATGAGCATAAGTTTGCGGCCCCAGCCGCCCATGCAGGGCTTCGGATACTTCGCGTAGTAATCTGGAACGACATATTCCACCTTAATTTTTCCCGCCAGACGTTCCTGCGCCCGCTTCAAGAAATCAATCGATTGCGTCAACTGCTCGCGCGTGGGCAGCAAGGAATCGCGATTGGCGAAAGCCCAGCCGTAGTATTGAACGTTTGCGAACTCCACGCGGCTCGCGCTCGAAGATTCCGCGAGAGCGAGCATTTCTGCGAGTTGATCGATGTTACAGCGGTGAATGACGAAATTGAGAGTGACCGCCACGCGGTGGCGCTTGAGCCATTCGAGGACGCGGAGTTTCTGGGCATGAGCTTTCGTGCTGGAGATTTCTTGCGCGATTTCTTCGCGCGCGCCTTGGAAGCTCAGTTGAAAGTGATCGAGGCCAGCTTGCACTAGCGCATCGAGTCGAGACTCGTCGAGAGGCAAGCCTGAGGTGATGAGATTGACGTACAGGCAGGCTGCTCGCGCGGCGCGGATGAGTTCGAGGATGTCTGGGCGCGTTAGAGGTTCGCCGCCGGTGAAGTCGGCCTGAAGGACGCCAAGAGCGGCCGCTTCGCGGAAGACGCGGGACCAATCTTCAGTGGAGAGCTCAACGCTGCGGGCCTGTAGTTCAAGGGGATTAGAGCAGTAGACACAATGGAGCGGGCAGCGGTGCGTTAGCTCGGCGATTAGAGCTAGCGGATTGGCGATAGCAAATGTCATGCGTGTGTGTGGCGCAAGCTACGAAAAGCGGGAGCAGGGCTCCCGCACTCCACGGGCTATGGCTCGAAATCGAGGGCGCGCTCTTTTTCGAGCAGAGCCATGTAGCCCAAAATATCTTGTTCGACTTTAGTTGGTTCCGCTTTTGAGTAAAGCTGCTGCAATTCCGTGATGATTTGCCGAACGGTGTGTTTGCCGTCGCAACGCTCGATAATTTCCAAGCTCGGGCCGTTCAGGCGCAACGCGCGCTCGGGCATGAGCAATGTGCGCGGTTGCTGTGTCTTTTCGTTCATGCGACAGCCTGGAGCGAGGCACGGTCGGCTATCGAGATCAACGCTCATACGGAGCACGCTTCTGCCGCTGGGCGAAAGGCGCCAGGGGGCGGCCAGCCGGGTTGGACGTAGGAGAAATAGAGCGCGTCGAGCTGCGCCCAGAGGATGTCGCACTTGGCGCGCAGCGCGGCGTGGGCTTTGTCTTGTTGTTCGCGCGTCCTGGCGTGCTTGACGACCCAGGACAGAGCGAAGTCGGCGTCTTCGGGAGCTTGCGTAAGGCGGCCAGTGAAATAGTCGAGGCCACTCGAGAGCCAGGGATAATGCTGGCGGAGTCGATCCATCCGCAGCGTGATGAGTTTCTTAGAGAAAAGCTCGGTAAGCGAGGAAGCGACAGCCTCGAGGTGCGAGCGCGTAGAGACGAAATCAACGTAAGCTTGCACGGCATAGCGCGTCGCGGGAAGAATGCCATCGTCGCGAAGCGCCTGCTCGCGGGAAAGCCCAGTGGCTTCGACGAGCCGCAGCCACTTCTCAACTCCACCGGGTTTCACGCCGTCGCCATCGTGATCCAGGATGCGCTTTCGCCATGCGACGCGGAAGGCGGGATCCTCACTCCGCGCAAGAATAGCAGCATCTTTGATGGGAATGCGGCTCTGGTAGTAGTAGCGATTCAAAGCCCAAGCTTGCAGCTGGCCACGCGTGAGCTTGCCCTCGTGCATCAACGCATGAAATGGATGCCTATGGTGATAGCGCTCTTCCCCAATGGCGTGAAAACCGGCGATGAAGCTGGCTTCCGAAAGCAGCGGCATGTCAGCGACTTGGCTCATATCGCGAGTTCCATTCCATCATAGGCGATTTCCCAACCAGCATCACGGACTATGCGCGCTTCCGAGCCGTCATCGTTCAAAACGGGATTCGTATTGTTGAGATGAATGAGGACGCGCCGGGTTTTGCTCGCACGAAATGGCTGCCGAAGAAGCCCGCGGTCTCCCCATAGCGGCAAATGTCCCATTTGCCGCGCGGATTTGCTTCCTTTTTGGATGGCGTTTAATTCGTCGTCTTTCCAAAAAGTGCCGTCGAGGATCGCCAGATCGCTCTCTTCTACACACCGCAACCATTGATCTCCAATTCCAGGCAGGTTAGGAGCGTAGAAAAGCTTCTTTTCCTTGGAAACAAAGGTCAAGCCGATCACGGCCTCTTCCGGAGCGAGGCTATTGCGAAGAGATTCGCTCACGTAATCAGGGAAGTTCCCATTGAGTGGTATGGCTTTGCAGAAGAGACCGCTCTTCTTATCCACCGGTGAGGGCGGAATGAGGGGCATCAGGCGATCGAGTGGCAGCGTTTCCCATTTGACGGGAGGATTTGACCGCGCCAGCACGCGGAAAAGGCCGTTTTCTTCTGTCAGTATGCGCCGGACAGCCATCGTCGAGAAAATCTGAAGCGGCTGGAATTCTCGCAAATGGAGCAAGCCCATCACCGCGTCAACGTCGGCGCTGGTGAGCACCACTGCATGGATTGGCGTGTTTCGGGATCCCGCGGGAGGGACAAAATCAGCAGAGGAGAGGATTTGTTGCCGAAGGTCGGGGGAAGCATTCAGGAGAAACCAGCGGGAGCCGTCGGTGGAAATGGCTGCCTGAGTTTGTGTTCTAGAACGGACTTTCAAGGTGCCCGAACGCACACTCATGCACTGAAGACATGCGCAATTCCATTGGGGAAAACCGCCGCCGGCTGCGGAGCCGAGGACTTTAACGCGCATTCTGGGACGCCGACAGATGACCGCAAGGCGCGGTCAAAGTTCTACAGCTCGGCGTTGGCGTACGAACTGATTTCGCAGTTCAGGTCGATCTCTTCGTGCTGAGGGGTTGTCCATTCCATGATCAGAGGCTCCTAGTGCGACGCGAAATTCAAAATTCAAACCGTCTTAAACTCTAGCACAAACTTGAGCTGCAGGGAAGAACCCGGTCAAAAGAGTCAAAAGAGTCAAAAGAGCTGCGTTCCGGCGGTGCGAGTAGACCTACGAAGGGTAGAGATGTCCCGCAAAAAAAACCACAACCTGTAGTAGGGAAAATCTCATATTTTCGGGATCGTAAGAAAACACAAATTCTTCAAAAGACTGCACGTTTTTTCTTGACAACGCCAGAATCCAGCCTATTATGTGGCCAGAAGTGGGAGAGAGTGGTCAGTAGTAGAGTAAAGTAGCGTTTCTCCCGGGGCATTCCAGACGTTCTCGAGGGCAATCGTGAACGTAGGCATATTGGGCGTCCAAAACCAACCATTGAATAGGAACTATGAAGCTGCGGGGAAACTGTCCGGCGAAAGTCGACGAGAAGGGGCGTCTCAAAATACCCTCGGTGTTTTTGGACGAGCTCAAGGAGTACGGCAACCAGTTTTATATCACAAGTACGACGGGCGAAACGGCAAGAATCTATCCCATGAAGGTTTGGTCGGAAATCGAGGACAGGCTAGCGCAATTGCCGAGCACTCACGTCGCGAAGCAAAAGTTCCTTTTGCGGACCAGCTATTTCGGCCAACAAGCGGAACTCGATGGCCAGGGAAGAGTGCTTTTGCCGTCGGTGCTCCGCGACGCCGCGCAAACGATCGGCGAGGTAGACGTTTTTGGGGCACTGAATTATCTCGAAGTGATGAACCACACCAGGGTGCTCGATAAGCTGAAGAATGAGCCGTACACAGCTGCCGATGACACGGCGCTGGGGATTTGAGAAACAAACAAGCAAAGAATTAACGAGGTAAAGAAATTCGAGATTCGCGGGGCGGTAATACGAAGGGCTAAACAGATTGAGTGCGGCGCATACGCCGGTGATGTTGGACGAGGTGCTGGAATGGCTGCGCATCAGGCCGGAAGGGACATACATAGACGCCACGCTGGGAGCCGGCGGGCACTCGGAAGCGATCGCCGAGCGGTTAACCTCAGGCAAATTGATCAGCCTGGACCGGGACGCACAGGCGTTAGAACTGGCGCGGGAGCGGCTGAAGAGCTTTGGGGCGAGAGTGAGGCTCGTGCAGTCGCCCTTCTCGAGGATTGCGGAGGTCGTACAAGAGTTGGGGATTCAGAAGGTGGACGGGGTCTTGGCCGACTTGGGAGTTTCGAGCATGCAGCTTGATCAAGGAGCGCGGGGATTTTCGTTCCGCGAAGCGGCCGCCCTTGATATGCGGATGAACACTGCCGATGAGTTGACGGCAGACGAAATTGTGAATCAATGGTCGGAAAAAGAAATAGCCGACCTGCTCTACCGCGAAGCGGATGAGCACGATTCCAGAAGGATCGCCAAGGCGATCGTACGGGCACGGCCCGTACGCGATACCGCGCACTTGGCAACGACTGTAGCAGGGGCCCGTAAGCAATGGGGAAGGCAGAGACTGCATCCCGCAACAAAAACGTTTCTGGCGCTGCGGATCGCGGTGAATCGAGAGATGGAGGAACTCGGGCAGTTTCTTTCACGGACCCCTGCTGCATTAAATTCCGGCGGCCGCCTGGTGGTGCTTAGCTACCACTCGCGCGAAGACCGCATCGTGAAGCACGCGTTTCAAGAGGAAGAGCGTCAGAGAACGCTCCAGGTGCTCACCCGGCACGTAATCCAGCCGACCGAAGAAGAGAAGACGAGAAACCCGCGTTCGCGAAGCGCGAAACTGCGGTGTGCAGAAAGAGTGTAGTTATGGTGCGCAAGAGAAAGAAAGCGGTAACGGCGGAGTTTCACACCGTCAAGCGGATTGATAATTCGCGCCTGGTGCGCAACGTCGAGCCCGCGAAGATGCGGAATCTGTGGCGGACCGTCGCGCTGGGAGGCGTGGTAGCAGCGTTTTTCATGCTCTACATCTTCCAGCATTTTCGCTGCATTGACTTGAGCTTCCAACTCGAAGATCTGCGAGGCCAGCAGATGAAGGCCGCGGCTTTGAATTCGGAACTGAAACTGGAGATTGCGGGCTTACGCAATCCTATGCGTATCGACGTGATTGCGCGCCGCCGGCTTGGCCTTACCGAACCTTTGCCGACGAACGTGCAAGAGTACGAAGCGCCCGACGGCGCGGAAGTAGCCGCGGCGCGGTACGTGAGACCGAACCGGGCGCCGTGATTCCTGCGATCGGCATTGCTTTCCAATACGAAAAATTTCCCGTTCGCTTGAACTTCAAACAGGAGTGTTTGCCGACCTGAATTCGCCATGCGACAAGACCGCGTCCACGTCCGTTTGCTCATCATCGCCGGCGTGGCGTTCTTGTGGATGGGCGCCGTTTTCGGGCGACTGACCTACCTGCAACTTTTCCGCCATAGCGAGTATCTTTCGCGCGCTCTGCGCCAGCAGCAACGCACATTCGAAATAACTCCGGAACGCGGCGCAATTTACGATCGCAACGGACGGCCGTTGGCGATGAGCATTCCGGTGGATTCAGCGTTTGCCGTGCCTTCGGAGATTGCGGACGAGAATCTCGCGGCGCGCCTGCTTTCTGGGGTGATCAACAAGCCCCAGGAGGAGGTTGAAGCACGACTAGAATCCTCGCGGTCATTTGCCTGGATTGCGCGAAAGCTGCCTCCCGAAAAAGCAGATGCGATCAGTAAGCTGAACCTGAAGGGCATCTACCTCCAAAAGGAAAACCAACGGTTCTATCCGAAGCGCGATCTCGCGGCACACGTGCTCGGTTTTGTCGATGTCGATGAGAAGGGTCTTGTAGGCATCGAGCGCGAACTGGACAGCCAGATCCGGGGCAAGAGTGAACGGATCGTTGTGATGGCTGACGCGAAGCAGCGCTGGTTCGACGGCGGACAAGCGCAGCGTGAACGCCCCGTTAGCGTCGTCCTGACCCTGGACGAAAAGATTCAATACACTGCCGAACGGGAACTGGCTGCTGCGATCGCCAAGACGCACGCAGCCGCGGGCACAGTCATCGTGATGAACCCCAATACTGGCGAGATTCTGGCCCTGGCGAATTGGCCGAAGTTCAATCCGAACAAGGCCAGCGATGCCCCTGCGGAAACGTGGATGAACCGCGCCGTGAGCGCGATCTACGAACCGGGCTCAACCTTCAAGCTAATCACACTCGCGGCGGCGTTTGATCTGGCGATCACGCGGCCCGATGAAGTATTCGATTGCGAGAACGGCGCAGTTTATATCTCCGGCCACCGCATCCGCGACCACAAGCCGTTCGGTCTGCTGACTGTATCGGATATTCTCGCGAAATCGAGCGACGTCGGCGCCATCAAGATTGCGCTGCGGCTCGGTGCCCCAAAGTTTTACGACTACATACGTGCATTTGGTTTCGGCACGCCTACCGGCGTCGAATTACCTTACGAAAGTCGCGGCCGGGTGGCGAGGCTCGAAGATTGGAAGCCGATTTCGGTCGGTTCGATCTCCATGGGTCAGGAAATCGGCGTCACGCCGCTACAGCTCATCACCGCGGTATCCGCGATTGCTAACGGTGGCTTGCTTTACAAGCCCCAGATTGTTGCCGAATTGCGGCGTGGTGAAAAAGTATTGCCTCCCAATGAATCTCTGGCGCCCGCGGAGCCCGAGCGCGTCATTCGCCCAGAGACTGCCGCGACACTGCGTCAATTGATGGAAGGCGTGGTGTTGCTCGGCGGTACAGGGACTGCGGCCCATCTGGATGGATGGACCTCGGCGGGCAAAACGGGTTCTGCACAAAAAATTGACCCTGTGACCGGTCGCTACTCGCCGACACAATTTATCGCCTCCTTCACGGGATTTGCGCCGATCAACAATCCGGCGGTGACCATTCTGGTGTCGCTGGATTCTCCCGTAGGCTTGCACGAAGGTGGCCAAGTCGCTGCGCCGGTCTTCAAACGCATCGCCGAACAGGTTTTGGCGTATCTCGATGTATCGCGCGATGTCCCGCTCAATCCAAAGCTCATCCAGACGGCTTACATGAAGCAAGCAAGCGAAGACCTAAGTACGCTCGAGGATTTCTCGTCGGTTGATTTTTCTGGCCAGCCCGACCCACCCCCGGCTGCATCGGAAACGATTAAGCCCGATGGACGCGGGCACATGGATGGCAATAAGGCGGTACTGACGGTTGCGGTGGACCAAGGTGGAGATATCGAGGTGCCTGACTTTAGCGGAAAGACTATGCGCGAGGTAACGGATATCGCGTTAAGGCTGGGACTGGAGCCGGTGCTGGTTGGTAGCAATCTTGCAACGGAGCAATCGCCAGCAGCGGGAGCAAAGGTCAGACACGGCGCAAAAATCACCGTGCAGTTCGGGACACCACTCGAGAAGAAATCGAAGCCGCGTCCGGGAATCAGGAATTAGGATGAGAACTGGATTGAGCCAACTAGAAGACACCAGCAACTCCAAAACGAAGCACACCGATGAACTCCGGGAAGATTCATCGCCGACACGCGTCTCTCCTCGAAGCATGAAGCTGCGCGATTTGCTGCAGGGAACCGAAGCCAGCGTTCCTGAGACTGCGCAGGAGCTGGAAATTCGCCAAGTTGCGTGCGACTCCCGCAAAGTGCAGCCGCGTGCCCTGTTTTTTGCTTTGCATGGCGCAAAGGCCGACGGTAACGAGTTCATTCGCGATGCGGTCTCGCGAGGCGCGGCAGCGATCGCGAGCGAAGAGGCCGCTCCGGCGGCCATTCCGTCAAGCGTGACATGGATTCAAGTGCGCGAGCCCCGCAAGGCGCTTGCCGTTACGGCGGCCAACTTTTTCAGACATCCTGCGAAAGCTTTGCAGCTTGTGGCGGTCACAGGTACGAACGGAAAAACCACGACGACTTCGCTTATCGATGCGATCGTAAAATCCTCCGGTGCGAAGACCGGTCTTTTCGGAACGATCGCCTATCACACACCGCTCGGCGAATATCCCGCGCCAAACACCACGCCGGAATCGGTCGACCTACAAGGATTTCTTGCCGAGATTCGCGATGCGGGCGGGCGCTTTGGTGTGCTTGAAGCAAGTTCGCACTCGCTGGCTATGGACCGTTTGTGGGGCTGTCATTTTGCCGCTGCCGTCTTTACAAACCTGACCCGCGAGCACATGGATTATCACAAAACGTTTGAAGATTATTTCGCCGCGAAAAAAAGACTATTCGAAGGCACCGGAGCGGGCGCGCCAGAAGTCGCGGTTATCAACACGGACGACGAATACGGCAAGCGGCTGACCGGTCTGGCTAAAAAAACCGTTACGTACGGCCTTGAAAACGGCGCCGACATCACGACCAAAAAATTTCAACTGACCTTCAACGGCCTGACCTATATAGCGCAAACACCCAATGGAAAAGTGCAAGTCGCCTCGCAACTCGTGGGACGCATCAATGTTTACAACATCCTCGCGGCCATCGGAGCGGCGCAAGCTCTGGGATTCTCCACTGAGATCATTGAAGCCGGGATTCGCAGTCTCGAAAGCGTTTCTGGCCGCTTCCAACGCATTGATCTGGGCCAACCGTATTTTGTGGTGGTGGATTACGCCCACACAGATGACGCGCTGGAGAATCTGATTCGAACCGCCCGCGAGCTGAATCCCAAAGGCCGCATTATCACGCTCTTCGGATGCGGCGGCGGAAAAGATCGCACTAAGCGCCCCGTGATGGGCGAAGTGACCGGCCGCCTGAGTGACCTCACAATTCTGTCGAGCGACAATCCGCGAACCGAAGACCCGCTGAAAATCATCAGCGACATCATCGTAGGCCTTCAGAAAACATCCGGAAAATATTTGATCGAACCGGATCGCGAAAAAGCAATCGGCGTTGCAATGGACGAAGCGCGTGCAGGAGACATCGTTTTGCTCGCTGGCAAGGGCCACGAGAATTATCAAATTCTCGCGGATCGCACGTTGGAATTTGACGACTGTGAAGTAGCGCGGCGAGCCTTGCGGGAACGAGGTCATACCCAAGCGCAGACGGAAATTGGCAACGGGGAGCCCAAAAACGGCTCAAAGTTTGGCATGTAGCGCGCTCGTCAAGCTAGTCTAGAAAGTGTGGCGAGGGCGCGCGAGCCAGGAGTTAACTCGCGAAAGGAGGAGCCCTCAAAATACGGTGAAAACAAACCGATACACGGGGTATCTGCGTAAAGCAAACCCCTTGAGGCATTTATGCGGTGGACGATTGCACAGGTGGCTGGCACTCTGGGTGTTAGGGCGGGGGCGGGACTCGACTCCGTGGCCCGGGTGGCCGGCGTCTCGATTGATTCTCGCACGGTACGTGCCGGAGAACTGTTTGTTGCCATCCACGGACCGCGTCACGATGGACACGATCACGTGGCGAGTGCGTTGGGTCGCGGAGCCATCGCGGCGGTGGTGGCGGAGCCGCAAGCCCACCTCTATGGCGACGCCATCCGAAATCGCTGCATCGTCGTGGGCGACACTTTCGAAGCCCTCAAACAACTCGCACGTGCGGTACGCGAAGCCTGGGGCGGCAAAATTGCCGGCGTCACAGGCTCCGTGGGCAAGACCACTACGAAAGAGATCTTGGCGGCATTGCTGGGCGCGAAGCTGCGGGTCCTGAAATCAGAAGGAAATTTTAATAACGAGTACGGCCTGCCTCTGACGCTCTTTCGTCTGGAAGAAACGCATCAAGCGGTTGTGCTGGAGATGGGCATGTCGCGGCGCGGCGAGCTGGCTCGGCTCGCCGCGATCGCTCGCCCTGACGTCGGCGTTGTCACGCGCGTTGCGCCCGCACACCTGGAATTTTTTGCATCTGTCGATGAAATTGCGTTGGCAAAGCGCGAGCTGATCGAAGGACTGAATGGACACGAGTCCACTGCGGTTCTAAACGCGGATGATCCTCGCGTTGCGGCTTTCGGCGCGTCTGCGCCCGGACGCGTGCTGACTTACGGAATCGATGCACCAGCGTTTTTTTCTGCAACGGCGATCGAAGATCGCGGCGCGCTAGGCTCGGCGTTCGACTATGTAAGTCCCGAAGGCCGTGTGCGGTTGGAACTTCCTGTGCCCGGCCGCCATGCGATTTACAACGCACTTGCCGCGCTCGCGGCCGCAAGTGTCTGGAACATCGGCGCAGCGGAAGCACAAAGCGTTTTTCGAACGCTGCGGGTGCCCGCGATGCGCGGCGAACTCCTGCGTTTCTCAAATGGGGCGGCGCTGATCAACGATAGCTACAACTCGAGCCCAGCCGCGCTGCACGCCATGGTCTCCGTCTTGGCCGCGACTCCAAATTTTCAGCGGCGGATTCTTGCCGCCGGCGAGATGCGCGAGCTTGGCCCGGCTTCTCCGATGCTCCATCGCGAAGCAGGAATTTTCACCGCGAAAACAGGCAAGATCGATTGGGTGATTGGAGTCGAAGGCGACGCAGAACAAATCATCGAAGGCGCCGTTTCCGCCGGCACACCGCGTATGCAAACGAGATTTTTCTCGTCGTCGCAAGACGCGGCAAGATTTCTTGGTGACTTCATCAATCCAGGCGATGTGCTGCTGGTGAAAGGATCGCGCGGAGTAAAGATGGAATGTATCGTCGAAGCGTTGCTGACTCGTTACGCCGCTCCCGGCGAGATTCCGCGACAGGAGGTACGGCACTAGATGCTCTACTACCTCCTCTACCATGTTCTGCAGCGCTACTTTAGCCCGCTAAACGTCTTTCGATACATCACCGTTCGAACGGTTTACGCCAGCTTGACGGCGATGTTTCTCGGACTGGTATTTGGTCCGTGGCTCATCCGTCGTTTGCGCGAGCTGCAAATCGGCCAATACATCCGCGAGGAAGGCCCGCAGGAGCATCAGAAAAAGGCAGGCACACCCACGATGGGCGGTGTGCTGATCGTTTTGTCGACGGCCGTGCCCACGCTCCTTTGGGCCGATCTGACCAATCCTTTTATTTTGCTTTCGCTCTTTGCGCTCATCGGTTTTGCAATCATCGGCTTCATCGACGACTACGCGAAAGTTTCCAAGCAGCGAAACCTTGGACTCACCGCGAAAAAGAAAATCTATTTTCAGGTGTTCGTCAGCCTGATTGTGGGGATTTCGCTGCTAGTTCTCGTTACGCATTACGCTTACTCCACACAGCTCATGATTCCGTTCCTCAAGCGTCTGCGTCCAGACCTGGTCTTCCATTCCTTGATGAATTCGCCGCACCTGTGGCCCTTGGCGTTTCTTCCGTTTCTGGCTTTCGTCTGCGTGGTCATCGTCGGTTCTTCAAATGCCGTGAACCTTACGGATGGTCTCGACGGCTTAGCCATTGGCTGCACGGTTATCGCTGCGGGCGCGCTCACTGTGCTTACCTACGTAAGCAGCAACTCGCGCTGGGCCACCTATCTCGAGATTCAGTACATTCCCCGTGTCGGAGAACTGACCGTTTTTTGCGGAGCGCTGGTGGGCGCGTCGCTCGGCTTCCTCTGGTATAACGCGCACCCCGCGGAAATCTTCATGGGCGATGTCGGCTCGCTCTCGCTCGGCGGAACGCTGGGCACGATAGCGGTCATCATCAAGCAGGAGATTCTGTTGTTTTTCGTTGGAGGAATTTTCGTTATCGAAGCGCTCTCGGTGATCCTCCAGGTGGGCTCTTTCAAGCTGCGCGGCAAGCGCATTTTCCGCATGGCGCCCATCCACCATCATTTTGAGCTGCTGGGCTGGAGCGAATCGAAAGTCATCGTGCGGTTTTGGATCGCTGCGCTCGTCTTCGCACTGTTTGCGCTGACGACACTGAAGTTGAGGTAGTGCGCATTTGAAGCCAGGCGGATTTGGAAGAGGACAATGCCAGGTGGAATCGAGTTGCGAGGGAAGCGCGTGCTGGCCGTGGGGCTAGGGCGCACCGGCGTGGCGACGGCGATCTTTTGTGCAGCGCGAGGCGCGCGCGTGACCGCGACGGATTCCCGTACCGAGGACGAGATCGGCGAAGCGATCGCCAGACTGAAAGACGCGGGAGTGGCGCTCGAACTTGGCAGCCATCAGGAGAAAACGTTTCTCGATCAAGACTTCATTATTCCGAGCCCAGGCGTACCCGCCGACGAAGCGCATTTGCAAGCGGCGCGCGCGAAAGGTATCACGATCTGGAGTGAAATTGAACTGGCATACCGCTTCATGAAAGGCCGGTTGATCGGAATCACCGGTTCGAACGGCAAGACCACGACGGCATCGCTCGTCGAACACATTTTAAAGACGGCTGGAATGCAGACCATTCTCGCAGGAAATATTGGAACGCCGCTCATCGGATGCGTGGACACGATGAAAGACGATACGTGCATAGTAGTCGAACTCAGCAGCTTCCAGCTCGAGCTCATTGGCACGTTTCGTCCAAACATCGGTGTGTTTCTGAATCTGACTCCGGACCATCTCGACCGCCACCACACCTTGGAAGCGTACGGCGCCGCGAAAGCACGCTTGTTCGAGAACCAGACCGGTGAAGATGCCGCTATTCTGAACGCAGATGATGTGGCAACCACGCCTTATGCTCCGCCGCTCCCGCGCGTGTACTGGTTCAGCAGGAAACAACGAGTCGCGCAAGGCGCGTACGTGCGCGGCGAGGAAATCATTTTTCGGCAAGACGGTGCGGAAGAAACTCTTCTCAAGCTTGAAGACATTCCCCTCGCCGGAGCGCACAACGTCGAAAATATTTTAGCCGCTGCCGCTGCTGCTCGGCTTGCAAGTGCACCCTCCGCGGCGATCGCAAAAGGCGTGCGCTCTTTCGCCGGAGTGGAGCACCGCCTGGAATTCGTGGCCGAAATCGCGGGCGTGCGCTACTACAACGACTCCAAAGCGACCAACGTGGATGCCACGCTCAAAGCCCTCGACGCCTTTCACGGCCGCATCCTGATTATTCTTGGCGGCAAAGACAAAGGAAGCGACTACACCGCGCTGCAAAGACCGCTCAGGGAAAAAGCGATTCTGGCGCTACTGATCGGCGCGGCAGCGGAAAAAATCGAAAAGCAAATTGCAGGAAGCGTAGCGCTGGAGCGGGCGGAAACGCTCGAACGCGCCGTGGAAACCGCTTCACATGCAGCCCAGCGCGGCGACGTCGTGCTCCTCGCCCCGGCCTGCGCCAGCTTCGACCAATTTCAAAATTACGAACACCGTGGACGCGTCTTCAAGGATTTGGTGAGGCAACTCGAAAAGCAAGCTGCCGGAGCGACTTCCGGAAAAAGGTGAACGAACGTGCCGAGACGTCTGGAAATGGACCGCTGGCTATTTGGTGTGACTGTAGTGCTCTGCCTGTTCGGCGCCGTGATGATCTTCAGCGCCTCCGCAGTCACCGCTGAAAAAGAGTACTCGCACTCTTACTATTTTTTGATCCGCCAAGCCGCCTGGCTGATCCTCGGACTCCTGGGAATGTTCGCTCTAATGCGTACGGATTACCACCGTTTGCGTGAGCCTGCCGTAGTTTATACGACCGTCTGCGTGGTCCTGCTCCTTCTGGTTGGCACTTTCTTTCTGGACAAGTCGCACGCCACGCATCGTTGGATTCGCTACGGTCCCGTTGGGATTCAACCATCCGAATTGGCGAAGCTGGCCGTCATCCTCTATCTGGCCTGGTTTCTCGATCAAAAGCGGCGCAGCAAAACGTCTATGGAGTTTTGCAAACAGGATTTTCTTCAGACGATACTCCCCGCCGCCGGTCCCGTCCTGATCTTCGTATGTTTAATCTTGGCCCAGCCCGATTTGGGCACAGCTATGGATATTGTGTTGGTAGCCGCAACGATTCTTTTTGCCGCCGGACTCTCCTGGAAATGGATCGCCGCGGGATTCGCGACTTCCTTGCCCGTCCTCTATCTGCTGATCACCCTCGTCGCCTACCGCAACGCGCGGCTGAGCTCTTTCCTCCATCCAGATTCTGATCCGCAAGGCGCCGGCTTTCAGTTGATGCAATCGCTCATCGCGGTTGGCTCCGGCGGATTCACAGGTGTCGGCCTGATGGAAAGCAAACAGAAACTGTTTTACCTGCCGGAAGCGCACACCGATTTTATTTACGCGGTAATTTGCGAAGAGCTCGGCTATATCGGCGCAATGATAGTCATTGCGCTTTTCCTGGCCTATGGATGGCGAGGCCTGCGCGCCGCGTTCGCCGCTCCTGACGGCTTCGGCCGCTTGCTCGCGCTGGGAATCACGGCCCTGGTGCTCAGTCAGGCCCTTATCAATTTTGCGGTTGTGTTGGGCATGGTGCCAACAAAGGGCATCCCGCTACCGTTCGTAAGCTACGGCGGCTCAAGCCTGCTGGTGACGCTGCTAGCCACAGGAGTGCTCCTAAACATCAGCCAGCAAGCCACGGAAACATGAAGCAACGCGAGATTTGCCCTGGTAGTGGCGCAGCGTGCTGCGCCACTACCCCCAGGCATCAGCCATGAAGCTACTAATCGCCGGCGGCGGCACAGGCGGACACGTAATCCCAGCCATAGCCATCGCTGAGGAATGGCTATCGCGCGGCAAAGAAAGAGAAGTCGTGCTAGTAGGAACAGAACGGGGAATCGAAATGAAGTTAGTCCCGCAAGCCGGACTGCCACTCGAGACGTTGCGCGTCGCAGGCCTAAAAGGAAAAGGCGGCGCCATGCTTCTGCGAAATCTCGCCATGCTCGCGCCCGCAATGCTGGACGCCCGGCGCGTACTGCGAAAGCACAGGCCAGTCGCGGCATTCGGGGTTGGAGGCTACGCTGCCGGGCCAATGCTTCTAGCAACCTGGTTCAGCGACGTGCCCAACACAATCTTCGAACCAAACGCGGAACCTGGCCTGACCAACAAGCTGCTCGCGAAACTTTCCAAACGTATCGCCACCGGCTATGAAATTTCTGCCCAGGCCTGGGGAAAAAAGGCCATCGTAACGGGCTGTCCCGTGCGCCGGGAATTTTTCTCAATCGTTCCTAGAAGACTCGAAAAGCCTTTTCGCCTGCTAGTAACCGGCGGAAGCCAAGGAGCGCTGCCCATCAACCGCGCCTTTGTTGATGCCATGGACCGCTTCGCCGTACGAAAAAATGAGCTCTCCATCGTGCATCAGACCGGCGAACGCGATTATAATGCGGTGCGCACCGCCTACGCGCGGCGCGAAATTAACGCGGAGGTTGTACCCTTCCTCACGAACATGGCCGAGCGCTTTGCCTGGGCAGATGTGATCGTTTGCCGAGCAGGAGCCATCACCGCGGCGGAAATTGCAGCCGCGGGCCGCGCAGCCATCTTCATTCCCTTCGGAGCTGCCACGGATAGCCACCAGTTGCGCAACGCGCAGGAGATGCAACGCCCAGGCGCAGGCCGGCTCATCATCGAAAACGAACTCACCGCCGAACGCCTGACGAACGAAGTCTTCTCGCTCGTCGACCACCCAGAACAAATTGAAAAGCAATCCAACGCAGCCCGGTCGCTTGCCCGGCCCCAGGCCACGCGAGACATCGTCAACTTAATAGAAGAGGCCGCGAACGTGCAGGGAAAACGCGAGAGGGCAAATCCATGATGGTCTCGTTCCGCAATTTTCAGCGCATTCACATGGTAGGTATCGGCGGCATCGGCATGAGCGGCATCGCCGAAGTCCTATTGACGTTGGGCTACTCCGTTTCGGGATCGGATACTAAGCCCTCAAATATTACTGAGCGCTTGCAAAATCTCGGCGCCACGATTCACGAAGGCCACAAAGCAATCAACGTCGAAGGCGCGCACGTGGTGGTGACCTCTTCGGCGATCAAGCAAGACAATCCCGAGGTCATCGAAGCGCACAAGAAGAAAATTCCCGTAATTCCGCGGGCGGAGATGCTTGCGGAGCTAATGCGCCTGAAATACGGCATCGCCGTAGCCGGTGCCCACGGCAAGACAACCACAACTTCGATGGTAGCCTCCGTTTTGGCGGCCGCGCACTTAGATCCGACCTTTGTAATTGGGGGCAGGGTGAATCAGGCGGGCACCACAGCGCGCCTCGGCAAAGGCGAGTATTTCGTAGTAGAGGCCGACGAAAGCGACCGCAGCTTCCTGATGCTCGCGCCCGTGGTAGCTGTCGTCACCACCATCGATCGAGAGCACCTCGACCAATACACCTCGCTCGCGGACATTCAAGGCGCCTTCATTCAGTTCGTGAACCGCGTCCCCTTCTACGGCGCCGCGATCCTCTGTCTCGATGAGCCAAACGTACAAGCCATTCTTCCAGACGTAAAGCGCCCCATCATTACTTACGGCACTTCCAGCCAGGCAGACCTGGTCATCAGCGACGTTAAGCTAGAGGGACTCGGCAGCGATTTCCGCCTCACCTTCAAAGGCGAAGACCTCGGCGTATTCCACCTGATGCACCCGCCCGGCATACACAACGTCCGCAATGCTGCCGCTGCAGCCGCTGTCGCCCTATATCTAAATGTCCCAAGCGACCTGATCCGCGAGGGTCTCGCCAAATTTACAGGTGTGGGGCGCCGCTTCGACATCAAGGGCATCGTCAACGACATCGCCGTAATCGACGACTACGGCCATCACCCAGTCGAAATTCGCGCTACCCTCGAGGCTGCGCGCGTGTGCAAGTTCAACCGCATCCTGGTCCTTTTTCAGCCCCATCGATTTTCGCGCACCCAGCATCTCTGGGAAGAATTCAGCCGGGCCTTCAATCAAGCCGACATATTAGTCTTAACGGACATCTACGCCGCGAGTGAAGCGCCGATCCCCGGCATTACCAGCGAAGCGCTCGCCAACGCCATTCGCGAAGCCGGCCACAAGAACGTTCACTACTTCCGCTCCATGCAGGATGGAATCGAATTCCTCCTCCGCGAAGCCCGCGCCGGCGACGCCATCATGACCATCGGTGCCGGCAACATCAGCCGCGCCAGCAACGAACTGATGGTTCTCCTGGGGACGGAAAATCCCACACACCATGCGCATTGAAGACCCCAAAATCGTCGCAGTGGTGTCGGAACTAGGCGTCCAGCTGAAGCCGGGCACATCCCTGGCCGAGCTCACGTCTCTCGGCATCGGTGGCACGACCGACTTGCTGCGCATCGAGAAGCACGACGCGATTCCCGACCTCTTGAATCTGCTCGATTCCCACGGCGTTCCCCACAAGTTTCTCGGCGGCGGCT
The DNA here is from genome assembly GCA_963705855.1 of uncultured Acidobacteriota bacterium. Lineage (GTDB taxonomy): Bacteria > Acidobacteriota > Terriglobia > Acidiferrales > UBA7541 > Acidiferrum. Next base: position 69,027 of record CAVPLA010000041.1, read on the forward strand.
CGAATCTGCTTGTCGGCGACGGAGAACTCCCCTGGGTGGTGCTCCAACTCGTCTCTCCCGAGCCGGACATCGTGCTCGAAGGCAATTTTGCCCAAGTTGACGCCGCGGCCGACCTGGGCCGCACCGTAACTTTCTGCGCGAAAAACGACTTGGGCGGGATGGAAGGCCTCATCGGGGTCCCCGGAACCATCGGTGGCGCCCTCCGGATGAACGCCGGCGCCTACGGCATGCAAATCGGGAGCTACGTCCGCGAGGTCAAGCTCTACCGGGCCGGTGCCCGCAAATTTGAAACTCTCGAAGGCGATCGAATTTCTTTCGAATACCGCCACACATCTTTTGCGCCTGATGATATGATGCTCGCAGTGAAGCTGGAATTACCCTCCAAACCGTATCGCGAAATTCTCAAAGGGATTCGTATCTGCAACGAAAAACGGCGCGCCAGCCAGCCGCTCGGCCAAAAAAGTGCCGGTTGCATCTTTAAAAACCCTCCAGGCGCATCCGCCGGACGCATGATCGATGAGCTCGGCATCAAAGGGTTGAACGTGGGCGATGCCCGCGTCAGCGACCGCCACGCCAATTTCTTTGTAAACGCAGGCAAAGCTTCCGCAAAGGATATGCTAGCCCTAATCGCCGACGTGCGTGAGCGCGTCGAGAAGTCCTTTGGCGTCATTCTTGAATACGAGGTGGTCGTTTGGAACGCGTAAAAGCCATGCAACGGGGCAACGCCGCTGCCGAGCCCTATCGTCCGGAACTCCTCGCCGACGAAGAGCCACGCTATTTGCGCCGCCAAAAGCCGCTAGAAATTCGCCGCAAAAAATTTGGAGGCCGAAGCTGGACTTTTTATCGCCGCGTTCTGGTGTGGACCATTGTAGGCGCAGCGGGTGTGACCACATCCATAATAGCCGTCCGCTTCTTGCTCTATTCGCCGCAAGTTCTTCTTCTCAAGTCCGATCAGATCGAGCTCACGGGAAATCACATCGTAAGCCGCGAAGCCGTTCTTCAACCGTTTGCGCAGGACCGCAACCGAAGCGTGCTCCGCATCCCCCTTGATGCGCGGCGCAGCCAGCTCGAGGAACTGCCCTGGGTCGAATCCGCAAGCGTTCAACGCATCTTGCCCAACCGCATTCGTGTGGAACTAACAGAACGCACTCCGATCGCGTTCTTACGTAACGGAAGCGAGCTTGCCCTGATCGATGCACACGGCGTAATCCTGGACCGCCCCGAGGGCGAAGACCAGCATTTCCCCATCGTCGCCGGCCTTCCGGAAAGCATGCCGCGCGAAGAGCGCGAGAAACGCATGCAAACCTACCAAGAATTTCTGCGTGACGCGGACCTGGTGCGCTCCGAATCCTCCGACCGCGTCAGCGAAGTCGATCTTTCGAACGCAAAAGATCTTCGCGTCGTCATGGCCGGCCTGGCTTCCGCAACCGATTCACAAGCTGTAATCATTCACTTCGGCAACAGCGATTTCACCGGCAAGTATCGAATGCTCGTTGAGAATTTCGCGCAGTGGCAGGCCAACGTCGGCCACGTGCAGTCCATCGATTTGCAATATTCACGGCAGGTAGTTGTGAACGCAGATAGCAACGCGAATTCTGCGAAGCTGAAAAATTAAGAGATCCAAGGCGGGGGCGGCGGCTTGTCAAAAAAAGATCGTTACATCATAGGGCTGGACGTCGGCAGCACGAAAACGTGCGCGCTGATCGCGGAAATCGACGAAGAACAAGTGAAGTTTCTCGCGCTGGGCGCCGCCGAATCGAAGGGTCTGCGCAAAGGTCTTATCGTCAATCTCGATTCCACCGTGAGTTCGATTCGCCGCGCGGTCGAAGAAGCCGAAGGCGTAGCCAACGTTCCCGTTGAGTCGGCCGTCATCGGCGTAGCTGGCAGCCACGTCCGCGGTGTCAACAGCCGCGGCGGCCTCACGCTCGGCAATCGCGCCCGAGACATCGAACGCGACGACGTCCGCCGTGCCGTCGACGCCGCCCGCAACATCACGCTTCCGGAAGACCGCGAAGTCCTCCACGTCCTTCCGCACGAATTCACGGTCGACGCGCAAGACGGAATTCGCGACGCTATCGGCATGGTCGGCCAGCGTCTAGAAGCCAACGTCCATCTCGTCACCTCTTCGATTGCCGCCACGCAAAATTTAGTCACCGCAGCAAATCGCGCCGGAATTTTAGTCAACGACACCGTCCTCGAGCCGCTCGCCTCCGCCGAAGCCTGCCTCACGCAAGACGAGCGCGACCTCGGCTGCTGCCTTCTCGATATCGGTGGGGGCACCACGGAATTAATCGTCTACGGCGGCGGCGTTGTCCGTCATACTGGCGCGGTGCCCGTCGGCGGCGACCACTTCACCAACGACCTGGCCGTCGGCCTGCGCACGCCCATCCCCGAAGCCGAAAAAATCAAACGTCGCCACGGCTGGGCCGCCTCTTCGCTTCTACACGAAGACACTTCCATCGAAATTGCCAGCGTAGGCGATCGCCCTCCGCGGACTATTTTCGCCCGCATGCTCACAGACATTATCGAGCCGCGCGCCATGGAACTCCTCGCCCTCATCCGCGACGATCTCCGGCGCGGCGGCCTCGACGGACAAATCCCCGCGGGCTTCATCCTCGCTGGAGGTGGCGCGAGACTCAACGGCTTGATCGATCTCGCCGAACAGTCTTTCCACCTGCCCGTCCGCATCGCGGAGCCCAAAGGTTTGGCTGATCTACCAGAACAGGTAGCGCAGCCGGAATATGCAACGGTCGTTGGTCTGGTGATGTACGGCGCGAAGACGCGGCGCAACGCGTCGCAGCGCTCCGGAAATCTCGTATCCAAATTGAAGTCCATGTTCGCAGGTGCCTCGTGAACCCGCCCGAGCGCAGCTCCGTGAACCTGGAGAAGGCTGAGGGACGTATGACCGCAAAAGACACAGGAATTCGCATGAGCTTCAGCGAAGAGCTGCAGCCCGCGAAGATTAAAGTTATCGGCGTAGGCGGCGGCGGATGCAATGCTATCAACCGCATGATCCGCGCCAAAGTCGAAGGCGTCGAATTCATCACTGCAAACACGGACTTGCAAGCGCTCAAGCTCTCCCAGGCGCCGACGAAACTTCAGCTTGGTGCGAAGCTAACCAAAGGACTCGGCGCGGGCGCAAATCCCGAAGTCGGCCGCAAAGCCGCTCTCGAAGACACCGACAAAATCATCGAAGCTCTAGAAGGCTCGGACATGATTTTCATCACCTCCGGCCTCGGCGGAGGCACCGGCAGCGGCGCTGCCCCCGTAGTAGCTTCGCTAGCGAGCGAACTCGGCGCTCTGAGCGTCGCCGTAGTAACCAAGCCTTTCGCCTTCGAAGGCAAACGCCGCATGCTCCAAGCCGAACAAGCCTTGCAAGAGTTGATCGGCTGCGTCGACACCGTCATCGTGATCCCCAACGAGCGCCTGATGGACACTGTCGAGCGCGGCACCAGCTTCTTCGACGCCTTCCGCATCGCCGACGACATCCTTCGTCAAGCCGTCCAAGGCATCTCGGACATCATAACCGTCCCCGGCATCATCAACCGCGACTTCGCCGACGTAAGAGCCATCATGCACGGCCAAGGCTACGCGGTAATGGGCACAGCCATCGCCACCGGAACAAATCGCGCCATCGACGCCGCCAACCGCGCCATCTCCAGCCCGCTCCTAGAAGACAACTCCATCCAGGGTGCGCAAGGCATCCTCATCAACATTTCCGGCAGCTCCAGCCTAACGCTGCACGAAGTTCACGAAGCCTCCTCCGTCATCCAAAAAGCCGCTCACGAGAACGCCAATATCATCTTCGGCGCGGTCATGGACGACTCCATGAAAGACGCCGTAAAAATCACGGTAATCGCCGCAGGCTTCAAAGAAGCCAACAAGAAAAACGTCCAGCAAAAGCCATCCTTCCTACCCAAGACCTGGAAAGCCGGCCGCGAAGTCGAAACTCCCGTTCCCCAGCAGCAAACGCTGCCCAACGTAGTCCACCAAGTCCAACAAAACATCCGCGAAGTGAGCCACGAAGTCCCCGCGGACGACCTGGACGTTCCGACATTCCTCCGCCGCCAAGCCCAAAAAGCATAAGCGGCCTTTGACTCTTCTTAGGATGTTGTAGGTGCACAACAGTGCTGTGCACCTCTTTTTTGTGCGGCGATCGAGCAGAAGCGAACCGAGTGCTTTACGGGAGCCTCAATCACAATTCGTGAGCACGGCTGCAAGCTTTCTAACTTCTTTTTCAAATGCCCCAAGGTTGTTCGCAGGATCCGCCACGACGGAACTCAATCCAGCGTGATACTCCCGTGCCCCCGTCTTCTGCACAGTCTCTCGAACATTTCCCGCGTGTAACCCGCTGCCTGGCATCACAATCAGCCGTTCGCCCGTAATTCGAACAAGCTCCCCCAGGACTCCCAGCCCCTCCGGGGCTGTCTGCCGTCCGCCCGAGGTGAGCAGCCTTGCCGTCCCCGTTTGGATCACATCTTCTAGAGATTTGTGCAGATCGGCGCATTCATCAAACGCCCGATGAAACGTGACGGAAAGTGGCCTCGCCCTCTCGACGAGCTCTTTCGTACGCACAATGTCAACTTGTCCCTCGTCATCCAGCAATCCCAGGACAACCCCGTCCATCCGGAATTCCTTAGCCGCATCGATGTCACGCAGCATGGCCTCGAACTCCGCCTTGCTATAAAAAAAATTCCCGCCACGCGGCCGAACCATCGAGAAAATAGGCAACCGCACGCGTTCGCGTACCGCACGCAACAATTCCCGCGCAGGAGTTGTCCCGCCCGCCCGCGCATTGCTGCAAAACTCGATGCGAGCCGCCCCGCCGCGCTCCGCCGCCATCGCCGCTTGGACGCTTTGCACGCTGATTTCAAGAATGCAGTGGTTTTGCATAATCAGAATCCTGTGAAATGCCGCGCGTGCGTCAAGCTACCTATGGACCAATTCCAGAACATCCCCGCAAAGGAGGCCGCGTTCCAACCCCACATGAACAAACGCATCGCTGTGGGGCTATACGGGCGGTTCTTCCAAATCACCAGGGCATCCAACACAAACCACGCGGCTCCAAAGCCGAGAAACGCGGTGGTGACCAAATCTCGGAAAAAGATATAAACCAGCGCCGTCTCCACGCACAAGAATCCCGCGATGAGCAACTTCGAGCGCACCGCGCCGATCAACGTCGCCGTCGTTCGCCGCCAGCTCAGACGGTCCGGCTCTACATCCATCACTTCTCCAAAAATATGCGAGTGCATCGCGAACAACGCCCCGAACAGAAATGTCTGCCAGGGAAGCTGCGCAGCGCCGTTCAGCCAAATGCTCAACACGAAGACCAGCAAATAGCTCGCCTGAATCAGAACGTCAAACGGAGGATGACTCTTGCAACCAAAACGCGGCGCATTGTAAAGCGCCACAGCCAGCAATAAAACAGCAAACCAAACAAAAATCCGCGGTCCTATAAGAACAAAGAAAACAATCAGAAAAGGAATCTGCACGGCCGCGATCTTCCAACGCAACGCGGCAAGTTGTTCCGCAGCACCCAGCGAGCCGAAAAGAAAGGTCCCCTTGCGTGGGTTCAGCCGGTCCGCTTCGACGTCCACAATGTCATTCACGCCATACAAAAGAAATCCCAGCGGAAACAACACGTAGAAGAGTCCCAGCCACAGCGTTCGCGAATGCAATAAATCCGCATGGCCCAGCGGCATCAAATAAAACAACGCCGTCGTACTCCAAAGCCCTGGCCGCGAAACCTGCAGAAGAAACACTATTTCGGACCGATGGGTAGTTTTCTCCGCCGAGTCTCTACGGTTCACACGCAAAGCTGGCAAGCTCGGTTCCAGAGTCGCTTCTCCTCATCTGAAATAATGATCACCGCCGGAAAACCATTTGGTGGAATCCTCTATCAGAAGACTATAGAAAACGGATTCTTCACAGCTGGCTTCCGTTTGAAGCTACCAAACGGATACGTGAGAGCGGATGCGAAGATACCCCGCACTCCTCCCTGTACGGTCTCCCTCACCAGTTGTACTCTGCAACTCTTGTGGTACCCTCTTGCGCCAGGAACTTCGGGTCTCTAGTTTTTCGTCGATCCCGAGCCGCTACTTCGTGCAAAGGAGACCTCCAATGAAACTCCATTCCAAAAGCATAGCGACCCTCGCTGTCTTTCTTGGCGCAACTCTCGCTGCCTGCCAGGAGCCCTATCATCAAAAGGAGGAGCAATACTACTTGATCTCCGCAAACATCGGTTTGCCCTACTGGCAAGAAGCCGAGGCAGGTTTGCGCGACGCCGCCACAGGCATGGGCGTCAAAGCGGAAATGGATGGCCCGGCCACTCTCTCTCCACAAGAAGAGCTGGACGCTTTTCAAAAAGCAGTTGCCCTGCATCCCGCGGGCATTCTTATTTCCGTCATGAACCAGCAGCTTCTCAAGCCCGCGATTGACAGTGCCGTGATGCAAGGTATCCCCGTCATTTGCATCGACGCCGATGCCCCCGATTCTCATCGCATTCTTTTCGTTGGAACCGATAACTTCCGCGCCGGACAGGAAAGCGGCAAGCGCATGGCGGATATTCTCAAGGGGCAGGGCCAAGTCGTTATCATCACCATCCCGGGTCAGTCCAACCTTGACGAGCGCGTCCGCGGCGTCACCGAAGCTCTCAAGAAATACCCAGGCATCAAAATTTCACAGACCATTGACGACAAGGGAGATCCCCGCAACGCCAATGACGGTGTCTCTGCTCTTCTAGCAAAGAAAGAAAAGATTGACGGCGTCATTTGTCTCGAGGCCTCCGGCGGATCGGGAGTTGCCGAGGCTCTTCACCGTTTGGATCTGACCGGCAAGATCGCCATCGTCTCCTTCGACAAAGATCCGGAGACGCTCGACGGCATTGAAAAGGGCTGGATCAACGCGACTATCGTGCAAAAGCCCTACATCATGGCCTTCTACGGTCTGAAGTTTGCCGACGATCTCCACCACAACGCCGTCCACGAGTTCAAAGACTGGCGCACCGCACCAGCAGCTCCAATGCCGGCTTGGGTCGACACCGGTACAGCCAGGGTAGACAAGAGCAATCTCGCGGCATTCCGCGAAGCCCTAGCGGCGCACCCGAAGCCTTTGTAAAGGCCGACGGCCCACGCCGTCCGTCGTAGGGGCACGGCACGCCGTGCCCTCTTCGCCCCATTTGTGAACGGTAAGAATGCAGCATGGATATTGTTCAATGCGCCAGAGACTCCCGCCGATTTGTCCGGGCAAAAGTCTTTTCGCACATTGGTAGCAGGCGAAATGGGCGCACAATCGCCGCCTTTGAAGTCAAAAAGGAGATTACGGTTAATCGTTTGAGGGCCCCGCCGGCTTTTTCCCGACGCTCCGCCGTGGCGCCGGCACAAAATGAGAGTAGGGCTAGATCAGTTCACGGGAAGGTACCAATGAAAGCGCAATCAAAAACAATTTCGCGAATCATTTGGGCGCTAACCTTAGCTTTCGTGCTGTTGCCGGCAAGCAAAGCCTTTGCCGATGGAGGTCAACCCCCCGATCACATAGCATTGTTATCCTTATGGATAATTACCAGTATAGTACTCTATTCGTATTTGGCCTTATCAGTTCAGATCATTGCTCGGAAGGCGGAGACGCCAAACGACTGGTTTGCGTGGATTCCTATTGCGAACATGTTCCTATTGCTCGCCGTCGCCAAGAAGCCACTTTGGTGGTTCTTCCTCCTGATGATTCCTTTCGTCAACGTTGTCATTGTCATACTCATTTGGATGGGCATCGCGGAGACTCTTGGGAAACCCAGTTGGTGGGGGATTCTGACGCTTATTCCCCTGGTAGGGTTCATTGTGCCAGGCTATCTGGCATTTTCTGATTGATTCGCCCTTGAGAACTCATTGAGATATTGAAGTTCTTACAAGAACTTCGCCAGGTTTCTCAGACCCAGCCGAGCGATGCGAAGGTTGTAATCGAGGCGCAACCGAGCGCCACACCCAGAACCATGCCCGCCAACACGTCGCTCAGAAAATGCATTCCCAACACAATGCGGGAAACTGCGATGCTGATCGCCAGAAAAAAGAGCGCCCCTTCCAGCGAAGGATAGAAGTAGCTAACCACCAGGGCGATCGAGAATGCCGTCATCGTGTGACCCGACGGAAATGAGAACCGATCCGGAGGCAGAACCTTGGACCAGCAATGAGGCTCCAGTTGGCACGGCCGAGGCCTTTGGCTCAGTCTTTTCAATGCCTTGAAGACCAAAATTCCCAAGGCTGCGGCACTCCCCGCCGCCCCAATGGCGAAAAACTTCTGAGGGCCACCATCGATCAACAGCATGATCCCCAAGCCATACCAAAGCCAGCCATCGCCCATCCGCGTAGCCAGGATCATCCACAGACGCACCCACCACGGGGCTCGCCAGCGATTCATCCTTCGCATCACGCGGTAATCCCGCCGTTCGATGAATCCCCAGACAGTGCGTGCGACAGCCATGGTTTTTAGCCCATCTAGCCCCAGTTCGCCTCGAAGCTAGAATCCATATCCCAGAACATCCGTTGTCGCTTTTCGCCGCGCTCCAGCGCAGCCGACCATTTCTGGCAGAAGCGAATCTCGTTGATCCAGTGGCTCGCCGTAAAGACCGGAACCAACGGCGCGAGCGGCATAAGTGCCAGAGTCCACGGCTTTTCCATCCACAACGACCACACGATGCGGAAGATGTCCCCCGTCAACTTGATGTAACTGCCGTGGTCACCATGCACTTGCCCTTGGCCTGCTCGCAGTCCCGCGAAGAATTCCTCGGTCGTGCGAGCACCAGGAACTTCGGTGTAGGTGCGCCCAACGCCCGCCATCGTGTGCGAATCGCTCCCTCCGATGGAGATCTTGCCCAGGCGCGATGCCAGCCGTGCAACGCTCTCATTGGCTTTGGGCCACATCTCGCCGTTTCGCGATTCAAACGCAGGCACGTAGGAGGCAAACCAGCAGAAGTCTTCGTCGAGGCGTCGTCCGGTCAGCCCCGAGAAAACGTGATTGGCGGTGAAGAACAGCTTTTTCTCGGTCAGGTACATCATCAACGAAATGAAGTCTTTACGCCGGCGCTGGATTTCAACGTGGTCGCGTTCTGTGATTCCGTAGACCCCCAGATGCATCTGGGTTCCACCCGGCATCTGCACCGTCGCTTCCTCGCTCAGGAAGAAATCTGGGTACTTCCGGAGAACTTCCGCGGAATCAATCGAGTCGTGGTCGGTTAGCGTTACCATGGACATGCCCAGTTGTTTCACCCGGGAGTAAACCTCCTCGGGTTGGTTGTAGGACTCGCGGCAGATCCGGCTAAAAACAGGAGTGTCGCACATGCCTGATGCGATGGAGTGAATGTGGAGGTCGCAGCGCATGAAACGATTGTTAACTGACGATATGAACAGGCCATGAAGAGGTCGCGAATTGTAGGTGAATGTGTCCATGGAACTCCTTGAGCACATTGGACTTCCAAAGTTATCCACATGGCACGGTGCATGCTCTTGCTCGCGAGCGAAATTTACATGGCAGAATCGCAACTATGAGAAAAATCCACGTTGTCTTCCACGATGGCGGAGGCGGACATCGCAATGCTGCCATCGCCCTCCAGACGATTGCGACCCAACAGGGCCGAGACTGGCAGGTGGAACTTGTGCAATTTCAGGATTTGACCGATCGGCTGGACGTCCTTCGCAAACTCACCGGCATGCGTATCCAGCAGCAATACAACATCATGTTGCAGAACGGCTGGACGCTCGGCAGCAAATATCTCCTGCGCGTGCTGCAGCTTACGATACGGCTCTTCCACGGGCCCCTGGTGCGCCTGCTCGAAGACTTCTGGCGTGAGCACCCAGCGGATCTCCTCGTCTCCGTCATTCCGCACTTTAATCGCGAGATCTGCGAAAGCTGGAAGGCCGTTTACCCCGGCCGGCCGTTTGTTACTCTCATCACGGACCTGGCCGATTATCCTCCTAGGTTTTGGATTGAGCCGTTGAAGGAGCAATACGTCATCGCTGGAACCGAGCGCGCCGTCGAGCAAGCGCGGGCCTTTGGCCACGACAACTCCCATATTTTTCAAGCGTCTGGAATGATTCTGCGTCCCGATTTCTACGTGCAGGACGACGTTGATCCGGTCGCCCTTCGCAAAGAGATGGGCTTGCAACCCAACCTACCGACCGCCATGGTCCTCTTCGGCGGGCACGGATCGAAGATTATGTTATATTTAACCGAACGGTTAAATACAGCAGGCCTGCCTTTGCAGCTGATCCTGATTTGCGGGCGCAACGAGGAGCTGGCGGCCAAGTTCCGCGCTAAGAAATGGAATATGCCCGTGCATGTTGTTGGTTTCACAAAGGAAGTTCACAAGCTCATGCGCGCCGCAGATTTGCTGATTGGCAAGCCTGGCCCCGGCAGCATCGCAGAAGCTATGGTGCGCAAGCTTCCGGTGCTGATCGAATGCAATGCTTGGACTCTACCTCAGGAACGCTATAACGCGGAGTGGGTGACGGAAAGGCGTGTGGGCATTGTACTTAGCAGCTTTCGCGAAATCGTTGAGGGCGTGCGCCAAATCCTGGAACCGGCAAGGCTTGCGGAATTTCGAAAAAATGTCGCGGCACTCGACAATCGCGCCATCTTTGAGATTCCAGAGATGTTAGCGATGCTTTTGGGCGAGTCAGGGGAGACCGCCGAGCTTTCCGCCGTCCCCGAGGTCAACGCGCAGACTACCGCCTAGCTGGTAACCGCTGCAGCCTGGTTCTGCGCTCTCTCGTTTCGGCCCGGATGCTCAAAACGAGGGCCAGCGTCACGGTTTTCGATGGGGAGCTTGACCCGCGGCTTGGCGCAGGTCGTCGCCCACCGTCGCGAGGCGTACTTAGGCGTCTCACACATCTTCACGCAGCTGCGGTGGGCGCTGGATTCGGCGCATCGGCAATAGCAAGTGCCAACGGTGGCTGTTCGTGACTCCCCAGGTGTGTTCGCCGATAAAATCAGCGATCCTGCAAGAAGGCTTATGAAAAGAGACGCAGCTCCGGCGCCGATACTCCGCCGACGCGACTGGTTACCGGGAAGGATGCGCATGAAGGGATTCTGCGGTAGACGCGCCAGAAAACCGATAGCGCCCGGAGTCTGAAAATTTTATTACCGAGGTCCTGTAACCAGGGGGAATCGTCGAAGCGGAGAGCGGGAGAAGGGCGCATTCCCGAATCAGTTTTGGCGAGTTCCAATGTGGAATTGCAGGACGGATTTGGGGCGGTGCGCGAGATCCAGAAGCTCAGCCAAGTATTTGTTAATGAGAGACTTGGTGGGACTCCGAGCGCGGCTGACATGGCGCAGCCCGTGCAATAGAGGGGGCATGAGTGCGTTTCACATGACGAGTTGAGAAGAGAGGCGAGCGAGGGGAAGGTGCTTGCTCGCCACTTTTCGCAATTCGTTCCCACCTGCCTCTGAGAGGGAAGCTAGGATGGATGACCCCAGGCGTCGGTATGCAAACGGCACTAACAACGAAACGCACTCTCCGAGGCCCCCGATCCCAAGCGCGGGCCTCATTTTTGCCTCGTCACTCACTTTCGTACTTACTATAAGTCTCTTGGATCTCGGCGGTTCTCGCCTTCGTCAGCGTTAGCCTGCACTGCGGGAGGGCGACGTGCCCGTCCGTCCCACCTTCCCAGAGCTCAAACTCCGCGTTGCTGTGGGCGTCTTGATAGGCAATCCAGGCTCGTTGAGCCTTACGCAGGCGGTCGGCATCGGCTGTTTTTAACTTTCAAGGCTTGCTGGTAGCTCCGATTCAGCTCCGTATCTGCCTTCTTCAGCTGGGCCTTCAGGCATTGGGAAATGTCGAATGTCGTCTTTTTGTCTTCGCATTGCGCCGTCGCCGTTGTGGCCAGCTGGAGAGAAGAATTAGGGTTCGCATTACGTCAAAGAATTCTAGAGATTGAATTCCGGCCGGGCACCTGTCTCAGTAACTTTGCCCGTCACGGCGATCGTCGCTTGTCCAAGCACATGCTCAATCTGCGCGTCCTGCAGCCGCGAAGCGTCATATTCAAACGACAGATGCTTCTTGCTTTCATCGAAGCGAAAGCGCCGCAAGCCGTACGTGTTTGAAAACTCGCCGAGACGCCGCAGTTGATCCTGCGTCAGTGGGGATTGTAGTTCGTAGGTAACTTCCATGAGTGTCATGCGGGGATTATACCAGTCCGCACAGGGATTTCGTTCGTGTAGCGGCTTGCCAGCCTGAATCATCCAAGAACACTAAGTCATCCTATATAGTTATGTCCGAACACCTTCCTATGCCTGATACCAAGCAGCCACACCTGGGGCTTCACCTCTCCGTCCGCGCGAAGGATCTGGTCTGCGGAATGCTGGTGGATCCCGAGAAGCCCGCCGCAAAAATTGAAAACGATGGAACGCCCTATTACTTTTGTTCGAAGGGCTGCGCGGCGAAGTTCGAAAAAGAGCCGCAAAGGTACATCGCGGTGCATGAAGAAGCAGTAAAGGAACTTCTTCCGCGCGTGGGGCATGACGCTAATGCCGATCATGCTGCCGCGGCGTCGAACTCGGGTTCAGCCGCTGGCAGAGACACGCGTTATACCTGCCCGATGCATCCGGAAGTCGTCCAGATTGGGCCGGGAAGCTGTCGGATTTGCGGTATGGCGCTCGAACCGATGGATGCCTTTGCCGAAGTAGAAGCCGATCCCGAATACGATTCGATGCTGAAGCGATTTTGGGCGAGTGCCATTCTCTCTCTGCCGGTCTTGCTGATTGCCATGTTCGGCGATGCACTCAAGCTGCCGCTCTCGTCGGTGGCTCGCAACTGGATCGAATTTGTTCTTGTCACGCCGGTGGTCCTTTGGGGCGGTTGGCCATTTTTTCAGCGTTTCTGGGCTTCCGTTATCCATCGCAGCCCGAACATGTTCACGCTGATCGGCTTGGGCACTGGCGCCGCGTATCTTGAGAGTGTTATGGCAACTCTCTTTCCACAAATTTTTCCCATTTCGTTTCGCGACATACATGGCGCCGTATCAACCTACTTTGAAGCCGCCGCCGTCATCACGACTCTCGTGTTGCTGGGACAAGTGCTTGAGTTGCGAGCGCGCCAGCAAACCAACAGCGCGATTCGCTCTCTGCTCAACTTGGTTCCCAAGCAAGCGCACCTGCTCGCGCCTGACGGTACAGAAAAAGATGTAGCGCTCGATGTCGTCAAACAAGGTGACCGCTTGCGCGTGCGCCCGGGAGAGAGTGTTCCGGTAGACGGCGTCATCCTCGAAGGCGCCAGCGCTGTCGATGAGTCGATGGTGACGGGCGAGCCGATGCCCGTCGAAAAATCCGCTGGCGATAAAGTTACTGGCGGCACGCTCAACACAAACCGAACTTTTGTTATGCGGGCCGAACGCGTAGGCAGCGAAACATTCCTCGCGCAAATCGTCAAACTCGTCAGCGAAGCCCAACGCAGCCGCGCTCCGATGCAGCGTCTGGCGGATAGAGTGGCCGCCTATTTTGTGCCCGCTGTGATTGTCGCGGCCGTGCTGGCGTTCGCAGGTTGGGCGCTCTTTGGTCCCGAGCCGCGCTTTGCGCAAGCGCTCATCGCCGCCGTGGCCGTGCTGATCATTGCGTGCCCATGCGCGTTGGGCCTTGCAACGCCCATGTCCATCATGGTCGCGGTTGGCCGCGGGGCATACGTGGGCGTCCTCGTTCGAAACGCCGAAGCTCTTGAGACGCTCGCAAGAGTCGACACGCTCGTTGTCGATAAAACCGGCACCCTCACCGAAGGCAAACCGCGAATCACGCGCGTGGAAGTTTTCGAGGCATCCGGCTTCACAAAGGACGAGTTACTCTCGCTGGCTGCAAGCATCGAGCGTTCCAGTGAGCACCCATTGGCCCGCGCCATTGTTCGCGCCGCCGGAGAAAGGAAGTTGCCGTCGGAACCAGCTAGCGATTTTCTCGCTACCGCCGGAGGAGGAGTAGAAGGCCGAGTCCAGAACAAGAAAGTTCTCGCAGGCAGGGCAGCCTTTTTGAAAGGGCGGGGAATTGAAGTGCCCGCGAAAGAGAATTCCACTGCCATCGATTCAAGCTCCGCGGCGGTTACAGCTGTTTACTTGGCGATCGATGGGAAAGTGGCCGGAGTCTTTTTGTTGAGTGATGAAATCAAGTCATCAACGCCGGAAGCGCTTCGCGCATTGCGCGAGGACGGCATTCGCATCGTGATGCTGACGGGAGACCGTCGCGACGCGGCCGCTGAGGTTGCCAGCGAACTCGGGATTGAAGAGTTCGAAGCGGAAGTCCAACCGCAGCAAAAGGGCGAAATTGTAAAACGTCTGCGCGATCAAGGGCGCATCGTCGCGATGGCGGGCGATGGCGTCAATGACGCCCCCGCGCTCGCCGCAGCGCATGTCGGCATCGCCATGGGCACTGGCACGGATGTGGCTATCGAGAACGCCGGAATTACTCTGGTCAAAGGCGATCTGCGCGGGATAGTGCGCGCTCGCAAGCTCAGCCGGGCTGCGATCCGCAACATCAAACAGAATCTGGCTTTTGCGTTTCTCTACAACGCGCTCGGCATTCCGATCGCCGCGGGTGTTTTCTATCCGATTTTTGGCTGGCTTCTCAGCCCTATGCTGGCCAGTGCCGCTATGAGCTTCAGCTCCGTCTCCGTCATCGCCAACGCCCTGCGCCTTCGCAAGGTTGCTCTTTGATTCTTGGACCCGAACTCGTCAATTCTTATGGACAGGTTCCAGCAGCCAAATCTCATCCGAGACGTGCTGGAATTTTGTAGTGACGAGCCACTTTCCATCCCGCGATACATCGAATGCATAATTAATACCAGCGAACTGCAGGTGCGACAGAGTCCGCGTTTCTCCGGTCTTCATGCTGAACATCTGAATCCGTGTGTTCCCATCCCCTCCTGTTATCTGAAAGCCGATCTGTTCCCCATCAGGCCACCAAACTGCCCAGCCGCCATTTTCTGTGAGGCGCCGCAAGCCGGTTCCATCAGGATGCACAATGAAAACGCCGCTTGAGAATCCTCGGTTGGGGCTGAAACTGATCCATTTTCCGTTGGGAGACCAGCGCGGAACGGTTCCTGGGGCATCAAGAACACGCCGCGCTACGCCGCTCCCGTCCGTGGGCGCAGTGTAAATATGCGAGACATTGTTCTCCGTCCGCGCGAACACCAGCGATCGTCCATCGGGCGAAACGTCGCCGTAGGACTCACTTCCCGCATTTGGAGGCGTCACTTGCGTTGCCGGACCACCCTTGGTTGCCACGCGCCAGATGCTCAAGGGCTCTTTTCCAAAGGTACAAAAGTAGATCGAGCTGCCGTCGGGTGTGAAACGGGGGTAGATCTCCGGTACATTTCCAGAAGAAACCTGCCGCGCTTCTCCTCCACTCGCTGGAGTAGTCCATACATGCCACGATCCATCGGGTTCTCCGCGCGAATAGGCGATGTCCTTCCCGTCGGGTGAAAACGCCGGAGCCCACAAGCGTGAAACGTCGTTCCCCAGCGTCGTGCTGGCGCCATCTGAAAGTGAATGGAGTAAGAGTGAGTTTCGCGACCGGGAATTCAGAAACGCAATAGTGCCATCGTGCGACACACTTGGGAAAGCATCAGGGCCGGGGCCTGTCGTTAATTGGACTGGCGGGTTGGCGTCCAGCGGCTGCCACCAGAGGTTCGAAGCGCCACCGCGATTGGAACGATAGATCACGCCGAGGCCGTCCGGCGTAAAGACTGGCGAATCGCTGAACACTCCTACGGCGTCTTTCGTGAAGGGCCTCGCCGTCCCGCCATGCGCAGGTAAGATCCAAATATCCCGATTCTGACCTCCCCGGCTTCGGGAAACGGCCAGAACATTGCCATCACTCGACCACGAGAGACGCCCGAAGAAAGGATAGACATCATCGCCTTTCAGAATGACGCGCGTGTCCGAGCCATCTGCAGCGGAGGTCGCGACTCCTTCCGGCTCCCCTTGCTTCCCCAGGATAAATGCAAGTCTGCTGCCATCGGGAGACCACGCGGGGAGTCCGGCTCCGGAAATCAATGGCACGATATCGCCGCCTAGAGCCGGTATGACGCAAAGTTCGGCCTGCGTCGAACTCGCAGCGCGGCGAATAAAGGCAATCTTCTCGCCATCCGGAGAGAATTGCGGATCTTCCTTTTTGGAATCATCATTCGTCAACTTCACATGCTCACCGCCGGCAAGCCGGCTGACGTACAGCTCTTCCCTCCCATCGTTTTCCCCCTGAATGTACGCGACCATCTTTCCGTCCTGTGATAGCGCTGGGCCACTGAGGAAGTTCTCCGAGGAAAGGAAGAGCCGCAACTTACCGCTTGTTTGTGGGCTAGTTGTGGGTTTGTTGATGCGCCCGTACAAGAACAGGACGACTGCCGCCGCGACTAAGAGACTCGCCGCCCCGAGCACATACCAAGTCTTTGACTTCGGTGCGGGCTGCGTGGCCTCTCGCGGCGCAACGCTGGTGTCCGACAACAGTGCTTCCAGAGCCGCCCGAACCTCACTCGCCCGCTGATAACGGGTCTCCGGCTCTTTGGAGAGACAGCGCATGATCACCGCACGAAGTCCGGGTGTAACGTGCGTCGGCAATGCGGTCGGTGAGCCCCGCAGGATGGCGCTCCTCAATTCGAAAGCCGTGCGTCCTTGAAAGGGAATCGCGCCTGCCGCCAGTTCGTAGAAAAGCACTCCCATGGACCAGATATCCGTGCGCACATCGGGGGCTTTCCCGAGGAGCAACTCGGGCGCCATATAGGCCAGTGTTCCGGCGGCATTTCCCGAGTCGAGAGTGACGGAGTGCGTAACGCCATCGAGCGAGGCCTCCTTAATACTTATTGCCAAGCCAAAGTCCAGCACCTTTAGCTGGCCAGAAGAAGTCATTCGTACGTTTGCCGACTTCAGGTCTCGATGAAGAATTCCCTGCGTATGGGCGTGATCCAAGGCGTCAGCCACTTGCGCAGCAAGATCCAGTACGGACTCCGTGGGCAGGCCATAGGCAGGAATGCGGCGATTGAGCGTTTCGCCGGCAATGTATTCCATGGCAATGTAAGGCTGGCCATCGACCTCGCCCACTTCATATATCGTGCAGATGTGAGGATGATTCAGCGCAGAGGCGGCCCGGGCCTCGCGAAGGATGAGCTCGCGCGACTCTGCGTCCGTGACAGAATCCGTCGGTGGCAGCTTGAGGGCCACATCGCGGCGGAGCGTTTCATCCCGGGCACGAAAAACCACACCCATGCCGCCGGCTCCAACCTTTTCGAGCACGACATAGTGGGCGAATGTCTTGCCAACCATCGGGAGTAACCAGTGCGCTGAATCATAGGGCGTCCCGCGAATCCCGTCAAACCTCGTGAGGGAGTGACGCGAAGTTCTTTCAGGATCTGCGTATGCGAGCCGCCAATCTCGACCCGCCAACAGCCTTAGAGTGGGAAAGGCCCGATTTTTCTGGAAAAACTTCAGCTTTGGCCGAGGATTGAGTCGAAATACGCCAACATTTCCGGTGAATCCCATTCCTGGAAACCGATGATCTTGCGCGCAATTTTGCCTTGGCGGTCGATGATATAGGTTTCAGGGACCTTCACTGTGCCATACGATTCGGCGATGGGCGAATGATTATCTTTTGTCGCCGGATCACGGTAGGTCTGGAAAATTACGCCGTGGTCGCGGATAAATTGCTCGTAAACACCGGGGTCTTCATCGGCGGCGACACCAAGGACAACGCCGTTGCGCGAAGCAATGTATTTCTGCAGCCGGTTCAGCGCGGGAGTTTCCTCGATGCACGGCGGGCACCAAGTGCCCCAAAAATTCAGCACGACAACTTTGCCGTAAAAGTCGGAAAGATGAGCGGGCTTGCCATTGAGCTGCATGGGGAAATCTTCCGCGCGCTTACCGGCGATGGATGCTTCGCCATGACGGTAGCTCGGCAGAGCAAAAACGACAATTATGCCTAGAAAGGCCGCAAGGCCTCCCCAAGCCAGTATCTTCGGCCCGATTCTCATCGAATGCTATACTAGCCTATCCGCCCTGGATCGAAAACCGGTCCTTGTCCCCTGACTTTACCGTGACCAACGATTCGCCAAATTCGAGCGCACAGCCCGTCTCTCCCTCGGCTTCGATCAGCGCGATCGTGCCGGCGCGAAATGAAGAGGTCGTCATTGCTGCTTGCATCGAATCGCTGGCGCTGCAACCCGAAATCGCGGAAATCCTTGTTGTGAACGACCAGTCCACGGACAAAACCGCAGAGATCGTTCGCGGCTTGATGGCCAGAATTCCGCGACTTCGTTTATTGGAAACGCACGAAGTTCCCCCCGGCTGGGTTGGCAAGAACAATGCGGTTTTTCTTGGAGCGCAACAAGGCAAGAGCCAGTGGTTGCTGTTCACCGACGCTGATGCTGAGTTACAACCGGGCGCGGCCGCTCGGGCGCTGCAAATCGCGCAGGAAACAAGCGCCGCGCTAGTTTCTTTTTCGCCGGAGCAAATCACGCAATCGTGGTACGAGAACGCGTTAATCCCGTTTGTGTATAGCCGCCTGGCAAAACATTTTTCCTATGAAGCCGTGAACAATCCGGCTTTGCCAGCGGCGGCCGCCAACGGACAGTTTCTGATGATTCAGCGCGATGCTTACAATTCCATCGGCAGTCACGCGAGCGTCGCGTCGGATGTGCTGGAAGATGTCGCTCTCGCCAAGCGCGCAAAGGCTGCTGGATTTCGCCTGTGGTTTGGTTCAGGGCAGGGAATCGTGCGCGTGCGGATGTACCGCTCGTTCGGCGCGATGTGGCAAGGCTGGAAGAAAAACCTTTACCTGCTCGTCGGCGGCACGCCGGGCAGCGTCTATCGCGAGATGGAATCCACTATACCGTGGATTCCGATGGCTCTCATTTTTCTGGGGCTAAAAATTCCCGTCGCTCCCTTTTTGGGCGTCTGTTTACTTTTGCTTCGACAATTCACTTATGGAGCGGAGCTATCTCGTAACCAATACCCCTTCAAATTCATCATTTATTACGTGCCCGCGGTGGTGTTGTACGTGGGTGTGCTCTGGGCTTCGTATCGAGGCTACACGAAGGGTAAGGTCGAATGGAAAGGGCGGGAAGTTCCAGTAACTCTTCCCGGCGCGCCCCGATAAAAGAAGCGACAACTAACCGCCATGGTCCTGCTCACACGCAAAATCGAGTTCGCCGCTTCGCACCTTTATAACAATCCGGATTTCTCGCCGGAGGAGAACCGCCGCATCTTTGGCAAATGCAACAACCCGCATGGACACGGGCACAACTACACTTTGGAAGTGACTGTTGCCGGTGAACCCGACCCCGTAACCGGAATGGTCTTGGACTTGAAAGAATTGAAAGAAATTCTCGAGCGTGAAGTGATGCAGCGCATGGACCACCGTTTTTTGAACTACGAAGTCCCTGAGCTCGCGGGGCAGATTCCGACGTGCGAAAACATCGCCCGCGTGATTTGGCAATTGCTCGATCCGAAGATCAAGCAAGGAAAGCTGCATCGCGTGAGGCTGTACGAAACTCCGGATCTTTTTGCGGACTGTTACCGCAACGGAGCGGAAGGGGCAGAGGCGTGATGGTTTCCGGCGCAGAGAACGGCGCAATCAAGACCGAACTTGGGCGGCGCTATCGCTTTGCTGCCTCGCACAGGCTGCACAATCCTGGTCTCAGCGAGGAAGAGAACTGGCGCCTCTATGGGAAGTGTAATAATCCGTATGGACACGGACACAACTACACTTTGGAAGTCCTTGTGTCGGGAAAAGTCGATCCCGCCACCGGGATGATCGCGAATCTTGCGGACCTTGATGGCTTTGTCGAGCGCGAAATCCTCGAGCCGTTTGATCACAAGTCGCTGAATGAAGACGTCGTCGCGTTTCGCACCACGGTTCCCACGACGGAAAATCTGTGCATCGAGATTTTCCGGCGGCTGAAAGCGTTTCCGGAGGCAAAGCTCGAACACGTACGCGTGCAGGAGACGTCGAATAATAGTTTTGAGTACGCCGGAGACAATCCAGAAGGCTTCGAGAGGTAAGATTGATGGTTAAACCGACAGAAGAAATCATCCTGAACGAAGAGAAACCGCTGGACGCGCGGAGGATTGCCTGTCACGTTCGCGAAATTATCAAGCTGATCGGCGAAGACCCGAATCGCGAAGGGTTGCGCAAGACGCCGGAGCGCTACGAAAAGGCGCTTAAATTTTTGACGAGCGGGTATCTGCAGAATGCGGAGAACATTCTCAACGGCGCGACCTTTAGCGTGTCTTATGACGAGATGGTGGTCGTGAAGGATATTGAATTCTTCAGCCTTTGCGAGCACCATTTGCTGCCGTTTTTTGGGAAGTGCCACGTGGCGTATCTTCCCAACAAGCGTGTGATCGGCTTGAGCAAAGTTGCTCGGCTCGTCAACATGTTTGCGCGGCGGCTGCAGATTCAAGAGCGGCTTACCAGCCAGATTGCTGCGGCCATTCAGGACAAAATTAGCCCTGAGGGTGTCGGCGTGATTATCGAGGCGCGGCATCTTTGCATGCAGATGCGCGGCGTGGAAAAGCAGCATGGTCAGGCTGTGACGAGCGCTATGCTCGGTGGTTTCCGTCACAACAAGCAGACGCGGGATGAGTTTCTTTCGCTGGTCCGGACGAAAACCTCCTGACTTGCGAGGCAGACATTTCTGTCTGTCTCTTTCTTGCTGCGGGCACTTTAGGCAAGAAAAAAGCGGACAGGCAAGAGTGCCTGTCCTACTTCTTGGCGATTTCCACAGAAGCCCGGGTCGTCTCCCAATCCATCCGCAGCGTGCACCCGCTCGCGCCCTTATCGAACGCAATCGTAAAGTTTTCCACCGCCGACGGCAGCGAGGACGACTTCATGTCCAGGCGCACGAAGTCCGAATCAGCCCCGGGGTAAGGTATTCCCCATTCACCGGTTTTCTTGCTGATGATCAGCGTCCATTTGTCCGGAGCCGGAATCGCAAAGAGGGTATAGCTCCCTGCAGGTACATCCTTGCCGCCAACCTTCAGATCCGTTGTCGTTACAAGCGTCGTGGCTTTATTTGCTCCCGCACGCCACACTTCTCCGTACGGCACCAGCCCTCCGTAAATCTTCCGCCCGTCCGCGCGCGGGCTTGAATAATCCACCGTAATGCTTTGGCCTCCGCCGAGGTCACACTTTGCATTCGCCGGGGGACTCACTCGTTTTTGACCGCAGGATGCCTGTGCTGCCAACAAACACAACCCCGCCATTCCGATTATCGCAAGTCGCCTTTGCATTTTTCTTTCTCCTCTCGATGCTTGTGTACTCGCACAAGCATTCAACCCAATTTGCGCGCGCAACGCAACTCCCAATGCCTGCGTTCGCAAAAAAGGCTCGGCGGAGAATCTTTACATTCCTTTACACTCAAAACATGTTTGTGTTAGCCTGAATGAGTCGAAGAGAAGAGGAAAAATTCAGGGGACGACGGAGAGGGGCACTTGAGCACAGCAAAAGCGGTGTTGATCGAGCAATTCCGGCGAGAAGTAAAAGATACTGGCTCACCGGAAGTCCAGATAGCACTTTTGAGCGAGCGGATCAGCTACCTAACCACGCACCTCAAGTCCCACGTAAAAGACCATGCATCCCGGCGCGGCTTGATCATGATGGTCAATAAGCGCCGCCGCCTGCTGGACTATTTGAACCGTCGCGACCCGGATCGGTACCGCGAGATTGTTGAACGTCTTAGCCTGCGCAAGTAACTGCCCTACATTTCAGAGTATCAACGGGCAGAAACCTCTGCGTTTTCACGCAATGACAACTTCCGTACGAAGTGTGTCTGTCGGCTCAATGTTCGGTTGGGCTGGCAGTGAAATCATTGGGCCCCCGGCTGCATTTAGTAGGCCGGTGTTTCTCGTGGTGTAGTCCGGATCGAGATACTGTCTCCAATCGTAGTTCTCACCTCTTTTCTTCTCGGGGGTTATCCAGGCCAGGTTAACGCCGACCTACTCGAAGCAGGGATTTGTCTTAGGCCGCGGAAAGCGGCCGCGCACACCTGCACGGTCGTCAGTCCTGTGGACGCTCTGAAAATGCTCCGCATGAAGCGGGGCCAAAGGAAATGATCACTTATGTCTGAAAATACGCACACGCCAGCACCACATCAGGTCTCTGTGGAAGTCGGGGGACGCGCCCTCATTCTCGAAACTGGAAAGATTGCCAAGCAGGCGAACGGCGCTATTACCGCTCGTTACGGTGACACCGTTGTGCTTACCACGGCATGTATGTCGACGGCGGCCAACGACCGCGATTTTCTTCCGTTGACGGTCGACTACCGAGAAAACACCTATTCGGCTGGGAAAATACCTGGTGGTTTTTTCAAGCGCGAAGGCCGTCCTTCGGAAAAAGAAATTCTCACTTCCCGTTTGATCGACCGACCGATGCGCCCGCTTTTCCCCGAATCCTGGCGCAACGAAACGCAGATCGTCGCGATGGTGCTTTCCGCGGACAGCGACAACGATCCCGATGTCATTGCCGTTACGGCTGCTTCTGCTGCTTCTTATTGCTCCGATCTTCCGTTTGAGAAGCCGATTGCATGCGTTCGCGTCGGCTTGCTCGATGGCCAGCTTGTTGCCAATCCGACCGTCGTCGAGCAGAAGAAAAGCTTGTTGAACATCGTTATCGCCGGGACTGAGGAAGCCATTGTCATGGTCGAGTCCGGCGCTCTCGAGGTTTCGGAAGAAACCGTAGTCGATGCCCTCGAATTTGGACACGCGCAGGTCAAGAAAATTGTCGCGGCCATCAAGGAGTTGCACGCGAAGATCAAACCAGTGAAAGTTGTTGTCAAGCCGCTGCCGTTTGACGAATCCATCTACAAGGATCTCGACAAGAAGTACGGCGCGAAGCTTCACGATGCTCTCAATACCGAGAAGCATCCCAAGAAGGAGAGCTATCACCTCGTTGATGCCCTGAAAGAAGAAATCATCAAGGCCATCCCCGAGGAACCCAAGAAGGAGATGGACGAAAAGCGCGCGCTCACCAAGCGCGCCATCGAACGCCTCCGCGAAAATATCTTCCGCGATGACGTCTTGAATGCCCGCCGCCGTCCAGACGGCCGTGCTTTCGATCAGATTCGTCATATTTCGTGCGAAGTCGGCTTGTTGCCTCGCGTGCACGGTTCAGCGCTCTTCACCCGCGGCGAAACGCAGGCTCTCGCCACTTTGACGCTCGGCACCAAGGAAGATATGCAGCGGCTGGACTTGCTCTTCGAGCAGGATCAGTTCAACCGCTTCATGCTGCATTACAACTTCCCGCCGTTCAGCGTCGGCGAAGTAAAATTCCTCCGCGGTCCGGGTCGCCGCGAAATCGGTCACGGCGCTCTCGCGCAACGCGCGCTGGTCAACCTGCTTCCTCCCGAAGCGGATTTCCCGTACGCCATGCGGCTCGTTTCGGACATTCTTGAATCCAACGGTTCTTCTTCGATGGCCACCGTTTGCGGCGGCTCGCTGGCGCTAATGGATGCAGGCGTTCCGCTGAAGGCTCCTTGCGCCGGTATCGCCATGGGCCTCGTCGTTGGGGATGACAAGAAGTACTCGATTCTCACCGACATCGCCGGCGCAGAAGATCACTATGGCGACATGGACTTCAAAGTGGCGGGCACGCGTGCAGGTATCACCGCGCTTCAAATGGACATCAAGGTCCTTGGCATCAGCATCGGCATGATGCGCGAAGCCCTGGCCCAAGCGAAGAAAGCTCGCCTGCAAATTCTGGACACCATGGAGAAGACTCTCAGCGAAGCGCGCACGCAAATTTCCGCGTATGCTCCGCGCCTCTTCAAGCTGAAGATTCCTCAGGACAAGATCCGCGACCTCATCGGTCCGGGCGGCAAGAAGATCAAATCCATCATCGAAGCCACGGGCGTCAAAATCGACGTCCTCGAAGACGGCACCGTACACATCTTCTCCACCAGCGGCGCCGGCGGCGATGCGGCTCTACAAATGGTTCGCGACGTCACCGCTTCGGCCGAAATCGGCAAGACCTATCTCGGCAAGGTTGTTCGCCTCGCGGAGTTCGGCGCCTTCGTCGAGCTTTTCCCTGGCACCGACGGCCTCCTGCACATCAGCGAAATCTCCGAACATCGCATCCGCGACGTTCGCGACGAGCTGAAGCTCGGCGACCAGGTCCTCGTAAAGGTTCTTTCCATCGAGGGCAACAAAGTCCGGCTCTCGCGCAAAGCCCTGATCAAGGAAGCCCGCGAGAAGCAACAAAAAGCAGCCGCCAGCGGCGGCGGTGGCCAACAGTCCTCGTCCGGCAGCGAAAGCAACTCCGGCGGAGACTCCGGCGCCGGCGAATGATTTCGCTTCACTCCAAAAACTCAAAAGGCCTCCGATTTTTTTCGGGGGCCTTTTTCATTTTCAATTGCGGCACTCCTGGTGCGCGTGGGAGTACACCGGCGGCTTCAATTCACGACCCCGTGCCATGTACCCGTTCAATGTCCGCACCCACACTCCGCAATTTCTCCACGATGTGCTCGTAGCCGCGATCGATGTGATAGACGCGCTCGACTACCGTCTCTCCATTCGCTATCAGGCCTGCCAGGACCAGCCCCGCGCTCGCGCGCAAATCTGAAGCCTGCACCGTCGTTCCAGACAACGCCGCCGGCCCGTGCACCACGGCTCGCCGCCCCTCAATCGAAATATTCGCGCCCATTCGAGTCATCTCGCTAGCGTGCATAAATCGGTTCTCAAAAATGGTCTCTGTAATCGCCGAAGTCCCCTCCGCCTGCGTCGCCAGCGCCATAAATTGCGCCTGCATATCGGTAGCGAATCCCGGATACTCCTCGGTGGTCATGTCCGCAGCCACCAACTTTTTTCCTCCGCGCACACGCAAAGTCGTCTTGTCCACAATTTCGATGCACGCGCCCGCCACTCGCAATTTCTCGATCAGCGCGTCTTGATGCTCCGGCTCGCAATTCGTAAGCGCTAGGTCTCCGCCCGTAATCGCACCGGCCACAAGAAAAGTCCCCGCCTCGATACGGTCCGGAATCACGCTATGTTCCGTCCCATGCAATTCGCGGACGCCACGGATCCGCAGCCTAGCTGTTCCGTCACCCTCAATCTGCGCACCCATCTTCCGCAGCATGACAACCAAATCCGTCACTTCCGGCTCGCGTGCGCAATTCTCCAAAACTGTCTCGCCGTCCGCCAACGTAGCCGCCATCAAGATGTTTTCCGTCCCAGTCACCGTAACTTTCTCAAACACGATGTGCGCACCCTTTAACCGCCGGCCTTTCGATCCGTTCCCCGGCACATTCGCCTCGATATAGCCGTGCGATGTCGTGATCTCCGCCCCCATGCGCTCCAGCGCTTTCAAATGAAGATCAACCGGCCGCGCCCCAATCGCGCAACCTCCCGGCAACGAAACCCGCGCCACTCCCAGCCGCGCCATCAACGGCCCCAGTGTCAAAATCGACGCCCGCATCGTCTTCACCAACTCGTACGGTGCTTCCGCGTGACTCAACGTCGGCGCCTCAATCACGTAGTCGCTCGCCGGCATTTCCCTCACCGAAACCTTTGCGTCCATGAACGTCAGCAACTTGCTCATCGTCACCAGGTCGCGCACCTTCGGAATGTTGTGCACCGCCACTTTTTCCGCCGTCAACAAAGCCGCCGCCATCACCGGCAAAGCAGAATTCTTCGCCCCGCTGATCACCACCGTTCCTTGCAGCGCCTTCCCACCCCGAATTAGAAACTTATCCATCCCCTCGCTCTTCTCTCTGTAGCGGCAGGCCTTTAGCCCGCCGCTTTGGACTGCGGCAGCCTTGCTGCCGCTTTTCTTCCGTGTGGCCGGCGCCCACCCCAACCCCAACCAGGCCGGAACGTCCCCCTCTTCCTTTTCCTTTCTTCTCTGTGCCCTCTGTGTACTCCGTCTCCTCTGTGCAAATGTTTTTTCCTATTCCCCCAGCGCCAACCGCAAGTCTCCCCGCGCCGCAGCCAACTTTTTCCGAGCCTCGGACGCGCCTGCTCGCAACTTCAGCATCACCAACCCCACCCTCATACTGTGTCCTGCCGCCCGCAAAGCGTGCTCCGCCGCAGACACACTCGCGCCACTAGCCTCCATCAAAATCCGCACCGCGCGCCCCTGAAGCTTCTTATTCGTCAAAATCGCATCAATCATCAAGTTCTCATACACATGCCCCAACTTCACCATCACCGCGGTACTCAGCATGTTCAAGACCATCTTCTGCGAAGTCCCCGCCTTCAACCGCGTAGACCCCGTCAAAACTTCTGCTCCGACTTCCACCCCAATCGCAATCTTCGCCAATCGCGCCAGTGGCATGTCGCGGTTAGCCATCACTGCGATGGTCATCGCTCCACGCCCTCGCGCAAACTTCATCGCCCCCAAAACGTACGGGGTGGTCCCGCTAGCCGCGATTCCCACGACCACGTCTTTCCGCCGCAATTTCAACCGCCGCAAGTCCCGCGCCCCATTCGCCGCCGAGTCCTCTGCGCCCTCGACTGCTCCCGTTACCGCTCGCCGTCCCCCGGCAATTAACGCAACCATCTGCTTTGGCGAAATTCCAAACGTCGGCGGACACTCCGCTGCGTCCAACACCGCCATCCTCCCGCTCGATCCCGCACCCACATAAATCAACCGCCCGCCCGCACGCATCGCTTCAACAATCCCATCCACCGCCCGCGCAATCCCCGGCAACTCACGCCCCACCGCCGCCGCCACCTTGCGTTCCTCGCGATTCATCAACCGCACAATCTCCGCCCCCGTCATCCGGTGAAGTTTCTTCGACGCCGCCAGCCGCTGCTCCGTCCTTCTCTTATCTTTTATTCGTGAACTCATCCGACAATTATAGCCGCACCAGCTGAGTGGCCGCCTCCAACCCGCCAATTCAGCACCCTCTTTGCGGCGTGTTCGTTACCCCAATCCTCGCCCACCAGTCGCACAGCGTGAAGCCTGCGCCACCGACCCACAATCATCCTCGACATTTCTAGGCACACTCGTTCACTTCCACTCAAATCACTTCACATGGAATCGGCTATGCTAGAAAACGATTTGTTTCATTGATTTATCAAAACCTCGACTGGAAACTATGTCCATCGACGTTCTCAAAAGTCTATTCGAACAGCACTTCCAGACGCCCGTCGAGCGCGTCCAGCCGCTCCAAGGCGAACTCGGCGGGTCCGGCCGCAAAATCATCCGCCTAACCGCCGGCCCTCGCTCCGCCATCGGCATTCTCTACAACATTCGCGAAGAAAACGCCGCCTTCCTCGCCTTCTCCAAACACTTCCGCAAGCACCATCTTCCCGTCCCAGAAATCTACGCCGAAGATCTCGCGAGCGGCGTCTATCTCGAAGAAGATCTCGGCGACACCACCCTCTTCGAATTTCTCTCCAAAAATCGCCATGCCGGCGTCATCGCTCCGCAAGTCGTCGAAGCCTATCGCAAGGTCGTCGCGATCCTCCCGCGCTTTCAAGTCGAAGCCGGCCGCGATCTCGATTACACGGTCTGCTATCCGATCTCTAGCTTCGATCGCCAATCCATCGCGTGGGACCTCAATTATTTTAAATATTATTTTCTGCGACTGGCGGGCATTCCGTTCAACGAGCACGCTCTCGAGGAGGATTTCAGCCGCCTCACTGATTTTCTTCTCAGCGCCCCACGCGACTATTTTCTCTATCGCGACTTTCAGTCGCGCAACATCATGCTCCGCGATGGCCAACCGCATTTCGTTGATTACCAGGGCGGCCGAAAAGGCGCCCTGCAATACGACATCGCCTCGCTTCTCTACGACGCTAAGGCCGACCTCCCTCCCGAACTTCGCCGGCAGCTTCTTTATGACTATCTTCGCGCGCTCGAAAAATTTATCCCCGTCGATCGCGAAGCTTTCCTGGGCCATTACTATGCCTACGTCTACGTCCGCATCATGCAGGCTCTCGGGGCCTATGGTTTCCGCGGCTTCTACGAACGTAAAGCCCACTTCCTGCAGAGCGTCCCCTACGCGCTAAAAAATCTCCGCTGGCTGCTGCATCACGCTGAGCTGCCGATCGCTCTCCCCGCGCTGATGGGCGCCTTCCAAGGCATGCTGGCCTCCGAAAAATTGCAAGGCCTCGCCAGCGAAGCCGACAATCTCGTCGTCCGCATCTTCAGCTTTTCCTTTCATCAAGGCTTACCGAC
Organism: uncultured Acidobacteriota bacterium; assembly: GCA_963705855.1. GTDB lineage: Bacteria > Acidobacteriota > Terriglobia > Acidiferrales > UBA7541 > Acidiferrum. Next base: position 97,158 of record CAVPLA010000041.1, read on the forward strand.
CGACGAAACGGGCAACGGCGGCGGCTTTGTTTTTGATGGGCGCAGCCTTCCAAATCCCGGCCGCGAAGAGCGATTCAAATTGCTGACAGGCCAGGACGCGCCAGTCATCGACTATCTCAATCAACAGGAAAGCGTCCATCAATATTTCGCTAGCGTCCTCTCGCTGGTAGACGCCAGCATCGCCAGCTACCAAAGTCGCGGGTTCAAAAATCTGATGGTTTCCTTCGGCTGCACCGGCGGCCAGCACCGCTCCGTCTATCTAGCGGAACAACTAGCCAAACGCCTGCGCTCCAAACCTGGGGTGGAAGTAGTCCTACGCCACCTCGGCTTAGAGAACCTCCGCAAATGACGTCCCCTCTTCTCAGCGCCCTCTGCGTTCTCAGCGCCCTTTGTGTAAATGTTTTTTTCTTGTTTTTTCAGGCCAGAGTTGACTTCCCGAGTTCTCTCCCATGAAAGCGATGATCCTTGCCGCAGGCTTGGGCACCCGCCTCCGCCCCCTCACCGACACACGCCCCAAAGCCCTGGTCGAACTAAACGGCCAGACCCTCTTAGAAATTACGCTCACCCGCCTCCGCACCTTCGGCGTCACCGAGGCCATCATTAACGTCCATCACTTTGCCGACATGGTCGAGGACTATCTTAAATCCAAGAATAATTTCGGTATGCGCCTAGAAATCTCACTCGAAAACGATCAACTCCTAGACACCGGCGGCGGGCTAAAAAAAGCCGCCTGGTTTTTCGAAGAAGATCCCGTCCGGGGCGAAGAGCCTTTCCTCCTGCACAACGTCGACGTAATCAGCACAATCGACCTGGCCGCCATGCTCCAATTCCACAAGGAAAATGACGCCCTTGCCACGCTTGCCGTCCGATCCCGCGAATCCGGCCGCCAACTGCTCTTCAACGATCAGTTCCAACTCTCGGGCCGTCGCATCAACAACCAAGACACCCTCATTCCGAGCCCCCACCATACCGTCATTTCGAGCGAAGCGAAAAATCTCTCTTCGATTCCACTCCAACCCCTAGCTTTCTCCGGTATCCACGTAATCTCCCCTCGCCTCCTCCCCGTGCTCACCGAGACCGGTCCCTTCTCCATCATCGACTCCTACCTCCGCCTCTCTTCCCAAGGCCAAAAAATCCTGGCCTTCGGCCACGATAATTCCTACTGGCGCGACCTCGGCAAACCCGCCGACCTGGCCCAAGCCGCACTCGATTTGCAGTAAGCAGTCCCGACCGCCCCAAAGCCCTCAAGCCCAATGGAGTGTCAACGCGCTCCTCTTGGAAAAGGCAGGTCTTTATCTTTCCGGAACTCCTGTCTTTGTTCCCCGGCCGTTCGATCGCAAGAACTAACATAGTGAGTAATCCCACATGAGCGTTGCAACAACGCCTCCGATCAGCCAAACAGATACCGGCCGCGCATTTACAAAGTGCCTGTGCTGGGCGGCAGAGTTTCGGATGCTCGCGCTGTTGGCTGCCATCGTCGGCTGCGGCGGCCTGGGCCTCAACCAGCGAGTCGCGCTGTTCGCTCACGCGATCACTCGCAACTTCTCGTTGCAGGTTGCCGTAGGTTGGCTTCTTCTTTGGGCAGTTTGCACCGCAAGTGCTTTCCCTGTCGCCTGGTATACTTTCTGCCTCCAACGCAAGTTCGGATTGATAGCCGTCGGCCCCTCGTGTGGCTCCGCGATTATCTAAAGACGAAGGCATTGGCTCTTCTCTTCGGCGCCGCACTCGTCGAGATCGCCTTTCTCTCAAACATGGTTTTTTTCCTCCTACGGCTGGATCTGCGCCGGACTGCTCTACGCGCTTCTGATTCTGTGGATCAGCAGGACGTTTCCATGGATACTGTCGCTTTTTCTACCCGGTAGTTCCTCTGTGTGATGCGGCTCTTCGTGAAAGGCTTACTCAACTTGCCGCCAAAGCCGGCGTTTGCGCAGGAAGCAATTTACGAATGGCGCATTTCGGGACGAACTCGCCAAGCCAATGCCTTTGTCTCAGGTGTTGGTGCAATCCGCCGCATTCTACTGACCGATACCCTCATTTTGAGACTCTCGACGGAGGAAGTGGAAGCCATTGTCGCTCACGAACTCGGCCACTGCGCGCTTCATCACGTCGCAAAGAGAGTCCTGCCGCAAGGCGACTGGACGTGCGGCCGCGCGTACGGCAGCGTCCTGGTCGCTGCGTTCTCTCGCAAGCAGGAGAGGGACGCCGACCTCTACTCGTGGAAACGGACGGGCCGCGCGGAGTCTTTCATCACTGGCCTGAGAAAAGTGACGGATACCAATCTGATTGTTCTCGACAAAGGCTCCGAGTGGAGATTCACTCATCCCGCCACGTCCGAACGTCTCGCCGCCGTCGAACAGTTCGCGCGTGCAAACGGTGAACTTGCGACGCCGATCCCGACCGCGGCCGCAACGGGTTCCGAGAGTAACCAAGCGCCGATCGCTCGATTTGCAGCAAAATGCTCTTCTGTCATAACGTCAACTCATCAAAGGCCTCTCTTGTCTAATTGGACCCATCCGAGTAGACAACGCACCGTATTGAGGAGCAAACCGTGACGATAACAACTCTCACGAAGTTCTTGGCGATTGGTCTGGCAGCAGCCATCACAGGATGGTCGGCGAATCTCAGGATGATGGATAGCCATCCTCCCTCCGACCCCGGCAGCGTCCCAAAACTGATGCACACCTGTCTCATCACAAACAACGTGAACCAGCTTATACAGTTTTACGAGCCCATCCTGGCGCTCAAAGCGCAGAAGTCTGGCGAAGATTACGCGGAATTTCATACAGGTGTGGGAGTGCTCGCGATTTTCTCAGCCGGGGCCCAGGAAAAGTACATTCCCGGCTCGGCCGAGCCAGCGTGGAATAAGAGCGTGATACTGGAATTCCAAGTCGCCGACCTCGACAAAGAGTACGTCAGACTCCAGAGCCTTATACAAACATGGGTCAAACCACCGACTACACAGCCATGGGGGACTCGCTCTATATACTTCCGTGACCCGGATGGAAATCTAGTCGATTTTTATATGCCACCGAAAGCCCGATAAGGAACTCTTGGGGCACTGCACACACGCAACGCCTACTCCGTTGGCGTTGCCGGCACCGTAAATCCCAGCGCTCGCATCACTGCATCGTGCAAAGCGGGCCGCACGTCGGCGATTTTGTGGTTTTCCCGCGTGGGATTGACGCGATTCGTCAGCAGGACGACGAAGACCTGGCGGTCTGGATCGATCCAGATGGAAGTCCCCGTGAAACCGGTATGACCGAAGCTGTGCGGCGAGAAATAGCGGCCGCTGGAGCTGCCTTCGGTGGGCACGACCCAGCCTAGCGTGCGTGTGCCGCCGGAGAGTTGCTGCGGCACAGTGAATTGCGCGATCGTGGCGCGTCGCAAGATTCTCTGGTGCGCGTAGACGCCGCCGTTCAGCAGCATCTGGCAGAACGCCGCCAAATCGGGCGAGGTGCTGAAGAGTCCTGCATGCCCGGAAACGCCGCCGATGGCGAAGGCGTTTTCGTCATGGACTTCGCCTTGAATCAGACGCTTGCGGAAATTCGCGTCAAATTCTGTTGGCGCAATCTGGGGCCAAAGGGTTTTTGGCGGCTTGTACATCGAATCGTTCATCGCTAGGGGCGTGAAAATATATTCTCTTGCAAGGTCGTCGAGCGTGCGGCCGGTCAGGCGCTCGATGATTTCGGCCATCAAGATGATTCCGAGGTCGGAGTACACCATTTTTGTTCCGGGCTCGTATTCGAGCGGTTCGGCAAATATCATTTTCAGTGTGCCCGGCTTGCCTTTTGACGTGCGCCAGTACTCTTTGAAGGGCGGGAGGCCCGATGTGTGCGTCATCAAGTGGCGCACCGTCACTTTGTGCCGCCACTCTGGTTGTGGACCACTGGCCCACTCCGGCAAATAGCGTTCAATCGGCGCGTCCAGTTGCAGGGGAGAATGAAAATCTCCTTCGACGAGTTTTTCTACCAGCGTCGTAGTCACAATCACTTTTGTTAGTGACGCAACATCGTACATCGTGCGCACATTCACCTGTGGCGATTTCGCGTCATAACTCAGATTGCCGAACGCATGTAACGCGACGCGTCCGCGATAGCCGACTGCCAGCGTTGCGCCAGGAAAAGCTTTATCCGCAGTCGCGTGTTCGATGACGTCAAACGCCGGCTGGAGTTGCGCTTCCGCGCGCACATCCATCGGCTGAACCGTCATCGGATTCGCCGCCAGCTCGATCCCAAATCCCGCCTTCATATCCACGCCTGGGACGGTCACTGGCAAGTGTCCGCGCACGGGAATCTGGCTGAACAGCGCCCGCGCAACGGAAATCTGTGCCACGTCGCTAATGCCGAAGGCTGCGAGCCACGTCTCCGCCTGCGGAAAATGCTCGACCAAATATGGACTGCCGAATCCAATCGTCACTACCGGCTTCCCGTTCTTGTAAACTTTTTCCGCCAGCGCCGCCTGTTCCGCAGGAATATCCACGTTTCCCTTGCGGTCACTCACCCTCACGAAAAACGCAAGAATCGCCACGTCATACGTGTCCGGTGCCGGCAATTTCAAATTGTCCGCTTTTACAAATCGAGTATCGGCGCGCAGCGTGGTCACCGAATCCACTCTTGAGCGCAGTTCGCGTTCCAGATCTTCGCCAGGATAAGGCTCCGGATCGGCGTAGAGCGCGACGAGCAGCGCTCGCGTGGGCTTCGTGGCATCGAGCGGCAAACGATGCGCCGTGTCCCGCAGCAGCGTCACGCCGCGATCCGAAATTTCTTGTGCTTCGCGTTGCCATTCCACTTTGCCGAAATTTTTGTTCAGAGCGTTTACGTCGACCAGTCGCTCTTTGAAAAGTCCCAGCCGCGCCTTCGCCTGCAGGATGTGCCGCACGGAAGCATCGAGCCGCTCGCGCGTGATGCGTCCGGACTTCACGGCGTCCCGCAGCGCATCGAACGCCGCGTCCGGAACCGGGGGCATGAGCAATGCGTCCGCACCCGCCACAAACGCGCGCACTGCGGCTTCGCCCGGCGCGTAACGCACCGTGATCCCGCCCATGTCCATGGCGTCGGTGACTACCAACCCCTGGTAACCAAGTTCTTTGCGCAATAGTCCTGTCAAAACATTTGAGGAAAGCGTCGCGGGCGTATTCGGATCCGGCTCCAGCGCCGGAATGGACAGGTGGCCGGTCATGATGCTGTCCGCCCCAGCGGCAATCGCCGCACGAAAGGGAACTAGCTCGAGACTTTCAAGGCGGTCGCGGTCCGCACGAATCACGGGGAGATCGATGTGTGAGTCGGCGGCGGTGTCACCGTGGCCCGGAAAGTGTTTTGCGGTCGCGAGGCCGCCATTTTCCTGCACGCCGTGTACGAAGGCCGTCACGTACTCGGCAACTTTCTTAGGATCTTCGCCAAATGAGCGCGTGTTGATGATGGGATTGTCTGGATTATTGTTGACATCGGAATCCGGCGCGTAAATCCAGTGAATGCCGACGGCGCGCGCCTCGATCGCGGTGATTTTTCCCATCGTGTAGGCGTCTTTGGAATTGCCAGCGGCGGCTAGCGCCATCGCCGTGGGAAACGAAGTGCCTTCATCCAAGCGCATGGCCGTGCCGCGTTCGAAGTCCGCGCCGATCAGCAGCGGGAGTTTTGATTTGGCTTGCAGTTGATTTGAGAGCACGGCTGTCGGATACGCCTGGCTTTTTACGATGCCGAGCGGCGAGCTTTGCGTAATGTTGATGAAACCGCCGACGTGCAACTTCTCGACGTCGCGCATGATCTCTGCATACGCGGGTGCGTCGGTCGCGGTGAAACTTCCATGGTATGTGGCGAAAATAAGTTGGCCGACTTTTTCGTCAAGGGTCATTTTGCCGAGCGTGGTCTCGACCCATTGGGCGGCCGCTGGCGACAATTTTTGCGCGGGCTTCGCCGACGCTGCACTTTTCTTCGCTCCAGATGCATCTTTTGTGGAAGAAGAAGGCGTCGAAGAGACGGAGGGCGCGGAAGAAGCCTTGTTCTGACTGCGTGTCGTGTGGGCCATAAGAAAAAGGAACAAACAAAAAGGAACGAGAAGCAGAACACCTGTACCGCGTCCTTTCATCAGTTGTGGGTCTCCCGATGGACACCCGGATCCTGCGCCTGTATATAACACACGCACTTCATGCTCACAACGCAGCCCCGAACGAAGCGTTCCAGAATATCATTGGTGGCGCACAACCGGAGGGAATGCTTTGCTCCAAATTCGCGGCGGTCTCAAGAAAAAGATCATTACGTTACTCGGTCTAGTTTTTCTGCTCACCCTCTGTATTCCCACGCATGCCGCGGTAAAAAAATCAGGCCGCCCCGGCCGGGTCCAAACGGGACTCGACGTACTCGAAGCGGAAAAATTCGCGCCTCTTCGGGGCAAGCACATCGGATTGATCACCAATCACACTGGCCTCGACGCGCAGGGCCGCTCGTCGATCGAACTGTTTTTCCACGCGCCCGGTCTGCAACTTGTGGCGCTGTTCAGCCCGGAGCATGGTATCTCAGGCCGCGCGGACGAAAAATACGCATCTTCAAAGGATCCGACGACCGGCCTCACCACGTACAGCCTGTACGGCGAATCGCTGCGACCCACGGACGAGATGCTTGCGGGCATCGACACGCTCGTTTTCGACATTCAGGATGCAGGCGTACGTTTCTACACCTACACGGCCACAATGGCGTACTGCATGGAAGAGGCCGCCAAGCACAACATTGCTTTTTATGTCCTGGACCGGCCCAATCTCCTCGGCGGCGAAATCATCGAAGGCCCGATACTTGATTCTGACAAAACTAGTATCGTCGGCTACTTTCCGTTACCCATCCGGTATGGGCTCACCATCGGCGAGCTTGCGCAGTTTTTCAACGCGGAAAATCACATCGGTTGCGATTTGCATGTCATTACCATGAAAAACTGGCATCGCAATTATTTTTTCGAGAGTACCGGCATTCGCTGGGTGCCGCCATCACCCAATCTGCGGACGGTGAAGGGCTCGATTGTCTATCCTGGCATCGAAATCTTGCAGAACGCGGGAGTCTCGGTTGGACGCGGCACGGAGACGCCTTTCGAGGAATTTGGCGCGCCGTGGATGGATGGAATGGCCGTCGCGGACAAGTTGAACGCACTCCATCTGCCCGGATTGCGCTTCGCCGATCAACCTTTCATCCCGGTGTCCGGTCTTTACGCTGGACAGCGGTGCGGTGGTGTCGGCATTCGCATCACGGACCGAGCTGCCGTTCGCTCGGTGCGCACGGGGTTGGAAATTGCCGCCATTTTGCAAAAGCTATATCCCAAGAACTTTGATCCGGCGAAATTGCTCTTCCTAATCGGCAACTCGGGAACGATTCGACAACTTCAGGCTGGGGTTTCGCCCGAGCAGATCGTCGCCGGTTGGTCCACGGACCTCGCGAATTTCGACCAAGCGCGGCGAAAATATTTTCTCTACAAATGAGGCCGTTCTGCCCGCTGAGCACTCGATTGGTCGGCGCAGGTACCAAGTCTTTGTGGTAGAGTCGGCCCATGCGAATCGTGTCCTTGCTGCCATCGGCCACGGAAATCCTGTTTGCTCTAGGATTCGACAAAGAAGTTGTTGGCGTTAGCCACGAGTGCGATTTTCCTGAGCAGGCGCGTACAAAGCGCGTGGTGATTCATTCGCGGCTGCCTCATGACGCTCCCCCTGCTGAGATCGACCGGTTGGTCCGCGAATACCTCGCGCGCGACGAGAGCCTTTACTCCGTGGATGCGGAGGCGCTCGCGGAATTGGGGCCGGATTTAATTATTATGCAGGATTTGTGCCAAGTTTGCGCTGCTTCGCCGGATGATTTGGCTATAGCGCTGGCGCGTTTTCCCGAGCCGCCCGAAGTTCTATGTCTGAATCCGCAGGATCTCGGCGATGTGTGGCGCGACATTTTGTGGATTGGTGAGGCGACTTGCCGCGGACATGAAGCGGAGGCTTTGCTCAAGAAGATTGGAACACGGCTCGGCGAGCTGGAATGCCAGCTTGATGGCGTTGAGCACCGACCGCGCGTGGCGATTCTCGAATGGCTGGAGCCGTTTTATGTGGCGGGGCATTGGGTGCCGGAGATGATCGAGATTGCCGGCGGAAAAGATGCGCTTGGCCGGAAGCGTACGCCATCGTTCAGGATTTCTGCGGAAGATGTGATCGACGCTGCGCCGGAAATTCTTTTGATCGCGCAGTGCGGCTACAGCGCGCAGCAAGCTCGCGATGAATACCGTTCCATGTCTTTTCCGGAAGGGTGGAGCGCGATGCCTGCGGTGCGGAATTCTCGCGTGTATGCCATGGACGCCAGCGGGTATTTTTCGCGGCCGGGGCCGCGACTGATCACCGGTATTGAGGCGCTGGCAAGAATTCTGCATCCGGAAATTTCCGTCAGTCCGGAAGCGGAGAGTGTGGTGGTGCCCATCAGTGGGTCGCCTTTCCCGGCGCGTATACCTTCTGTGCGAGCTGCTTCTGGCTACTGAGCCTTCCCAACTATAGGGTCGTGAGAGTCGTTGAGAAAAGCGGCAGCGGGGCTGCCGCACTCCAAATCGCCTCTTCGCAATGTTAGGCGGGACTGAGTAATTGCATCCACGTGGGCAGGGTCCTTCGAGGCTCCCTTCGTTCCTCACGGCAAGCAGGGTAATCAAGCCGAGCTCACGCGAGTTCGCTTCCAACTGTTCTTCGGTACAGTTGACATTTCGGTGTTTATATATAAGATGCCTATACATAGGGAGCATAAGAATGATCGCACCGGGAATCAAGCGCGGCACAGCAGAGTTGGCTGTATTGAATGTGCTGGAAAATGGGCCGCTGCATGGGTATGAGATGGCGCGGCGTATCGAAGAACAAACGTACGGCTCGCTGCGATTCACTCTCGCGTCGCTTTATCCGCTGCTTTACCGACTGGAAAAACGCGGTTGGGTGCGCGGGGCCTGGGAGACCAGCGGCACGGGGCGCCGGCGGCGCTGCTATCGTCTGACCGCCGAAGGGAAGAAAAAGCTCCCGCCCATTCGCCGCGAGTGGGACGAACTCTTCCGCGCTTTGAAGCGCCTCACCAAGGTGTCCCATGCCTGATTGGGAAGCGCTTGTCGAACGGCGGCTCGCAGGCCTGGCGCTGGAGCCGGAAGAAAGGACCGAGGTAATCGCGGAAGTAGCGGCCCATCTGGAAGACACTTGCGAGGAGATGCTCAGACAGGGAATGACGAAAGAAGAGGCGGTGGGGCGGTCATTGTCGCAAGCCGGGAATTGGAAGGATTTGCAGCGCAAAATTCTTACCGCAAGGAGAGGACAAGTCATGGAGAAACGCGTCCGGCAGGTCTGGATTCCCGGGTTCCTCACGCTGATACTTTCCATGCTTTTCTTGGCGGTGGTCCAGAGATTCGGATTGCGAGCTCGCCTCTTCTGGAGCGGCCCCAACGCGATTCTCTTGTATACGCCGTGGCTAGCCGGGCTTCCATTTTTCGGAGCTCTGGGAGCTTACATTTCATCTCGGGCCGGCGGTTCGCGTGCAACCGTGCTTTTTGTCAGCGTTTTTCCCGCCCTTGCGTTTACTTGCGCGTTTCTCCTCATGTTTCCGATTGGTTTGGCCATCCAAGGGATCACTGCAAGCCAAGGCGATTTTAGTATTGTGGCGGCCGTGCTTCTGAAGGATGGGATTGGCTGGATCTTGGTACCGGGAGCCGCTCTTCTGATAGGCGGCCTGCTCGCGCACCTTTTGTTTAGCACACAGCCATCGTCGCGAGATACGGCGATCGGTTAGCGAGGTGAACTATGCGGGATTGGGAAGCGACCGTCAGGGAACGGCTGGGCGGACTTTCGCTCGAAACAGAGGATGGGCGCGGAGTCATCGCAGAACTCGCGGCCCATCTCGAAGAGACTTGCGAGGAGTTACGCCAGCAAGGATTGGCGGAAGAGGGCGCTGTCACGCGCACTTTGTTGCAGGTCAGCGATTGGCAGGAACTGCGTCGAAGAATTCAAACCGCCCGCAGCACGGAGAACATCATGACAAATCGAGTCAGACAATTGTGGTTGCCCGGGTCTTTGACGTTGTCACTTTCTATGGTGCTGCTCATGGTTATACAGCTGATTGGACCGAAACCGCTGATCGTGAGTACTTCTGGCTGGCGAATGACAGCTCCGGTGGCAGTGATTTACGTGCCCTGGCTGTTGTCGTTGCTTCTGATCGGGGCGATGGGAGCTTCTTTGGCAGGCCATGCAGGCGCGTCCCAACGCGCTACGTTTCTTTCTATTGTGTTTCCTGTTTTGCCTTATTCGGTTTTTTTCGTGATTTGGATTCCCATATCGCTGATCCTAGACGATCACGTCGCGCACAACGTCATGTTGAGCGCCTTGCTGATGGGTTTGGTCGCATGGGTGGTCCTGCCCGGAGCGGCATTGCTCGCCGGTGGGCTTCCGGTACAGATTCTGAAATCACGCCGCTCAACCTTAGGGCGGGCCGCAAGGGCTTAAGCCGGGTTTGCTGTGGACGAGGCTAGTTAAGCTTGCAGCCGATGCGAGAAGTGTTCGACGACCAATAGATGAGCAGTGCTTTGCCTCTTACTTTATCCAGTCTGACCAACCCGAAGTGGCGGCTATCGTAGCTGTTGTCCAGATTGTCTCCGATCACGAAGAGAGAGCCGTCCGGAACTTTGACGGTTTCAAAAGGCGTGCCCTCGGGAGCCAGGCGATCGTACGCGTTATTTTTGCCGCAGGGCAACGGCAGCGTCAGCGGCGTGTTATTTACGAGGATTGTGTTTGACGGTCCGCGCGTTACGGTGTCGCCTGCAACACCGACTACCCTCTTGAGGAATTTCGTGCTGCCTCCGTCCTGCTCGAACAGGATGACCTCTCCTCGGTTCGGTGCGCGCCTGTTGAAAGCGTCCATGCCGGCGATAGTTTTTTCGTTGAGGCAAATGGCGGGACACATTGAGCCGCTCGGGACTCGAAAAGCGTGCAGATCAAGAAATTTGGCCCAGAAAAAGAACTTTGCGATAAAGAAGATAATGAAAAGTGCGACTGCGCTCCCAGAGTAGACCAGGAACCGGATCAAATGGACGGTGTTTCGGGATTTCTGGTTTTTTGCGAGATTACCGCTGAGAATCGACGGCTGCATGCGCGCTCATTCCTTTCGTCCAGTGGCGGTAGAAGGGGAGGCCGGCGAGGATGAGGAGGAGGCCGATGGAGGAGCGGCCGGGGCGGTCGAGCCAGATGTTGAAGGTAAGGGCGAGGGCGCCGGCGACGAAGAGGCCGGGGACTACAGGGTAGCCCCAGCAGCGGTAGGGGCGAGGCATGTTGGGTTCCGAGTAACGGAGACAGAAGAGGGCGACGACGGCGAGACCGTAGAAAATCCAGCCGGCGAAGATGAAAAGATTGGTGAGTTCTTCGAAGGTGCCGGTCAGGGCCATAAGACTGGCCAGGACACATTGAAAAATTAGGGCGCGGGCAGGGGTGCGGTACTTGGGGTGAACGCCGTCGGCGATTTTGAAGAAGATGCCGTCGCGGGCCATGGCGTAGGCGGGCCGCGCGCCGCTGAGGACTGAGGAGTTCATCGAGCCCAAGGCGCTGATGACCATCGCTACGGTGATCCATGCGGCGGCAATGGGCCCTGCTACGTGTTGGACAACGTCGGAGGCGATGTGCGGAGAGGCGGCTACTGCGCTGAACGGAAGCACCTTTAGGCAAGCAGCGCTGAAGAGAAAATAGATTAGCGCGACTAGAGAAACGCCGCCGACTAGGGCGCGCGGGAAATTGCGTTGCGGATTTTCTACTTCGGAGCCCACCAGATTCAAGTCTTCCCAGCCGTCGTAAGCCCAGAGAGCGGCGGCTAGCGCGGCTAGAAACGCGCTTAGGACACTGCCGTTCATTGCCGCCGGCCAAATGGTATCGGCTGCGCTGTGCGGAGCAGCGTGCGAGAAAAACGCTACGCCAATCACAATAGCTACAGACGTTATTTTGATGGCGGTTAGAAAAACCTGGACTGCGCCTCCTAGGCGGACTCCGAGATAATTGATGGCGGTCATCACGACGATCCAGAGAACGGCTAGAGGTTGCGCCCAGGTGAAGACGAAATCGTAGGGCTTGATCCATATGGTGAGGCCGGGGATGGCGATGTGGAGCGTGAAGATCGGGGCGGCTACGACTGGTAGCAGAAAGCTCAGAAAGCGCATCAGGCCTGCGGCGATGGAAGAGAGGGAACTGGGGCGGCCTACGATGGAATGCATCCAGCCGAAGAGAAAGCCCCAGGCTGGGCCGAAGGCGCGACGGAGGTAAGCGTATTCGCCACCGGCTTCAGGGATGGCGGCGCCTAGTTCGGCGAAGGAGAGCGCGCCGAAGAGGGAGAGGATTGCGCCGACGATCCATGCCGCGAAGACGACCGAGACATACCGGCCTTCGCGGGCCATTTCGGCCGGTTTTAGGAAGATACCGGTGCCGATCATGGTGCCGACGACGATGGCGCTCGAAGCCCAGGCGCCCAGGCCGCGGACCAGTTCAAGGCGTTTCTCCGTCATGATCTCCCTGCGGAATTGTTCCGCGAAGTTAGTGCAATGGAAAGACGGGCACGGCGTGCCGTGCCCCTACCAATATCCATCGTAAGTATTTTCACAACGGTGCGCTTTCCGTTCTGCGGAATCGGCTCGCGGCGCTTCCGACTGCGAATGTTGCGACGGAGCCGATTAAGACGTACCACGTAAAGGCGACGTGCGTATAGCGCCAAACGCAGAAGATTGCGGCTAGGCCTAGGAACATCCCGGTGAGAGCGCCGGTGGCGGTGGCTTTGCGGTCGAGCGTGCCAAGGAGGAAGAGCCCCAAGAGGCTGCCAAATGGGAGGGAGGCCACCGTGAGTCCCGTTTCTAGGAGCGGGCCCCACTTTATGAAACCGAAGCACATTAGGATGGCGCCCCAGACCAGCGTCATGCGGCGCGAGAGGCGCAAGAATTTTACGGGGTCGGCGGAATAGCCACGGAGTTTGGAAAAATCGAGGACGCTGCTCGCGGCTAGGGAATTGAGGGAGCCGCTGGCGTTGGACATGGCTACCGCGACTATGGAGGCGAGGAGGAGGCCTGCGAGACCTGTGGGCATTTCGCGGACCAGGAATAGTGGAAGGATGCGATCGGTGCGCTCGCCTGCGGCGAGCAGGGGCGCGTGCTGGGCAAAGACGTAGAGCAGGACGCCGATTAAAAGAAAAATAGAGAATTGAACTAAAACGATGACGCCGCTGGTGAGGAGAGCGCGGCGGCTGTCTTTTTCGTTGCGGGCGGCGAGGAGCCTTTGGACGATGGTTTGGTCGGTGCCGTGGCTAGCCATGGTGAGAAAGGCACCGCCGATCAGGCCGGACCAGAACGTGTATTTAGTGGCGAGGTCTAAGGAAAAATCAAAGACTTGTAGTTTGTGGCCGGCGGCTGCTGCGACTTGTGTGACTTCGGTCCATCCGCCGGGGATGCGGTGGAGCAAAATCCAAAACGTTACGGCGCTGCCCGTTAGATAGAGAAGCAGTTGCGCGACGTCCGTCCAGATGACGGCTTTCATGCCGCCTTCGAAGGTGTAAAGAATTGTTAGCGCGATGACGATGACGACGGCCAGGTGCTCGGAGGTAGCGAGGACCACGCTAACGACAAGAGCGATCGCGGAGACGCGTACGCCTTCGGCGATGGCTCGCGTGATGAGGAAGGTGCTGGCGGCGACGGCGCGCATTTTTTCGCCGAAGCGTTTTTCGATGAGCGCGTAGGCGGTGAGAAACTGGCCGCGAAAATAGCCGGGGAGAAGCAGTAGGGAGATAAGGACTCGGCCGACTAGATAGCCGATGACGAGTTGGACGAAGGTGAGGTTGCCAGCGTAGGCGATTGCTGGCGTGCCGATGATGGTGAGGGTGGAAGTTTCTGTGGCGACGATGGAGAGAGCGAGGGCCCACCAGGGAGCGGTGCGGCCGCCGAGAAAATAGTCGAGGCTGACGGATTCGCGGTCGCTGCTGGCGACTTCCTTTTTGCTGCGGCGGAAGCGCATGCCGAGAGCGGTTACGGCGAGCAGGTAGGCGATGACAATGGCTAGATCAAGTGGGTGGATGCGCATTAGAGGGTTGGGGCGATCATTAGAGATTACTTCGCGTATTGGTCGTTTGCTCCGCGTTTTGTCGCGCAAAAAGTGAACCGAGAATAGTGGGAGGGCTTACGCAGGTCAAGAAATCCCTGCGGAAGGTGGAGGTGTGGCAGCCATCTGGTCCGCTGGAATTCGGTGCGACGGGCATGGCGCATGTTTGCGCACGTTATTTTCTTCGGTGAATGCATTGGACGTGTTTCTCGCTTATGCTTTTTGGATGCGCTTTGTCTTGGGATTCGATGGCGGCGGCACGAAGACGGATTGCGTTTTGATGGACGAGTCCGGGGCGATTCTGGCGCGCTCGCAGGCTGGGCCTTCGAATCCGCTGCGTGTTGGGTTTGGCGCGGCGATCAATTCCATTCGTGACGCAGCACGGCAGGCCATCGCACAAGCCGTACTGCCCGCCCATTCAGCAGCCACTGCGGTTTGCGCCGGCCTTGCGGGAGCGGGGCCCCCCGCGTCCGCAGAAAAGATTTACGCGCTTCTTGACGCGGAATTTCCGGAATCGAAAGTTCAGGTTTGCACCGATCTCGATCTCGCGTTAGCAGCGACGGGCGACGGACCAGCGATTGTGCTGTTAGCGGGGACGGGTTCGTTTGCAGTCGGGCGGAGCACGGTGGGCGAAACGTCGCGGGCGGGCGGATACGGCTCGCAAATTGGAGATGAAGGCAGCGCTTACGATATCGGGCGGCATGCGGTTTTGACGGGGATGCACGAGAATGACCGCACAGGCGCGGATTCGCTGTTGGGACAGCGTTTGCTGCGCGAGCTTAGTTGCGCTAACTGGTCCGAAGTCAAGGCGCGGGCGCAGTCTGCTTCCGACGAAGTTTTTCCACGATTGTTTTCTGTCGTCGCGATGGTTGCGGATTGGATCGAAACTCCCTCTGAGACTTCAGCTGAAACGGCGGCCAGGAATTCGGCGCAAGGAATCCTGCGTGCGGCTGCGTTTGATCTGAGCTCGCTTGCGGAGAATGTAGCGGAACGATTGCATCTGCGAGGGACGCAGTTTGTCGTTGCAAAAACGGGCGGAATGATTGGGCGGTCGAAATATTTGGAGAGTCAGATCGATGAGCGTTTGAGGAAGGCGTTCCCGCAGGCGGAGATTGGAGGCCTGCGTGTGTCTCCCGCGGAGGCGGCGGCGCAGCGGGCGCTGCAAATGCTATCCGGCGGAGACAGTGCGGGGCACTGAGATGACGAGAGCCGACAAAAATCGGGATCGCGCGCTCGTTGCAGCCGGCGAGGAGCTGGCGGCCTTACTGCACCATACCGACGCGGAGGTCCTGCTTGCGCTGCTCGATAATCCCTCGCTAGAGGAAACGCAGCTGTGCATGCTACTGGAACGAAAAAACCTCTCGGTGGAAATTCTCGAAGAAGTGGCACGGCGCAAGCCCTTGCTGAAGAATTACCACGTGAAGAAGGCGCTCGCATTTCATCCGCGGACGCCGAGGCTCGTCACGTTGCGCTTGCTGCGCGATCTTTACTTGATGGACCTTGTGCAGCTTACGCTGCTGGCGGGCATTCCTACGGAGTTGAAACGGAATGCGGAGGACCAGCTGATTTCGCGGCTGCCGCAATTGCCGTTGGGACAAAAAATCACTTTGGCGCGGAGGGGGCCGGCCCGTCTGGCTGGCGCGCTTCTCGCGGAGGGTCACGCGCAAATCGTTGGCATCGTTTTGGACAACGCGTATTTGACGGAGGCACAAGTGTTGCGAGTGCTTTCACGTGAGAAACTGCCGCCGGTGGTGGTGCGCACCATCTCGCTGCACCGCAAGTGGTCGATCAGCTACAACGTTCGGCTCGCGCTGGTCCGGCACCCTTTGTCGCCACTAGCCACGATTCTTGCGTACCTGCCCGAACTCACCGTCTCCGATCTGCGCGAACTGGCCTCGCCAGGGATCGTTTCAGAGAGCCTCCGCAAGTATTTGCAAGCGGAAGTGCAGCGCAGGATTCGCACGGGAGAAAAATCCTCGCGCAAGGAAGACACCCCTGGTCCTGCGGCTGCGTCTAATAAAGACTAAGCGGCATCCTTTCACGTAAAGGCTGGAGTTACTGTCGAAGGAGTGTATCCGAAAAAGTTAGGTGCATTGCTGGGAACAAAACATCGGTCTCCGGCGTCGTATGGGTGTGCTCTTAGCCGGGGTATGCTTGATACGAACGAGCGGCGAGATCGCCCTGGCGCCGCACCTTGGGATCCTTGGCAGGGGGGTTTACCAAGTCTATGGGCAGTGGGGACCAATCGGCCCGGCGGTCGGATCGACGCTGGGCGCCGCGCTACTCGTTTCGCGCCAACCTCGAGATCGAGTGGGGTTCTGCGGTCTTGCGTGCCAGCACGCGCGACATCAGCTCGAATGGCATGTTCATCGAATCCGTCGATCCTTTGTGGATTGGGGCGGGTTTTACGGCGCATTTGGTGCTGGACCGGCCGGTCAAAGTAGATTGTTCCGTGAAGCGCATCGAGCCCGGGCGTGGCATGGGCGTATCCGTTACACTCTCCGAAGGGCAGCACGAGCAGCGCTACCAAGATCTTCTGGCTTCTCTCTCCAACACAGGTTCTTAAGCTCGTCTTATACTATGCTTGCGGCGGCGCGGGTTGGTTCGCGCGGCTTGCTATGTGTGCAGGCGTTTTCGCCCCTTCGTTTCGAATGGCGTTTGAGGTCGCATGAGTTTGACCAGATGCCTTGATTGCGGTTCCCCGCGAACCGCGGACCAGTGTCCCTCTTGCGGGTTGACGTCGGTGGCGGCCGAGTTGCTGTTCCGGCGGCGGCTGGTGGGGCGAACCGCGATTTTTCTGGTTGGTTCGCTTGCGTTTCCTTATGTGAGCCAGATTTACCCTCCGCTCGATTTGGATCTGATGCTGGTGTTCTTCGGGCTGCTCTTTTTTCTCGCGCTGACGATTGCGGTGATTCTGGAGAGGCGGGCGCGGCAGCATAGGGAGATCGAAGTCCTGAAGCGCATCTACGCGGGATTTATTCCGCTGCCCTGGATACTTGCCGCGACGCTTTTTGTGAATGGTCGGATGGACTCGCAGAAAAACCTGGCCTACTATCCGACTACCGTCGAGAGCAAATTCAATATGAAGGGGATTGTGCGCGGGAGCCGGCGGTTGCACGTGCGTTCCTGGCGGGCTGGGGGAAAGGTGGAAGGATTGGCGGTGGATGCGGATGATTTCGACCGGTTCCAGAGTGGGGATAAAGTTACCGTGGCGGTTGAGCCGGGGGCGCTGGGGATTCCGTGGTATTACGGGGTGTACCGGCGGTGAGCGGGGTTTCGCGGAGTTTTGTGCAAACCGCGGGGCTCCGCGGAATCCGCCCTACGCTAGATTGCACTAATAGGCGGGTTTGCCGTCGGGCTTGAGGGGCAAATTAATGTCCAGGTAGTGGCCGTTCTTACCGAAACGAAAGCGCACGCGACGGACCATCAGGCCGACGTCGCGCATTTTCCAATCAGAAATTTCGATTGGGTCGCTCGGAAGGTCGGAGAGCGACCATTCGACGTTGTCGCCCTGCGGCTTTACGGTCTGCGGATCGACCTCGTAAACTTCGCCTTCTTTTAGGTCCAGATAAAGAAAGCGTTTCCAAAGTTTCACAAGCAGCGCGTCGCGCTTTTCCGAGTGGTAGATATTCCAGGTCTGCGGAGCTTGGTCATTGAAACGCACAATGGCGAATTGCACTGGCTTCCAAATGGCCTTCTTATCGGGAGAGGCCGCCTGCGGAAGTGCGGAGAAAAGAATCAGCACGGAAACAATGGCTGTTTGCATCCCTGAAATCAATTTGTGACTTCGCTGAAAGATTTGTCGAGGAGGCGGATGGCTTCGTCGACGTCGGGTTTGGTGGTGTTGAGCATGGGGGCGAGGCGGAGGACGTTGCCCATTAAGCCGCCTTTGCCGATGAGCAGGCCGTTGTCGCGAGCGCGTTCCATGACTTGCGTGGTGGCGGCAGGGGCAGGCTCTTTCGTTTTGCGGTCTTTCACTAGTTCGAGAGCTTGCATTAGGCCCATGCCGCGGACGTCGCCGATGAGCGGATGCTTCTCTTGAAGCTCTTCAAGCTTGGCGCGGAAATAGGTGCCTACAGTGTGAGCGTTTTCGAGGAGGTCGTCTTCTTCGATGAGCTCGATGGTGGCGCGTGCGGCGGCGCAAGTTACCGGATTGCCGCCGAAGGTGGCGATGTTGAGGCCCTGGAAGCCGGCCGCGATTTCGGGTGTGGTGACCGTGAGACCTACCGGGACGCCATTGGCCATGCCTTTCGCGCTCGTTAGAATGTCTGGTGTGACTTCCCATTGCTCGATGCCGAACCATTTCTTGCCGGTGCGGCCCCAGCCGGTTTGCACTTCGTCGGAGATGAAAAGGCCGCCGTATTTTTTTACGATATTGAAAACGATTTTGAAATATTCCTTGGGCGGAGTGATAAAACCGCCGACGCCTTGGATTGGCTCGGCGATGAAGGCAGCGATGCTGCCGCTGGTGCCGGTTTGAATGAGATTTTCGACGTCGCCCGCGCAAGCGACCTCGCATTCGGGATATTTCAGATGCAGAGGGCAACGGTAGCAGTAGGGATTGATCGCGTGGGCGATGCCCACGCTGATGACAGCGGCTTTGCGATAAGGTGCGTGGGCGGTAACGGATTTCATGAGCGAAGAGCCGCCGGAGTAAGCGTGGCGCAGAGCGACGATGTCATAACTGCCGGTGGCCATGCGCGCGATGAGGATGGCAGCTTCGTCGGCTTCGCTGCCGGAACTGGTAAAGAAACTCGACTGGAGATTTCCAGGAGTAATCTGAGCGACTTTTTCGGCCAGCGCGACGATCTGCTCGGTCGGATAAAGCGTGGACATGTGCTGCAGCTTGTTGACTTGCGCGTTGATCTTGCTGGTGATCTTGGGATTGCAGTGGCCGACGGAGACGGTGAGGATGCCGCCGAAGAAATCGAGGTACTTGCGCCCTTCGACGTCCCATACGTGTTGCATTTCGGCGTGATCGGCGACGAGCGGTTTTTGGTAGTAGTTGGTCACCGACGGCCAAATATACTTTTTGTGTTTGGCGACGGCCTCTTCGCTGCGGGACATCGTTGATGGCACGGGCTTTGCGGGTGTGGTCATGGGTGCTTCCTCAAGGGCGTGCTAGGTGCGCTTCGAGTTTACGATGCGCAGGGACATGCGGCAAGCAGCGGACGCAGGTGAGTATTGCGACTTGAAAAATCCGCGCGCGCCTTCATTTTCGCAAGATCAAGAGAGGGTGGCTGTCTCGTTCAAATTGAGAAAGAAGAATCGCATTCGCTCTGATAATGCGAACGGCGGTGCTACAGGGATAGTCGCAAGTCTCGAGCAGTATGATTTTAGGCGGCGGGCCGTAGGTATTGGCCATGGTGACGAAATCAGTATCGGCGGCGATGATGGCAAAGCCGTGCTGCTTTCGGTAGTCCCATATTTTGCGGTCAGTTGTGCCGCTGGTCAAGCCGACCTGCGAGATGTGAGCCGAGTCCGGAAAAAGATCCAGAGTTGCATCTTCCAACCGGCGGGAAAGGTTTTCATCGAAGAGTAGCTTCATTCAAGCTAACGGATAAACGCGCTGTCTTTCAAGTTGGAGGCCCACTGGAGGGCTGCGAGGATGTCTTCCTCGGTGAGTTCCGGATAGTCAGTGATGATCTGAGCGTGCGATGCACCGGTTCCCAGCCACCGCAAAATGTCCCACACCGTGATCCGCAAATTGCGAATGCAGGGCTGTCCGGAGCGAAGGCCCGGCGTGATATTGGTTCTGGCAAGCAAGCCTTCCACGGCGTCGTCTCCTTGTCTGCGCACCATTATGGCACGAGCTCGGAGCGAGGGGAGAGTGCTGGTAGAGAAAAGGGAGTTAGCGCATTGGAAGCTCCTTGAATATTCCGGGGGAGAGGATTGGAGCACTGCCTGCGAAGATACCTAACTCTCCGCAGTCCTCGTGCATCCAAGACGGAAGTTTCAGAAGAGTTTAGTGAATGGGCGAGGAGACTAATGATGCCGAAGATGAAGGTAGCGGTGGTCACGAAACCAGGCGCGGATTTTGAGATTCAGGAGCGGGAGATACCGCAGCCGGGTTTTGGCGAGGTGCGAATTAAGGTGCAAGCCTGCGGAGTGTGTCACAGCGACTTTGTGACAAAGGAAGGGCTGTGGCCGGGAATCGTGTATCCACGCATACCGGGACACGAGGTTGCCGGCGTGGTGGATGAAGTGGGTGCTGGAGTGACGGAATGGAAGAAAGGCGACCGCGTGGGGTCGGGCTGGCACGGAGGGCACGACTTTGTATGCGAATCGTGCCGTCGAGGAGACTTTGTTACTTGCAAGAATCAAGCAATCACAGGTATTACGCGCGACGGAGGATATCAGGAGTACATGCTGGCAAGGCATGAAGCGCTGGCTCGGATTCCGGACGATCTCGAGGCCGCAGAAGCGGGACCGCTGATGTGCGCGGGTATTACGACGTTCAATGCGTTGCGCCACAGCGGAGCCACGATGGGAGATTTGGTTGGAGTGCAGGGAATCGGCGGGTTGGGGCATCTGGGAATTCAATTTGCGGCAAAGGCAGGGTATCGCGTGGCGGCCATCGGACGCGAGCCAGAGAATGGGGCATTGGCCAAGAAACTAGGAGCGTCCGTTTACATTGACACAAATGCAGCGAACCCTGCAGAAGAGTTGACAAAGCTGGGAGGCGCGAAGGTGATCCTGGCGACAGCCCCAAATGCGAAAGCGATGGCGGCGTTGATAGGTGGACTCGCCACGGGCGGAAAATTGCTGGTCGTGGGCGCACCGCCTGAGCCGATGGAGGTATCCGTGCTGTCGCTGCTTATGGCCAGGCGGGATATCCAGGGGTGGCCTAGCGGAACGGCGATGGATTCCGAGGATACACTGCGATTTTCGTCGCAGTCGGGAGTGAGGGCGATGATTGAAAAATATCCGCTCGAGAAGGCGAACGAGGCATACGCGCGGATGATGAGCGGGAATGCGCAGTTTCGCGTGGTGCTGACGATGTAGGGAGAATAAACTTAGCGCAAAGACAGGCGTTCGGGATCTAACAACCGGGTTAGGCGCGATGCTTATACGGGAAGCAGCGGCAAGTGATGGCGATGCAATCTGGAAGATACTCGAGCCGATCATTCGCGGCGGAGATACGTACACATTGACGGCGGACATGAAGCGCGAGGACGCGCTTGCATATTGGAACTCGCCCGGCCACGAAGTTTTCGTGGCGGAAGAAAACGGAGAAATTCTCGGGACGTATTACTTGCGCGTGAATCAGAAGGGCGGGGGAGCGCACGTTGCGAATTGCGGCTATATGACTGCTCCGTGGGCGAGCGGGCGCGGAGTTGCGCGGGCTATGTGCCAACATTCGCTGGAGTATGCCAAAACGCGAGGCTTTCGCGCGATGCAATTTAATTTTGTGGTGAGCAGCAACGAGCGCGCGGTACGGTTATGGCAAAGCATGGGATTTGAAATTGTGGGCCGCCTCCCAGGGGCGTTCGTGCACCCGACGCTGGGCGCGGTGGATGCGTTGGTGATGTACCGCCATCTGTAACGCGTAGCAGCGGAGCGAGGCTTAGCTGTGCTCCTGAGGGAGGCTGAGGGAGGAGGCTTTGCTTCGGCGGAAGGCCTGCCATGCGTATAATGGCGCGCTATGGCTTCGAGCCCTTCCCTCTTCAGGCGGACGCTTCGGATGATCTCGCGGGTATTTCCGCGCTGCGGCATGATCTCGCAAGCGATCGCTTTCAATTTGTTTCTAGCGTTTTTTCCAGCACTGCTCATCATGGTGGGCTTCGCAACGAGCCGCATCGGTGGACGAACGAGCCTGCTTGATTTGATTACGGATCTCACGGCATTTCTTCCGCCGGGGAGCCAGGGCATTGTTTCCGAGTTTCTGGTGAAGCGCGGACCGGAAGCGTGGAAATTGGCGCTGGTTGGATGGGCCGGAACGCTGCTGGCAGGTTCGCAGGTGATGCGGTTGCTGATGGAAGGCATTCATAGAATTTACGGGGACCAGGAGCAACCGGGGTTCCTGCACCGGCAACTCCGGGGATTGGCTTTGCTGTTGGTGACGATTGCACCCCTGCTGGCCGCGGCAATACTGGGTGTCCTTGGACGGCCGATCCGTCGTTGGCTTGCACACGAACTGGGCCCGCGCCATATCCTGCAGGGATGGTGGACAATTTTCTTTCCCGCGGCAGCGATTGTGCTGGCGATGCTGGCGTTGACAGTCATCTATCGGGTAGCTCGGCCGGGGGAGGAACGAATGCGGCACGTCTTACCCGGCGCGATGGTGGCGACATCCTTGTGGTGGCTGGTGAACGTGCTGTTTGGGTTTTACGTCCGCCGCGTGCCGTACAGCGTGGTGTACGGAGGGCTTGCGGCGGTCATCGGATTAATGGTGTGGATGCAGCTTTCCGCGGTGATCATATTTCTGGGTGCGGCGTGGAACGCAGAATTAGCAGAGAACCGGCGGGGAGCGCGCGACGTTAGCCGGGCGTAACCGTTGAGGAATATGGCTGAGCAATTCGTTCGGGTGGAATGTTATTCAGGTCATAAGGCGGTAGAGCGCCCCGTGCGCATCTTGTTTGAAGGGCACACACTGGAGATCAGGGACGTGGAAGACCGCTGGTATTCGCCGGGAGCGACTTACTTCCGCGTGTTGGCAGAGAGCGGAGACCGCTATGTTTTGCGACGCGAAGACGCACAGGATGTCTGGAGTCTGACGGCGTTTCGTGCGGCTGGCAAACGCGTTGACACAAAAATTAACGAGAGCGTATAGTCAATTCGCGAGTGTGGTCCCAAGGTTCCTCCCCGTGGTGCCGGTTCCTCAGAGAGCCGGCGGTGCCTGCGGACGCGGATCAGAGAAGGAAGAGGGATGTCCTACCTACCGCAGTTCCCGTTCGCGCGCAGCTTGAAGTGTGTTTTGGTGTTGTGCGTGCTGATATGCATGGGCTCTGCCGCCCGGGCGCAGACGCCAACTCCGCCGCCCGAAGCTCCCTCCGCAACCGTGACAGTGCAGCCGCCTGCAGAGCCAGCGAAGCCACAAGCGCCGGCGTCCAATGACAATGCGGAAGTATCGAGCCGCGATACGGCTCCGACGTTCAAGGTCCGTGTAAACCTCGTGCTGGTGCGCGTGGTTGTAAGAGATCAGCAGGGCCACGTGGTGCCGAACCTGAAGAAGGAAGATTTTCAGCTAACTGACAATCGCAAACCGCAAACAATCTCGACGTTCAGCGTGGAGACTCCGGAATCGCGCGTCATTGCTACGACGACAGGCGCCGACGCAGATGCTTCTGCCGATCCAGCCGCGGCCAAAGCAGTGGCTGCTGCGTTGCCGCAGCGCTTCGTCTCGGTGGTATTCGACGACCAGCACCTCACAATGCAGGATGCGATGTTCGTGCGGAACGCGACCGGCAAGTTTTTTGACTCATTGGCGGCTTCCGATCGAGTGGGCATTTACTCGACTTCCGGGCAATTCACGCAGGAGTTTACCGACGACCACGAGCTATTGCGGAAGTCGCTTTTGAAGATAATCCCGCATTCGCCCACCGCGGGAACTCACGATTGTCCGGATATCAGCTACTACCAGGCGGACATGATCCAAAACAAGTCCGATGTGCAGGCTCTGGCCATCGCGACGGAAGACGCGGTGGAATGCGCGTTCCAAGGCGACGAAACTCAGAAGGCTGCAGCGCAGTCCATGGCGCAGTCGACCGCCGGGTTAGTGCTCACTCGAGAGGATTCCTCCACGGAATACGCGTTGCGGCATATGGAAGACACTATTAGGCGATTGGGCTCCATGCCGGGCCAGCGAATCATGGTGTTCGTATCGCCGGGATTTATTCCCTCGACGCTGCAGCCGGAGTTCAGCGAGGTGGTGGACCGAGCGACGAAGGCGAATATCGTGATCAACACGATCGATGCCCGGGGATTGTACACGCCGGATATGGGAGACATTACCAACCCCAACATCGATCCGCCTAAGATTGCGGGGTACAAAGCTTCGTACCGTGCGGCGGCACAATCTGCGCAAGACGAGGTGCTGGCACAGCTCGCCGACGGAACGGGCGGAACGTTTTTTCATGATCGTAACGACGTAGATGAGGGCTTGCGCGAGGCAGGAGCTGCTCCTGCAATGACGTACCTGCTCGGGTTTTCGCCGCAAAACATGAAGCTCGACGGGAGCCTGCACACGATAAAGGTTTCGTTCGTGCACAAGACCAACTATAAAATCCAAGCGCGGCACGGATACTTCGCGCCACGTCACGTGACCGACCCAGTCGAGGCTGCAAAGCAAGAGATTCAAGAAGCGCTTTTTTCGCAGGACGAGATTCGCGATTTGCCGGTGGATTTGCACACCCAGTTTTTCAAGACGGACAACTATCAAGCCAAACTCGCGGTGCTCACTCATGTCGATATCAAGGGCGTGCACTTTCGAAAGTCCGACGGACGCACGCGTGACGACCTGACGGTCGCGACGGCGATTTTCGATGAGAACGGAAATTACGTTACAGGCGGGGAAAAGATCGTTCAGATGAAGCTTCTGGACCCGACGTACGACCGGCTGATGCAGTCGGGCCTCAATTTGAAATCGAGTTTCGACGTGAAACCGGGCACCTATCTGGTAAGACAGGTTGTGCGTGACTCGGAGGGATCGCAATTAGCGGCGCGCAACGGCGCCGTAGTCATACCGAATTGATGGAGGAGCAAATGAACACAGAAAAGAACCGCGGGCGGATTAATTGGGGTTGGCCTGCTGGATTGACGGCGGCTGCGTCGTGTGTATTTTTCATGCAGCTTGCCGGGCAAACGCCGCAGGGACAGGCGCCGGCCGCGCCAGCTGCGGAGGCGAGCCAGCAGGGCGGACCGACGATTAAAGCAGAGTCACGCCTCGTATTAGTGGATGCCGTGGTGACGGACAAGAAGGGAAGTTACGTCCACGACCTGACGCAAAACGATTTCAAGGTGTACGAAGACAACAAGGAACAGAGCGTGGCGAGTTTTTCGTTTGGGGCGGACACAGCCATTCAGGCGCAGGGACAGAAACGGTATCTGATTCTATTCTTTGATAATTCGACGATGGCTATGCCTGACCAGATTCAGGCTCGAGATGCCGCGAAGAAATTCATTGAGGCCAATGCAGGTCCTGATCGGTTGATGGCGGTGGTGGAGTTTGGCGGGACCTTGCAGATCGTGCAAAATTTTACCGCGAACGCTGATCGGCTGCGGGCCGCGGTCTCAGGAGCGAAGGGCTCCGCGGTGGATCCCAATGCTCAGGCCCCCGTTGAAGTTGCTTCAGCAGGCCTCTCACCATCGTCCAGCCCATTCGGCGGAACATCAGGAACGTCCTCGCCATTTTCTGGGATGAGCAACGCGGAAGCAGATTTCGGAGCGCGGAGCATGTTGTTGTCTGTGCGCAGCCTAGCGAAAAATCTGCGCGGAGTTCCTGGGCGCAAGATGGTTGTGCTGTTTTCCTCCGGTTTCCCTTTGACGAGCGAGAACCAGTCCGAACTGACGGCCACGATTGATGCCTGCAACAAGGCGAATGTGGCGATCTATTCACTCGATGTGCGCGGTTTGCTGGCAACGCCTCCTGGGGGAAGTTCGCAGCTACATTCTCGAGACGATGGCAATCGTGCGGTTGCAGTGAGGTCCGAATCGAAAAACGTCTACGGCGGAGCGCGACTGGTGTTGGCATCGTACTCTGCTGGAATGCTAGACCCGCAGCGTCCTGGCGGCGGGGGCGGTGGCACGGGTGGAGGCGGCACAGGCGGCGGTGGAGGTGGACGCCCAGGCGGAGGCGGTGGAACTGGCGGCACTGGAGGAACAGGCGGTACCGGGGGGACCGGCGGAACAGGAGGTAAGGGAGGAACAGGCGGCACGGGCGGCACAGGAGGCAAAGGAGGCACAGGAGGCACAGGAGGAACGGGCGGCAAAGGAAGCACCGGAGGAACTACAGGCGGAGGCGTTGCAAATCCTAATACGAACAGTCCCAGCAATGTGTTTACGCAGCCGCGAACGATCGTTCCGCAATTTCCTCCATCAGCGTCAACAAATCAGCAGATTCTCGCGGCTCTGGCAGAGGGAACCGGAGGGTTCACCATCTTCAACACCAATGATCTGCTAGGAGGGCTTGAGAAGATCGGTCGCGAGCAGAACGAGTTCTACATTTTGGGATACGTGCCGCAGCAGTCGGCGGAGGGAAGTTGCCACACGCTGAAAGTGAAGATGAGCCGCGCCGGCCTGAACGTAAGGTCGCGCAGCGGATATTGCAACACGAAGTCTACGAACATCCTGGAAGGTACCCCGCTGGAGAAGCAACTGGAGGCGCGGGCGACAGGCACGCAAGCCGGAACGATGCAGGGGATGTTCCAGGTGCCCTACTTTTACACGGCGCCAAATGTGGCGCGCGTAAACCTGGCGATGGAAATTCCCTCAAACACCTTGCAGTTCAACAAAGACAAGGGGAAGTACCATGCCAGCTTGAATGTGCTGGGCATAGCGTACAAGCCGGACGGCAGCATTGGAGCGAAGTTCAGCGACACGGTGAATCTCGACTTGGAAAAAGATGAGGTGAAGGACTTCACGAAACAGCCGTATTTCTACCAGAACCAGTTCGATGCCGGAGCGGGCAATTATAAGCTGACAGTAGTTGTGAGCTCAGGTGGAGATGCTTTCGGGAAATACGAATCGCAACTGCAGATTGATCCTTATGATGGCAAACAATTCAGCCTGGGCGGAGTGGTGCTCACGAACTCGTTGCAGCGGCTGTCGGATATTCCGACGAGCCTCGATTCAGTGCTGCTTGAGGACCGCACGCCGCTGGTCGTAAAGGGGATGCAGTTCAATCCCTCGGCCAGCAACCGGTTTAAGAAGACAGATAGCGTGGCTTTGTACACGCAAATCTACGAGCCGCTGCTCACCTCTGCGAATCCTCCGCAGGTTGTGGCAGGTTATGCAATCGTGGAGCGTCCTTCTGGGAAAGTCGTCTTTAAATCTGGTGCGGTTCGCATGGACGACTTCGTTCATAAGGGAAGTCCGATGGTGCCCGTGGGGCTGAATATCAAGCTGAGTGAAATGGCTCCGGGCAGTTACCAACTGGTGATGATGGCCGTCGACGGCGTGGGCAACCATGCCAAGAATCGCACCATCGATTTCGACGTGACGCAATAGCGCCCATCTCGGCGTAGTTGTCTGCCCATTGGCCGAATCGACTAGGCCGCAGGCTGGCGAGAGGAGTTGCCGGACTCTGCGAATAGGCTGCGAAGTACAAACCAGCAATTGGCCGGGCGCTCGGAAAGACGGCGCATAAAATAGGGGCACCAGTCGGTGCCGAAGGGCACGTACACCTGCAGCGTGTCCCCCGCGGAACGCACTTGCGCTTGCAAGTCGCGGCGAATTCCGTAAATCATCTGAAATTCGTAACGGGATTTGTCCAGCTTGAGCCGGGCGGCTTCGGCTTGGGCGTGTGCGACCATGTTCCAGTCGTGAGAGGCGATGGCGGGCAGGAAAATGCCCTGTGCGGCGCCTTCGAGGAGCAAGGTCGTCAATTTCTGATAATTGGCATCGACTTCGCTCTTTTTCTGGAAAGCGATTTTTGTGGATTCGCGATAAGCGCCTTTGACTAGGCGAATTTTTGGTTTGATCGGCGCGAGCCTTTGCAGATCTTTCTCTGTACGGTATAGGTAGGCTTGCACTGCCAGGCAGCAATTTCCGAGTTCGCGTTGCACGCTTTCGAAGATATCCAGCGTGACGTCCGTGTAGGCGCTGCCTTCCATGTCCATCTCGATTGTGAGGCCCAGGGTGGCGGCGCGGGCAGCGATTTCACGGGCCATGGAGCGGCACAGCTCTTTGTCGATGTCGAGGCCGAGCTGGGTGAGCTTAATGGAGATGTTGCCGGTGAGATTTTTGGCGTAGAGTTCTTCGACCATTTGGATGTAACTGGCGCGGACTTCGCGTGCGGCGGCTTCGCTGGTGACGTTTTCTCCGAGATGGTTCAGACTGACATTGCGGCCCTGGGAACAAAGTTCCTGGCTGGCTGTGAGAGCTTCCGCGAGGGATTCGCCGGCGACGAAACGGCGTGCGAAGCCATTTTTCATGCCGTGGCGCGCGATGCGATCCGTCACGCCGCGTTTTGTGGACAGCCAAAAGATGAAATTGCGAATCAGCACGAACCCTCCCGGGAAGAAGCAGACCGAGAATAAGGGCAGCGTGCAAGGGCGTCAATACCGCTGGCGGCAGTCTGAGCGGGCCATAGGTCCAAGAAGATGAAGCGCTTAGAGACAGACCTGTACGAATGGCCAAAGTAGGGATTCGACACTGGCTCTTCCTGCTTGCAACTTATTGGCGGGGGGAGGGTTATTCTAGGGAGTGCCACGTGTTTGCGGACCATTCCGTTGGCAGGAGAGTGTCATGAGCGTGCGGCAAGGCCTCGCCTCGCAGACGACATCGATTTTGACGACACCCAGGTCTTTTCTAGCGGCCATCCTTTCTGTGGCATGCGTATTCTCCATAGGCATCGATGTGCCTTTGTTTGCGGCATTGCCCGCTCGGGCGAAGGATAAGAAACCGAAGCAAGATCCCGCCTTAAAAAATCTACCGATAACCGAGCTGAGCGCGGATGAAGCGATTCTTCACGCGCTGGACCGCCTGGCCTACGGCCCGCGGCCTGGCGACGTGGAACGCGTGCGGCAGATGGGGCTGGCAAAATGGATTGACCAGCAACTCAATCCTAATTCGATTGATGACAAGGCGCTGGAAGCGCGGCTGGAAGATTATCCGACGCTGAAGATGTCTTCCGCGAAGCTGATTGAGGAGTATCCGCAGCCAAAGCAGGCGGAGAAGGAAGCTGCGAAGCGGGCTCAGGCGCAATTGGAGCAGCAACAGCAGAGGCGGTCAGATGTGGCTGCGGCGATCGTATCGAAAGACATGCAGGTGACCCCGGCTCCGACTGAAACTGTGGCAACGGATACAAATCAGCCCGCCGTGACCGCGCAACGCGAAGGCGGCGATGCAAATGCTCCCGCGCCTATGAAGGATAATCCTGCGCAAGAGAATTTGGGCGCTCAGGGTAAAGGGAAACGGGACGTGCTGGGTAGTGACCCGAATAATGTGCCGCGGGCCATCGGCGAGGACAGTAAGCGTCCGCAACGCGTGGTTGCGGAATTGGCCATGGCGAAAGTAACGCGTGCGATCTACAGCGAGCGGCAGCTTCAGCAGGTAATGGATGATTTCTGGTTCAATCATCTGAACGTGTTTGCGGGGAAGGGCGAGGACCGCTACTACTTGACCTCGTATGAGCGCGACGTCATTCAGCCCCACACCCTAGGAAAGTTTAAGGACCTTTTGACGGCTTCGGCGAAGAGCCCGGCGATGCTCTTTTATTTGGACAACTTTTTGAGCGCCGATCCGCGCGCGGCGCAGCGCGAGGCCCAGGAACGGTATGCACGTCAGATGGCTCGGTATCGCGGATGGGGTCCCCAGCCGGTACCGCCGTCCGCGCAGAAGAAGAATAACGAACGCGGGCTGAATGAAAATTACGGCCGCGAATTGATGGAGCTGCACACGCTCGGTGTTGACGGCGGCTACACGCAGAAGGATGTGACCGAAGTAGCCCGGTGCTTCACCGGATGGACTATCGAGAAACCCCGCCAGAATCCGGAGTTCAAGTTTGACGATCGTTTGCACGATCCCGATCCGAAGTACGTGCTGGGTAAAAAGATTCATGCCGGCGGAATAAAGGACGGCGAGGAAGTGATCGACCTCTTGGTGCATGACCCGAGCACGGCGCGCTTTATTTCCACAAAGCTGGCGCGGCGATTTGTTTCGGATAACCCGCCGCCGGCGTTGGTGGATCGCATGGCGAAGTCGTTCGCGGAAAGCGACGGCGACATCAAAGCCGTGATGCACACGATGATTTATTCACCGGAGTTTTGGTCGCGCGAAACGTATCGCGCGAAAATCAAGACGCCGTTCGAGCTGGTCGTTTCCGCGACGCGCGAGTTGGGAACGGATGTGGACATGCCGCAGCCACTCGTTGGCTGGGTGGGACGGATCGGCGAGCCGATTTATCAGTGCCAGCCGCCGACGGGTTACGCCGACAAGGCGGACACCTGGGTGAATACGGGCGCGCTGCTCAACCGGCTGAACTTTTCGCTGGCGCTGGCAGGGAACAAAATGCGCGGGTCGCGCACGGATGTTGCTGCGCTGCTTGGCGCGGAAACGTCTGGCGATGCGAAAGCTGCGCTGGAGCGCGCTGTGCAGGTTTTTCTGGGTGGGCAAGTCGGGCCGACGGCTGTGGAGACGCTGGAGAAGCAACTGGATAGCCCGCAAGTCGTGCAGGCGAAATTGGACGATCCCGTCAAGCAGGTGGATTTGGGAGTTGTGGCGGGGTTGGTTTTGGGAGCGCCGGAGTTTCAGAGGCGATAGTGTTTGGAGTGCGTGAGCTCTGCTCCCGCCTTTCCGCTTCTAGGGTATGGCACGGATGCAAAAAGCAGCAGCAAAGCTGCCGCACTCCATACTCGGGAATGAACTTGAGAGGTTACGATGAGTCATGAATGTTGCGAAGGCGTTCGGGGATTGAAGTTTTCGCGGCGGTATTTCTTGAAGCAGGGCGGCGTGGCCATGGTTGGCCTGAGCGCGATGCCCGCGTTCTTGCAGCGTGCGGTGGCGGCGACGCCGATGCCGAACAAGAAACAGCTTGTCGTACTGTTTCAGCGCGGAGCGGCGGACGGATTGAACATTGTGGTTCCTTTTGGTGAGCCGAACTATTACCGGCTGCGGCCGAGCATCGCGATTCCGCAGCCCAATCGTAGTGGAACCGATGTAGCGGTCGATCTGGACGGATTTTTCGGGTTGCATCCTTCTCTCGCGCCACTTGAGCCCTTGTTTCACAAGAATCAGTTGGCCATCGTGCACGCGGCGGGATCGCCGGATCCGACGCGCTCGCATTTCGACGCGCAGGATTTTATGGAGTCGGGAACGCCGGGCTTAAAGGCGACCGATGACGGTTGGCTGAACCGGGCTCTGGAGATTGTGCCGGAAGAGAACGCTTCGCCGTTTCGCGCCGTGGCCATGGGGCCGAATCTACCGCGAATGCTTCGCGGCAGCGCGCCCGCGATCGCACTGCCGGATTTGAAGCAATTCAAGGTGATGGCGCAATCGCCCGGATCGGGGCAAATGGTGGAGGGCGGGTTTGAGGCGATGTATTCGCAAACCGTGGACCACGCGCTACACGGCACGGGCACGGAAACTTTTGAGGCTATCGATCTCCTGCGGAACGCTGATCCGGCGAAATATCAGCCGGAAAATGGCGCGCAATATCCGACGAACCGGCTGGGGCAGAGCTTGCAGCAAATCGGGCAGTTGCTCAAAGCGAATATCGGCGTGGAAGTTTTGTTCGTCGATTGCGGCGGCTGGGATAACCACGTGAATGAAGGTGGAGTGCAGGGGCAGCTCTCGAATTTGCTGAAGGATTTGGGGCAGGGGCTGGCTGCGTTCCATCAAGACATGGGAGACCGCATGCAGGATATTGTTTTTGTGACGATGAGCGAATTCGGGCGCACCGCGAAAGAGAATGGCAACCGCGGCACCGACCACGGGCATGCGAACTGTATGTTTGTGATGGGCGGCGACGTGAAGGGTGGCCGCGTTTACGGCAAGTGGCCGGGACTAGATGACCCCCAGTTGAATGAAGGACGCGATCTGGCGCTCACCACGGACTTCCGTAGCGTGATTGGGGAAATTTTGACGAGACACGTTGGGGTGAAGGATCTTGCGACGGTGTTTCCGGGCTTCGACAACAACCCGCGCAAATTTCCGGGACTTGTTCGGGCGTAGGTCTTCCACGTAGGGGCACGGCATGCCGTGTTCCTACGCGATGGTTGGCGTGGCCCGGTTTCTGGTGACCTTTAGTTCAGATCGCGAATCCAGATATTTCTGAAGCGCACGGGATTCCCGTGATCCTGCAGCCCAAGCGGGAGTTTCTCCGCATGGGCTTTGTAGGGCGGGCGCTCGCCGTGTTCTGTTGGGCCGGTGAGCTGGACGTTGTCTTGGACGAGGACGCCGTTGTGAAACACGGTGACACGGGCGGGACGGAGGACCTTGCCGTCGGCATCGAAGCGCGGGCCGTGGAAAACGATGTCATACCATTGCCACTGGCCCGGGGCGCGTGCGGCGTTTACTAGCGGCGGATATTGCCCGTAAAGGGCTGAGGCTTGGCCGTCGGCATAAGTTTTGTTTTCGTAGGAATCTAGAACCTGGACCTCGTAGAGGCCCATTAGGAACACGCCGCTGTTGCCGCGCTCCTGGCTCTCGCCGTGAGGAGGCGTGGGCTCCTCAAACTCGACGTGCAGTTGGCAATCGCCGAATGCTTGCTTGGTGTAGATGTATCCGGTCTTCGCCACGACCTCGGCATAACCATTCTCCACTTTCCATTTCGCGGGGCCGCCGTCTTTGTGCTGCCATTTCGAGAGATCTTTTCCATCAAAGAGGACTGTTGCGTCTGAGGGCGGGTGTCCGGGCGAATCCTGTGTGCTAGATGTGCCGGGATCGATGACCGGCGGAACGGGGCGATTGAGATCGTGGATTTTCCACTTTGTATCAACTTGTCCGAGCAAGAGGCTCGGACTTGCTGCAAACACGACAGCGGCTAGAAGAGAGAGACGCTTTATTCTCATGGTTCGGACCTCGGCTCCGATGCGCGAGGATTCTAGCTCTGATTTGTCTCTGAATACAGAGTTGTTGTGGGAACGCGCGTCCGAAATCAGAAGAAGCTTTTTGACCGGTGCCAGAGCCGAAGGACGCATCCGAAAATCGTACTGAGGCTGAACGATATGATGAAAAAAGAGCGCGACTCCGGGATGCCTACGAGCGCAATCAGAACAAAACCTAGGACAATAAACAATCCGATAGAATCCCCAGTCCACTGGCCACCGCCCACTGGACCGAACGGCGCAACGTTTGGGTACGTTCGCGAGGATGCCAGCACTCGCACATTTCGCAAGGAACCGAGACTCGGATAAGAATACCTGTCCATTGCCGACAGTATACGCTTCAGGTCAGTTCAGGTGAATAGAGCGATCTCGAGCCGCCACTGTGTCCCCTTCCTCCGACTCCACACTTCAGGCGGCGGAGCCGCGGATGCGCATGCCGTAGAACGAACGGTAGACAAAGATGAAGGAGACGACAAAGAACGCTGCTGCCAAGATGTGCGTTAAGTTGCTGCTCTGGCTGGCGGTGAGTTGCACGGCTAGCTCGACGGCTAGCAGGCCGAAGAGTGTCGTGAACTTGATGACTGGGTTGAGCGCGACGGAAGAAGTGTCTTTGAAGGGATCGCCGACCGTGTCGCCGACGACTGTGGCGTCGTGGAGCGGCGTGCCTTTTTGCTTGAGTTCGACTTCGACGATCTTCTTGGCGTTGTCCCAGGCACCGCCGGCGTTGGCCATGAAGATGGCTTGATACAATCCGAAGATGGCGATGGAGAAAAGGTAACCGATGAAGAAGAAGGGTTCGACGAAGGCGAAGGCCAGCGTGGCGAAGAAAACGGCGATGAAAATGTTGAGCATACCCTTTTGTGCGTATTTGGTGCAGATTTCCACGACTTTTTTGCTGTCTTCGACACTGGCTGCTGCTGCGCCGTCCAACTTGATGTTGGCTTTGATGAATTCGACGGCACGGTAAGCGCCAGTGGTAACGGCCTGGGTGCTAGCGCCGGTGAACCAGTAGATCATTGCGCCGCCGGTGATTAGGCCGAGAACGAACGGTGCATGGAGGAGCGAAAGGTTGTTGACGTTTTCCGTGAGCCCGTGGGTGAGCGCCATAATGATTGAGAAGATCATCGTAGTGGCGCCGACGACCGCGGTGCCGATGAGCACGGGTTTAGCGGTGGCTTTGAACGTGTTGCCTGCGCCGTCGTTGGCTTCGAGCATTTCCTTGGCGCGCTCGAAGTTTACGTCGATGCTGTAATCCTTCTTGAGTTCCTGCTTGATGTTGGGAACTTGCTCAATCAGCGAGAGTTCGTAGACGGATTGCGCGTTATCGGTGACCGGGCCATAGGAATCGACGGCGATGGTGACAGGCCCCATACCGAGGAAGCCAAAAGCCACTAGCCCGAACGCAAACACGGCCGGCGCGAGCATCAGGAGACCCAGGTCGAGGGTACTGATGAGATAGCCGAGAGACATAAGGACGACCATCGCCAAACCGATGTAATAGGCAGAGAAATTGCCGGCGACGAATCCGGAGAGGATGCCGAGTGATGCACCGCCTTCTTCCGCCGAAGAGACGACTTCTCTTACGTGGCGGGATTCTGTGGACGTGAATACTTTCACCAGCTCAGGAATGACCGCTCCTGCCAACGTGCCGCAGGAGATGATCGTCGCCAGCTTCCACCATTGAGAGGCATCGGTGCCCAGCGTGGGAATAATCAGATAAGAGATCACGTAGGTGAGCGCAATGGACACGATGGAAGTGATCCAGACAAGAGAAGTCAGGGGCGCTTCATAATTCATTTCGTTTACGTTGCCGTATTTAGCTTTGGCGATGAATCCGTTGATAAAGTAGGCCCCAGCGCTGGAGACGAGCATCATGATGCGCATGACGAAGATCCAGACTAGCAATTGCACCTGGACTTTTGGGTCTTTCACAGCGAGAAGAATAAAAGTGATCAGCGCGACGCCAGTCACGCCATAGGTCTCAAAGCCATCGGCGCTTGGGCCGACCGAATCGCCCGCATTGTCGCCAGTGCAATCCGCGATAACGCCAGGATTCCGCGCATCGTCTTCCTTAATCTTGAAGACAATCTTCATGAGGTCGGAGCCGATGTCGGCGATTTTCGTAAAGATGCCGCCAGCGATGCGCAACACGGCCGCGCCAAGCGATTCACCGATGGCGAAGCCTATGAAGCACGGCCCTGCGTAATCGCCCGGAATAAAAAGCAGGATGAAAAGCATCATGAGTAGCTCGACGCTTATCAGCATCATGCCGATGCTCATGCCGGCTTCGAGCGGCGTGTGATAGATCGGATAAGGCTTGCCACGAAGAGCGGCAAACGCGGTGCGCGAGTTGGCGAAGGTGTTCACGCGAATGCCAAACCATGCCACGCCATAGCTTCCGGCCATGCCGACGACGCTGAAGGTGAGAATGATCGGCAGAGTAACCGCGGTCGGATGCACGGGGGCAAGGACTCCGAAATAAAGAACGATGACGACGGCGATGAAGAGCCACAGGAAGACGAGGAACTTGCCCTGGGTGAAAAGGTAAGTCTTGCAGGTCTCGTAGATCAGCTCGGAGATGTCGCGCATGGACTTGTGGACGGCCATGCTTTTGAGACGGCTGTAGATGGCCAGCCCAAAGATGAGGCCGAAGACGCAAAAGACGATGCCGAAGAGAAGCAGCTTGTGGCCATCGATCCCAAGAAAGTTCACCTGCGAAAGATCGGGCACCTTCAGGGCGGCTTCACCGCCCGCCTCTTCAGCAGAGGCGGCAGCGCCTGTGAAAAACGACAGAAAAACGGCTGCGGCACTCCATTTGGCGTATCTACATCCCAGGGACCAGGCACTCGCAAGCCAGGTGCGCATTAAAAATCCTCCATGAAGAAAATCGGATTCAGGGTCGACCGCCGCCCTGCACACTCGTTTCCGGCACACCACTTCATGCGACAGCTACTTGTTTAGCGCCGGGGGATGGCCTTGCCAGATATCAAAAGGCTCCCACCTCAAGACGGGACAGGAACAACGCTTTTGGCTTTTGTGCTCCCCGGCCGGACCGGGGTTGCCTGCACGCGCACCCAACCTATTCGCCGCCGTACCTCATAGCGGGCAGCCCCAGTCGGGCCCGAGCACGGTCGCACACAAAACGTTGATTTATAACATTTAGCGGAGTGGCGGGTCAAACGGTGTGGGGTATATCGGGGAGGGTGAAGTTGCTTGCGGGAGCGGCTCAAAGAGGGTCGGTTTGGGACGTTTATAGGACGGTACCGCGCCGAATATGCGGACGAAAAACAATTGCAAAGCGATGGTAACATGCCTTCATTGTTAGAGCAGGAAACAACCCGGTTTAGACGGGGGCCCATGAATAGAGATTTTTCGGTAGCCGCGAGCCGTGCAGCTGCAAACGATACAGTTCGCTACAACGTAGTTCGCCACAAGGGAAAGCGCGTTGAAGCCGATTCGGCCCGCCACAAGCCGTCAGCGCTGCGGGACGTTCTAGCGCAGAACCACGGCGATCCATCCGCGGGACTCGCGTGAGACATCACTTCTTTATTACCGGCACGGATGCCGGCGTCGGGAAGACGACGCTCTCGGCGTTGCTTTGCGCGGCGCTGGATGCGGTTTATTGGAAGCCGATCCAGACGGGGACCCTCGAAGGCTCCGACCGCGTAACGGTAATGCGGCTTGCGGGAATCGGAACAGACCGCACGCTGGATGAGGTTTACAAGTTTGTGCCGCCGGTTTCGCCGGACCTGGCCGCGCGCTGGGCAGGTGTGGAAATCGATCTGGGGCGCATCAACATGCCTACCAGCTTGCTGAATGATTGGTTGGTCGTCGAGGGTTTGGGCGGCGTGTTGGTGCCCATCAATCCGAAGCAGTTCATGCTGGACATGATGGTCAAGTTCAAGCTGCCCGTTATTCTTGCAGCTCGCAGCGGCGCCGGGACGATTAATCACACATTGCTGACGCTGGCGGCCTTGCACGCGGCCGAATTGCCTGTGCACGGCGTGGTTTTGATTGGCGACCAGAACCGGGAAAACCGCGAGACCATTGAGAAGTTCGGACACGTGCGGGTGATCGGTGAAATACCGCGGCTACCCAATCTTCACCGAACCGCGTTGATGCAGATCTTCATGAACCACTTCGACCGCGCTGCCTTTTCGCAGTAGCTGTGTACGATGGCCCTGCCGTTGCTCTAGAACATATGAGCTGTCTGCTAGACTGATCGACCAAGTCAATAAAGAAGGACTCCCTTGTATACGTGGCGGGAAAAGATGACGGTCTGTAAGAGGGAAGAGGTTGGCGGCGGGAGTTGCGATTGTCAGTAAGTCTCAACGGCTGGAAGCAGAAGATTATTGCCTTCGCTAGCGGGCTAGGAGCACCCGGCCTGTTCCTCATCTCCTACCTGGATTCGTCAGTGCTCTCGTTTCCCATCATCAACGATCTGCTTCTCGTTCAGCTCTCCATGCAGCGTCCGGAACGAATGCCGCTCTACGCTTTGATGGCCGCGACGGGGTCAGTGCTGGGCTGCGTGACGCTTTACTTTCTGGCGCGGATGGGCGGGGAAGCCTATTTCCATCGCAAAGCAGGCGCGCGTGCTTTTGCGATTCGCCATTGGGTCGAGCGCAACGGTTTCGGTGGAATGTTGATCGCCGCGCTTCTACCGCCGCCGACTCCGTTTAAGATATTTGTATTTGCTGCTGGTGTTTTTGAGGCGCCGCTCTTTGGATTTGCTTCAGCGATCACGCTAGCCCGTCTATTCCGCTATTTCGGCGTTGGCTATCTCGCGGTTCGCTATGGGTCGGACGCGATGCCCTACCTTGCTGCTCACAAGTTGCAAGTGGCAGCGCTCGTGATTGCGCTTGTCGTGGTCAGCTATGGGCTTTCGCACTGGATACTCCGGCACAGGCCACATCATGAGCGGCAAGAATAGGCCGCAAGTGGGTTAGTGGCGCAGGTCTCGAGCCCAAACCAACTCCTGTGATGTAACTTTGTTGTTTGGATCTAGCTCGATGACGGCGGCAATCTCATGTGCCGTCTCGCCCGCAGCGGCGTAACGCAAGTCGCGCAAAACGACGACGTAACCGGCTTCCGTTTTTTCGAGGCTAGCCTTTGGAATCTGCGCCGTGGCGATAAATCGTCTGGCTACGACTGCGCTTCGTGCCGCATCGAGGGCGGGCGAAGGATCCGGCTTGAATTGCCTCACGCTGGAGTCGGCGTCGAAAGCCTGGGGGGACGGGGTGTCAACGTCAATTTCGTTCAGCGCGCTCTCGGTCTCCACGATTCCATGCCAGGTGAGGATCGAGAGAGACTCCGGGAAAGCGCTCACGCGGCGCGGAGTTTCTCCATGAAACGTTCGTGATTCCATCAGAGCCTCCACATTCGAGTGTAGGGTGCCTCGCGCGCCTACATAGACCAGGACCAGTGCGAGGCCAATGATGGCGCCGGTCTGTCCGCGAGGCTTTTTTGATTTGGCTCCGATTTCTGTGCTGACGAGGTGAAGCAATTCCGGCAGCGCAATGCACGCGATGAGGATCGTGAGAATCCACGGATCGATTCCGGGGAGCCAGTCGGCGGCGGTGCGTTTGGAGTTGAAGGGCCAGAAGAGCTCAACGCCGCTGGATTGGCACGCGTCCATCGCCAGATGCAAGAGAGCGGCACATATCGGTGCCCCCAAGAGGTAGGCAAAGAAGCGGCGGAACAGGAAAATCCGCCTGGCGGCTGGCTCCTCTGGAATCGTCTCGTTCTTCCCCAGGTTGCCTAGTGGAATGCGCGTCGCGTACCAGCGGTTGGCCAGATGGCCCGAAACGATGACGATCACGATAGTGAGAAAAAACGCCGCGACGATAGAGTGAAATGAGGATCGGTGACCTGCCAGAAACGTCGCGGGCCCGCCGTAGACGCTCAGCCAATCCAGATCTGCAACTGTCCCAGCGAGAAGCGCTGAAAATACGGCCACCTTTCCGGCACGTGGGAAAAATCCTCGCGCGATGGCCAGCGATGCCAGTCCATGAGTGACGATGTCCACGGTTAAGACTTCGCGGATGCTTTCGTTGCCGAGATAAGGCCGTTGCTTGGCACGAGCAGCTTTAGAGCGCGCGGCACAATTTTGAACTCGACAGGGAGGCGGGCGAGCGGCTCGCCGTCCACCTGAGCATAAATGGGGTCCTTCCCAATGGGTTCGCAGACGATCTTGTCCGCCTTCCAGAAGTGCACGCCTTCTGTGCCCCGGAGTTTTCCCAGCCAGAGCGTCGGCAGGTAACTCAGATAACGCAATCCGCTCTGTGTGGTGAGGGTCATCAACTCGAACTGATCTTCATAGAGATCCGCGTCCGTTGTGATCTTGAACGGCCCGCCGTAGTTTTTGGTGCGACCGACTACGACGAGCGATGCGTCGATTTCCTTGCCCGCCGCAATGACCCGAAAATGTTGGAATTTGTAACGGAAGGCTTCGCGCGCTCCTTGCCACCAGTACGCCAGGATGCCGACTCGCGCTTTCAGATCGAGATCGATGGAATACACGATCATGCCGTCGGGCCCCGCGCCGGCGACGCTCAGAAAATATTTTGTCTTCGCCGGTTCGTTGAGCGGAGTGGCGAGCCCCAGGGGAATATCCCGTACTACGCCATGAACAAGCATTTCCGCGGCGCTGGGAATGTCCCATGGAAGTTTTAGTTCTTTTGCAAGCACATTGGCGGTTCCGCCGGGTAGAAGAGCGAGCGGAACGCGATGGCCATTTTTTTGACCTGCCAGGCCGTTCACCACTTCGTTTAGCGTACCATCGCCTCCGCAGGCGATGACGAGCTGGCGCCCTTCGTCATTGGCGCGCTGTGCAAACTCTGTGGCATCACCGGCCTTGGTGGTTTCGGAGAGGTCCGTCTGGATGCCGCCAGCGGCAAAAATGCGGCGCGCTTCGTCCAGCATGGCGCGGCGGCCATGCCCGCCGTTCCCGGCGTTAGGGTTGTGAATCAGCAGCGCGTTTTGGATTTCCGTGGTCATACTTTGTTCGCGTCTTTGTGCCCGAGTCATTGAGGCGCGTCGTCTCTTGCCGTCTTTATTCTATATAATGTCGCGGGAAATTAAGCTATCCCTTCTGCAGAGGGTTTCATGGCCAAAGGTGCGCCTGCTTCCGTCAAGAAAGAGATCGAGCAACTTCGCGAGAAGCTTCGGCACCACGAGTATCGTTATTACGTCCTCGATGACCCGGAAATTTCCGACGCCGCCTACGACAAGCTGATGGAGCGGCTGAAGGCGCTCGAGGCGGCGCATCCTGAGCTGGTTACGACCGATTCGCCGACGGTTCGTGTAGGCGGCACTCCCCGCGAGGGATTTCAGACGGTGCGCCACGCGCGGGCAATGCTGAGTCTCGACAATGCGTTCTCCTATGATGCGCTGCGAGATTTTGACCGGCGCGTTCGCGAAGGCAGTGGCAAAGAAAAGATCGAGTACATAGCCGAACATAAGTTTGATGGCCTGAGCATTTCGTTGCAGTACGCGGGCGGCAAGCTGGTGCGCGGCGTGACCCGCGGCGATGGAACGACCGGCGAAGACGTCACTCCCAACGTGAAAACGATCCGTTCGATTCCGCTGCAAGTGGATACCGGGGTTCTGAAGAAAGCCAAGCTGCCGCCCGATTTCGAAGTGCGCGGAGAAGTGCTGATGACGCGCAAAGCGTTTGAAGAGCTGAACCGGCAGCAAGAGCTGTCGGGCGGAAAGATCTTTGTCAACGCGCGTAACTCCGCGGCCGGGGCCGTGCGTGTTCTTGATCCTTCCATCACCGCGGCGCGGCGGCTGGACTTTTTCGCTTACTACCTGTTCGTGGATGGCAAGGTCCCCTTTCCCAAACATGCCGATAGCCTGCTAGCTCTGAAGCAATTGCGTTTCCGTGCTTCGGACGATTGGAAGTTGTGCAGTGGGATTGACGCGGTCATCGCGTATTGTGAAGACTGGGACGCGAAGCGAGAAAAGCTGCCATACGAGATCGATGGCGTGGTGATTAAGGTCAATTCCACGGCTATTCAGAACGAATTGGGCTTTACCAGCAAAGCTCCGCGCTGGGCGATTGCGTACAAGTATCCCGCGCGGCAGGAGACCACCGTCGTCAACGACATCATCGTGCAGGTAGGCCGCACGGGCGCTCTTACGCCGGTCGCCGTTCTTGAGCCGGTGCAAGTGGGCGGCGTCACTGTCAGCCGTTCCACACTCCACAATATGGATGAGGTCGAGCGTCTCGGCTTGCAGATTGGCGATACCGTGCTGATCGAGCGCGCCGGCGAAGTGATTCCGCACATCCTGAAAGTGGTCAAGGAAGGGAAGAACCGCAAACCCTTTCGCATGCCGAAGCATTGCCCCGAGTGTGGCAGCACGATTCACAAATCCGAAGATGAGGTGGCGTATCGCTGCGTCAACGCTGCGTGTCCTGCAAAGCGGAAAGAGTCCTTGCTGCACTATGCTAGCCGCCACGCGATGAATATCGATGGCCTGGGCGACAAAATCGTCGATCAACTGGTGGACAAGGGATTGGTGAAAGATGTGGCCGATCTCTATTCGCTGAAAGAGGACCAGGTAGCGGCTCTCGATCGGATGGCCGAAAAATCCGCGCTGAATTTACTTGAAGAAATCGGAGGCAGCAAGAAAAACAGTTTGGCGCGCCTGATCTATGCGCTAGGTATGCGCTTTGTCGGAGAACGCACGGGGCAACTGCTCGCGGAACATTTTTCCTCGCTCGAGGAATTGGCCGCCGCAAAAGAAGAGGATCTCGAAGCTGTGCCCGAGGTCGGCCCGAAAGTCGCGGCTGCGATTGTCGAGTTTTTCTCCGAACCCGCGAATCGCCAACTCATCAAAAGATTGCACAAAGCCGGCGTGAATCCCACCGCCGAAAAGCGCGAAGTCAAAAGCCAGAAGCTCGCAGGCAAGTCATTCGTCTTTACAGGCGGCCTAGCCAATCGCAGCCGCGAGGAAGCCGGCGAACTCGTCCAGCAACACGGAGGGAAAGTCTCCGGCTCCGTCAGCAAAAAAACCGACTATGTTGTGGTCGGCACCGATCCCGGCTCAAAATACGACAAAGCCAAGGAACTCGGCGTCCCTGTCCTTATCGAAAGCGAATTCGAAAAGCTGATCGGGCTGAGGTAATTGACGAATCTATTCGGTATCCTTCACATCCCCTTCGGTTTCATAAAGCGAAGCACCACGCGGTCTAGGGGCCACCCGACGGTTTCCCAAGGGACGCTGAAATACGAGGCCTGCCAGAATGAACGCAATAAAAACTCCAAGCAAGAAATGTGGATTTGGCTGCGGAATGTGTTTTTGCGGCCATCTCCACTGGGGCTCGAATTTCCTTGAAAGGAAAACGGCTAAAAATGCAAGGCAACCACGCCCAAGGCCGATGCGAAGAGTTTTAGAGAGTCCCCTTGGGGCCTCTCTCCAGGCGGAGTTAAGTCCCACATCACCGGCAAATAGTGGTCGCCGCGGCGCAGGCATCTGATGGGCTGGTCCCAGTTCTTGCGAGCTGCATCG
The DNA here is from genome assembly GCA_963705855.1 of uncultured Acidobacteriota bacterium. Taxonomy (GTDB): domain Bacteria; phylum Acidobacteriota; class Terriglobia; order Acidiferrales; family UBA7541; genus Acidiferrum. The sequence goes on from CAVPLA010000041.1 coordinate 139,470, forward strand.
TTCTCTTTCCGCAGACGATGATAGGCGCGGTGGAGAAGCCGCGAAATCTTAGCCTCATACTCCGGCATATCATATTCCGCCAAACTCCTCGCTCAGCTTGATTGGATCTTCGGGGACATAGCCGCTCTCGGTGAAATACATCATCCGTTTTTCAACGTCGGACAGCGGCATACCTTCTAGCGCGGCCTGCTCCGCCGTCTGGGCGACGAGAAAATCCTTGGCTTCGCGGACTCGCATCGCGCGGATTGTAGGTTTCATTTCTTTCGGGAACAAGGATAAATGCTACTGCGGCTGGCGGCTATATTGTCTGTCTTGTGCGCTGATCAAGCGCTGTGGGGCTAAGTCCTTTAGAAGCAATATTTGCAGCACCCTTGGCTTTGGCTTTAGTCACCGGCCTTCTGTATGCGCCAAGTCGTTTAGAATCAGTAGCTTCTTGAGGCCCCGCAACCGTTGATTTTGCAGGGGATACAGTGAGCTTAAGTCTTTTAGATGCAACACTTACAAAAACACGGGGAGGGGTCTGGGATTCCGGCTCTGCTCAGGCTGTCGAGCTATTCAAGGAATGTAAACGTAGCCGCGCTCGCCGATTCCGCGGCCATCAGCTATAATTCTATTGGCGGGTGAGCCGGGTGATCGCTGGCTTGGTCATCGCAAGATGGCTGGGCGGGAGGAAAGTCCGGACACCGTCGTCGTAGGCTCGCGAGAGCCGGTGACGAAATAGGGCAACGCGCCTGGTAACGCCAGGGGGCTTCCCACGCAGGGTCTGCTGTGAAGCAGAGTTACACGCTTCGGCGTGTGGCGCCGGGTTCAACCCGGCGCGGTGCGGCGGAGCTACGGAAAGTGCCACAGAGAATATACCGCCGGCCGAGAGAAGCACGGTGGCATCGCGCAGGAAAACCTGCGGGACGTCTTCGAAAGGCTCGCTCAGTTTGGCAAGGGTGAAAAGGTGGGGTAAGAGCCCACCGCTCCGGTGGCAACATCGGAGGCACGGAAAACCCCGCGTGGTGCAAGGCCAAATAGGAGGGGAGAGCCGGCCCGGCTCGCAGAGAACGCTTACGAAAGTGAGCGCGCTCCCTCGGCAATGGCGCAAGCCATCATCGAGAGCAACCCTCGGGTAGGCTGCTGGAGTCACGGCGCGAGCTGTGACTTAGAGGAATGATCGCCGCGACATGCTGGCCCTTACGGGACTGCACGCCGCACAGAATCCGGCTTACAGGCTCGCCCGCCACTATCTATTTTGTTTTCAGTTAGTTGTTTGTTTCTTGGTCACCGTTTGCGAGTCACTGTGGCCAAACTGCGCCCAATTTTCCAAGCCTTCCCCATTCTCCATCAGCCGACGCACCCGCTCCCGAAGCTCTCTAACAAACGGCGTGTAATGCTTCTCGATCGTCTCGATGGTGTCCCCGAGCAGTTTGGCTACGTCGTAAGGGCTGCCGCCGCGCGCAAGCATGTCCACCGCGAAAGTATCGCGGTACCGGTGCGGGTGGGCGTCTAACACTCCTGCTCGCCGACCGAGCGCGAGCATTCGCTCGTACAGCCGGGGGCGGGTATAGGGTTTCCCGGTGTTCGGATTGAGTAGCACCCGCTCTTCAACGCTCGGATTGCGGGCGACGTGCTCAGTCTCTAGCAGGAACAATAACTCCGGATGAATAGGTAGAATGACGCGCTTGCGGCGTTTCTGCGTGAGCCGATTGATTTCTTTCGCTCCCCAGTCGATTTCTCCCCAACGCAAGCCCGAGGCGTCCGATCCGCGTAGCCCAGTCCAACGAAGGAGCAAAAATCCCAGCAGATCGCTGCCCGCTGACTTGCGCAACTTGGAGAGCTGGTCTGCCGTGAAAGGCTGTGCACCTGATTCCGGTTGATCTCCTGGCCTTCCTTCCATCCTCACGGGGTTGCTCTTAAGTAGGTCGCATTCAATTGCATGACGAAAGATGCGGTGCAGGATAGCAGCGTCGAGTACAAGACCTCCCCCGCCGCGTGAATGTTTACGTTTCCGGATTTCTGCCAGTCGCCATACTTTAAAGTTCTCGACGACAGTCTTCGTGATGCGCTCAAGCTCCGCGATGTCTTGGATGGCGAGGAAAGCCTCGAAGGCCTTTACGGTTTGCTGATATCGTTCCCACGTGGATTTTCGGAGTTTTCCAATCGCGATGCGCCGCTCTACCTCTGCCTTGAAAGAGTTGTGTAGATCTGTCCACGTGGGTGCCGGGGGAGGAGCGAGATCGGGCTTTTCGGTGTACCCGACGACTTCAGCCAGTTTCTCAAACGTACAAGGTGGAAGCACCCTGCACAGCTCCGGCCAGTAAGCTGACTCAGGGCCCCTTTCGATTGCGAAATTGACCCTCTGGGCCCACTCGCTCGCGGTCGCATAATTTTTTGTGCCGAGCGAGAGCCGGATACGCTGGCCGCGGATTCGGCCTTCGAGTTGATAGACAGCCCAGCCCTTCCTTTTGCGCACGCTCAGTTCAATCGCGCTCCCCATCAGCGCAGCACCCGCAGCCGTCTTTGTTCGATGACCATTACAGTCTCTCGCGGAATGACTTTATGTCCTCTGCGTCCCGGTCGCGCAAAGTCTAGCACAACCTCGCCACGCAGGCGGTTGTAGACACTGGCCCGTGAGCATCGCCATCTCTTTGCCAACTCAGAAATGCTGAAGAAGGTGGGTTCCGAATTGGCCTGGTCCGCAGGCAATCCCTCGGCAGACGGCAATGGCTTGCTCTCGTCCGAAATTCCCGTCTGACTTCCAGATCTTAACGACGACGAATCTACCATGAGGCGCAAGCCATGCACTCTTGGCGAGTCTGGGTTCTTGCGCGCACCGAGTTGGATACTGCGGTGTTTCATTGCTTCCTTCCAGAATTCTCCTGGCCTTTCTTACGACTTGACTCTAGCCTTGCACCGTGGAACAATGTTTGCAAATAATATAGCACGATGCAACTGAATTCGAAAGGGTTGCATCTCACTCTACAAAAAGGAGGCCCTCGATGCGTGAAAAGCCCGAGCAACCCGAAGAGCCGGGAAAATCCAAGAAGCCTCAGCAGCAACAAACTATCTCTCTGCGAATCAGCGATGCCTTACTCACGCGTCTGGAACGTGTCAAGCAACTCATTTCCTCGAAGACCGGGGAGAAGGTCTCAACATCAGACGCCGCCAAACAGCTTCTCGAATCGACTCGTGAAGACCGCCTCGACGCCGTAGGCCTGATGGCGCAGCCAACCGAGTCCCTTCTCCAGATTCGTAGGAAGGGAGAAGCGCAACATGTTTTGTCGAAGGCTGAGTGGATACTGCTCGCGCACTTTGTGCAGCAGGGATTCGAAATCTTTTCCGGCAGGACGCCGAATCCGATCTCCCGCGAATCTCTCCTCGCAATCCTCGATGCATTCTCAGCCGTTTACGAACTGCGGACCCAGCGCAGTTCTGGATGGGACTCGTATTACTTGAGCAATCTCCCTTCTGAGTTCCGCCCTGCAAGATCGAAAGGTTCCGACGACGATCAAGCGAGTTCAGACGTCGTGCGTCGGACAGTGGCCGAGACTCGCAAGCGTCTGAGTGATCCGGCAGTGAAGGTAGAATCGTTCTTCGCTGCCCGCAATCTGCACATCTTGCTGGAGGACGAAAAGCTTCCGGCGGCGGACACCGTAAGCCACGCACTCCGCCCCTTCTGGCCGGTGCTTTGGCGGCTCGCCGCACGAGGCCACTACTTCCTCACGGGAGAACCGCTCCGAGCGAAGTCTGCGAGTCAGGATTCCTTCTATCAGCCTCCGATACCTTCCATCAAAGAGGGAGATTACACGCTCTCATTTGCCCGTGGCGAGGGCAATGACCTCTCTCTGCTCCTGAGTTTCCCCGGTCCCCGTGGTCCGATGTATCCGCTCAACGGCTATCCCAAGATCACGGAGTTTCGCGCTCTGTTAGCCGCACTGACCTCGGATAGCCCGATCCCCCGCTGGGAAGCCGAGCACTTTTTCGGTTACGTCGCGGCGTCGGAGGATGGCAAGGGTAAGGACTACTGGTTCCGCGCCAACACAAACGGCATCACTTTTGGCTTCTCCGAGAAGGAGTGGCGAGCCGTGCATGCTCTGTTTCGCCGCGCGTGGGAACTCCCGGAAATACGCATGGCATGGGGTGCGCTGACATTGGAATACGGTGAGCTGTGATGCTCTTCTGCTTCGCCGTAGTAGCCGAACCGGACGCCGCTCAGTGGCCGCATCGTCGGTCTCTGGCCGGCCAGGAGCAGAGCGGTGCCTTCGGCACCGGGAGTTGGACTGACACGTCACCCCGTTTCGGGTGCTGTATGGCAACTGAGGTTGCCATGCGGGAACTCGCTGCAAACGCGGCGGCTAGCAACGTTCCGCTCGCCGTGGTTCCTATCCTACAACCCGTGGTTCCCGTATGGGAACTTGTTGATTCTGTTGGGCGTCACGCCGCGCCCGATTGCCTGCCTTTGATTCAGAACTAAGGAGTGCCGCATGCCTACTCCGCGGAGCAAATCCATCAGCACCAAAGTTACCGAAGAGGAGTACGCGGAGTTTGAAGTCCTGGCGGGCGATCAGACGATCAGTGAGTGGGTGCGCGAAGTATTGCTGAAGGCAGCCGAGCCTAGTCCCGCCGAGCAAACTATTGTGGCGGAACTGCTGGCTCTGCGAATGATCCTGATGAATATCCTATTCAGCATTGCCAATCGCGAGCAGCTCACAAGCACGGCTATGGACGACATTATTAAACAGGCCGACGCGGCCAAGTTGGGGAAGGCCATGGAGCGTCTGACAAGTGCAACTACGGGACCACAGAGGGGCTGAGAGACAACCCAATCGGAGCAAGGCAATGCGCATGGAATGGGACCGGGCAAAGAGCACCGCAGGACCGAGCGTTCAGCCGGTGTATACCTACGCCCTCGCGTTCCTCTCCGTCGTAGCTACTCTGGGAGTCCAGGGCTTCCGTTGCGAGCGGGTATGGACGCCCCTTGAACGATATTATTTTGGTGCCTATTTGGCCTCGCAGATAGCCGGTGTCGTTCGCGACAACGGCTGGTACACCCTGCTGCAAGTTGTCACGCGTAAGGGGAGCCGATTGGCGCTGGACAGTGACGTAGCCACTGCATCTACAGAAAGCGGGGAGAACACTTTCGCGCTCACCGAGGAGGCCTTGAAGCATGGCGCGATGCGCCTTGAATTCCATCGCAGTTATTGCCACAACTCCGAGATGCACGCCTACCTGGGTAACTGGATTTATCAGAACCAAACCTCAATGGATCTTGTCCGGCCAGCTTTGCGGGCCGGGCTCGTTCTGTTCTTCGCGGGCCTGTTGCCGGCGACCTATCTAGACCGCAAACGTTCTATTGAGCTGCGCTATGGGAAGAGACCAAGTAGCCGGCATTTGGTGCATTTGGCGAACCGCAATCCCAAGCACCGCTTTCGGGGCTTTCGTTTAGTGAACGAGAAACGCACGACATTGGACAGAATGTTTAGTCTCCACAAGAAGCTCCCTGTTCCACCACACAAAGAGAATCCTTCCATCCTGGTGCCGTTCGAGCCCTCGCCTCAAGAACCAGTTGAGAGAGCGGCCCCTAATGCGGGGATAGATCGTGGTTCCCCAGGGAGCGGCACGCGACAGGAATCAGCGTCACAAGACCAAACACCGAGTCAGGCACCCGAGCTGGAGCACGCCCTTGCACCAACCAAGAAGCGCTTTTTCGAATAAGAGAACATGCTTACCATTTCCAAGCCACTCAGTGCGGGCCAAGCGCGTTCTTATCATCAGGAGGAGTTTAGCAACGCGCAGGAGAACTACTACAGCGAAGGCGACCGGATACGCGGCGAGTGGCAGGGGAAATTGGCCGACAAGTGGGGCTTGCGTGGTGGCGTCCAAGAGGAACAATTTCGACGGCTCAGCGACGGCCAACATCCGGTTAGCGGCGAGCAGTTGGTTCGCCATCAGACGGCGCGTGAATATGTGAACGAGCAAGGTAAAACGGTCAAGACGATGGAGCGCCGCGCGGGCTGGGATGCCACCTTCTCCGCGCCGAAAAGTGTATCGCTGACAGCGCTTGTGGGCGGCGACGAACGCGTCCAGGAGGCCCATCGAGCCAGTGTAGGAGTCGCGCTGGACGAGATGGAGCGATATGTCCAGGCCCGGCTTGGAGGAAATCTCTCGCCGGAGACAACCGGAAATTGGGTTGCCGCAAAATTCGAGCACGACAGCGCGAGGCCCGTGAACGGTTATGCAGCCCCGCAGCTTCACACGCACGTCGTCTTCTTTAATCTGACAGAAATGGCCAATGGAGAAACACGGCCACTTCAACCGCAGGAACTCTATCGCACGCAGCAGTATGCCACCGCCGTATATCGCTCGGAATTGGCGCACCGTCTACAAGAGTTGGGCTATGAGATCGAGCACGGCAAGAGCGGTCAGCCGGAAATCAAGGGGTATAGCCACGAGTATCTCGATGCTTCGAGTCCACGTCGGAAACAGATCAAAGCGCATCTGGCGATGGAGAATCAGAGCGGCGCAGCCGCTGCACAGATAGCCGCTCATCACACACGCGAAGCAAAGACCGGGCTCTCGCATGAAGAGATGCAGGAGCGGCACAAGGACATGGCGAGTGAATTTGGGAATCAACCCGAGCACGTGAAGGCGGAGGCCGAAAGAAGAGCGCATGACATTAACCGAGATGCGGGATCGAGGACTGCACACTCGGCTGTGACCTTCGCAAAGGAACGAAACTTCGAACGCGATGCCGTAGCCGATGAGCGAGCACTACTGACGGATGCGCTCAGGCGCTCCATGGGGGGAGCGACTCTGGCCCAGGTAAAAGCGAACTTCGAAGAGCGTATCAAATCAGGTGAGTTCGTCGAAGTACAAACGCAAGGCAACTCGCCCGACCGGGCTTTTACGACCACTGAGATGATCGGCTACGAACGGGATACGATCAACACCATGCGCGCCGGACAAGACCGGCATGCGGCGCTAGCGACTTTTGGCACGCGCTGGGCTATGCGGCAAGCGCATGGCCATCTGAGCGACACGCAACGCCGGGCTGTGGAACAAATCTTGTCGAGTCGAGATCAAGTGACGGCACTCGAAGGCGTGGCAGGCGCGGGCAAGACCACGTCTCTTGCGGCGATCCGCGAAGCTGCCGAGCGAGAGAGCTACATCGTCAAGGGATTGGCGCCCACCTCTCGTGCAGCACAAAAACTAGAAGAATGTGGGATCAGATCGAACACGTTGCAAAGGCATCTTGCCCAAAGCTATGAGGGGCACGATGAACGGAAACGACTGTATATCCTGGACGAATCGAGCCTGGCGAGCACGAGGCAAATGAATGAATTCCTCCACCGGTTGCAGAAAGACGATCGCGTGTTGCTAGTTGGCGACACACGCCAGCACCAGGCCGTTGAAGCGGGCAAACCGTATCAGCAGTTGCAGGAAGCTGGAATTCAGACGGCTCGACTGGACGAAATCGTTCGACAGAAAGACCCGGCGCTCAAGGAAATTGTAGAAAAGCTCTCGCGAGGGCAAGTCAGAGAGGCTATGGAAAAACTTGACGCCGGCGGTCGCGTGCTCAGATCAGATCTCGGACCGTGACGAGCGTATCGCCACAATCGCGCATGAATACAAAAAGCAACCTGAGGGCACGCTGGTGGTGTCCCCTGACAACCAGTCACGGGTGGCAATCAACGAAGCAATCCATTATGTGATGCAGGATACCAACCGGATCCCTTACCTCGAATACCGGATGAAAGTCCTTGCCGCCCGGCAGGAGGTCACTGGAGCCGACCGTCAGTGGGCAGCCCAATACGAACCCGGCAATGTGGTTCGGTACACCAAGGGCAGCAGGGCGCTAGGAATTGCACCAGGCGAGTATGCACGCATCGAAAGTATCGATGAGAAGCAGAACCACGTCACGGTGGAACGGAACAACGGGCAGCGTCTGACTTATGACCCTCGCCGTTTGCAAGGTGTGACGCTGTACGGCGAGGCGGGGCGAGCGTTCAGTGAAGGCGACCGCATACAATTCACCGCTCCGAATCGAGAGCAACATGTTGCCAACCGTGAGCTGGGCACTATCGAGAAGGTCGACGAGAGTGGCAACCTTCGAATCCGCCTCGACTCGGGCCGCGCAATCGCATTCAACATTCGGGAGAATCCGCATCTCGATTATGGCTACGCAGTGACAAGTCACAGCAGTCAGGGACGGACTGCGGATCGCGTGCTCATCCATGTGGACACCGAGCAGGCGGGAGAGAAGCTCGTCAATCGTCGCTTGGCTTACGTCGCGGTGTCGCGTGGCCGCTACGATGCCCAAATCTACACCAACGATAAAAGCGCTCTTGCCGAAGGGCTTGGCCGCGAGGTTTCACACCGATCTGCTTTGGAGTCCACACGCGCAGCAGAACCACGGGTCGCTCAAAATAGGGAGCCCAGCTCATCTCCGACTCTGGAGAGGGAGCGAACAATCGAACGAGACCTCAGCCCTGGCCGCTAGGCGTGCCACCAGCTCCTACGGTCGCCTACCTTGGGCTCTTCGTCCGACTCTATAGCTTCAGCAGTGCATCCATGACCGAATCAATCTTTGTGCCGTACGTGTTCAGCCGGAGAACCCGCCGCCGTTGTGGACGCGAAAGTCGCTCCTCGTACCGTAGAACTTCATCATGATGTTTGGGATACTCAAGGTCTGCTCGTAATAGTTTCCGCTCCAAAGCCCGATCTCCCTGTGCGAGGATTTTCGTCCAGGCAACGCGCACGCGCTTGTGCTCTGCCCAGAGAGCATTGTAGGCGCGCGCCGTTACGGTGCATCAATCACTCCCCATTGCTTTCGTTCTCCACGAATACTTTGAGCTGCCTGAAATTGCCCGTTTTCCAGTCGCTCAAGTCGGCTTCCTCAATCACGGTGGAACTGACAATCCTCCAACACAATTCGGTTCTGTCTGTGAATCGGACGCGGATATAGAGAATGCCTTCCTCGAATGCATGGTCGGTCCAATCCACGACCCTGCCATGGATACCGGGATACTGCTTGCCGTGGAGAATTCCCCGAGGGGACAGCTTCACCGGTGACTTGTGTTTCGTCATTGGTTGGAAGGCACCTACCAATCCTTCCTTCTAAAACAAAGAAGTTCTGCCGTTTACTTGCGCCATGTACCCGGCACGCACCTCACAGTCCAGCGATTCGCGTCAGGGTCTCGGCTAAAAACCGCGACCGCTGCCGTGACCGTTAGCGGGTTACAGGTTACAGGTACTTTCAACGGGGCATAGCGCCTGCGATGTATAGTTAAGCCAGAAATACTGCTTGACAGTGTACTAACCTAGTTTTATAAGCGTGACAGTGTATGGCACGTCTCGGATGATCGTGAGAAGCCCTCTTTAGTTACTCGGCGTGTTGCTTGGGGGCAGTCATGCATAAGTATGGGTGGTTAAGTCTGCCTGTGATTCTGTTATGTATTGCGGCAGTCGCAATGCTGCCGGCGGACAATCGCAGCTATGCGGTCGACCACAAGGTTCAATTGGTTCGGCCAACTGACCCCTCTTTTGAGTCTCAACTCGGTAGTGCGTTTCCCGGTCTGCTTAGCTCGAAGACATACCAACACGTTCGGCCAATGTTGGTTTTAGTGAGCAACCTTGGCGCTCACCACGTCATGGCATTTGTCGTTCGTTGGCAGATCACCCACAAAGATGGCTCTGCCTCGATATTGCAAGAAGGGGTCATGCAAGAAGCTAGCAACCCCGTTGCGTTGAGCGGACAATGGACAGTCCTCGCGCCTGGGCGATCCCAACTTGTTTCTCCTTCCTTCCATTGGAGCGAAGATTCTTATACATCAGTTGTCGCTGAACACGGTGTGGAATCCTATCTGCGGTCCGTTCCAACCGTCGACAGCGACACGATTCAGCCTGTTATTGATGGCGTCGCGTTCGACGACGCAACATTTATTGGAAGCAATGAATCTAGGTTGTTGGAGCGGCTTACGATGGAACGAAATGGCCAGCGCGACGAGGGACTGTCTCTGGTCCGAATGATTAAGGAAGGCAAATCAAATGAAGAAATCCGTGATCTATTGAAATTGCACGTATATGAAGGTATTGCGTCAAGAGGTATAAATACAAACGAGGCGTTCTATACTGGTGCTCGAGGAAGAGAGGCTCTCCGGTTCCAGCCTCTGCTTCTGAGCGGCGGGAGACAGGATCTACTTTTGAGAGCGGCTGAAAAGCTGGCTGCTTCTCCTCGTTTAGATTTGCAAAGAAAAGAGTGGTATTTCGAGTGACAGCGAAGTGGGCAGGTGCGGATTTGCTCTTGGTTCCGGTCCAATAAATTGACCGGTAAGGGGAGAAGTGGCATGAGAACGATCAAAGTTTTAGCTATTCCCGGTCTGCTGGTTGCCTGCTTTGTCCTCGCGATGATAGTTGCCCGTGGCTCGCGGGCTCAGTCGTGTTGCAATCTTCCAACGTCGGAAACTAGCGACTCAGCCGGACCGGTCATTCAGGCTCCGGAAATCTCTTTCGAACAAACATTGCAATCAACTTCCAACTGGAACGGGACAACGGTCCAAGAAGTGCCGACACCTGGCACTACTGGGTCGAACACCTGTTGGTGGAGCAACTCCGGACTCCCACAGCATCCCGTCGTTCAAGGCTCTCATTGGACCGTAGGTATCGTCAACAATCAAGCTGCGGGCGAAAATGAATGGGGTTACGACACCATTGGAAATAACTTTACCACAATGGGAATAATAGCAACTCAAGGTCCGAAACATGGCATCAAATCGGGCTGCAAATATACGATCTATCAGACGATGCAACTATTCTGCAATAGCTATCAAAATTACCAGAACAATGTGCTGACGATAACGACAACCTGGAACGCGCAGGGAGGGGCACAGTCACAGGACGTTTGCCGAGGCTCTGAATGTGATTTCTACTAGCAGTTAGGTTTCGAAGTTTCTTGGGGTGCACTATGCGAACGAGTGGGATGATTTTGCTGTTCTTAATGTCGCCATATTTTTATACGGCCGCGCAATCAAACGTGCAAAACTTGCAACCAATGGAGCACGGCTCAATCCAGCATCATGGGAGTTCCGCGGTAGTTTTCGATAGATCCCCCCGCCCTTTGCTTCATGCCGTCAGAGCTGTCGCAGAAGAGTACGGTTGGATAGTGGATTTCGAGGATCCACCTTACTACAGCAAAGTCGACCTCTTAGACGATACCGACGCAGATTGGCGAGCTGCTAATCCGAACTCCCCAGGTGCCACAAGAGTAGCCGGAGGCGAATTTCGGAGCGAATTCCCTGAACTTTCCCGCCTGACAGGTGGAACCGAACAAACCGTGCTGCAAAAAGTTGTCGACGACTACAATGCGACGAAGAACCCCGGCAGGTTTGAATTAATCAAGAACTCTGACGGAACGTTCGTTGTTGTCGGCGTTCAAGTCGCAGACGAGTTAGGAAATGGTGAAACGACAAAGCCAATACTTGACACCCAAATCACCCTCCCGAGCCAGACTCGAAGCGGCTGGGATACGCTTAGTGCTATTCTGCAAGCGATCCACGCCGCAACTGGCAAGAAAGTCGCTTACGTTGGGATCTCCAATAATCTATTCATCAATTCTAAGATGACGGTTGGTGGTACTGATGTAGCAGCTAGATCGCTATTGGCTAGCACAGTTTCGCAGTTGGGAACACCGTTTGTGTTGTTCTGGAACCTCTTATACGACCATGATACGGATATGTATCTCCTTAACATAGAGCCGGCATTCATAGTTCAGGACAATCTTTTCGGAACGTCGAAACGAGCACCGCTGCTTCGTAAATATTTGCAACCGGCGGCGTCGCAAACACGTTGACTAGGTCAATCAAGTGAACAAATCACATGAGAATCAAAACTACAACAGTCGCGTTGTTATTCCGAAGTTGAACTCAGGAGGACGCATGCGATCCACAATAGAGTTCGCGCCATTGGCGGCGACATCTGTCAGTGTAAAGCGGCGAGGACGAAGGCCCTTCTTCCCGTGGCTTGCAGTCATGTTAGCGGTGGTAGTGTTGTGGTTCCCTGGCAATGCGCAGGCCCAATGTGGTGCGTGCGGGTGTCCAGCCGGTCAAGACTGCTACTGCGGTACCAGCGGCAGTTGTTATTGTGTTCCCGGTACCCCGATTATTATCGATCTGAGTGGCGATGGTTTTACGCTTACAAGTCCCGCGGAAGGTGTGCAGTTTGATTTCTTCTTAAACGGACCGGTTCAGATTTCTTGGACAGCCTCTGGAGCGGATGAAGGATGGCTGGTTCTGGACCGCAATGGCGACGGGAGGATCGACAACGGAGCGGAGATGTTCGGCAATCTCACACCACAGCCGCCATCAGACGACCCGAACGGCTTCTTGGCTTTGGCTGTCTATGACGAACCCAGAAACGGAGGGAACGGGGATGGTATTATCGATTCGCGCGATGCGATTTTCTCCCGCCTCCGGATCTGGCGGGACTCCAATCACAACGGGATTTCGGACCCAGGGGAACTAATCAGTCTTCAGGAGGCAGGAATACAGTCGATTAGTCTCTCCTATACGGAATCTGGGCGTGTCGATAAGTGGGGAAATCGATTCCGGTACCGTGCGAGAGTCGTGTCGACTGGCGGTGCAGACAAGTGGGCTTACGATGTAATTTTACAGTTCACAAACACGAAGACGACGTCTGACGAAAAATGGAACGCCATCGGTGACGACGGGGATCGGACCGCACGAACTCAGAGTTTCAACTCGTCTGGGCAGCAGCTTATAGTTGCAACGCAAACCGTCTACACTTTGCGTCCACGTGCGGGGCTGGCGGAAGAGTATTTCGACCAAAGTGCTGCCACCTTGAAAAGCGGCTACGATCGGGCCATGAATGATCTGGCACTTCCTGAGGTCGGCTTGCGGTGGGATGGAGGTTGACGTCGAACAGTCCGTTGCTGGCATCGATGTCTAGACCGGTCCAACTCCCATATCCGTACTGCCACTGAACGAACTAAGTGGGCTGGTCCATGCTTCCTGTATACGCTGTCGATGTTGCCATTGTCCGTCGCACATGACTAAAAGCCCGCTCGCTGACCTTAATCGCACATCCGCGAGCCTTTTTCATAAAGGCATACTTGCTGCAGTTCTGGTTGTTTGTTCGTTTCCGTTACTTAGAACCGAAAGTTTCTTCCGTTTGTTCTTCGCACCCTATCTCCTCCGATCGTTTGACGGTTCGGCTCACCTGGCGGCTTCAAATCTTTACGATCGAACAATCTTCCCGAACACTTTTGGATGGACCCATGCATGGTTTGCTGGCATGCCACTCCCGAACTTCTATCCACCTCTGTTTTATTGGATTGTAGCCGCGCTGCATCACACGGGGCTGTCGTTACTCTTAGCGTTCAAGTTGACAGTAGCGATTCCGTTCGTGCTGATACCCGGTGCCCTGGGTCTGCTATCGTGGTGTCTTAGTAGGCCGTTTCATATGTTCGGTCACGTATTTCTTAAGCTGCTTTGTCTGCAGGAAGGTCGAGCTTGTGCAGCATTCGATTGAGATCCTGTCGGGTGAAGCGCCACTCGAAAGGTTTGGCGATACTTTCGTAATGCCTCTCGAACGCGAGCAAGCGTTCTGCTAACTCCCGCAAGGAGGAGAAATCGTTCGGCGTCAGGGCCTTGCGTTGCAGGATGGAGAAGTAAATCTCGATTTGATTGAGCCAGCTGGCATGGACGGGTCCTTGAACGAGCACCAGGTTGGGATACTTGTCCTGGAGTCTTTGAACTGCGCGGGGACCTCGATGCGAAGAACCGTTGTCCACGATCCAGAAAACCCTTCGTGCCCGGCGATACGGATGCTCTTTCATGACTTGATCGACGAGGCGGTCAAAGGGCGCGATTCCGGTTTTGGCTTCGCAGCGACCGAAGAGTTTGGCCCGGTGGACATCCAGGGCAGCAAGATAGGCCCAGGCTCCCAGCCGCTCGTATTCGTGCTCGATTTTCATCGGCCGACCGGGTTGTGGGGGCAAAGATTCTGCTTTTCGGGACCGCGCCTGAACACTGGTCTTCTCATCGGCCGATAGGACGAACTCGTCGGGAGCGAGTTTACGGCCCTTCCAGAGACGTTGGTACAAATCCAGGATGCGTCCGGCCTTGGCCTCGAAATCCGGGTCTCGCGGAAAGATCCAGCAGCGGTGCTGCCAAGGACGGATGGCATCCTCGTTGAGCCATCGCCAGAGGGTAGTGTCACTGAGGGAGGCCGTCAATCCGCAGGCGCGGACATGGGCACCGAGTTCAGCCACACTCCAGCGCGAAAGAGGTGCGCCCACCCGACTGGGAAATTCGCAGGCGATGGCTTTAACCTGCACGACCAGCTCTGGGGGGAAAAACCCGGGGCCGGCCCGGGCGTTCGAAGTCTTCCAGCCCGGCCAGTCGTTTTTCGAAGAACCGTTTTCGCCAGCGGCAGACGATTTCGCGTCGGGTGCTGAGCCGGTCGGCGATCTGATCATTGGAGAGGCCCTGCTGGGCGAGGAGAATCATCTTGGCGCGGGCAACCATAAAATACGGCAACGTATATTTATTGGCGCGCCGCTCCAGCTCTTCTCGTTCCTGCTTGGTGAGCACGATCCTGTACGGACTTTTCCGTGGCAAATTGATGCCCTCCCGGCAACAGTATAACCGAGTGGGCGACAAGCGCCACATAATACGTTATCGTATTTATGGAGAGAAGTACTTAGTTCGCGAAATACCTTGGTCGCGTCCTGTACGACCCTGATGGCGTGTTTCCCGCTCCTTGATCTGCATCTTCAGAGCAGCTTCCCTGGAGGGCTCAACTATGTGAGTACCTTCAATGAAGGGCTATGCACACAACCTCTTGGTTTCATTCTTCTGATCGCATGGATCGCGACGTATTTGGGTATTATTGCCACGCGGTGGCGTTTCGTACTGGCGAGCCTCACGTTAGCCGCCGTCATGCTTGCGAGTTTCTTTTCGGCAGTTGCTGCATTGCCGTTCGCATTCGTGGGCCTGGCTTACGAGCTTCGTGAGAATGATCACCGCCTTGTGCTGAGTCTGCCGGACGGAAAGCTTCCATTGAGAGTCGCTACGCTTGTTTGTAGCGCCCTGCTGTGCGTATTTTGGGCCGTTCCCGTGATTGAGGAATACCCGTACTTCGTGACGCGTCCTCTGCAGATTTCACGGCTAGACGTGATCCCACCAGGACCGTGGCTTTGGATCTGGTACGGCGCAGCAGTCGGAGGCGGACTATTAATGTTGCTCAATGGCCCTCGCAAGGCCCGTACCTTCATCATCGGCGCCCTCGGCCTATCGCTGTTGATATTCGCGTCTCTTTCGCCCGTACACTGGATTCCGTCACAGCCACCTCGACTACTTTCGACCCTTACATTTCTGCTAGCCGTCCCGGTTGGATGGTTGCTGGCTATACTGATCCATTCGCTCGTGCGAGTCTTGGGTCGGAGGCAGCAACCAAGAAATTCATGGTCTATCGTGGTCGTTGCTGCTATTGCCTCGGTAGTGATGGTCTGCGTCAAACCGGGGCCTCTCGACGACGCCGTTTACACAGGAGATCCCTCGATCGCAGGCGTTCTAGATTTCGGACGCACCCACCATGAAGGCCGTTACATCGTCGAAAATGCTTGGCAGCATAGGGACCAACATGATAGCCGAGCACTCAATGCTTACTTAGGAATGCAGGACAACGAAACGCTTAGCGTTGTTTTCCACGAATCGTCTCCAAGCTCTGTTTTTTTCACACCACTGATAAATGCGCTATCAGCATCTGTCGACAGCTTTGGTATCAGCTCGGCGTTGGCGAATGATTTGAATTTCTATAATCAGGCTCCAGAACAACATCTTCGTAGGGCGCGAGAAGTTGGAGTTCGCTACGTCGCTTGCCTAACTCCATGGATTAAGCGTCGATTTCGTCAGCAACCAGACCTAATTGAGCACAACCTAGGTCTGTGGAGTGTATTTGAGATGAAGGCTCAGGTGGCGCCGGAGATCGAGATACTTCGATATTTGCCAGCTCTGGTTGTCAGTTCTCTGAATTTGAAGGAGCGGCAAAGCGGTTCATACAGCTTTATCCGCCTGTCGGAAGAGCAGTTTAATAGCGGCTACAGCAGTGTTTTCTTGGTCCAAGCGGAAACGAATAAAATTGATAAGCTCTCCAACTTGGATGGCTTCAGCGCTCTCATTCTCGAAACATATGATTACTCTAACGAGGACGCCGCGTTTGAACTGGTACGTCGCTTTGCACAGGAGCGATTGGTCGTATTAGTCAGTAGCGATAGACCATTGTATGCACGTCTGGCGGGCCGCCTCTCAGAGTTGCCACATGCTCTGATCGTTCGCCGAGAGGCCGAAGAGCAATCCGAGTGGCTTAATAGAAGTATGCCTTGGCTTGAGCTTGACCAAAGTGCAATTCGCAGAGAGTGGAAGCTTATCGAAAAGGCAATCGAAAACGGGAAGATTTCCTCCGCCTCCGACACCAGCCAAGCGTCAATGTCACACGACAACGAGAGCATTAGCGTCCGGATTTCGAACACAAAGGGGGTGAAGGTTCCTGTACTGGTCCGTATGACGTTTCACCCAGATTGGGTTCGGTCGGATGGGCAGCGAATATACCCCGTCACTCCCTTCTTTATGCTCACGTTTGCAAGTGATCCTTTCGAAGCAAGATTTCGACGAACAGGAATTGAAAGGGCTGCGGTAGCTGTATCCGCTGGTGTGTTTTTTCTCCTGGTCTTGGGGATGATCGTACCAAAGCGAAATCCAGTCCCTCACCATTGAGCGACGTCTGCTCCATATCGGAGGATCTCATGTGCAGAACAAGGACGGCGGACAACGCGCTGGCGGTGGCCTCGTTAGATCCGGATACCCTTTGCCCTGCCAGAGATCCCTGAACTGACGAATTGTTGCCGGAGCGTGACCGCCCAATAATGCCGCGTTCCGAGTTATGCCGAAGCCGGAAAGGCCAACAACAAACTCGCGGATAAGAACTGCGGATACCTGATCGAGGGTCTTCAATGAGGGATTTGTTCCGACCTCGTTTTTGAAGGCAGTTCGTTAACTGTGTCTGATTTCCAACGATATTAGTAACTCGACTCGACTAGGATGGCATCGGAGCGAATTCTACGTGCGGAGGGCCACGTGAAGAAATTAGTCGTCGGATACGCATTGTTATGGTGACCTGTCGTAGTTTGCCCCTCGCTTGATGTCCCGGCGAGAATCGTTCTTGGAAGTTCTGCGTGTACGCCCCGTGTACCTCGGTTCAGCGTTTTTGTGGTTTTTCTCGCTTTTGGTTTTTCGCGGTATCAATAACTTGCGCCCCTTCAACACCACGATTAGTTCGATCCCAACCGCCCCCTCGGATTTCCACTCGTATCTTAGGGCGACCATTGGGTCGAGTGCAGTGGCCCGGCAAACCGGAATCACTGGTAGCGATTCCGGCGTCGCCGAGCAAAAGGGCAACTGACAGCCCGAATGGAATGACTGGCACTTGGTCGCCTCCATACACTTGCCTGGAGAGAACTGCAGAAATGTTCTGGCTATGAGAGGCGTGGGCCTCGCCGCGCCGTTGATCTCTGACTTCATCAGCTTCATCCGTCTGATAGGCTTCGCAGCAGTGACAGGGGCCCTCACTCGTAACGCAAGGCCACCATAGGATCGACGCACATGGCGCGGCGCGCGGGCAGGTAAGCAGCAATCAAACCGACCGCGATCATTATTGCAGCGGCAACGACAATCGGAAGAGGGCTGGCGACGGGAAGGTCGGGGATCAGGCTGGCAGCTACGCGTTTTCCCCAGAACGCGAGGGGCGCTCCGATAGCGAAACCAGCGCAGACCATCCACAGGGCGTCGCGAAGGACTACGCGCATAACATCAGTCCGTGCTGCACCGAGCGCCATGCGAACGCCGATCTCATGCGTGCGCCCCGCGACCGTGTACGCGAGTAGGCCGTACAGGCCGATGGCTGCAAGCAGCGCGGCGAGCGCGCCGAACCCTGCGGAAAGCATGGCAATCAACCGCTGCGGAACGATAGACGAATCGATCTGTTCGTTCATCGTCATAATCCTAACGATGGGAACATCCTTCAATACGTCGACCTCGATTTGGCGAACGGCGCTGGCAGTCCCGTCGGGATCGATCCTCGTGCGGATGGCCAGCTGAGAATGCTCAGAACCGATATAGCCCTGTTGAAGAAGGTCCGGATAGATCGTAGGCGGCGCGGGTTGCTGGAGGTCGTTGTATTTAGCGTCGCGGACAAGTCCGACCACCTCATAGGTCTTTTCGCCTTTCGTAGAGGTGACATGGCTCAGGGTGATGTGTCTTCCGATGGGGTTTTCGTTCCCAAAGCAGTCGCGAGCAGCGGCTTCGTTAATGATTACAACAGGGGAACTGGCCTGGTCGCGTGCGGAAAAATCGCGACCGGCGAGGAATGGTGTGGCATACGTCTCGAAATAGTCCGACGCAACGGAATTGATGGAAACCTGGGTCTGCTTTTCAGGATGGTCTTCCGCAGATGCGAAGCTCGCGGCTCCAGGGCCCTCCATTGGACTCATGTCACTGAAGGTAGTTGAGCTTACGCCGGGAATGGCGTCCAGCCGCATCACCAACTCTTGAGACAGCTGCGAGAATTGCGCGGCGTTGTAGCCACTGCGCGCGAAATCGAGCGTGACCAGAAGCAGATGATTGCGCTCGAATCCCAGGTTCAGGTTCCGAAGATGCGACAGATATTCCACAAACAGGGCCGCCGAGCTCATCAGCACGAGGGAGAGCGCCACTTGCGAAGCGACCAGGCCCTTGCCGAACAGCCGGCGGGCCTTGGATTCTCCGATGCGCGATACCTGTTGCAGTGTGGTCGCTGGTTCCGTCTTCGAGGCGCTCATGGCGGGTGCCGCTCCGCATAGCAGTCCCGTAAGCAGTGCGATCGCTAGGGTGAACAACAGCACGTGTGCATCTGGTTTTGTCAGAGCTTCAAAATGCACCGGCGCTATCATGACGAACCTGCCTGATGCGAAGACCCGGATCAGCGCGTGAGCTGCAACGTAGGCCACGAAGATGCCGACGACGCATCCCGCCAGCGACAGCAACAGTGATTCGGTGAGCGTTTGGCGCAGCAAGCGAGCGCGAGGCGCTCCCAGGCAGGCACGCACAGCCATTTCGTGTTGGCGCGATGCTCCGCGGGCCAAGAGCAGCCCTGCTAAATTCGCGGACGCAAGGAGCATCAGAAGCCCCACCGTTGCCATCAAGACCGTCAGCGGTGTCGAGAGCATCTGGCTCAAAGGCGTGGTAACGCCGTTTCCCGCTGGCTCGATGCGGAGTTTCATTCGACGCACGAAGGGATCGACGTCGGGCCGGTCAATGGCCGTCTGGAACAGCACCGCCATTTCCGCTCGCGCTCGTTCCATGGAGACGCCCGGCTTCAGTCGCCCTAATAGTCCGTACCACATTCCAGAAGAAGGGCCAAGTGATATGGGCCACCAAACGTCTTGTCTCGCATGTTCGCTGATTCCGTAAAATCCGCGTTGCGTCACGCCGATGATGGTAAGCGGAGAATCCCCAACGACGATTTTCTCGCCGATGATTCCGGGATCCAGATCGAATCGGGACTTCCAGAACGACCAGCTGATGACGGCTACAGGAGAGTGATCCCCCGTGTGAACATCTTCGGGGCCGATCAGGCGGCCGGCTGCGGGTCGCACCCCGAGTGCTTGGAAGAAAGTTCCTCCTACTTGTCCCACGAACACGGTCTGCGGCTGTAGCTTATCGGCCCGGACAGCGATAACGTTCAGAGAGTCGACGATGAGGTCCGAGAAGACATGATTGCCGTCGCGCATGGTCTGGTAGGCGTCCCACGAGAAACCGTTGAACGCAGGCTCGCCCGGGTATTGATGTAGTAGCTCTACGAGTTGCTCTGGGTCTCGCACCGGGAGAGTGCGCAGCATCAGTCCGTTGATGATGCTAAAGATGGCCGTGTTTGCACCGATGCCGAGGGCGAGGGTGAGGATAGCGATAGTGGTGAAGCCGGGAGACTTGCGCAATGTCCGGAGTCCAAACCGTACGTCCTGCCAGCACGTCTCCACGAAAGATTCCCAGCCGGCAGATCGAACTGTCTCCCTTGCTAGCTCTAGGTTCCCGCGCTCCAAGCGCACGGCGCGGCGCGCATCCTGGCGGCTCATGCCCTCCTTCATCTTTTCCTCGGCTGCCATCTCCAGGAAGCCTTTTAGTTCTTCGTCCAGCTCCTGGCCGACCTGCTCCTTCCGGAACAGTGATCGAAGCCCGCGTGCAATATTTCGGAGCAAGGACATAGCACACCCCTCAGGATGCCTCTAAAATTCTGGCGATTACTCGTAGCGCAAGGCGACCATCGGGTCCACACGCATCGCCCGCCGCGCTGGCGCCCACGACGCGAAAAGTCCAAGCAACGCAATAGCGACCCATACACTGAGCATCACGAGCGGATCGCGCGGTTGGGTTTCGTACACGATGCTCGAAATCACCTGCCCAACTGCGAGAGCTAGGGTCAGACCGACGAGCGATCCAAAAACGAGCAGCGCCGCAGTCTTGCCCAAGACGAGCCGAAGCACCTGAACGGGGCGCGCGCCGACCGCCATGCGGATGCCAATCTCGTGCGTGCGCCGGGAAACAGCGTAGCCCACCAAGCCGTGAATCCCAGTTGCGGCCAGCATGATGGCGAGGATGCCGAAGGCGCTTAGCGCGATAGCGGCGGCGCGTGTCGGGAAAAAGGCAAAACCGAGCATGTCCTCGAGGCTGCCAACGCCATAGAGCGGCAGCTCCGGATCAAGCCGTGCAATCGCCTGGCGTATCTCGCTGACCATTTGAGTTGCCGGCAAAGAGGACTTCACCTCGAGGGTGGTGGTGGAGTTATAGGATTGCAGGATTGACCAAAAAACGACGGGCTCCTGTGATTCCGTGAGGCTCCCATACTTGCCATCTTCGACGACGCCGATGACTTCTGCGAAAGGATCCGTAACGCCGCCGCGAAAGCGCTTGCCGACGGCGTTGTCCGTGTGTAACACACGTTTCGCGAAAGAGAGGTTGACAATGGCGACCTGCCGGGACTTCGCGTCGTCGTGCCAGGTGAACTCGTGGCCGACGAGCAGCTTCGTTCCCAACGTCGCGAAAAAGCCCGGAGAAACCTGATAGAAAGTGACGCCGATCCGGTCGGAAGGACGGAGGTCTGGCTTGTCCGCAGGAAAAACGCCCGTACTGGACTGGTCGATACTGAGGGGAACGGAATTGGAATATGAGGCGGACTGCACGCCGGGCAATTGCTGAATGGCTTGCAGCACTTGCTGTTGGAAGGCACGGCCCCGTTCTTCGGAATATCCAGCTAGATTCAACTCGAACGCCGCGGTCGCAACGTGCTGAGGTTGGAACCCAAGGTTCATCTTCAAGGCTTGTTGAAGGCCACGCAAAGACAGAAAGGAGGCGGAGACGAGAACAAAGCAGAGGGCGACTTGCACGACGACAAGCAGGTCGCGGAAAGCTAAGCGGCTGCGGCCCCATGTGGCGGAGGCGCCCCGCAGCGCTGCGTTGGGGTCCGTTCTGGAAGCGCGCCAAGCGGGAGCAGAGCCGAAAAGCATGCCGGCGAGAATCGCGGCTGCTAAAGCAAAGAGGAAGACTCGCCAATCCGGGTTGACGCTAAATTGAACCGGGAAGTCCATCGGCGCGCGCCAGTGGCTCAGCGCCTGAGACAGAAACGACGCCAGTAGGTAGCCGACGGCTCCACCTAACAAGGAAAGGACCAGCGTTTCGGTCAGGACTTGACGCACTACGCGGCCGCGACCGGCGCCGATGGCGAGGCGGACCGCGACTTCGCGCTGCCGGTCTGTAGCGCGAGCTGTGAACATGCTGGCAAGATTGGTGCACGCCACTAGGAGGACCAAAGCGGCGAGGATAAGCACGCCGAACGCGAAAGCCTTCGCCGGGCCGCCAATCATGTTACCGATGAGGCCGGGCTTGGCGAGTTTTAAGTGCAGACCGTCGTTTACGTCGGGATATTGACGAGCCATCTCGGCGGCGATTGCGTTGAGGTCTGCCTCGGCTTGCGGCGGAGAGACATTTGTTTTGAGGCGACCCACGACCCAGGTATTCCACGTGTTTCGGTTATCGAGCCACGAATTGCTCTCGATGCGTGGCTCCATCATCATGGGCACCCAAACTTCGGGCCAGTAGAAGAGCTCGGTACCGTGGAAATCAGGTGGGGCCACGCCGATTACGCTGTAGGGCAGGCGGTTGAGGCGAATCGTTTTGCCAACGATGGCGGGGTCGCCTCCGAATCGCGACTGCCAAGCGCTGTAGCTGAGCACACCGTAAGGGCTGGCACCAGGATGCAGGTCATCGTTTTGGTTGAAGAAGCGGCCCAGGGCGGGCTGGACGCCGAGTATGTCGAAGTAGTTGCCCGTGGCGAGGTACCCCCAAATGCGCTCCGCACCGCGATCCGTCTCCAACTCCATGGGCGCGATCCGGTATCCGATGAGCCCTGCAAAGATCTGATTCCGGTCGCGAAGGTCTTTGTAGTTCGGAAATGACTGAGCCGGCCCGTAATGGGCGTTTTCTATAAAGGCTAACTCTTTCGGCCGCTCCACGGGCAGGGAACGGAGGACAAGGGCATTCACCACACTAAAGACCGCCGTGTTCGCGCCAATCCCCAGCGCGAGCGTAAGCACTGCGACGGCAGTGAAACCTGGACTTTTGCGTAGCGTGCGGGCAGCGAAGCGCAAATCCTGCCAACTCGTCTCCACAAAAGATTCCCAGCCTGCAGAGCGAATGACCTCCTTCGTGACTTCGAGGCTTCCACGCTCCAAACGGACTGCGCGAAGGGCCTCTTTGCGGCTCACCCCGTCCTTCATCTTCTCTTCGGCGGCCATCTCCTGATAGACGCGAAGCTCTTCATCCAACTCCCGATCCACCTGCTCTTTTCGAAACAGCGATCGCATCCCGCTTGCAAGATTTCGCAGCAATGACATAGCTCACCTCTTATGACGCCTCAAGAATCCTTGCAATTGCGGCTGCTTGCCTGCCCCATTCTCGCGTTTCGTTGTTGAGCCTCGTTCGTCCCTTCGCCGTCAGAGTGTAGTACCTCGCTCGCCTATTGTTCTCAGTAGGTTTCCACTCGCCATCGATTAGCCCATCCCTCTCTAACCGTTGGATGGCAAGAAATAACGAGCCCGCGTTGAGGCGGAAAACGCCCTTACTTATCTGTTCGATTCGCACGGAAATCCCGTAGCCATGCATAGGTTCCAGCGCCAACGTTTTTAAGATGAGCATATCCAGCGTGCCCTGGATGAGATCGCTCGGCTTATCAGCCATAAAAGCTCTTCCTCCTGTCAACCAAGAGGAGAATACACCTCTCATCCTGTTTGTCAAGAGGAGAAAGACCCTAAAGAGGGCTAAGGGATTGGCAGTAGCAACTGCATTCAATGCATAGCGACGGTCGCACAATAATGTTCGCATAGTCCCCTCGGTACGCCCATTCTGGCGTCGCTAACGAAGTACGCAAAATTCGATCTAAGCACTTTCCTGGGAAGGACCGAGGCGAAGCGTAAGAGCGGTGCCTTTCTGCGGGTGGTACACAGCGTGGTACACAATAGTGATGTCTAAGACTTCCTTGCAATGACTTGCGATGCCGTCCGTGCTCTTGTAAGTCGTTGCAAGTACTTATGAACCGCTCACTGTCACGGCAGAGATATAGGATGGCCGTCTTACCTTGGCGATCGCGTTCTAGTTTGCGGCGGGGGAATCGCTGCGCGTTTGGATGAGTGCGAGATTGACCGATTTCTTGTCAGATTCCTCCAAATGTACTGGCTCGCCCTGGGTTTCGTAAGGTTTCAACCACTCGTGATCAAACCAGTCTTCGCCGTACTGTTCCTCGGACTCATCAACAGAATCCCAACTGAAAACCTTGTAATCGCCGGGAGTAAGGCCAGCCAGAGTGAATTTGCCATTCTGATCGGTGGTCGTTACCTTGTACTTCTCCACTACGTCGCGATGCGGAGGGTCTGGGATGAGCACGACCGCAACACCGGCAACGGGGAGCGAATGGGTGTCGGAAACGATGCCGCTCAGTTGAGCCACACGAGAACTCATGTTGAGCTCAAGAGATAGATCGGCGCCAGACTGAACGGTGAAGCCCGCGTCAGTGATAGTTGCTCTGCCATAGCGCGCGGACTTTAAGAAGAATTTCTCTGTAGGGCCGTACAGATGGACGACGGGCCGGTAGGACCCCTCGGGAACGTTTTTGAACTGGAAAGTCCCGTCCGGCTTTACAGTTGGTTGAGAAAAATAGAGTTGTTGGTCTTGTCCCAAGGCCTGCAACCTAGGATGGAGGCTACTGGGATCATTGGCCGGTGCGCCTTCCCACGTGAGTTGACCGGAGATATCGACACCGCGGGAAATCGTGATCGTTACGCCGTCCACGTCGGAGTTTCCAACCTCCAATTGGCGACGCGCGAGTTGCCAGTCATCTCGTTCACCGCTTCTGTAACTCGCAGTGAGGTCATAAGAGCCTGGGGGTACATTGCGGAGTACGAAGCGGCCGTCTTTTACGTGGAAATTGTCATTGATTCCCTGAAGAGCCTGCGCCAAACCCTTTCCTTGCGGATTTAGCGATACGTTTCCCGATGCCGCGGAATTTCCGGGAATAGCGCAGATCACTCGTCCGCGCACGGTGACGAAGCGAGAGGCGTGCAGAAAGAATTCCACGGAGCGAATTTCATCGCCAGGGCGGACGGAGATGGCCTGCGCTTTTGCAGGATCCATAGTGTTGGGGTAATAGCTCGGTAGATAACCCACGTTGAGCTTTTGATCGGAAGCCTGTGTATAGCGGTGAAAGGCGTCTTCGGGCCGGAAGTTGACGGCGATGTAGTAGCGACCCGGTGCCAAATCAAAAATACGAAACTCACCCAGATCATTCGTTAAGACAGGGTCATCGCCGATCTCCTGCTCCTTGCCCTGCCGCTTGGACGCTCGATAGGTTATCACCGCCGCCTTGGCGATCGGCTCGCCGTCTTCGTCGAAGACGTGGCCCGAGATGGCAGCGGTGTGGGCGAGCTTGAAGACCACATTGGTCATGTTCTGGCTAGGAGCGAGAGTGCGGACGGCCTCGGCATCGACGTAGCTCTTGCGAGAGACCCGTAAATCGTAGGAGCCCGGCGGGACGTTTTCAAAAAGAAAATGGCCCTGTTCATCGGTCAGGGAGAAGACCGAGAACTCCTCATCGGCGTGACCCTGTAGAGTGACTCTGGCTTTTTTGAGCGGTTCGCCCGTGTCGAGACGGAGGACGTTGCCTGCGACGGTGGCACTTTTCTTGTCGGAAGGAATTGATGTCGCGGGAGTTTGCGGGGACTGGCCGAAGGACCGAAATGAAGTCAAGAGCAGAAGGCTTAAGATGGGGAGTGATCTCATATTTAATCGCAATCACTCTCCCCCGCTCAATTTTATCATCACATAAACCGATCGCTGCAAAAGTTGGCTTTTCCTGAGTGGGCACTCAGAAGCGCTACTCCGACCATTCAACACGAAGGGGCAACCTAATCGCATCCCTCGAAATCGGTTCGGCGTCTTTCGGACGCCCACCGTCCGAATCTTCCCAGCGCGCGTCTGTCAAGTCCACCTCCATGCGTGGCAGCGATTGCGGCACTTCAGAGGGATCCAAAAGGCCACTCGCCTCCAACGCTTTGGCTGTGGCCCAATACATCTGCTGCTGCTCTTCGATGAACGCCAAAAGCGCTCCAGTAAATTGTCCAGGCGACGCAAACTCGATATTGGTCTCTACATCGGTTTCCCACGGAATCTCCTCAGGCGGAATACCCAACATCTCGGCAGTGAAGGCGCGCCGCTGCTTTCGACCCAGGTACATGCCTCCCATACCGCAACTATTTCCAAGATAGCGCGCAGACTCCACGCGACTTACATAAACCGGCTCAGCGCCTCCCACTAAAATCGAAGCTCCTTCACTCAGCTCGCCGGACATTTTATATTGTCCGACCTTCGGCCAATCGTCCCGCTCAGGCTCTGGAGCCTGGATGCAGCTGCCTTCGCTAGTAGAATGTCCGAATCCTGGGCTATCCGGAACGGTGGCAAAGACAGTAGCTCGCACTGTTACGTCCCCAAGCAGTTTCCCAGCAAAACCAGGAGGCGGATGCAGCGCCAACAGAGCAGCGCTGATGTACTGCAACGTAGAATTCGACTTTACCGGAGAACGATAAAACCCTATGCTCAAAGGCCCGGATTCCTCTACAGGCATACGGGCAAGAATAATCGCCGCAGCAGTCTCGAAGTCCGCTGCCAAGTTCCGCAACGCGGTGCCAGGCACGGGAGCCTTCAACTGAATCAGTGCGTCCAGCACCACGGTCATCGCGTCCCGCTCCTCTTCTTGCTCCGATGAAAGATGCCGCCATCGTCTATCGTCGGAAGGAGTCTGCGGGGAAAGAGGTTGCCATTGCCTGGCGAGCGATAGTAGTTCCGACATCGCAGATTGGTCGTGGGTAAGCATAGCCTCGTAGGCTCGCCATGCCACTGCCCTTGGCTCTTCTCTCCCCAGCCAACCTCCTGGCGATGAGTTGGAAGCCGATGTGTCGGATTCCAAGAGTGCCTGGGCTTGATCACAAGGCGTGAGCAGAACGGCTAAGCATCCCGCGTAGAACAACCGATGAAGGAGGGTCATAAGCACCTCTGCCCATTCCGCAGAACAGCGCGATACTCTCTTACCTGTTTTCCATTGATGCTCTTGGCATGGCGAGTGTTGCCCGTCCCCCGATCTCACCGCGCAACCATGTTCGATCACTCTGCGTCCAACGGTTAGGGTACGAGGCAGTGGTCCAGCGTTTCCTCACCGCGTTGTCGGTTCTCATCGTGGCAGAAAGCCCGATACTTGGGCAAAGTGTCTCGGTCTATCCCGCCGTTACAGGACAGCCATTTCACGCGGAGGTGAAATGGGTGAAAACCCGAACGCTGCCAGACGGCAAACAGATTGTCCAGGAATCGCGCGGTGTCCTCGCGCGGGATTCCGAGGGCCGCGTTTTCTCCGAGCAACTGCCATCGCAGAAAATCAAAGCGACCGGCGGCAGCTACACCTTTACGCGGCATACCGTTTCCATTTCCGATCCCGTTGCCATGACCGTTATGCAATGGAACGATGAAACGGAGACCAATCGCGATTCGAAAACTGTTTTGAAGACCGCACTACGCCCTGGCCCTGGAGGAGCAAAACCGCCAGTGCTAGACGCCTGTCAGCGAGAGAAGGGGACGACGCGCTCTTATCCCAATGGTGAAACCCAGAAAATCGACGACTTAGGCGAGCGCACAATTCAAGGGATTCCGACCCATGGCTGTCGTGTGTCCACTTTCATCCCTGCCGGAGCTATTCACAACGACCAGCCGTTGACCGTCACCGATGAATCCTGGACCTCCTACGAGATGCGCCTCACTCTCCTCAGGCTCCACCATGACCCCTCCAAAGCGGGCGACGACAGCATGGAACTGATCAGCATCGTTCGCGGCGAGCCTGATCCCTCCCTCATTCAGCCGCCGCCGGATTACCACGTCCGCGATCTCGAGGAAGAGGGGCGCCAGAAGGAACGCTCCGAGATATCAGTAACTCGTCCGGAGTCGTTTGCAGGACCCTGGGAAACCCGCGACGCAAAGTCCGGCGTGACCGACGGCGTCCTTCTTTGGGCAACGACCGAATTGCGGCAGTCTACCGAGTACCTGAGCCGGCTTCAAATCAAGGTCTACCGGCGTGACGGCGACGCAACAAAAGAAGGCTGGTTCACCGCCAACGAAGGACCCGATACTAGCTGGGACGGCAAACGCCTGCGCTTGAGGTTTCAGCCTGTGGTCGCCGGAGACGTTGCCCTTGACCTCGACCTTGTGTTCGATCCGGCAGAGCGAAGCTGGAACGGAACGTTCAATCGTGGCGGAATCCCGAAGCAGGTCCGGCTGCAGCGTCCGGGCGCTCTTGCGAAATCTCAAAATCGGTTTGATGGTGACTGGTTCTTGCATCTGGATTCGTCCCGTCGTGTTCCGTATTCGGCTACATGCATCCACGTCGCGGAAGAGAGCGATGGCACGCTCGTTGCCTGGCAGGACTCAAAATCGCCGCGGGTCATCAACGGGCCGATGCAAAACGAATATGGCCGGGAGTTCGACGTTCAGGACACAAAACTTGATTCCATCTCCTTGATTGCAGCTTCCTCCAAGTGGTTCGGGAACCGAGTCACGTTCTCAGGCTCCTTGTCGCCAGACGGCTCGCAGCTCGAAGGCCATTGGGCGACCAACGGCCAACCTGCCACCAATGCCGTGGTTTTCATTAAGTCGTCAGGAGAGGGCTTCTCCGCTGCTTTGTCGTCACCTTAGCTGCAGCCCGCGTCTGAACGAGAGGACTTGCTCATTGGGCGACACTAGCAGGATGGTTGGCATGTACACTGCGACGCTTTCAAACCCAGACTTAACACAGTTGCCGGAATCTGCGTCTCCTCTTAGAGGCGATGTTGGGTTCAAACAGACCCGCCCGACAACATTGACTTAGTTAAATGACGCAGGCGGGGAAGGAGAGAGAATGAAGAGAACGTCGAGTGTTTTGCTCATCTTGCTCTTGGCGATTGCTGTGCCCACACCGCTGCTTGCAAAAGGACAGATAGTCAAGATCGCCATCACAGGTGCCGACCTGATGGTCCCAATCGAGATCACCGACTTTGGAAACCTCAAAGATGTAAACGTCAATGTGTGGGCCGGCCTCGGCGTAAGAATTAACGGCGAAGTGCAGACCGAGGGGTTCATCATCGACTGGCCCCGCGGTGCAGCTGCGGATCATCCGAGCGGTCTACAGCAATACGAGGTCGCATTTTATGCAAAGTTGGACGAAGTGCGCCTCGTTTATGTGGTGTCCTATGACTCCAGTCCTTCGTTTGAGCAAGGCTACATCTACCTGCCCGGAAGGCACGACAAATGGTTCAATCTCAACTGCGGAACGATTTGCCATGGAGACGGGTTCGAGGGGAACTGGTTTCGTGCGACGAAAGCATGGGACAGTGCTGCGACGTCGCTCATCGCGAGAGCCAAGATGACACGTTCAAGCGGTATTTCACTTCCTCGGGATCAACAAGACTGTGGCAAGGCGCAGAAATGCAGAGATGATGCCCGGCGGCGCGTGGAGCTCGTAGACATTTCAAGGCAAGACGATGGGCTTCATAAGGCTGCCGTAGCCAATCATGGATACTATCTGGAGTCCGACGATGGTTCCCCCTGGAACCGAGTTTCTTCGCTTAAAGAGCTTGTGCATGCGAGCACGGAAGTGGTTGTCGGAACTGTACGGGACAGCCGCAGCGAGTTGGAGCATCATGGCAGGTACATCCACACTCGTTATTCAGTTGAGATCGAGCAGATTCTCAAAGGGAGCCTACGACCGGGCCAGACTGTCTCCTTTCTTCTCCCCGGGGGAAAGGTGACCTTCGACGATGGTGCGGTGGCTGAGGTAAGTAAGGAGAAAGAGCCTCCTCTCCTGATGGACCACCGTTACGCGCTGTTCACTTTGGACTCAACGGAAGAGGCAGGCCTTCGCCCAGTCGGCGCTGATGAAGGCGTGTTCGAGCTCCTCCTGAATGCCTCGGTGCATCCGCATGCGTACTATTCATGGGATGCCTTGCAAGCTGCGAAGCAGTTGACTCAAGAACAATTCTTTGCGGCTGTGGAGACCGCCGCCCAAGAAGAAAAGCGCCTTACCGGGAAATGACTTTCACCTGCTTTGCTATCATCACACCAATCCTTCTTCTTTCCTGAAAACACGAAAGGTCTTGGCGTGCGTTCCGCCGTGTACCCGGCGTGTACCTCAATCCGCGAAATCTGCCCATTCTGGCGTTTCTGGCGTGTAGTAGAATGAATAAGTTGTGCCGCATCAATGGGGCTTAGGGGTTCGAATCCGACCCAAGAATACGCTCAAAGCTTATTGCAGTCCCGGTTGTGAACTAGATGTACCACAACGTTTCGCGATAACTTCCGTGTAGCCAATCCAGGAATTGTCGTGCCGTTCTTGTCACGTAAATTCCGACTTTCGCATTTCCAAGGGCTTACCTCCTTTCATGGGCGTTCCTGCGGACCCGGAGCCATGGCGGATCTTGTTCGCCTTGACATTCCACTGGAAGCGAATTACTCTCACCTAGAATGTCTACTAAAGAAGAGAAAGATCGAATCGAACTCCTGCAGGGCACGCTGGACCTGCTGATTCTCCGCACCCTATTGCTGCGGCCTGCCCACGGCCACGCCATCGCGAAGGCCATTGAATTCAATTCCGAGAGTGTCTTGCAAGTCGAACAAGGTTCCCTCTATCCGGCGTTGCACAGGCTCATCAAACGGAGATGGATTTCGGTGGAAGGGGGCACCTCCGAGAACAACCGGCGCGCCAAGTTCTACTGCTTGACGGCCAAAGGCCGGCGGCAACTGGTGCTCGAAACGAGTAAATGGGACAAATTTGCCGGGGCCATCTCTCGGATTCTCCGGCCAGCGCGGCAGGGAGGTGAATCATGATGCGTCGCAATCGGATGTTGGATGATCTCGACCAGGATATTCGCGACCACATCGAAAGGGAGACGCAGGACAACATCGAGCGGGGAATGTCTCTCGAGGAAGCGCGTTGTGCGGCTGTGCGCAAATTCGGCAATGTGACGCGCGTGAAGGAAGAGACACGCGAAGTGTGGAGCATTGTTTGGCTTGAACAACTTCTACAGGACGTTAGTTACGGCCTCCGCATGCTAAAAAAGTCGCCGGTCTTCACTGCCGTTGCCATTCTCACGCTTGCGCTTGGCATCGGAGCGAATACGGCCATTTTCTCGGTGGTGAATGCGGTGCTTTTTCGCACGCTGCCCTACGACGATGCGGGAAGGTTGGTGTGGGCGACAAACTTTGTGCCGAGTCAGGGGCAAAATCTTGTTTTCGCAGATGTATACACCGGTTGGCGGACACAGAACCACGTGTTCGAGAACATCGCAGCATATTCGGACCCTGAGGAATTTACTCTCTCGGGGGCAGGAAACCCGGAACGGCTACGTGGCGCGAGGGTGACAGCGAGTTTTCTAAAAGTGCTGGGCGTTGCGCCGCAGCTGGGACGCAATTTCTTGCCGGAAGAAGACCGTCCGGCTGGAACGAAGGCGGTGCTTTTGAATGACAGATTGTGGAGGTCGAATTTTGGCGCCGACCCCAGTGTGATCGGCCGAGTAATCGCGCTGGACGACGCGCCGTACATTGTGATCGGGATCTTGCCGCGAGATTTTGAGTTTCTAGATAACGGACAAGAGGATCTGCTGCTTCCTTTCCAACTTGCGGACGGCAGTTTTGAGGTTTCGAACGGGATACTAAAGGGGAGGGTCCAGCAGCTAAACGTTGTGGCGCGCCTGCGAACTAGCGCGACTGTGGCAGGCACGGTAAACGAACTCAACGCGATCAACGAACGCGTCCTGGAGGGCCTTCCTGGCAATCTGAAGCGACTTCTAGGCGATATGACTGGCCAAGGACACGCACAGGTATTTCTGCTGCACGACCATGAGATTGGCAATGTTCGTCCGGCACTGCTGATGCTGTTGGGAGCCGTGGGCTTCGTGCTGCTGATTGCCTGCGCGAACGTGGCGAACTTGCAGCTTGCCCGTACCACAGCGAGGGAGAAGGAAGTGGCTGTCCGTAGCGCGCTGGGCGCGGGGCGTTGGCGGTTGGCAAAGCTTTTGCTGACGGAAAGTTCCGCGGTGGCACTGGCTGGCGGCGTCGCGGGCCTCCTGCTGGCAACGTGGGCGACCCGGCTAATTCACCGCTTTGCACCCGAGAACATCCCTCATTTGCAGGGTTCTCGCCTCGATTTGCGGGTGCTGCTCTTCGCGCTTTGCGTGTCCTTGCTAACGGGCATTCTCTTTGGGTTGGCGCCGGTGCTAGCCTCCTTTCGCGTATCGCTGAACAACACGCTGAAGGAAGCCAGTCCTCACAGCGGCTCGGCTACAGGAACGCGACGAATGCAAAGAGCTCTGATGGTGGCAGAGATCGCGCTTTCCCTGGTTCTGCTTATTGGCGCTGGTCTGCTGGTGAAAAGCTTCCGCCACCTGACTGCGATCCAGCCGGGATTCGATCCCCACGAGGTGCTGATCGCCCAGGTGGCGCTGCCACTCGACCAATATCAATCGTTGGACCGCCAGAGAGCTTTTTTCGAACAACTTGTCGAGAAGCTGCAGTCTTTGCCGGGAGTCGCATCGGCAGGAGCAACGACGGCGATTCCACTCCATGGCATCAACAATAACACTCCGATACAAATCGAAGGACAGCCGCCAGCAGACTTTGGCGTGCCGAACTTTCCCTCCGCGTCTATCAAGTCCGTGACCCCGGGATATTTCGCGGCTTTGCGCGTGCCGCTTATCGAGGGGCGTTTTCTGGATGGGCGTGACGGCGCGAACGCGCCAAACTCCGTCGTGGTTAACCAGGCGTTTGTGCGACGATTCTTCGGAACAAAAGAAGATCCCATAGGCAAGAGGTTCACCGCGAACGTGGGACCTAGAACCGGCGGGCCCCAGCCCTGGACGATTGTCGGTGTAATTGGCGACACCAAACAGCGCGGCCTAGCCGGCGACATCACCCCGGAAGTAACCGCATCGGCATTGCAGTGGCCGCGATTCACGATGACGCTTGTGCTGCGAACTTCGGTTGATCCGCTGAACCTAGTCTCCGCCGTGCGCCAGGAAGTGAACAATATCGATAAAAATCTACCGGTCTACGGTGCGCAGACCATGGACGATGTGCTCTCTTCGGAGGTCGCCTCGCAGCGGTTCAATGCCGTCGCCGTCGTCGGATTCGCCGGACTCGCGGTGCTGCTGGCAGCGGTGGGAATCTACGGTGTGATGGCGTACGCTGTCAACCAGCGGACACACGAATTGGGCGTGCGCATCGCTTTGGGCGCGGGTTCGCGCAACGTTCTCAAGATGGTGCTGAACGAGGGTCTGCGTCTCGCCCTGATCGGAGTGGTGCTGGGCCTCGCGGCCTCGTTTGCTTTGACGCGCCTCATCAGGGGTCTCCTATTCGGAGTAAAGCCCACGGACCCGGCGACCTTCGCTCTCGTGACTGTTGCGCTGCTGGCCGTCGCCCTAGCGGCGTGCTGGATTCCGGCGCACAGAGCCACGCGGGTTGATCCGATCATCGCGTTGCGCTATGAATAGTCGCCAGCACGAGTGACCAGCAACTCTTTCTTGAAAGAACCCTTCAAGAACGTACTTGGTCTTGCGAAGCCCTGGGCACTTACTTGAACGGCAAGTGTGCGCATCTAAAACTGTCTCACTGAAGGGGTGCAGTCGGGGGAACTGTGCCCAAACTGTGCCCAAAATTATTTCGGGGTTGCCACGATTGCCATAATTGACATTCAATGCTTGTTGCCATCGCTTGTATTTCAGTAACTTACAGAAGGGCCGGGAGATGGGAAATTCGTCCGGGGAATCCGGCTTACAGGCTCATCCGCTATTTTCTCAATGTTTTTGATCGTTTTTTGACCACCTAACGGTTGCCTAACCATCGGACTAACCAGCCCCGTCGCGTTCTCCCCACGCCTCCAAAATGTAGCTCGCTAAAGTGAAGGCCGCGTGCGCCGCAAGTCTCGCGTGCCGTGGCTTCAACTTGTACGTGGTCTTGCTGCGCCCATGTGCCGAACCTTTATGCGTTCGAAGCGAGCCTGTGCCTTCCACAATGGCAGCAAGTCCCGTCAGGACGGTTTTCAGATCGTCATCGTTCACAACTGCCGGGTCCAGTTTCAAATCCTTGCGAACGATCTTCCACAGCGGCTTGATGGTTCTTCGGAAGGCTTCTCAAGGCCGTTGTCCTCAATATATGTTTTGAACAGCGATTCGAGAAGAGCGCACGAAGCCGTTACTGCGGAGGGCGGGTCAGCCTCTAAGTTCTCGTAAATGCGGCTGAATTCGGTTTGCAGACCAAACAAGTCGCATGCGCGGATGATGTCTCGCAGTGTGTTGCTAACAACTGTTGCGCCGAGAGGCTGAATGTAGCCGCCTTGCACATACGACAGGCCGTAATTGCCGAGCGCTTTACGGACGCGCGCTCTTGGTCGGAGTGAAGTGATTTGTCCCACTCGTCGCTATCCTCTTGCATGAATTCTGCAACCACTGTGCCCAGAGTTCCCAGCGGGTCAGAGGAGGTGTTGTTCGCGTAGGTGAACCATCCACGCGTCTTAACTTGTTTGTCGCCTCCCGGCGATGGATTCAGTTCCAGTCCCGCCGCTTCCATCATTTGGTCAATCGCGGCGTGAGTGTGCCTGTTCGCGAGAGCATCGGAAACAACAGCGATAACAGCAGTGGGAATTTTTCTCGTCATCGTCGTAGGTGATCGGAACGTGCGTTTGCCTGATGTTTGCGCAGGCGCAACGGAAACGCAAGGACGGATACAACAATCAGGTGGATGGAAGATGTCTGTGAAGCAAGCTATCCGCGTATCCCAACAACTTTTCTACCACGCTGGGCCGCGATCTTGGCCTGCTCTTCAATACCGACGCCGGAATCCATCTTGCTTTGCACGGCATCGCGAGCAGCCGGAACGAACTGCGCGTAGTACTCCTCGACCGTGTCGGCCAACATCTTGGCAACCTAAAAGACCCCGAACTCCCAGTACCTCCGCCCGCGCACTTGTCAGCTCAGGTTCGTGTGGATTGGTCGCGTTGGCGTACCCAGGCGAGCAAATTTGTTGTTTCCGTGGAAATGTGCTTGAGTTGGGTTGGATATTATTTGGGTACGAACGGATAGATTTCGTCGGCAATCCAATAATTTTCGACCAAAGTGGCGAAGAGTGTTCCAGTAAGCAGCAAGGCCCAGCGATATTTGCGCCACGTAGCGAACGTGAGCTGCAGAGGGATATCCACGAGGTACGCCGCGCTGTAGCAGACATTCGCCAAGAAAGCGAGAATGATGAGGATCACCAGCGCGGGATGCGTGTCACCGGGAGGGATGCCCATTAACGGGACAGAACGAAAGTGCGGCCATGTAAGTATCACCCAGCCTGCCGCCACAGCCGCAAGGACAGCATTATACAAAACGCGCCGGGTTTCCCAGTAGCGCAGGGCATTTGCAATGGATTGCTTGAACTCATTCATTTAGTAGAAAATACGCAACTGCGGCAGGCCGTGTCAAGTACTTTATAGTGCAAAGCATAAGGGAACTCCTCAAGGAGCTCCGATCAGCCCGTTGCTAAGCAACTTGCACATGCGTCGATTCGTGCTGGGATGGAAGAAGCTCGGGCACGAGAAGCGTCTTGCGGCATACATTGTTAACTACGCGGATGACTTGGTGATCTGCTGTCGTGGTCGAGCGGAAGAAGCGCTGGCTAGGATGCGGGACATCATGACGAAGCTGAAGTTGACGGTGAATGAAACGAAGACGCGGGTCTGCAAACTGCCGGAAGAGAAGTTCGACTTTCTAGCGTATACGTTCGGTCGGTGCTATTCGCCGAAGACAGGGCGCGCGTACCTGGGTACGGTGCCCTCGAAGAAGCGGGTGATGCGCATCTGCGAGGCGCTTAGCGAAATGACCGGACGAGATCAAACTCTGCTGGACCAGGAGATGCAGGTAGCGAGGCTCAACCGCACGATGATTGGATGGGCCAACTACTTCTGTCTAGGACCAGTCAGCAAGGCCTATAGGGCGGTGGAAAAGCACGCCAGTAAGAGGCTGCGTCAGTGGTTGTGTGCCAAGCACAAAGAGGTGTGGCCGGGGACCAAGAGGTTTCCGAAAGCCTCACTGCACGAAGTGCTGAGTCTCGTCTGCCTTACCAAGCGGACGCGCAATTTCCCGTGGGCGACATCGTGGAACTTTCGAACTTTCTCCGAGAGCCGGATGCCTGAAATAGGCCCGTCCGGGTCGATGAGCGGGATGTGGAAACGGAAGCATGGTGCGGCTAGTGAGGCACCGGCCAACGAAAGGGCCGGCAACAGATAGGCCGCACCTACACCACCGCGCCACATCTCGACTCCACCCAGTGGAGTATTACTTCATTATTTCACATCTCTGCTCGGGCTAATCAGTTGACGCCCGCTTCCGAGTTAGATTGAGGTTAGATGAAGTCAGATTTTGGGGCGAGGGGAAGCTCTTTCTTTTCGAGAAATAGCGGTGAATATCTGGCCAGAACTCTTTCAACTCATTTCCGAAGGCGTCGATGCCCATCTGTACTCCCCAGTTGTTCAGTCCTGACGTAAAACCCCGATCTGCGGCTGGGTAGTAGACGTTGGATATCGTAATAGCCGTGGCATTCCCCACAAACTCGGGGAAGTTGGGAAGTTGAACAAACTGCCGCCGGAGTCTCTTCGCGTGACGAAGATGCGGCTGATCGCATACCCAAACCGGCGAACGAATCCGCCCTTTCCCAACTGAAAGTAGCGAGGATCTGTTTTCAGGATCGTGGGAAAGACAGCTCCCACCATGATATTGCCATCCACCTGATCGGCGAACGCCGTCCCATAACGCTTCCCATATCCCGCCATTCCCTGCCCAAACGCTGGATACGAATTCTGCGCCTGGCGAATGCCGGACAAAACACCCACAACCGCGAACTCGTACGGATCGAACGAGCCCTTCGCTGTGATGGCGAACTTCTCTTTCCAGCTGATCGGTGGCACGTGCGCCTGATTCTCTACCGTAAGGTAATTGGGCATCACGTAAAACATCCTGTCGTCCTTCTTCTGCTTCGCCTCTCTTGGGTTTTGGCTGTTTTGTTCCTGGGGATCATTTTGGGTAGCCGGTTGGTCGCCAGACTCGTCTTGCATCGGAAGAGCTACCGGGTTCAACGAAGGGCATTCCTGTGACTCTTGGGAGAAAACGGGAAATGCGAGAAACAATGAGGCGCCAACTACAGCGAGGAAGTAAAGCAAGCAACGGGGTAAGGCACTACATCCAAGAACCATCAACCAGGGTTTCCAATTTGAATTTCCGTCTTTCTCATCCTACGCTTCGCCCTGACCACAACACAACGAATTTGCCTACAGAGCAGGCCCCGCGAAATCACGACAGAGTTGACCGCAGGGCAATAAGCGTTGGTTTGGGTAATCATGGGCAAGGCAAGACGCGGGGGCTAGAGATGTTGTTAATGGACGATTAAGCGGTAACCATCAAGTGAAGTATTACTTTACATCTCCGGTAACGCCTTATCAGAGTTGTGGATTACTTCCGGTTGCCCGTGATCTACCCATAGCCCGAGGCGGGTTCCAGACTCATGTTTATTAGCAGGTCTGGTGAATCGTTCTCGTTGGATGAGCGACTCATAGCGCAAAGCCACCATGGGGTCGAGTAGGGAAGCCCTTCGTGAGGCGTTTACAGTTGCAAACTCCGGCCTGATCCGAAAAATAGTGTGCGAATTCGAGACGATGATTCCCGCAACTGGACAGGACTGAGCCGACGCGCGGAAGTTTATCTCTCGTAAACAATACAATGTGCGGAGGTTAGTTGGCACACGGTTGGAAGGGCACCTGCCAGTGTTGCAGAGAGTACCCGGCTTGGGAAGATACAGTCGTTGCGAAACAAGAGGCGTGATGCAAACCCTCATCCAAGATCTTAAATACGGATTCCGAGTATTGGTGAAGAGCCCCGGCTTTACGTTGGTTGCTGTATTAACGTTGGCTCTCGGCATTGGCGCGAACACTGCGTTATTTTCGCTGGTGAACGGAGTGCTACTCAATCCGCTGCCCTATCCCAGTCCCGGGCAGCTTGTCGCCGTGGCCGAGAAATTCCCTCCTTTCTCGGAAGCATCGATTGCATATCCGAATTTTCTCGATTGGGTAAGGATGAACCACATGTTCGAGGCGCTAGCTGCCTACCGTCACACTAATTTTAATTTGACAGGTTCGGGCGAGGCGCACAGGCTGAACGCTGTAGAGATTTCGGCAAGCTTTTTTCCCCTACTCGGCGTAGAGCCGGTGATTGGACGAAATTTCTCGCCGGACGATGACAGACAAGGCGCGGCCCCGGTGGCGATAGTCAGTGGTGGATTCTGGAAAAGCAAATTCGGTGGTTCGCAGGAAATCGTGGGCAAGATCCTGAATCTGGACGGGACCGGGTATACGGTGATCGGCGTGGTCCCCGAAAATTTCTATTTTTGCTGCGAGTCGATGAATTTCGAGCTTGGCGATGTTTATGTACCCATCGGCTCAGAAAATGCCTCGTGGATAACCCATCGAGACTTTCGCCCGGGAATCCGTGCGATTGGGCGCATGAAAGCAGGTGTGACGGTCCAACAAGCCGGCGCGGACATGGATGAAATCGCGCTCAACCTCGCCAAAGCCTATCCAGACTCGAACAAGAACTCGACCGTCGTCCTGACGCCGCTGCAACAGCGCATGGTACGGGGCATCGAATCCACGCTGCTTGTGCTCCTCGCCGCCGTGGGATTCGTGCTGCTGATTGCATGCGCGAACGTGGCAAATTTGCTCCTTGCGCGCGCGACGGGACGCGCGAAGGAGTTTGCGATTCGCTGGGTGCTTGGAGCGACGCAGACGCGAGTCGTGCGGCAACTGCTCACGGAGAGTTTGCTGCTAGCGATTGCGGGCGGCGGCTTGGGACTGATCCTTGCTTGGTTGGGCACGCCATCGGCGTTGGCGGTTTTGCCTCATGCCTTGCCAAGGGCGAACGATGTGCGCATCGATCCCCGGGTCCTTCTTTTCACGTTGGCGGTCTCCATTGTTACAGGCGTGTTGTTCGGCCTCGCTCCATCGCTGAAGACCTCGCGGCCGGACCCACATGAGACTTTGAAAGAAGGCGGCCGCGGCGGAAGCGGCGCGCGACATCGCCGGCAGGCGGTTTTCGTCGTATTTGAGTTGGCTCTCGCGATTGTTCTCCTCGTCGGCGCCGGTCTGACGCTGCGCAGCCTCGCCCGCCTGTGGAACACGAATCGGGGATTCAACCCGCAGAACGTCTTAACGTTCGACGTGGCTTTTTCACCTTCAGTAGCGAAAGAAGGGCCGGATCAAGTTCGGGCCATGCTCGGGCAGCTTCCACAGACCATCGCGCAAATTCCAGGCGTTATGGCTGCGTCTTTGACGGCTGCGTCTATGCCGCTGAGCAGCGATTGGGAAGAGC
Source organism: uncultured Acidobacteriota bacterium (assembly GCA_963705855.1). GTDB lineage: Bacteria > Acidobacteriota > Terriglobia > Acidiferrales > UBA7541 > Acidiferrum. The sequence continues at coordinate 178,573 of CAVPLA010000041.1, forward strand.
ACTTCTGGATGGAAAGGAGTCCAAAACCGCCGACCATAAGTGAGATGCCCGAGACGCTGCTCTATGTCGTGAGCCCCGATTATCTCCGCGTCATGGGAATTCCTCTTCTCCGCGGGCGATTCTTGACCTCACAAGACAGTAGACATACGCGCCGTGTCGGAGTAATCGATGAGGATTTTGCCCGCGAATACTTCCTCAGTCAGGACCCGATAGGGAGGAGCATCAGATTCGAGAATTCGACCGTGGAAATCGTCGGCGTTGTGGGCCACACGCAGCAATGGGGACAGGACGAAGAGTCCAACGGCTCAGTCAAGGCCCAGCTCTACACGCTCGCCGAACAGGTCCCTAGCGATTGGCTGGAGTTCGTCAGCAAGGGCGCGGGGATAGTGATACGGACACAGACTTCAAACTATCCCAGTACGGACGTAATTCGTTCGGCCATGCATCAAATCAACAGCGAGCAAGTAACCTACGATTTTAAATCGATGGACGATATCATCTCGAGGTCCCTGGAGTCACGGCGATTCGCGATGATCTTGCTGGGTCTGTTTGCGGCGGTAGCGCTGCTGCTGGCGAGCATCGGGATTTATGGTGTCATGTCCTACGTGGCGGGTCAGCGCACGCACGAAATTGGTGTTCGTATCGCCCTGGGCGCACAGCGTCATGACGTGTTGAGGCTCGTGTTCGGGGAGGCTGCGGGCATGACATTTGCAGGGGTGCTGGCGGGATTAATGGCAGCCGCGGTACTGACCCGGCTGATTCGCGGGTTGCTCTTCGACGTAAGCGCGACGGACCCGCTGACCTTTGCGGTGGTCGGGCTTCTATTGAGCGGCGTCGCGTTCGGGGCGTGCTACATTCCGGCTCGGCGGGCGATGCGTGTCGACCCAATTGTTGCCCTGCGCTACGAGTGAACCATATTTTGTCAATCCTGAGGACGACGACCTAGCTCGTAAGAAACAGCCAAAGTAAACGTTGCGGTAAGCGACTAGTGGCCTTTCTTTTGACGGATGCTCAGCAACACGGAAGTAGAGATGCTAGAGATGTACGGTAACGGCGTTACCAGGATCTACTTGGAAGCTCGGACTCGCGGCCTACGCCAGTTCCACACATTGTAGGAATAGAGCGCAATGCAGAAGAGATTCGCGGGTATGAATCCAAATTGCGCGGTTCGTGCAGCAATGACGCAGACAACCAGGCTATTTGCACCGGCTACCATCCACCCTTGCCAGAATTTCCTTCCTATGAGAATGGTCGAAAAGACCGTAAGAACGCACGAGATGTAATCCAGACGAAGCACGATCACCTATACCTGATCACTGAGTCTTTGGCGCCCCTTATGTGCACCCGGGCCGCTTTTTCTGCGCGGCCTACCGTCAGACTAGCATTTCAGGTTTCAGCCAATAACTGTTCTTTGGTTCAGTTGCGCTCGCGAAGTCAACTCTTGGTAAGTTGGGCCGTCGGATTCATCAAAGTTCTCAAGTTGCTGGTAACGGCGTTTTCGTCTGGAATTCTCCGTCGCAAGCAAGGCTATACCTTTCCAATGGTTGTGGAAGAGTCCCGAATTCTGCAGGTCAGCATCTTCAATACTCTGCAAAACAATCTAGGCCGCGTGGATTTCAGCACGGTGCTCCTCGACGTGATGACTATCGCTGATGAAGTAGACTCGCAATTGAAGCAGGCTATGCTCGGTTGCATGGAAACCGCAGCCGCAAAGTCGGCGAGCTAACTCCCGAATTCTTTACTCTCCGACGGCACCTCTTCCGTGCACGGTTCGTATTGCGGAAACGGAGGGATTCATGAATGTGAGTATATCGAACAGATTTTCGATCCTGCGTCTGCTAGATTAAACTCCTTACTGTCTTGATTAACATGTCGAAAGCCTGCCGGGGAAAGTCGGCCGCCACAGTGCCGCTCTTTTCGCGGACATCAAAAAAACATCAACGCGTAAGTGCCCAGAAATATTTCATAACTCCTTTGATTAACTCCGTGACTGTTTCCGCGGCAGTACGTTTTGGTTCAATCGAAAAAAATTGTCTGGGTCGTACTGCGTCTTGACGTCGACCAACCGATCCCACCGCTCGCGATATGCCTCCGGCACACGATCCTGCTCGTCGCCGCTCATGAAGTTGACGTACACGCCTGGCGTCATAGCAGGCCGCAACTCGGCGAACAGCGCGCGCACCCACGCGATGTTTGCGGCATCCTCCGCAGGCTCTGACCAGTTTCCCAACAGGTTTACAATGAACGGAGAACTCCGATCCCCAAATGCAGTTTCGCTCGCGTCCACGCGTCCTGCCGCACCGCCCAGATAAGACAGTTCGATCTGGCTCGCAATGGACGGGATTGTCGCCAGCCTTTCCACCATGCGCTGAATCTCCTGATCCGCCAACGATTTGAAGTAGCCGGACTTCGTATAATACCGCCGCCCATGCGGGAATTCGTGATCCGCCATAGTCTGCAAGTTGAGGAACGAGAGTTTGCGCTTAGTGACCGCTACCGTGTTGCAGAGTGAAAGCCCGCGATCAACATAACGGCGCCCTTCTTCAAGATCACCAACCCAGAGCAAACCCTGGCTCGCCGCAGGACGCCCACGCAAGTGCGCAGGAATGTTTTCCGTATCCGGAGCAATCGTTAGGGAGATTCCCCATCGCAAATTGTCAGGGGCGTGAGGCATGAAGTCCCGCCATTGCTTCACGATGGCGGGAATATCATCGCCGAAGCACATGCCTGCGCCGAAGAGCACGAAGGTTACCGGATGAAGATTTACTTCGAACTCGGTCACCACGCCAAAGTTTCCTCCTCCTCCGCGTAGCACCCAAAATAGCTCCGGATTTTCCTTGGAGTTTGCGCGCAATATCGAACCATCCGCGACTACGACCGTGAAACCCACAACGTTGTCGCAAGAAAGCCCGTGTAAACGGTTCAGCCAGCCAGTGCCGCCGCCCAAAACGAGGCCTGCAGCGCCTGTGTGTGAGACAACTCCAGCCGGAAAAGCGAGGCCGACTTTTTGTGTGGCAGTGTCGATGTCGCCGAGAAGACAGCCGCCTTCAAAGCGCGCTCGCTGAGTTCGTGCGTCGACGTTCACGGCCCGCATCTGCGAAAGATCAATCACCAGTCCATCGTCACACGTACCGAATCCTGCCAGGCTATGTCCGCCGCAACGAATCGCTGTTAGTACGCCCACCGTTGCCGCGGCTCTCACTGCCGATTGCACATCCGCCACGTCCGCGCAACGTGCAATCAAGCCCGGCCTACGAGCCACCATGCCGTTCCAAATGTTCCGCGCGACATCATATTCGCAATCGCCGTGGCGCAACAAATCACCGTGGAATTGCCGGCGTAGCGCGGAGTAAACCTCACCGATGACTTTGCTCATGCTGGCTATTCTCTTCACTCTCGAAATCAAACGCGGCATATTCTAGCTCGCGGAAGCGAAAAACAGTCAGGAAACGAGCTCCGTGCTTGACATGCGCTGCAATCGGGGTATAGCTTTCGGTTTGTTCAATTCACGAGCCTTCCTTTAACGTTTTTCCGGATTCATTCAGGAGCAAAAGTTTGCAGGCCAAATCTCAAGATATTCTCCAAGCAGAATTTCGCTCTCAGCCTAATCTGAATTTTTCCATCGAGACCATTCGCTCTTTCTTCCCAGCGTTGCATCGGCCTCCAGCATTCACTTTCTTCGACAACGCTGCCGGAGCCCAGATTCCGCAAATCGTCTTCGACGCCATCTATCGCCACCTGCTCGAATGCAACGTTCAGCGCGGCGGGCGCTATGCGAAAAGCCAAGAAGTTGACGCCACGATTGCCCGTGCGCGCCAGAGCGTCGCCGATTTTTTGAACGCGCCCGATCCCAGCGAAATCGCGTTTGGGATGAACGCGACCTCATTTATTCGCCTGATAAGTCTCGCGATCGGACAAACACTTGGCCAGCGCAATGAAATTATCGTGACCGACATGGATCACGAAGCCAACGTCGCCACATGGCTGGCGCTCGAAAAGGAAGGTGCCAAACTGGTTTGGTGGAAGATGGGCGAGGGCGGCAACTTGCACGTCGAGGATCTAAAACCTCTCGTCTCCTCCAAGACTCGCCTGGTTGCTTGCGCCGTCGCTGCGAATTCGCTTGGTTCTATCGTGGACGTTGCCGGCGCCGCAAAAATCGCGCACGAAGCTGGCGCAGAGGTCTTTCTCGATTGCGTTCATTACGGGCCGCATGGCCAGATGGACGTCCAGGTTTTCGATTGCGACTATCTCGTCTGCTCCGGCTACAAGATCTTCGGGCCGCATATGGGATTTCTGTGGGGACGCCGCGAACTCCTCCAAAAACTTCCTACCTTTCGCGAGGAGTTCATCCCCGACGAGCCGCCGGGAAAAATCGAAGCCGGCACTTTCATTTATGAAAATGTCGCGGGTATGGATGCTGCCATTTCCTATCTCGAATCTCTCGGCAAGCGCCCCCAACCCGCTGGCCTTGGCGCAATCGAAGACTCGAAACGCGCGAATCTTGCTCGCGCGATGCAAAGTATCCGTGCTTACGAAGAATCGCTCTCGCTCGAAATGTTGCAAGTCCTCAACAATTGCGGCGCGACGATTTATGGTTTAGCGCGAAAAAACCAGGTGCATGACCGCGTGCCAACCTTGTGCTTCAACCTGCCAAAAGTCGCGCCGGCAAAAGTCACCGAGGCCATGGCTCGCGCCGGAATCGGCATTCGTGACGGCCACATGTACGCCCCGCGACTGATGAAGCGACTGGGTGTGCCTCAGGAAAGTGGCGTCGTTCGCGCTTCCTTGGTCCACTACAACACAATCGATGAGATTCATAGCTTCGGTAACGCCCTGCTCAATCTGACCAAGCATGGCTGAACCCTTCGATTCCCTCCATACGCAAACGCCGCCGTCTGCCGAAGAAGGCTCGCCGTCTGCAACATCGCCAAATCCCGACGAGCTAAGACGCAGGCTAACTCAACGCCAGCTCACCATGCTAGCCATTGGCGGAGCCATCGGCGTCGGCCTGTTTCTCGGCAGCAGCGTAACCATTCGCCTCGCCGGCCCCGGCGTCATCGTCACCTACTTGATCGGCGCGCTCATCGCCGTGATCGTCGCGTACTCGCTGGCGGAAATGGCGGTCGTTCAACCCGTCGCAGGCTCCTTCGGCGTCTATGCACAAACTTATCTCAGTCCGTGGGCGGGTTTTTCCGTCCGGGCCACATATGCGTTGGTGCAAATCATCGCCATCGGTGCGGAGGTGACCGCCGTGGCAATCTATTTTTCGTTTTGGTTTCCCACCGTTCCGCAATGGATGTGGGTGGTCGCCGTCTCGATGTGTCTCGTTGCCGTCAACACGCTCCAAGTAGGGCGTTTTGGCGAGTTCGAGTATTGGTTCGCGCTCATCAAGGTTTTGGCCATCATCGTTTTCATCGTGTTGGGCCTCGCGTTGATCATCGGCTTGGGACCTGCGCCCGCGATTGGCCTCTCCAATCTCACCGCGCACGGCGGCTTTCTTCCGTTCGGCTGGAAGGGAGTCTGGCTCGCGCTCACGCTCGCGATTACAAGCTACATGGGCGTCGAGGTCATCGCCGTCACGGCTGGTGAAGCGCAAAATCCCTCAAAATCCATCCCGCACGCCATGCGCACGATTGTCTTCCGCCTGGTGATCTTTTACGTTCTCGCCATCGGCATCATGTTGGCGATGACTCCGTGGAATCAAACCGGCAGTGACCTGACCGGCAGTCCTTTTGTACGTGCGCTTTCCATCGCGCGTATTCCTTTCGCCGCAGGCATCATGAATCTGGTCGTCATCAGCGCCGCCCTTTCCAGCGCCAATACAAATCTCTATCTCACAACTCGTATGCTTTTTTCTCTCTCCCGGGGCCGCTACGCCCCGCGCTGGCTCGGACTCCTCAGCGGCAACGGCGTTCCACGTCGTGCTCTCGCCGTTTCCACCACAGGCATGATCGCCGCAATCCTGCTCGCGATTTACGCTCCCAGCCGCGCATTCCTGATGCTTTATGGCGTAGCAGTGGCAGGCATGTTTTTTGTTTGGATCGTAATTCTCATAACGCATATCGCTTTTCGGCGAGCCGTCGGCCCTGAGCGCGTCGCCCAGCTCCCCATGCGTCTCTACTTTTTTCCCTATTCGACAGCACTGGGCATCGCCGCGCTCTTGGGAATTGCCGCGAGCACCTTCTACGTGGATGGGTTGCGCTACACCGTCCCGGCTTTCGCGCCATTCCTACTGCTCATCTCGCTGGCGTATTGGATGATTCGTCGCAAGGCGCTGACGGCAAACGCAAATCCTGCCGAGAGTGAACTCGGCTCCACGTCCGTAAGAGAGTAGTTACGCAACAATCTGTACGCATTCCCCTGAACTCGTCCCCACTTTGTTTTTATGGCAAAGTAATGCGCGATGGCCGCACCCGAAAACTCCAACGCCGCCGGCCGCGTCGCGTTCCAATATCCCAGCTTTGTACTTTTTCAAACGGCCCGCTTTTGCATCGTCCTGGCAACGGAAATGCAATCGGTTGCGGTCGGCTGGCAAGTCTACGAGATCACCAAGCGTCCGCTCGATCTCGGGCTTGTGGGTTTGGCGCAGTTCCTGCCCGGAATTCTTCTCTTCCTCGTTTCCGGCCATGTCGCCGATCGCTACGATCGCCGCCGCCTCATTGTCACTTGCTACGTCGGCTTCGCCGTATGCTGCGCTTTGCTGCTTGTCACCGCGGTGCGCAACGTTCGGTCGGTCTACTACATCTTTGCTGTCCTCATCCTTCTTGGCATCGTCCGCTCCTTCACCGGCCCTGTCAGCCGTGCACTTCTCCCGCAATTGATTCCCGAAGAGCATTTCCCAAGCGCTGTGGCCTGGGCCTCGACCATTTTCCAAGGCGCTGCCATCCTTGGGCCTGCGCTAGGCGGACTTGTTTACGCTTTCTTTCGCGGTCCCTCGGCCGTTTACGTCCTGTCCGTGCTCATGGCGATCGCGGCCGTCATTTGCACGCTGCAACTCAAAACCCAAGCGAAGCCGCGCCCGCGCGAGCCCATCAACCTCACGACTGTCTCCGCCGGACTTCGCTACATCTGGCGCGAAAAAGTGGTACTTGGATCCATTTCTCTGGATTTGTTCGCCGTCTTCCTCGGCGGAGCCGTCGCCCTCTTACCTGTCTACGCGCGCGAAATCCTGCTGACAGGCCCGTGGGGTCTCGGTTTGCTCCGCGCGGCTCCCGGTGTTGGCGCAGCGGTGATGGCCCTTTTTCTAGCGCATCGTCCAATGCGGCGCAAAGTCGGGCTCATCATGCTTTGGTGCGTTGCGGGCTTTGGCTTGTTTAACATTCTCTTCGGCCTCTCCCACAGCCTCGTACTTTCCTTGATCGCACTGTTCTTCGTGGGCGCGACGGATATGGTCAGCGTGATTGTTCGCGCGGTACTCATCCAGGTCGCCACCCCCGACGAAATGCGTGGGCGCGTCAACGCGGTCGATATGGTATTTATCGGCGCTTCAAATGAGTTCGGGGAGTTCGAGTCAGGACTGACGGCGCAATGGTTCGGAACGGTGCCCGCCGTCGTGCTCGGGGGCATTGGAACACTCGTGGTGACAGCTATCTGGGCGTGGCGCTTCCCTGAGCTAAGGAAAGTCGAACAGATCCATTCTTTGCCGAGCCGTCCAGCCTAACCACTTCGAAATTGCGCAACTGAGAAGTGCCGCAGCCCGACGTTTCGCCGTTGGCTAACGAGCTACGGATTTATCTTTGTTGGCGCTGACGAGCTCCCTGGAGCGGCAGCCTGGACCGCAGGCGCGCTAGTCAACGCCGCCTTCACCGAAGCCGGTATTTTGTCCGAATTCGCCAGCAACACGCTAACTTGCCAAATCTGCGTTTCCGTCAATCGCCCTTTGAAGCCCGGCATTCCCGTCAACCGGATGCCATTCTCGGCCTTCCAATAAGTTTCTGACGCTGGATCGTCCGAGACGCCCGTTCCGTGGAAAAGCTGAGGTGGTGGCGGGTACATGCCCTCCGCAATCTTCGTCTTCGGCTGATCCGGCAGCCCGTGGCACACCGCGCAGTTCTCTTTGTAGACCTCCGCCCCGCTCAGATAGCTCTTTTCTTCGGCGACCACTGGCGATGCAGGAATCTTCTCTTTCTCAATGTGTGCATTCAGGGCCATGTGGGCAAATTTCTTCTCAAAGGGCATCGGCGGATCCGTTACGGCCACGGGTGCGCGTCCGCTCGCAAAGTAGAAGTAACCGCCTCCAGCGATGAGCAATATCGCCGAGCAGAATGCCTAGAATTAAGCCCTTTACCATGTGTCTGTTCTCCCGCTCTCTTCAGAGTCCCCGCTGCCACCTTGCCCAGCCACCTGGGCGCGCGGTCCGATAGTGTAAACTTTTGACCACCCCAATGCCCACTAGAATTATCCCCGTAGGTATAGGAGGCGCCCTCCTCCGTGCCGTCCCGCGCATCTTCATACTCACCAACCCCGGGGATCTGCCGTCCCAAGGAGGGGGGCTTCGTAACCATTTGCTCCGGAAAGCCGTCCAATCTAGGCGTAGGTCTGCGTTTCCGATAGGCTCAAAGTGTTCGGCGGGGGACCCCTAAGTATGTACCCCCGGTCTTGGTCGGCAGACTCACTCGAGACATCGTTTTTAATGGCTTTTACTGACAGGAGAGAACGGATGGGCCATCTTGATTCCCTAGAGCTTCCCAATCGGGGCGCGCGTGATTCTTCCGCGACAGAGCCCGCCAAGAGCCGCTGGTGGCTCTGGATTGTCGTTCTCGGCCTCCTCGCCGTCGGCATCTGGTACTATCGCGCAGCCCATTCGACAAGCGAAGCTGGCGCTAAAGGCGCTCCGGGCTCCTATGGAAAAGGGGGTCCCGGCGACTTTGGCATGTTCGGGCCTGTGCCGGTCGTTGTCGCCACGGCGCAAAAGGGCGATCTTCCGGTCTATCTCATCGGTCTCGGCTCTGTCGCAGCCTTCAATACCGTGACCGTCCGCAGCCGCGTCGATGGCCAAATCGTCAAAGTAAACTTTACCGAGGGCCAGTTCGTCCACGAAGGCGATGCGCTCATTGAAATCGACCCTCGCCCCTACCAGGTCATGCTGGAACAGGCCGAAGGCCAGCTCGCTAAAGATCAAGCGCAACTCCACGACGTGCAAGTCGATTTCGAGCGTTACACGACCCTCTACAACGAGGGTGTCGTCCCCAAGCAGCAGGTCGATACCCAGCAAGCCCAGGTCGGCCAATTTCAAGGCGCGCTCAAAGCAGATCAAGCCACCATTGACAACGCAAAATTGCAGCTCGTCTATTCCCGCATCACGGCACCTATCAGCGGCCGCGTGGGTTTGCGTCTCGTGGATATCGGAAACATCGTGCACGCCACTGATACAACGGGACTTCTCGTCATCACCCAACTCCAGCCGATTTCCGTCATCTTCACCCTGCCGCAGGACCAGCTTCAGCAGGTCTTAGTCAAAATCCGTGGCGGAGGCGTGCTTCCCGTCCAGGCCTACGATCGCGATGACACCACCAAGATTGCCGACGGAAAACTCGCCACCATCGACAATCAAATTGATCCGACGACGGGCACGTACAAGCTCAAAGCCATTTTCTCCAACGACAACAACGTTCTCTTCCCGAATCAGTTCGTGAACGTCCACATGCTCGTCGACACCAAGCGAAATGTAGTTATTGTTCCCGCTGCCGCGATTCAGCGCGGCCCGCAAGGCACGTACGTCTACGTTGTCTCGGGAGGCGACACCGTGAAAATCCGGATGGTCACGGTAGCCCAGACCACGGGCAACAACATCGGTGTCAGCTCCGGTCTTAACGCGGGTGATGTGGTCGTGATTGACGGCCAAGACAAGCTTCAGAACGACAGCAAGGTCATTGCGAACGCCGCTCCAACCGGAGGCGCCGCGGGAGGAACATCTGCCCAGCCCGCCGCGCAGAGTGGACAGCAGTCGGAAAAATCCGTCCCTGGTCAGCCTGCAGGTAAGACTCGATGAGTCCGTCCCGGCCGTTCATTTTGCGGCCTGTCGCAACCACCCTCCTGATGATCGGGGTGCTGCTGGTCGGTTTCGTCGCCTACCGCCAGCTTCCTGTCTCCGCGCTTCCCCAGGTCGACTATCCGACGATTCAAGTCCAGACCTTCTACCCTGGCGCCAGCCCCGACGTCATGGTTTCTTCCGTCACCGCCCCGCTCGAGCGCCAGTTCGGCCAAATCCCCGGCCTGAGCCAAATGACTTCCACGAGTTCCTTCGGTAGCTCCATCATCACGCTGCAATTCAATCTCGATCTCAACATTGACGTCGCCGAACAAGAGGTCCAGGCCGCCATTAACGGTGCCTCCAATCTTCTCCCTCAAGGTCTTCCGAATCCCCCGATCTACAACAAAATCAATCCCGCCGACGCGCCCATCCTCACACTTGCCCTTAGTTCAAGCTCGATGCCGCTTTCCAAGGTCGAAGACCTTACGGACACCACGCTGGCGCAGAAAATTTCCCAGCTTACGGGCGTCGGACTCGTCAGCATCAGCGGCGGACAGCGTCCTGCCGTGCGCGTCCAAGCGAATCCCACAGCGCTCGCTTCTTATGGCCTTAGTTTGGAAGATTTACGTACTGTACTGGGCGCCGCCAACGTCGATCAGGCAAAGGGCACGTTTGATGGACCCCATCAGGCCTACACCATCGGTGCAAACGACCAGCTCATCTCCAGCGACAGTTATCGGCCCCTCATCGTGGCTTATCGCAACGGCGCTCCGGTGCGGCTGTCCGACGTCGCCACCGTTTTCGATGGCACGGAAAATGTCAACCAAGCTGCCTGGGCCGGCAAGAATCCTGCCGTTATTCTAAATATTCAGCGTCAGCCCGGCGCCAACATCATCGCCGTGGTCGATCGCGTCAAAAAACTCCTCCCGCAGCTTTCGGCCGCGCTCCCCGCCTCTGTGAAGATCGAAATTCTCACCGACCGCACCAGCACCATCCGCGCCTCTGTCGAAGACGTGCAATTCACGCTGATGCTCACCATCGCTCTGGTGGTCATGGTTATCTTCCTTTTTTTGCGTAGCCTGCGCGCCACCGTTATTCCCGCGCTGGCCGTGCCGCTCTCCATCGTCGGCACTTTTGGCGTGATGTATCTCTGCGGCTACACGCTCAACAATCTCTCGCTTATGGCGCTCACCATCTCCACCGGTTTCGTCGTCGACGACGCCATCGTCATGATCGAGAACATCAGCCGTTACATCGAACAAGGCGATACGCCACTCAACGCCGCGCTCAAAGGGCTCCGAGCAAATCGGCTTTACCATTATTTCGCTCACCGTTTCTCTTATCGCCGTGCTCATCCCTCTGCTTTTCATGGGCGACATTATCGGCCGCCTCTTCCGCGAGTTTGCCATCACCCTCGCGATCACGATTCTTATCTCTGCCTTCGTCTCTCTCACTCTCACTCCGATGATGTGCGCCAAACTCCTTCGCTATACGAAGGAGGAAGATCAGACCTGGTTCTATCACAAGTCCGAACTCGCCTTTAATTCCATCATTGCCTTCTACGGACGCACTCTCAAATTTGTGCTTCAATTCCGCACGATCACGCTCCTCGTCACAGTCGGCACACTCGTTGGCACCATCTTGCTCTATATCTATATTCCCAAAGGCTTCTTTCCCGTTCAGGACACCGGCCTCATTCTGGGCGTCTCCGAAGCCGCGCAGAACATTTCCTTCACCGCGATGTCGCAGCACCAACAAGCTCTCGCCGACGTTATTCTGAAAGACCCGGCGGTCGAAAGCCTCTCCTCTTTCATCGGCATCGACGGAACCAACACCACGCTGAACACCGGCCGTATTCAGATCAATCTCAAGCCTCTCGATGAGCGCAAAATCAGCGCCTCCGACGTGATTCGCCGTCTCCAGCCTCAGCTTGCAAGTGTCGATGGTATCTCGCTCTACATGCAACCGGTGCAAGACCTCACCGTCGAAGATCGCGTCAGCCGCACGGAATTCCAGTACAGCCTGGAAGATGTTGACCCTAAAGAGCTCGCCTATTGGACGCCACGCTTCATCGACAAACTGAAGTCCATCCCATCCGTACGCGACGTCGCCAGCGACGAACTGAACCACGGCCTCCTCGCTACGCTCATCATCGACCGCGACACCGCTTCCCGCCTCGGTGTCCTCCCCGCTGATATCGACAACACGCTCTACGACGCCTTCGGCCAGCGCCAGGTCTCCACCATTTATACCCAGCTCAATCAGTATCGCGTCGTCATGGAAGTTGATCCCTCGTTCCACCAGAATCCCGACTCTCTCAAAAATATTTACGTGAGATCTTCCGGAACTCCTCAGGCTTCCTCCGGGTCGACGGCCAATATTTCAACGAATGGACAGGCAAACATTACTTCTGCTCCGAGCCCGCAGGTTCCGCTGAGCGCCTTTACGCGTTTCGAGCCCGGTGCCACCGCCTTGGCTATCAACCATCAGGGGCAGTTTCCGGTCGTCACCGTCTCGTTCAATCTCGCTCCCGGCGCTGCTCTCGGCGACGCCGTCGACGCCATCAACAAGGCGAAGTCCGAATTGAATATGCCTATCAGCGTCCAGGCCACCTTTCAGGGCACCGCGGCGGCCTTTCTCAAATCGCTCGCCAACGAACCCATACTCATCCTTGCCGCTCTCATCACCGTCTACATTGTTCTCGGCGTCCTCTACGAAAGCTATATTCACCCCATCACCATTCTCTCCACGCTTCCTTCCGCAGGTGTCGGCGCTATCCTTGCTCTCCTCCTTTTTCACATGGAGTTCAGCGTCATTTCGCTCATCGGCATCATTCTGCTCATTGGCATTGTCCAAAAAAACGCCATCATGATGATTGACTTCGCTCTTGAGGCCGAGCGCAAGGAAGGGAAGACGCCGCTCGACGCCATCTACGAAGCTTGCCTGCTGCGTTTCCGTCCCATCATGATGACTACCATGGCCGCTCTCCTCGGGGCTTTGCCGCTAGCTCTCGGCACTGGTGTCGGCTCCGAATTGCGACGTCCTCTTGGCATCACCATCGTTGGCGGACTGATCCTTAGCCAACTGCTCACGCTTTACACCACGCCGGTCGTCTATCTCGCTTTCGATTGGCTGGCCCACCGCTTCGCTTTTCAGATCGGCAATTCCATCGAGGAGCCGGCCCACGGCGATTAGGCAATGACTTCCTCAACCAATTTCTCGGCACCCTTTATTCGCAGGCCGGTCGCCACTGCTCTCATTACCATTGCGATCTTTCTCTCCGGCGCGGTGGCTTTTCGTTTTCTGCCTGTAGCTCCACTGCCACAAGTCGATTTCCCGACTATTTCTGTTGGTGCCAGCCTGCCCGGCGCCAGCCCGGAAACGATGGCCTCCGCCGTCGCAACTCCGCTCGAACGCCAGTTCGGCCGCATCGCTGGCGTCACGCAAATGACCTCCTCCAGCGGCCTCGGGTCCACTGGCATCACGCTTCAGTTTGATCTCAATCGCGACATCAACGCGGCCGCTCGCGACGTGCAAGCCGCCATCAACGCCGCCCGTAACCAGCTTCCGGCCGATCTTCCCGGCCAGCCCACGTACCGCAAGGTCAATCCTGCGGACGCTCCCATCATGATTCTGGCCTTAACCTCGGACAATCTTCGGCCAGCGCAGATCTATGACGCGGCCGATTCCATCCTGGCGCAAAAGCTCGCCCAGGTCGAAGGCGTCGGCCAGGTCTTCGTTTGGGGAAGCGCGAGCCCCGCCGTTCGCATTGAAGCCAATCCCTACCAACTCAACAGCTACGGCATTAGTCTTGAGACCATTCGTGGTTCTCTGCAATCCGCCAACGCCAATCTGGCCAAAGGTTCTCTCTCCGACTCGCAAAAGACATGGAATGTCGGCGATACCGACCAGCTCTTCAAAGCCTACGAATACATGCCGCTTATCGTCGCCGGCCACACGGGCGCTCCTGTTCGGCTTCGGGATATCGGCGAAGTCGTAGATTCCGTTGCGGACAACCGCAACTTGGGTCTCTTCGGCGGGAAACGTTCCGTGCTCCTGGCCATCTTTCGCCAGCCAGCCGCCAATATGATCGAGACGGTCGATCGCATCAATGCCATCCTGCCCGTTCTCCGCGCATCGATCTCTCCCTCGCTCCATCTAACCGTCTCCATCGATCGCAGCGTCACCATTCGCGCTTCCGTTCACGACGTCGAAATCACTCTGATCATCTCGATCATTCTGGTTATCCTCGTGGTCTTCGCTTTTCTCCGCAGTACCTGGGCGACCATCATCCCGAGCGTGGCTGTTCCGCTGTCGCTCGTCGGCACTTTCGGTGTGATGTACCTCTTCGGCTACAGCCTGGACAATCTCTCGCTCATGGCCCTCACGATCTGTACCGGATTCGTCGTGGACGATGCCATCGTCGTCATTGAGAACATCACTCGTCACATCGAGAACGGAATGAAGCCTTTTGATGCCGCCATGAAGGGCGCCAGCGAGATTGGTTTCACCGTGCTCTCCATGAGCTACTTCTCTGATTGCCGTTTTCATCCCTATTTTGATGATGCCTGGAATTGTCGGCCGTCTCTTCCGCGAATTTGCGGTAGTCCTCAGCGTGGCCATCGTCGTCTCGCTTTTCGTTTCTCTCACCACTACTCCCATGATGTGCGCGCGTTTTCTCAAGCACGAAAGCGGCAAGCACAACTGGATCTACAACTTCTTTGAAGCCGCTTTTGACCGTCTTCTTCGTGTCTATGATGTTTCTCTCCGCTGGGTTCTGCGCCGCCAGTTGTTGATCCTGGGCATGACCTTCCTCACCGCCGTG
>CAVPLA010000042.1:0-69844 GCA_963705855.1 uncultured Acidobacteriota bacterium
TATCTTTTGCGTCCGAGGGGTAGCTTCACCGCTGATCGCCAACGTGTACCTGCACTACCTCTTCGATCTATGGGCTGATGTCTGGCGCAGGAAAGTGGCTAAAGGCGACGTAATAGTCGTCCGTTATGCTGACGATCTTGTGGTGGGCTTTCAGCACCGAACGGATGCTGAGCGATTCCTGAGAGAGTTCCGGGAGCGACTGGCGAAGTTCGGTTTGGAATTACATCCGGACAAGACACGACTGATCGAGTTCGGGCGGTTCGCCGCTCGAGACCGAAAGCAGCGGGGAGAGGGAAAGCCAGAGACCTTCACGTTCCTGGGCTTCACCCACTACTGTGGGCAGCGCCACAAGAGCGGAACCTTCACCGTATGGCGGATTACTGCGAAAAAGCGAATGGTTTCGAAGCTTAAAGCCATTAAGGTTGAGCTTCAACGCCGGATGCATGATCGCAACGCCGATGTTGGTGCTTGGCTCCGGAAAGTTGTGCTGGGTTATTACCAATACCACGCTGTTCCTGGGAACACGACTCAGTTGCGCATCTTCAAACTTCGCGTGTGCAGGCTATGGCGGAGTGTTCTGGTCCGCCGTAGTCAACGCGCAAAGATGTGTTGGGAACGTTTTACCCCAGTCTTGAACCGGTGGATTCCTCCACCCCGAGTTCTGCACCCCTATCCTGATGCACGCTTTTACGCCACTCATCCTTCGTAAGAGCCGTATGCGTAGACGCGCTCGTACGGATCTGGTGCAGCGAAGCTAGCTGCCGTTCTAGTGGGTGAGAGTCCCACCGACAGAAAAGTCCAGAGTCTGTCGTAGTGATATCCAGCAGTGAGAAGGGTGACTGACTCATTGAAAGCCTGGATGTAAAAGCCCTCGTGGCTGGGATAACACCCGGTCAGATCCGTCAAGGGGGGCGAGCAACCTGACAGGCCGCAGCAATGGTGAACCAATAAGCCCCGAAAACGAGCCCTGCTTGAAGCGGATGGCAGGAAAACCGGAAGAGCCGAGCCGTTCAGATCTTGGTGAAGGCCATGTCGGAATCGTCGGACTGGAGAAACACGATTTCTGATCTTCCCGGGGACATAGAGGGCGACATGCCAGGAAGGAACGTGCAGCGAAAGCTCGGAACCACTCGGGGGTCGCCTAGGCGCACCAGCACAGCGAGGGCATCCCGTATAAACCGCCAAGCGGCGAAATCGGGATGCGCCTACGAGTGGGGCGGATGAGGTCGATTAAGCGTCGATGGGCCGGGACAATAGAACCCGGACCGGAGCGAGGGCCTCTGGGGTAGCGGAGTTGAACTCCCACTCGAATGGCGGCGCCACCGAGTCCACCGTTCCGACACAGAGCGGGACCCAAAGTGGGGCAGCGGAGTGCACGAAGGGCAGACGCAAACCTGCGTGTTCAGCAGGGTATGCCGGGTGCAGGCTTATGAGCGATGTGAGGGAAGGCGCTATCTGAAAGGCCAACCTTCCAGCCGTACTGGGGAAAACCCGCCGTACGGAAGCGCGACCAGGAAAAGCAGGTGTGTTCAGTGGGAGATAGACCCACGGAGGCAAAAGTCAGAACCCTCGTAGCTTGGATAGCGGGAAGGAGAGCAACCGAATTTCCGAAGCCTATCGACAAAGCCATCTTTCAGGATGGTGAGCAAGTCATCGGGCCGTAACGAAAGTGCACGCAGATTTGGCCTCGAGAAGCGGTAGCTCCAGTGGTCGAGCTCACTTCCGTAGAGCGAAGACAACAGGGATCGTCGCAGACTGACTGACGCGGCGATTCACTCTGGCGGGGTTAAAGCGACAGCACGATGACAAGGACACGCTAAGCAACTGGAGAGACCCTCCTCGTCCCGACGAGAAATCGGCGGAGCAAGGAAGCCATATAACTGGGAATACCGGGAAGGTGGCGGAAGACGAGAGGGAGTAGGAGGGGTTCATAGTATCGATGAAGCGGGGTAATGCCCGTGGAGAGAGGGAACCCTGCTGTTTGCAATGGCTCAAACAAAATGGGAGGCAAGGGTGATATGACAAAGACACCCAGCAGTTTGCAGGACCTGAGTAAGAGCCTATACGACAAGGCGAAGGCCGAACCAACCAAGCGTTTCTGGGGACTGTACGTCCATGTCTGCAAAATGGAAACCCTTCAGGAAGCCTATGAGATGACGAAGAAGAATGACGGGGCACCGGGAATCGACGGGGTCACGTTCGAGGCCATCGAAGAGCGCGGAGCGGAGAGTTTTCTGCAACAGATCAGAGACGAACTGATCACCAACACGTATCGACCCATGCGGGTACGGAAGAAGGAAATACCAAAAGACGGGGGAAAAGTCAGAATTCTCTCGATCCCTTCCATCCGTGATCGCGTGGTCCAGGGAGCCCTCAAGCTCATCCTGGAACCGATCTTCGAAGCGGGCTTCCAAGCAGGATCGTACGGATACCGACCGAAACGAACGGCACATGAAGCGATCAACCGGATAGCACAGGCAATCGTTGAAGAGAAGACCAAAATCATCGATCTGGATTTGCGCGCCTACTTTGATAATGTGCAGCATTCTCTGCTGTTAGAAAAGGTGGCCAAGCGAGTGCAGGATAATGCGGTGATGAGGCTGCTCAAGATGATCCTGAAAGCGACGGGGAAGAAAGGGGTTCCGCAAGGCGGTGTGATTTCGCCGCTGATCAGCAACGTCTATCTCAATGAGATAGATAAGATGCTGGAAAAGGCGATCGAGACCACACGCTACAAACAGTACACGGCCGTCCAATATGCAAGGTTTGCGGATGACCTGGTGGTGTTGGTGGATTCCCATGCGCGGCATAGCTGGATCGTAGCGGCGTTGAAGAAACGACTGCGGGAAGAATTCGAGAAACTCAGGGTGGAGATAAACGAGGAGAAAAGCCGAATGGTGGAGCTCAGGAAGAAACACAGTTTCGGATTCCTGGGATTCGAGTTTCGACGTGTCCGGAGTTTAAAGGGCCGATGGCGACCTCAGTACACGCCCAAGCTGAAAAAGCGAACAGCGCTACTGGAGAAGCTACGGGAGATCTTCCGGCGAAACGAGAGCCAGCCAGTAGGGCGGGTGATCGAACGGATCAATCCGATCTTACAGGGATGGGTAAACTACTTTAGGGTAGGACACTCAGCTCGGTGCTTCGCGATGATCAAAGACTGGGTGGAAAAGAAAATTCGGAGACATCTGATGCGTGCGCGGAAGTGCAAGGGATTCGGCTGGAAGCGATGGAGTAAGGAGTGGCTCCACGACGTGCTCGGGCTATTCAATGGCTATCGAACACGGTACTACGAGCCACACCGGAAAGTCGCTCCAGCACGATAGGTCACATAAGCCTTGACAGGAAGCAAGCAGGAAAGCCGAGTGCTCGAAATGGGCATGCTCGGTTTGATGTGGCGGGGGCTGAAAACCAGCTTACGATTCGATTAGTGAGGCACTCCCAGAGGAAACGGGGAGCAACGGATAGATCGAATCTACGGAGCTTGGCGTCAGTCCTCGACCCTACTGACAGGGGGGACAGTGGAAACGTCGGCATCATTCGAAGCCCGCTACGCGCCACTGTCCTACCCGACTGCGGGGGGCGATCAGCGATGGTCGTCCCTACCGCGACACTAATCCTCAAGTCAACGCCGTTACCGGAAATTGGCCTGATCCTCAGATGCCCGGTTACCCAAACTAACCAGGCATTTGAACAGGTCTCGGACACCACTTCGGATTTCCCCAAGCCGTGCACCCATTCTGGGCGCGCTCCTGCTGACAACTCGCTGATTTCAAAAGGTTCTGTCTCAGCCACACGTAGTTGGTGGCCTCACAATCTCACAAGGTCCAAGTCTGCTACCCTCCGCGAGACTCATTTCTTCTTCAACTCCGCATCCCAGTTCATAAGCAGCGTCAGCGGCTGAGCTTCCAGCGTGGCATACGACGTAACCGCAAATCGGTCTCCTTTTGGAGAAACGTCAAACGGCTGCCTCTGAGATAACGGCGTTCCGCCCCGAGACAACGAAAAACCCATCAAAAAGAGCGATTCCGGCGTCGCCAGCCGCAAACTCGAACCCTCATCGGCTATTCCCACTGCCATCAACTGGCCGCCCATCGAAAGATAGAAAAGTTCTTTGCCATCCCGCCGCCACACCGGGGAAAAGCCTCCATGGTTTGAGACTTGGAATTTTGTCGCCCCGTCCGGGAAAGATGCCGCGTACACTTCAGCGGCCCCGGACTCTCTCGAAGTGTAGGCGATCCATCGCCCGTTCGGAGAGAACGACGGAGTTCCGTTATCGTAGTCCGATTGCAGAAACGGGAATGGCTTGCGATCTCCGAAGAGCGGCAGAATCCAGATGTCAAACTTGTCCTTCATTGGCTGCGCATCGTGCCGCATGTACGCAAGGAACCGGCCATCGCCAGACCACGACCAAGGCCTCTTCATTTCTGCAGAATCGAGAAGCAGCTCTTCCTTACTTGCAGACGTTGCGGATTTTACGAAAAGGCCTGTGCCGGCCGGCGTCGTCGATGAATACGCTACGCGGCTTCCATCGGGTGACCAGACCGCGTCACGCCCTGATTGAGAAAAAGTGAACCGTGTACGTACGCCCCTTGCCAAATCAAACAGCCAGATGTCTTCCTTATTAAATCCAACCGGATCGCCAACCGTTAATGCGATTTTCTGTCCATCTGGGGAAATCCGCACATGCGCAAGGTTCGTTTGTTCAACCGGGACGCTCCCAGCTGGCTTTCCCGACCGGTCTATCCACGAAAGTTGATCCGCATTCAGAGTCCCTCCGTTTTGTAGAACCAGGATTCCGTTTTGCGAGAGGCTGAAAATCGCAACGCTTTGGACTTCAGAAAAAAGAACGTGGTCTGCCACCTGCGTAGCTCTGTCTGAGAGCTTCATTCGTGTCGCATCAAACGGCTGTGCCAAGAGGTAGCCTTCTCGCCACCAGACCAAATGTCCGCCCGCCTGCGAATAGATTGCCTGGGCCTCGGAGGGAAGAATCAGTTTCGTCTGTTGCGACTCCAAGCTCCCCACATAAACTCCGGAAGTGCTGCCTCGCGCAAAATATAGAAAGTGCCGGCCGTCTGGCAGGAAGTACGGCCATCGATGCGACGTTTCCGCTTGCGATTGATCCAACTTCGTCACCGCAGTGGGAGTACCGCCGGAATCGTCAACTCGAAATAGCGGCGCTCCCGGCGATGGCGTGAAAATGATGACTCCTTCCTTGTTCCACGTTCCGCCGCGCCCCTCCACGGCGTCACACAGGGGCTGCACCGGTCCACCGGAAGCCTCCACCTTTTTCAGCTTGTCCTCTGCGAAAAAGCCAATGAACCGGCTATCCGCCGACCAGAAGGGATAGCTGGCGTCCTGTGTTCCCTGAAGTGGCCGAGCCGTGAGAGAATCCAGCGAACGAATCCATAGCAGCTCTTCACCGGACTCGGCTCGCGCCGGAATCACAAGCATTTTTCCGTCTGGCGATATCGCCGCAGGCCCCCCTGAAACTCCGACGGGAGCGAATCTAGTCTTTTCTGGCGAAAGGATAGACGTCCGTAAGACCTGCATCTGCTCCGGTGAGCGGCCCAAGTGCAAGACACCATAGATCACCGCCAGGGTCTCGCCGGCAAGCAAAAACAATATGACCCCTAACCAGATGACGCGCTCGCGTGTTTTCCTCTTGGCCATTTCTGGAGCCGGAGCAGGCGCCTCGGATTGGGACCCTGATTCCCCAATCCAATTCAGTTCAAGTGCCAAGTCGCGCGCTGCCTGCCAGCGGTCTTCCGGATCCTTCACTAGGCATCGCCGAATCGAGTGATCCAGTGTCGGCGGCGTCATCGGCTTGATGCTGCTGATGGGTGCCGGCTCCTTTTCCAGAATCGCCGAAGCCACACTCAGTTGGCTCTTGCCCTGAAACGCTTTCTGGCCCGTCAGCATTTCGTACAGCACCGCGCCGAGCGAGAAAATATCGCTGCGGCCGTCTACCTCTTTCCCTTCGATCTGTTCCGGCGACATGTACTGAATAGTTCCGACAATCGTTCCATCGGCCGTCACCGGGGAAGCTTGTGTCGCCACGGCGGTCAACGTCATGCCCCCAACCAACGGGCCTGCCGGCTTGGCCAACCCGAAATCCAGCAGCTTCGCCCCGCTCGCCGTGAGCATGATGTTGCCGGGCTTCAAGTCGCGATGGACCACGCCACTGCGATGCGCTTTGTCCAGCGCCCCTGCGATTTGGGCACCATACCTTAGAACTTGCTCCAGCGGCATCGCCCCGTTCTCTAGCCGATTCGCCAGCGTCTCGCCCTCCACGCACTCCATCACCAGGTAGTCCACGCCGTCCTGACTACCTACGTCGTACAGCACGCAAATGTGCGGATGATTGAGACCAGAAATGGTCTTGGCTTCGCGCTCGAATCGCTGCTTGCGAACCGGATCCGAGGAGAATTTCGCTGGGAGAATCTTGACTGCGACGCTACGATCCAGTCGCGTGTCCCGCGCACGATACACCTCGCCCATCCCGCCTGTACCAAGCGGCGCGGTGATTTCATAAGGACCAAGATGTGCCCCTGGAAGGAGCGGCATATGTGTGCGTGATTATAACCCGGAGAATCCTTCCTCAGATGTATCGGGTTTGCAAGCGCCTGGTAAACGCCGAAGTCCTGCCAAAACCATATGTCCGATTTGGCGACTTACCAAGCACTGCAAACTGCTTCAAATGGATTTCAGGATTTGCTTACGCTCGCATAAGTGGCGATGTGAATCAGTTCGAGCCCGCAGGCCACTGAAAACACAACTTGTACCCGTCGGGATCGGTCACATAAGTTTGTTTCATTCCGTAATATGCAACCTTGGGTTGGCTTGCGGTAATCCCCTGTGCGCTCAGGGCTGCATACGCGCCGTCAACGTCTGGGCAGGCGAAATAGATTATGGTGTCTGCATGCGCAGCGACACGAGTCTGGTCTGGCTCCGAAGGGCGAATGTTGTCTTCGTACATGTTGTTGAGCATCAACTCCACGCCATTGAGCCGCAGCATTGCCCATCCGTAGTCATCCTAGGCATCGGTGAAAGGTTTCGAGGTGTTGGCCACCTCAAATCCCAACGCGTCGCGGTAAAACGCA
Organism: uncultured Acidobacteriota bacterium; assembly: GCA_963705855.1. Classification (GTDB taxonomy): domain Bacteria; phylum Acidobacteriota; class Terriglobia; order Acidiferrales; family UBA7541; genus Acidiferrum. The sequence continues at coordinate 7,104 of CAVPLA010000042.1, forward strand.
ATGGATCTCGGGACGTCGAAGACGGCGAGAAGAGGCACGGCACTCTCAATGGGTATGGACATGGGAAGCTCCTCCTGGAGATATTGTAAGACGGAGCTTCCGAATCCGCATCGTGCATTGATCCGGAGAATTGGAAATCTAACGAAAACGAGAGATGTCCGGTAAGGCGTACGGGACTTGGCGAGGACCGAACGGGTAGTGTCCTAGTTTGAACGATGCCTTGCGAAGGGTGAAAGGTGGGAGTGAGTTAGTTGCCCTTTCAATCGGTCAAAGGCTGTACGCCAGCGGATGCTTGGGCTCGTAAAGCATGATGTCGTCCGCGCCAGGTACGGCCATCATGACCACGAGTCCGTACCCGTGATCCTGAACTTCGCCGCGGAACTCCGCTCCTTTGCCCTTCAGTTCAGCGACCGTGTGTGAGATGTCGTCGCACATCAGGGAGATCAGATGGTGCCGCGGCGATTCGTAGGTCTTGCCATCGTAGACGCTGTGGGTCGGGTGCACGCCCATCTCACTCCGCCCGGTCTTGAAGATCAGCCAACCCGCGCCTCCGCCCAGCGCATCCTCGACGTAGGGCCAGCCGAGGACATCGCGAAGGAATGCGCGCGTTGCGGGGGCATCGTCGGAATAAATCAGGGTGTGGATGCTGGTGATCATCAGAACTGAACTACTGAAATCGCGTAGAATTGTACTATTTCGGTCTATTGCCAATCAAGATGCCGTTCATCGCACTGGAGATCGAAATTAGGACACTACCACCGAACGCCGATAAATTGACATGCTGGTAAAATCTCTTAACTATGCCCCGTGAGAGCTCAAGACGTCGTTCATGCAAGAACTGCTCGACGAGGGGTTTGATTTCTCCTTCCAGTAATTCTTTCGATTTGCTGATGATGACGAAGTCATCCGCGTAACGGACGAGATTTACATAAGGTTTTTCACCTCCAAGGGACTTGAGACGTTTACCTGCGGGGCCACGCTGCGTCACGAAGATGTTGGCGGGCTTGATGTCCCGGTGGACGATGCCTTTGCTGTGCGCGGCATCGAGAGCGTCGGCAATTTCAATCGCGAGCGCCAAAAGGACCTCCAGGTCCAACGGCCGGCTCGCGATCCGGTGCTTCAGGGTCACGCCGTCGAGATATTCCATGGCGATGAACGCTCGGCCATTCTCCTCGCCAATGTCGTGAATCGTGCAGATGTTGGGATGGTTCAGGGCGGAAGCCGCCTGCGCCTCGCGCTGGAAGCGGGCCAGAGCCTGAGGATCGCCGGACACTTCGTCAGGCAGGAACTTGAGCGCGACGAAACGGTGAGGGCGAGTGTCTTCGGCTTTGTACACGACACCCATGCCGCCACCGCCGAGTTTTTCGAGGATGCGGTAGTGCGAAATGGTCTGGCCAATCACAGGCCCGAATCTTACGTGGATGAAACGCTGTGGGTCAATCAAAGCCGACAAGTTGTCATTTCTCTTTACGAGGTCAGATCCTGAGTAGAACAGCCCACGGTTGACGTATTAAACGCTTTATTGCCGTTGGTTGGCAATCCGGATGTAATCCGGTCCCGCCATCGCGAGATTAGTAATAGTCGGCTTCTCGCCAGCGATTGACGGTCACTGCTGGCCCGTTTATCAGATGAGAACTGTTATGCATAATGTGAGTCGAATTCCGGAATGGGGTGCCCTCTGACAATCGAAGCGAACAAAGCCGTCATGCACCATTTCACGGAGTTCATCAATACCGCGACTGAGAAGTTAGCCGCAGAGCTTATTGCTCCGAAGGCGGTATTCGACGTTCCGGGACGTTCCGAACCGATGCGGGGACCGGCTGGTTACCTCGCGGTTATCGGGATGATGCGACGCGGTTTTCACTCCACGGCGGCTACGGTGAGAGCGTGCAATATTGAACAGTCCCATCGTGTTTGATTGCGTACAGTTCTCATTCGGCGCTAAAGTCGTTCCGTCATGTCCAGATTCTGGATTGTATCCGCGACGCGATTGTGGGGTTAAGTTCAGAATCTATTCACTTCAAGGAAAGGACGACCAATGACAAAAAGATTAGTCATGTTTGCATTCTGTTTGGCAGTAGCTTCGCCTCTATTTGCTCAGAAGAAGGAGGAGGAGCGTCTCTCGAACGCAGCCACCGTTATGCAGGAGATCCTTGGCGAGAACAATGGCTTGCCCAAGAGTATCCTCGCTCAGGCCGATTGCGTCCTGATCTTCCCAAGTGTCAAAAAAGTTGCTATCGGCATCGGCGGCAGTTACGGCCGAGGTGCGCTCGTTTGCCGCACGGGCGCGACGATGAATGGTGATTGGGGCGCGCCGGCTATGTACAAGCTCGACCAAGGTAGCATCGGCGTGCAACTCGGTTCCACAGCAACAGATTTTGTACTTGTGGTCATGAACCAAAAGGGCGCGGATCAAATCCTGAATGGGAAGACGAAGCTAGGTGGCAATGCCGCTGCGGCTGCCGGTCCCACTGGGGCTCAGGCTACTGGTTACAACGCCGACGCGATGAAGACGGACGTTTTGACGTACTCGCGGTCAAAGGGACTATTTGCTGGCGTCTCGCTGGAAGGTGCTTCGATGGACACCGACGACGATGCCAACAAAGCTTTGTACGGCAAGCAGCTAGGCGCGAAGGAAATCATTTCGGGCGGCCAGGCAGTTATTCCGGCAGCTAAGCCACTTATTGATGTGCTCGACAAGACGTCACCATCTCGCAAGTAAGTTCCCTCAACCCAAAGCGCCCAAAGAAATGCCCCTAGCACGAAGGGAATTCAGTTTGGCTTGAAACGAATGCGTAACACCCGGTTAGTCGCAATTCCGGTAACCATCACCTTTCTGGCGCTTGCGTTTGGTGCCCCCGTGCGATCTCAAGAACCACCGCATCCGGCGGAATCGATGGCGGAGGCCGCGCGGAACGTTCGCGAGCATCAATCAAATTCTACGAAGCATCCGAAAATCTTCACCAACGATGACCTGGGCGCGCAGTATCCGGTGCCGAGCACTTCTGCTTCTCCTGCAGAGCCCTCATCAGCGAGCGTGGCCGAAGTACCAAAGCCACCGGCAGCAGAATGCGCAGTCTCGATGCCACGGTCGCTGGTAAAGTCACACAACACTTGCAGGGAATCCCGGAGGCCGTAAATGGCGACTCGGTCTTGCGGGCTGAGCTGCTTTATGAATTCGATGAGGTAAGTCTTCGCATTGGCCAGAGCGAGATCCTCCATCCAGTATGGTGTTGTCTCGTAATTCCCCGCTGCCGAACCGTAGAGCGTATTCAAGTTGTCGAGCAAGACGATGGTGACGCTCCTCGGAGTGCTTGCGCCGTATTCTGGAAGGTCGGAGAACGTGTTTTGCGGCAACGGCATCGCAGGCTGGGACGCAGACTGGCTGGATTCGATGGAGAAAACGGCAATTTTCTGGGGTTTCCCTCGGTCAAGGACAACGAAATCGTCCTTCGTCAAATCTGCGACAGGGCCATTTTTGTCGTGGGCGATGACACCAACCTGAACCAACCGGCTGGATACGCTGATCGCGGGAGATTGCGGCGCGTCCTGGGCCGAACCGGCAATCGCCACCAGCCCTAGTGGAAGTAACGCAAGCGCAGTTGAGATGCGGGCCACGAAGAGCACGATACCCGGTGCGAGGTACGCTGTCATCCATAATGAAGTAGGGAGAAGCACACGCTCCGATTTTGAACCCGAGTGCCATCTGGTTAACGCAATCGGACATCAGCACTAAGCTGGTGGGTATAGACGGGCCAAAGGAACCGCTTGACGCTGGTGCGCTGGGAGCGTATGAACACTTCGAGCGTCGTCCCTCTGCATCTCCCGTCCGCGATGCAGGTGTTTTATGAACACTACCGAACAAGAATCTTCACTACTTACATTCGAAGAATGCATTCAGCGCGAGTATTCGATGCGTCAGAACTTGCGCCCTCGCGCTGGATCTTTCGTTCGCTTGCCCGCCCGGATTTTACGCCATTTTGTGGAGCCACATAACTGGGCCGCAATAAACGTTTACGCCCTCAATCTTAAGGAAGGGTCAAATTTCAATCTTCTTCAGTTCCCGCGTAGAAAGGACCATCGCTATGAAAAAGATTTTCCAGTTTCTCTTCTGTCTCGCTTTGGCGGCAACGTCGCTCGGAGCGCAGACAAATGGTAAGAAAGCTGCCGCCGTCGAGTTGCCGCCACTGATTGATCGCGAGCTGATCTTCGGCAATCCGGAAATCGTGAACCCGGAACTGTCACCTGATGGAAAGTACCTGGCATTTCAGAAGCCATGGCACGATACGCGCAACATCTACGTGAAGGGCGCGGATGAGCCGTTCAACGCCGCGAGACTGCTCACCACGGAAACCACACGCCCCGTCCCTGGCTATTTCTGGACGCGCAACAGCAAATACATTCTTTACGTCAAGGACAACGACGGCGACGAAAATTTCAACATCTATGCCGTTGACCCCGCAGCTAAGCCTGCGGTCGGCGCCGAAGCCCCGCCCTCGCGCGACCTGACAGGCTTAAAAGGCGTGCGCGTGGCAATTTATGACGTTCCAAAGAGCGATCCCGATGTGATTTACATCGGCCTCAACGATCGCGACAAAGCCTGGCATGACCTCTACAAATTGAAACTGTCCACAGGCGAAAAGACGCTACTGCGCAAGAACACAGAGCGTATCGCCGCCTGGACTTTTGACCTGCAGGCCAACCTGCGCATGGCTAGCCGTTCCGCCGAAAATGGCGACACGGAAATCCTTCGCGTGGATGCCGGCAAATTCACTAAGGTTTACGCCTGCAACGTGTTTGAACAGTGCGACATCATCCGTTTCCACAAGGATGGCAAACGCGCCTACCTGGTGACCAACAAAGGCGGCGACCAGGACTTGACCGCGTTGGAGTTATTCGATCCGGAAACCGGAAAGACGGAGCTTGTAGAATCCGATCCGCTGAAAAGGGTTGATTTTGGGGTAGCGGTTTTCTCCGAAGCCACTGATGAACTGACGAACACCAATTATGAAGACGACCGTGTGCGCCGCTATTTCCGGAACAAGGGCTTTGAGGCCGATTTTAAATGGCTCGGAGACAAGTTACCCGGCAAGGACGTGCGCCGCATCTCGGTCACTAACGATGAAAACCTATGGCTGATAGTTGCAAACAGCGACACCGAGCCGGGCGAGACCTACCTGTTCGACCGCACGAGCCACAACCTTACGCTTCAATTCAAGGTCCGCGAAAACCTTCCCCGCGGGTCCCTTGCGGAGATGAAGCCGGTTAACTACAAGTCTTCTGATGGGCTGCTGATCCCAGCCTATCTCACTTTGCCCAAAGGTATCCCGGCCAAGAACCTGCCCGCAATCATCTTCCCTCATGGTGGGCCCTGGGGACGGGACATGTGGGGTTACAACGCGTACGCCCAGTTCTTCGCCAACCGTGGCTATGCCGTCTTAAGCATGAACTTCCGCGGCTCCGCCGGATACGGCAAGAAATTTATCGACGCGGGCAACAACGAATGGGGACGTAAGATGCAGGATGACGTGACCTGGGGAGCACAGTACTTGATAGCCGAGGGCATTGCCGACCCCAAACGGGTGGGCATCTTTGGCGGCTCCTATGGCGGCTACGCGACCCTGGCGGGAGTGGCCTTCACGCCTGACGTTTATGCGGCCGCGGTGGACCTGTTTGGCCCGTCGAACCTGATCACGCTGCTAAATTCGATCCCACCTTATTGGGAAGCCGGACGCCAGATGTTCTACCGGCGCATGGGCGATCCCACCACGCCGGAAGGTAAGGCCCTCTTGGTCGAGCGCTCGCCATTGACTTCGGCCGCCAAGATCAAGACGCCGCTGATGATCGCGCAGGGCGCCAACGACCCGCGGGTCAACCACGCCGAGTCCGAGCAGATTGTCATCGCGCTGCGTGACCGCGGCTTTCCCGTGGAGTACCTGCTGATTCCCGACGAAGGCCACGGCTTCGCGCGTCCCGTGAACAACATGGCTTCCCTCATGGCTGCGGAAAATTTCTTCGCCAAATACCTGGGCGGGCGTCACCAAGAAGGCGGGACACCGGCGGTGGTGGCTCGCTTGAAAGAGGTCACGGTCGATCCCAAGACCGTGGTTCTGGCTAAGTAGGCGGATCCTGTTTGGCGCCGAGGAGTTCATCCCCCGTCGAGCGCCGACAGTTAGTGCTAATGTCGCGCCGGAGATTGTACGGAAGACCGAGCTACGCGCCGGACTTGGTAAGACACGTCGACCATCTCTATCAGAGCGGTGATCTAACACCGCGTAGAAAGACTGTGCCTCCGTCACGTTCTTTTAACACCGTTGCCGGAATAATTATACGGGGGATCGTCAATCGCACTAACTTCGTTACCGTCCATTTGATTTCAAGTTTCCGGTTATGCTTACCAGGACTCGGCTCAGCGTCCGGCTGATCGCGATGGAAAAATCCGGCGACTTGATTGCAGAATCGGTGCCGGAGCTTGAGAGCTATCTCGCCTATTCGCAGCGGATGGCGGTGGCCGGGTCGATGGACCCTGCCCGGCGAGCGGGGAAAGCACTCGCGATTGCGGCGGCCGACAAGAACACGACGAGCGCGCTGCCGATTACGACCGGATCGAATGTGTCGACCGCGAACAAGTACGTATGCGCGACGCGCATGAACAGGAGCGATCCGGCAAGGCCGGCAGCAATGCCGCCTATGGCGATCGCGGCGAGATCTTTCCACACCAGCAAGTAGATTTGCGGCCGGGTCGCGCCAAGCGCCGCGCGAATGCCGATCTCGCGCATGCGGCGAGTCACCGAGTAATTCAACAAACCGAAGAGGCCGATTGCAGCAAGCGTCAGAGCGAATAGGGCGAGTGCGCCGCCAATCGTCCCGAGCAGCTTTTCCTTTACGATCGTATCGCCCACCAAAGCGTCGAGCGTGGTGACGCCGTTGACGTACACACCTGAATTGAGCGAGTTTGCCTCATGCTCGATCATCTGCGAGACGGCGGCTGGGCCGACGGTGGACCGGACGTAGAGCGTAAAGATGGCGGCGGCTTCATCGGCATGTAGGCGATCGACTCGGGACCGTGGCGCAGGTCGCCAAAGTGCGAGTTGGCAGCGAGACCGACAATCTCATGAAGCACGCCGTCGTCGCGGCGAAATTCTTGGCCGATGACGTCCGTGGTCCCAAAATATTTTTGAGCGAAGGCGCGATTGACCACGGTTGCGACGGGTTCGCTGTCATTATCACGGAAGGTGAAATCGCGTCCCGCAAGTAGCGTCGTGCGCAGCGTAGCGAAATAGCCGGGCGAGACGCGGTAGAAGGTTTCCACCTGGTCGGAAGGTGGCTTGTCAGGAAGCAAGATTCGTTGAGCCCGCCGGTCGCCGCAGAAGAGCGCTATCCATCCCGTCGCGGCTCCCTGGCAGCCCGGGAGATTTTGCGATCCCGCCAGGAGCTCTTGCATCATGCTCCATTGGCGATCGCGCTGCTGCGTATTGGCGATGGTGAGCAGGGTGAAGCCGCGACCATCGAAACCGCGGTCGACTTCAGTGAGATGCGAAAGGCTGAAAAGAAAAGCGGCCCCGGTGGTGACCAGGCAAAAGGCGACCGGAACCTGGACAGCCACAAAGATGCGGCCGAGCCGCAAACGGCCTACGTCGCCGCCTATGTGGCACAGCGCAATCATGGGGCGCACCGACGAGGCCTGCAACGCCGGAAAAAGTCCGAAGAACAGAGCGGACAGAACGCAAGCCGATGCGCATAGCAAAAGGATGCGCATGTCCAACGAGAGATCGATCGTAATGGGATCGCTCGTTTTCGAGGCGAACGCGACGAGCGCCGGAGCAACGACGCGGGCAACGATTTATGCGCGCGTCATACCGGGAGCAAGGCGGCCCATGACACGAAACGCGCGATACTCGGCATTGTTGAAAATGCCCGGGTCGCCGGTGGTCACTGGAACCCAAATGTCGATAGCTTTGCCGGGATCGGCGCCAAAGAATCCTTTTTGCGTCACGCCCAAAACCCAGAAGGGGCGGTTGTTGAGCGTAATGCTTTTGCCAACGATGGCTGGATCCATGCCGAAGCGGCGGCGCCAGTAGTCATAGCTCAGAAGGATCGCCATCCGAGGTGCCGGATAACGCTCGTCACTGGGAGAAAAGAGCGCGTCAGCGGCCTGGGAGATGCCCAGAACGTCGAACGCGTTGGGCGAAACGGATTGCGCGGTGATTTTTTCCGGCTGCGCGTTCGGGCCGGCGATCTGGATTTCCATCGCGCTTGGCGAATCGAAAAGCGCCAGCCGCACGGAGCGCCTGCGGCGTTGGACAGTTGGTCGTATAGCGGGTAGCTGAAAGCGTCGCCCGCGTCAGATGCAGCAGCGCTTGGCTGATCGCTTTCGGGCGTCGAAAGAGCGACCAGACGTTCCGGTCGCGGCAGGGGAAGCGGCCGCAGGAGAGCCGCATCGATAGTAGAATAGACCGCTGTGTTGGCTCCGATTGCCAGCGCAAGGGAAGCGATTTGTCGTCAGGACGAAAACAAAGTTTTTGGGCAGGAGGCGAAGCACGAAGCGGATGTCTTGGACGAGTGAATCGAGCCACGCGAAGGCGCGCCGGTGGCGATAGGACTCTTTGGCTTGCTCGAGGCCGCCCAATTTGATCAGGGCTTGGCGGCGCGCTTCTTCAGCTGTCATGCCGGCGCGGAGATGGTCCTCGATGTGGAACTGGAGATGCGAATCGAGTTCGGCCGCGAGGTCGTGGTCACTGCGCTGCTTATCGAAAGAGCCTCGCAGCCGCAGTAGCCATGCTCGAATGATTCGCACTAAATACGTCTCCGGCGCCCTCGCCTGACGGCCAAAAATATCAGGGGGGCGGATTTCCGACACAGCGAGAATACCTCCTGTACATATGGGAAAGCAATAGGAGTAAGCCGAGTGGCGTCGACAGTCGGAAAATTCGAGGCGTCAGATCCTGATTAAACGCCGTTACCGGACGTGAAGTCCTAGGACTTGTGAGGTGTTACTTCAAATCTCCGGTAGTACAAATACGGAGGAATTAATGGGTTGAGCGATCTCGCGATGCTACTTTGACCCGTCTTACCCGTGTACAATCTGCTCCGCCCGTCCGGAGTGCGAATCCGATCAGTGCGGGACCGATTCGGGTTGGGCGGCTGGGGCACCGACTGCGGATAAGCGGGCCGGCTGGGGACGATAGCCGTTGCGCGTGCGGATGTGATACTTCTTCAGGCGCTCGCCAGCAAGTTTCACTGTGATAGCGCGCCAGCCACGGTTGGGATTCGGCGCTGGGTAGTAGCTGAGCAAATAGAGATGTGCCAAATCATTGCGGATCGAAGCAAATGCATTCTTTTCGTCCCGCCAACTACCCGCAAAATACGCTTTGCCGCCGGTGGCAGCGCTCATACGCTCAAACACGGCAGTGGAGACAGGCTCAAGCTTGGCCTCTGCGGTGCTTATCATGTAAACGGGGATGCCCACCGATTGTGCCAACTCGGCGACGTCTTCCGGAGGCACCATGCTGGCGTCGTCGGGGCCGTTGGAAAAGACCACAACGACCTTTCTGCCCGGATAGCGGGCGGCATCTTTGACCGTCAATAACAGGCAGTTATAAAGCGCGGCGTCGTCTCCGGCGACGGTGGTGCGCACCACGCGCACAACGCTGGCGCGATCGGCGGTCAAAGGCGCGGCGCGGGAAAGGTTGCGACTGTATGAATAGAAAGCGACTTTGTCCACGGTCTCGAGAGAACGAATGAAATCGGAGATTGCATCCTGCGCGAAGACAAAACCTCGGTACATATAGTTGCTGGTATCGAACAGAATGAAAACATCGGCTCCGGCGAGAGCTGCATTGAGGCTTTGGGGTGGATCGACCGCTGGAGCGCTTCCTTGAGCCGCCGAAGCGTCTGCCACGTCCGCGTTGGCACCTTCCTGCAAGTCGACCAAGGTACGGGTGGGTCCGTTGCCTTCTTCAAAATTGGCAATTTTTTCCGAGATGCGGTCTTCCGTGATGATGAAATCCGAGGGGCGAAGATTCGTGACGTAATTGCCTTTGGTGTCGGTTACGGCGACATTTAGCTGGACGAGGTCGACAACCACGCGCAAACGACTTCCGCTTTGGCCTTGCTGCGCGATCATGGGAGTCCCGGAACCCGAGAAGAGAGAGAGGAGAAGTGCGAGAGAGAATACCAAGTGTTGTTTTTGCATGATTCTGAATCCCATTTTGACCTGTCGTCCGTGCCGCCCTTGGTTGAGCACTGGCCAAATCCATCCGCACGAGCCGGGCGATCTACCGCTCCGAGGCTGGGGAAGCGTTGGCCAATGGCGGCATCTTGGCTTTGCGAAACTCGTCGCCGGTTTCTCTCTCGGCGCGCAGGAGCGCTGGCCAATCCTCCATCTCGGTGGCGAAAATCTTCTCCACCATACGGCGGGTCAGCTCGGGAACAAGGCGATTCAGCATCACTGGCGCGTAACCCTGTTCATCGAGGAGGCGAGCCCAGTACAAGTTGTTGGAATCCCAAGACTCGGCCAGCAGACGGTTGTTGTAACCCGTGAACGCCGGAAACGGCGGCAGATTCAGGAGATCACGGCCGTAACTCCCCTCCAAGGTCGGGTGAGGCACTCCGAAGTCGTGGGAAAGCCGCTCTAAATTGCCATCGGTCGGGTAGTGCTGACAAAGACTCTCGAGCTCCTTGCTTGCTGAACCAAAAGAGTCACTCTGGTGAGGAAATCTTCGTCGAAACTCGCCCGTCAGGAAAAAGGTATCCGCGGGCGTCAGCTGCGGAAGTGCGTCCGCAATATTTCCTCGACGAAGAGAATGCTCAAGGCGTTCCGACGTTTGCGGAGATATGCGATCGTTGAGAATGCTCATGACTTTATTCCGCAGCTCTTCGTCCTGTCCCGAGGCAGTCAAAAGCTCTTCTCCTACTCGCTGGTAAAGAGTTACAGCGTGAAGTTCGTTGGAGCTGACGTTCCACCATCGCGGCACGATCGCATCGGTCAAGAGGCCGGGCACGACTTCCCGCCAGATGAGGGCCTGCACGTTTTCCGGGGCGATGAAGTCCTGTTCCGCACTGGCAAGAACGTACGGCAAGTCGGCCAGCGACCCGACAAGATGCGCGCCGCCGCCTGCCGGGGAGCCGACCCCGAACAGCAACGGTGCTTGCCAGACGTGATGTTCCATTCCAATGAGGGTGTCTCCGGCAAAGTCATGCGAACGAACGAAAAGAGGGTTGTGGTGAAGAATCTGAGCGCCCGGAGGCTCGTAGTACGCATAGTTGAGACCTACCAAGGTATCGCGAAGAAAGGGAGCGAGCTGGCCGCGCGCCTCCGCCAGCTGCGCAGGAGATGCGGGCGATTTAATAACATTGGCCAGATCCGTGTGCATCTCCAATTCTGTATGACGGTTATTGTAAATACCTACCGCCCACTCATCTCTTTCAGTGGCATGGAAAATAGGCTGCGGCATCTCAAATTCCCGGAGCTCTCTAGCCAGAGGAAGCAAAGAATTGGCCGCGTCCTTCACATGAGCGACGTCGCGAAGTGCGTCACCGAGGGCCAATAACGTGTCGAGGGAAACCAACCGTTGGTCATCCAAGACCGAGTGAATCTTGCCGGCCAACAGCTGGTGCATGCGCTGGCCTTCTGGAGTCATTTGAGGAGGGCCTGTAAGCAGACCGACCAATTCGTCCTGAGAGACGTTCGGCTTGCCGGCCGCAACTTGCAGCAGCTCTCTCAGCGAGCCTCGGCCGGCATCGAACAACTGCGCAGTCGAAGTTATTGCGCCGAAAGGCTTAATGATAGCCCGCCAGGAATCGTTTAGCTCGGCGCTGGGGATTTGACCCTGACGCGCCAAAACTTGCCAAAGTCCCACGGTGGCCTGGAAGGTTCCAAGGGCGTTACCCCGCAGACTGTTGTTGGAGATTTTCTCGAGACTTGCAGCAGTGGAGAGAAAACTTGTGATGGAGGCGTCGTTCAAGTCTGGAAATTCGGAAAAAATCAAATACTGATCGCTGAAGTCGGCGAACTTGCCAGCCAGCAAGGCCACTGTTTCCGGACTGAGAGGGTGTCCCTGAGGCCGCCGTGCGTCCATCTCGCTTAGAAGCAGGTACGCTTGCAAAGGCCCGCCGTCTGTTTGCACTCGAGAAATTCCGAACATGGTTTCCAGCAGTTGGCCAGGCGTGTCCAGGTGGGCGGAACGTTTGCCCCATTCGCGGAACACCTTCTGGCGGAGAATCTTTCTCCAAGCATCGAGATTCCCAGGAACGTGGGGATCGCCATTGGGCTCCCAGCGGACACGAGTCACCAGAAGCAGCAGGCCGGAGTCTGGGCGAAACACACCGGATGCGGCGCTCGGGCTAGTGTCTTTTCCGCGAAGCGCTTCGTAATAGCGATGCAACTGGAGGGCTTCGGTGTAGTGCGTTTGCAGAAGCTCATTGACGCGGGACAAGGAGTCAAAGTAAGCGGCCAGCCAGCCATCGTCCTTAGCGAGCAAGCGAGGGACGAACTCCGCAGGAACGTCAGGGGCCGCGCCCACGAGAACTTTCCAACCCTCCTCCGCAGCCGGTCCTCCAGGCACAAGCACGCGCCCGGATCGAATGCGGATATGAGTCCCGTAAAAATCCAGGGTCGCTGCGAACGGAATAATTTTCTTTAAGGCTTGCGTTTGCCTCAAGGCAACTTGAGTTTCCGAATCCATTCGCGCGAGGGCATAGTAAAAGCGGGCCAACGCAGGGTCGTGCAGGAGCGCGTCGAGTAGATCCCAGTCCTTGACGATTCCTTTCCTCGACCAATCGCTATCGGCCAGCAACGCGGGGACGCGGGTGTTGGCGAAGGGGTAGGTGAAAGTTTGTGCGTCACGCAGGCTCTGCTCAAGCTGGGGAAGCGGGAAGCCGGAGTCGACGGTTAGAAACGCTCTTTGCGGGTCGTCCGTCTGCAGGAATATGTTCTGCTGCCCACAATCGGTGCGAGTGCGATAACCCAAAACCCTCAGCAGGGGCCTGGCTTCTTCGCAATTAGAAACACGAATGATGCCTTCAGGGCCCGCAAGAGCCGACAATTCTCGGGCTTGTTGCACGTAGCGGATCAGCAGCAGCAGGAATTCAGTAGGACTACGCCTGGGTTGTCGACCTTCGTAGCCCAGCTGGAAGACATTGCGAGCCAGTAAGGGAGCGACTTCTTCCGGCGAAATCTTCTGGCTGATGGCCGCCATACGGAGAAAAGAGCGCAACGGACCAGGAATCGAGAGAGTCCCCGACTCCGGAGGCTGCGCGGACACCTTTTGGGATGAGCCGGACAAATCGCCACTCCGAGCAGAAGGAGCAAAATAAGACCAAGTGCAAAAAAACACGGCCGCAAGGGCGCGGACGAAAAAGGGAGGCTTCATGGCAGGAGCCCTCAGCGAACCTTAGAAAAGTTCGACGAATTGGCGACGTCGGGAATCAAAAGGTGCGCAGCCGCAACAAAAAGCGCAACCGATCGAAACGTCCAAGGTCCGCCAGAGAAGATAGATCATTCTTCTGCGTAATCCAAGGTTTTTTATGGCGTCCAGGAATGGCAGGTACATCAGGCCAGAGGTGCGGAGCATTAGTACTCCGAGGGGAAGAACTAAGGCCGAGTATTCCGCGCTGTCCGGACAAGTCCCATAGAAAGAGCTGGCCGTCCCGGGCCCAGGAGACCATCTTTTTTCCGTCCGGACTGAAAACTACGACATCGACATAACCTTGGTAACCACGGAGAATGGCAATTTCCTTTCCAGTTTCGGCATTCCACAGCCTGATGCTGGTGTCCTGGCTGCCAGTGGCGATAGTTTTTCCGTCAGAGCGAAATGCCACGGTGAGGAAGACATAGTTGTTGCGAGGCAGGGCCCATAGTTCGTTTCCACTTTCCACGTCAACCATTCGCAGGACGTGCCCTGCAGCGGCAATCCTTCTACCGTCCGGAGTGAAAGCCGTTGCGCCATAAACTCCTGCGTCCGCCCGGCCCAAATCCCGCGGCTTGTCCGACATCCTCAACGTCCAAACCAGGAGCCTTTCCTCCGAAGACATCGCGGAAATGTGAGAGCCGTTGGGACTGACCGCAGCTCCGCCGAAGGCGCAATCGGGCGACCAAATCGCCGGGGCGTCCTTGTCCGAGCCAGTGTTGATGAGTGAAATTATTCTTCCAGCGTTGACGACGAACTCTCCGCTCGGTGCTAATACCAAGGAATTGAATGGAGTTGGAACATTTTCCTTGGACGATTTCAAGGTATAGCCGGAGCCAAGCGTCTGGCCGGTGCCCAGATTCCAAAGATATGCTTCTCCTCCTTGTGTGCCGCCAAGGAGTTTCTTGCCGTCAGCGCTGAACGCGACGGTGATGATGTCGGCTTCTCCGGCGACGCCTTTCTGATATGGCCAAAATGCCAAAACAAGACAGACAGCTATGCCAACAGCCCCGATAACAAGCAGTCCTTTAGAGCGAGCTGAGTTTTCCTGATTATTTGGCATTTTTTAAGAAACGAAACTCTCTGGTCCGGAATTTCATGTGGATCTCAAAACGACAGTATTTTAAGGCCAGTTCGTCCGTTCGAGACATAGAAAGAGAATCTTCAGGAGGAGTGCCCGGCGCGCTTTCTCTACTAGAATGGCCGTGACCTGTCTGATGACAAAACTAGAAAATGCCAGATCCCGATTAACGCGGTATCGAACAAGTGAAGTCCTAGGAATTCTTGGGAGCTTGGGCCTCGCTGAAGGCCAACTGCGAACGGCGGCGCCAGAAGTAGCGCGCCGGGAAATAAATCAGCACCGCCCACAAAACGAGGAGCGGGCCGTGGCCTGCCATGAACAATAGGATGGAGGAGAGGCTGTCGAGAGCATCGTTCAAACCCCCGATCGCGGCGCTGCGAAGTTTCGCTCCAATCGTCTCGGCAATCGAGGTGCGTTCCTGCCGCAGGGAGAAGAAAACGTTGGCGAAAGAAACGCGGCTTCTGGATGCAGAGCGCTCCGCTTCGATGCGCTCAATTTCGCCGCGCAGTATCGCCACCTGGCGTTCGAGGGAACCAAAATCGCTGAATTTGTCGTCGCGATTCTGCAGAATCCAGGAGCCGGAGAGGCCGAGAGGGGTGGTGACTCCCGACAAGGCCACGACCGCCGAATTGATATCCGGGGAATAATAATCGTCGAGATTGGTGCCGTCGCCAGGGCCCGAAACGGCGGAGTAGGAAGCGTGCTTGTCCGACCAAGCAGTGTAGCGACCGGCCGCATGGGCGACGCCGAAAATAGTGTTGGTGCACACGAAATTCCACGGGTAAACCGGCGCACAATTCCTAAAAGGGTCACGAACCAGCTTGTTTGGGTCGATCGAATTTATTCCGCCGTCTCCACTGGCGGTGCTGACGCCATCAATGCCGTTTTGGATGTAGACATCTGAAGATAGTTGACGCCCGATTCGCCGAGCGCCGCCAAGTTCGGGCAGTAGGGCTGGCCGCCGTTGACTCCCTGCGAGCAATTCATATAGTCGACGGCGTGCATGCCATCTATGCTACCAGCAGGACGTGACGAATGCCTCGGCGGTCGTCGGAGTGGCCCCAGTCTTGCGCAAGCGCGGCTGGAACCAACGCCGAGGATAGAAACAGAATCGCGGCAATAGCTAAAACGGGCTTTTTGTTTGTCATAGCAAAGTCCTCTGGGACGGATTCTTAGCCGCATAGTGTTGGGGGCTCGTTACGCGTTTATGAATTCTTCTTGCGGGGGGAAATCTCGGCTGCAGGGCCTCGAGGATCTCAGATGATCGTGCAATGTTCTACTCTCCGTCGAGGCAGATCCCAGTGCCTAGTAAAAGGGGGTAACCGGACATCAAGTGAAAACGATCCAAAAACGATGTCCGGTGACGCGAACTTACCACGACTTAGCTCACCTCTTTCGGAGACAATTACACGTGGAAAGCTGATTTATCGCAAGGAATTGGCGGGCGATCTCATCAGCAAACGCTTCCGCGTTGATGAGGATCTATCGCACTTGGAACACTCTCTTTCAGAGATGCCGATACATCAGAATCTGGCTGAAATGCAGAGTTGTTGCAGTTGAATCGACGATTGCGAATTCTGGTGAGTAATTCATTTGAACGGTGCAAAGGTTGCGTCAAACGAGCATCGTGAGATGAACATCGTGCCAAGACACTGCTACAGCTCTCGGCGAGAGTTATACTCGTCCAGATTCAGCAGGTCGGTTCGCTTGGTCTACAGTGTGCCGGAAAGAGGGATATAGGCACGTGCCAAGGCATCCGAAGAGGTGTGCGCTAGTCCATGAGGAGAATAGCCCCTGAACGTTTGAATGAGTCTCTTACCAAGGATGGCCCGTGGAACATGTTGCATCCCGGCGCTATGTTCCTGCTGCTACGACAGCGGACTGATCCAGAATCATTGCCGCGCGTCCCACTTCCGTCACTCCAAATATCACCAGCGGTGCATTCGTCTTGGACTCGACACCACAGTATGCGTAGTGAACGTTGATATCGGCGTCGCCGAGTTTGGAGGCGGCCCGTGCCAGTTCGCCCGGCCCGTGCGGAAGTTGCACTTGAGCAACCTCTCCTTCCGTGTAACTGATTCCCTCAGCATCCAGGACCGACTTCGCCGCTCCGTGTTCGTCGACGACAATGCACACCAAGATTGTTTTCTCCGAGGGGATGGATTGAAAAGCCAGGATGTTTACGTTGCGGTGCGCGAGCGCCCGGCAAATTTTTCCAAGCGATCCAGGCCGATTGTCCATGCGAATGGTCAATTCCTTGGCGATAGGCATGTTGGAGACCTCCTACATCCCTGTCCAAATCGAATTGTCGAAGCTTCGGGGGGTAGCGCGAGAATCTTACGTCTACTACTCAGCCGATACAAGCGTTACGCCCTTCGCGTGGGCGCTCAGAAAACCCACGTGCAGCCGATACCTGTGCACGGATGAATTTAGTTAGCTGGTTGTCGGCCACTCGCGCTTGTACTCCCAAATCCTTCCGTATTCGCGCTTCTCAGCGTAGCTTTTCTTGATTTCTAGTAGGGATAACATCGGCAAGAATTGGGTGTATACTCCGGCTACCCGAAGGAACCAATCCTTGCGATGAGGAGTCTCACAACCGGGAACCCAATATTCATTCCTCTGAGCTGGTCCGGGCGTTCGGTCCTCGCGGCTCGACCGGCTCTCAGTCAGTGAGGGCGAGATGAAGCAGACTTTTGCTATCGGTATCGGAGGCGCAGCTGGACAAGGAGTCGCCACTCCCGGCGACATTTTCGCAAAGATCTTCAGCCGTCGAGGCCTTAACCTCAACGCCTACAACGCCTATCAATCTATTATTCGCGGCGGCCACACATTTCTTACTATTCGGACGGGCCCAGAAAAGGTCACCAATATGGGTGACCGCATCGATCTGCTCATTCCCCTCAACCAGGACAGCATGGATCGCCACCTGCCCCTCCTCACGTCCGGTGCTTCCTGTATCTACAATGCCGACACTATTAAGCCCGGCTCTGCCGCCGAAGGCGTGCAGCTTTGCCCGCTTCCGGTTTCCGAGTTGGCCGACATCACACGCAATAAAGTTGCCCAGAACACCCTCGCGATCGGCGCCGGTCTCCACATGATGGGTATCGGATTCCCAGCCGTAGAGGAAGTCCTCCGAGAGCAGTTTAAAAAGAAGGGCGATGCCGTGATCGCCGAAAACGTCGGAGTAGCGCGCGCCGGCTACGATTACGCCGCCGCTCACTTCGCCGCGTTTCCGGTTCCGGTGCCCAAGACCGACAATCGTTATGCAATCCTGAGTGGCAATACCGCGATGGCCATGGGCGGGGCCGCAGCGGGTGTGAAGTTCTACTGTGCCTATCCCATGAGCCCTTCGACCGGCGTGTTGCACTGGATGGCAGCGCACGCTCGTAAAGCCGGCATCATGGTTCGCCAGGTAGAGGACGAAATCGGGGTGATCAACATGGCCATCGGCGCCGCTCACTCTGGCGTCCGCGCCATGTGCGCCACCTCTGGCGGCGGTTTTGCCCTGATGAGCGAGGGCCTGGGCATGTCCGCCATGATGGAAACCCCCGTAGTAGTCATCAACTGTCAGCGCGCAGGCCCGTCCACCGGCGTTCCCACGAAGACCGAACAGGGCGATCTCTGGCAGATGCTTGGCGCTGCCTTTGGCGATTATCCCCGGATCATCGCAGCTCCCTTGGACATTGGTGATTGCTTCAAGCTCATTCCCGAAATCTTCAACCTCGCGGACCGCTTCCAGTGCCCGGGGCTCGTGCTTTGCGATCTCCTCTTGTCGGAAGGCCGCCTCAGTGTCCATCCGGACGACCTGAATTTTGGCCCGCCCATCGATCGCGGCGAGCTCATCCTCTCCGCCAGTGGCAATGGTGCCGCCTCGGCTCCCACGAACGGCGGCTACAAACGCTACAAAATCACGGACAGCGGCGTTTCACCCCGCGCTGTTCCCGGCGTGCCTGGCCACATTCATACGGCAGCTACCGACGAACATATGGAAGACGGTGTACTTATCAGCGATGAGTTCACCAATCCCGTCAAGCGCCGCGCGATGATGGAAAAGCGCATGCGCAAGGTCGTCGGGATTGAAGCCTCCGTGCCCCCACCCGCGCTATCAGGGCCATGCAGCGCAAATGTCACCCTTATCGGCTGGGGTTCAACCAAAGGTGTCATTGAGGAAGCTTGTGAACTTCTCAACGAAGAAGGAATTTCTGCCAATCAACTGCAGATCCGCTGGTTAGTGCCGCTTCATGGTGAAGCCATTCTCGAAATCCTGAAAGACTCACGCCACTCCATCATCGTCGAAAACAACTACAGCGGCCAGTTCGCACGCTATCTGCGCAGCGAAACCAGCTTTGTGCCCAACGGCCACATTCGCAAGTACGACGGAGAACCGTTCATGCCCCATCATATTGCTGATGCGGTGAAAGACCAGCTCGCCGGCAAAACGAAACTCTCCGTTCCCATGCACGAGATTATGGTCTGAGGAGGAAAAACACATGGCGACCGGCGTACAACGTACGACTCAACTGACCATGGCCGATCTGAAAGGCAAAGTCGATCCCGATTGGTGTCCTGGGTGCGGCGATTTCGGTGTGCTCGCCGCTCTTCAAAAAGCCTTGGTGGAGCTGAAGATACCGACCCATCAGGTCGTCACCATCAGCGGCATCGGCTGCTCCTCCAACCTTCCTGGCTACATCAACACCTATGGCATGCACACGCTTCACGGCCGCGCCCTAGCTGTGGCCACCGGCCTCAAGCTCGCCAATCACGAGCTGACCGTGATTGTCACCGGCGGCGACGGTGACGGCTTCGGCATCGGCGGCAACCATTTCGTCCATTCCATGCGACGTAACGTGGACCTGCTCTACATCGTCATGGACAACCAAATCTACGGCCTTACCACAGGCCAGACCTCGCCCACCAGCCGCCTGGGCATGAAAACCAAGAGCATGCCTTTCGGCAACATCGAAGCGCCTGTTAATCCCATTTCGATTGCTCTCGCCGCAGGCGCCACTTTCATCGCCCGCGGTTTCAGTGGCGAGCAGAAGCATCTCACCGAACTGATCAAGCAAGGCATAGAGCACAAAGGCTTTTCGTTCCTCGACGTCTTCAGCCCGTGCGTCACCTACAATCACGACAATACTTACCAGTGGTTCCGTCCGCGCGTGAAGAAACTCGAGGACGACTCCGCTTACGACCCAGCTGACTGGACCACTGCGATGGAGAAGTCTTTGCTCTGGGGCGAAGAAATTCCCATCGGCAAATTCTTCGAGCGCACTGATGTCCCAACCCTTCACGGAGCCGAGCCGGTGCTGAACGAAGGCCCCCTAGTCCATCGCGATCCCAGGGTGCCTCCCGACGTGGCCCGCACGTTCATAGAAGAGCTGATGTAGCAGGGTCTTGGATCGCCTTCCTACCTGTAAACTGAAGGGCAACCTGCTTGTCGTGCGAATCCCAATGCTGATCCTTCTGTAGACGGCCGAAGAAGGAGGGCGCGCTGCCCAGTGGCTTCCGTGTAGCGCGCAATCTCGTCGCGCTTCGTATCAAACCGCCGGTCGCGCCTCGGCCGGTCAACGGCCTTGTTACGAGCCGTGCTGACTAGCCAGGCGCGAGGATTTGTGGGTACCCCATCCAAGGGCCACTTTTGCATCGCCTTGGACACTGCTTCAGCGGATTGCCGCCGATGTAGTGCCACTATCTTTGATTTCCTGTATGAAATTGAAGTAATCCTTGTGCATGGCACCATATCAGCGGGTGTCAGCTTGTTCCACTCCGCCTCAGCATGATAAATGAGCAGTAGAAATTGCATTGTATTGCCTCCTGCTGGTTAGACGAACAACCCACCTTGAAATCGACATTGTGATTGAGAAATCAGCTGTGTTTGCGTTGCCGACCCTGAGATTTGGACGTGCCGCTGGATTTCTTTCGAGACGCATGTGCGGTCCTGCTTTTCCGCTCTTCGCCCGAGGCTGCGGCTGCTTCGGTTGGAAATTGCTCAGACAAGTTCGCGGGAGCAGCGAGTTGCCACGCTGCCGCCAAAGCTCGTCGCATCGTGGTTTTTTTGGCGGCATGAAGACTGACGCGCGTGCATCCCTGGCGTCCCCAAGCTCCTGTTTCTGGCGCAAAGACCGCTGGTTCGGCCCGCACAAGCATCTCTTGCTCGACAGGTGTGACCTTCACCATAGCCCGGTCAGTGTTTGGGAAGCCGAGCGTAGCGAAGATCTTGCCCGCGACGCGAAAGTCGGGATGGTTCATGTGCGCGCGCTCCTTGGTTTCCGGAAAACCCAAAGCCAGCTTGCGAAAGTCGTTGGGCGTCATGGTGGTTCCTCCGGTTTATGAAGAGTGATATGACAACACAAAGCCCTGGTTCCGGCAACGGACTCTCCACCAGCAACCGTAGCGCATCAAATTCCCCGTGGGGCACGGCACGTTTACCCCGCTTGCCCTGAGGAACGAAGGGAGCCTCGAAGGGGCGTGCCCGTTCTGGCCCGCGTGTGTGGATCAACTCCCAATCCCGAACAATGGCATACTGCGAGGCAAATCGCAGTGCACGTCGGCGCTGAAACATATCCGAACCCGAGCGCTCTGCGAAAGAAACGAGGACCAGCATGAAAGCTGTCATATTGCACGAGTTGGGCAAACCTCCGCGCTGCGAGGAATTTTCCGAGCCGACGGCGGGGGCGGGCGAAACGATTGTGCGCGTGCTGGCCGCGTCGCTAAAACCGATTGATAAGCAACTCGCAGCCGGATCGCACTACGCGAGTCCGCGCGAACTTCCGGTGGTTTGCGGGGCCGACGGCGTTGGCGAACTTGCGGATGGAACGCGAGTGTTCTTTGGTGGCCCGCGCCGGCCGTATGGCGCTATGGCGGAGCGCACCGTCGTTCCGCAGGGATTCTGTTTTCCGGTGCCCAAGGAAATGGACGACGCCACAGCCGCGGCCCTCCCGAATCCTGGCGTGTCGGCTCTGCTTTCTCTAAACAGCCGCGTGAAGGTTGCGAAAGGCGAGACTGTTCTGATCTTGGGCGCCACGGGAATCACTGGAACCATCGCCGTTCAGATTGCGAAATTGCTCGGGGCTGGGCGAGTAATCGGTGCGGGACGAAATTCGGAAGCGCTAGAAAAACTCCGCGGCCTGGGTGTGGACGCGACGATTCAACTCAACCAGCCCGATGAAGATTTGAAGAAACAATTTGCACGCGAAGCCGGCGAGACCGGATTCAACGTGATCATTGACTACGTCTGGGGACGGCCAACGGAAGTGTTGCTTGCGGCAATCACGCGCTCAGAGTTTGCCGCCGTAAATCCCGAGACTCGCTTGCTGCAAGTAGGGGAAAGCGCAGGACCAAATATCTCGCTTCCAGCGGCGGTGCTCCGGAGCACGGCCCTTACAATTCTGGGAACGGCCGGAATGCCAGCGCGAGAGGTGCTCGTCGCCGCGATGCAGCAAGTCCTGGCGTGGGGAGCCGCAGGCACGCTGCGCATCGAAACGGAGCAAGTTCCGCTCGCCGATATCGAACAGGCTTGGCAGCGGTCGGAGCGCGACCGAAGGTTGGTCGTAATTCCCTGAGAGTTCTTATTTCTCTACCCCGCTCTGCTACTGCACAATGAACGCGTTCTCAAAGGAGTAGGCCTGACCATCCGGATTGGTTAGAGCGATCGACGCCGAACCAGAGGGCAGCATAGGAACCATGCAAGACAACCTCTCACTATCGATTTGAGTACACGCGACCGTCTGTCCACCAATTTTTGCAGCCGTGCCCGCAACAAAGCCGCTTTCGCGCTGCTCAATCGTCGCTCCAGCAGACGCCGTCGCCGGTGAAACCGTTCCCACCGCAAGCGGCACCGTACCCAGTTCGAAGTACGATAGGCCGCCCTACAAACCAATCACGATCTTCGCGCCCACAGGATCCGTTGCCAGTGGCCGAATCTGGCCGATGAAAAAGTGTGTCGGGCCGTTCCCGGCATTCGCGTTTTGCGCAGCCAGTATTAATTGCCATCGCCCATTGATGTGCGTGTCGGAGACACTAACCTGACCGCTCTCGATCCCTGTCGTATACAGCAAGCTTCCGGTCTCATTCAGCCGCGCATCAAATCCAGGCTGTGCAATCTGCGCTAGCGGCAAGAGTCTTTGGTCTACCGTTCGTCCATCCGTGGCTGCACCGTGAGGTTGCTTAAATTGATTTCCCTCCACTAGCAACTTCGAGCTGTCAGGCGTCAGCGCTTCCTCTTCCAGCACCGCCCCGGCGTTGATCGTCGACGACTGCAACGGTTGCCCGAATGCTTGCGTATTTGGGTTGAACACCGCGATGTTATTTCCACTTCCCGTCAAATAAAAAAGATCGCGGGCCGAATCATACACGGTGAACCCGAAGGGGCCTCCCGCAAGCGCGACTTCCTGGTTCAAATACTGCATTGCGCGATTCATCGTGTCGGTGCTGTTT
This sequence comes from uncultured Acidobacteriota bacterium, assembly GCA_963705855.1. GTDB lineage: Bacteria > Acidobacteriota > Terriglobia > Acidiferrales > UBA7541 > Acidiferrum. Next base: position 30,030 of record CAVPLA010000042.1, read on the forward strand.
ATTGTGGTCATGGCTACATCAGCCCACCCGGGAGTCCCTGCTGGAACCGTCACAATTACTGATTGTTCTGGATAATTGTTGGACGAATAGGAACTCATTGTCGCGTCCTTCATGTCCACCTGCACTCCCCCGATTTTCACATGCATATCTATCAAGTCGGAGAAGCCGAGTCCGTACGCGAATATCGTTACTCGGTCTCCTCCCGCCGCTGAAACGGCGTTTGGTAGCACCCGCAGAACACGCGGTCCATAGGTGTATGCGTCAGGCAGAAATACAGCATTGTTGTTTACGACCGTCAACAACACGGTTACCGGCCCGGGATTCGTCGTTGGCGGGGCAGTCGCTGTCGGGAAATTCTCGCCATCTGAAGAGGATGGGTACGGCGCGACAACATCCTGCGTCGCGGGTATTGCGCCGAAATAGCCTCCATCGAACTGGCCATGCCGTCAGCGCCGCCCGGCCCGACACCTGCAGGCACGAATTGAATCTGGGTGACGCCAGCGACCGGGCCTACATTCGGAGTGGCTTCCGTACTTGGAAGAGCAAGAAACCCGCCCGGCGTTTTACCGCCGTTGCTTCGGCTTTTCAGTCACGGACTTCCCGACTGTCGAACTCGGCTGCGGCGCGAGCGACGACGATGGCGTTGAGGTCAAAGACGCAGCCGCATGCCAAACGACGCTGTGCTGTTGAAGAATAGCGATGGCGTACTGGATCGGAATGGCGGCTCCAGGAGTCGGGCCAGTTTGAGCGGAGGACTTAGCTACGGACGCAGGAGCGCCGCGCAGCCAAAGTCCTTCGACCAGCCCCACAACCGCGTGAGAGTCGACTGCCAGGACGGGAGACCCGCTCTGGCCTTTCACAACCGGATGGCTGAGAAGAAAAACGTCAACCGCGGAGGCGGACTTTTCCAGTTGCGTGGATTCATAACTCAGGACGGTGCCGGGGGACGAGTCTTCTCGAGTGGAGTCGAAGCTGTAAGCGTTCTGTAACCTTTGCGGATGCAGCGAAAGGGCGAGGACAGATTGCCCGCGGACGGCTGGATTATCGGCGAGCGGCAGGAAGGCGACTTGGTACTTGCCCGCGAAAGGATTTGGCGTGGCGCGCAGGATAGCAACGTCGTGCTGTAAATCTTTGGCGACCACGGTGACTTGCAAGAGCTTGGGGGGCGAGTTCGGGCGGTTCACGAGGATGTACGGTTGGCCGCCGTCGCGAAAGGTTTCGAGGACGTGCGCGACGGTGAGGAGATAGCCTTCGCTGTTGATAAAGAAGGCGTTGCCGAAGAATGTGTAGTGGTAGCCGCGGGAAGCGGGAATTTGGTCGTCGGGGTAGACGACGGGACACACAGAGGAAATGGCTGAGTCGTCCGGAGAGTTGGCCTGAGCTTGCGTTTGGCGGGCCGCGATAGGGCTTAACACGCAGACCAAGGCGGCAAGCGCTCCGAGCGCTGCGATAGCGGTCTTTCGCTGGTGCGTTCCTGGGAAGCTCAAAGGCACAACGTCCTCGCTGGCACCACTTTGACAAAGGGAAATGCGGGAGTAAATGGGCGAAAAGGCCGGAAAAGGGACAGGTGCACGGACTCTCTGCGACGTTTGGGTGCGGGAATGGGACAGAAGGCGGCGAAAAGAAGGCTTGACAAACAGCCGTCTTTACGGTAATTTCTGTACAGAGAGAAATAACAGAAATGACAGACACTACAATACCCACGCTTTCGCCGGTAGCTCAGAAATTCATCCTGCACTGGGGCGAAATGGGCACCCGGTGGGGGATCAACCGGACAGTGGCGCAGGTGCACGCGCTCCTGTTCCTTTCGCCTGGGCCGGTGCCGGCCGACGAGATCTCTACCACCCTGGCGGTGGCTCGGTCGAATGTGAGCACTTGTTTGCGCGAGCTGCAGGGGTGGGGGATTGTACGCGTGGTGCATGTTTTGGGCGATCGGCGCGATCATTTCGAGTCACTCAAGGATGTTTGGGAGATTTTCCGGATTGTCTCCGAGGAGCGCAAGCGGCGGGAGATTGATCCGACGTTGCGGGTGCTTGCAGAGTGTGTAGCGGAGTCCAAGGCGAATGCACAGGGCGATCCGTACACGCGGGAGCGGTTGGAGAGCATGCTGGAGTTCTTGACAGTGATGACTGGGTTGTTTGACGAAGTACTGCGGATGCCGACGACCGCGCTCAAGGGAGTGGGGAAGTTGAGGGGCAAGGTGTTTACTTTGCTGGGGAAAAAGGCGGGTTAGTGATTGACGGCTGAGATTGTTGATAGGGATCACGCGGCTTTTAACACGGAGTTTGCAGAGAGCACAGAGAAGAAAAAACATGATTTCGCTGACATCGGAGTTTACGGACGGGAAGGGACGGCACGCGCGAGGGTGGTTGTTCTTCGATGCGGAGTGCGCGTTTTGCACGCGAATTGCGCGGTGGCTCGCGCCGATTCTGGAACGGAGAGGCCTTGGGGTGGCGCCCTTGCAGGATCCGCGAGTCGGCGCGCTGCTCGGAATGACGCGCGAGGAGTTGCTCCGCGAGATACGGCTTTTGCATTCGGATGGGCGGCAGTTTGGGGGAGCGTATGCAGCGGTGGCTTTGGCAAGCGAAATTTGGTGGGCGCGGCCGGTGGTGTGGTTTAGCCGAGTACCGGGAGGGATGGAGGCCCTTAGGACTTGGTATCGCTCGATCGCGATGCACCGCAGTTGTGCCGCGGTGAGCTGTCCGGTTCCTGAAGTGACAAAGCGAGCGTAACGTTTGATACACGACACGAGCGTGCCGCTCGATACACGAAACGAGCTTAGCGCTCGATAGGAGACCACCATGAACGCCCTGCTTCTGCTCCTGTGGTTAGCGGGTTTCGTGCAAATTGCAATTGCTTCCACAATTTTTTTCCTGCCGCGGAAATTGAAATATCAAGAAAATTTGGAACGCGTGGCGCCGATCATTCGGCAGGTTTTCGTGGTGCACTCAGTGTACATCGTCGGCGTGTTGCTTTTGTTCGCAGCGTTGACGCTTGGATTTGCGCCGGACATGGCGAGCGGGCACGGGCTCGGTCGATTTTTGGCCGCGGGCATTGCCGTTTTCTGGCTATTTCGCGCGCCGCTGCAGCTACTTTATTACGATGCTTCCTTACGGCGCACGAACCGGCTTGGTGACGTTGCGTTTACAGCGGCTGCGATCTTTCTGACCGTGGCGTACGGGGCGGCGTCATTTCTGGCGCACGCCTGAGCTGGTGCGATGAGCCAGGAATCCCGAGTTCGTGGTGTTCTTCGTCTGCCCAGCTTGATTGGCAGTGGTATTTGGCTCGCTCTAGCGCTGGCTTGTTTCGCCTCTCACGCTCGTCTCGGCATCATTGAAGTGCTCTTTCTGGTAGGGCCGTGGATTGTGGTGCCGCTTGGCGCAGACTTGCTACGCGGCGCCGGAACTTCCACGAGCAGCGCCGTGTGGGATTGGGCGCTGCTCGCAGCGGCCTCGTTGACCTCTGTTTCATTTTTCCTCGACAACCGAGTTGCGGCGGCCTGGTTCGCTAGTTCCTGGCTTTTATTGTGCGCTACGTTTGCGGGCGATGGGCTGCGGCGGCTTGTGACCTCGGGGACAAAGTCCTTCACGCAATTTTGTTTCGCTTTCGGCGAGGGATACCTGCTCGTCGCCGGGGTGTGGCTGGTCGCATCGCGAGCGGGCTTGCAGCTTTTGGCGTTTCGCGAGCCAATCGTTTTGCTCACCGCGGTGCACTTTCATTTTGCCGGTTTTGCTTCTGCGGTGCTTGCCGGGTTGGTGGATGAGGCCTTCGCTGGGTGCCCCGGGCGTCGCATTCTCCGCGCGGCTTTGCTGGCTGTTGTTTTGGGACCGGGGATTTTGGCGTTGGCGTTTTTGCTTGGGCCAACGTTGAAGTTGATTGCGGTGCTACTGATTGCGTTCGGCCAGCTCGTGCTGGCGAGCGGCATGATGCGTGTCGGCATCTTGGCGAAGAACAGGCTCGGGCGCTGGCTGTTGTTTGTTGCGAGCGTATCAGTGGCAGCCGGGATGATTCTGGCGGCGGTTTGGGCTATTGGTGAGTATCCCTTGCAGGCGTTTGTCAATATTCGGCAGATGGCGGAATTTCATGGGGTGTTGAACGCGGTTGGGTTTGTGGTTTGCGGGTTGGTTGGGTGGAGTCTGCTGAAGACGGAGCAAGGCGTCCTGAGTTGAAAGCCGCTCAGACTGAAGTCTGTGCTACTTGGGGAGATCCCTCGTCGCCATGCTTCTCGGGATAGGCTTCCTTCGTCGGATGTTTAGTTAACCTAAACAACCGGCCCCCCGGGGTTTTTTATAAGTTTGTTTTTATACAACTTTGCAAGTGTTGATTTTAGAGCACTTACAAGTGTCCCCGAAACGAGGCACGAGTGCCTCCGCTTAGCCCACTTCGGCACGCTTGTTTCAGGCGTTGGTCACGCTTAACACATTGCCATCGGCGTCTTTCATCCATGCCACCTTGGTAGTTCCTCCCGGGGCGGTCCAGATGCCTTGTTCGTCCTGAGTGAGGCGAGGGTAGCGGTTGAAGGCTACACCCATTTCGCGCAGGGCCCCGACGGTAGCGGCCACGTCCGGAACGTGGAAGCCGAGGATGGTGTGCTCATGCGGGGTGAAATCAGCAACTACGGAGACGCGCAGGGTGACTCCACCGATGTTGAAGACGGCGGCGAGGTTGTCCTCGTAGGCCAGTGTCAGCCCCAGGGTCTCGCGGTAGAACGCGGTGGCGTGGACACGGTCCCTCGTGCAAATGACAATTGCAGGCTTTGCGGCCTCCAGGATTCCCATGAGTTCCTTCCTTTCTCTTGAGCTGCTTTTCTGGCTATGTGCTCCACGCCGAGCGACAGGCGCTATCCGAGCAGCGATCAATGGCAAGGGCCGGGGAGTGCGGCAACGCCGGCACTCTTTGAAAAATGAACAGACACAAAGGCGCCTGATCATGTCGGCGAGGAGAGGACATGGATGACTGCACAGAGACGAATTGGAAATAAAAAAGCCTCGCGGGAAGCGAGGCGCACTAGCCTACAAAAAGATTATACCGGGAGAGTCGCGGGACCGTCAACGAGAAAATCCACTCCTAGCGCGGAGCGACAGGACGCGGGGACTTCAGTATGACCAAGGTGAGTGCTGCCACGGTGAGGCCTGTTTCAATCCAGTAGAGAGCTGAATTGCCTTTAAATAGGAAGGCTGAGGCGATCATGGCAAGAGCAAAAACAAGCGACCAGAGGATGGGCTTCTTGAAGTTGGGCTTCATGCGAGAAGTGTAGCACGGCTTCGTCGGTTAGAACCCGCACCCTTAAAACCGAAGGGTGCGGCACCCTTGGCCTCTGCGCCACCCGCCAGAGTGCGCAGAGGCCACAGAGAAAACAGGAAACGGGGAGCGAGAGTTTACAGCCGGCAGCTAAGAGCGGAGGAACGTGAACGGTACTACTTCCTAGTCTTTCTAACGATATGCAGCTTCACTTCTTTGCCGTTGACGTCGAGAACGTAGGCGTGTCTCCCCTCGATGGCGATTTTCGTTATCTCATTTACCGGAATATCCCGCGCGTGGCTATCGTTGTGCGGGCCCGGCGTGTATGTATAGTCCGCAAAATAAACCATGTCCTCGGTCTCAATCGTGTAGTGGATGGTGTTTTTTTCGCCAAACAGTTTCCACGAAACATCGGTTTCCGAAGCAGCTTCTATCTTCGCTGATTTCCAATCCCGCGTCTTCGCCAGAGACGAAGTCGCGACCAACAAAGTCAGCATCAGAAGCCTGAGCTTTTTCATTGGGACTCCTCTGCGGAGTATAGCGCCATTCCAACCTCTAGCCGCCAACCTCGCAAAAACAAATGCGAGGGCGGAACTCGCGTTCTCTAGGATCATGGCCTGGATGCCGGCAGCTTCGAGGGCCCCTTTGGCCAAGTCCGCCTCAGGGTGGCTAGCGTATGACTGGACGACGACCAGCTTAGGGTGCTGCATGGTCAAATTATATGCCCGGATGAGCGGGAGCACTCGCTTCGCAATGCTCTCCGCCAGATATTCCAGTGGACGGGTTTCTGATTTATACTCTGTTCCATGCCGAATCCCAATCCACTCGCCGGCATTGTTCCGCAGGTCGTCCATCCCCTAAACGACGGCGAAACCACCATCACCGAATACGTTGAGAAGATCGAAGGCGAAGTCGCACTCGATCCCTACGTGAAGGCGCAGATCTCCGCGCCCGAGGTCCTGAAGCGGATCACCGAATTGGAGAACTGCGTATGGCGCCTTGCCAGTGCCGCTTTGGCCCTAAGCGATGTCGATGAGCATCCGGAATTGCGCGCTGCCGCCGAGGAAGCAAAACTGGTCCTCAAGAATCGGCTTGAGGTCGATGAAAGCAAGCATCGATTCCACAGCGAATTGAGAGCGTTCAAGGACGAATTGCGAATCATCAAGGACTAATACCTTATAACAGTTAACAGCTGACAGTGGACAGTTAAAAGCAACAAGGACAGATGCGCCCTCGCAGAAACTTAGTCGCGAGGATAGGACACTCGGCTAAGCGAGCTTCTACAGAATGCCCTGTTTCTTCAACTCTTTCACAATCAGTTTAACGATCCCGTCGATTGCTTTTTGCGCGGACTTCGGATTGAAGGAATCGCTGGTGCCGGTCCAGATGAGCTCTTCGTTTGGCGGGGTCGCAGAATAGAAATTGGTTTCTACGCGAACAGACGAGACTTCGCGCAAATAGCCGGGAGAATAGACTTGTTGGTAGACCGTGCCGTAATATCCGTAGAACGAGCGATAGTAGGCATAGGGAACTGCATAGCTATAGCCGGGGATGTTGGCAATCGTTTTGTCGACTTTGACGAGCCGCGAAACAAGGACGGCGTCGATCTTCAAGTCACGGATCTGTCCTTCCAAATAGTCACGGTCGAGTTCGCCGGAGTGCGGCCTGAAAAAAATGGTGTTACCGGGAATCACCTCGAGGCCGTCACCTTTAATGGCAGCTGAAAGATCATCTTCGAAATCCGCACGAACTTCCGGATTCCCGCTCATGCCGAGTACAAGAACCCGATGAGGCTTCGGCCCAGAATAGACGGGACTTTTCCAACTCACCAAAAGTTTGGCGGCCGCGGCTTTTGCAACTGGAAGGATCGCCAAGATGCAAAACGTCAGTGAACAGATCAGAGCGGCGGCGCGACTGCGGCGATACTTCAGCATTTATTGTTCTCCGATTCGTTTGCCACGGTGCAATGGGGCAGGAGGCGCCCCCGATAAAGGCTTCTTCACAGAGTAGGATGTGCCTGGTGACTTGGGAACTGTTAGAACTAACAGAGTTTACCGCGAATTCGATACGCTTGGATCGGCATGGCAATCGCGGAGGGCGAAGAAGGAAGGCTTGGGATTGAGCTGAGCGTTGAAAAGTAGGGCGCGCTGGAATTTCAGCGCGGGTCGTAGAGTTCGCCGTCGAGATAAGTTTGACCCTGTTCGAGTTCTTCGATGCGTTTTGTGACCCAGCCGTTTTCGGTGTATGTCCAGATTTCGCGGTGCCTGACGCTGGTAATGATTTCGTGAGGGCTGCCGTTTTTGAGGTCGGGGACGGTGCGGACATATTGTTGTTTTGTGTAGATGATGGCTTCCTTGCCAGCGAGATGCAGACACTCGATGTGAGTGTAGCTACGGTCGATGTCGACACGCAAGACGCTGTCTTTTTCCTGACGCATGCCTGCAATGGTTTGGTCGCGGTTGAGGGTCGTTCCATCGACCAGGCGAATCGAGAAATCTTTTGGCATTAGCCGCGTGGCCGCGTCCATATCCTTGGCTGCCAGCTCTTCGATCTGTTGATCGATGGCGGCCTGAATGTCGCGTTGCGCAATGCGCTCCTGCGGGGTGAGTTTAGAGGCCGTTTGGGAGGTGCATGGCGATTGAGCCGGCGCTGCCGCGGCTCCCCTGACGCAGGTGATCCCAGCAAACACGATGGCTGCGGCCAATGCTTTCGCTCGTCCCATATTGGCTACCTGTCTGGTATCGCCGACAAAGGATTTAGACGAGAATGACAGCAAGAAGTTTGTAGGTGAGTGAGATGCAAGTGAGGCACGCTCTGGAGTGCTCGGCGCTCACGTTGTTTGGTCAGCTTGGACGGCGGTGCTTTTCCGGCCGGGCAAAGCCAACGAATTGACTTCGAGGGTTCCTCTGCCCTCCCAGGATCAAATGCATCAAATTTGAGAACGTGCTTCCGGGGCGTTACATGGTGTATGTGCTGGACTCGCGGAGGTTGCGATACGAGGAACGAAGAAGTGAGAGTTACAGACCACATGAGATTCACATCTCGCTCGATTTGTTCCACCAGGAGTGACGCCAGCCGGCGGCGCTGCCCATAGAGATCTTCCATGAAATGTGTGAGTTAGGCGTTCACGTTTTGTTCATTCATTCTCCAGATTGCGTGCATTGGAAGGAAAAGGGGAGTGTGCGAAAAATCGTTCACGATGCAGGGCGTTCAACGCCATCGGCAACGGGCGTTAGCAGCCGAGCAAACTCGAAGAACGAAAGGACAATCGCCATGAATTACTTCAAAGTTTTGCTACCTAAAACGCTGTGGGTGGGGACTATCGGGGTTGCGGCGATGCTGCTGGGGGGGACGCCCTCGTGCAAAGCGCAGGAAGTTAGCCCGGCAATTTTCACGGATACGGGCGTCGAAGACGTTTACCCGGCGACGAAGCCGCTTGCAAAGAAGCCAGCGAAAGTGCAAGTCGTGGCGCACCATCAGGGCATGGCTAACAACGACACGGACGCTCGAAAGCAAAATGCGCATCGCGTAGCTCGCAAGCCGGACGTGGTATCCGCGCCAGTGGTCTGAAGACCAAGTGAGAGGACTTGGGCGCGAAGGATGCTGGCAAGTCCTCTCGGAGCAGCGCGCCCGCCGGCTACCTATAAGGGATAGCGGTCGAATGATTTACTGTTTCTTTGCCTCATGCTCAATCTACCCCTGCAAACACACCCTGCGCCGCCCGCCCGTAAATGAGGAAGTCCCCTACATTTCCATTTTTCCGCGCGGCATGAGATCCCACACGCGCCAGAATTCGTTCATTTGATCGGGGGTGCCGAACGAGATACGCACATAGGTGTTCATGGAGGGAAATAGCCGTGCGATGGCGATGTTGTTTTTCCGGAAGTGTTCGATGACGTCCACAGCCATTCGGCCCGTCTTCAGCATCGCGAAATTCGTGTGCGAGTCGATGCCGCGCACCATGCGGGCGTTTGCCTGATTGAAAAATTCCTGGCGATCGTCGGCGTTGCGTTTGATGCTCAGCCGGACATAGTCGAGATCGTCGTAGGCGACGAGGGCGGCTCGAGCACCGATGGCGTTGAGTCCTTCCGGAAGACGGCGCGCGGCAAGAGCTTTGATTTTTTCGGGCGCGCCAACAGCGTAGCCTGCGCGAATTCCTGCGAGGCCATACACTTTTGAAAAAGTTCGAGCGACAATTACTCGATCATCGTCGATAGGACGATCAATAAAGGAGGCGTAGTCCGCGGTAGACGCGACGAAGTGATGGTACGCCTCGTCGATGAGGACGGTTGTGGACGCGGGAAGCTTGCGGATGAAAGCTTCCAGATCTTTACGAGGCGTAAGGCTGGCCGTGGGGTTGTTGGGATTGCAAATGTAGACGAGGCCGGTGGAGGCGTCGGCTTGCGCGAGGGCGGCGGCTAGATCATGAGAGTAGGTTCTGGTGAGTGGGATTTCGGCGACTTCGGCGCCGAGAGTTTTTGCGCAACGGCCAATGGACTCGAAGGTTGGCAGCGCCGTAATGAGTTTTTTGCCTGGTGCGAGAAAGGCCGAGGCACAAAGGCTGAGGATTTCGCCGGAGCCACAGCCGAGGACGAGTTGTTCGGGCTTTATGGAGTGGGATTCCGCCATTCGAGCGTGCAGGGCACTGACGGCGGGGTCAGGGTAGCGATTGGCAAATTGCAGGGAGGCCCGCATCGAGGCGATGACTTTTTGCGAGGGGCCGTAGGCATTTTCGTTGCGGCTGAGAATGATCGGGCCACCGGGTTCGCCGACGCGGGACGCGGGGATGAGTTCGCTGAAGGCGAGATCGGCCATGGCAGGCAGGCCGGCGGTTGCGGCTACGCCAGCGGCGATGTTACGAACAAAACCTCTTCTCGTTATAGACATAGATCTCTATATGCTACATTTCCGTTGATAGCAGGTACGAGTGTAACAGGTCAAGAAGACGCGCGGATAGATGAGCACGACTGGAGTTCCGCACTTTTCCCGCGTCCCCTTGAGGGTGTGCTTTGAAGGCCATCATCTGCCTGACCCATGGACCGGCCCCGTTTATGGCCGCAGAAGCGCTGTAGCTGCCAGTAGTGCTTACAATTTTGTCTTCGGCTATGTCGCCGTCGGGTGTGGTGATGGTATGGCTCATAAAGCCAGAGCCCGGCCCGCTTGTAAGTGGTGTCGTTCCAACCGACGATCACGACATTTAAGTCTCCCGCACCTTGCGCGGCCGTGTAAGTCACCGTGACTTTGGTCAAGGTCAACTGTGACGTAGCGTCATTGAGCTGGACAAACTTGATGCCCGGCTGCGGTGCGGTCATAATCGCAGAGCCTCTCAGGCACCGGCAAGCCTCTGTTCTCCTGCTACGCCGCAGGGCTGATTACCGCAATAGGTGCTCATGAAGTCTCACCGAACACTACGGGTAAGAGGAATTTCTTAAGCTCCCCACTTAGAGGGGCGTCTAACCACTCCGAGTGAATGGTCGGCCGCTCGCAACTAATAACCTACTTCCTGGTGAACGTCGTAACCGAAGAAGTGGCCCTACTTAAGAGGAAAGCAACGACGCAGCGCTCAGGGATTCAGGGTTTGGAGGCGAGGGTGTCGCGTAGGGCGTCGAAGGCGGGCTTGGGGTTAAGTTGGGCGTCGAAGGGGAGAGGGCGCTGGGGTAGGCCGTCCTTGCGCGGGCGGAAGTCTTGCAGCCAGGAGTCGCGGTCGGAGAGGCACCAGGTTAGGACGGCTTTTACCGAATTGTGGCGAAGAATATTTTCGAGAAAGCTGCGATAGAGTTCGGCGACTTGGCGATCGCGTTCGGGGATGTCGGCGGGCATCGCGGAATCGTCGACGTCGAGTTCGGTGACGAAAACCTGCAAGTTGAGTTTTTCAATTTCCAATAAAAATTTGTTGAGGCCGGTCCAGGTGGGCGTGCCTTCATTTGTGCGCAGATGAGATTGCACGCCGAGGGCCTGGATGGGGACGCCTTTTTTGATCAGGCCTTGCAGCATAGCTAGAACGGCTTCGCGTTTAGCTTGCTGGGTAGGAGCGTCGGTTTCGATGTCGTAGTCGTTGTAGGTGAGGATGGCGGCGGGATCGGCTTTTGCAGCGGTGCGGAAGGCGAGTTCGACGTAGTCTTCGCCGATATTTTGCAGCCAGAGGGAATTGACCATGCCGTTGGGATTGTGGTGGGACGGGTTGATGGTTTCGTTGACGACATCCCAGGAATGGATGCGGCCTTTGTAGCGGCCGACCACGGTTTGGATGTGAGTTGTGAGAAGGGAGACGGCATTTTGCGGAGTGCTGGCGGAGTCGAGCCAGGAGGGATTGTGCTCGTGCCAGCAGAGATTGTGGCCGCGCGCGGGGATGTGATGGGATTCAGCGAAGTCCACGAAGAAATCGGCTTGGGTGAAATCGAAGCGGTTTTGTTCGGGGTGAGTAGCGCGCCATTTCATTTGGTTTTCTGCGACCAGAATGGAGCATTGATCGAGGAGGAGAGGAGTGAAGTCGGGGCGGTGAAGTTGGGAATCGGAGACGGCGGTGCCGAAAAAAAGGCCTTTAGAGTGGACGAGTTCGCGGAGCTTGGCTGTCTCAGAGGATTTCACAGCTCGCGGAAAGGTAGAGGCCGCTAGCGAAGCAAGAGACAGTTGGACGAAATCGCGGCGGTGCATGTGTGGTCAGTGGGCGACGAATCTGAACGGGGATTTTAACACAGAGTTCACAGAGGACACGGAGAAGACGAGAAAAAAAGGAGAGCAAGGAATTATCGCAGAGGGGAGTAGAGACACAGAGAACGCAGAGAAGAAAAAGCAGACTCCTTCCGACAAGGTCGGAACCTTCGGTCGCTTCGGCCGGAATGACAGTACCATGTTTGGAATAACGGTATTTTGATGATAACGGCACCGGGCGCTCGGCGGCGGGCGCTAGGCGCGGGCGGCTGAGGATTGTTCCAACACGCGGCGATAGTAGGCTTCGTAGGCGGGGATGACGTCGTTGGCGCAGAAATTTTTCTTGGCGTGCAGGCGGGCGATTTTGCCCATTTCGCGACCGCGATCGGAGCGTGCGAGAATTTCGATGGCGTAGCGGGCGGCTTCTCTTACGTCGCTGGGTTCGACGAGGTAGCCATCGACGCCGTGCTCGACGACTTCGGGGACGCCGCCGACGTTTGTGGCGATGACCGGGACTTCGCAGGCCATGGCTTCGAGAGCGGCAAGGCCGAAGGATTCCAGTTGCGACGGCATCAGGAAAAGATCGGCGACGGAAAGCTTTTCGTAGACACTGTTTTGCTTCCCAGTAAAAATTACGTCTTTCTGGAGGCGTTTTTTGCGGACGAGGTATTCCGCGGCGCCGCGGTCTGGCCCGTCGCCGATCAGGACGAGTTTAGCGGGCATTTTGGCGCGCACCAGGGCGAAAATTTCCACTACGTCCGTAAGGCGTTTTACCGGGCGGAAATTTGAGAGGTGCATGAGGATGGGTTCGCCGTTGGGCGCCCATTGTTCGCGGAGGGCAGGTTGTGGTGTGCGCGTGTAGAGATCGCAATTCACAAAATTGGGAATGACTTCGATGGGGCGCTTGATGTCGAACTCTTTGAGAGTTTGATTTAGAAGATATTGGGAGATGGCGGTGACGCCGTCGCTTTGCTCTATGGAGAATTTTGTGATGGGGAGGTAGCTCCGGTTGCTGCCGACGAGAGTGATGTCTGTGCCGTGAAGCGTGGTGATGAATGGTAGACGTCGCGGGGCGGCCATGGAGCGCGCGAGCATGGCACTGACAGAGTGGGGAATGGCGTAGTGCACGTGGAGGAGATCGAGGGATTCGGACTCGAAAACTTCGAGCATCTTGGTGGCGAGAGCGAGCGTGTAGGGCGGGTGATCGAAAAGCGGGTAGCTGGCGACTTCGACCTCGTGAAAATGGATGCGCGGGTCGTTGGGATTCATGCGGATGGGAGGTGCGTAGCTGATGAAATGAATGTCGTGACCGCGGGCGGCGAGTTCTTGTCCTAACTCGGTGGCGACGACGCCGGAACCGCCGTAGGTGGGATAACAGGTGATACCAATCTTCATGAATGAGGATCTCCGTGGTCCTCAGTTGTGAATCGCGGGCAGATAGGGCAGCATTCTACCGGCAAAGCGCTTCATTGCGTGGGCTTAGGGATCCTTAACATACATCAGATGAACGGGCTCTAGATTTGGCTGCAATGGCACTCCATTAGACGCGGGAGGGGGCAAAACCGTGACACGACTGGCTGGGAGGGTTGCCCTGATTACGGGCGGCGGAACTGGGATTGGCCGGGCGATCGCCCTGGCGTTTGCGCGAGAAGGAGCGAAGGTGGCTGTGGCGGGACGGCGCAAAGAGAAGCTGGAAGAGACGCTGCGCGAACTGGAAAAGCAGGGGAGCGTAGGGTTGGCGATTGTCTGTGATGTGGCGAAGGCCAAGGATGCCGCGCGCGCGGTGACGGAAACGGCAAAGGCGTTTGGCAAGTTGAATGTGCTCGTCAACAATGCTGGGGTTCTGCACGCGGCGACGATTGAGGGAACTAGCGAGGAACAGTGGGACAAGCTCATGACGATAAATCTGAAAGGGCCGTTTTTAATGTGTAAAGCGGCGTTGCCGGAATTTCGCAAAGCCGGCGGGGGCGCGATAGTGAATGTCGGCTCGGTGCTGGGCTTGGTGGCCATGAAGGATCGCGCGGCTTACTGCGCATCGAAGGGCGGAGTAACTTCGTTGACCAAGGCGATTGCGCTCGATCACGCGCATGAAAATGTGCGGTCGAACTGTATTTGTCCTTCGATTGTGGAGACGGAGTTGGTGCAGGGACTGTTCGCGGCTTCGGCAGAAGGAAAAGCTCTGCGTAAGGCGAGGATTGGGCAGATTCCGCTGGGGCGCATGGGGCGTCCCGAAGATGTAGCGGAAATGGCGGTGTTTCTGGCGTCGGAGGAATCGAGCTGGTTAACCGGCGCGGCGGTTCCGCTGGATGGCGGGCTTTCGGCCTATTGAGAGGAGCATGAGGATTCGATGAAGTCAGAATTGTTCAACGATTTGAAGAAATACGAAGCGGCGCTGCGCCGAAGGACGAACGAGGCCGGGGCGACCTCGCTGCTGGGCCTCTCGCTGGAGAGTTTGGAAAAGGGACATGTGGTTTTCACCATGAAGATAAAGCCGCGGCACAAGCAGCTTCACGGCGTGGTGCATGGAGGAGTTCTGGCTACCGTGGCGGACACTGTCGCGGCGATCGCGGCCTATACAACCGTTCCAAAGGGCACTGAGATTGCCACCGTGGAACTGAAAATAAATTTTCTGGAGCCCGTGCCGGGCGGGCGTATCAAAGCCGTAGGGCGCGTCTTAAGAACTGGCCGGAATTTTGTCGTAACGGAATGCGAGATTTACAAAGAGGACGGCGCGATGGTCGCCAAGGCGCTGCTCACTTTTGGAGCAGCCCGCGGCCACTCCATTAGCCCGCGCTGATACCTACAAGTGCAGCCAAAAAGCTAAAGGAACTACTCGTCCCCGCCGGCTGCGGCTTCTTCACCATCTTTGTGAACGTACTTGATAACGCGTTTAAAAATGAGCAGGTTGGGGCTGCCCTGACGCGTGAGCTTGATGCAATCGCGGTCGTACCACTCGACCGTGCCGCGAAGCGACTCGCCGTTGTCGAGAACCACGACCATCTGGGTATGGCTTTGCATCTGCTTGACCCAATAGAAGTTCTCGGCGTGAGTAGTCTCCGGCGGGGCAGGCTTCTTGCTGGGCGCGGGGCCGGTGTGGGAGATTCTCTGCGGCGGCTGTTGCTCCTTCACGTCCGGAAATCCCGGCCGAAACATCCTGCGGTTCACCATGACTTCTCCTTGCAGCTAACGGTGGGTGAGTTCATTTGGTGAGATGCATACCTGAGGCGCCCGGTTACAGTCGGAGTCGGAAAAGTTTGGGACGAAAAAAAGAGGCCTAAATCGGGAGATCTGACTTGAAAACGTTAAGGTTCCGGTGTAAGCGAAGCAGCCAGGGCGTCCAGACCGAGCTGGCGATTCAGGTTACGGCGCGCGCCGGAATGGAGTTCGTCGAAACCGGCGATGGCGCGCATAACCCACCGGGAATCAACCGACTTGGCGAGCGCAGCGAGCTCTTTTGCCAATGGAATATTCCGCAGGGCAGGCTGCTTCACGCCAGAGGTGAGCTCGAGGAGATCGGTGAGTAGCCCGTAGAAGACGCCGAGCTGATCTTCGAAGCTCGACTCGCGGTCTTTGGCGAAGGCTGACGTGCCGGCGAAAAGCTGAGCGAAGCCCTGGCCTTGCGCAGCGCGCTCGAGGATTCGAAGCGCGTTGCGGCGGCGGTCGGCGGCTTCTTCCACATTCATTTCAATGGCCAGGCCGGGGCTGCCTTCGGCGAGTTGCGCGGCGAGCATTAGTTCGGGCGCCTTGCGATCGGATTTTTCTTTGAGAATGTTTTCGACGTCGAGCTGGGAGAGTGGCGCGAAATGAAATTGCAGGCAGCGCGAGACGATGGTCGGGAGCAGCGTGTAGGGCGAGGGCGCCGTCAGGATGAGTGTGGCGGAAGCGGGTGGCTCTTCCAGGATTTTCAAGAATACGTTGGCTACGTTCCAATGCATAGTTTCGGCGCCATCCAGAATAAAGACGCGGCGACGTCCCATAGGCTGGAAGTACGCGGCGCGCTGGACGGCGCGGAGCTGACCGATGCGCAGCATGGGTCGCGCGACTGGACTCTTCAAGCGAACAGGGTCGGGCACGAGGGCCCAGACGTCCGGATGCGTCTGAAGGATCAAGGGGACGCGTTCAACAGTGGCGGCGTCGGCGCTTTCGCCGCGTTCGGCGAGGCCTTGTTCGATTAGCTTTTCGGGGTCAGCGAGGAGCGCGATGCGCTTGCAAGTTTCACATTCGCCGCAGAAGTCGTCTTTCAGGTGTTCACAATTGGCGGCTTGAGCGAACATGCGCGCCAGCGTGTACTTGCCGAGGCCGCGAGGGCCGCTGAAGAGCAGGGCATGGGGAACACGCTCGCAGCGCAGAGCGCCGCGGAGGGCGGCGACGATTCGTTCATTGCCGAGGAATTCGGAGAAGCCCATGGGTCAGCGGCCTTCCTTTGCAAGGGGCGCTGAAATAACCTGCAAGACAGCGGCGAGAATTTCCGTGGCGATATGCTTTTGAGGGCGCATCGCGCCGCGTGTTTCGTCGAAGCATGGGATCGTCGCCCAGTTTGGCCTACGCGAGAGTTCATCGTACATTGCCGCGGCGTCTTCGAGGTGGCGGAGGCTGGCTTCCTGCAGATCTTGCTTCACTTTGGTATAGCTGCGGGCGGATTTGCGCGCTACGAGTTCCTGCGCTTGGCGAGGAGGGACTCGGAGGTAGAGCACCAGCGTTTCTCGCGGGAGATTGTAGATGTTGTATTCCAGATGCTCGATCCACGAGATGAACGCCGGGCGATCGGCGGCGCTGGCGCGCGCGGTTTGATGGGCGAGATTTGAGCCGATGTAGCGGTCAGCAAGCACGATTTTGCCTTGATTCAGCGCTGTTTCCAGTCGGAACTTGGCTTCGAATCGATCGCCCGCATAAAGCAGCGCACTGAAGTGCGGATCAACCGTTTCCAACGCTCCAAAATCGCCGTTGAGAAATTGGCCGACCATTTTTCCGAACCAGGAATCATATTGTGGGAAACCGGTCGAATAGACGGCATGGCGATTGGCGACCAGGGCTTTTTCAAGCAACTCGACCTGGGTACGCTTGCCGCTTCCGTCGATGCCCTCGATGGCTATGAGTTTTCCTGGCGGACTCATGTGCGAAGGCCAGTCTAACCGCAGACTCTCAACGCTGCAACGCTGTGCGTGCTACGATTTCAATTTGAACATGGCGACGACATCGATTCGAGAAAACCTGCAGCGAGTGCAAGAACGGATTCTTGCTGCTGCGCGGCGAGCGGGACGTTCCGCTGAAGAGATTACCCTCATTGGCGTTTCAAAGACACATCCGGCGGGGGCGATTCGAGAGGCCTATGCGGCGGGGTTGCGGCATTTTGGAGAAAACCGCGTGCAGGAGTGGGAAAGGAAGCAGGGCAGTTTGCAGGATTTGAACACGACCTGTCATCTCATCGGACATTTGCAGAGTAATAAGGCGGCGAGGGCAGCGAAGCACTTTCACAGCATCGATTCCGTGGATGATCTTGCGTTGGCGCTGCGATTGGACCGGGCACGGAGCGAGTCTGGTGTAACCGAAAGCATTCGTGTGCTCATCGAAGTGCACATCGCGGAGGAAGAGACGAAAACCGGCGCTGCGGCGGAAGAACTTCCCGCTTTGGCGGAGAGGGTCGCCGCTCTTCCCATGCTGGAACTGGCCGGGCTCATGTGTATACCACCCTTCGAGGAGAATGCGGAAGAGGCGAGGCCGCATTTTAAGCGATTGAGGGAATTGCGTGACGAGTTGTCGGAGCAGCTTGGCTGTGCGCTGCCGGTGCTGTCGATGGGGATGTCGCACGATTTTGAAGTAGCGATTGAAGAAGGGGCGACAGAGGTGCGGGTGGGAACAGCTTTATTCGGAACGCGCGATGCGGCGAGGGTTGGTCAATGATCTTCCCTGGAGACAGGAATGAGGTTATTTAGTCCATTTCGAATAAGAGAGATCGAGTTGAAGAACCGTATCGTGGTTTCGCCGATGTGCGAATATTCGGCGAAGGACGGCCATCCGCAGGCGTGGCACCTTGTACATCTGGGCAGCAGGGCAATTGGCGGCGCGGGACTGGTTTTTACCGAGGCCAGCGCCGTGGAAGAACGTGGAAGAATTTCGTCGGCAGATACTGGGATTTACGCGGACGCGCACGTTGAATCCTGGCGCCCTATCGTGGAATTTATTCGATCGCACGGGGCGGTTCCGGGAATGCAGATCGCGCACGCGGGGAGAAAAGCAAGCACGGCGCCGCCTTGGACTGGAGGCAAGCCCGTTGCGGTCCAAGATGGCGGGTGGGAGCCGGTTGGGCCTAGCGCGCTGGCATTTGACGCGGGCTATACCGTGCCGCGCGGGTTGTCCGTGAGCGAGATTGGAGAGATTATCGGAGCGTTTAGGAAGTCTGCGGAAAGAGTTTTGGCAGCGGGATTTGAAATTCTTGAGATTCATGCAGCGCACGGGTATTTGCTGCACCAATTCTTGTCCCCGCTGAGCAATACTCGGACGGACGAGTATGGCGGCAAATTTGAAAACAGGGTTCACATTGTGGAACAAGTCGTTCGAACGGTTCGCGAAGTGTGGCCGCAGCGGCTACCGCTGTTCGTCCGCGTATCAGCGACCGATTGGAAAGAAGGCGGCTGGGATTTGGCGCAGACGATTGAACTCGCGCGCCATTTGAAGCCGCTAGGCGTCGATTTAATGGATGTTTCGAGCGGAGGCGCTGTGCCCGGGGTGAAAATTCCTTTGGGTCCGGGATATCAAACGGGATTCGCGGAGGCGATCCGCAAGGAGGCCGGGATTGCGACGGGCGCTGTTGGAATGATCAGCGAGGCTGTGCAAGCGGAAACGATTCTGGCGACCGAGCAAGCGGACCTTGTGTTTCTTGCGCGTGAGCTTCTGCGCGACCCTTATTGGCCACGGCGAGCGGCGAAAGCGCTGGATGTGAAGATCAAGGCACCCTTGCAATATGAACGGGCATGGTGAGCGCGCGATGTTTGCGGAAATCGCGGAGAACCTTGCGGCTGGTACGGTTTCGTTTGCGGTTCGTGTGCAGCCGCGGGCGAGTAAGGACGAAATCGCTGGGGTGATGGACGGCGCGCTGAAAATCCGTCTGCAAGCGCCGGCGGTGGAAAACCAGGCGAATGAGGCGCTGGTTGAATTCCTCGCGCATCTTTTGAAAACACCCAAGTCGGCTGTTAGAATTCTTGGCGGTGAGCGCAGCCGAACAAAACGCATCGTAATTCGCGGTGTGACGAAACAGCAGGTGTTGGGGCTGCTCATTCACGACGCGTAACCACCCGCATTTCTGAAACTCGGTGAATAGACTGGACGTCATCAGAACATGAGCGCTGATATCAATGGAATTCAGAGCGACCTGCGAGCCGCGAAGTTGGATGGCTGGCTCTTTTACGATTTTCGCGGACGCGATCCCATCGCGCAGGGCATTTTGCAACTTCCTGCGGGAATGCGCACACGCCGTTGGTATTACTTCATTCCTGCGAAGGGGACGCCGCGCAAATTAGTTCACAAGATTGAGACGGAATCGCTGGCAGCGTTGCCGGGCGAGACACTTTTTTACGCCGGGCAAGAAGAGCTGAGGAACAACCTCCGTAAACTTTTGGGACGCGCGAAGAGTGTCGCGATGCAATATTCGCCGAAGAACGCCATCCCTTATGTGGCGATGGTGGACGCGGGGACGATTGAGCTTGTGCGCAGTACCGGAGTGAAGGTCTTGAGTTCCGCCGACTTGGTACAGAAATATGAAGCGTGCTGGAGCGAGGCACAGCTGGATTCCCACTTGGCAGCAGGCGCTGTGATTGACCGGGTGGTGCGAGAAGCGTTTCAGCTCGCAGCAAGAAACGTCCGTGAGAAGAAGACGTCTACAGAATACGATTTGAAACTGTGGATTCTGAAGGAATTTGAAGCGGCCGGCATCGTGCTGGAACAAGGACCGGACGTAGCCGTTGGGCCGCACGCTAGCGATCCACACTATGGGCCGACACTAGAGAGCGCGTCGCCGATTCGCGAAGGAGATTTGCTGCTTCTGGACGTCTGGGGAAAAACGAAGGCGGCGGGCAGCGTCTACTACGACATAACCTGGGTCGGATACCTCGGCGCGAAGGTTCCGGAGAAAATGGCGAAGGTTTTTGGAATTGTGTGCGAGGCGCGGGACAAAGCGGTTGAACTGATTCGATCGAGTGTCGCAGCAGGAAAGCCCCTGCAGGGATGGCAAGTTGACAAGGCCGCGCGCAAAGTGATTGAAAAGGCGGGCTACGGCAAGTATTTTTTCCATCGCACGGGCCACAATATCGGGCAATCGGTGCACGGCAACGGCGTCAACATGGACGGGCTCGAAACGCACGACGTCCGGCATCTGATTCCGAAAACTTGCAACTCGATCGAGCCGGGAATCTATCTGCCTGAGTTTGGCATCCGAAGCGAAGTGAACGTGTACGTCGGCGAAAAGGAAGCGCGCGTAACTGGAGCGGTCCAGAAAGAGATTTTGGCGCTGCTGGCCTAGCTGGAGCCGGCCGCACCCAATGGGGATATAGGAAGAAAAATGTCTGAAGAAGCGACGACGGACACAACAACGGGCCCAGCGATGGGCACAACAACGGCCACGGCGGACGTCGCAACAGCTCCCGAGCATCAGCAGAGGAATGAAGTTTTGGCCATTGCCATCGGAGTGGCCGGATGGCTTGTTCCAGGACTGGGCCATGCATTGCAAAAAATGTGGGGCCGGGCACTCGGCTGCTTCCTGACTGTGGGGGCGCTCGTTTTTCTTGGTGTTGGAATGCGCGGCAATGTTTTTAGTTCCGAAGGCGCCGACGCCTTCGGAATGCTTGGCTATGTCGCCGATCTCGGCACGGGATCGTTTTATTTCGCGGCGAGGGCGCTCGAGACGCAAGGTTCGGATGTCGCACACGCCGAAGGCGATTACGGGACGCGATTCCTTGCAGCGGCAGGCGTGCTGAACCTGCTGGCCGCGTTGCACGCCTATGAAGCGGCGCGAGGGCGAAAGGCGTGATCGCCACGAGCGGGTTCACTCTCAGCCATTTTCAAGCGATGACGCTGTTCGCGCTGCTCATCTCCATCGCGTTCGGCTTTTTGAGTCGGCGTCGGACGAGCGAGCGCGTAAAATACATCATCTGGTCATTGTTTCTGTTCTTGCTGATTGGCGTCGGAATTGGCTGGGCGATGTATCCCTTCTCGAAGTAATGGAACGCCATTCTTGCCGTTTAATTGACAGAAATTTTGCGCGAATGCTATTGTGAATGAACTGGCCGAGGTAGCTCAGTGGTAGAGCAGCCGATTCGTAATCGGCAGGTCGCGAGTTCAACTCTCGCCCTCGGCTCCAGCATCTTCTAACTTCTTTTCTTTCAGGCACTTTCCTTAGCTACTTCACTGGTTTACGCCGCTGGCGAGTATGCCGCCATCCACGATGAGCACGGATCCCGTGGTGTAGCTGGCCGCGTTCGATGCGAGGTAAACCGCCGCACCGGCGAGCTCCTCTACTTTCCCAAAGCGTTTCATGGGTGTGCGCATGAGCCATTCGTTGCCGCGCGGCGTGCTGTCCAGCAGTTTTTCATTCAGCGCGGTGCGGAAGACGCCGGGGGCAATGGCGTTCACGCAGATGCCGTGCGGGGCCCATTCGATGGCGAGCGATTGCGTTAGCGAAGCGACGGCGGCTTTGCTGGCGGAATAGGCGGCTACCTGAAGCATGCCAAGAAAAGAACCGATGGAGGCGATGTTGATAATCCTTCCGTAGCGGCGCTCTATCATGTGGGGGCCGAAAATCTGGCAGGCGCGCAGGATGCCAGTTAGATTTGTTTCGAGAATGTCATTCCAGTCTTTTTCGGAGAAATCGATGGTGGGGGCCTTCTTCGTGCGCCCGGCGGAGTTCACGAGGATATCGACTTTGCCGAAGTCCTTCACGGCCGCGTTGAGCACCCCTTGTAGCGAGGCGCGGTCGGTGACGTCCGAAGTGGCGCGAAGGGAGCGGCGACCTAGCGCTTCGATTTCGCGTGCCGTGGATTCGACTTGGTCGAGGCGCCGGGACGTCGGGGCAACGTCGGCGCCAGCTTCGGCCAGGCCGAGCGCGATGGCTCGGCCGATGCCGGAGGTGCCGCCGATGACTACTGCTGATTTGCCTGTCAGATCGAGCTTGCTGTATCCCATGATTTATTTCTCCCAGTGAAGATTCCTTCTTCGATCATCGCGTGTGGCGCGCGGTTGCTGCGCCATTTCCGTCGAACTACCAATCGAACATCGTGCCATCCAACTTTCTATTTATCGGCAGATAGGCGCGCTCGTAAGGGAATTTTTCCGCGAGCTTTTCGTTGTAGTCGACGCCCAAACCTGGGGCGTCTCCCGGATGAAGGAAGCCGTCGTTGAAGGAATAGGAGTGCGGGAACACTTCGTCGGTTTCTTTCGTGTGCAGCATATATTCCTGGATTCCAAAATTATTGACGGAGATATCGAAATGAAGCGCGGCGGCCAGGGACACTGGCGACAGATCCGTGGCGCCATGGCAGCCGGTGAGGACGTGATACATCTCCGCGAGGGACGCGATCTTTTTCAGGTGAGTGATGCCGCCGCTGTGGACCGTGGCCATTCGAATGTAGTCAATCAATTGTTCAGTAATGACGATCTTGGCGTCCCAAATCGTGTTAAAGACTTCGCCCAGAGCGAGCGGCGTAGTGGTGTGCTCGCGGACGATGCGGAAGCCTTCCTGGAGCTCTGCGGTAACGGCATCTTCGAGCCAGAAGAGGTGATAGGGCTCGAGGCTCTTTCCGAGGCGGGCCGCTTCGATCGGAGTGAGGCGGTGGTGCGCGTCGTGCAGGAGATGAACGTCATCGCCAAATTTGAGGCGTAGAGACTCGAAGAGCTTTGGGACATGCAGCAAATATTTTTCGGTGGACCAGAGATTCTCGGGAGGAAGACCTTTTTCGGCCGGCTCGTAGTAGAGCTTATCTTTTGCGACGCCGTAGGTTGAGGCGATGCCGGGAATTCCTGATTGCGCGCGAATGGCGAGGTAGCCCATAGCGGCGTATTTGGCGACTTCATCGATGGTCTCTTCGATGTCGCGGCCGTTGGCGTGGCCGTAGACCATGACGCCGTTGCGGCTCCTTCCGCCGAGAAGGTTGTAAACCGGAGTGTTGAGAGCTTTGCCTTTGATGTCCCAGAGAGCGATGTCGATGGCGCCGATGGCGGCCATGGTCACAGGGCCGCGGCGCCAGTAGGCACCGCGATAGAAATATTGCCAAATGTCTTCGGATTGAAAAGGATCGCGGCTGATAAGGCAGGGAATTAGATGCTCGGAGAGATAGGCTGCAACCGCCATCTCGCGGCCATTCAACGTCGCGTCGCCGAGGCCGTAAATGCCCTGATCGGTGTAGACCTTGAGCGTGACGAAATTTCTGCCGGGCGAAGAGATCAATACCTTTGCATCTGTGATCTTCACCGATCCTCCTCAAGTTTCAATCGGTCTTTCCTGCTCGGCTTCGCTACTTGCGACCCCGCTTGCCAACAGCATGCGCGGAAAAGTTCATATCCGCCGGACGAGGCCTTGATCCGTCGCTTTTGTATTTCGCACTAGGAGCAGCACAAGAATCATCCCGAAGAACGGAATCAGGCCAGCGATGATCATGAGCGGGTCGAACAAGTGGGTCCCCGTCGCAACACGCGCATCGGAAAGATGGCCTGCTAATTCGAAAACGACGATCGTGCCGAGCGCGGCTCCCGTGCCGCTCAGTCCACTGACGGTGGCCACGGACTCGTTTTTGTAAAGGTCAGAAGGTAACACGTTGGCGATGGTCGTGAAAGATGCGTAGGAAAACGTGGCGAGAGCGAAGAAGAGAGTAAGCAAATAGAGGTTCACGGTGAATATGGTGGGAATAAGCAGTGCCACGCCGAAGCCGCCGAAGATCACAAGCGCTTTGCGCGCGTTCCCGACAGACCAGCCGCGCTTAATCAAACGGCCGGAAAGCCAGCCGCTGAAGAAATTCCCTAGATCAGCCGCGATGAAAGGAATCCAGACGGCGATCAAGCCGCTCTTAAGAGCGATCCCTTTGGCGACGAGATAGATAGGAAACCAATCGGCGATGAAGAACCAGACTGGGTCGGTGAAGCTCCTAGCAATGATGGTTCCCCATGTTTGCGGGAGTTTCAGGAGGTCGCGCCAACGCGGCGGTGTTTTTGAGGGTGGCTCATCCTCTTTGTGGTCGCTCAGGATCATCTGCTGCTCGGCGACACTGATACGAGGATGGTCCTGCGGCAGGTGATAGAGCCAGCGCCAAACGATAAGCCAAAAGAATCCTAGCAGGCCGGGAACGATAAATGCGGGACGAAGTCCCCAGCGGAAGTATAGCCACAGGACAATGAACGGCGCCACGGCTCCGCCAATCGATGAGCCGCTATCGAAGAGCGCAGTGGCCAGGCCGCGCTCATGCTTTGGAAACCACTCTGAGACAGCCTTGGTTGCGCCGGGCCAGTTACCGGATTCGCCGAGCCCAAGGAAAAAACGGAATCCCATGAAGGAGTAGAGCCCTCTGGCTAGCGGAGTGAGGACAGAAACAATCGAATACCACAGGACCGTAAACGTGAGCCCGCGCTTTGTTCCGATGCGATCCATCAGTCTGCCGTTCAGAGTTTGGCCGATGGAATAGGCCCCGCGGAACGCGATCACCAAATTGGCGTAGTCCGTGTTGGTCCAGCGATAGTCCTGTTTGAGATAGGGAGCGAGGAGAGAGAGCGTTTGGCGATCGATATAATTAATGACGGTCGAAGCGAATAAGAGTGCGCCAATCCACCAACGGAGCGACGGAATGGCGCGGATGCCTTGAGAGCTTGGATCTGGACTCCTTGCTTCTCCGTGAATGCCCATTAGGGAGCGGTTTCCGTAGAACGTCGTCTCAAACGAATCAGAGAGTCTACATCAGCGCCAGTGGCAGGGAAATTGGATTTGGAGGCGCTACTTCTTTCTTTTCCGGTTAACGCTTTTTGATATAGTGCCCCCCACGATGCCGGTCGAATCTTCGAGCGCGCCCGCGTCTCACCGCGTTGCGCTCACTGGAAATCAAATTCGCGGGTTCTGGGCCGCTTGGGGCGGATGGACTCTCGACGGCATGGATTCCTTTATCTATGCGCTCGTTCTTTTGCCTTCGCTTCGTGAACTTCTTCCTCGTTCCAGCATCGCCGCAACGAAAGGCAACATCGGCTACTACGGCGGATTGCTTTTTGCACTCTTCCTGATTGGCTGGGGACTCGCATTCCTGTGGGGACCCGTGGGCGACAAGTTCGGCCGTGTTCGCACTTTGATGTTGACCATCGTGTGGTATTCGGTCTTTACGTTTCTAAGCGCTCTCGTCACCAGCGTCTGGCAGTTGGCGATTCTTCGCCTCCTCGCAGGAATCGGAATCGGCGGTGAGTGGGCCATGGGCGGCACGTTTGTTGCGGAAGAATGGCCGGAAAGTCGCCGTCGAGATGGGGCGGGCTACATGCACACGGGATACTACGTCGGCATATTTCTTGCCGCGATCACCAACTACGCCATCGGCAGCCATTATGGTTGGCGCGCTATGTTTGCCGTCGGAGGGGTGCCGGCGCTTCTTTTGGCTTGGGTGCGTCACGGCGTCACGGAACCCTCGCGTTGGTCCGCCAAGGCAGAGGTCGTTCGGTCTTGGCAGATCTATCAGCCCTTCGCGGCGCTTTTCTCGCCCGCGTTGCGTCGCCGCACAATCTTGAACTCGCTGTTTATGCTCGCTTCGATAAGCGGTCTTTGGGCCGGAACGGTCTATGTTCCTGCAGCGGTAACTACTCTTGCGGAAGCTGCAGGCCGCGTTGGACCGCAAGCCGCGCAGCTCGCTTCCCGAGGCACCATGCTTGTTGCGTTCGCCACCATTCTTGGATGTCTGGCGATGCCCTGGCTTGCCGAATGGCTTGGCCGCCGCGGCGCGCTCGGCTTTTTTTTTGCACTGATGATGGTGTTCATCGCACTCACGTTTGGCAAAGTCTTCTATCTCGGCCCCACCGCTCTCCCGTGGTTTTTTGTGTGCTTGTTTTTCCTCGGTTTGGGCGGCGCGAATTTTGCGGTTTACACGCTTTGGCTGCCAGAGCAATATCCCACGGAGTGTCGCGCGAGCGCTTTCGCGTTTTCCACGTCCTTTGCGCGTTTTGGCGGAGCGGCGATCACATTTCTGGTCGGAAGCGGAGTGCAGAGCTATGGCTCTCTCGGAATCCCAGTCGCCATCACCGCGCTGGCCTTTGCCGTCGGTCTTCTGTTGATTCCTTTTGGAGCCGAAACCCGTGGACAAATGTTGCCTGCGTAATACGAAAATACGGTGGAATTCACCGCGAGGGAAGGGCGAAAGCATTGGCTACAATGGCAGATCGTCAACTCCAGATTGGCAAAGGCTCATCGAGTGCAAATAACGGACGCCGCCGTTAATTCCAAATCGAACGCACGTCACGCGGTGCTCGCCGGTTTTTTTGGATGGACCCTCGATGCCTTCGATTTTTTTGTCGTCGTCTTCCTATATGACGTCCTCGCTCGTCAATTCGGCGTCTCCAAAAAGGACATCATCTTCACCACCTTTGCCACGCTCGCCATGCGTCCGGTGGGGGCAGTGATTTTCGGCCTGCTATCCGATCGCTACGGCCGCCGCAAACCGCTGATGGCGAACGTCATCTATTTTTCGCTAATAGAGCTCTTATGCGGTTTTTCGCCCAACTACACTTTTTTTCTGATCATGCGCGCCCTGTTTGGCATTGGCATGGGAGGCGAATGGGGTGTCGGCGCGTCACTCACGATGGAAGCTGCGCCCGTGCGCTGGCGCGGAATTCTTAGTGGAATTTTGCAGAGCGGCTATTCGATCGGCTATCTGCTCGCCGCGCTGGCGGCGCGTTTTCTTCTGCCAGCCTGGGGATGGCGCCCGATGTTTTGGATCGGCGCATTGCCCGCGCTGCTCGCGCTCTACATCCGCACGAAGGTTCCGGAGTCGGAAGCGTGGAAGCAAAATCGCGCCGCCAGCACGGGGCAAGTTTTGCGCACGGTGATGCTCGACTGGAAACGCTTTCTCTACCTGGTCGTGCTTATGACCTTCATGATGTTCATGTCGCACGGCACGCAGGATTTGTACCCGGACTTCTTGAAGGAAGTTCATCACCTTTCGGCGGCCGTAGTCGCGAATATCGCAATTGTTTACAACATCGGGGCCGTCGTCGGCGCAATTATCTTCGGGCACCTTTCGCAAGTCGCCGGCCGGCGCAAGAGCATGATGGCGGCCATGGGACTGTGTTTGGTTATTATTCCGTTGTGGGCGTTTGGTGGGAGTTTGGCTGTTCTCGTCATCGCCCCCTTCCTAATGCAAATGGGGGTGCAAGGCGCATGGGGAGTGATTCCCGTGCACCTGAACGAAATGTCCGCTGATGCAACTCGCGGATTGATGCCCGGGCTTACGTATCAATTGGGAATTCTTTTCGCATCGCCCACGAATAATATCGAGTACGCTTTGCGCGACCGCGTGGGCTACCAGTGGGCCATTGCCGGTTTTGAAGTCGTGACCATCGTGACGCTCGCCGTTCTCCTGCTGCTTGGTACGGAGCGCCACGGGCGAAGTTTCGTGCGAGAACCGCTCATAGAAACTGTCCCAGTTGCGGATTAACTTGCCGGGCACATCCGATTTGCCCGAGTCCGCTCGATGATCGAATTCGAGCTTGGCGTATGCGTTCGCTTCTAGTATTTTCCAATGCGCGAATCTTTAGTCCTACGGCAGGCAACGGAAGAGTCTCCGCTGAACGTCTGATATGACGGGAAAGCACGCCGATTACGATGAACGTTCGACAACTCTTTGATCTTACCGGACGCGTGGCCATCATCACCGGCGGTTCCATCGGCCTGGGCCGCCAAATGGCGGAAGGCCTGGCGGAAATGGGCGCCAACCTTGTGCTCTGCGCCCGCAAGAAAGAGCGTTGCGAGCAGGCTGCCGCCGAATTGCAGAACCTCGGAGTGAAAACGCTGGCATTAGGCTGCGATGTCAAAAATCCCGCCGAGGTTCAGGCGGTCGTCGACGCGGCCATGTCGCAATTCGGACGCATCGATATTCTCATCAACAACGCTGGCACTTCGTGGGGCGCTCCCGTCGAAGAGATGCGCCTCGAACACTGGAACAAAGTGATCGAGACGAATCTGACCGGCACTTTTCTTTTCTCGCAAGCCGCCGGAAAGTTTATGATCGCCCGACGCCGCGGAAAAATCATCAATATCGCCTCCGTGGCGGGCATCCATGGAGCTCCGCCGGAATTTCAGGCCATCGGCTACCACGCCAGCAAAGGCGGCGTCATTGCTTTCACCAAAGATTTGGCATGCAAATGGGGCATCCACAACATTCAGGTAAACTCGATTGCTCCGGGCTGGTTTCCTACGAACATGTCCCAGGTCGTTATAGAACGAAACAAGGAAGAATTTTTGAAGAAAATCCCGTTGCGGCGATTCGGCAATGACCACGATTTAAAAGGCGCGGCCGTTTTTCTCTCTTCCGACGCTTCCGATTACGTCACCGGGAATGTTCTGGTCGTCGATGGAGGACAAACCGCCTAAATGGCGCTGGATTCCACATGAATATTCCACTCACACCCCTTCGATGCTTGCGATACGCGGACGAGCAATTTCCGCGAAGAACCGCTGTCGTTTGCGGCGATCTGCGATTCACGTACGCGGAATTTGCGAAGCGCGCAGCTCTGCTAGCGGGGGCATTGCGCGCAGCCGGCGTGAAGCCCGGTGATCGCATCGCCTTTCTCAGCATGAACTGCCATCGTTTGCTCGAGGCCTACTACGGCGTTCTCGACGCTGGCGCGATTCTGCTTCCGCTGAATATCCGGCTCGCGCCCCATGAGCTCGCTTTTGTTTTGAACGACTCCGGGGCAAGGGTTCTCTTTCTCGAAAAGGATTTTCTCCCCACAGTCGAAACCTTCCGGCAGAGTGCCACGACAGTAGAAGCCTTCTATCTCTTAGAGGGCACGCCTCAGGCAGATTGGCTCGCGCCAAAAAACTACGACGAACTGCTTGCCGCCGCTACACCGTACCGCACCGACATCATGGACGTCGACGAAAACGCCGTCTCCGAGATTTTCTACACCAGCGGCACCAGCGCCACTCCGAAGGGCGTGATGCTCACGCATCGTAATGTTTACATGCACGCTCTCTACGCCTGCCTCACGGACGATCCCACGGCCGATGCTGTTCAGCTCCACACCATTCCGCTTTTCCACGCAAATGGCTGGGGCACGCCGCACGCTCTGGCTTTGACTGGCGGAAAACACGTCATGCTGCAGCGTTTCGAAACCGCGCGCATTTTCCGCCTGATTGAGCAAGAGCGCATCAGAAACATGTGCCTAGTCCCGGCCATGGCCACGGCTCTCGTCAATTGCCCCGAACGCACCAAACATGACTTGAGCAGCTTGCGTCTTATCAATATCGGCGGAGCAGCATCGTCTCCGACTCTGGTTCGGGAAGTCGAGGAAAAACTCGGCGCAAGTTGCCGCTCCGGCTACGGCCTCACAGAAACTTCCCCCACGCTCTCGATTTCCAGAATGAAGCCCGGACTCGATTGGCAAGGCGAGCAAAAGTTCATCGGCCAGGCCATGACCGGCTATGCAATTCCAGGCGTGGAGCTTCGCGTCGTCGATGCAAACGACAAAGATGTGCCTCACGACGGCAAAAGCATTGGCGAAATCGTTGCCCGGAGCGATGTGGTGATGGAGGGTTATTGGGGGCAGCCGCAAGCTACCGCCGAAGCCATGCGCGGCGGATGGTTTCACACCGGCGATATGGCGACGATCAATGAGGAAGGCTACCTCCTCGTCGTCGACCGGAAGAAAGAGATCATTGTCAGCGGCGGCGAAAATATTTCCTCGCTGGAAGTGGAAAAAGCGCTTCTCGCCCATCCGGACGTATATGAGGTTGCCGTCGTTCCTGTTCCGGATGCGAAATGGGGAGAAGTGCCGAAAGCTCTGGTTGTCTTGAAGCCCGGCGCGCAAGCCACGGCAGCAGAATTGCTCGAATTCTGCCGCGGCCGCATCGCGCACTACAAAGCGCCTCGCTCTGTAGAGTTTTTCGACAGCTTGCCAAAAACGGGCACGGGGAAAATTCTGAAAAGGGAACTGCGCAAAAAATATTGGGGCGGACAAGACACGATCCGTCCTGAATTTGCCAGCCGTAAGTGAGAAGTCTTATAAATGAGGCTTAAGTCTGCGCAGCGTCAGCGTGCGCGTGTTTGAGCATAACTTAAGAGGCTTTATCCGAGAAAGAGCGGCCAACTATGAGCGACTTGGTTCAACTTACGAAAGATAACGGCATTGCTGTCATCACCATTAACAATCCTCCGGTGAACGCGTTGAGTCCCGGCGTGCCGGAAGGCATCGCCGCCGCGATCGAGCAGATCGACAAAGACGATTCCGTCAAAGCAGTGGTGCTCATTGGCGGCGGCAAAACTTTCGTCGCCGGCGCGGACATCAAGGAATTTGGCAAATTGACTTCCGGCAAGGCCGGTGGCGGATTGGAATTGCCGACGCTCCTTTTGAAAATCGAGGATTGCCGCAAGCTGGTTGTCATGGCCATTCACGGAAGCGCCTTTGGTGGAGGCCTCGAACTCGCCATGTCAGGCCACTACCGTGTGGCCGTGGCCGCTGCGCAAGTTGGCCAGCCGGAAGTAAAGCTCGGGATTATTCCCGGCGCGGCCGGCACGCAGCGTTTACCGCGCCTCGCAGGAGCTGCCAAAGCTGTCGAGATGTGCGCGGATGGCAATCCTATCAAGGCCGCGGACGCCCTGAACGCAGGCATCATCGATCGCTTGGTGGATGGCGACCTGTTATCCGGCGCCATCGCGTTTGCACGGGAAGTCGCAAATAAGCCCGTGCGCAAAACACGCGAACGCAACGACAAACTCGGTTCGGCAGAACAAAATACTTCGATCTTTGCCGCCGCGCGCGAAAACGCTCGCAAGAAACAGCGTGGCATGATCGCGCCGCTCGCAGCCATTGAAGCCGTCGAAGCCGCCACAAAACTCACGTTCGAAGAAGGTTGCAGACTCGAACGCAAGCTATTCATGGAGTGCCTTTTCTCCGATCAATCGAAAGCACTCATCCATGTTTTCTTTGGCGAGCGCGAAGTGGCCAAAATCCCCGACATCCCGAAGGAGACTCCGCTAATTCCCGTGAACTCGGCCGCAGTCGTCGGAGCGGGAACGATGGGTGGCGGCATCGCCATGGTCTTGGCGAACGCAGGCATCCCCGTTCTCCTGAAAGAAGCCGATCAGGCGGCGCTCGACAAAGGGCTCGCCAACATCCAGAAAAATTATATGACATCGGTGAAGCGCGGTCGCTTCACGCAAGCTTTCGTTGACGAGCGGCTCAAGCTGATTCAACCAACTCTCAGCTACGATGCTTTCGCAAACGCTGACTTGGTGATCGAAGCCGTCTTTGAAGGCATGGCGCTGAAAAAAGAAGTCTTCGCCGAACTGGATCGCGTCTGCAAACTCGGCGCCATCCTTGCGAGCAACACCTCGACGTTGAACATCGACGAAATCGCTTCCTCGACTTCCCGTCCGCAAGCGGTGATCGGCACCCATTTCTTCAGTCCTGCCAACGTGATGCGATTGCTCGAAATCGTCCGCGGCAAGGCCAGCAGCAAGGAAGTCATTGCCACTTGTATGCAGCTCTCGAAAAAAATCGGCAAGATCGGCGTCTTGGTGGGGAACTGTCGCGGCTTTGTTGGAAACCGCATGTTCCATCCCTATGTCCGCGAGTCCGTTTTTCTCTTGGAAGAAGGAGCCAGTGTCGAAGCGGTTGATTCTGTGCTCTATGATTTCGGAATGGCCATGGGCCCACTTGCGGTTGGCGATCTCGCCGGTCTCGATGTCGGCTGGCGAATCCGTAAGGAGTATCGTCACCTGGAAAAGCCCGGGATTCGGCAAGCCTTTGCTGGAGACAATCTCTGCGAGATGGGCCGCTACGGCCAAAAAACCGGCGCCGGCTGGTACAAGTATGACGAAAACCGCCGTGCCGTTGCCGATCCTGAGGTCGCGCAGTTAGTCCGCAAATGGGCCGCCGAAGCCGGAATTCCACAGCGGCAAATTTCCAAAGAAGAAATTGTCGATCGCTGCGTCTACGCACTCGTGAATGAGGGCGCGCGCATTCTCGAGGAAGGATATGCACTGCGGGCGGTGGATATCGACATTATTTACCTGAACGGCTACGGCTTCCCGGCGCATCGCGGCGGACCAATGTGGTACGCCGATTCTATCGGTCTGAAAAACATTTTCGATCGCGTTGAAGAATTCCACAAACAGCACGGCGAACTTTGGGAGCCGGCTCCGCTTCTGAAGCGCCTAGCCGAAGAGGGCAAAAAATTTGCGGATTTCAATAAAGAACAGAGCGCGTCTGCCTAGCGTCTGAAGGTTCAGTGCGGATCACGTTCTTTCTTTCCGTCAGCTCTTGTTTTTTCCTTTAAGATTCGTTTTTTTTTTTTGGGTGACGCATGGGACGCGTTTTTCTGGTTCGCCACGCACAGGCCTCTTTTCTTGAGCCGGATTACGATAAGCTCTCCGCCACCGGAGAGACCCAAGCGCGTGTTCTGGGAGAGTACTGGGCTCGTCACAAAGTCAGTTTCGACCGTGTATGCACCGGCCCGCGCGTCCGCCATCGCGATACAGAAAAGGGCGTGCGCCAGAGTTACGCGAAGAACGGTCTGAATTTCCCCGAATCTGTTGCCTTTGACGAATTCGACGAATTTCAAGGAGACGTGGTGCTGGAAAGAGGTCTCCCCAGCCTTGTGGAAGCCAACTCGCATATCCGCGACCTTGAAGCAGCTGTTCGAAGCGCAAACAGTCCGCCCCAACGCCGCAGGAATTTCCAGAGACTCTTTGAAACCGTAATCACGAAGTGGGTCAGCGGAGAATTAACGGTCGAAGGCGTCGAGTCTTGGGAAGCGTTCATCGCCCGTGTCAATCGCGGCCTTTCGCAATTCCTTTCCACCGCAACCAAAAACGAAACCTGCGCCATCTTTACTTCCGGCGGGCCTGTCGCTGTATCTGTGCAGCGAGCCCTGCGTCTTTCACCTCAAGATACCTTGCAAGTGGCGTGGATGCCGCGCAATTGCTCCTATAGCGAATTTTTGTTTTCAGCGGATCGTTTCACGCTGAGCACGTTCAATTCGTTTCAGCATCTGGACGATCCCGCGTTGCTGACCTATCGGTAGAGGCGAAGTCGCGGACTAGACATGGCTGGCCTTGAAGATCAAACGACCGCCGTTCGGCCGGGAGAAGAGCTCGATCTTGCCAAGCTAGAGCCTTTTCTCTGCAGCAATTTCCCGGACGAATCGGGAGACCTCGTCGTCCGCCAATACCCAAGTGGCCATTCGAATCTCACGTATTCCGTGCAGCTGGGTTCGCGCGAAATGGTTCTTCGCCGACCTCCATTCGGAAGCAAAGTCAAAACAGCCCACGATATGGGCCGTGAATATCGCGTGCTCTCAAAACTTCATGCCCACTACCCGCCAGCCCCGCATGTGCTTCTCTTGTGTGACGACCTCTCCGTGCTCGGCGCTCCGTTTTATCTGATGGACCCCATTTATGGCGTCATTCTTCGCAAGGATGTTCCGCCCGACGTAAACTTTTCTCCCGAGACAGCAAGACGTGTCTGCGAATCTTTTCTCGATAATCTCGCGCTCCTTCACGGCCTCGATTACAACGCAGTCGGCCTCGCCGATTTGGGCAAGCCTCAGGGCTATCTCGAACGCCAGGTTCGCGGCTGGATCGAGCGCTACCATGGTTCAAAAACTCACGATATTCCCGCAGTCGAAACAATATCCAATTGGATTCAGCAGCACATGCCTCAATCAAGCGCCGCCGCACTCATCCACAACGATTATAAATACGATAATGTCGTTCTCGATCCTAAAGATCTCATTAGAATCGTCGGCGTCCTCGATTGGGAAATGTGCACCATCGGCGATCCGCTCACCGATCTGGGTTCCGCACTGGCTTATTGGGTTGATACGGGCGATCCCCCAGAAATTCTCGAAACGCGATGGGGGCCCACGACTTACCCTGGCAGCTTGACCCGCGCCCAACTCGTCCAGCGTTACGCGCAAAAGACGGGCCGGGACGTTTCCGACATGGCCTTCTATTTGGTCTTTGCCCGTTTTAAAATCGCAGTGATTGTTCAGCAGATTTACTATCGCTATCACCAAGGCCTGACCCACGACGAACGTTTCGCCACGATGCCCGGTCTCATCAAACTGCTTCTGGACGCTGCTCAGCGAACCGCCGAAACAGGCGCAATCTAACACCTCTTTTTGTGATGCTGTTTATTTCTCAAAAGTCACAACAAACAAATTGCGGCAGGTATTTTGTAGGGGCGCAGCTATGTTGCGCCCCTACCTCTCCAGCTCACTCGTCAAGAAGATTTGTCAGCGGTAGTACCGCACAATGGATTCCGCGACGCAGCACGGCTTCTCGCCGCCTTGGCTCTCAACCGTCACAGAAAATGCAGCCTCGTACGCTCCAGGAACTTCTTTGACACTCAGCAGAGTGACGCGCGCGCGAATCTTCGAGCCCGTGCGAACAGGAGAAGGGAAGCGAACGCGATTTAAACCATAATTGATCGCCATTCCAACCCCACTCTGCACTTGAATCACGTCTTTCATAAAGCGGCTGATCAACGACAGCGTCAAAAAACCATGAGCAATCGTCGTCCCCAATGGTGTTTCTCTTGCCGCTCGTTCGCGATCCAGATGGATCCATTGCCGGTCTTCGGTTGCTTCCGCGAATTGCGCGATACGCTCTTGCGTAACGGTGAGCCATTCACTCACACCAATTTCTTTTCCCACAAATTGCTTCAGAGAATCCGGTGTTTCCACAATGACTGGTGCCACATTGCCTTTCAAGAAAGACCGCCGCTTCATCTAGGTTTAATTTGGCTTAATCCGAATGCTTCTGCGTCCGTGCCTTCTCCCACTTTCGCAGCTCCGATTTCGCGATCGATTCTACGTGCACTTCATCGGGTCCGTCCGCCAGACGCAAGGTCCGCACATTCGCCCACGCACTCGCGAGAAATGTGTCCGCTGAAACTCCCGCTCCTCCGTGCGCCTGGATCGCGCGGTCCAGGACTCGCAGAGTCATGTTCGGCGCGACCACCTTGATCATCGCGATCTCCGCCCGCGCTTCCTTGTTTCCGACTGTGTCCATCATGTACGCCGCTTTGAGCGTCAGCAGCCGCGCCTGTTCAATTTCCATGCGCGATGCCGCGATATCGGCGCGAATCGTTCCTTGCTCAGCGATCGCTTTTCCAAACGCCACTCGCGATTGCACACGCTTGCACATTGTTTCGAGCGCGCGCTCGGCCACTCCGATGCATCGCATGCAGTGATGAATGCGTCCCGGCCCCAGTCGCCCTTGCGCAATCTCAAACCCTCGTCCTTCACCAAGCAGCATGTTCGAAGCAGGCACGCGAACGTTTTCAAATGCGATCTCCGCGTGGCCGTGCGGCGCATGGTCGTACCCAAACACGGTGAGCAGCCGCACGATCTTCACGCCCGACGTTTCCAGAGGCACTAGAATCATCGACTGCTGTTTGTGCGTCTCAGCCGTCGGATCGGTTTTGCCCATGAAAATCGCGATCTTGCAGCGTGGGTCTCCTGCCCCTGAGGTCCACCACTTCCTCCCATTAATTACGTACTGGCCTCCTTCTCTCACGATGCTGGCGCGAATGTTGGTCGCGTCAGAAGAAGCCACCTCCGGCTCCGTCATGGCAAAGCACGACCGAATCTCGCCCGCGAGCAGAGGCTTCAGCCATTTCTCTCTTTGCTCCGGCGTTCCGTAGCGCGCCAGCACTTCCATGTTTCCCGTATCCGGCGCGGAGCAATTGAACACTTCCGCAGCCATCGCGCTTCGCCCCATGATCTCGCACAGCGGGGCGTATTCCAGATTCGTCAGTCCCGCACCACTCTCATCATTTGGCAGAAACAGGTTCCACAGCCCAGCCGCCCGCGCCTTCGGTTTCAGTTCTTCAATAATTCGCGTCGGCTTCCACCGCTCATGCTCAATCTCTTCCTGGAAGCGCCGCTCCTTCGGATATATGTGCTCGTCCATGAACGCTTGCAGCCGGCGTTGCAGATCTTTAGTTTTTTCGCTGAATTCGAAATTCACGCGTGCCGCCTTTTCGCCTGCAAACTCTTCTGCCCGCCCTTAGAAAGATTCCATCGATTCGCCGCCAGTAAACTATCCGCGGCCGCCAGGTTTGCCGCCCGGTAAAGATTTCCTTGATTCCGCTCGCTCGCCGCGATTATATACGACATCCGTCTGGTAGACTCGCCGCCAAAACCTTCCGCGCGAGGCAAGGAGGTATCTTGATCATGAAAAATCCTGCTAAATTCATTCTCGCAGGCTGCTTCCTGCTTTTTGTTTCCAACGCTCGAATGGGGGCGCTGCCCTCGATCAACTGGCTCTCCGTTCCGCAGGCAAAGCTTTGCGTGACGGAAGGCGCGATCGAGCAATCTTCTGGCAACCGCATGTCCGTCAACGTGCCCAAGATGCGCGCGTTCGTCACCGTTGCCACCATGCAAGAAATCGAAGCTCATTTCACGTATCTTGGCCAGACTGCCGGAGAAAAGCCGCTAGGCTCCGGCGAGATGCGCCGTCAGTTCGGCCTAAAGCTTCGCGCCCAGGACGCTTGCAATCTCGTCTACGCGATGTGGCGCATCGAACCCGAATCCAAGCTCGTCGTCTCCGTGAAAAGCAATCCTGGCCAGCACACCAGCGCGGAATGCGGCAACCGCGGCTACCGCAACATCAAACCCGTCCACAGTTCACCCGTCCCGCTCTTGCGCCCCGGCGCCGCGCACACGTTGCGCGCCGAGATGAATGGCGCGGAAATGCGCGTCTACGCAGATAACAATCTAGTCTGGGAAGGAAGTGTTGCCTCTGAAGGCGGAAGTTTCCACGGCCCCGTGGGCATTCGTTCCGACAACGTCCGCTTGGACCTCGAACTCCGCGTCGGCCAGTCCAGCGGCGCTCATCCCGACTATCAACTAGCCTGTCGTCCCGGCTCAGGCGAAGGAGAGTAATTTCTAGCTTACGCTAGCGGTCGGAGCACGTGTTGTACTCTCTCCACTCTAAAAGCTAGACTTCGACAAGTTGAATCATGATCGCGAGGCGCCCACTTGAGCGAACCAAAGTCCCCGAAAAATATTCCGTCCGAACAACTGATTCGCAACGTCTCCGACACTGCCCGCTGGGTAGCCGTCTATCGCGCGCGAGAGACCGAGCGACCCGATGCACATTTCCGCGATCCCTTCGCACGCCGTCTGGCCGGAGAACGCGGCGAGCAAATTGCCAAGTCCATGCCCCTCGGTCGCGACAACGATTGGAGCTTGATCACGCGCACTTATCTCGGCGACCAATTCATCAACGAGCAAGTCCAGCAAGGCGTCGATATGGTGATCAACCTCGCCGCCGGCCTCGACGCGCGCCCCTATCGGATGAAGCTTTCGGCTACTCTCAAATGGGTCGAAGTCGATCTCCCCGAAATCCTCGACTACAAAGAAGGAATTCTGCGCGATGAAAAGCCCGTCTGCTCTCTCGAACGCATCCGTCTCGACCTATCCAACGTCACCGAGCGCCGCAAGCTATTCGCCGAACTCGGCCGCCGGTCCCAAAAAGCCCTCGTCATCACCGAAGGCCTGCTCATTTATTTGAGTGCCGAGGACGTCGCTGGCCTCTCCAACGACCTCGCCGCTCCTCACAGTTTTCAATCTTGGATTCTCGATATTGCCTCGCCCGGCCTTCTCCGCCTGTTGGCAAAAAGAATGGCCAAGCAGCTCAACGAAGCAGCGCCATTCAAATTTGCCCCTCCTGAAGGCCCGAACTTCTTCATCCCTTATGGTTGGAAGCCCGTCGACGTGCAATCCTTTCTCAAAAACGCCGCGCGCCTCAAGCGTCTCTCCCTTTTGTTCAGGCTTTTCGCACTTCTCCCAGAGACGGAAAAGTCACGCCGTGATCGCCCCTGGTCTGGTATGTGTCTCCTCAAAAAGCAATGAAGCTGAGCGTCGTTCTTCTGCCCAACCACAAATCTCGAAATTAATTGTTCGTTAAGGATAGGAAATTAATGTTCAACCGCGGCCGTCTTCGCTCTGCCGCCAGGAAATATGCTCTTCACGATCACGTAAAGCACGGGGATAAATAGGAGGTTTAGCGTAGTCGCAGCAATCATTCCGCCAAACACCGTCGTCCCCACGGAAATTCGTCCGGCGCGTCCTGCGCCTTGCGCAAGCACCAACGGCACCACGCCAAGGATGAACGCGAACGACGTCATCAAAATCGGCCGCAACCGAATCCGCGCCGCTTCAATCGCCGCTTCGACTATAGTCATGCCCTGCTCGCGCAACTGCTCGGCAAACTCCACGATCAAAATCGCGTTCTTACTCGCGAGTCCGATCAACATCACTAGCCCGATCTGGCAATAAACATCGTTCTGCAATCCTCTCAGCGCTTGCGCTCCGATCGCACCAAGGATCGCCACCGGCACAGCCATCAAAACGATAAATGGCAGCACAAAGCTTTCGTATTGCGCCGCCAACGTCAGGTAAACCACAACCAGCCCAAGCCCAAACAAAATCAGTGCTTTGCCTCCCGATTGAATCTCTTCCAGCGAAAGCCCGCTCCATTCATATGTCATCCCTTGCGGCAGCGCTTTCTTGGACAGCTCTTCCATCGCCGCGATTCCTTCGCCGGAGCTGTGTCCTGGCGCCGCCGAACCATCAATCTCCGCCGCCCGGAAAAGATTGTAGTGGCTGATAACCTGAGCATTTTGCGTTGGTTCCACGGTGACCAGATTGTCCAGCGGAATCATCCTGCCGGTGTCGGAACGCAAGTAATATTGCCGAATATCCTTCGCCGCCGAGCGGGAGCGGCTGTCGGCCTGCACATACACGCGATACGACCGGTTGTTGAAATCGAAATCGTTCACATACACCGATCCCATGTATACCTGCAGCGCGTCCGTCACTTGGCTTAATGGCACTTGCAAACTTTTGGCCTTCTCTCGGTCGATTTGCACCAAATATTGCGGATCGTTCGCCGTAAAACTGCTGAACAATCCCACCAAGTCCTTGCCCGAGTTGCCCTGTGCCGCAAGCTTGTTCGCCGTATCCGCAATCGTTTGCAGCGAATTCCGCCCCAAATCCTCCAGTTCATATTGAAATCCGCCGAATTGCCCTAATCCCTGCACCGCCGGCGGATTGAACGGAATAACCAGCGCCCCCTGAATCGCAAACAGTTGTCCACGAAGCCGTTGAATGATTCCTGCCGCGGAATGTTCCTGGCCTTTGCGCTCCGCGAAAGGTTTCAAGCTGCTGAAAACCACGGCGCGGTTCGGCGCCGCGCCAAACAGGCTGAACCCTGGAAGCGAGAAGGCCCCCTGAATCTCTGGAACATGCGAGATGACTTCTTCTACTTTGGCGCAAATTCCTTCCGTGTACTGCAAGGACGCGCCCTGCGGCGCCTGCACAACGAAGATGATGTACCCCTGGTCGTCTTCCGGAATAAACGCCCGCGGAACTTTGTTATAAACCCAGTACGTCAAACCCAGTGCCGCAAAAAAAACCAGAATGGCGGCAAACCTCCAGCCGATCACGTGCCGCACCGCATTGCGGTACAGATTCGTGCCGCCTGTCACCAGGCGATTGAACGCATGAAAAAACCTACCTTCGGCACGATCCCGGTGGCGTCCCAGCAAAATCGCGGAAAGTGCAGGCGTCAACGTCAGGGCGTTAAACGCCGAAATGGAAACCGAGAACGCAATCGTCAGCGCGAATTGCCGGAACAAGATTCCCGTGGTTCCCGGAAACAAGGCAACTGGCACGAACACCGCCA
>CAVPLA010000043.1:0-100321 GCA_963705855.1 uncultured Acidobacteriota bacterium
CTTTCCCAGCGTTTGGACAAGGCACGCGCGCCGGCGCCGAGAAGACGCAGACTGGGTCGATCCGCGGCACCGTTTCCACCAAGCAAGAGGACGCTTCGTCTGATTTATCGGGGATTAGCGTAAACCTGAGTGCCGTTCCGCCCGATGGAAACCCCCTGACTGCGAATACAGATGACGCGGGGCACTACGAGTTCAAGGGTCTCAAAGCTGGAAAGTACACGATTTCGGTGAGCCAGCAAGGGTTCAAGACGGTGACAAAAACAGTTTCCTTGGCTCCAGGACAGGCTGCGGTTCAAGACATCACACTGGAACTAGAAGCGGTGACGGAAAAGGTCGAGGTTAAGGAACAGACTCAGGTCATCTCAACGGAGAGCGTTGCCAACCCAGAGGCCACAGTAACTCACCGCGAGCTAGTTGCGCTGCCCACGCCGGAGGAAAAGATCCGGGAAGTGATTCCCATCACTCCAGGAGTGATAAAAACGCAGGACGGAAAACTAACGTTTAAAGGTGCTGATGAAAATCAGAGCCTGTTTCTGGTGAATTCCGCGCAGACGGCCGATCCGGTGACCGGGAGTTTTTCCATTGCGGTGCCCACGGATGCCGTGCAATCGTTCGCGGTCTACAAAACGCCCTATAACGCGGCACTCGGAAGTTTTTCGGGCGGATTGACAACCATTGAGACCAAGCCCCCGGCAGAGAAATGGAATTTCTACGTAAAAAATTTTGTGCCTTCCATTCTTGGCAAGAACGGCTCGATGGTCGGCATCGCGCAAGCGACACCTGGCGTTGATTTTGGAGGACCGCTGATCGCGGGCAAGCTGTTCTTCTCGGAGGTTTTCCAGTACGACATGAAAAAGACCACGGTTCGCGGACTCCCGTGGCCGGACGACATCACCAAGAAACAGGGATTTAACTCTTTTACTACCCTCGAGTTCGTTCTTTCGCCCAAACAAATTGTGACTCTTACGGTCAACGCTTTCCCACTGCGGCAGCAGCACGTCGGCATCAATGCTCTCGTTCCGGAGACGGCCTCCAACGACTTGAATCAAAAGGGCATCGCCACACATTTGTCCGATAAGTACCAGCTGGATTCAGGAGCGATCTTCAGTGTGATTTCGCAATACACGAGGTTCGACAGCAATGCTCATGGCCAAGGATTAGATGACATGCTGATTACACCGCAAGGCTGGGGCGGAAGCTTTTTCAACCAATGGTCGAGGAGAGGCAAGCAGTTCCAGTTTCTGCCTA
The DNA here is from genome assembly GCA_963705855.1 of uncultured Acidobacteriota bacterium. Taxonomy (GTDB): domain Bacteria; phylum Acidobacteriota; class Terriglobia; order Acidiferrales; family UBA7541; genus Acidiferrum. The sequence goes on from CAVPLA010000043.1 coordinate 1,249, forward strand.
GCTATCAATTCGCGGAGAAACACTGGATGGGGAAACACGAGATCCATGTGGGCGTGGATCTGAACTATCGATCTTATTCCGGTGTGACCACGTCTAATCCAATTCAACTCCTCGAGCAGGACGGCACGTTAGATGAGGAGATCAACTTTCAGCCGGCAGGGACTCAAAATACATCCGATACGGCCGTTGCCGAGTTCGTCCAAGATCATTGGATACTAAACTCCCATTGGACGGTCGATGCAGGAGCGCGTTTGTCCAGCGAGACCTCTGGCTGGTCCGCGGCGTTCGCGCCGCGCGTTGCCATCGCCTATTCACCGAATAAGGACGGCAAGACCGTAATTCGAGCGGGGGCGGGCTTGTTCTATAGCATGCTGCCTCTACTAGCAGCCGACTTTGACGTGAACCCGACTCGTGTGGTGAGCCAGTTTGATCCCACCGGGCAATTGATCGGGCCGGCTGTAACCTACACCAACGCCTACGTGGGCGGGGTGAATCCGCTAACTACTGGAATCCTGCCGCAGGGACCGGGCACAACGCCGCGCAATTTCACGTGGAGCCTCGAGGGGGACCGCGAGTTGCGGAGAAACGTGGTGTTGCGGGTCGGGTACATCGACAGCCACACGACTTACCTGTTTGTGGTCAATCCCTTCACTGGCGCGCCGGGCGCGAACTCTTTCCTCGGTCTCACGAACACAGGTTCCTCTCACTATCGCGAGGTGGAGAGCACCGTGCGCTTCACCGTTCATCAAAACAACGAGGTGAACGCGTCTTATATATGGAGCCGCACGCGGGGAGATTTGAATAACCTTTCCGACGTCATCATTCCGTTCTTGCAGCCCGTCATCCGGCCGAATGTCTACGGTATCCTGCCTTCTGACGTTCCCCAGAGAGTTGTCACCTGGGGAGTTTTTTCATTACCGAAGAAGTTCACCTTCAGTCCCATTCTCGACGTGCATTCCGGCTACTCCTACTCGAATGTGGATGTGCTGCAGAACTATGTAGGCACGCCAAACGGCCAACGCTTTGCCACCTATCTCTCGTTGGATGTGAAAATCTACCGCGTCTTCCAGGTTCCTTTTCTTGGCGCGAAGAGCGGCAAAATTCACCACATTCGGCTGGGATTCTATTCGCTCAATGTCACCAATCACGGCAACTTCAATGCCGTGTACAACAATGTGACGGCGCCAAACTTCGGGCAATTCGTCGGGTTCCTCGATCGCCGCGATGGAGCGGTCATCGATTTCATAGATTAGTCTGTTCTGGGAGAGTTCACAGGCGGCAGGGATCCGTCTCTCGCAAACCTATTTGTCCAACTCCTTTTAGGTTTGGAACCTCTTCAGGAGCCACTGGCGCCCTTGACTTTCTTTGGGCAGGCATCCTGCTAGAATATGAGGCGGAGCGGTTCTTCTAAGCAGGTGAGGGAGCGAAAGCTGTTTGAACCAATGACGAATCTCTGAGGAGCCGCGGATAGACAGCCCGTGTGCACGGCCTGTCCCGCTGGCGCGTCTTTGTTGCTGAGTTTAAGCAAGCGAATGGAGACGGGCGAGCGGGGCAGGAAAGCCTAACGGTTGGCTCGTGGCGCCCACCTAATTCAGAGGTTCACGGCCTAGCTCCCCACGGCCAAGCAGTCCGCTCTATTTTTGTATCAACGAGTCTTAATAAAGCATGCGCATACTTTTTATTGGAGACATTGTCGGTTCGCCGGGACGGCAGATTGTCCGCGATCGACTGGCGGACATCGTGGCGCAACGGCAGATCGATTTGGTGATTGCCAACGGCGAAAATTCCGCTTCGGGTTTCGGGATTACCCCTCGACTGGCGGAAGAACTGCTCGGGATGGGGATAGAGGTCCTCACGGGCGGCAACCACAGTTGGGACCGCAAGGAAATCCTGGAATTCATGCCGCACGAGCCGCGGCTGCTGCGGCCGGCGAACTTTCCGGAAGGTAACGTGGGCACCGGGCTCTATGTCGGCACGGCAAAAAATGGAGTGAAATATGCCGTGCTCAATCTGCAGGGCCGCGTTTTCATGACACCGATCGACGATCCGTTTCGCAAAGCGGACAGCGAGCTGGCCAAGCTGCCGGAGGATGTCGCGTTTGTTTTTGTCGATATGCACGCGGAGACCACTAGCGAGAAGGTGGCGATGGGCTGGTACCTCGATGGGCGTGTTACCGCAATCGTAGGAACGCACACGCACGTTACGACCGCGGACGAGCACGTTCTGCCTGGCGGCACGGCGTACATCACGGATGTGGGCATGAGCGGGCCGCACGGCGGCGTGATCGGGATGGACCGCGGCGGCATTATCAAAAAGTTTCTCAATGGGTTACCGGCGCGCTTTGAAGTGGCCTCCGGCGATGTGCAAATGAATTGCGTGCTGATCGAGACGGACGACGAAGGCCCGCGCAATGCGGCCGGCCGGCTGCGGGCGCGGTCGATCGAGCGCTTGCGCTTCCAGATTGACTGATCGACACACCTAATCCTTTGAAACGGGCAACCTGTATCCATCCGTCGTACTCTGAGGACTCAGGACATATGAAGTAGAACAAAGGGGTTGTGATTAACGTGAGAATTCTTGCGGGGTTGTGTCTGCTGACATGTCTCGCCGGGTGCTCGTTTGGCCAGGATGAAGGGGAACTGACGGCCAAAAAGCGGTTCTTGCCGGGAGTTGGGCCAGGGCTGCGGGCTGTGAAGCGCGGTGCGGACGGGAATTATTATGTGTTGAGTGCGCCGGGATCTTCGGCCTCCGTATTCGACGCAGCAGGCAAACTGCTCAAGAGAGTTCCAGCCTTCGAAGAGAGCAAGAGTCCCAATCCCCAGTCATCCCCACTGGCCACGATCACCTTCGGTGAAGACCTGGACGTGGATGCGCAGGGAACTGTGTACGTGGCGGACCGCGGCGCAAATGCGATCAAGATCTGGGACACCAGGGGAAATGAACGCGTGGTGAAGATCAATGGGCCAGTGGCGGTGGCGGCACTTCCGGATGGGGAAGTCGCGGTCGCGACGGTGCACGAACAGCACTTGGTCATAGTGTTCGACAAGAACGGCCGCGACGTGCGCGAGTTTGGCGATCCCGAGCCGATTTCCGAGCGGCCGGAGGTGAACCGTTTTTTGAATATCGGGATGCTCGTGACGGACGGCGGAGGCCATCTATACTTCGCATTTCCTTACATGCCGGAAGCGACCGTACGGCAATATGATCGTTATGGGTACGCGGGGCAAGATATTCAGTACACGGGAGTGGATGCATGGCCAGCGGCGCAAGCGACTCGTAAAGAGATTGAGAGGCAGGAGAAGCGCGGGGACGCTCCCATGTTCAAGCGCATCCTTACGGCGGTTGGCGTAGAGCGCACGAGCGGAGAAGTTTGGATGGCGCTGGGCGACAAGCTGCTGCACTTCGACAAAGAAGGAAATCGGCGCGCGACCTATTTGATCTACACACCCGAAGGGGCGCGGCTCGAAGCCAATACGATTCTCATCGAGCAAGACCGTCTGATCATCGGAAGCGACCCGCTGGGCATCTACGAATTCGACCGGCCCGATAAAAAATCTCAACAATAAGGGAATTATCCTCAGGGTGATTTGGATGGAACCTGTGCAAAGTTGCGTGCGCGCGCGAAAATCTTGTGGGAATTCCCGCGCAAATGCAGTCTGGCAAGCGGAGTTGCACAAGAATAGTGCTTGTGGAAAAGCTGTGCATGGGGTGTGCACCCCGGTGAATCCCTTCGCACACTTTTCGCTTGCCCCAGTCGCCCCAATCGGCGACAATCCCGCGCTGTCTGATAGCTGTAAGTTCGAGGGGCCGGCAATTCCATAAGGGCCGCGCACGGGGCGCCAGGGGAAAGCAAGACGTTCCCGTACGGGCATGATTCCCGAAGCCTGAAAACGATAAAGATAATGAAGGGACCTGCTTTCCACAGCTTATTCACATCTGTGGAAATTGCCGGGATAGATTTTCTCTTGCGATGACTACTGCGACGAATGCCTGGGAGCGGTTTCTTGAGCGCGTGAAGTCCCGGGTCAGCATCAACACGTACACTACCTGGTTCCAACCCACGCGGCTGAACCGCGCCGAGGGTGAAAACCTGTTTGTTCAGATCCCCAGCACGGTCTTCCGGCAGGTCCTGACGCGGACCTATGGCGAAATCGTCAAAGCCGTTTTCCACGAACTCGGGACCCCGGGCGTGAAAGTGCAATACGTCTGTACGGAGGAAGATCCCGTGCCAGCCGCTCCCACAGCATCCGGCGTGAAACAAGCGAAGCTCGACTTTGAAAGCAGCGATCATCAATTGAATTTGCGTTACAGCTTCGATTCGTTTGTCGTCGGCAAGTCCAATGAGTTTGCCCATGCGGCGGCGCGCGCGGTGGCAGAGCAGCCTTCGAAGGCTTACAACCCGCTGTTTCTCTATGGCGGGGTGGGCATGGGCAAGACGCATTTGATGCATGCTATCGGGCACACCATCAAGAAGCGCAATCCGGCGATGCGGTTGAGTTACGTAAGCGCCGAGAAATTCACGATCGAAGTGATCAATTCATTGCGCTTCGACCGCATGACTAGTTTCCGCGATCGCTTTCATACGGTGGATGTTTTGCTGGTGGACGACATCCAATTCATCGCGGGGAAAGAACGGACGCAGGAAGAGTTCTTTCACACGTTCAATGCGCTTTACGAACAGCAAAAGCAGATCGTGATTTCTTCCGACTGCCTGCCAAAAGAGATTAATTCGATCGAAGAGCGGCTGCGCTCGCGGTTTGAGTGGGGCCTGATCGCCGACATACAGCCGCCGGATCTGGAAACCAAAATCGCGATTTTGCAGAAGAAAGCCGAGAACGACCGGTTTGCCTTGCCGGACGATGTGGCGGAGTATATCGCGCGGGCGATCAAGTCCAACGTGCGCGAGTTGGAGGGCGCGCTGACTCGGCTGATGGCGTATGCTTCCTTGACCGGGGCCACCATTTCTCTGTCGACCGCCCAGCAGGTTTTGCGCAATATCATCGCCTCACAGGAGAAGCGCGTTACCATCGATCTGATTCAGAAGCGCGTGAGCGAGCATTTCAATATGCGCGAACAGGATTTGAAGGTTCGCAGCAACACCCGGGCGATCGCCTTTCCACGCCAGGTGGCCATGTATATCGTGAAGCAGCTCACGACGGCGTCCTTGCCGGAAATTGGACGGCAATTTGGCGGTAAGCATCACACCACGGTCCTTCACTCGATCAACAAAATCGAGGAAATGCGGCGATCCGACAAAGATTTGAACCGGACGATCACGCGCTTAATGGATACCCTGCAATAGCGACAGCGATTTCACTCAGCCTATTTGTTCCTCATCACGCATAAGCTTCCCGTCAGAATTGCGAGATATGTTTCTCGCAGCCTTGTTGTTCTACAGCGTCGAGTTAGCGCGCCGGAGTGTAAATTTCCGCGCGTGGAGACCTTGTGGATAGGCGTTGGAGAAAATGCGGAAATACTGTTGAGTGTGGTGGAAGGTATTTCGGTTTACTGAGTTGAGTACAAGTCTGACGCTGCGTTTTCACCGATTCCCACAGTTCGCCACTTGGAACTATCCACGCTAGACCACTGGGATAAAAGTGGTTGTTGAGCTTTTCACAATTCCACCGTACTCATCACAACAACAAGCTTTATAGTTTTTAGAAATGACTAAGTGCTGTTGTAGTTGTGATAGTGGTTCTAAGTTGTGGACAAAATGCAGGTGGCGTCCTTTTCCAGCGCTGCGTAAGAGAGTTCTGATTCCCACGTATTTCCACAGGTTTTACGCGCCTTGCGGGCTTTATACTTTGCGCAAAAGCGAGTACAGTACGACAGCGGTAGAAAGTGGCGAGGAACCCGAATGAGCGCAACAGGAACCGCACGCGAGGAACATCCATCGATGGAATTCAGCGTTACAAAGTCAGCGCTGTTGAATGAACTCAGCACGACGCAAGGTGTCGTTGAGCGCAAGACGACGATCCCCATACTTTCGAATTTGTTGGTCGAGGCCAAAGGCAGCCAGTTGACCATCACCGCGACGGACCTTGAGCTGAGCATCCGCACGTCCTGCGAAGCAAAGATTAAAAAGGAAGGCGCGGGGACTATTCCGGCAAAAAAGCTGCTGGAGCTGGTGCGCTTGCTGCCAGAAGGCGAAATCAAAGTCAGGCTCCTCGAGAATCACTGGGTGGAAATCGTCAGCGACCGAAAGAAGTACAAGCTCGTTGGGATGGCGAAGGAAAACTTTCCAGCGCTTCCCACCATGCCCCACACACTCGTCAAAATCCCCGCAGCGATCATTGAGAGCCTGATCGCCAAAACAAAATTTGCTATTTCGATGGAAGAGTCGCGCTACACATTAAATGGCGGGCTGCTCATCCTGAAGCCGGATACCTTGGCGATGGTGGCTACTGACGGCCACCGCCTAGCGCTTGCGGAAACGGACCAGAAGCTCGCGGGCTTGAACGGCGAAGTGAAAGTGCTCATTCCGAAAAAAGCGATGGACGAGGTCGAAAAACTTGCGAGCGCGGCCGGCTCCGATGCCTCGATCGAATTCGCCAAGGACGAAAGCCATCTATTCTTTCAAGTCGGCCACCGTCTTTTGATTTCGCGAATTCTCACCGGCCAATTTCCGAATTACGAAGCGGTGCTCCCGCGCGACAATAGCAAGACCGTGGTGCTCGAGCGCGCTGAACTCAGCGATGCGGTCCGGCGCGTATCGCAACTCGCCGACCAGCGTTCGCACGCCGTGAAACTGGCCGTTTCCAAAGAAGGCGTTGAAATTTCCGCTTCGAGCCCAGAATACGGCGAGGCCAAGGAAAATATCGAGAAGGAATACAAAGGCGACGCGATCAGCATCGGTTTCAATTCATCTTACATGCTCGATTTTCTCGCCGCCGCCGCCGATGGTCCCATCAGCATCGAGCTGAAGGACGAACAATCCGCCGGCCAGATGCGCCCGCTCGCCGACGAATCCTACCGCTACCGCTACATCATCATGCCCATGCGCATTTGAATCACTGCGTCAGAGACAGTAAGTGGTGCGGATTCCGGCGACTCTTTTACCAATAAATTATCTATACCTTGATTTAACTTAGCTAATAACATATGCTGCGAAGTACCGTTTTTGTGGTTCCAGTCTGGAACCTCAAAACCAGGGCGAGGAGGCCGTCGCTTGCTCCTTATGCTTTCACGGAGCAAGGCGTAGCGATGCTTTCTAGCGTCCTCCACAGTTCGCGCGCCGTTCAGGTAAACGTCGCGATCCTGCGAACCTTCGTGCGCCTTCGTGAAATGCTCACAACGCACGAGGAATTGCGCCGAAAATTGACACAATGGAAAAGCGTTACGATGCGAGATTTCAGGCCGTTTTTTGAGACGATTCGCCAAATGCTGGAAACACCGATTCCAGCGAAAAAACCCATCGGATTTCACGTCAGACTTGAATTCCCGAGGAAGTCTGCCAAGCCCGCCAAGATAAGCCTAAATAGCACAAAATAAGTACTTTACGGAACGCTCGCGGCTTCTTCTGGCCTTGAGAAACGGCGGCAGATCAAGTACAATTTGTTGGCTGTCGATTCGCAGTTCGGTAACCTCCAAATCGGCACGTCGGCCAAGTAAATTCGGCTTTGTAGTTTAGCTTCGCGCCAGGAGCTATTGAGCCGGAAGCTTGGAGTTATGAAGTCTTCGCCACGTCTCGCTGCGCGAGATGGGATGGAGCAGGAACCCTACGAGTTCTGATCGCATGCGATCGGAATCAAAGGGTAAGGCGACGTACGTAGCATTCCGCGAGCACGCCTTTCCTCGCTTCACAAAAGTTTGAGCAAAGTTTTTAAGCGCTGGGGCCCACCGCATGGCTCGGGGTCCGTCTTTGGGCGCTAAGAATTTCGTCAGGAGCATACATGGGCGATAAAGAGACAGTGGCCGGAAAAACTCCGGGTCATCAATACGACGCGAAGTCGATCAAAGTTCTCGGCGGTCTAGAAGCCGTGCGCTTGCGTCCCGCGATGTACATCGGCTCGACGGGAGACATGGGCCTGCACCATCTGGTGTGGGAAGTCGTCGACAACTCCGTCGACGAAGCCATGGCCGGCTACGCCGATGAAATCAACGTCACGGTACATGCGGATGATTCGGTCACCGTGGTGGATAACGGCCGCGGCATCCCCGTCGACATGCACGCCACGGAAAAGCGACCAGCGGCGGAGGTGGTGCTCACGGTCCTGCACGCCGGCGGAAAATTCGACAGTGACACCTACAAAGTTTCCGGCGGTTTGCACGGCGTCGGCGTTTCCGTCGTCAACGCCCTTTCGGACCGGCTCGAACTGGAAATTTCGCGCGATGGCGCGGTGTGGGAACAGTCCTACGAAAAAGGCAAGCCGACCACAAAGCTAAAACAAACAGGGAAAACGCGAAAAACGGGCACGAGTGTAACGTTTCATCCCGATGCGACTATTTTCGACAAGACAGTATTCAGCTTTGATACGCTCTCGCAACGTTTGCGCGAGCTGGCCTTTTTGAACAAAGGGCTGAAAATTACGCTCACGGATGAACGTTCCGAAAAGACCACCGAGTTCCGCTTCACGGGCGGCATCGGCGAGTTCGTCAAGCACCTGAACCGGGGAAAGACCACACTGCACGATTCGCCGATCTACATCGAAGGGAAGCGTGGCGCTGTTGAGATAGAAATCGCGCTGCAATACAACGACACATACGGCGAAAACGTTTTTGCCTTCGCGAACACCATCAATACGGTGGACGGCGGCACGCACCTATCCGGTTTTCGTTCCGCGCTGACGCGTACGATCAACAATTTCGCGTCCGCAGCCGGCATGCTCAAAGAGCAAAAGGACGAAGTGACCATCACAGGCGATGACGTTCGCGAAGGCCTCGTGGCGGTCGTGTCCGTGCGCCTGCCACAACCGCAATTTGAAGGACAGACCAAGGGTAAGCTGAACAGCGACATTAAGGGCGACGTCGAGCAACTCGTTAACGAAAAGCTGGGCGAGTGGTTTGATAAGCATTCCACGGTGGCTCGCCGCATCATTTCCAAGTGCATCGATGCCGCACGCGCCCGGGAGGCCGCACGCAAAGCCCGCGAGCTGACGCGGCGCAAGTCCGCTATGGATTCGAGCGGCCTGCCCGGCAAACTGGCCGATTGCCAGGAGCGCGATCCTTCGCGCTGCGAACTGTTCGTCGTCGAGGGAGAATCCGCCGGGGGCTCGGCGAAAATGGGCCGCGACCGAAAGTTTCAGGCGATCCTGCCGCTCAAGGGCAAAATCCTCAACGTCGAAAAAGCGCGCTACGACAAAATGTTGGGACACGAAGAAATTCGTGCCATCATCACGGCACTTGGCACCGGCATCGGCAAAGATGATTTTGACGCAGGTAAACTCCGCTATCACAAAGTGATTCTCATGACTGACGCGGACGTCGATGGCTCGCACATCCGCACGCTGCTTCTGACATTCTTCTTCCGCCACATGAAGGAGCTGATCGATCGCGGGCACATTTACATCGCGCAGCCGCCTCTGTACCGCGTGAAGCGCGGCAAAACGGAAAAATATATTCGCGATGAACGCGAATTCGCGCATGAGCTGATGAAGCGCGCCACGGAAGATCACGTCGTGAAGGCGAAAGAAGGCGTATCGCTCGAAGGCGCCGGTCTGACGAAATTCCTTCTCAATGTGCAGGAGTACGAAGCCGCGGCGGCCAAACTGGGCCGGCGTTTGCGCGAGCCCGGGTTGGTCGAGTTGCTCGCCGAGAGCGGGCTCGAGAAAAAGACGGATTTCGAAGACAAGAAAGCGCTCGAAAAGCTTTTAAAGGAAGTGGACAAGGCCAAACTCAAGCTCGAAGGCAAAGTGGCCTTCGACGAAGAGCACAGCCTCTACGAAATCCAGTTCGGCCCGCCGCACAACCAAAAAGTCAATTGGGCGTTGGCCTCGACCGCGGATTACAAGCGCCTGCGGGGACTAGCCAAGCAGATCGAGGAGTACAACAAACCGCCCTTCACCGTGGCGCGCAACGGCGACAAAGTGAGCAAGGGTAACGTGCACGAGGTGCTCAATTACGTCGTGGAAGACGCTAAGAAGGACTTCACGATCACGCGATTCAAAGGCCTGGGAGAAATGAACGCCGAGCAGTTGTGGGAAACCACGATGAACGCGGACACGCGGACGCTGCTCCAAGTGAAGCTGGAGGACGCCGTCGCGGCCGAAGATATTTTTACCACGCTGATGGGCGAAAACGTCGAGGCGCGTCGCAAGTTCATCGAAGAAAACGCGCTCGAAGTCGTGAACCTGGATATTTGATCGGTGACGGCGGAGTCCAATACGGATGCGGGCTCGATTCGAAACGCTATCCGTTGGGGTTTGCTGTTGGCGGCGTTTGCCACTGCCACGTTTCGTCTGCCGCGGCTGGTGAATGAATTCCGAACGTGGCGAGAGGCTCTTGGGCTTGGTGATGCTTCCGCTGCGGAAGGCTGGCACAGGGTTCTCACGGTCGAACTGATCGGTGCGCTGGTCGTGCTGGCCATCGGCGTCGGGGCTTTCTATCTATTGCGGCCGAAAGCGAAGTCCGCGAAATGACGTGCCAGTTGGGCTGGACGACTTTGCCAGGGATGCGTGGATTGCGCGTAAGCGAATTTCGCGCCACGCCAACAAATGCGCCAGACAATGCAGGCGGCGTGGCGATCGGGTTCGAGAACGATGCCGAGCGTGACAGCTTTTTGAAGCAGCTTGAGGAACACTTTGGTCCCAAGCGTTTTACGAACGCAGCGGACGCCTTCGATTCAGTGAGAGCTTACGTGCTCGAGTACGCAGCAAATCGATAGGTATCAGTCGTAGGGGCACGATATATCGTGCCCGTGCAACACAGAATTTAAGCAACAGCGAGGGGAAATGGCGGACGAAACAAACAAATCGATACTGTTGCCGGTCGATATCGAAGCCGAGATGAAGAAATCCTATCTCGACTACGCGATGAGCGTGATCATCGCGCGCGCGCTGCCGGACGTGCGCGACGGCCTGAAGCCCGTGCAGCGCCGCATTCTCGTGGCCATGAACGACCTCGGCCTCGCCTCGAACCGCGGCTACCGCAAATGCGCCAAAATCTGCGGTGACACCTCCGGCAACTACCATCCGCACGGAGAAGCGGTCATCTATCCCGCGCTGGTGCGCCTGGCGCAGGACTTCAACATGCGCTACCCGTTGATCGACGGCCAGGGAAATTTCGGCTCCGTCGATGGCGATCCACCGGCGGCCATGCGGTACACGGAAGCGCGTCTCGCAAAGATCAGCGAAGACATTCTCGCCGACCTCGAAAAAGAAACCGTCGATTTCGTTCCCAACTTTGACCAGACGCGCGAAGAGCCTTTCGTCCTGCCATCGCGCATTCCGAATCTTCTAGTCAACGGCGCCAGCGGCATCGCTGTTGGCATGGCCACGAACATTCCGCCGCACAATTTGCGCGAAATCGTGGAAGCCGCGGTGATTCTGCTCGACAAGCCGGACACGTCGCTGAACGAAATCATGAAGATCGTGCCTGGCCCTGATTTTCCGACCGGCGCGTACATCGCGGGCCGCGAAGGCATCTTAGCCGCTTACAAAACGGGACGCGGCAGCTTCATGATGCGCGCCAAAGCTGCCATCGAGGAAGTCGGCAAAGACCGCGAAAATATCGTAGTCACCGAAATTCCGTACCAGGTGAATAAATCGAGGCTGATCGAACGCATCGCTGAACTGGTGCAGACCAAGAAAATCGAAGGCATCTCCGACGTTCGTGACGAATCTTCCCGCGAAGGCATGCGCATCGTCATTGAAATCAAGCGTGGCGAGGAATCGCAGCTCATCCTCAACAATCTTTTCAAGCACACGCAGATGCAGGAATCGTTCGGCATGATCCTGCTTGCCATCGTAGGCGGCCAGCCGCGCGAGTTGGGGTTGATCCCGCTGATCAAGCTGTTTCTCGAGCACCGTCGCGATGTCGTGCTGCGCCGCACGCGCTATGAACTGCGCAAAGCCGAAGAGCGCGAGCACATCCTCGTTGGTTATCAGGTTGCTCTCGATCACCTGGACGCCGTCATCCGCATCATCCGAGGTTCTTCGGGCCGCGCCGACGCCAAGCAGAACTTGCTCAATTATTTTTCCGAGCAAGACGTCACCATCACGGAGAACGGAAAGTCCCGGAAGATCGAAGGCGTCAAGCTGGACGGCAGGAAATATCGCGTCGCCGCGCTCGAAGGCGAAATCACGCGGTCCGTCTCTGACGGCCTGACGCCCATTCAAGTGGACGCCATTCTCGAGCTGCAACTCCACCGCCTCACACAACTCTCGGTCGACGAAATCCTCAAGGAATTGAAGTCCATCCGGGAGCAGATCGCCGAGCTGAAGGAAATTCTCTCGAGCGAAAAGAAGTTGAAGCAGGTCATCACTGGAGAATTGCGCGAAGTCCAAAAGGCCTACGGCGACGACCGCCGCACGCAGATTGTCGACAAGGTTGATGAGATCAAGCTCGAGGACCTGATCGCGGACACCGAGATGCTGATCACGGTCAGCCATGCCGGCTACATCAAGCGCACCGCGGCGGACACCTACCGGCATCAGTCGCGTGGCGGCAAGGGCCGCATCGGCGCGCGCACGAAGGAAGAAGATTTCGTCGAGCACATGTTCATCGCCTCGGCGCACAGTTACATCTTGTTGTTCACGTCGAAAGGCCGCGTGTATTGGCTCAAGGTGTACGAACTGCCGGAAGCAGCCGCAGCCACGCGAGGCAAAGCGATTTCCAGTCTCGTGAAATTCCAGGAAGACGAAAAGCTGACGGCGCTCGTCGCGGCGCAGAACCTCGAAGAAGAGGGCCGCTTCGTCTTTATGGCCACAAAGAGCGGAACGGTGAAGAAATCGACGTTGACTGAATTTTCGAATCCGCGCTCGACGGGGATCATCGCCGTTAATCTCGACGGAAAAGATGAACTCATCGGCGCGAAGCTTACCGACGGCAAACAGATGATCTTCCTTGCCAGCCACGAAGGCCAGGCGATCCTTTTCCGTGAGACGGAAGTTCGCCCGATGGGGCGCAACGCCGGCGGCGTGAATGGAATGGACCTCGACAAGGACGACTATGTCGTGAGCATGGACGCAGTCCAGCCGGACTTCGAGATCATCGCCAAGGAACACAAGGTTACTACGCAGAATCTCGAAGAGCTCGAAAACGAGCAGATCAAGGATTCGCTGGTGACCCTGATGCTCACCGTTGCGGAGAAAGGATTTGGCAAGCGCACCCCGCTGGCGGAGTACCGCATCACGTCGCGCGGCGGCAAGGGCGTCGTGAACATGAAGACCACGGACCGCAACGGCTCTGTCGTGGCCACGCTGCAAGTGACGGAAGAGTCCGACGTGATGATCATCACGCACGACGGAAAAGTGATTCGCGTGCACGCAAACGAGATTCGCGAAGCTGGCCGCTCTACCCAGGGCGTCCGCTTGCTGCGCCTTGAAGAAGGCGATTCCGTCGCCGCCGCTGCCGTTCTGCAGGAAGAGCACGAAGAAGAAAAGAAGTAGTTGGGCCACCGCCTTTGTAGGAGCATAGCTTTATCCTGAGCGCGAACGAAGGGATGCTGTGCCCCTACAACTCCAATAGTTAGTGTTAGAATCTTTTCCCTTATGAAGATTACGCGACGATTGTTTGCACTCCTGTTGCTCTTCTCGGCGCCATGGCTTTTGCTTTCTCGGGCGCAAACACCGGAAAAGCCCGCCGCAACGAGTAAGTACATCGTCTACGTCGGCACCTACACGTCAAAAACGACGAGCAAAGGGATTTACGCCTACCGGTTCGATTCAGACAAGGGCCAGCTCACATCCATCGGCGTCGCCGCTGAAACTATCGATCCTTCGTTCTTGGCCGTACACCCCAACGGCAAGTATCTCTACGCCGTGAATGAAATCGCCAATTTCAATGGAGGAACCAGCGGCGCGGTGAGCGCCTTTGCCATCGATGCGAAAACCGGGGCGTTGAAATTTCTGAATCAGGTCCCCACGCGGGGCGCCGGACCTTGCCACGTTTCACTCGACAAGGAAGGCGCATTCGTCCTGGTCGCGAATTACGATAGCGGCAGCATTGCGTCGTTTCCTGTTCACGATGACGGCAGCCTCGGTACCACCAGCGGCTTCGTCCAACATTCCGGTTCTGGCCCGAACAAGGAGCGCCAGGAAGGCCCGCACGCTCACTGGATTGGCACATCGCCCGACAATCGGTTCGCCCTCGCTGTCGATTTGGGTCTCGACCAAGTGATCGTCTACGGCTTCGACTCGATCAAAGGGGTTTTCACGCCGATGCTTTCCGGCTTTGCAAAAGTGAAACCAGGCGCCGGCCCGCGCCATCTTGCGTTTCATCCCAACGGCAAGTTTGCCTACGTGCTGAGCGAAATGGAGTCGTCCGTGACGGTCTTCTCCTATCAGCCGAAGACGGGCGGTTTGACGTCCCTGCAAACCATTTTCACTCTGCCGAAGGATTACTCCGGCCCAAAGGAAGCCGCCGAGATTGCAGTGCATTCTTCCGGGAAATCTCTCTACACCTCGAACCGCGGCCACGACAGCATCGCCGTTTTCGCCATCGATGAAAAGAAGGGAACGCTGAAGTCTCTTGGCCAGGTCCTCACCGGCGGCAAAACGCCTCGCCATTTCGCCATCGATCCCACAGGCTCCTACCTTCTCGCCGAGAATCAGGAGTCGAACAACATCGTCGTCTTCCACATTGACCCCGCAACCGGCAGTCTCACGCCGACGGGCCAGACCGTCGAGGTGCCTTCGCCGGTGTGCATAACATTTGTCGCAGCTCAATAGCAGCGTTACAATCCGCCTTCCACTTTGTACTCTCGGGAGAACCAAATGATTCGTATTGGAAAAACACGCGTGCAGATCCTGCGGAGTTTCGCCATGTTGCTGTTTCTTTCCGTGGCGGCGACCGCGGCGCTGGGTGACGGCGAAACCGCCCCGGCTCGCGATCCGAAGCAGCCCGTCGACGACGCGTACACGGTGAAAATCCATAAGTACACCACACAGCCGTTCTTTACCTCGCCGCTCGTCGACTATCTGCCAGCCTCGAAGAATGTTCCGACTCCCGAAGCCGTCCTCGGCGACGTGGCCGGCGCGCCGGGAATCCTGCCCTATGCGGAAGATGTGTACAAATACATGCGCCTTCTCGAAAAGGCCAGTCCGCGCGTAAAGGTCTTCTCCATCGGCAAAACGGAAGAAGGGCGCGAGATGATCGCCGTGGCGGTCTCTTCTCCGGAAAATCTGAAGAACCTGGAAGAGAACCGCGCGCAATTGGCGAAGCTGGCCGATCCCCGCACAATAAAACTCGATGACGCGGAGGCAGACCGCATCGTCGCGCAAGCCGTGCCCGTGTACTACATCACCGGAACGATCCATTCGCCTGAAACCGGAGCGCCCACGGCGTTAATGGAGCTGGCGTACCGCCTCGCGGTCGACGAAAGCCCCTACATCCGTGAAATTCGCGATGGCATGATCACGCTCATTACGCCGGTCGTCGAGGTTGACGGCCGCGACCGCATGGTGGATATCTATCGCTGGCATCTCTCTCACCCCAAGGATTTTTATCCGCCGCTGATTTATTGGGGCAAATACGTCGCGCACGACAACAACCGCGATGCCATGGGCGTCACTCTGAAGCTCACGGAAAACGTGCTCGACACCTACGTCGGCTGGAAGGCCCAGGTGCTGCACGACCTGCATGAATCCGTGCCCTATCTGTACGACAACACTGCCGGCGACGGCCCCTTCAACGCCTGGGTCGATCCAATCCTTACCGACGAGTGGGAAATGATCGGCTGGCGCAACGTCTCGGACATGACCAAGTTCGGCATGCCCGGTGTTTTCACGCACGGCGTCTTTGACACGTGGTCGCCGGGCTATCTGATGTTTATCGCAGCAATGCACAACGGCATCAGCCGACTGTACGAAACATTCGGCAACGGCGGCGCGGACACGCTGGAGCGCACCCTGGACCAGGAAGAATACGCCCGCACTTGGTATCGGCAAAATCCGCCACTCCCGAAGGCTTTGTGGTCGCAGCGCGACAACAACAACTACGAACAAACCGGCTTGCTCACCTCACTGCACTATTTCAACGAGAACAAACGCCTCTTCCTAAAGAATTTTTATCTCAAAGCCAAACGCTCCGTCACGAAACCCGGCGCAGAGGGTCCAGCTGCGTATGTTTTGCCCGCGGATGATCCGCGCTTAGGCTCGCAAGCAGCGTTGTTGCAGGTATTACAGAAACAAGCGGTCGAAATTTCGCGCGCGACTTCGGCCTTCACGGTAAAGCTGCCCGTAAAGAAATCCGCGAAACCGAAAAAGGACGCGAAAGACGCGAAAGAAAAAGACACGCCGCCTGCTCCCACAACTCGCGAATTTCCCGCAGGCAGCTATATCGTTCGCATGGACCAACCCTACTCGCGAATCGCCGACGCGCTCCTCGATTATCAATACTGGAGCCCCGACGATCCGCAGAAAACTCCCTATGACGATACGGGCTGGACCTTTGGCGAGCTGTTTGGCGTGCAAGTGACGCGCGTCACCGATGCGAAAGTCCTCGATGTTGCGATGGAGCGCGTGAAAGAAATCCGTGCGCCCGGAGGCGTGAGCGGCGAAAGCACAATCTATGCGATCAATAACAACGCTGAGCCGTCCCTAGCCACGCTGCGATACAAGCTGCACGACGCATCGATCGAAGCCGCCGAAGAGCCATTCGAAAGCGGCGGCAAGAAGTTCAGCCGCGGTTCCTTTCTCCTTCGCAACGTCACGCGAGCCCAGCTCAATGACACTATTTCCGAGCTAGGCTTGCAGGCGACGCCGATCTCCGCGATGCCAAGCGTCAAAACGCATCCTGTCCGCGCCGCGCGCATTGCATTTGTCCACACCTGGCTCAGCACGCAGGCGGAAGGCTGGTGGCGCATTGCGCTCGACAACCTGGGAATTCCCTACGACTACATCAGCACGCAAACCGTCTCCAAGGCCAGCGACCTGAACGCCAAATACGACGTCATCCTTTTTCCACCAGTCGGCTTCTTTTCCAGCCCCACCGCCATCATTAACGGTTTGCCGAGCGCCTGGGGCAATCCGCTCCCATGGAAGAACACGCCGGAAACGCCGAACCTCGTCGGCAAAAACGATTCCACCGATGACATGCGCCCCGGCCTCGGCTGGGAAGGCGTGGCCAATCTCCAAAACTTCGTAGCAAAGGGCGGCGTTCTTCTGACCGCCACAGATACTTCGCGGTTTGCGCTGTCCATCGGCCTGGCCGACGGCGTCAGCGTTGGCAACGCGCAGCGCATGAAGATCGTCGGCTCTGTAGTCGGCACGCGGCTCGTTGATGGCGCCAGCCCCATCGCCTACGGCTACGATGAAAAGCTTTCCGCCTATTGCGACAACGGACCAATTTTTACCTTGAGCAGTGTTTCCGGCGCTCGCGGCTTCCGCCGTTTGGGTTCGGAGTCGCATACGCGTCCCACAGGCCGCGGCACCGCGGATGATCCAGACTTCACGGTCGGCCGGCCCGGCATCGAAGTCCCCGAAGAACCAAAGTCCGAAATTTGGGAAAATCCCCTGCTCACCGACGAACAACTGCACAACAATTTCCGCGTGATCCCTCCGGCGAACCGCGCGCGCGTCATTTTCCGCTATGCCGACAGCAAGGATCTGCTCATCTCGGGCCTCGTCGAAGGCGGTGATGAGATCGCGCAGCATCCCGCGGTCGTAGACGTCCCCACGGGTAGCGGCCACGTCGTGCTCTTTTCCATCAATCCCGTATATCGCGGCGAAACGCGCGGCACCTATTCGCTCGTGCTCAACACCATCCTGAATTTCGACACTCTCAACGCCGGCCGTAAGCTGGCAGAGAAATAGCACAGAGCGCTGCTGCCCGCCATTCCTGAACAGGGACGCCCTTCTAGCGCGTCCCCCGCGTCCCCCGCGTCCCCTCGGATTGTGATTTTCTGCCCCTGTTGGAGTAGAATCCCGCTCACTATGGCGAAGCGCAAAACTAAGAAAAAACCAGACCGTCCCCGCAAACCCAGCAGGGCCACGAGCTCCAAGCTGCCAAAGGACGCCGTGACCCTGATCGTCCAGCTACGCCCGCGCGAGGGCCAGGAAATGCTCCTGGAGGCCGAACTGCGCGCTCTGGTAGGCCCCACGCGCAAAGAAGACGGCTGCCTGACCTATGACTTGCACCGTTCTGCGGAGGGCCCAAGCGCTTTTCTGCTCGATGAAGTTTGGGCAAGCCGCGAAGCTCATTCCCGGCACACCAAAACGCCGCACTTCCTGCGCTGGAACGCCCGCAAGGATGCTCTCCTCGCCTCCCGCGACGTAACGTATTGGAAGCAAGTTGTTTGAGACTGGCTGAGGCCGGTGTCTAACTTTCCGGGGGCGCAAGGTAATACCCAGGTCGCGCTCGAACCTTCAAGTTCTTACGATCCACGTCCACTTTGATTTCGTGGTAGCCAAAAGCATTCGTATCCGTTGGCGCATAGCTGACGGTGTATTGCGAGTGCAGTTCGCCGCCGATTTCGTCGATCGCGTTTTCAATCGAGCGGTCCTTGTAGGTTGACAAATGCGCCCCGCCAGTCGCGATACAAGCCACCTCCATCGCGTGGTCCTTCACCTTATTATCCGCATGTTGCACCGCCCACACCGCGAGCCCCAACAAGTCGACGCCGCTGTTGCGGTTCTCCTCCGTTGTGGGAGTCTGAACCGTTCCAGGCGGCGCCGGCAGTGTCATGATGCCCGGTGGCGCTATCGGCGCCGGCACCGAGTCCTTGGGCTTGGAATGCAGTTCCGAACGCGTGGTGGAAAGTCCCACGCTATAGATCGTCACGTTCGCGAGCTGCGCCTTTCGCAGCACCTCGCCGAGCCTCGCTTCGCTCCCCACATCCACGGATTCGGACATAATCAGCAGCAAGCGCCGCCGGCCTGGATTCTCCGCTGTCGGCTGCGGCAGGCGGCCGCTGAGCATGTCGACGCCCACGGCCATCGCATCATAGAGCCTTGATCCGGACGATCCCGACTGCAGCTGCGTCACCACGTTTTCGACGGAATCGCCGTTCGTCGTGAAATCCTGCAGCTTGTCTACGGCGTCGTTGAAGCCCACGACCGCAGCCTCGCCTTCTGGCCCCATGACCGTCTGCGTAAAAAGAATCCCGGTCTTGCGCATCTGTGGCAGGAGGGGATCGACTCGCGAGCTTGTCTCGATCAAAATCACCACGGAAACCGGATCACCTCCAAGATCGAAATGCAAGATCCTCTGCTCGACGCCGTTATCGGTGATCCGAAAATCCTTGGCGTCAAGGTCATGCACCATTTCGCCCTTCGCGTTGCGCACCGTCACTGGCATATTCACCAGCGCGACCTGAACCTTCAGCTTGGCTTGCGCGTCTGGCGGAGCTTGCTGAATCGGCTGGCCTGGCCTGGGCGTCAGGGGTCCCTCGGGAGCCTGCGCCCGCGAGGCACCGGCTGCCGCAAGCAGAGCAACGAGCACCAATACATATTTACCTGTGGTTTGCTTCATTCTGTCTCTCCGCTAGCAAAGACCAGTTCCTCGAGTGTACTCAATTCGACGCACCCTCGCCGGAAGACGTTGCCGCGAGCCTCCGCGATTCCTACAATGATGGTTTGCATCTTTCGGAGAGAACAGCTTATGTCCGCAGGTCAGCCCAAGCTCAAGCCCCAGCACGCGCCAAAAGCGCCCCATGAAGATCATCGGTTTCTCGAAAGTACGCCCGCGCGGCCTCTTCGCATCCTGGCGGAGTATCTCCATCCTCTTGTGCAGCTCAAGAGAGAGGGAATCGCCGACACCATCGTCATGTTTGGCTCGGCGCGCATCGAATCTCACGAGACGGCGCAGGCGCGTGTCACGCGTCTGAAAAAAGAAAACGTCAGAAAGCTATCTGCAGCGGCGCAGGTCCGGCACCGAAGCGAAGTGCGCCACGCCAAGAGCCTCCTCGAAATGTCGCGTTATTACGAGGAGGCGCGCCAACTCTCGCACAAAATTACGTCCTGGTCGTTGACGCTTGGACCCAAGCCGCGCCGCTTCGTCATTTGTTCCGGTGGCGGTCCCGGCATCATGGAAGCCGCCAATCGCGGCGCCAGCGAAGCTGGCGGCAAATCCATAGGCCTTTCCATCGAGCTGCCCCACGAGCAGTTTGCCAACGCCTATATCAGCCCCGAGCTCAGCTTTAATTTCCACTATTTTTTTATGCGCAAACTCTGGTTCGCGCAAATCGCCAAAGCTCTCGTCGTTTTTCCCGGCGGCTTTGGCACAATGGACGAGCTTTGGGAAATGCTCACGCTGCTGCAAACCGGAAAGCTCGCAAAACACAACATCATCCTCATCTACGGGCGCAAATACTGGAACAAAGTCCTGAACTGGAAGGCCATGGTGAACTGGGGCACGATCAACGAAGACGAATACAAAATGCTGCAGTTCGCCGACAGCGTCGACGAAGCTTTCGATCACATCCGCGCCGGCCTCGAGAAATATCACATGGAAGTCGATCCCTTTTTGCAGGCCTACTAAGCGAAACCGGCGCGCGTTTCTCGTCTACAGCAATGTCTCACGCCGTTCTACGCCTTCTACCGGATAGTTGTAGTTTCCTGCGTTCATTAGGCTGGAGTCGGAGGGAAAAACACTCATGCGACATTGCGCGGAGTTTTCATTCGTCAGAAAGACGTTGCTTGTAGGAGCCACGCTCGCCGGAACTTTCCTGCTTTTCGGTGCTCCACGGTCACAAGCTGAGGACTGCCAAAAGCGCATTATTACCATTGATCACAATTTGCACAAAGCCGCTGAGAAACATGGCTGGGACAGCCCCCAAGTAGCCGAACAGCGCAGAGCGCTGGCTGCCGCAAGGGAATGGTGCTGGAAACATGGCCATCGCTGGTGGGATGAAGACGGTCAGAGATGGCACACCGAACACGATTGGGACGAGCACGACCACGATCACGGCCACTAACTTTTGAGCGTCCATCGGAGCGCAGCGGAATTCCGCTGCGCTCTCTTTCATCTTGTGAACAATGTGCGGCGTTCCCCTGTCACCATGCCTGTTATGCATTGCGCAACATTTGCAGAGCAAGGGTGTTTCATAAATATAGGGCGCAACCCGAGAGCAGTCCTGGAGACGCCCGGGAGGACGCAATGTTTAGGAATATTTTCAAGTCTGTGTTCGGCAAGGCAGCTTTGGCTACGGCTGTATTGGGTGGTGCGCTGTGTTTCGCGGGGGCGCCCAATGCGCAAGCGAATGATCGCGATCGCATCGTCCGCCGTGAAGTCGTTATCCATCGCGAGTTTTACGGCCCGCGAGCCGACTATCGGCGTTTCGAACGGCGCGAAGTGTTTGTGCGCGGCTACTATGACCGCTTCGGCTGCTGGCACCGCTACTAGCTCTAACCACGAGCACAAAAGAAAAACGGGGCGCAAACAATTGCGCCCCGTTTCCATTTTCAAAACGAACTAATTCTTCGCCGCCGCCGCTAATTCGTCAGAGAAGACAGCTTCAAATCGCCGCTCTTCGTCCTGGTCATGCAACAGCACCACCGGAACCACGCGCAGCGATCTCTTGCAGGAATGGCACTGCGTCACTTCGCCCTGCAAATCCTGCAGAAAGCCGTCCGTAAAATGATATTGCATCCGCTCGCGTCTGGCATTTTTCTCGTCCCGTGCACCGCAGTACGGACAGACAAACTCGACTTTGTCCTGCTGCGGATCGCGGTCTAGAGCAGCCCAACCCGTGCGGCGCACGCCTATTGTTTCGACATTACGCCCATCCATGGGGATAACCCTCCTTCAGATCCACGTCCACAACCATGGGATGCGCCAGAGCATGTTTTCGGTTCATATAAATAAGTGTTCTGAAATCAGCAAGATGCGACCCTCTCCCTATGCGCTGACTTCTTTGCCGGGGGTTATCCTGGCATGCCAAATCAACGCTTAGCAAAACTGTATCAAAACAAACGAGTTTAACTTTCTTAGAATCAATCCTTATGAAAAACCCCAGGGAGGGGTAGTTATTGTTAACTACCTGCTCCCGCCTCAATCCGCCGCGCCCGCCACTCGCCTCGAGGCGGACCCGCAGGAGACATGAGCCCCCAAGCCAGGACATTCTGCCACGAACCAATGGGCCGCACGTCCGGGAACTTGTTCCCCATCCCGGTGTCCAACGTTAGGAGGACGCGCGCACCTCACATCCCTGCGAGCGCGGCGCCGGTCTCCTGCGGTAGTTGAGCAACCCTCAGGAAACCGGCGTCGCAAAAACTCTAGTTCTAACTCGCAGAACTTTTTTGTGGAGGTGTGTGATGTCTATCGAGCCCGAGCCCCATTCGCAAAATGATTTTGGTTCCCTCGAAGGCTGTTTCGTGGATGGCAGCGCCGAGCAGCGCACGCGTGAACGGCGCATTCGCCGCCGAGCGTTGATCATCTCCATCGCCGCGCAAAGCGCGATTCTATCGGCCATCATTCTGGTTCCCTTGTTCGGAAAACCGCAGCGCATCGCTCTCGCAATGACTCCGATCCCGCCGTACTTTCACAACAACGCCTCCGAGCGTACGAACACCGCAATCCAGCAAACTCCCCAACACAAGCACAACCTTTTCAACAATGTCTTTTCTCAGCCGACGCACATTCCTGACCGTGTCGATGAGAGCCCAGAACCTCCGTCATCGGAACCGCCCGGAATTCCTTCAGGACCTGGACCAGGAACTCCATGCGTCGGGTGCATTCCAATGAACGACGACCGACATCAGCCATCACCACCTGCGGACGTCCGTCCCCCAACGCCCCGCCGCCTCGTCATGACTCACCTGGAGTCAGCAATGCTGATCCGTCGCGTCGAACCCGTCTATCCCGCACTCGCGAGACAGATCCATCGCGAGGGCCAGGTGGAATTGCACGCGATCATTTGCACGGACGGCACGATCCAATCCTTGCAAGTCGTCAGCGGCGATGCGCTCTTCCTGCAATCCGCCACCGATGCCGTGCGGCAGTGGCGCTACCGCGCCACTGTTCTTAATGGGCAGCCCGTCGAGATCGAGACTTACATCACGGTCATTTATACGCTCCAGCACTAACCGCGAAGTTCGCCTCCGCAGAAAAAAGGGCCGCCCTCAAAGAAGGCGGCCTTTAGTTTTTTCGTTCCTTTACGATAGTGTTCGAGAATACAACGCAACATTTGATGCCCGATGGAATGCCATAACGATTTTCACGTTCCTGCTGCGCCGGAGAGGTGCGTAGGACCGCGCCTGCCTTTACTTATGCGCAGCCCCTGCCTGCACCGGGCGACCGATTCCGTAGAATGGCATTGCACTGCGCATGCCAATTGCAACTGCGTTTGTTCTCTCAGTTTTCGAGAAGTGCATCACGATCCCCGTCGAAGCCCGCAAATTGTTCTGCGTTTGAGTGCTGGCCGTCCCTTCCGGAAACCGCGTCATTAAGTAGTCGACCTGAAGCGGCCGCAACGAGAGTCGATGGTTGATCCGGTAGTCCACGCCGCCGCCGATCTTCATTGCGAATGCGTTTTGCGAACCACCCGTCCCTCCGGCAACACTCGCTCCCGCACGCGCCACGCCTAAAAGAACTTCGGCGAAAGGAGTACTAGCTTGAATTGTCGGCGCGAGCCTGCGTCTTCCATGCACGGCTTCGCGTCTAGCGGTGTGCCTAAGGCAGGGAGGCAGCGGCCCGCGTTTTCTCTTTTGTGTTGTTCATAAAGATGCGCCCCTGCGGCCTCAAGTTGCAACACGAGAGAAATAATTTGGGGGGAGAAACGTTACAGTGTGGCTGACAAAAAAACGGCAGAGCTTATCAGAGCAGCGGTTCGCCGGAATGGCGTGCAATCGCTTCGCGCGTAGTGTCGCGAAGACGGATCAGTTCGTGCCAAGCCGAAGTTTCCTCGGCTTTCGCTGCGTCGCTCGCGACTCGCGGATAAATTGGCGGCGACACGGTGATGGTCACGCTAGTCGGCCGCGGCAAATACGTGCCGTCACGCAGGAATCTTCGCGTCCCCGCCAGCGAAACCGGAACAATCGGCACGCCGGCATCCACTGCGGCTTTGAACGCTCCAAGCTGAAACGGCCTCACACCGTCTTCGCTCGTAAACGTTCCTTCGGGAAAAACAAAAATCGATTCTCCCTCGCTCAGCAACGTCTCCATTTCCCTCATCTGCCGCAACCGCGATCCCGGATCGCTACGATTAAATTTTGTGTGCTTCATCTTCGTCAAAAATGTCCCAATGAAAGGCATTCTTCCGACTTCCATTTTGGCCACGAAGTGATACGGCACGCCGAGGCCCAGCATCAGCGGCAGCACATCAAAATAGCTCGTGTGATTCGCCGCATAAACTTTCGCACCCGGCGTCTCCATTTGTTCTTTTCCGATGACGCGCACGCGGCAGCCAATCAGGGGAAACAAAATTTTTAGTGCCGCGGAAGTGAAGCGCCCGGCCTTGCGGTAGTCGTTAATGAAATTCACGATCGTCCAGGTCGGAACGATCCACATCAAAAACACCACGCCAAAATATAAGCCGTACAAAATTTCCAATCCTCGCCGCATGCCGTTCCATACTTCACGGCCTCCGGTGCGTGCCGCACTTGCCGTGGCCAGCCGCGCAATCTGCAGCCAAGCCGGCGCCTTGCCCGCAGCCAATTTCCCAGCGAGATAAAGTTGCTTGGTTTCTTCGCGGCGCAACTTTCCGCTCGATGTTTTCGGAATGCTCCCCGGGGGTATGAGCTCGACCCGGTCCGGCGGCAATCCCAGTCCTTGCGAAACTTGTTCCGTCACCGCCGCCACAATCGCCGCGCGCCGCGATCCTTCGCGCTCGCGTGACTCCGCCACCACGATCAATTTCTCGGTTCCGGATGCTTCGTCTTTTTGCCCGAAGGCAACGATGCAGCCTTTACGAATTCCCTCCGCGCGCGCCGCCAGCTCTTCGACCTCGTGCGGATAAAGATTTCTACCGCCTTTGATGATGATGTCCTTCACGCGTCCCGTGACGTAGATTTCCCCGTCCGCACGGTACGCGCGATCGCCGGAATTCACCCACGCAAACTCGCCATCACTCGCTGCAGGCCCCATTGGCAACAATTGTTCTGTCGCCGCCGCATTTTGATAGTAGCCGCTCGTGGCTGAAGCTCCGCGAAACCACAAGAATCCCTCGGTTCGATCCCTCACTTCCTGGCCGCCCGAATCCACTATGCGCACTTCGTGCCGCGGAATCGGCTTGCCGGACGAAACGAAAGATATCGCAGTCGTATCGTCCGCTCGTGCCGCCACGGCGCGACCCTGCGCCGTGAATGTCTCGCGCTCGATGCGGTCTATCA
This sequence comes from uncultured Acidobacteriota bacterium, assembly GCA_963705855.1. Taxonomy (GTDB): domain Bacteria; phylum Acidobacteriota; class Terriglobia; order Acidiferrales; family UBA7541; genus Acidiferrum. The sequence goes on from CAVPLA010000043.1 coordinate 26,616, forward strand.
GCGGCCCGCGATTCAATGTCGGCACCGTCACCGCCAGCGAAGCCTCCGCAAGCCCATACACCGGCAGTTGTGCTTCGCGCCGAAAACCATAGCGCGCAAAACGCTCGGCAAATCGGTTCAGCGTATCGGGATTCACCGGCTCCGCGCCATTCAGTGCCGCGCGCCAGCTGCTCAAATCCAGTCCCCGGATATCCTTATCGGCAATCTTTCGCACGCACAGTTCATACGCAAAATTCGGCGCGGCGGAAACTGTTCCGCCGTATTTTTGAAACGCTTTCAGCCAACGCTCCGGCCGCGTTAAAAACGCCAGCGGCGACATCACCGCCAGCGGCAGTCCGAAATGCAGCGGCGTAAGCCAGGCGCCGATCAGTCCCATGTCGTGATAAAGCGGCAGCCAGCTCACGCCAACATCGCCGGACCCCAGATCCACGGCTTCGCCGATCGCTCGAATGTTTGCGAGCAAATTCGCGTGCGTCAGCACGACACCCTTAGGATCGCCCGTCGACCCGGAAGTGTATTGCAACAGCGCAATATCGTTCCCCTTCCGCGCTCGGCTGCCCGTGAGATGCAAAGGCAACGCGCCTGGCGATGGCGGCGGCGCTTTATCCGCGGCGTCGATCAGCTTCTCTGCGTCAGCCACTTCCGCGAGCGAGTGCACGCGCGGTTTTAAGAGCCGCGCCACCGCTTCCGCTTGACGAAAGGTAAGCAGCAAACAGACTCCTGCATTTCTCAAAATCGCCGATTGCCGCGACGCATACTCCTCGATGCGGTCCGCGCGAAACGGCGGATAAATTGGCACGGGAATCGCGCCCGCCAGCAGAATTCCCGTATACGAAACAAAAAACGCCCGCGAAGTCGGCAGCATCAGCGCCACACGCCCGCCTGCAGGCACGCCGCGCCGCGCCAACTCCGCCGCGCAACGTTGCGCCGCGGCGTAAAGCTCGCCAAACGTCATCGTCACGCTGCGTTCTTTGCCTTCCATCTCTTCGGTGATCAACAGGTGGGTCCGCTCGGCATCGTGCGTCGCGCGATAGCGCAACACGTCCAGCAATGTCTTCGCCGAAAAAACGCCAGCGTCTTTTGCTTCGCGATGAAGTTTTTGTGTAGTGATGGCCGCGCGCAGAGCGGACGCTGCTTCGTCTTCCAGCGTTTCCGCTCCCGGCACAACTAAGAGAGCTTTCGCCAAATCTTCCGGCGTATTTGCCTCCGCCACAACGCGATCCGGAAGCCGAACGCCAAACGCTGTCTCGAGCCGCGCAAGTAATTCCACGCGCTCGAGGCTGCCAAGTCCCAGGTCGCGGTCGAGCTGCGACGCCCCATTGAGCATCGGCAAAGCTCCACTGCTGCCCAATTCTTCAAGCAAGCTGCGAATGACTTCGAGTACGCGTTCACGAGCCTCGGATGCGTCGAGTTGTGTTGCAGGAGTCGCCACAGGTCACACGAAGCACATGAAGGACAATTTCGCTTCCGCCAGAGGCTACCACGGCGACATGCCGTTTGCATCTACGCAAGCGGCCTTCTGCTCGATGAATTACGCGCCGAAAACTACGCGTGATGGGCTACGACTTGCCCCGGGTGATGATCCAACGGTAGTCTGCACCCTGGAAGCGGTGCTCGCACGCCTCCTGAAGCTACGCGCTTTTCTGCTTGGCCTGTTGCGCAGAGTAACCGCGCGGCATAAGCGTAGTGGTAAGGTCCACGCCCGAAAGGTCCGCTCCCGTTAAGTCCGTCTCGCGCAGAATCGCCACGCCCATATCCGCTCCGCCGAACTTCGCGCCCTTCACATTCGCCAGCCGCAGATTCACGTTTCGCAAATGCGCGCGATGAAAAATCGCGTTCGAAAGATCGCAGCGAAAAAACTCCACGCCGCTGGCCTGCGCTTCCGTCAAATCCGCGCCTGGCAAAATCGACTCCGTCATGTCCGTGTTCCGGAGATCAGCCTTGCGAAGATTTGCGCCGGACAAATCCGCGCCCGGCAACTTGGCCTTGCGCAAATCCGATCCTTCAAAATTAGCGCCACGCAGAATCGCCCCGCTCAGATTGATACCTTGCAGATCAGCGCGTGAAAGATCCGCCCCAGCCAGGTCCGCGCGCGTACCGCCTTCCTTCCCGCGGAAGAACAGCGCGTGCGCCTCAATAATGTCTATCAACCGCTTGCCGTTGTGTTTGATGCTCTTAGCTTTTCTCAATCCCATGGCGTGCTTTCCACTCCTTCTTTCAATGTCCCATTTTACCTGCTCTGCGCCACGCTGACGAGCGCTTCCCGGACTCTCCTCCGCGCCAAGCGCCTCTCGAGAAGAACCCCCGCCGCCCGCCGCCGTTTGTGATAGCTTTCTAGAAATGCCGTGTTGCCCGGAAGGTGAGCGTTCCATTGAGGTCTAGAAAGATACTCCTTTCCCTGCTGCTGACCTTCCTCGTTGTTCCGTCCTTCTCCTCGGCGGAGCCATCCACTCAGCTCGCAATCACGCACGTCACCCTCATCGATGCCACCGGCCGTCCGCCGCAACCTGACCAAACTGTTCTCATCGAAGCTGGCCGGATCACGGCGGTCGGTGCCACTGCAACAATCAAGGTCCCCAAAACCGCGCGCACCATCGACGCCTCCGGAAAATTCCTACTGCCCGGCTTTTGGGACATGCACGTCCATCTCGCGGGCATCAACGCCGATCCCCCCTGGAGCAAACAGGCCCTTCTGCCGCTACTTCTCGCCAATGGAATTACAGGTGTGCGCGACATGGGCGGCGATCTAGACGCTCTCCTAGCCTGGCAGCGTGACATCGAGTCCGGTGCACTCCTCGGCCCGCATATCGTTGCCGCCGGTCCCTTCCTCGCTGCCAGCGGCAAGAAAACTCCGGAGCAGTATCCCATCCACAACGCTGAGGAAGCCCGCGCGGCCGTCGATGAGCTTAAAAAGCGCGGTGCCAATTTCATAAAAATTATCTCGATGCCGTCGCGCGAGGCCTTTTTCGCCGTCGCCGACGAATCCAAAAAGCAAAGTATTCCCTTTGTCGGCCACTTGCCCTTCGAAATCGGCGTCATCGAAGCCAGTGACGCCGGCATGCGCAGCGTCGAGCACCTTCTTTACAGTGCCTTCGCTCTCTCTTTTTCCTCGAGGGAACCCGAGCTCCGCCCTCGCCTCGTACTAGCCGAAAAAAATGGCGATGCTACTGCCTGGGAGCAGATCGCCCACGAAGCCGACGCCACGTACAGCCCGGAAAAAGCCGCTGCGCTGATCTTAACGCTCAAGAAAAACGGCACCTGGGTCACTCCCACACTCGCTTCCCTGGATATCACCACCCATCCGGAGAACTGGAAAACCGACGACCCTTTGCTCGCTTTCGTCCCGCCGGCGATGGCCAAACAGTGGCGCGACTCCTTCGACGACGCACAGATGAAGCAGCGCGCGGGGTGGCTGGGCCGCCAAGCCTCCAACGACTGGAAGCTAACCGGTGAGCTTCATCGTGCCGGTGTGCCGCTCCTGGTGGGCTCGGACTCGCTCGATCCCTTCATCTTCCCCGGTGACAGCTTCCACCACGAACTCGCCGAGTTGGTCCGCGCTGGTTTTACTCCCATGGATGCCTTACAGGCTGCGACCCATGGAGCCGCGCTCTTTCTCGGCCGCGAGAAAGAGTTTGGGACTGTTGAAACAGGCCACGCCGCCGATTTAGTCCTGCTCAGCGCAAATCCGGCGGAGAACATCGCAAACACGCGAAAGGTTTGGGCCGTGATTCGCAATGGCAGCTACTATGACCGCGCCTCTCTCGATACACTACTTGCGCGCGCGAAAGAGGCCGCAGCCGCCGTTTCCGAGGAGAAGCCATAGCAACGCGGCGATTTACCGCGCTAGGTATCTATGAAGGTTTCGATTACATACAGCCACCGATGGATCACTCCAGTTTCGCTGTCTCTGTTTCTCCTCGTGTGCCTTGCCCGCCCTCAAATCTCGCCTGCCCAAGACCGTGATCGCGCTGACGAAATCGTCGCCAATCTTGCCGGAGGCCGCGTCATCGTTCACGTCGCTCGCGACAAAATTGTCTTCGCGGCCATCGATCAGCCTGTCGAACCTAGCTCCATTCCTCCGCGTGTCTTGAGCATCGATCGCAGCCACATCGGCGTTCTCCTGGGCGCATCCGAATGGCGCAGCCCCGCCGATCCCAAACCCGTTCGGCTGGACAAGGATTTTCCCCAGCTTTCGGGTAAGAACCCCCACTATGCCGTCAATCCCGACGAAGTGGCGCCAGATCTGGATGTCATCGGCGTCGCTTTTCTCGAACGGCTACGCCCGCTGGTCTCCCAGCTTCACCATAAAGTCGAATTCAAACCTGAGGAGGCAATCTTCGAAGTAGTTCTCATCGGTTTTGCGCCCGATGATTATGGCCCTGAGATCTGGACCATCGAATACCGCATCCAACAAGAAGAAATCGCCACACGTGGCGACTTCTGGCAGACCCGTATTCTCCGCCCGCGATTCATCCAACTTTACCCTCCGGAAAAACACGCCCCGAAAACGCTCGTCGAGATTCGCTATCCAAACACAATTCAGGGGCCGACGTTGCAGCAGCTCATTCAGGGAAACGATCCGGAACTTGATAATTTGTCGCGCGGCGACCCCAAATTCTCAAAAGTGATGGAAGAGATTGACCGCGGCCAAGCCAATAAGGCAGTTCCCGAAGATGCCACGGATTTTCTCCGGGCCGCTTTGCCGCTCGTTTCAGAAAAGGCCAAGTTCATCCTCGGCACCATCACCGAGCGCGGCTTCGATTGGGTCGTTCCACCGGATGAGCCGGTTGAAAAGGCCAAAGAAGATAAAAACAAGCCACCAGAGGCGCCGACTCTGCGCAAAAAGCCGAATCCGAATCCGTAACTCACAGTTAAGTGCTAGGCCAACGACTTCTCAATGGCGTCTCCCTGCTGGGTGATTCCGCCTTTGACGATCCGGCAAAGCATTCCGCGCCGTCCACGGATCTCTTTCGGTAGTCCCGGCCGCAGGTCATCCATCTGACTGCACGGCGTACAAACCATCGTCACTTCGAGTCTCCTGCGGCCTGCACTCGCCCAACGTGGGCACCAATGTCCTTGCGATAGTGCATGCCATCAAAATGAATCTTCTCCGCGGCCTGATAAGCGGAAGCCAAGGCCGTTTCCAGAGAATCCGCTGCAGCTGTCACGCCCAGCACGCGGCCCCCGCTGGTTACCACAGAATTGAGTTCTCGCTTCGTCCCTGCCTGAAAAATCTCCACACCGGTGTTGTTACCAATAGAGGTTAGTCCTTCGATCCTTTTTCCAATCTCGAATTTTCCGGGATATCCGCCTGACGTGAGCACTACGCACACGCTTGCTCCTGACTTCCAGCGAAATTTCGCCGGGTCGAGCCTTCTCGCAGCCACATCCTCTAAAACTTCCGCAACGTCGAAATCCATCCGCGACACAATTGCTTGCGCCTCCGGATCGCCTAACCTACAATTAAACTCCAGCACCTTCGGCCCGTTTTTGGTCAGCATCAGCCCCACATACAAAAAGCCCTGGTAGGGGATGGCATCCGCTGCGAGGCCTTTGAGGGTAGGTTCCACAATCGTCGAGATCACGGTATCGCGTAGACCAGACGGCAGCAGCTCGTCCGAAGAATAGGCTCCCATCCCACCGGTATTTGGCCCGCGGTTGCCGTCAAAGACCCGCTTGTGATCCCGCGTCGGCACCATTGGCGCATACCGTTCTCCATCCGTCAAAATGATGAAAGAGAGTTCCTCGCCCTCTAGGGTTTCTTCCAGCAATACCCGACGCCCGCCAGATCCAAGCTCATTCTTTTCCATCACGGACTCAAGGAACTGCTTGGCCGTCTCCGCATCCGGCGCCAGCACTACGCCCTTGCCTGCGCACAGCCCATCGGCTTTGATCACTAGCGGCCAGTCGACGCTGCTCAGCGCGGCATACCCATGGCGTGCCGAATCATAAGCTCCATACATTTTCGCAGTCGGAATGTCGTGCCGAAGGAGAAATTCCTTCGAAAAAATCTTGCTGCCTTCGAGCTGCGCGGCCTGCCGCGAGGGGCCCACAATGGCCCATTTTCTCTGCATAAACGTGTCCGAAATCCCGTTTACCAGAGGCAATTCCGGTCCAACCACTGTCAAATCTGGCGCGATTTTTTCTGCCAGGGCCACTAGGGCCGCAACGTCGCCCGCATCCCGAGCAATGCATTCCGCGTCCTGGGCGATTCCGCCGTTCCCCGGCGCGCACCAGATCTTTTCCACGCGCGCGCTTTGCTTCAGCTTCCAAACCAGCGCATGCTCGCGCCCTCCGCCGCCAATCACCAAAATCTTCATCCAAAAGACCTCTCGTAAAATTCACTCCGAACGATAGTCGCCCCGCAAAAGTGTGTCAACCTGCCCCTTTCTTCTAATCGATTTCTGCGCCGCACATTCCATCCCATCGTTTTCAAGAAGCGAAATAGCCATTTAGTTTCTGTAGCGTAAGCCGCAATCTTTACTCATTCGAGTAGCGCTTTCTTATTCTCCGCATGCTCTCTCGGGAAGCCTTTAGACTTGTTGCAACTTGAGTCATCGCTCAGTTTTTCCACCAGAAAGGAACGTGCATGTTTCTACCCCTCCGCCACGAGAACATGCAGGGCCGTCGCTGGCCGGTCGTCACGTTTGCTCTCATCGCGCTTAACATTATCGCCTTCCTCGCAACCCACGGGACTATTGAGGCTGAGGACCATCTAGCTCCCGAGCGCGTCGAAGTGCGCAAACATCTGATCTTTCTCGCGGCCATGCATCCCGAATTGAAAATGGGCGACGATGCGCGCAAGTTCGTCGAGCCCATTAGGACGCAGTATGCGGACGAGTGGAAACAACTGTCCTCGCCCGAGCGGAAGCCGGAAGACGCATGGGATGCCCACATCCGCCAAGTCGATGATTCAGCTGAACTCCAGGCTGAGATGGACGCCCTCTCGCAGAAATTTCAGGACTTCGAACGCAACACCTTCTTAGCCCACTATGCCTTTGTCCCCGCTCACCCCACCGCCATCTCCTATCTCACCTCCGAGTTCCTGCACGTCGGTTGGCTCCATCTGATCGGCAACATGTGGTTTCTCTGGCTTGCCGGCTTCATCCTCGAAGACAATTGGGGTCGCCCCATCTATGCGATCTTTTACCTTGTCGCAGGGTTGGTGGCGACCCAAATTCATGCCTGGTCCAATCCAGGTAGCCTTGTGCCCACGCTCGGTGCGTCGGGCGCCGTTGCGGCTCTGATGGGCGCCTTCCTCGTCCGTTTTCCCAAGCTTAGAATCGAAATGTTCTTTTGGTTCTTCTATGTCCGCGGCCGCTTCAAAGCGCCCGCCTATTGCCTGCTGCCCCTCTGGGGTGCCATGGAGCTGTTCTACGGCTCCATATCCGGACATTCTGGCGGCGTCGCCCACTGGGCTCACATTGGCGGCTTCGCTTTCGGCATGATTGGCGCGCTTATCATCTCGCGCTCCGGCCTCGAGCACAAAGCCAGCTCTGCCATCGACGAGAAAGTGGGCTGGTCAGCAGATCCCGCCATTGTTCAAGCGACCGAAGCTATCGATCAGGGCAAGGCGGAAGAGGCCATCAAAAGGCTCGAGGAACACGTTGCTGCCAAACCGGACTCTCCGGACGCTCTTGTTTTGCTCCAGCAACTACACTGGCGCCAAGGAAACTCGGCAGCCCATCAGGACGCCACCATCAAGCTCTGCCAGCTCCACCTCAAGAAGCAGGATGGAGAAGCCGCTTGGCGCGATTACGAAGAATTCCAGAACACCGGCGGCCAACATCTCCCAGCCTCAATTTGGCTTGAGCTTTGCCGAGTTTTGGAAGGCCAGCAGAACTTTGACCGCGCTGTCGCAGAATATGACAAGCTCGCGAGCGCTTATCCCAACGACAAACAATCCCTGCTCGCACTGATGGCAGCCGGCAGGCTCTCTCTCAAAAAACTGGGCCGCCCTGCGGAGGCCCTCCATTTTTATGGAGCCGCTTCCACTTCTGCCGTTCCGCACCTCGATTGGGAATCCAACATCCAGGCGGGTATCAAAGAAGCTACAGCAACGCTCTCTCAGTCGGCCGTCCACGTCGAATAAGCACAGGTCAAGAGCAGCCATACTGACAGATTAATATGTATTTATTAGTAACTGCAGAGACTAAAATCGCAAGAGTTGTAGTGCCGCCAGATCTGCTTCTTTTGAAGCTCGGGAGACTGCAGTGGCCGCCGCCTACGCCTGACCAACTGCTCGGATAGGAATGGTCACACCAGAAGCAGCATCAGACGAAGCCAGCATGTGGCATCGGCCATCAAAGATTCCGCCTGGGTCAATCACCATGCATGGCGAATGGACTTCGCCCGTAACCACGCCTTTCGCCTGGATCTCCACGCGCCCCTTCGCGAAAATTACTCCATCAAAGCGCCCAGAGATCACCACGCGGTTTCCTTCAATCTGCCCCTCGACCTTTGCACCTTCACCCAGTACGACGGTCTGTTCGGAGATAATGTTCCCGCGCACATTGCCGTCGATACGAAACGTTCCGGTGAGCTGCAGCGTGCCCTCCAGGGTCACACCCTGATCAATAAATCCGGTCCACTCTTCGCTCACGCCATTCTTTGAGGAACCGGGCCACTTCCATGCCATGACTTTTCTCCTAGAGCGACTCTCCTACTCTAGCGTCCCTTGCGCACAAGTCAACGCATCGCGCGTGCTGAGTTGTCCAAAGGATACGGTGGAACGAATGGACAAACCTGATTTTCGCAGGGTTTGCCACGCTACTTCATCAATCGATCGTAAATTCCCATTAACTGGGCGTCGTCGTAGTATTCCAGCACGAGCTGTCCCGGCCGCATCTTCGTCTTCTGCCGCAGTAGGACCTTGGTTCCCAGATGCCTCTGTAGCTCATCGATCGCCGCTCGAATATTCGCGTCCACATGAATTTCTGCCGCAGGGCTAGCGCTGCGCGAACGTCGCGACGCCAGCCGTTCAATCTGTCGTACCGTCAAACCGCCACGCGAGGCCCGCTGCGCATAGCGCATCCTTAGCGGTGAATCTGCTACCGCCAGCAGAGCCCGCCCGTGCCCTGCCGTCAGCTTGCCTTCTTCAATCCAGTCTTGAATGGTTGGTTCGAGTTTTAGCAGCCGAATCGAATTGGCAACAGTAGCGCGGTCCTTGCCGGTCCGCTCTGCCACCGATTCCTGCGTGAGCTGAAACTCATCCATGAGCCTCTCAAAGGCTCGCGCGGCCTCGATAGCATTCAAGTCCTCGCGCTGGATGTTTTCCACCAGCGTCATTTCCAAGGCCAACTCGTCGGGAACCTGCCGCACGATTGCCGAAACCTTCGTCAGGCCAGCCCGTTGCGCCGCTCTCCAGCGCCGCTCGCCGGCGATTAGCTGAAAGCGGCTCCCAATGGGCCGAAGCACCAAAGGCTGAATGATTCCGCTCGATTGAATGGAGCGCGCCAATTCGTCCAATGCCTCCTCGCGAAATCGTGTGCGTGGCTGATAAGGGCTAGGCTCAATCAAGTCAATATCGATCTGCAGCGGTCCGGCATGCACCGTCTCTCGCGCCGGCGCAGCTGCAGCAGCACTGCTGGTGCTGGTAGCGTGAGGCTGGACTGCCGGGGTTGGCGGCGCTGGAACTTGCGGCTCAGGCTCCCGAATCAGCGCTCCGAGCCCTCTTCCCAGTGCGTTTCTCGTCATTGGCAATGACCTCCTGGGCGAGTTGCGTGTAGCCCTCCGCCCCTTTGCTATGGATATCGTAAAATATGATCGGTTTCCCAAAACTTGGTGCTTCCGCAAGCCTAACGTTGCGCGGGATCACGCTCTGAAACACCTGCGCACCGAAGAAACTGCGCAAGTCTGTGGCTACTTGCCTCGATAGAGTCGTTCGCTCGTCGTACATTGTCAGGAGGATGCCTTCAATCTCGAGGCTTGGATTGAGCGTTCGCCGGATCCTCATCAAGGTATCCAGCAACTCAGAAACGCCTTCCAAAGCCAAATACTCGCATTGAATCGGCACAAGCACAGCACTGGCAGAAACCAGCGCATTCAATGTCAAAAGATCAAGCGCAGGAGGACAATCCAAGATAATGAATTTGTAGCGATCCCGAATCTCATTCAGAATAGCCTGCAGCTTGTATTCCCGATTTTCTGCCGGAACCAGCTCTACGGCTGCCCCGGCGAGGTTTTTGTCGGCGGGGACGACATCTAAACCATCCACTTGCGACTTTTGGACAATTTTATCGAAAGGCTCGTGCAAAATCAGGCACTGGTAGAGGGTTCTGCGGGAAGGATCCTTAGGAAATCCAATAGCGGCGGTAGCGTTGGCCTGCGAATCGCAATCTACAAGAAGTGTCGATTGTTCGGAGGCAGCGAGGCAAGCCGCCAAGTTGACTGCGGTGGTTGTCTTCCCAACCCCTCCTTTTTGATTTGCAACTGCGATAATCCTCGCCAACAAGCCCCCCAAGCGGCGGAAGTTAGCAGAGTTGAGTCAGGGATGCAACTTGTTTCACGTGGAACACACGCCGGCTTGTGGAATTTTCTCCCAATCGTTCCACGTGGAACAACTCTACGGCCATTTGACCCCGATGTTTGTGTTCCACGTGGAACAAGTCGGGACCTATCGTCACCCCAGACTTCTGTTCCACGTGGAAGAATGGAGCCGCAGAGCGTGGCGTTGCGACCTATCCTCGTAATCGCCCGTCTGTGTGGTTCCGTCTCGCGCCCACGCCTTCGCCCTCGAATCGTTTCGGAGATTATCGAGGAGGGGGGAGTCAGCTCAGATGGAGTTTAAGAGTGAGGAAAATAAGGAATATTAATGATCAAAACGCAGGAAGTCTTTATCTTTCAGGTCGTTGCGCCGACACCCTCAACTCGTTCTCGACCCCACGAGCAAATACCGCCGCAATGACTGCGGCACCGGAATCGGCTCCCGCCAATGCCAGTCTGTCCCGCGCCGCGCCTGGTCCAGATCGCGACCGCCGATCCATAAGATAACTTGTTTAGCTGCAACACGTTCCGAGGCCGCCCAGGCCAGAAATGGCTCAAACTCCCCCACCGCCCTTGAGCACACGAAGTCCAGCGGCATGATCTCCTCGGCCAGTTCCTGGTAGCGGCTTACAAGCACCCGCGTGTCCGGAAGATCAATGGTTCTAAGCACTTCCGCGAGAAATGTGGCCTTCTTCATATTCGATTCGACCAAAAACGTATGCACCTTCGGCCGCATGATTTTGAGTGGAATGCCCGGAAACCCCGCCCCTGAACCAACGTCGGCGAGCCGACCGTTTTCCACAGGTACGGCCACCGCCGCATACATACTCTCGCAAAAATGTCGATATAGTATCTCTAGGGGGTCGCGAATCGCGGTAAGATTTATTTTTTCGTTCCAGGTCAGCAAAAGCGTCATATACTGTTGAATATAAACGATTTGCTGTTCACTTACTTGCAATTGAAACTCGCCAAGTGCCCGGCGAATCGTCTCCGCTGAAAGCACCGCTGGGGTTGGTGTTGTCATAAGAGTAACTAAAATACTACTGCTTGTGAATTTCCTCTTCCGCTGTCGGCGCTACTGCTCTAACCAGGTACTTCGGCCCCGCCACTCCCGCCACGGCATCCACCGCAAAATGCCAGACCATCACCGGAACCAACCCATGGTACGCGATTCGCGCCGTTCCGAATACTGTGCCGATGACCAGTGTGCTTAACAACCCCCCGCGGCCCTGGTAAAGGTGCGCTAACCCAAAGAGAACAGAGGACAAAAGTACCACGCCCCAAACGGGAAGGCCAGCGCGGGTCAAAGCCGCCATCGCAAAGCCGCGGTACAGAAATTCCTCGCAAACGCCCGCCGTCACCGCCAAAGCCAAGAAGGGAACCAGCTCCACGGGTGACTGGGGCAGAATCCGCTCCGCGAGCAGACGCATGAACTCTCTCGCCTTCCCTGACGAACGTCCCATCCGCCTCAAATTGAGCCATTGCAAACCTCCCAAGGTCGCGGCGCCGACAATTGCTGCAATCGTGATCCGCCAGCGCCCATGGACCACCAAACCTAATTCTTTGAATCCCAAACCCCGGGCCCAAGCCCGCCAGGCAACAACGGCGGCCGCCACCCACTGAAACCCGATGGTCGAAGCATAAAGGGATAGCCGCTCTCGCGTCCCGATTTGCGGAAGCACCATCAATTTTTGCAGACGCAGGCGGCCTCGCAAGGGAAGCAGCACACCCAGCACGATAAAGATCAACCAGAAGTCCCAAGGCATCCGGCGATGAAACCACGTTCACATCTCTGGCGCAACTTTTCCACACGACTCTTTCCGATCCCTCTTTGTTTGGACCTGTGGTGTCACCAGCGCAATGCTGCCTGCATGGCTATAATGGTCTACGAGTCAGCGAGGTGAACTCTTGGCGATACAAGTAAAACTCACGTCCATGGCAAAAGCGGCGGGCTGCGCGGCAAAACTGAATCCCGCGACTCTCGACGCGGTCTTACGCAAGCTCCCGCGCCAAACGGATCCAAATGTTCTCGTCGGTTTCGACACCAACGATGACGCCGGAATCTATCTCCTCAGCGAGGGCCTCGCGCTTGTACAGACTGTCGATTTTTTCACGCCCATCGTGGACGACCCATTTCTCTTCGGACAAATCGCCGCGGCCAATTCGCTCAGCGATATCTATGCCATGGGCGGTCGGCCAATCTCGTCGCTGTCCATCGTCGGTTTTCCGGAAAAGGGCGACCCGGAAATTCTCGAACAAATTATTCGCGGTGGCCTCGCCAAGATGAACGAAGCCAAGTGCAGCGTGATCGGCGGCCACTCGATCCGCAATGAAGATATGCTTTTCGGTTACGCGGTCACAGGAACCATCAATCCCCAACGCGTTTGGCGCAATGTGGGAGCGAAGCCGGGCGACGTACTGCTCTTTACCAAGCCGCTCGGAACCGGGGTTATCACCACCGCGCTGAAAAAAGATCGCGCTTCAGCGGAATCGCTCGCCGCCGCTATCGCCGCGATGAGCACTCTGAACGCCTCCGCTGCTGCGGCTCTACAAGAGTTCGACGAGAAGTTGCAATCCGTGAGACCCATACACGCGGTCACCGACGTGACCGGCTTCAGCCTTCTCGGACACGCTCGCGAGATGGCGCTCGGCGATCCAGCCCACGGCCTCGAGCCGGTCTCCTTCGAAATCGATCACGCCTCTTTCTCTTATTTTCCAGGCGCCGTCGAAGCTGCCCGCGAAGGCCATCTTTCCGCTGGCCTAAAAAACAATCGCGCCTTCGTCGGCGAGTGCGCCTCGTTCGCTCCAAGCGTCCTGCCTGAATATCAAGACCTCCTCTTCGATCCACAGACCTCCGGCGGTTTCCTCGTCGCCATCGCCAGAGACCACACCGACTCCGCGCTTGCAGCCTTCGCGCGTCACTGCGTATCCGCGCACTGCGTCGGCCGCGTCATTCGGAAAACAGCTCCATTGATCAGAGTGCTTTGAAACTGTGGTTTTTTCTCGCTGTATTGTCAGGGAAAATGCTGCCGCTCGACGGAAAGGTATCGTCTAAACAAAACGAATGGACACCATCACTCACGGCATCGCCGGCGCGCTGATCGGCAAAGCGGCCTTCCGCGGCGAAGACATGTTCGCGTCCAAGCCCATGAATCGCGCCCGCATCATCACCTGGTCGCTGATGCTCGGCGCCATTTTCCCCGATTCAGACATTCTCCGCGACTGGTTCTCAAACAATCCAATGCTGATTTTGACGTGGCATCGCAGCATCACGCATTCCCTGGTGGGCATGCCGATCTTCGCGCTTCTTCTCGCTGCGCTCACGCGGTGGTTCGTGCGCTGGCGCAAATGGGACGCGCCTTCGTTCGCAGCTTTGACCGGACTCTACGCCATTGGCATTCTCAGCCACATTTTTCTGGACCTCGTTACGAGCTTCGGGACGATGATTTGGTCGCCGCTCAAGTGGTCGCGCCCCGCCTGGGATCTGATTTTCATCATCGACTTCACGTTCAGCGCGCTTCTCCTATGCCCGCAAATCCTCGCCTGGGTCTATCGCCAAGCTGCAGGTCTGAAGAATCGCGCCATCATCACGTGGTGCGTGCTCGCACTCGCTTCGCTGGGCGTCGCGGCATTAGCGAAAAATGTCGGCGCGCCGATTTCTGAACAAACTGCAGTCGCCGTTCTCGCTTTGCTGGCGGCATTGTTTCTTCTTCCAGCGCTTGGTGGAAAAGGACTGCGCGTCCGGTACGCCACATGGAATCGCGCAGGCCTCGCCGCGGCGATTCTCTACCTCGCGGCAGCGTTCTATGCTCATCGCACCGCTCTTGAACGCATGGAGAAATTCGCTTCGCTCTTCCAGCTTCCAGTGGAATCCCTCGGCGCGCTCCCGCTTGCACCGTCCCTTTGGCACTGGGACGGCCTCGTCAATACGCCGCTTGGCGTCTATGAAGTCCGCCTCGATTTGAGCGAACGTCCGGACCTGGCTTCCGTCGAGCATCGCTATTATCCCGACGCTCCGTCGAATCAATATATCGACGCTGCCAAGCGCTTGCCCGAAGTGCAAAAGTTTTTCTGGTTTTCGCGCTTCCCCGTCACCCGTTTTCACAAGGAAGGCAGCGTAGCCGTTGTGGAGTTTTTCGACGCGCGATTTTCATCGATTCGCAGGGATCGCCCTGCATCTTTTACCTACCGCGTAAAAATGGATGAATCCGGCCAGTTCATTTCAAAAGGATGGGTGCGGGAATAGAACCTTGTCTGCAGTTATGCGGCTCTTTCTGAGCCACGCTACTGAGTATTCTCTTCACTTAGCGGGCGGTGTGTATTCTTGGACAGGGCCATCCATACCCCACAGGACCTGCCAGGAACCATTCTGTTGCCGTTGGACGATTTCTAGGTACCGAAGTTCTCTGCGTCGGGAGTCGCTGGGCGCCGAACCAGGCGTGAGTTCGATCGTGCCACGGACGAATGCGTAATCTCCACGGACGAGAATTTCCTCAGGCTGCACCTGTACGTGAAAACCGCCCCTTCGGATCACTTGAGCATAGTATTCTCGGCGCTCCTGCCGGGATTGAACCGGGTTACGAAGATTGATATCCACGTAAGATTCTCCGTAGAAATGCATGATGCGTTCCACGTCGCCAGTGTTAAAACCTTCCGTGAATTCGCTGGCCATGTGGCGCAGCCTCTCGATATCTTCTGCCTCGGACTCGATGGATGGCATGGTGTGCTCCTGCAAACCTCAAACGATCAATACAATTGGATTTTCATCCAACGGCCCGCATCTTCGCAATGTCACGAATTCACTTCGCTTTCGCGGGATGGATCACTACTTGGCGCTCTTCGCCCATGCCCACGCTTTCGGTGCGCACGCCGGGGATTTCTTTGAGCGCCAAATGCACGATGCGCCGTTCACGTGAAGACATCGGATTGAGCCGGAACGGCTGGTGCGAACTCTGCACGCGTTCTGCCGCCACGCGCGCCGTCATGCGCAACTCTTCAAACCGCAAAGCGCGATAACCGCCGCTGTCCAGGTGAATTTTCTCGTGGTAGGTAGGTTCCAGCCGTAGTGCGCGAAAGGCCAGATGCTCAAACGCTTTTAAGACTTCTCCGTTGCGTTCCAGCAAAATTTCTTTGTCCCGCCCGTCGAGATCGGCAATCACTTCCGCCTCGCCCGAAGCCTCCGTGGGCGGCGTATCGACCGCCTGCACCTTTACCTTCAAGTCCAAGCCGGACGCGCGCACGATCTCTTGCAGAAACTTTCGCAAAGTTTCTGCGGCCGCTTGCCGGTCGAGCTTGCCTTCCCGGATAAGGTCCTGACCCATGGGCCTCCGTAGAACTGTTGTCCTGCTCGCCCGCGTGCCGCGATTTTTCCAGGATCTACTATTTCTTTCCGCGCGAAATTTGTTTCGCCGCTGCTGGTGCGGGGTGCGTGCGGTTCAAATACCACTGCTGCCCGATGCCCACCAAGCTGCTGGTGAGAATATACAACGCCAATCCGCTCGAAAACGGGAAAATAATGAAACTCCCCGCGAACATGATGGGCATGATCTTCATCATTTGTTGCTGCTGCGGATCGGCAGCCGTCATCGGCGTCATTTTCGAAACCAGGTACATCGAAACGCCCACCACCACCGGCAAAATGTAATAAGGATCCTTCGCTGCCAGGTCGTTGATCCACAACCAATGCGCGTGCCGCAATTCAATCGCTCCGCGCAGCGCGCTGTTCAACCCGAACCAGATCGGCATTTGCAGAAACATCTGGAAGCAGCCACCCACAGGGTTGATCCCCTCGCGGCTGTAAATCGCCATCACTTCCTTGTTCATCTCCTGTTTCTTCGGATCGTTCAGCTTGTACTTCTTATAGCGCTCCTGGATCGCTTTGATTTCCGGCGCGACTCGCTGCATCTTCAGCGTCGTTTTGTAGCTTGAAATTCGCAACGGGAACAGCAGCATGTTAATGAACAGCGTCATAACGATGATGTCCCAGCCATAGCCGGGGATGTACTTATGCAGCCACTTCAGCCCGTGGAATAGCGGCTCCGCGATGAACTCGAGAAATCCAAAGTTCACCAAGGATTGCAGCGGCGGCTTCAAGGCCTTCAAGTCATCGTAATCTTTTGGCCCCACATAGACGCGCAATGCCAGCGGCTGCGCGGAGGTTGCTACCGCCACTTCTGAAACCGGCTCCTGCTCCTCCTTCCCGTCCTTCTGAACCGTGCGCATCACTTTCCAATAGCGCGTTTCTATCGACGCGGAAGCAACGCCGTTTACCGGCAGAAATGCCGCGGCAAAATAGCGGTCTTCGATCCCCGCGTAGTCCTTGCCACCCATCCAAACGCCCGGTCCCCATTTCTCCGGCCCCTCGAGCTTTTTGTAGGGTAAATCCGTCAGTTTGCCGCCTTCGTTGTAAAACGTAAACGTGGTATCCACCGGCACAGGATTCTGCACCGTCGGATCGCCAAATCCTCCCAGCCACGCCAGGCCCGCTTTGATTGGCGTCCCGTTGAACTTGACGACAGTTTCCACGCGCATCACATACGAATGATCAAATTGAAAATTCTTCGTAACTTCCAGGTGTCCATCGCTCCAAACAAACTGCAACTCAGACGGAGCCTGCAGCGGATTGGTTGGGAGAACCTCGTAGTTTACTGCCGCATTTCCCGCGTGGGCGCCCGGCTCAGCAGCACCAACCACGAACAGTGCGGAATTCGCCTGCGCCTCAAGCTGCGGATCATCCAGCATCACCGCGAATGGCCATCCGCCCACCTGCGCCGCCGCTTCCGCGTGCACAACATCCAGCACGCGCTGCGGCTTCGAATCGTCCATGTACTTCTTAAGCTGCCAGCTCTTCACCACTCCGCCGCGGTTCGAAATTTCCACGCGATAGAGCGTGTTCTCCACAACAATCGTGCGCTCTTGCGCGTCGGCCTTTGGCGGCATCGCTGCCGCGTTTGAGGGTGCAATCCCGGTGGCGACTCCCGCAGGCGTTGGCGTGTTCGATTTGTTTCCCGGAGTCGGAGGAGAAGTAGAAGACGATGTTGCAAGTGGATTTGTCCCCGCCGGCGAGGTTATCGCCGGTCTGCTGGCTTGTGGCACATTCGCGGGCGGCTTCGGCGCAAAAAACTTGGCCCACAGCAAAATCACCGCCATCGAAAGTATCGAAGCGATCAGAATGCGCATCTCTGAAGAAAGTTCTTTTTTCTTTTGCGGCTCGCTCACGAATGAGCCTCTCTGGAAGTAACACCGGATCGGCCCGCGTCTTGTCCAATTCCACCCGCACGTAGCGCCGTCGTTTCCGCTTTCTCCGGCACCGGATCGTAACCAAACTTTCGCGACAAAGGATGACACCGCAGCAGCCGCTTCAACCCCATCCACGACCCCCGCATCACGCCAAACCGCTCGATCGCCTCATACGTATATCTCGAGCAAGTCGGTTCGAACCGGCAGCTCCCCGCAAACAAAACCGACAAGTACACCTTATAAATACGCAGCGCAGCCAGCGCTGCTTTCACCGCCATGGACTGTTCCTCCGCCGTCGCAGGTGGGACAGACTTCAGCCTGTCCTCTTCTCTCGAGCTGTTTTCGCCACTCATCGTCATCAGTGTAGTCACGCGCTCTTCATCAATCGCACCAAATCCGCCGTCAAACCTCTAAACTCGGCCCTGGCCACACTGCTCTTCGGATGAATCACGATGTCCCATCCCGCGGGTATTTCCATGCGATGGCAACGCACGATCTCTCGAATTCGCCGCCGGATGCGATTGCGCACCACCGCCCCGCCCAGCGCCTTCTTGATGCTGAAACCGAAGCGGCTCACCGGCAATTGGTTGGCGCGAAAAAAAACTGTGAAGTGGGAACTGGATCGGCGCTTCCCGGCGCGGTACACGGCATCGAACTCGCCGCGCCGCACCAGCCGCGCCTCGCGCGGAAAGTCCATGCGCCCGGGGCTACTAGGGCGTGAGGCGATGGCGTCCCTTCTTGCGGCGTGCCGCCAGAACTTTGCGGCCGCCTACTGTCTTCATGCGCGCGCGGAATCCGTGCGTCTTCGCGCGGCGTCGTTTCCGCGGTTGAAATGTGCGCTTTGGCAAAGCCATCCCCCTTTAGTTGCGCGGCCCCATCCTTAACCAGTTGCGGCCGGTTCTTCCCGCAGACACAAAGCGACCGTCAGGCCGCCTGAGCGACAGGTATCGAATTTATTAGTGTAGTCGACCGCTAAGCATAGGGTCAAGAAAAGCGGTTGACGCAGAAACTTAAAAGCCTTACCTCAGGCAGCGAGGCATGACACGTGTATTCCGCAGGGATTATCCCTAGTTAACGCAAAATTGCGCGAAGCGTTCCGAAATATGGCCCTGCACTTTGCCCGCACCGGCCATCGTGTGCGCCTCCCTGACGCCCCCTTTTGACCGAGCGAGGCACGCTAAACTCCGGGAGATCGCCCCGGACTTTCCACGGAAACCTGTGCGTCGATTTTCAGTTTTTTCAATAATTGTTGCAGAATTTCTGGGATGGTTGAAGTCGGCGGCAGGTAACTCAAATTCAGCGTCGCGAGCTTATCCGCAAAGATGAATAGATTCTTTCCCGGAATTTTCTTCCAATAATCTTCGGGGTTCACCGACGCGTCCGAATCCTTGTCTTTGAGGTAGGA
The DNA here is from genome assembly GCA_963705855.1 of uncultured Acidobacteriota bacterium. Classification (GTDB taxonomy): domain Bacteria; phylum Acidobacteriota; class Terriglobia; order Acidiferrales; family UBA7541; genus Acidiferrum. The sequence goes on from CAVPLA010000043.1 coordinate 45,745, forward strand.
ACGCCGGTCAAATCTTAGAGATTCGCTAATCAGCACTCCTCGAAGGTTTCCGTCCGTGTCTACTTCGTGCCCGACGACCTGGCCGCGGTATAAATGATCGTCGGAAGTAAGAAGATCAGCCATCACCTTTCTTTCCGGGTTTGGGGGCCACATGAAGGGTGTGAGGAGGAAATACCACGGCGAAATATTCGGAAGGAGAAACTTGTTTGCGGCAAATTCGTAGGGTTTGAACTTGTGGAATCGTCCGAAATTCTTGCCTAGCCAGCCAAAGAGCAAAGCCTCCGAAGCCGTGAAGAGATACAACCACACAAGGATTCGAGCTTGACGGTACGCTATTCTGGAAGTCGCGCCCCAAAATTCTCGTTGGTGCTGCGCAAAATAGGTCTCGCTGTAAAGCGAAGAGAAAGCAGTTTGATAATCGCTCGTTCTCTGCGTGGCAGAATCGGGAAAGAAGAATGGATGATTTCCAATCCAGCCGGCGCTCAAGACCGCAAGAAACGTCAAGGCCAATGGCAGCAGCGAAGCAAACGCGCCAAATGTGAGTTCTTCGCTTCGTGTCCGGTGAAACTTGTCCAGCGGAATGAACAGCGAAAATAGGCCCTTGAAAAGAATTCCGGGAACCAGCAGATAGAAAATTAAGCCGGCCGATGTGATGAGCGCTATCATCCTCTAAGGGCCGCGGGTGTTCTATTTGGTGGTAGCTTCGTGACCGTTGTTAGATGTGATGTGGTACTCGTTCCCGAATTCATCGCTCAGAACGTACTCGCCTGTCGTTGCTAGCGCCTGTTTGATCTCCGGGGCATTCTTAAGAATTTTACTCGCCATGACGCCGTCCGGAGTCGCCTCAACGAAGGACTCCGCCAATTTCGAGAGGTTTTCTGTCATGCTTCCGCCCTCCTTTATCATTCCTCATCATCCCCTTTAGAATCGGCCAATTCCCACTCTTCGTCAAGTTTTACTCAAGGCCTCCGCCGCGAAGAGCTGCACTAATGGACGCGAGAAGCCAGCCATTCCCGCATCGTCATTAGATACTCAGGGTCGATCTCGCCGCTTGCTTCGCCAGTCGTCAGCCGCATGCCATGGTCATCGTTCGGAAATTCTCGAATCGTGAAATCGTGATGATCATCTTCGGCAAGGACTCGCCGAATTGCTGCAGCACTTTCCGCGACCGGGATTAATTGGTCCCGATCCCCGAACAAGAAAAGCGCCGGCACTCGCACCGCTCGCAGCGTCGGAACAGGATCATAGTTCATTTCGTGTTGAAACCAATTGAAGCCGAGATGATCTGGTTTGCTGAGTTCCGCAGGCGTCTGAAGCGGCCCGAACAAATCGTCTTGCTGCGCTTTCACTTGTTTGTACCAGCGTTTGGTGCGCGCCTGCTCCAGCTCAGTTTTCGCCTCCTGGTATCCCGTGCCGCCCCCCGTGCGGTTGGAGAGGTAATTCCAAACGTTTCGACGCAAAGTGCTGGCTTCCCGGACATCACTTTCCGACGCGCCCTCTGCGCGCAGCTCATTCGCGTAAAAAACAATCATCTGTTCGCCGGGAGAAACTCCAGGACCGGATACGGCGATGACGAACGACACGTCCGGTGAGCGTGAAGCTGCCAGCGGTCCCAACCATCCTCCCTGGCTGAGTCCCCAAACGCCGATGCGCTTCGCGTCAATCTCCTTCCGGGATTTCAAATATTCGATAGCCGCTAGGCCGTCGTCGCAAAGGTCCATGAAGGGGACAGCGCGAAAGTTTCCCGTGGACTCGCCGACTCCTCGTTTGTCGTAGGCCAGCACCGCGATGCCTTGGCTTGCGAACCAACGCGCCGTGAACAAATCCCTTTCCTGCGCGCCAGAGCCATGGAAGAGAACGACAGCTGGATGCTGCTCGGAACCTGCCGGAAGCACGAGCGTCCCTGCGAGCGTTATCCTTCCGCTGGCAAAATGCACCGCTGCTTCACTGGCAGCGCGGATCTCGGACGACTTCTCAAGTGGCGTTGCAGCTCGCTGAGTGCAGGCTGCAAGGGGAAGACTGAAGGCAAGAACCAAGACTGATCGCCATCCGTGCTGGTGTGTCGCAGCCAGAAATTTTATATCCTTTCGAACAGGTGCCACATATCTGCGAACAAAGGATTTCATACCCAATTGGACTTCCAGCAGCGGCTCCGGTTATCCGAGTTGCGCCCCAATCCGCATATTTATGCCAGGACGACTCCAAGTACTCTCAAGTACCTCGCGCCGATCTACGCCACGTTCTTCACGTGCTTGTACTCGTCGTACGCCGCCAGGTACCTGTCCACATCTTTCTCGAGCAAATAATACGGCGTCGATAGCCGTATTTTGGAAGGCGCACCGCCGCGAATTCGAATCTTCTTTTCCTTCCACATCCACGCTTCTAGCTCCCCGATCTGAATCGGCGGCACATTCACTGTCGCAATCGCGCATCGCAGCGCCGGGTCCGGCGAGGTCCAGGACTGCGCCCCCCGCTTCACCATCTCCTTCAAAATATAATCCGCCGACTGACGGTGCCTCCGCTCAATTCGCTCCATCCCAATCGAATTCGCAAGCTGCACCGCGGCTCGCAAACCATACAGCGTCGGCACATTCGAACTCCCGATTTGCTGGAATCGCGCTGCCTTCAGCTTGGGATCGTCCCAGCCTCCCGTCACAATCGTGTTCCACAAACGGTCTTGCACCTCGTCGCGCACGTACAAAAATCCCGTCCCTTTCGTCGCCTGCAACCACTTGTGCGGGCTCGACGAGTACATGTCACAACCCAATTCCTTCACATTCAACTTCATCATGCCAATCACGTGAGCGCCGTCCACCGCGCTCAAAATCCCTTTCGAACGCGCCAGCGCGCAAATCTCTTTCACCGGTAACACGACGCCCGTTGCCGTCGTTATATGGCTAAAGAAAATCAACTTTGTCCGCGGCGTAATCGCATCATTAAAAAGATTCAACACCGCAGCCGCGTTCGGCACCGGCTTGGGCAGTGTCACTTTTTTCACCACGATGCCGTGCCGCTTCGCGCGCAGCAAAAATCCCTGCTCGCCGCCCGGATGCTCCTGATCCGTCATCAGCACTTCGTCGCCCGCCTTAAAATCCAGTCCATTGCAAATGTAACTGTTCGCCTCCGTCGAATTGCGCACCAGCGAAAGTTCATCGCGCGTGCACCCCACAAATTCCGCCAGCGGATCACGGAACTCGTTCCAAATGCCGTAACCCCAGATCGGATAGTCTTCCGGATCGCTCTGGTCCATCTTTTCGGTCGTGTTGTACGCGTCGAAGATCGCTCGCAGCACCGGCGCCGGTGACGAACCCACCGTCCCATTGTTCAAATACACCTCATCTGCCGGAATCAAAAATTGCTTCCGCAGCTCCGTCCAGTACGCTTCTTCGTTCGAATCAAACAACGTCTTATCGGGCAACTGCGCGGGCGCTTGCTCCAATAATTTCGGCCACGAAGGCGTTAGGCTGAGCGCTCCTGCCACCCCGACAGCTCCGCCAAGCGAAGAAAGAAATCCACGGCGATCCAGCATCATTCCCTCCAAGTTCAGTCTGCGCGGATTCTACTCGCGACTCTTCAACCCGACAACACATGTTCGCGAAATTCCCTGCAGAATCTTTGAACCAATGCTTGCGACTCATGGTCAAGCGGATTAAGGTATTCGCGCACACCATCACAGCTCTCATGAGGAAGCAAACATGATTCATCTTCGACCACGGCTAGCCATCGCCGCGTCTTCATTGCTTATTCTCTGCTGCGCGCACCAAGCCGTCGCGCAAGAAACTACCGCCGAACAAACCAGCGGCACCAAGCAATCTGCCGAAGCGCGCCTCGCCGCCTCCGCGAAACCGAAGGCCTCTGGCCCCGCGGAGGACGTCATCAACACGCTCTCGGCCACGCACCGTTTCGAACAAACCGCCATCTCCCCCGACGGAAAAAAAGTCGCCTGGGTCGAGGACATCAGCACAAAACGAGGCGTCTCCACCGGCGACACCGTAATTTACGTTTCAGACACAGGCGGGAAAAATCCCCCCAAGCGCATCAGCGCGGCCGTCGCCGACGCCCTCCACGCCGAAGGCAATGTCGCTTGGTCGCCCGACAGCAAGAAACTCGCATTCCTTTCCGACGCCGCAAAAGCCGGCCAGCTTCAACTCTACGTGATGGATGCTGCAGGCCCAGCAGGCTCCGCGCGAAAACTCACACAAGTGAAAGGTTTCCTCTCCACTCCCGGCTGGTCGCCCAACGGCAAAACCATCGCTTTCCTCTTCACAGAAAACGCCACGCGCGCCGCAGGTCCGCTCGTCGCCGAAACTCCCGAAACCGGCGAAATCAAAGACTCCTTCTTCGAGCAGCGCCTCGCCCTCGTCGACGTCGCCACCGCCAAGCTCGACCAAATCTCTCCCGCCGACACCTACATCTACGAATACGATTGGTCCCCAGACGGCCTCCGCTTCGCCGTCACCGCCGCTCTCGGCAATGGCGACAACAACTGGTACATCGCCGAGCTCTACACGCTCGACGCCGCCACCGGCCTGATGAAATCCGTCTACCAGCCCCCACTGCAAATCGCCAACCCCGCGTGGTCCCCCGACGGCCAGCGCATCGCCTTCATCGGCGGTCTGATGAGCGACGAGCCCAGCGTCGGCGGTGACATCTTCACCATCGCCGCCACCGGTGGCGAAGCCACAAACATCACGCCTGAAATGAAAGCCTCCGCCAGTTGGCTCGCATGGACTCCAGACGCAAAGATTATTTTCGGTGAATATCTCGAAGGCGATTCCGGCCTGGCCACCATCAATCCCGCCGACGGCACTAAGACCGAACTCTTCCGCGATGCAGGTCAACTAACCGCTGGAGCGTGGGGCATCAATCTTTCACTCTCGCGTGACGCAAGAAATTCCGCAGTCATTCGCAGCTCCTTCAGCGCCCCTCCCGAAGTTTGGGCCGGCCCCACAGCCAACTGGACGCACATCACGCAACGCAACAAATCCATCAAGCCCGCGTGGGGCGAAGCCAAAAGCATCCACTGGAAAAACGGCGGCTTCGAAATTCAGGGCTGGCTCCTCTACCCGCGCGATTTCGATCCCAACAAAAAATATCCGCTGGTAGTCCGCGTTCACGGAGGACCAGGCGCCGCGGTCCTCTCCGAATGGCCCGGCGCGTCCGATTACTATTCGCCTCTCGCCGACGCTGGCTATTTTGTTTTACAGCCGAATCCCCGCGGCAGCTTCGGCCAAGGCGAAGCTTTCACTCGCGCCAACGTAAAAGATTTCGGAAATGGCGATTTCAAGGACATCATGGCCGGCGTCGACGAAGCCATCAAAGTCGCGCCCATCGACCCCAATCGCCTCGGCATCTGCGGCTGGAGCTACGGCGGCTACATGACCATGTGGGCCGTCACCCAAACGAACCGCTTCAAAGCCGGCATGGCTGGCGCGGGACTCTCCAATTGGCAAAGCTACTACGGCGAAAATCTAATCGATCAGTGGATGATTCCGTTCTTCGGCAAATCCGTCTACGACGATCCCGACGTCTACGCCAAAAGCTCTCCCATCAATTTCATAAAGAAAGTAAAAACTCCAACGCTCATCCTGGTCGGCGACAGCGATGGCGAAGTCCCCGCCCCACAATCCTACGAATTCTGGCACGCCCTCAAAACGCTCGGCGTCGAAACCCAATTCGTAGTCTACGAGCACGAAGGCCACATGTTCGCCAACCCCAAGCACCGCCGCGACGTAGTCGAACGCACCCTGGACTGGTTCGACGGCCACCTCCGCTGATTGAGCGTCGTAGGGCCCGCCTTCCTAGGCGCGTCGAGGTGGCTGCTCAGTACCTCGCCCGTTCGTTTTGTTCCGCAGTGGTGTAAACCGCCACGCCTCCGAAGCGTCACACAAGCAAAAGCGGGTGTTGGCCGAATTTTCCAACTATTGCTCACTGTCTCGGGATCGATGGCCAGATTGTCAGGCACAGTCTCTTTGAGGCCGGCGACCCCGAGACCTTTTTTCGACTTGCTCTTGACTTCTTGAACTCTCACGCACACCTCAGCGCCACGATTGGATCGACTTGAGTCCAGTTGTGATTCTCGAGTGCGATTACAAAAACATGTTTAATTTTCCGGTTATCCCCGCCACCACGGCCATCCCAGTCATCCTGGGCTCTTGCGCTCCAACTGTTCGCGGCAGCCAGGAGTGCAAACACACCGCAAGATTCCAAAATATGGAAGCGAAGAGCACGAAATCGTCAGAGCTCTCTCGTTTCTTCGATCCCCAGCAAAACGTGATAACATGCCGCCATCCGTGATTCGCTTCTTCAAAAATCGCCTCTCCCGTAGCTCCAACCTGAGCCAGACCCTCGCACTCGGCTCTCTCGAACTCGAATTGATGGAAATTCTCTGGTCGGGCGGCGAAAGCAGTGTCCGCGACGTTGTCCCCAAGCTGAACCGTCCGCTCGCGTACACCACAGTGATGACCACGCTCGACCGGCTCTTCAAAAAGGGCCTTTTGGACCGCCATAAATCCGATCGTGCCTTTGTTTATTCGCCGAGTTTTTCCCGTCAGGAATGGGAACGCAGACGTGCGGGGAATTTGGTGGCCGGTTTTCTCTCTGGCCCCAATCCTTCCCGCGAACTCTTGCTTTCTTGCTTGCTCGATGCCGTCGGCGAACATGACGCTTCACTCCTCGACGATCTCGAAAAGAAAATTCGCACCCGCCGCAAAGAACTCTCCCGGCAGGGGCAGCCATGATTCTCCCCTATCTGTTGCGACTCATGTGCCTGTGCTTCGCCTCCTTCTTTGTGTTGAACGCAGCCGCCGGCCTATTTGTGCGCATCTCGTCCAAATCCGCGATCCGCTTCGCGCAAGCAAAGTCTTCCGGCACCGCCGCCCAGCTTCTGCTAGCCCTGCGCCTGCTTCCATTTGCGCTCGCCGTCCTGTTCGTTGTCGCCCTCTGTGTCCCCAGTTATCTCTGGCTTGAACCCGCGGCCAGTTCCGAGCGTGTTGGCTTGCTTTGTGTGGTGTTCGGCTTTCTCGGTGCCGCAATTTGGTTCACGTCCATCGCTCGAACCGTTCGTTCTCTCGTCGCTTCCCTGCGTCACAATCAGCTTTGCCGTTTGGCGGGCCAGGAAACACGCCTGCCGAGAAATTCTGCTCCGATCGTGCTCGTCGAAGACGAAGCTCCTCTTCTCGCCTTGTCCGGCTTGCTCCGCCCGCGGCTGCTCATCTCGCGTGGTGTGCTCCGCGTACTCTCCCCCGAAGAGCTCGACGCCGCTCTAGCCCACGAACATGCCCACCGTACTTCTCGCGACAATGCCAAACGTCTGCTGCTCCTTCTCGCTCCGGACGTTTTTCCCTTTGTCCGCTTGTTTCGAATGCTTGAGTGCAGCTGGTCAAAATTCGCGGAGTGGGCCGCGGACGATCAAGCCGCCGGTGGAGATTCTCGCCGAGCGCTTTTTCTCGCTGCCGCCCTGGTGCATGTCGCCCGCTTGGGTCCTGCTCCGCCCTTGCCTTTACTCTCCACTTCTCTTCTTGCCGGTGACCACGATCTCATCGCTCGCGTGGATCGCCTTCTCCACCCCATCCCCATCGCACGCGTCTACTCAAAACCAGCGCACCATCGGCTCCGCACCGCCGGTTTTTTGCTAGCTGGCTGCCTCACTGCTTTACTCCTGACGCCTTCGGCTCTCTCCTCCGTTCACGAACTTCTCGAACTCCTCCTTCACTAACCGGCCTTTTCAGCTAACTCAGCTCTACCATTTCGTTTTCTTGCACGAGGCCGTCTACGACCTGTGGTAGTAGCCCGTCCCCTCCAGTACCCTATCGCCCGACATGAAAATCCTTTTCCTGGCAAAGAGACTGCGGCTTCTGCGCACCATCGCCTGTTTATCCTTACTTTTGCTGCCTTTTCGATCGCCTGCGCAGAATCCGCGCGGATCACTCCGCGGCACCGTTCAGGACATTAGCGGCGGCAGAATTTCGTCCGCCAAAATTGTGGTGCAAGCGCCCGAATCGGCTCACCAGCGCGAAACCACCGCCAACGATCGCGGCGACTTTCGCATCGACGATCTCGTTCCTGGGAATTATCACCTCACGGTGAGCGCCAAGGGCTTTGCTGACGCCAGCTCCGACGTGCAAGTCAATATCGGCTCCACGCAAGAAATGACCGTCGTCCTGAGGCCGCAATCCGTCCAGCAAACCGTAAACGTGCAAGGTCAAGCCTCTTCCATCACCGCGCAGCAGATGGACACCGCCAGCACCGTTCAGCAGGCCATTGTCACGGCTCATGACCTGGACACTATTCCTTTGCCCGCGCGAAGCTTTGCCAACATCGCTTACATGGCGCCGGGAACCGAGCCTGTCGAGCCTTCCGATCCTACGAAAGCCCGCATCACCGCTGTTTCTACCGGTGGCAGCTCCGGTCTGAATAACGAGGTGTCCGTCGACGGCGTAGACAATTCCGACGACTGGATCGGCGGCTTTCTCCAGAACTATTCCCCGGAATCCGTTCAGGAATTCGCCATTCGAACCGCCCAGGCCGATGCGGACACAGGTCGCACCACGGGAGCTTCCGTCGTCATCACCACGAAAAGCGGCACCAACGAGTGGCACAGCGACGACGCCTTCTTCGACCGTGCCGCCGATCTCAACGCGCGCTTTCCGATCGACAATCCTGCGCCGAATCCGAAGCAGCCTTTCTCGCGCCAAAACTATGTCTTCACCGGCGGCGGACCCATCGTGAAAGACAAAGTTTGGTTCTATTCGTCGTTCGAATACGTCCATGAAAACGCCAGCATCGCCTACAGCGATCCCAGCCAAACACAATTTCAGGCACTGTCTCAACTCGCCGCGGAAGGACTCGTGGACGTAAACGGTACGACCGTCAGTTCCATCCCCGTTCCAAGTTTCGTTCCTGTTCCTTTTCGCGACTATCTCGGCACCATTCGTTTCGACTGGCAGCAATCCAATCGCTCGCAATGGTTTCTGCGTTTTTCCGCGGACAGCTATATCACGAACAATGCTCTTGTTCAGCAAGGGACGCTGCCTTCCACCGGCGCCGCCACGCACAACAACTACTGGAGCTTTGCGCTCGGCAATCAGTTCGCACTCAGTTCCGATTGGCTCGCCTCGTTCGTTTTCGGTGGCAGCGGTTTGCACCTGACCCAGACGCGCAATTCCGATCTTGGTTTCGCGCTCGCGTTTCCATTCAGTTCCACGACAGCGACCACGTCGGGTTTGGAAACTTTTGGCGACAATCAATTCGTCACCGCCATCACGGCCTTCCCGGTTTTGCGAAATCAGGAAAAATATCAGGTGCGTTATGACGTAACGCACACGACGGGAAAACACACGCCACGCTTCGGAATTAATTTCATCCACGAGCCGGTGATGAGCGGCGCGCTCACCGCAAACGCGGAAACGCTGGTTTCTTTCGTTCTCGATCCCACGGACTACACCGCGGACCCGGCACAATTCACTACGGATCTCACTTCCTGCTCGCCAACGCCTTCCCCACTCGTCACTCCCGGCACCAAATGTTCCGTCACTCCCGCAGGCGACGGCAGCTTTTCACAAAATGTCCAGCGCCTCGGCCTGTACGCCGAAGATTCCTGGCGCGTGACGCGAAATCTCACCGTCAATTACGGTCTGCGCTACGACACGACTTTTGGGCTCTTTGAAGCCTCCGGCCGCCGCCAGTCGCAAAATCCGTTCCTGCTTGCGCTCGATCCCGCCATGGCGCCGTTCATTAGCACTGCGCCGCAGGATTACCGCAAAGCGTTTGCGCCCCGCGTCGGCGTTGCGTACACGCCGGGAAATTCCGGCACAACCGTGATTCGCGCAGGCTTCGGGATGTACTACGACGACCTCGCGCAAAATGGCTGGGTCAACGCGTTTCAAGCCGTGAATGATACAAACGTCGCGACGGGCGGCGGCATTATCCCGCCTTCCATCATCGATCCGAACTATCACACGCCGTATGCCATCCACGTGACGGGCGGCGTGCAGCACGCGTTTAACGCGAACTGGACACTGAGCACGGACTTCACGCTCGAAACCGGCATGCACGGCTACCGGCACTACAATTTCCCCAACCCCACGTTTGGAAGCATTGCCGTGTTTCGGAGCGACAACCGCTCCAGCTACAAAGCACTCAAAGTCCACTTGCAAGGGAACATTCGGAAGCGTCTGAGCCTCGTCGCCAACTACACGCTATCGAGCGCAAAAACCTGGGGCTGCGTACTTGGCGAACTTTTCGATTATGTCAACGGCGTATGCGATCCCTTTAACGCGTTCGCGCCAGGAGATTATGGTCCGTCCGGCGAAGACGTCACGCACCGCGCCGTGCTTATTGGCACGTTCCGCGCGCCTGGCGGCTTCGAGGTAAGTTTTCTTTCGCAAGCGGAAAGCGCGCGGCCCATCACGCTCACCAACGCCACTGGAACCGATCGGGCCGTTGTGGATGGCGTCAAAACTACGCTGGATGAATTCCGCGGCACGCCTTATATCCAAACCGATTTGCGGGTCAGCCGGCCGATTCATTTCCGCGAACGGTATACGGCTACTCCGTTCATCGAGTTTTTCAATCTTTTTAACCGCAACAATCCTGGAGCGAACTACGTGACCAACGTTGCCATTCTTCCGGTGAACGATCCAAATAACGTAACCGGCGTTTGTCTGAATCCGGGGTGCACGCTAACCGCGCCTGTGACTAGCGGCAAGCAGTTGCTCGTTCCGGCCGGCGCGCTGGGCGACTTCTTTGGGCCGGGCACTACTGTCGGCATTCCGTTTGCCGCGCAACTTGGCGTACGCTTCACGTTCTAGCGACTACAAAAGCTAGCAACTTACAAACACTAGCAACAAAAAGACATTGCGCGGCCGCTAAATAGATTACAAGGATTCGCGGCTGCGCAAGCCGTGGATGCGCAGTTCGATCAAGTCGTCGATCGTCGGATCCTTGTAGCCGTGTTCGCGGACTTCCTTTACGAAATTGGCGTCGACACCGTGAATGCGCATGGCGACCAATTGATCGGGCGAGATTTTCGGGTAGCCGACTTCTTTCATGCTCCTCACAAATTCCGGGCTGACACCGTGAATGCGGAAAGCTACCAGGTCGTCTGACGAAATATTGTTCTCGACGAGCTTTTGAATGTCTTCGGTGAACTCGGGACTTACTCCGTGAATGCGGAAGGCGACGAGCTGCTCGACGGGAAGTTTGCGGCCCATCAGCGTGGTCATAGACTTGACGAATTCGGGGTCGACGCCATGGATGCGCATGGCTACGAGATCATCCGCCGAAACATCTTTCGAGACGGATCCGCGCACTTCGCGCACGAAATCCGGGGAGACTCCGTGGATGCGGAAGGCGACCAGCTGGTCGACCGAAAATCTTTTTCCGAGGAGCGTGTTGATTTCTTTCGTGAATTCGGGACTCACTCCATGAATGCGCATAGCAACTAGGTTATCGGGAGATGGCTTTTCCGGAAGAAGCTCGATCATGGCGCGCGCGAATTCCGGCGAGACGCCGTGGATGCGGAAAGCCATGAGTTCGTCGGTGCCGAGGTTGCGATAGCCGAGGTCGTTCATGTCCCTGACGAACTGGCGGGAAACGTCATGAATCGCGAAGGCGAAGAGCTGCTCCTGGTCTAGACCCGAGTAGCCGAGCGATTTCATTCCCTGGACGTACTCCGCGCTGGCGACAAAGCTGAACTTGCCGCTGCCTTCGCCGTTGTGGAAGCGGCCGTCAAAACTCATGATTCCGGCATCGCGGCGCAGCTCGAAGTGGACTGGAGAATCTTTGGCGGTGGCAATGTTCGCATCTAGGCCGACGAATTCACTGATTTTGTGAGTGTTGCCCCAGGTCTGGTGATGGCTCCAGCTGGAGCGCTGGACTTCGAGATCGAGGCAGGCCGTGTCCCCGTGCGACATGAACTTTGCCGACCAGTCGCCTATAATCGCGCCGTCGGCGGCACTTCGCGGAACGCGCGTCGTCAGAATTCCGGTCATCAGGATTGCCGCTGCGAGCCACATCGTGAATTTACGCATGGAGTTCACCTCTGCACCTGTGAAGACGTGCGGGCGGGGCATTTGTTCCATGCGATGGCAGACGAAATAGAGAAGTAACGAAGTAGCGAGGTAACGATACTTCCTCGGACGGCAATGGAGGTCTTGGCTTGAAGGATGGGCTTCTCTCCCCTTTTTTTGTAAGTGCGGATTCTAGAGAACTTAGCGGCGGGTAGTGAGGGGCGAGTAGCGAGAAGGGAGAGAAAAGCAGATCCCTTCCGACAAGGTCGGAACCTTCGGTCAATGCGTTCCCTTCGAGTTCGCTCAAGGCAAGCGGGATGAGAACTTGGAGGAAGTGGGGTGAGGGCAGAGATGCTGAGTGCACAGAGGGAGGCGCGGTGGATGCTCGGGGAAAGTCAAACACCCGCACGTAATTCCGACGGCCGGGCACCCCTCGAGGGAAAGATTCTTGTTCGCGCAGGATGTTGACCGGGAAGGTCCCGGTGCATAGAATCCGCGTTAGTCGTGGAGTGGGCACTCTTCAGAGACGGACGTGGGGTGAATTATGAACAAGAGCGAGCGCAATCCCCTGCCTTTAGGAATGGGGTCAAGCGAGCGCCATAGTAGGTAGGTTGCAGTAAGTTATTTACATAGACTGCTTCAACTAGTATAAGCAAAACATGATTGCCGGATACAAGTCGAACAACAGCATCGTCTATTCCAGCAAGTACCACATCCTCTTCTGTCCGAAATATAGGCGGAAGTTTCTGGAAGGTCGGATTGCGCGACGCTGTGCCACCATCTTCCGCGAGGTCGCCAAGAAGTACCGCGTGGAAATCTTCGCAATGGAGATTATGCCTGACCACGTTCATCTACTTGTGGAAGTGCACCCACAGTTTGGAATCCATCGCTTCGTCAAACACACCAAAGGCATCTCATCTCATCATCTTCGAAAAGAGTTTCCAAGTTTGGTATCGAGGATACCCAGCCTGTGGACTAACAGCTACTTCTGTTCAACGGTTGGTGGTGCTCCGTTGTCAGTCATCAAGCAGTACGTGGAGAATCAGAAGAACGTATGATTCAGGCGCAACTCAAGCTTCGACCGAATAGGAAGCAGGAAGCCGTCCTCACCGCGTGGCTGTGGAACTTGACAGGTGTGTGGAACTGGGCGGTGCGGAAGATTGCGTTGGAGGCTAAGGATAAAATCTACTACAGCGCAAAAGACTTCCAGAACCTACTTGCCAACCACGGCGAGAAGATGGAAATTCCCAGCCACACACTGCAAGGCATGTTGTCGCAGGCGCATAGCGCCTGGACCCGTTGCTTCAAGAAGATTGCTAAGAAACCGCGGCTCAAGGGCATGAGAAATAAGCTCAATAGTATTCCGTTCCCAGACCCTATCAAGCCGCCAAAGGATAAGCACATCGGTATTCCCGGCCTCGGAAAACTGCGGTTCCACAAACAAGATTTGCCGGGAGGGGAAATTAAGTGCGGTCGCATCGTCAAGCGTCCGAGTGGCTGGTATCTGTGTCTGTTTATCTCAACCGACCGGGAAGCTATCGAGCGTGTCGCAGATGGGCAGCTGGGAATCGACCCCGGCTTTAAGAATCTGCTCACGATGTCGGATGGTGAGGTTTTAGACCACCCTCGGGAACTCGAAGCCATCGAACATCGTCTGGCACAGGCCCAGCGCGGTCACCACAAGGTACTGGCGGCACGGCTTCAAGAACGTCGCGCCAATCGCGTCAAGGACCGCAACCACAAGCTTTCCTTGCGCCTGGTGCGGGAGAATAGCTTTATGGCCTTTAGTGGCGACCACCACAAAGGGGTTGCCAACAAGTTTGGGAAGTCCGTTTCCAGTTCTTCTCACTATCAGCTTCGACAAATGATTGCGTACAAGAGCCGTGCAGGCGGTACGGAATACGTCGAACCTGATGCTAAGTTTTCCACCATGACCTGTTCTGCCTGTGGAAGCCGTTGTGGTCCTACAGGTTGGGATGGGCTTGCGGTAAGGCAGTGGCGTTGCTCAGACTGTGGAAGTCTGCACGACCGCGACGTCAATGCGGCTCGCAACACGCTACTCGCCGGGCTTGGAACGAGCCACGAGGTGCATTGTGCCAAAGCATGATGCAGTCAGGAATCCCCCGGCTTTAGCCGTGGGGAGGTTCAAACGGCGACGATTACGGGATTGGATTGGATTGTTTAGCTGCGACAATGCGCCCGCGGCGGGATGTTCCTGAGAGATCGGACCGACCTCTGCGCTGCCCGCCAGCGTCATCGAGTAGCGTACGAGCGATTCATGTGGATTATGATGAGGCGATCGCCTCTTATTATTCCAGGGCTGGCCCTTTTCGGTGTTGGCTAGGAGCTTCCAAGCCATGCCAAAGCAACCGGAGGCTTGCTGTAGTTCGCCGGCATCGATTTGCTACTGGTTCGTAATCTCGCTGGTGGCGTGGGGAGTATTGAGCCTCATAGGCATCTTTTGGCCTCCGCTCCATGCGTCGTCACCGTCGGTGTGCCTGTTCGCGATGGCTATCGGCTGCTTCGCCAACTGGACTAGGAATCGTACTTTTCACTGCGCTATCACTGGCCCATTATTTCTGGCCGGCGGCATCGTGTTCCTGCTCTCAGGAGAGCGATTGCTCCGCGTTAACGCCAATTGGATCTGGACATTTGTCTTGATCGGGGCAGTGGTTGCATTTCTGCTGGAATGGCGATATGCGAAGCGCTCTGCCTAGACCGATGGGCTATCTGCTAGAGGTGGGGAGCTCGGACATTTCCGCCGCGCGCGTTGAACATGCGTGTCAAACAAGGAAAAACAAAGTCAAAAAACCGCACCCTTTGTAAGACCAGACCCTAAAGGGTGCGCCACCCAATTCAAAGCCCTGTGCCACCCGCCCAATGAAATTTTCATACCGACCGATAGGTACCTGTGCTCGCAGCATTATCGACCTGATTGCGGAACAGCTCAATCATGTCGAATACCTCGGAATGCAAGTTCGTCACATCTTCTAAATCCAATTCCAAATACTCTCCATGTGCGATGGAATGGCGGTGGATGAGCGGGAACCTTGCGGAGGTTAGGCGGCGGAGACTTGGATGCTGGAGGGCTTTTTGGAGCGGGGTTTGGCGCGGAGGCGGATGACGATTTCGATGTCGCAGCCGGGACGGGCGAGGAAGTGCATGAGGCACTCGACGGAGAAACCGTCGAGACGATAGTGGGAGAGCGCTGAGATTTTGGGCTGGTTGATGCGGAGATGGCGGGCGGCGCGGGATTGGGAGAGGCGGCGCTCGGCGAGGATGTGGTTGATGGCGACGGCGAGACGGACTTTGGTGTGTTTCTCCTGGGCGCTGGGGAGGCGGAGATCGGCGAAGACATTGCCGGAGCTTTTGAAGATAGGAATCTTATTGTTGTACCTTGGCATGGCGGGCCTCCTATTCGGTGCACGGAGCCTACCAGACCTTGGCTAGGTGATGCAGGCTTTGGAGATATTCGGCGTCCTCGATTCTGCTTTCGACGCCAAACTCTGTGAGGATGGTCATCATTTGTCCAACGGGAAGCCCGGCAAGCTCAGCGGCTTTGCCTAAAGAGGCCTCTCCCTTTTTGTATCTCTCGACGGCCAGCAGGATTCTGCCGCGCGTAACCAGGTCACGTACAGCCTTCTAGAGATCGCTGCGCTCCTCTTTGGAGATCTCGGCGAGAAACTCATAGTTGTCGCGGTCCATGCGGATACTCATTGCAGGGCCTAGATGGCGGATTGAAGCACTAGCCTGACGCCAAACGTGAAGGCGGCTGTCCCAAAACTGCTCGTCGGTACAGATGACAGCCCACTTTGCGGGGAGTAGCGTGGCAGACGGGGACTCCAGCTCTAACCTCCAGGTTTTCGAGGACATCATGCGTTTCCTTCTGAACGTATTGCGTTTGCTTGTAGCGCCCGCACTCATGGCGATGCCGCTGGTTATAGCAGCCCAAGAGCCAGCAGCCCAGCAACCCGCAGCACAACAACCGGCAGCGCAACCACCGACGACAGAGAGCCAGGTTGTGGACAGAATTGTGAACCGGGAATGGGAGGAAATGCACTTGATCCGCCAGTTCTCTCCCTTGGTGGAGACGTATGTCCAAAATTTCCGTGAAGACAGGCATCTGGGGGCAGTGCCAGATGGTGACAAGTATCTTCTCGGCAGGGCCGATTTTTCGCATGGCATCGAGGTCGTCTCTCTGAACGACACGCAGAGTAAGAACAAGAACTTTTTCGGATCCATGGGGAATTTCATAGCTTTCGGGAAGCAGTATGTGCCTGCCGGCTTCTTGCAGATGGTCTTCATTGACCCCGACGGGTTCAACCAAGGGAATTACAAATTCACCTACGTCCGCCGTGAATTCCTGGGCGAGGTCCGTTGCCTCGTCTTTGACATGACGCCGTTGTCCAAGAGCGGCAAAGGGCGCTTCGTGGGACGGATTTGGGTAGAGGATCAGGATTATTCCATCGTGCGTTTCAACGGCAGCTTCGGCCCGGCGTCCTTAACCAGCTACTACTTCAGTTTCGACAGCTGGCGGGTGAGTGCCGGAAAGAAACAATGGCTTCCGGCCTTCATCTACAGCCAGCAAGGCGATTTTCAGGACGCGCAGACAAAGAACCTGGGGTTCAAGCCATTCAAGGCGCAGACGCACCTTTGGGGCTATTCCCCTGGAAGCGCAGGGGAAGAGCAAGAGCTAACCAAGGTCCTAGTGGAAACACCGGTGAAGGATCAGGGTGAGAAAGCGAACGACTACTCGCCTCTCTTGGCCGAGCGTTCCTGGGCCCGCCAGGCTGAAGACAACGTCATGGAAAGCATGGAGCGGCTGGGGTTGATGGCGCCGTACGGAGACGTGGATAAGGTGCTGGAGACGGTGGTCAACAATCTCGCGGTCACCAATGAGCTCGACATCCAACCGGAGGTCCGCTGCCGCGTGTTAATGACTTCAACGCTTGAGTCTTTCACGATCGGGCACACCATCGTGCTGAGCCGCGGACTGATTGATGTGCTCCCCGACGAGGCCAGCCTGGCGGCGATCATCGCGCACGAGCTCGGTCACGTCTTGCTGGGGCATCACATGGACACCCAATTTGGGTTCCTCAATCACTTGCGGTTTGACGAGAAGGAAACCTTCAGCCACTTTGGCTTTGGCCGCACACATGAAGAAGAACAGGCGGCGAACCAGAAGGGGGCCGAACTGCTGAGCAAATCGCCCTACAAGGACCAGACCGGGACTGCTCGTCTCTTCCTCCAGGCGCTGAAGGACCGGTCTAAGGATATCCCCAACCTGATCAGCCCTCACCTGGGCGACCGGGTGCAGACTAATTTGGCCATCGCCTCCAAATCCTCCGCACAGCCCCCTGCTGAAAAGCCGGCGGCGAACGTCATCGCTGCGCTGCCGCTTGGCAGTCGCGTCAAGATTGAACCGTGGAGTGGCCGCTTGCAGATGCTTAAGTCCAAACCGGTGAGCGGGGCGGCTGAGTACGAGAAAATACCATTCGAGATCACTCCGTTCGTCCTCTTTCTCACTCGCCAAGGGGACTCTTCCTCCACGGAAGTGGCTGGCGCAGCGTCTGCCCAACCAGAAGCAAATACAAAGCCGTAGTCGGTGCCGAGTCCTACGCTATCTATTTTCTGCTGACAAAAACCGAACGACGGTGGATGAGCGGGTACGTTGCGGCGGTTAGGCGGCGGAGACGAGCATGCGGGAGGACTTTTTGGAGCGGGGCTTGGCGTGGGGGCGGATGACGATTTCGATGTCGCAGCCGAGGCGGCCGAGGAAATGCATGAGGCGCTCGACGGTGAAACCATCGCGGCGATAGCGGGAGAGCGCTGAGATTTTGGGCTGGTTGATGTGGAGATGGCGGGCGGCGCGGGAGCTATTTAGTGTTCTGACGCTTCCCGGAACGCTCGGCCGCTTAGATCTCCTCGGGGACGACGTAGGGCGCGCGATAGGTGCCGCGAAGAAGGATGTTGGCTTCTTCGTCGGCGATGACTTGCTCGGTCGCGGGTTCGAATTTTAGCGTGCGGCCGAGGCGGTAGGAGGCGTTGGCCAGATGAACAAGCGTTGTGGAGATGTGGGCTTCCAGGATGGGTGAATGAATGTCTTCGGCGCGGCGGCTGCGAACACACTCGATGAAGTTGGCGTAGTGATCGCCGGAGGCTTTGCCGTGGGGGCCGGGTTCGACCTGATCGGTGATCCAGGTTTTGTAGGCGTCGTAGCCGTCGATGGCGAGATAGCCGTTTGAGCCATAGAAAATGTTACCGACGGTGTTGGTCTTGGCGTCTTTGGGACCGAGGGACTGTTGTTTGTCGGCGGGCTTTTTACTTGCGTTCGCGGCGGCGGTGAGGCCTGCGGGAGGAACGGCGCTGGCTCCGTACGCCCCGGTGCCGATTTCGGCTTCGTGGTTGGTGATCCAGTGGCGGACTTCGAGCTGCATCATTTTGTGCTTGCCGTTGGGAGCGTCGAAATAGAAGACGGCATTCAGCGTGTTGGGAGTTTCCTGGTCGTCCTCGAACATGAAGTGTCCGCCCATGGCGGAGACGGAGATGGGGAAGCCGACGCCTAAGCCCCAGCGAGCGATATCGATTTCATGGATGGCTTGGTTGCCGACTTCGCCGTTGCCGGTGTCCCAGATCCAGTGCCAGTTATAGTGGAAGCGATTGCGCGTGAAAGGCTTCAATGGAGCGGGGCCGGTCCACAGATCGTAATGGACGCCGGCGGGAACGGGTTCCTCGGTGGCGTGGCCGATCGAAGGGCGCCACTTGTAGCTGAGGGCGCGAGCCATGTAGACATCGCCGATGGTGCCGTCGCTTAGATGATGAATGGCTTCGAGCATGCCGGGATTGGAGCGGGACTGGCTGCCGTGCTGGCAGATGCGGTTGTACTTTTTTACGGCGCGGACCAGCTGGCGGCCTTCAAACGTGTTGTGCGAGCAGGGTTTTTCGACGTAGATGTCTTTGCCTGCCTGGCAGGCCCAGATAGCCATGAGCGAGTGCCAATGATTGGGAGTGGCGATGGAGATGGCGTCGATGTCTTTGTCTTCGAGCAGCTTGCGGATGTCGACGTAAGATTTCGGCTTTGGCAGGCCCATCTTTTCGATTTCGGCGATGCGCTGGCTGGAGACGTTTTCGTCGATGTCGCAGATGGCGACGATTTCCGTTCCTGGCACGCGCGGGAAGCTGCGAATGTGATCGTTGCCGCGGCCGCGCACTCCGCAGATGGCCACGCGGACGCGATCGTTTGCGCCTAGAATTTTGCCGCCGAGCGCCAGAGTAGCCGCGCCTACCGTGATTGCTTTTCCAGTGGTCTTCAGAAAGTCACGCCGCTCGATTTCCATCGTTGCCGCCTTTGTGCTGGGAGCATTCCTGCAGGGCGCATTGTATATCCAGTGGGGCTAGCGCGCACACTATCCGCTACGAGGTTCGGTCGTGGCTTGTACGTTGACCGTTGACCTGACACTTGCGCACGGGGATGTGCTCGCGAGCGCCGATCGCTGCGGGCTTGGAGATCGTTGATTGGACCATAGCAATGCGAGCTCCTTCTGTAGCTCACAATTTTCGATACAGCCAATAAGAACGTTGCGTTTGCAGCGCGTCACACCGGGGCTCAACATGTGGCCACGAATGACGTCGGTAGAGGAAATGTGCCCCCGCAATCCAGCCTACTGAGGTGGCCTTTGGACTACGTGCAGCCTGTAGACCTTCTGAAAGACGCGGTGATATCGGCATCCCGAAAGGCTTCTCTCTCCGTTCGCGATCTTCTGATTCGAAGTTTTCTTGCGGGTGGATTGCTCGCTTATGCCACTTCGCTCGTATTCATTGTGCTCTCGCAGAATGTAGCGCCGATTGTGGGAGCGATCCTGTTTCCTGTGGGATTTGTAATTCTGGTGTTGCTGGGGCTGGAGCTAGCGACGGGAAATTTTGCGCTGCTGCCGATGGGATGGGCGGCCGGCGAAGTCTCTTTGAGTAAGATGGCGCGGAATCTGGGCTGGGTTTATCTGGGAAACCTGGCTGGAAGTTTGTTCTACGGAGTGCTGTTCTACCTGGCAGTGACGAACTGCGGCACGACGGGGAGCGGGGCGATCGGCGAATTGATGCGCACGGCGGCGCAGAAGAAAACCCTCGGCTATATGGCGCTGGGGCTGCGCGGATGGGAAACCGCGTTCATTAAGGGAGTTTTGTGCAACTGGATGGTGACGCTGGGAGCGGTGTTGGCGATGGCTTCGCGATCCACTATCGGGAAAGTGGTGGCGATGTGGCTGCCGATTATGACGTTTTTTGCGCTTGGGTATGAGCACTCGATCGTGAACATGTTTTTGATTCCGACGGGGAAACTGTTTGGCGCGCAAGTTTCGTTGGGGCAGTGGTGGATCTGGAATCAGATTCCGGTAACGCTGGGCAACTTTGTTTCGGGTGCTGCGCTCACCGGGTTGGCGCTTTATGTGACAAACGCTCCCAAGAAATCTACGACATTGGAAATTCCATTGGGAACCGTGGAACCTCAGCGGGTGGCCGTGGGACAAGCAGCCGAGGCCGACTAAAAGTGTCTTTATAGTTTTGCGGAGTTTGTGAAAGAAGAGCGGATGGAGGGTCATGACGCAAGATTCTGAAAGCAATTCGATCACGACAGCACGCACAGAATCCAGCCAGAGCATCCGCGCCGCGAACGCGGTCGAGGGTTATAAGGCATCGATGGATGGCGACGGGCTACGCATACTTGAGTACCTGCCGCAGATCATCGAGCGGGGCGCGGAATCGCTTACACCCGCGGAAAAGGAATTGTTGAAGTGGGTGGGAGTTTTCTACCGCCGGCCAACGCCCGGCAAGTTCATGATGCGCATTCGCATGCCGAATGGTTTTGTGAAAAGTGAGCAACTGCGCACCATCGCGGAACTCTCGCGGCGGATCGGCAACAGCGTGCTTGACATTACGACGCGGCAGCAAATCGAGTTGCGCGGATTCACGCTGGACAGCATTCCGGTGATTTGGGAAAAGTTGTCGGGTGTGGACCTGGGCTCGCTCCAGACGGGCATCGATAACGTGCGCAACATCAACGGGTGCGCGCTGGCCGGGTTGACGCCGCACGAATTGTTTGACGCATCTCCCGTAGTGCAGGAATTGGATCGCATCATCGTTGGAAGCAAGGGCAATCCGGAGTTCACGAACTTGCCGCGCAAGTTCAACATTACAGTGACCGGTTGCATGGACAACTGCACGCATAACGAGTCGCAGGATATAGCGCTGATCCCAGCAAAAAAGGGCGGGCGAGCCGGTTTTAACATTCTCGTGGGCGGAAAGATGGGCTCCGGAGGATTTACCATCGCCTCGCCGCTGAATGTTTTTGTCGAAATTTTTCAAGCGGCGCGCGTTGTCGTTGAGCTGATCAAAATTCACAGGGATCATAGCCCGCGCGAGGCGCGGTCGAAATGCCGGTTCGCCTTCCTGATCGAAAAATGGGGAATCCCGAGATTGCGTGCGGAGCTTACCTCGCGTTTGGGTCATGAGCTCCCGTTCCAGGGAAGAGATATGCGAACCTCTCGTCATGCCGATCATCTCGGGCTCACCGCGCAAACGCGGGCCCGGGTTGAGGCCGTGGGGCTCTGCGTTCCAACCGGCAGAGTCAATCCCGAGCAGTTGGATGAGCTGGCGCGTCTCGCGGACGTCTATGGCACCGGCGAGATTCGCCTGACTACCGGGCAGAACGCAATTATTCCAAATGTGTCCCGCGAGCGCGTGCCGCAGCTCTTGCAGGAAGCTCTGCTCGAGCAATTCTCGCCGCGGCCGTCTCCCTTTGTGCGTGGGCTGGTTGCTTGCATCGGCACCGATTATTGCAATCTGGCGCTCATCGAAACGAAAAGCCGGGCGGTCGCGCTTTCCCAGGCGCTACATGAAAAAATGGGTCCAGGAGGGAATCCACTGACGATTCATTGGTCGGGGTGCCCAGCGGGCTGTGGGAACCATGAAGCGGCGGACATCGGGCTTCGCGGGTTTAAGACAAAAATTGACGGAGAGATTGTCGATGCAGTGGCAGTCTACATCGGCGGCCGGACGGGACCTCGCGCTGTTGCGGGAAAGGAGATTTTGGCCACCGTGCCATGTGATGAGGCGTTTCCAGAAGTGATGGCAGACGTCATCCAGTCGTACCGCCATGGAAATGAATATGGGGAGCCAGGGAGCTCGGCTGATCCGTTTTTCACGGCCGCGGCAACGGTGGGATTGGCTTCCTGGCGGAGTTCTGCCTCGTACCCAACTTCCGCCGTCGCAGATTAAACACAACTTGCCTTTCTCTCTCGCAAACTCCGACGCTCCGAATTCTTCCACATTCGAGGTATAGTCAGCGAGCGGAGCACTTGAAATGGCTGTCACGAATTTTCATGGATTGACTGTCCTGACGCTGGAGAGCCGGCGGGGACAGGAAATGAGCCGGCTGATAGAAACGTACGGCGGCAAACCGGTGCATGCGCCGGCGATGCGTGAGGTACCTTTCTCTTCAAACCCCGAAGCTCTGAAATTTGCTGACGCATTATTCGAAGGAAAATTCGGCGCGGTGGTGTTTCTGACCGGAGTCGGCGCTCGCGCGCTATCGAAGGTGATAGAGGGTGTTCATCGGAGGGAGAAGTTTTTCGAGGCATTGAGAAAGGTCTCTATTATTGCGCGCGGACCAAAACCTGTGGCTGTCCTGAGGGCATGGAAAGTGCCGGTCGCACTCGCCGCGCCGGAACCAAATACGTGGCACGAAGTGCTGCAGGCGATTGACGACAATAAACTGGATTTGCGCGGCAAGCACGTGGCCGTACAAGAATACGGTGTTTCCAACCCCCAATTGCTTGAGGGATTGCGCGAGAGAGGGGCTCACGTCACACCTGTGCCGGTCTATCAATGGGAATTGCCTGCTGATGCAGCGCCGCTGCGGGCGGCGGTGGAGGAAGTAATCGCGAGGCGGATCGACGTGGCACTGTTTACGACCAGCGTGCAAATACATCATCTTTTCCAGATTGCCGAACAAGACTCAAAGAAGGATGCACTCAAGGCGAGCATGGAGCGTGTGGTGAAGGCTTCGATTGGGCCCACGACTTCGGAAACCCTGCGCAGTTACGGATTGCTGGTCGATCTGGAAGCTTCTCATCCCAAGATGGGATTCCTCGTGAAGGAAGCAGCAGAACAGTCCGCTACATTGTTTCAGAAGATTCAATCGCGTATCCAGTGATTCAGTTCGAAGGGGACTTACGGGGCGAAGATCGAACCGGCGTTCGTCGACAGTCCTGTTTTCTCGGCGCTGTGGGGAATGGCTGGTGTTATCTGAGAAATGTGCGTGGTGATCGGATTCGGCTCGGCGGGGTACGCGGACGAGTGGTCAGGTTGCAAGTTCAGAGAAAAAGGGAGCGGTGATGACAATGCAGGCAAGCGGGACATTTGAGGTGAAGGTGAACGTGCAGAAGGCGGACAACAAGGAAGCGTCGAGCGCGGGGATTGCGAGGATGTCGCTCGATAAGCAGTTTCATGGGGAGCTGGAAGCGACGAGCGGGGGCGAGATGTTGAGTGTGGGCACGGAGGTGAAGGGTTCGGCGGGGTATGTGGCGATGGAGCGAGTGAACGGAACATTGCATGGACGCGCGGGCACATTCGCGCTGCAACACAGCGGCACGGTGACGCGTGGTGAACCGCAGTTGAGCGTTACGGTGGTGCCGGACTCTGGGACTGGGGAGTTGGTGGGCATTGTGGGAAAGATGACGATCAAGATCGTCGACCGAAAACATCTCTACGAATTCGAGTACACGCTGCCGGAAACTCCTTGAGAATCTGGAATACCGAAAAAGCTTGCGGGTCGCGGACGGAGCATGGAGCAGCGTAAGGTTGGGGATAGAAACGGCAGCGGCTCGTAAGAAAGAAGGCCCGATTTGTGGTCGGGCCTCCCGGTTTTGTTAAGTGAGTCGAGGCGGCTACCTTGCTGCGGCGACGGCTTTGGCTCGACCGAGCTCAGGAACGACGCCGAGCTGTTGCATGAGGCCCAAAGCGTCCCAGTTGACATAGCCTTCGAACATTTTGCCGTTCGTAAAGCGGGCAATGCTTACGCCGGTGATGTTGAATTGCTTGTTTGTTGGGGCGATCCCGTTGAGTTCGCCCTTATGGGTACCGCGGCAAGACCAGCGAGCCACAACGGTTTCGCCTTCGGCAATAAGGTCCTCGACTGTGAAACGAATGTCGGGGAAGGCATTGCGGTAAAGAGTGACTCTCTTCTTCTCTGCTTCGGGTCCACGGCCGACATCGGGCGAGGAACTGTCGTGGTGAGTGTAAGTAGGCGCGATGAGCTCGTCTGTTACTTGCACGTGGCCTTTATTCCAAACTTCTTCGAACAAACGACGGACGTTAGTTTTGTTTTGTTCAGACATGGTGGTTCTCCTTTTAGAAAGACATGGACTTCCTACTCGCATATAGCGAGTTGGGCTTAAGCAATCTGAGCTGAAACCGCTGGCGTCTGGGTGTGTAAACCTGTACGTCGAACAGGAGGTCGGGCCCCGCGCGAGGGAATAAAAAGAACCTGATAGGTTCTGCCCTGTTGGCGCTCGATGCGGAGCTTGTCCTTAAAAGAAACTGCGAATGGACTGAGAAGCGGGAGTCTCGCCTCAAACAGCGAAACCACAACTCATACTGTTCTTTGAGAGGGCGCGTGTCAAGGACATTCGAAAGTTTCTTTTGCGCAGCAGAAATGCTGATCGGACGGAAGAAATGGAACGAGTGCGATTACTCAGCTGGCAGTCTCACTCTCGGGAGCGTTTCTAGCGCGATGCCAGCGCCAGATGTGTTTAAGAAATCGCCGTGATTACTGAGCGATTGTAACAGCTCATGCAAATGGCAAGTGTTGCTCTCGGCCCAGAGAGAGGGAGCGATGGAAAACTGCGCACTTGCGGTAATAAAACTATAAGTTTTTGGATGCGGGGCGCGTCTGTAGTACGCTCTCGGCGCTTGGGGGAGCGTAATGAAATTGAACATGCGGATGAGAGCGAGTGGGGTGACGTGCGCGGCGTTTTTTTTGCTCGCGGCGAGCACGCACGCAGCGCCTGTACCGCAAGCGGTTGGCGGAAAATTTGAAGTGTCGTTTCCTGCGTCGGCGCATGCGGCAGCGATTACGGGACGCGTGTTTGTGGTGGTCAGCACGAAGGACAAACCGGAACCGCGGCTACAAGCAGGAGGCTGGGGCGACTCGGGGCCCTTCTATGGCGTTGACGTGAACGCGCTGGCACCGGAGCAGAGCGCGATCATTGACGCGACCACGCCGGGCTCGCCGGTGCGGAGTTTAGGTGAGATTCCCGCTGGTGATTATTACGTGCAGGCCCTGGTGAACATTTATACGGAGTTTCATCGCGCGGACGGGCACACGGTTTGGCTGCATATGGACCAGTGGGAGGGGCAACATTTCAATCGTTCGCCAGGGAATTTGTATAGCGAAGTGCAGAAAGTGCATTTGGATCCAATGGCGGAGTACGACATCAAGCTGAGTCTGACGAAGGCGATTCCTCCAGTGGAAGTGCCTCGGGACACGGCGTGGGTCAAGCATATCAAGATTCAGAGCGAGATGCTGACCAAGTTCTGGGGACACCCGATGTACATCGGCGCGATTGTGCTTTTGCCGAAGGGTTACGACGAGCATCCCAACGCGCACTATCCGGTGATTTACGAAGAAAACCACTTCAGCTTGAGGCCGCCGCTGAGATTTACGGAGGAGGATCAGCCCGTCAGCGCGGAGATGCGAACGCGGCTGGCGGACCTGAACATCGAGACAGGCCGCGAGTTTTTTCAGTCTTGGACGTCGGAGAAATTTCCGCGGATGATCGCGGTGACGTTTCAGCATCCGACGCCGTACTACGACGATTCATATGCAGTGAATTCGGTGAACAACGGGCCGTACGGCGATGCGCTGGTGAAAGAGATGATTCCGTATCTTGAGGCGCATTTCCGGATGATCCCAAAACCGTACGCGCGAATGTTGACGGGCGGCTCGACCGGCGGATGGGAATCGCTGGCGGCGCAGGTGTTTTATCCGGATTTTTTCGGAGGGACTTGGACTCTTTATCCTGACTCGATTGATTTTCGGCGGTATGGGTCCGTGAATGCGTATGAAGATGACAACGCGTTTTTTGAGCTGGGGCACACGTGGGTGCAGGTACCTCGCTATATCATGCGCACTGCGGAGGGGCAGCCGGAAATCACGATTCAACAGTTCAGCCAGATGGAAGATGTTTTAGGAAGCCACAATCGCTCGGGAGAGCAGATTGAAATTTGGGATGCGGCCTATGGACCGATAGGAGACGATGGGTATCCGAAGCCGCTCTGGGACAAAAAGACGGGCAAGATCGATCACAGCGTGGCGCTCTACATGCGCGACCACGGGTACGACTTGAGCTACAACCTGCGAACGAACTGGGCCACGCTCGGGCCGAAGTTGCGAGGAAAGATTCATGTGTACGTGGGAGACATGGACAATTTTTATTTGAACTTGGCGGTGTACAAGCTGGAAGAAGCGATGAAAGAGCTGAAGGATCCGCCTTGCGATTGCGATTTTCAGTATGGAAGGCCGATGAAGGGTCATGGGTGGCAGCCGACCTCCAACGCGAATCTGGTGAAGTGGATAGCAGAGCATGTGGAGAACAACGCGGGGGGAGAGGATACGAAGCAGTGGCATTACTGAAGAAAGGAAAGAAGTGGTGAAGTAAAGAAGTAAGGAGAAAAGACTAAAGATAACGCAGAGACGCAGCGGACGCTGAGGCTCGCGGAGAGCGTCGCGCGGAGAAGCGACAGTGTCGCGCTAATGTTCGTGAGGTTCGGTACAATAGAGGAGTGAGGCTGGAAGAGAAAAACGACGGCCATGTTTGAAAACCTGACAGAGAAGCTGCAGCGGACATTTAAGAATTTGCGCGGGCAGGGGAAGCTCACGGACGAGCACCTGGACGTGGCGCTGGGGGAGATTCGCGAGGCGTTACTCGAAGGCGACGTGAACGTGGGCGTGGCCGACGAGCTTCTGGCGAATATCCGCAAGCAAGCGCTCGGCAGCGAGGTGATGCTGCAACTTTCGCCGGACCAGCAAGTCGTCAAAGTGGTGCGCGACGAGCTGTCGGCGATGCTTGGAAAACACGCCAAGCCGCTGTTTGCTTCGCGGCCGCCTTCGGTGTGGATGATTGTGGGATTGCAGGGTTCTGGTAAGACGACGACCACCGGTAAATTGGCGAAATGGCTTGTGCAGCATGGGCACCGGCCGTTGGTTGTTTCGACCGACGTGTACCGGCCTGCCGCGCGCGAGCAGTTGGCGCAAGTGGCGAAAGCTGTGGGGACGGCGCTGTGGCCGGGAGCGGGGACGGACAAGCCGCTGGAGATTGTTAAGGGGGCGATCCGAGAGGCGAAACTTTCGGCGAGCGACGTGATCCTGGTGGATACCGCTGGACGTTTGCACATCGACGACGACTTGATGAGCGAATTGAGCATGCTGAAGAAAGAACTGCAGCCTAGCGAGATTCTGTTTATTGCGGACGCGATGATTGGTCAGGATGCGGTGCGCTCGGCGGGTGAGTTCCACAAGCGGCTCGGACTGACCGGCGTCATTCTGACGAAGCTGGACGGCGATGCGCGCGGTGGGGCGGCGCTTTCGATTGGGAAAGTGACCGGAGCGCCGGTGAAGTTCGTGGGGCTCGGCGAAAAATACGACGCGCTGGAAGGATTTTATCCGGAGCGCATTGTTTCGCGCGTGCTGGGTATGGGCGACATCATGTCGCTCATCGAGCGAGCGGAGCAGACCGTCGACAAGAAGGCCGCCTTAGAACTCGAACGCAAGCTGCGCAAAGATGGATTCACGCTGGAAGATTTTCGCGACCAGTTGAAACAGATTCGCAAAATGGGGCCGCTGGAGCAGCTCGTGGATATGCTGCCGAAGATGGGGCCTCTGCAAAATTTGCCGAAGGACGCGAAAGTCGATGAAGGAAAGCTGAAGCAGGTTGAGGCGATCATCAACTCGATGACGAATCAGGAGCGGCAGGACCACAACATCATTGATGGCAAGCGGCGCAAGAGAATTGCGAAGGGTAGCGGGACGACCGTGCAGGATGTGAACCAGGTTTTGAAGCAGTACCTGCAGATGCGCACGATGATGAAGCAGTACGGGGCGATGGCGGCGCGGGCGAAGTTGAAGGGACTTGGGAAACTGGCGGGATTGTCGTGAGAATTGTGCTGTAAGCTACCTCGTTGGATGGGACAGCATTCGCCCAAGGATCGAATCAGTTCATGTGCGCGTAGTAGTTTACAAATTCCAGAGCCAATTTTTCGGGATCAAGATCCGTGCGATTACAGAGAATGATAATAGTCAGGCCGTCAACCTCTGTGAATCTCTCGATCACTGTCCGGAATCCCATCGTGCTGCCTGTATGCCACATCCGCGAATGTCTTCCGTAGGATGCACCTGGAACGGCTTCGAAGGGATCAAGGAACCAGCCGAAGCCGTAGGAGACGGGCTTGCCAGGATGAAGGTTGTCATCGTTAGCTTTTTTGGGCCAATGAGGCTGGGAGCCATCCTTGAGTTTTGCTGGGACGAGCGCAGGAGCCATTGCGTCCGCGGTCAAAAGCGTGTGATTGCGCAACGCGTCGTCCCAATTGGCTAGATCTTCGAGATTGGAATAGATGCCGCCGTCGCCTAAGGTGGCGGAGGTGGCGCTCTGGTCGGTTTCCTTTAAAGTGTTGCCTTCCTTGGTGTGGCCAAAGGCGCGGTTCTCAACTTCATTCTTTCCTTTTTGATAGACGAGAGTGTGATGCATGTGGAGCGGCGCGAAGATGCGCGCGTGGAGAAAATCGGCGTAGGATTGTCCGGAAACTTTGGCGACGATCAGGGCGAGGACGACGTAGCCGGAATTGCTGTAGGACCAGCTGGTACCGGGAGCAAATTTGCCTTCGGACATTGTTTCGAGAAGGGAAAGCACTTCGTTGTCTTGAATCTGGTGCTCGGGCGACCAGATGGGGCCTTTGGCTTTTTCGGCGGCATCCATCAGATCTTCGTAGTCGGGCAAGCCGCCTGTGTGATTGAGAAGATTTCGGATCGTGATATTTTTGCCGTAGGGAGGGAAGTCCGGGAATACTTCCGTAAGAGTCTGCTCATAGCGGAGCTTTCCATCGCGGGCTAGGAGCATGACAGCCATGGCGGTAAACTGCTTGGTGAAGGAGGCCAGGCGGAAATTTGTGTGCGCGTCGATCTTCGCTTTCGAAGGCAGATCGCGCAGCCCTTCGGTTCGTGAATAGACTTCCTTTCCGCCGTAGCGAATTAACACTGCGAAACCGGGTTCATCGGGCTTCACCAGCCCTCCGAAGATGGAGTCAAGCAGACTCTTATCCGGCCCCTGGGTTTGGGCCGGGTTTTGCGCAGCGCAGAAGAGGGCCACCGAAAGAACCGAAGTGTGCATCCACAGGATCTTGCGTTGCAAGCCGCACCTCGAAGCAACGCTGGGAGGATACCATTCCCCTGGGCGCATTCATCTGCCCGTAACACATCTGCGCTATTTCTCTTAATTCCCTGAGAAAGCTTATGACCCGCACTGCGCTTGACGATCCGCGCTTCTATCTCAACCGGCACCTGGAATGGCTGGAGTTCAACCGGCGTGTGCTCGAGGAGGCGCGAGACATCGGGAACCCCCTGCTGGAACGCGTGAAGTTTCTGGCGATTACGGCGAACAATCTCGATGAATTTGTCGAGGTGCGGGTAGCTAGTTTTCTGCAGCGGATCGAGCACGGATCACGCCAGATCAGTCCTGACGGCTTAACCGTGGAGCAGGAACTGGAGAAAGTGTCGGCCGCTATGCACGTCATGGTTCGCGACCAGTACAAATGTTGGAACGAGGAGCTGCTTCCCGCGCTGGCGAAAGTGGGAATCCGCGTCCTGCCGGCGAGCCAGCTCGAAGGAAAAGCAGCGCAGGCGGCGAAAACCTTTTTCGAGCGGCGCGTGTCTCCCATGTTGACGCCGGTTACGGTGGATCCTTCGCACCCGTTTCCGCACGTGCTGAACAAAGCGTTGTGCATTGCATTTCTTTTGCGACGCCGGCGGAATGGAAATGGGAAACCGTACTTCGGGGTGCTCACGGTGCCGCGTGCCCTGCCGCGGCTTCTCCGCGTACCCGCGACGGACGGCGGCATTCACTATGTGGCGCTTCAAGAGATCGTTTCGGCCTACGCGGCGAAACTCTATCGTGGATACGAGATTCCGGCATCCGCGCCGTTCCGGATCACCCGAAACAGTAATTTGTATCTAGAGGAAGAGGAGGCAAGGAGCTTGCTCGACGCGGTTGATGCGCAGGTTTCGCAACGGCGCAAAGGGGATGCGGTGCGTCTGGAGATCGACGCCGAAGCGCATCCGGACATTATCAGCCGTCTGATCTCGACGTTCGAATTAGATGAGTCGCTCGTTTTTCGTGCGAAAGGACCTGTGAATTTACAGAGGCTTTTTCATCTCTACGAGGAGACGCCACGGCCTGATTTGAAATATCCGCAATTCGCCCCGAGCCAGGTGCGCGTCGGACACGACGCAGATTCGATGTTCGAAGCCATTCGCCGGCAAGCGCATCTACTGCACCACCCTTACGAATCGTATGACGCGGTCGTGAATTTTTTGCAAACCGCGGCGCACGATCCGCGCGTTCTGTCCATAAAACAGACGCTCTACCGTACGAATTCGGATTCGCCGATCGCGAGCGCCTTGCTGGAAGCCGCCGGGAAAAAAGAAGTGACGGTGGTGGTGGAGCTGAAGGCCAGCTTCGATGAGGCGACTAACATTCATTGGGCACGGAGTTTTGAGGATGCGGGTGTACAGGTTTTTTACGGGCTTGTAGGTTTGAAGACACACGCGAAGCTCATGTTGATCGTGCGGCAAGATCCGGATGGCAAGATTCGGAGGTACGCTCATCTGGGCACGGGGAATTACAATCCCTCGACGGCGCGGTACTACAGCGATCTGAGTCTACTCACGAACGACGAGTCGATCACTTCCGCGGTGCATGATGTATTCAATTTTTTAACGGCATATGCGGAGCAGCCGAACTACAAGCCTCTGCTGCTGGCTCCGCGCGATATGGCCAAGTCGTGCCTCGCGCTGATTGACCGGGAAGCGCGGCATGCGCGGCGCGGGCGTCCCGCGCGGATCATCGCGAAGATCAACGCGGTCATCGATCCGCCCATCATCCAAGCTTTGTACCGCGCTTCAAGTGCTGGTGTAGAGATTGACCTGATCGTGCGCGGCCAATGCGGGCTCGTGCCGGGACTCCGCGGCGTCAGCAGCCGCATTCGCGTGCGGAGCGTTGTCGGACGATTTTTGGAGCATAGCCGGATTTTTTATTTTGAAAATGGAGGGAAGCCGGAAGTCTATCTGGGAAGCGCGGACTGGATGCCGAGAAATCTCTATGAACGCGTGGAAGTGCTATTTCCACTAAAGGACCCGCAGCATTGCGAGCGGGTCTGCAATGAAATTCTTTCGTCTTATCTGACCGATACACGCAAGGCACGCATTCTCGGATCGGATGGAGCGTATTCGCGACCGCGCGCCTTGCGCAATGGGCACGGATTCTCCGCGCAGGATCATTTCATGCGGCTGGCCACAGTCGGTGGCCACTCTCCGTACATTCCCGCGCTGCGAAAACAGAGCGTCGTTTATACTCCTACGGCCATGAACACGCCGCCTGAGGGCGCCCCGGAAGAGGAAAGCTCGCTGGACTCGTCGAATGCAACCGTATGATTTGATCGTCGTTGGCTCCGGACCGGGCGGACAGCGCGCCGCCATCCAGGGAGCGAAGGCCGGAAAGCGCGTCGCGGTGGTCGAAAAGCAAGCTGCGATCGGCGGCGTGTGTATCAATACCGGAACCATTCCCAGCAAGACGATGCGCGAAGCCGTGCTGCATCTTTCCGGCTTTTACTCGAAGAGCTTTTACGGGTCGAATTACAACGTCAAAGAAAACGTCACGATGGCGGACTTGAATTTCCGCGTGCAGCGAGTGATCGAGAACGAAGTTGCGGTGACCCAGGACCAGCTCAAGCGCAACGGCGTGGATGTGATCCACGGCTTTGGCAAGTTCATCGATGCGCATCATCTTCGCGTGCAGAACGGCAACGGTTACGCAGACTTGGAAGGGCAGTACTTCGTGATTGCCACTGGGACGAAGCCGGCCATCAACGCGAAAGTGCCCATCAACGGGCGGAACATCATTACCAGCGACCAAATCCTGACCATGCCGCAGATTCCTCGGACGCTGATCGTGGTGGGCGGCGGTGTAATCGGGGTCGAGTACGCGTGCATGTTTGCGACGCTTGGCGTGCGCGTGATTATCGTGGAAAAGCGGCCGCGGCTCCTGGAGTTTGCAGATACGGAAATGGTGGAGGCGCTGACTTACCACATGCGTGATCACCGTGCCACGTTGCGGCTGAATGAGGAAGTCGAAAGCGTGGAGGAAACTCCCGAGGGAAAAGTCGCGGCGAACCTGGTCAGTAAAAAGCGCATCAATGGCGATGCTTTGCTGTATGCGGTTGGCCGGCAAGGCAATGTGGACAAGCTCGATCTTGCTGCCGCCGGTATCGAGTGCGACGACCGCGGGCGCATCAAGGTCGACGCGGATTATCGCACCATGCAACCGCATATTTTTGCCGTAGGCGATGTCATTGGATTTCCGAGCCTGGCGTCGGTCTCGATGGAACAAGGGCGCATTGCCGCTGCTCGGGCATTTGGGCTTCAAGTGCAGACGGATCCCGCGAGTTATCCGTACGGGATTTATACCATTCCGCAGATTTCTTTTATCGGGAAGACGGAAGAGCAGCTCACGGATGCCGATGTACCGTACGAAGTGGGGGTGGCGTATTACCGCGAAATTGCACGCGGGCAAATTTCCGGTCACACCGATGGCCGGCTGAAACTTCTATTTCACCGAGAGACGCTGGAGTTGCTCGGTGTGCATATTTTTGGCGAAGATGCCGCGGAGTTGCTGCATATCGGGCAAGCGGTGTTCAAGCTGAAGGGCAAGATCACGTACTTTATCAACACGGTCTTCAATTATCCGACATTGGCCGAATGCTATAAAACTGCGGCCTTCAATGGGCTTAACCGCTTGGGCTGAACGACCTGACCCGGCGCGACGATCCTCAGATTGCTCCCAACCATGTAACGGGAAAATAGCTCGATAGCGCGTTGACCAACTTTTCATCTGCGGTGATCAATTTTGAGTTCAATGTAACGGCCAACGCCACATATAAGCTGTCGTAAACCGTTCGGC
Source organism: uncultured Acidobacteriota bacterium (assembly GCA_963705855.1). Taxonomy (GTDB): domain Bacteria; phylum Acidobacteriota; class Terriglobia; order Acidiferrales; family UBA7541; genus Acidiferrum. The sequence goes on from CAVPLA010000043.1 coordinate 79,034, forward strand.
CATGCTGCAAAGCAATTCGGAACGCAAGATCAATGAACTGCTCCGACGGCACGGCCGGAAGCTCTTGCGCATGGAGTGTTGCAAGCGATGTTTGCGCGTCAGAGCCAGTACAACGGTTCTGGCGTACCGCTTTCCAGTGAGCGTTAGCGATTTCCAGCCAAATTAGGTCCGGAGCCATCAATTCAATGGCGCCTTGCTGCCAACGATCGAGCAATCCGCGGGCCTGGGGCGCTAGAGCCTCCAAACGAAACGGAGAGAGCCATTTGATCGCTACGCTGGCATCTACGACAAAGCGGGTCACCGTAACCGGTCCTCACGAATCATTTCGTCGGATGTAGGAGAATCGCCGGACAAAGGCGGTATGGAAGCGTCGAGCCTCCTCAACTTGTCAACAAACTCGCGACGACGCTTGAGTTCCTTCTCGGTAGGGAAATTTCGTTCGAGAAGCTCGAGCACTTCGGCGGCGATAGAGCGGCGCTGGCTCTTGGCACGCTTGCGCAAGGCTTCGTAGAGGTCGCGAGGCACGTTTTCGACGTACAGTGTTGGCATAGGGTCTCCCTAGGGAAAGCATAGGGCATCCCTAGGGATTTTACAAGAGCTTCAGATTCGCAGGACAACCGAGGCCTAGAGGTTTACAGAGTGCACTTATCAGGCCCAGCCCTGGCGGTACTCACGGCGCAGGAAATCATTGGCTAGTGCGACGTTGGTAACGCGCATGTTTGCGCCGTCATAGTTGATCTTTTTTCCGGCGCGGAGGGCTACGATGGCGAGGAGCATGACCTCCGTGAGGCGCGCGGCGTATTCGAACGGGCAGGAAGTTTCGGTTTTGAATTTGGCGGCGTTCACCCAATTCATTTCGTGGTTTTCGTTCTCGATGCGCGGCAGCTTCTGCGGTGGCTTGCCGTAAGAATCGTTGAGCGACTTAGGCAGAAGGCGCGGCTTCAATCCGTAGGTATCGTGAAGCAGTTTGCCCTTGCTGCCGATGAGCAGGGCGCCGCCGCCTTTGTTGAGATCTTCGTCGCCGAGTTCCTCTGGTTTGTCGGGCATCAGGCCGCCGTCGTACCAGGTCATTTTGACGGCCGGCATGGAGCCGCGGGCGGGGAATTCGTAAAAGGTTTGCGTGGCGTGGGGGTAGGATACGCCGTTGAACGGAGTCGAAACCGTCTCTACTGTCGACGGCAGGCCGAGATTGAGCGCCCATATGGAATGGTCGATCAAATGCGCGCCCATGTCGCCGATGGCGCCGACGCCCCAATCCGACCAGCCGCGCCAATTGAAGGGGTGGTAGATGGGGTGGTACTCAACATGCGGGCCGACGCCGAGAAAAAGATCCCAGGAGAGCTTGTCCGGAATCGGATAGTTGCCTGCCATGGCAGCGGCGAGGCGAGCGTTCACGCCCTGTCCATTCCAGCGAAGAGTGTCAGCGGGTTCTTTCAAAGCCTCGGGGCGCGGCACGCCTTGCGGCCAGAAGCCGAGCGGGCGGTTGGTCCAGATGTGGACTTCGCGCACTTCACCGATCGCGCCGGCTTGAATGTATTCAACCGTCAGGCGAGCGTCATCGAGAGAATGGCCCTGATTGCCCATCTGCGTGGCAACTTTGGTTTCCTTTGCGCGTCGTGAGAGCTGCCGAGCTTCATCGATGGACCAGGTGAGCGGCTTCTGCACGTAGACGTGTTTGCCAAGAGCCATGGCGGCGAGAGCGATAGGAGCGTGCATGTGGTCAGAGGTGGCGATGAAGACGGCGTCGATGTCTTTCTGGTGCTCGAGCATGTCGCGATAATCCTGATAGCGCTTGGCTTTCGGCAGTTGCTCGTTCTTTAAGCGAATCATCCCCGCAAGGCGGGTCTTAGCCTTGACGCGATCGAACTCGACGGGAGGCTGGCCGGGTTTGGGCGGTGGATCTGGTTGATCGAGGCGCTTTTGCAGATTCGGGATTTCGGTGTCGAGGCGGTCGAAACCTTTGCTGGCGTAGCCCCAGTCGACGTCACAAAGAGCCACGATGTTTTGGCTCGCGAGATTGATCAAATTTGTGCGGCCCATGCCGCCGACGCCCACGCCAGCAATGCTGAGCATGTCGCTCGGAGGAGTAAACCCCTGTCCGAGGACATGCCGGGGCACAATGGCAATCGCAGCGCCGCCGGTGGCAACGTTGGTCAGGAATTTGCGGCGAGACAAATCGTTTTTCTTCCTCATGGGCTGCTCCCTCTGCTCTGCGGGCATTATCGCGCTGTCACCCATACATTGCGAATGCTAAGTTGCTCCCAAATACGGCCGGAATCATCCACAAGGGGAACTCTGTGCGCGCACTTCGGCCGACACACAGAACGACTGCCCAGATTGCGCCGAAGGCCAACGCCGGAAGTGAAACCACGACCTCCCACGAACTGATCTTCGGCAGCAGAATCTTGTGCCTTGAGAAGAGCAAAGCCTCAATGCTAAGGCCAGCCAGCCACCAGAAGAATTATGCGCCGGTCTAAGAATTGCGTACGTCAAGGCGGGCAAGCCACCCGGCAGGTTCCGTGCTGCAACTTCCCTGCCGCCCACAATTCGGAAGCTAGTCCCGGTAAGTTCGCGCGATCGGAAACTGGCCCGGTATCTCCGACTCTCCGATTGCCGCGCGCCGCCCGGACAGGCTAAGATATCTGTTGGAGGCGTCTGTTAGTGCTCACTATTCGTTTATCCAGGATTGGCAAGAAGAAGAAGCCGTTCTACCGCGTGGTGGTGATCGAAAGCAGCAAGCCACGGGACGGGCGTGTTGTGGAATTGGTGGGAACCTACGATCCGCTGAAGAAGCCTGCGGAGATCAAGCTCAACGCCGAACGCATCAAGCATTGGCTCGGAGTCGGTGCGCAACCCAGCGACACCGTTCGTAGCTTTATCCACCAACAGAAGATCGCATAATCCCTGCGAAGTCTCCATCCCTTGCGCGCCCCCGGCCAGACCGGGGCGCGTTTGCCACGGCCCAGGGGAAGATCGAGGACGTGGAGGTGAAGGTGAAGGATGAAAGAGCTGGTCGAAAGCATCGCTAAGGCTCTGGTGGACCATCCCGAAGAAGTGCAGGTCAAGTCTGTCGACGGCTCACAAGTAACCGTCCTTGAGCTACGGGTGCATCCGGAAGACCTGGGCAAAGTGATTGGGCGGCAAGGTCGCACCGCTAAAGCGGTACGCACGTTGCTCGGCGCCGCGGGAATGAAACTAAAGAAGCGCTACACGCTAGAGATACTGGAAGATTGAGCGCCGAAACCCAGCGTTGGGTGATTGTCGCGCGGATTCTCCGGCCTCGGGGCAATAAGGGCGAGGTAGCTGCACAACTCCTCACGGATTTTCCCGAACGATTGACGCGTTTGACGGAAGTTTTTCTGGGCGCCAGCGGCCGCGCCGGCTCGGAGCCGCGTCTTACCCCGTTGAAAGCCTGCTGGCTCAGCCAGAACCACAAGGGCCAGGCCGTACTTCACTTTGAGGGATGCAATTCGATTTCCGAGGCGGAAAAGTTTCGCGGGCTCGAGGTACTGCTGCCAATAGAAAGTAGAATGACGCTTTCCGCCGGGCAATACTTCGTGGATGATCTCGTTGGATGTTTGGTCTTCGAAAATTTTGCGGAACCTTCTGCCGTTTCCTCTTCACCTTGCTCGCTGGCAAGCGCCCCGTCTTTGCTGGGCGTGGTCAAGGAGGTGCATATCGCTGGCGAAGGAGTGGCGGGCACCCCGATTCTTGTCGTGGATACTTCAGCCGGAGAGCTTCTCGTCCCGCTCGCGGAAGATATCTGCACGCGCATCGACACCCGAGCGCGAAGGATCGATGTTGTGCTCCCTGATGGTCTTCGCGACCTCAATCAGAAATAGCGAAACGGGTGTACTCTCCAGCTGATGTCCGCTGTTTTTCGAACGCTGATTTTCACGGTGCTCGTCCCGGGTTTCTGGACGGTTGTACTGCCCTCCTGGGTGGTGCCCCACGACACGCGGCCGGATGTGCGCGGGGCGGGCGCCGGCGGCTGGCTGCTCATCGTCGCCGGCAGCGCACTTTATCTCGTGTGTGCGTTTTGGGGCTTCGCGGTTCGCGGCAAAGGCACCCCACTGCCCCTTGATCCTCCTAGGAAACTCGTGACCAGTGGGCCCTACGGCGTTGTGCGGAATCCCATGTATTGGGGCGTCGCGTCCGTGATGCTTGGCGAGGCGGCGGTGTTTCACTCCTTAGCCCTCGCGGAGTGGGCCGTCGGCTTATTTGTGTGCGCGAATGTGTTCGTCCTTCTTGTGGAGGAACCCGCACTGAGGCGGAAATTCGGCGCAGAGTATGAAGAGTACTGCAGGCGCGTGCCGCGCTGGATTCCGCACATTAAGGCAAGGTAGGGCGGCCGCGGTCCGCGCGCGGCGATTGGCGCCCGATTGACATCGCTTTATTTATTTAATGGACGTCGATCGTTGTCACGCTCAGTGCGGGCAGCGTGATCGTCAGCGAAGAGCCGCTCACGGCCATCGTTCCGATCGACAAGGGCGCGACAGGGTTTTGCCCCTGAGCTGAGGTTGCGGTCATTTGGTACAAATGAGCGGTGCCGGAGAGAGTTGCGCCGTTGATCGCCGTCACCTGCGCGGAAGCCGAGCGATTGATGGCAACGAACACGGTGCGGCCGGGCGTCGTGCTGTCCGTGCTAGCGTAAACGACGACGTTTTGCACGTTGCTGGAAGTGGCCTGGAGCGAGGTGTCGCCAAAGCTTGCATTGGCGCCATCGAATCCGCGGAAAGCGCGGAAGCCCGCGAGGGCGTAGGCATAAGTTCCATTTGGAGGCCAGAAGCTGGCTGCGAAGAGCCCTTGGCTGCCGAAGATTCCGAGGTTGTCCGCCTGAGCGATAGTGCCTGCGATGTGATTCCAGCCGCCGTTCTCATACTCGGTGATGGAGATTTTCATGCCGGGGTTCTCGGAGTTAATCTTGGCTTGCAAGCGGCCGAGAAGGTTGATCGGAGTGTTGCCGAGTTCTTCGTAGATCCAAGGATTGCTGTTGGTTGAATCGGTGAAGGTCGGGTCCCACAAGGCGCGAGGGCTCTGGACGATTAACTGGACCTGAGCGTCGGTGAGCGTTGTACTCGTGAGATCAAGGGCCCTTGTGCCGTTCGAGTCGTACTCTTCGACATACCAATGGAAATCATAAACGTCCACGAGGGGCTTTCCGTAAGTCGTCGATGCAGTCTTCAGTGCCTGGAGATATTTGTCCGGGAACCAATTCGTGCCGCTGGGGGTGGCACTCAGTTCGCCTTGCCAATTGTAGATGCCTTGAAAGCCGTAATGGACGGGCCCGAAAATCACAACATTGGGAAATTGATCCTTTAAGGCCGTCGCGAGCGTGACCGTCTTGGTGATGTAGTTGTCCGATGTAACCGCCGTCGTGCCCTGCACCTCGAGATGCGTTGAATTCCAAAGCTCAGGTTCATTATCCAAACTGATAAAAGTTGGATGTGTGGGACTCGCGCCGAAGATTCCCATGCCCGTGAATTTTTGATCGAGCGCCCAGATAAATTCGTCCATGTAGACGTTGGCGTCTGTCGTGGGAGGAGCGAGTGTGAAAGGAACGCTGGAGACGGTGCTCTTCTTGTCGACGACTGTCTTGAAGCGCGTCAGATCGGGAGGATTCGTCGTGCTGACTGGGCCGCTTTCGTCCGCGGACACCAGGCCTTGCAGTTGGAAAGTCACGAGACTGGCTACATCGTTGGTTTGATCACCAGCAATGAAACTTCGCACGGCTTCAGCGGGAACGGTGCTGGAGCTGAGATAGTTGTCGTTTTCGTATAGATAGTCACTGCCGGCGTTGGAGGCGTTGGTCTCCCAGTTGTAAGCCGTCCAACGATTGCCGCCCGCGCGGTCGAAGGTCAAGAGGGGCGGCGCTCCGGTGACGCCGGAATAAAAATTGATACCGTAGATGTACGGGGAGATGGGCTTGGTGATCGCGGGATTGACTGTAATCGTCACATCTGCGGTTGCGTTAACGGGCGTACCGGAAGCTTGTGAAGAATTGGCGCTTTCGCCCGTGGCGTTCAGCGCTGACACGACATAGTAGTAGGTAGTACCGTTCGTGAGGCCGGTGTCGGTGAAGTTTGCCACGGTCGGGGCTGAAACTTGCGTGTAAGGACCGCCGCTGGTTGTACTGCGCTTGACGTGATAACTCGTTGCGCCGGTGCTGGCTGTCCAGGAAAGGCTCACTTGCGTGTTTCCAGGGGTTGCCTGTAGACCGGCCGGCGCGCCAGGAGGTGGCGGCGCTGTGGGTGTGGCGTTGACTTCAGCAGAATTCGCGCTTTGGCCGTAAGAGTTGTAAGCCGAGACAACGTAGTAGTATTTCGTCCCATTCGTCACGCTGTTGTCGGCATAGCTCGTGCCGGTGGCAGTGGCAATTTGCGTGTAGGGTCCGCCGGTCGTCGTCGAGCGCTTTACGTAGTAAGCCGTCGCACCAGAACTTGCATTCCAGGTCAAATTGACCTGGGCGTTGGCGGCCGAGGCCGTCAGCCCCGATGGAATAGATGGCGCATTGGATCCACCGCCTCCTCCGTTGCCCCCGCCACCATTCGAGTACCCACCGCATCCTGCCTGAAGCAACACTAGAAGCAGGGAAACGAAACCGGCGGTGATCGTCTTTGTCATGTTCGAACGGGCCATCGCGGAAAACCTCCGGACCGAGAATCGGAGCAAGGCGCGTTAAGAGACCCGCCGAAAAAACGGGCTGCTGTGGAGAGTACCCCTGCCTGGAAACAAGAGTATGGCTGACCGGGGGTGCTTGCAACCTGTTCAAAAGGACAGAATTAGGGCAAGGAACCGGCGTTGGGATGGCTGGCGATGTCCGCAAAGCACACAGGTACGTTAGACTGGCAGCAGCGATGCGCTTCGATTTGATTACCATCTTTCCAGAATTCTTTGCAGGCCCGCTGGATCATGGAATCCTGCGGCGGGCCCGCGAGACGGGCCTCATTGAGGTCCAAGTGCAGGATTTGCGCGTGTTTACCAAGGATCGCCACCGCAGCGTGGATGACCGGCCATTCGGCGGGGGCGAGGGGATGGTGCTTAAGCCGGAGCCGCTTTTTGAGGCGGTCGAATGGTTGCTTGGGCACAGCTTGGGAAGTGCCGGGCAGCGGGCTTTGCTCGCTCCAAAGACGGCCATCGTTCTGATGTCGGCTGCAGGAACACTTTTCCGGCAGAAAACCGCGCGACGCTTTGCGCAGCTGGATCGCATCGTGCTCCTATGTGGGCGGTATGAAGGAGTGGACGAGCGCGTGGCCGAACATCTCGCCACAGAGGAACTTTCCGTCGGTGACTATGTTCTGAGCGGGGGCGAGCTTCCTGCGATGCTGGTCATCGATGCCGTGACGCGACTGATCCCTGGCGCCCTTGGAAATGAAGCCTCTTCGCAAAATGAATCGTTCAGCGAAAATCCTGCCTCTTCTCCGGTGGGGGCACGGCATGCCGTGCCCGTTCCACTGCACACCGAATTTCCCGCAGCGCCAGGCAGTGGAGATTCGAGACTTGTGAATCACCTCCTTCTGGATTTTCCCCACTACACGAGGCCAGCCAATTTTCGCGGGTGGCAGGTGCCCGACGTATTGATCGGAGGCAACCACGCGGAAGTGGCGAACTGGCGCCGCGCCGCCGCCCTCGAGAAGACCCTGCGTAACCGCCCGGATTTGCTTTTGCGCTGAAAAGGGCTCGCGGTATACTGAGGTTTCTGTGAAAGCAGAACATCAGAACGATGATTTGCGCGCCACGCAAGGCATTTGGGCTTGCGGGCAGGCCTGCGCGTGTCCATGCACCGTTACTAGCGGCATGGCAAGTCCTTCGGTCTAGCGCAGAACTAAACCTAAAAGGAACCCAGGGCCGCTCGGAATAAGCGGCCCTTTTTCATTGTTAAGTGAATGAGGAGCAACGTGCCATGAGCAACGCGGCAAGCGGAAACGGCAGGGAGTCCGGCGCCGGGAAACCCATCGCCATCTACTACGAGCAGCAGCACTGGTTCAAGCCGCTCTTTGATCAACTCGACGCCCGGGGCGTGAACTGGGTCAGGGTGGACGCGCGAAATCATCAATATGATGTCGCGGCAAAAGAGCGCGAGTATTCGCTGCTCTTCAATCGCATGAGTCCGTCCGCATGGCAGCGCGGTATTGGCCATGGAATCTTTTACACGCTCAATTATTTGTCTCATTTGGAAGAAAAAGGCGTTCGCGTGGTGAATGGTTCCCGCGCTTTCACTCACGAGATTTCCAAGGCCTTGCAGTGCACGGTACTCGAGGCGCTCGGCTTGCAATATCCCAAAGCGAGGGTGATCAATCATCCGTCGCAAGCTCTGAGCGCCGCTGAAGCGATCGGATATCCGCTGATCCTCAAACCGAACATCGGCGGTAGCGGAGCGGGGATTAAAAAGTTCAATTCGCCGGATGAGTTGCGCGGAGCGGTTGAGGAGAATAGCTTGGCGTTTGGAATCGACAACGTCGCCCTCGTGCAAGAATTTTTCAAGGCGCGCGATGGCGTAATCACGAGGGTCGAGGTTCTCGGCGGTGAATACCTCTACGCGATTCAGATTCACATTACCGGCGATACGTTCGATTTGTGCCCAGCAGACATTTGCAAAAACACAAAGGGCGAAGAGCTGACTCGTCTGGCATGCCCTGTGGATGCTGCGAAGTCGGGGCTCACGGTGGAAGCCTACGAGCCGCCGCGGCAAGTCATCGACGACGTCGAGCGGATCATGGAAGTCGCCGGCATCGAGGTCGGCGGCATTGAGTACGTCATCGACGACCGCACCGGGCGGCTGCTCTATTACGACATCAACGCGCTTTCGAATTTTGTTTCCGACCCCGAGCGCATGATTGGCTTCAATCCGTATGCCCGGCTGGCGGACTACCTCATTAATGAGGCGCGGATTCACGAGGCCAGCCGAAGCGACGGGTTCGTCTCCACTGGGAGCATTCGATGAGATACGGCTACTGGCTCCCTGTTTTTGGCGGATGGCTGCGCAATGTCGCGGACGAAAACATGCCGGCGACCTGGCCGTACGTTAAGAAGCTCGCGCAACGCAGCGAACTGATCGGTTACGACCTCATGCTGATCGCGGAGCTGAATTTGAACGACATCAAGGGCGTGGAGGCGCCATCGCTCGATGCATGGTCGACGGCGGCCGCGCTGGCCGCGGTCACCGAGCGCCTCGAACTGATGGTCGCCGTGCGCCCGACGTTTCATTTGCCCGCGCTGCTTGCCAAGCAAGCCGCGAACATCGATCACATTAGCGGCGGCCGGCTCACGCTGAACGTCGTCTCGTCCTGGTGGTCGGATGAAGCGAAGAAGTACGGCGTGGGATTTGAGCAGCACGACGACCGCTACGCCCGCACCAACGAATGGCTCGACGTGCTGCACGGCGTGTGGGCCAAAGATCATTTTTCTTATGCAGGAAAATATTACCGCGTGGAAGATAACGTTCTCGAACCGAAGCCCGTCGCTCAACCGCACCCGACAATCTATGCGGGCGGCGAATCGGTTGCGGCGAAGGATCTCATCGCGGAAAAGTGCGACGCCTATCTGATGCATGGCGATCCGCCGAAGCGCGTCTGCGAAAAAATCGCGGATTTGCGCGAACGACGCTCACGCCACAATCTACCGCCGCTGAAGTTCGGCGTCGCGGGCTATACCATCGTGCGCGAAACAGAACGGGAAGCTCAGGAGGAACTGCGTCGCATCACCGACGTCAACCAGTCCGCCGCTGGCAATGCGAATTACCAGCAGTGGCTTGCGGGAACGCAGCTCGAGCAGCGGGTTTCGCTCGAAGACTACTCGGTTTCCAATCGCGGGCTGCGCTCCGGCCTGGTGGGTACGCCCGAACAGGTCTCAGAGCGGCTCGCGCAATTCGAAGCCGTTGGCGTCGATCTGGTTCTGCTTCAATTCAGCCCACAGCTCGAAGAAATGGAGCGCTTCGCGGACAGCGTCATTCGCCGAAGCGTTTCAGCGCCCGCGCAGGCTTAAGAACTTAGGGAGTCGCCAATCATTTAACTTTCCCTGAGAATTCCGTCTCTTCGGGGACGTCCGTGGGACTTTCGAAATCAATCCGGTAGCCGTCCGGATCCGAGAAAGACACAACCCACAATGCATTTCCGACGAATGGATTCCTGGCGGCCTTAATTCCGCGCGATGTCGCCTCGTGATAGATCGCCAAAGCGTCTTCGCACATGAAGCAGACGGATACACCCTCTCCAACCTTGCAGCTCGGCTTCCAGGAATCGTGCCCCTCTTTTCGAAACTCCTGAAGCATCAAGGCCGCGTCGCCAATCTCCAGCCAGCACCAGCGCAGTTTTCCCTGGTCGATCCATTTCTTGGTCATCACAAAGCCAAGCCCGTCGACATAGTGGCGAAGTGATTCTTCCAAGTTCGAGACATTGAAAAATGGCACGGCCTGCCTGACATTCACTCCGGTCTTCTTTTCAAGGCTCATCTCTCATCTCCAGATCGAATTTCAATTAAAGAGGCGCGGCTCACGGCGATCGGCCAGCCAAGCGGCCGAACGCTTTAAGTAAGCGGAGACGTTGGTCGACAGGTATTTGCGCCAAGCTGGTTTTGCCTCGCGGCGTTCGAAGGCGAAGCGCGCCAGGGCGTACCCAAAAAGCTCCTCGGAGAGATAACCGCTGCGCCCAGCGGACCAGCCCTGTGCTCTGTCGGTGGTGTATTGCTTAAAATGAAACGCGGAGTTTGCCGTGAAAATGCCGAAGCCGAGGAAGACGGTCAACAAATCATTCATCGGCTCCATGTCCGGCTCGTCGCGCGGGACGAGTCCAGGACGGAGAAGAATGATGTGGCATAGGGATCAGGAAAGTGGTCAGGAGTGGGGAGAACGACAGTAGCTTGGAGGAGGCGATCCGAGCCGAGGATAGCCTCCAGACGGAGGAAAGAATTGTCCACCCAACGTTGCTGCTCGGGCGTAATGGGCAGTTTCGGTTTTGTGAGGCCGAACATGTCAGGGTTATAACAGAGTACCCGGCGCTCAACCAATCGCCCCACCTCGCAAATTGAGCCACAGCCGGCCTGTGAATGCACTAGGTAAATTGTAAATATTTGGCTATAATCAGGGTTTGCATTTGAAGAGCTGGCCCCGCCTGAGTGGGTCTGCAGGGAATACGAACATGAATCTGGTTATAGCTAAACTCCATGAAGCGCAACTGCGCAAAGACCTTCCCGAATTTCGCCCCGGCGACACGGTGCGCGTCAACGTCCGCCTGAAGGAAGGCGAGGGCGAGAAGGAAAAAGAACGTTTGCAGGCGTTTGAAGGGGTCGTAATCTCCAAAAAAGGCCGGGCATCCGGCGCCACCTTTACTGTGCGCCGCGTGAGCTTCGGCGTCGGCATCGAGCGCATTTTTCCGCTGCATTCGCCCTCCATCAGCTCGATTGAAGTGGTCGGCAAGGGTAAAGTTCGCCGCGCCCGCCTGTACTACCTGCGCGATTTGCGCGGTAAGGCCGCCCGCATCAAGCGCGCCGCCCGTGAAGAAGTGGCCGCTGTTGCGACGGCGGGGTCGGAAGCCAAATCGTAAGCGAAGCTCCCCGATTCGAACTGGGAGACGCATTCACGAAAGGGCCCCGGTTTTTGCCGGGGCTCTTTCTGTTTTTAGACTTTTCCGCTTCCTCCGGCGATGGATGATTTCTCATCTTCAACAATTCCTAACTACGGTTGCATGTTCGTCACGCCTTCCGCTCCCGCCTTTGGAAAATGCTTCTCATACCAAGCGATAGACCGGTCAGTCCAGTCGATTACATGCTTTGTTTCCCGGATGCCGTGACCTTCGCGCGGATAGCGCACGAAGACGGCCTCCGTCCCAACGTCTTTTAGCGCAACGAAAAACTGTTCCGCCTCGGCGATGGGCACATCATTGTCATTTTCGCCGTGAATCAGCATGGTCGGCGTGTGCGCTGCGGCCACATGCTTCAACGCCGACCGTTCCCAAGCCACGTCCATCAAGTTGCCCTGGTGGAGAAATTGACCAAACTCCATTTCTTCATACTGATTGTAGTAGGTCATGTAGTTGTAGCTGACCAGATTTGCGATGCCGGCGGTGGGGATCGCGGCTTTGAATTCGTTGGTCTGCGTGATGAGCCAATCCGTGAGCTGGCCGCCGTAGCTCACGCCTTCAATGCCCATGCGCTCGCGGTCGATCCACAAGTAGCGGCGCGCTGCTGCGCTGACGCCGTAGAGAACGTCTTGGCCCTCGTTACCGTCTTGATCGGCGAAGACGGCATCGGCGAACTTCTGCCCGTAGCCGGTCGAGCCGCGAAAATTCACGTTGAGCGTTGCCCATCCATGCGCAGCGTAGACCTGATTTCTAAAGTTGAAGCCGGGCCCATTCTGCCCATGCGGGCCGCCATGAATGTTCACGATCAGTGGGTGTTTCGAAGTCGCGGTCATACCCACAGGATTGGTGAGAAACGCTTGGACTTCAAACTTGTTGTCGTTGCTCGTGAATGTGAAAGACTCGACCTCTCCAATTTGCTTTCCTCGAAGAATCTCTACGTTTAAGTCCGTGAGCTTGCGCGCCGCGCCGCCGCCGGACTTGACGTAAAGCTGCGCCATATCGCGCGGCGTAGTAAATGTGTATGCCAGCGTCCCGTCCTTGCCGACCGAAAAGCCTCCGACGTTGCCGGTATCTTTCAGCACGTATTCCGGCGCGCCGCCCGAGACCGGCAACCGCACCAAATGATTGCTGCCGCGCTCTTGAACCGTGAAGTACACCGCGCTGCCATCGGGCGCCCACTTCGGCGCGCCTTGACGGTTATCAATCACAACACCAATTTCGCGGCGATCGCTGCCATCGGCGTTCATTATCCAGACGTGCGTGTCTTCCATTGTGGTCTCGCGGTCGGTTAAGCCGCGCTTCGTGCCGCGATAGACGATGTGCTTGCCGTCGGGCGACCATAGCGGTTCGTACTCGTTGTATTCCGTGGCGGTCAGGCGGCGGATGCTGTTGTCAGCGACGTTGAGAGCAAAGATGTCGTAATTGAAAAATTCATCCTGATTCGGTTCGTGGTTCGACGCAAAAAGAATCTCCTTTCCGTCCGGCGACCAGTCAATCGAATGCTCGTCGTAGATTCCCTGCGTAAGCTGGCGCACCTGTTTGGTAGCCACGTCCACGGCAAAAATGTGCAGCCGCTGATTGTCGTTGAAGCGAGTCATCCCTTCGCCGGCGTCGGGCTTGTACAAGTAGCGCGTGATGACCATGGGATCGCCGCTGGCTTCGGCTGCTCTTTCGTCTGGCGTCGAGGAAATGAACGCGATCTGTTTGCCGTCAGGCGACCATGTGACGTCTTCTCCTTCGCCCGGCAAGGGGCTGTTGGTGCCGTTCATCTTCTCAACGAGTGTCGTAATCTCGGAGCCGTCCGGGCGCGCTAAGAGCAATCCGTGTTTCTCTCCCACTCTGCCCTGGAACGCCAGCCATCTCCCATCGGGCGACCAGCGAGCATTGGCCGTCACATCCTTCTCGCCTCCGATGCGAATGGATTTTTGCGTGGCGAGATCCATGATCCAAAGTTGCGGAGCGGGCCGCCCCGGGCGGTCGTACAGAATCACCGGGTAAGCAATGCGATGCCCGTCCGGCGATAAAACTGCGTCGCCGACAGATCGAAAGCGGGATAGATCGCTGCTTACGAGACCTTGCGCTCCGCAGAACGGGGCCAGCGCGAGGAGCGCTGCCGAACTCAACAGGCAGAAGCTGGCGCGAAACCGCGCGGACGGCTTGCATGAATGCATGGAATTCTCCCTAAAGCGTTTTCGCTGCCAAATTTGCCCGCTCATCGTAGGTCTCCCGGCGTGCCGCGGTCAACGAGTCTTGTTAGGAAGTTCTCGTCGGCTGGGCATTTGGTGCGCTTAGCTTGCGGCCTTCGTGCTTGCCAAGAAACCTTCAGGGTTCAGGAAACAATTTCTCCGCTCTTTCGTCTATACAGAAGGACGACCTGTTGACAATCAACAGGAGCAAGCGTAGCCTCCTGTAGACCGTCAAAAGGAGAATCGCGATGGCGCAAGCGCGCGGCGAAGTGTTGCAAGGCACGCTCGACCTGATCGTGCTCAAGACTCTCGATGCCCTCGGCCCGCTGCACGGGTACGGCATCGCCGTGCGCATTCAGCAGGTTTCTGCCGACCTGCTCAAGCTCAACCAGGGCACGCTTTACCCGGCTCTGCTGCGACTGGAACAGCGAGGCTGGATCTCCTCGAAATGGGGCGTCTCGGACAACAATCGCAAGGCCAAGTATTACTCGCTCACGCGCAGCGGTTGCAAACAACTTTTGGCAGAAACGGAAAGCTGGGAGCGCATGGCCGCACTCATGACGCGCTTGCTCGGGCGCGCCGAAGGCGCCTGACATGGTGTGGCTTCGCATTTTCGTGACGCGAATGGCAGGAATCTTCCACAAGCGGAGTCTGGATGAAGAACTTGAAATCGAACTGCGTTCTCACATCGATGCGCTCACCGAAGAAAATATTCGCCGCGGCATGAGCCGGGAAGAGGCACTTTACGCCGCGCGCCGCGAATTTGGCGGCATCGAGCGAACCAAAGAATCTTATCGCGACCAGCGCGGCCTGCCGTTCTTTGAGACGCTAGAGCAGGATCTACGTTACGCGTCGCGCATGCTGGTGAGGAACCCCGGTTTCACGGCGGTAACAATTCTGACTCTGGCGCTCGGCATTGGCGCGAACACCGGCCTGTTCTCCCTGATCAATTCGGTTTTGCTCGGCAACCTGCCTGTCCGCAATGCGCAAGAACTCGTCGTCATCAAGTACACGGACGCCCGGTCTCAGGAAGCAGAGGAAGACTTCTCCTATCCGATGTACCAGGCCATCCGCGACAAAAACACGGTCTTCGCAAATGTTTTGACGCGCTCCGGCGTCAGCTTCAATACAAGTTACGGCGGACAGAGCGAACACGCTGGCGGCGAAATGGTTTCCGGAAATTACTTTGAAACTCTGGGCGTGCAGCCGTTTCTCGGCCGTCTGATCGGGCCGGAGGACGATCGCACGCCCGGCGCCCATCCCGTCGCGGTTCTGAGTTATGGCTACTGGCAGCGACGATTCGGAAGCGATCCCGCGGTCGTCGGCAAGAAGATCATTTTGAATGAAAATCCGATCCGCATCATCGGCATCGCACCGCCCGGATTTTACGGCACGGATATGGCGCAGAACCCGGACATTCGTGTACCCATGATGATGGCCACAGTTTTCCGTCCAGTGCCCGCGAATCGCCTGCAGAACCCGCGCCACCGTTGGATGACGGTCCTTGCGCGCCGCAAGCCGGAAGTCACAGCCGCCGAAGCGCAAGCCTCGCTCGACATTCTCTATCACCAAGTTCTTGCTGCGGAGCTGGAGGAACTCGGAGCGAGTGTCAACGCTCACGACAAAGAGCGCGCCCTCGCCAGCCGCATTCAACTCGATCCAGGCAACCAGGGTTTCGCCCATCTGCGCGGGGAAATGGAGCGCCCGCTCCTCCTGATGTTCTGCGTCACGGGCATCGTGCTGCTGGTTGCGTGCGCGAATCTCGCAAACCTTCTGCTGGCGCGAAACGCAAAGAGAAGGCAAGAAATTTCGGTGAGGCTCGCCATCGGTGCGGGCCGCGGAAGGCTCATTCGCCAGTGGCTGACGGAAAGTCTGCTGCTTTCCGTGCTCGGTGGGTGCGCCGGAATTGTCGTCGCATATTGGGCCAAGACGGGGTTGCTTGGTTTTCTGCCGGCAGACTACAGCGCAAACGTCCACGCTCCGATGGATTTGCGAGTTCTGGGTTTCGCCTTGCTCGCATCTCTAGTCACCGGGCTCTTGTTCGGATTGGCTCCCGCCTTACAGCTTTCACAGACCGGCGTGTCCATCGCCTTGCGAGCCGATTCTCCATCGATTGCGTCCGGCGAACGACTCTTCAGTCTGCGCAGCGCGCTGATTTTTCTTCAGGTGGCGCTCTCGCTGCCGCTCTTGATTGGCGCAGGATTGTTTCTTCACAGCCTGCGAAACCTGCGCGGCGTCAATATGGGTTTTGTAAAAGAAAATGTCTTCCTGGCGACGCTCAATCCCTCCATGAACGGATATCCCCAGGAAAGAATCAAGTCGCTCTACGACGATCTCCTCGCTCGCGTTCGCACACTGCCAGGCGTACGCGCTGCGAGCTTGACCACCAGCTCCGTCATTTCCGGAGGCTGGGATCAAGAGAGTGTCAAAGTGGAAGGCTATCAACCTGGCCCCGACGAAAACGTGAGCCCCAACGCCGCGATCGTTTCACCAGGCTACTTCGCAACTATGGGCATGCCCCTCGTGGAAGGCCGCGACTTTACCGAACAGGACACGGTCACGCGCGCGAAAGTCGTCATAATCAACGAAACTATGGCGCACTATTTCTTCGGAAACAAAAACCCCCTCGGCAAGAAAATTGGAACCGACGACGATCCGCAAGTGCCTGCGGACCGGGAAATCATCGGCGTCGTGAAAGATGCCAAATACGTGCGTCTCTCGGAAGCACCTCGCCGCCATTTCTATGCGCCGATGGCCCAAGAGGAACGCCTCTTTGACATGACGCTCCAGGTGCGCACCTCCGGCGATCCAGAAAAAATCGGCGACTTCGTTCGAGCGCAAGTCCACGACATGGACGCGAACCTGCCTCTCTACGCGACTACAACGCTCGAAATTCAGATCGACGAATCCCTCGCGCAAGAAAGGCTTCTCACCTGGCTCTCCAGCCTCTTTGGCCTACTCGCCACGCTGCTAGCCTCGCTCGGACTATCTGGCGTAGTGGCTTTCTCCGTCGCCCGTCGCACGCGAGAAATCGGAATGCGCATGGCGCTCGGCGCACAGCCGCGGGACATACTTCGCAACGTCGTGAGCCACATGGCTTTTCTTGTGACCGCGGGCATGGCCGTTGGTTTGGCTGCAGCTTACGCGCTAAGCCGCTTGCTTGGCAGCATGTTGTTCAATGTCGGCTCCGCGGATCCTCTGGCGTTTGCCGGAGCGTGCTTCCTGCTTGGCGTAGTCGCTGCCCTCGCGGCGTATCTCCCAGCTCAGCGCGCTACCGAAGTCGATCCAGTCGTGGCCCTGCGCTACGAATAGGGGCGCCGGACAAGACCATGAATGTGTTCGTTGGAGTACAAACATGACTTGGCTGCGTATCCTGGTTCTTCGAATCAGAGGATTGTTTGGCAGGAGCAAGCAAGAAGCAGAGCTTGACGCTGAAGTTCGAGCGCATCTCGAAGCTCTCACCGAAGAAAACATTCGCCGCGGCATGACTTCGGAAGAAGCACGCCACGCGGCGCGCCGCGAATTCGGCGGCGTGGAACAAACCAAAGAACTCTATCGCGAGCGGCGCGGGCTCCCGTTCCTTGAAACACAGCTCCAAGACATCCGCTTCGGCGTGCGCATGCTCGCAAAAAATCCCGGATTCACTATCGTTGCGGTTCTCACACTCGCGCTCGGCATCGGCGCCAACACCGCGATTTTCAGCGTCGTCAAAGCCGTTCTGCTTCGGGGTTTACCCTTCAAGAATTCTGCGCAACTCGTTCGCGTCAACGAAAGCGTCGCAAAAGGCGGACGCTCTCCGGTGGCCTATCCGAATTATCTGGACTGGCGCGCTCAGAACGATGTGTTCGAAGAGATGGCTGCGTACGGCGATTGCGAGATGATCCTCAACGGAAAAGACAAGTCTGACCGTTTGGACTGCGAACAGGTTAGCGACACCTATTTCCCGCTACTCCGCATTTCCGCGGTTCTCGGCCGCACGTTCACGCCGGAGGAAAACGCGGTCCCCATGAAGCACGCCGTAGCGGTGATTGGCTACGGACTTTGGCAGCGGCGCTTCGGCTCCGATCCTCAAATCCTCGGCAAACCCATCCGCCTGAATGATTACGAATACACGATCATCGGCGTGCTTCCCAAGGGGTTTCTAGGCTATTCAGATTCGGCCGAAGTCTGGATTCCGATGATGATGAGGGATGCAGCCTGGCCCCAGGTCGCAAAGTACGATTATTTGCACACCCGCGACATTCACTTTCACAAAGTGCTAGCCCGTCTAAAGTCGGGGGTGTCCATCGCCATGGCCCAAACGCAAATGGAAACGATTGCGGTGCGTCTTGCAACGGCCTATCCGAAAGAAAACAGCGAACGCGGCGTCCTCGTGACTCCCGCTACGCAAGATTACGTGCGAAACTTTCGCGCACCATTGTTGGTTTTGCTGGGCGCGGTCGCTTTCGTACTTCTCATCGCATGCGCCAACGTCACCAATCTCATCCTTACGCGCAGTGCTGCCCGCGATCGTGAGCTGGCGATTCGACTGGCTCTCGGCGCTGGCCGCGGCCGATTGATCCGGCAATTCCTGACCGAAAGCCTGCTGCTGACATTTGGAGGGGCGCTAGCGGGCGTTGCGCTTGCCTTTTGGGGACTTGATCTGCTCGTATCCGTTTTACCCGTGTCGTTTCCTTCCTTCACGCAGGTTCGCTTGGACGGTGGCGTCCTATCCTTTGCGTTCGCCCTCGCGGCAGGAACGGCTTTGTTGCTCACCATACTTCCTGTTCTCAATTCTGCGAAGACCGACGTAAACGAATCGCTCAAAGAATCCGTAAAAAGCTCCACGAGCTTGCGCGGCCGTCACACCGGGCGCCTGCTCATCATTTCGGAAGTGGCGCTTGCTCTCGTGCTCATGATCGGCGCGGGGCTCATGCTCCGCAGCCTCGCTCATTTGCTGGCGGACAGCCCCGGCTTTCAGCCCGATCATCTCGTGACGTTGCGATTTTACGTCCCCGATCGAAAGTACGAAGGTGACGGACGAAATCGCTTCGGTCCGGATCTGGCCGAGGGCATCGCACAATTCCCAGGAGTCGAATCAGCGGCGGCTACGTTCATAGATCCATTTCTTTGGGGTGGCTTCCAACGCGGTTTCATCGTCGAAGGCCATGCGCCTATCTCTAACGCCGAAGCCGACACGGTTTATTACCAGGAGGTCGGCCCAAATTATTTACACACCATGGATATTCCCCTTATGCGGGGCCGCGATTTTTCCACGAGGGATTCTCTTTCCAGTTCCGGCGTCGTGATGGTCAGCGAATCCTTCGCGCGGCGCTATTGGCCGGGGCAAGATGCCATCGGGAAGCGCATCCGGTACGGCGGGGCGGATTCCACGAATCCGTGGATGCAAGTCATCGGCGTTGCGGGAAATGTCAAATACAACTCGCTACGCCAGGATCCCGAAGCCGAACCAGTCATCTACGGCGCGCTGCTCCAGAGCGAGGTCATCATTAACATGAGTCTGGTCGTAAGAACGCACAACTCGCCGGAAGCTATGCTCGGCCCGCTGCGCGAAGAAATGCAGCGTATCGATCCTGCCATTCCCGTCTACAACGTAGCCACCTTGCGTGAGCGCATGCGCAAGGATTCCGCCGAGACGCGTTCATACGGCTTACTGCTTGCTCTCTTCGCGGCGCTCGCCCTGGTTCTGGCCGCGGTCGGCATCTACGGTGTAATGAGCTACTGGGTCACGCAGCGAACCCGCGAAATGGGCATTCGTCTGAGTTTTGGCGCAAAACCGCGCGACCTCCAGCGGCTCGTCGTCGGAGAGGGCCTTCGGCTGGCCCTCGCAGGCATCACTGCCGGGGCACTCGGATCCGTCCTTGTAACACGCGCCATGACAAGTCTTCTCTATGGCGTGAAACCGTTCGATCCAGTTCTTTTTGCGGTGCTGGCTGCTGGTCTCACCCTTGTGGTGATCTTGGCCTGCTACATCCCTGCCCGTCGTGCCACGAAAGTCGATCCCATGATTGCACTGCGGTACGAGTAACCACATCGGCGCCCGCGCCCCGTGCTAAAATCTCCGGCCAATGAGCCGTCTCTGCTCTTCCCGTTTCGAGCGAGCGGCGCGACAACTCGGCTGGATGCGCATCGCCGGTCTCGATGAGGCTGGCCGCGGTGCGCTCTTCGGCCCGGTAGTCGCCGCCGCGGTCATTCTCAATCCCAAGCGCCGCATTGTCGGACTTGACGATTCGAAGAAACTTCCCGCCGAGCGCCGCACGGAACTTGCCGAACGCATCCACGAACACGCTCTCGCCTGGGCCGTCGCCGAAATCGATGCCCAGCGCATCGACGCCTGGAATATCTATCAAGCCAGCCGTCAGGCCATGACCGCCGCGCTGCAACAACTCTCCATCCAACCGGACTATTTGCTCATCGACGCCATGCAACTCGATGTTCTCATCGAGCAGAAATCCCTCATTAAAGGCGACGCGCGCAGCGTTTCCATCGCCGCTGCTTCCATCCTCGCCAAAACTCATCGTGACACTTGCATGGAAAAATGGGACGGCGTCTATCCGCAATACGGCCTCGCCCGCCACAAAGGTTACGCCACTCCCGATCATCTCAAAGCCCTGCGACAACACGGTCCCTCGCCTCTTCATCGCCATTCCTTCGCGCCCGTCCGCGACGCCCATTGCTGGGCCGCCGGCGCCACGCAAACTCCGCTACCACTTTCTTAGGGCGTCACATAAAATCTCCGCCGGACACTCTAGAGGTCAAACTGATGCGTAGGAAATGGTGTACGCGCGGCGCGCTAATCCTTCTTTCGGGGTGTTGCATAATTTTTTGCTTCTGGACTTTCGCTGCGCAAGTCGCGGCCAACGCTCCGGCTCGAGAGGAACAAACTCTGCTCGCCCCCACGCCGCCTATGGGCTGGAACAGTTGGGACTCGTATGCCGAAACCGTCAGCGAATCCGACATCAAAGCAAACGCGGCCTGGATGGCCGAGCACCTGAAATCCTATGGATGGGAATACATTGTCGTGGACGAAGGCTGGTACGTGACGAACCACTCCACCGAAACCAACGGCGGCGCCCCGGAATTCAGTCTCGATTCCTATGGCCGCTACATTCCCGCCGTCAACAGCATTCCTTCGGCCGAACAAGGCGCTGGCTTCAAGCCGCTCGCCGATTATATCCACTCGCTCGGCCTTAAATTCGGCATCCACATTTTGCGCGGCATTCCCAAAGAAGCAGCGCGCAAAAACCTGCCGATCGCAGGCACCTCGTATCATGCCAAGGCCGCCGCGGACGTCTCTGATTCTTGCCCATGGAACACTTACAACTATGGCCTGAACCCGCGCTCGCCCGCAGCTCAGGCTTACTACGATTCTATCGCCAAGCTCTATGCCGGCTGGGGCGTTGACTTCCTCAAGGTCGATTGCATCTCCAGCCATCCCTATAAGGGCGAAGAAATCCGCATGCTCAGCACCGCGCTGCGCAAAATTCACCATCCCATCGTTCTCAGCCTTTCCCCCGGGCCGGCCC
>CAVPLA010000044.1:0-206145 GCA_963705855.1 uncultured Acidobacteriota bacterium
TTTTTCAATGCTTTAGCGACACGGCGCACAGCTTTTCATGGACTTGCTGGAACAGCGCGACATAGGGATACCCACCCGCCAGCGAGATCCACACCTTGCGCACCGTAATGCGGATCAGCGCGCCGATCTTTAGCAGCTTGAGCCGAATCGTTGAGCACTGCGCCTTCGCCAATTCCGTTCCCGCCAGTCCCAGTCGCCGCAGCATCTGCATCAGCACGTAGGCGATCGAAGAGAAGTACAAGCCGCAATTGATTGCTCCGCAGGTAGTGCGTGCTGGTCCGGTCGGTGAACAGCATCAATTGTTCCTTGATGCGATTCTCCATGTCGCCTCTTCCACAGTAGTGCTCTTCATACAAGCGCCGGCGCCGGCCATTCTTCTCCACTCAGAGAGGTCACCACGAACCGCGGGTTCTCGCCCTTTTCCAGATGTTCGGCCTTGGCCACCACCCGTCGCGCACGACTCCAACTCTCCCGCGTCTGATAGACGAACTCTTTGAACAACCGGGCGGCGCGTCCCGTCTCTTGGTACTGCGCTTTGGCTTCCCCCATCTCCTTCTCGATCTCCGCCTTCAGACGTTCGTTTTTCGCCAGCCCCAGCAGGTACTCTACGCGCTTCGCTTCACACCAGGCCATCAGCTCCTCGCGGCAAAATCCGGAGTCTCCACGCACCACGATGCGCACCTCGGGCCACGCGGAACGAATCTGTTCCACGATGCGCTGCAGCTCCTCCACGCTTCCCGCCGAGGCATCGATGTTCGATGATCGCAACCGCGCACACAGCAGGAACTCTCCGCAGAAGATGTACAACGGCAGGTAGCAGTAGTGCCCATAGTAGCCATGGAAGAAACGCCCTTCCTGCTTCCCGTGCAGCGGATCGTCGGTCGCGTCCAGGTCCAAAATGATTTCCTTCGGCGCTTCCCGGTGGGCTTGGAGGAAAATGTCCACCAGCAGGCGGTCCACCGCTCCGTGATCCAGCGCGATCTTCTTGTAGCGCTCCTTCCGACTGGCCGTCTCCTGGTCAGTTCCAGCCGATTCAGCGTGCTCTTTCCGGCCAAGACTTGGCTGCCGGGATCCGCCTTCTCGACCAGCACCGCCAGCAAGGGATCGTTCCGCAACTCCTCGTGATCGTTCAGGTCTTCGTATCCCAGGGCCAGCCCATAGACTCGCTGGGCCACCAACTCCTCCACCGTATGTTCGATCAGATCGGGATTCCGATAATCGGTGAAGCAGGCGGCAAACTGGCGCAGGATCCCAATGCGCTTCTCGACCTCCCGCAAGAGCAGACCACCACCATCACTGGTGATCGCTCCGCCGTCAAACTGCGCCCGGATCTCGCGTCGCTTTTGGGGATGAAATCCAAAGCCAACCTGGGTACACTCTGTAGTCATAAGGCTGTTGCTCCTTCTTGGCAGAATTTCTTCCTGACAAAAGAGTTATGCCATGAAGCCACAGCCTTTTTCTATTTTTTGTGAGAAATTCGCGCTAGCCAGGGTCAATCCATTTTCAGAAATTCTAAGGGGGAGCTCTGTGCGCAGAAGCGGACTGAAATCGCATCGGGCTGAAGCGGTCCCAATCCACGCTGACACGTTGTTGCGTTACCCACTCGCACACAAGCCGCGCCGTGATAGGCGTCAGCAGAATTCCGCCGCGAAAATGTCCGGTTGCGATAAGCAAGCCGTCGATGTCGGTCGGTCCGAGGATGGGCAGATGGTCCGGCGAGTCGGGCCTGAGGCCGGCCCAGGTTTCTTCCACGCGCGCGGCTGCGAGACCGGGCGATAGCTCAATCGCGCCGGAAAGAATTTTCTCTAGGCCGCCAGCCGTCAAACCTTTTTCGAAGCCGGCATATTCCACGGTTGCTCCGGCGAGAATCCTTCCGTCATTTCGCGGAACAAGATAAATGTTCTCCGACCAAAGAACCCTTTCGATTTTCAAGTCGTCCGCGCGCAGGGCAATCATTTGACCTTTTGCCGGCCGCACCGGCGCATAGGTGGCAACTCCTTCAATGCCTGCGGAAAAACATCCAGCTGCGATAACGGTCCACCGCGCTTCTGTCTTTTCGTTTTTCAGATGCAGACCAAGGCATCGTCCGCCTTCGCGCCAGATAGCTTCCGCGCCGCTCCCCGGAAAAAACTGCACGCCGCTTCGCCGGGCCGCTTCCAGCGCAGCTTGCGTCATAGCTCGATTGTCGACGGATGCTTCGTCTGGCCGCAGCACGGCAGCTTCGAGCTCTTCGCTGAGAGACGGCTCCAGTTCGCGAGCGTCCTCTGCACGGAGCGGTTCTGCCTTCAGCCCCAGCCCGTGATGCAGCGCAATTACTGTGCTGAGCTCTACCCGTGCGTCCCGCGAAAATAGCGCTTGCAACGTGCCCTTCGGGCGGTAGCCTGCGCTTTGGCCGGAGATTTCCTCGACCATGCGCACGAATTCCGGATAGATCGCCATGCTCGCCTTGCCTAACGGCACGAGCGAAATCATCGCCGCACTCTCCGGCGCGGGCGAGAGAATCCCCGCGCCAGCCCACGATGCTTCCTGCCCGGGATTCTGGCGGTCAAATAACCCGACACGCAGCCCCGCGCGCGCCAGTTCGAGCGCGATTGATCCACCGATCAATCCACCGCCCGCAACGGCCACATCAAACTTTTTCATACGGCCATCTTACTGCAACTGTGTGCTGGGTTCATGTTGGGGCAAGCGATGCATTTGGCTTCCACACTGATTGCCGATTGGACGTGGTATCTTCCGCATCGAGGCGCGTCCGTTTTGCAAGAATAGGAGTTACAGGGCGGATGAGAATTACAGCGATCCAATGAGCTCTTCAGACAAAACCTGCGCCTTCTTCGCCAGATCGCGAGCCCGTGTCCAATCGCCCGCTCGGCCTGATTCTCGTGCGTCAGAAATAAAGCTGCGCACCTTGGAAGCGAGGTCGGATTGCGTGGCGTTCAACGATTTCCCGGCCGTGGCGGCAAGGTTGCGTTCGGCGGCGGCCAAACTCTGATTCGTTTCCCGTTGCAATGAGGCTGATTCTTGCGTCGATAGTTCGGGAACAATTTGTGGAGCTTCGGGCTTTCCTGCCGGTGCAGTTGGATTCGCCGCAGGAGCAACGCCGCGCGGCCTCACGGGAGCGGGGGGAGTTCGCGTGGCCAACGGCGCGGGTGGTAGCGGGATTTCGAGCCCAAGGTCCGGCACTGGAACTTCGTCAACTTCAGCTGGCGAAGGATGTTGAGGTGCGATTGGCCGCACAAGCACCGCCGTGCTCCAGGGAATGGTTGGGTTTTTTCGCGCGGCGCACCCGCTTGCCAAGACCGCTGCGGAACCTAGGGCGCCAATTAAAACTTGGACACGTTTCCGCATCACGGCTAGCTGGGGTTGGGCCGAGGTTTCCGTCATATTCAATGGGGGCTGCTGCACAGCAATTCGCATCACGCCGCGAGCGGCAGTTCGATTCGAAACGTCGTTCCTTTGCCCACCTCTGTCGTAAAGTCTATCGAACCGTTGAGAAGCTGCACAATGCGAAACGTGCTGGCCAGCCCGATGCCGCTTCCTCCCGGGCGCGTCGTAAAGAAGAGCTGGAAAATCTTCTGCCGGTGTTCGGGTGGGATGCCTTTGCCCGTGTCGCCCACGCTGATCTCCGCCATTTCGCCGCGTCGGCTCAGCACCAGCCGCAACTGTCCGCCGCCGGGCATTGATTCTCCGGCGTTCAGCACCAGATTCAGCACGGCCTGCTTCAGCAGCGCGCGATCAACGTAAACCTCCGGCACGTCGATTGGCAGTAACTGCGCCACATGGATGTTGGCTTTTTGCATCTGAGGCTGCGCTATTTCGAGAACCTCTCCGAGCAATTCCGCAAGCTGCGTGGGCTCGAGCCGCACGTCCATCGGCCGCGTGAAGTCCAGGAAGCGTTTCACGACGGCGTCCAGGCGATCGATCTCCTTGTCGAGCACTTGCACGGCCTGCTTCGCGCCGCTGTCCGAATCCGGCGGCAAGGACTCTTTCAAATTCTCGAGCCACAGACGCATCGAGTTGAGAGGATTCTTGACTTCGTGCGCGACTCCCGCGGTGATGCGCCCCAGCGCGGCCAGCCGCTCGCTCACCTGCAGTTGCGTATTGATGCTCTCGATAGAATCGAGATCGCGCAAAGTCAATAGCGCGCCCATCCGTTCGCCATCCTCCTGAATCCCTTGTACGGTTACGCTGACGCGTTTGTCTCCTTCCGTTGTCTTCAATTCTATCTCCGCGGCGACCTCCCTCAACTCATCACCTTCGAGGTGCAGCGCATCGCGCAGAGGATGCCCAATCGGAAATATTTCGGTGACACGCCTGCCTAGGAATTGGCCCGCGGGTGCGCCGAGAAATTTTTCCGCAGCCGGGCTGACCATGACGGCCCGCGCGTCGCGTGTAAAAAGCAGCAAGCCGTCTTCCAGACCGGCCATCACGGAGTTCATGTTTTCACGCATCGTGCTGAAGATTTCATGCACTCCGCGCAGTTGCTGGCCGACTTGTGTAATTTTCCTGCTGACTTGCCCGAGTTCGTCGCTGCTTCCCGCAAAACCTCTAACTTCGGGCAAGGGTGAATCGTACAGGCCGGCGGAAATGCGGTCCAATTGAGCGGAAATCCGCGCGAGGGGAGCCAATGTCGCTCCGCTGACTACCGCCGCGAGAACCGTGGAGATCACCAAGGCCAGCAGCACAATCGTACCGAGCCTTTGCACGATCGGCAGGATCTCCTTGTCGAGTAAAAGTCCCGACGAAACAGCGACGCGCACTTCGCCAAAGGGCTGATCGCCATTGTTGAATGGAAAATCGTATTCGTAAATGCCCGAGCTTCCCCACAGAACCTTCACCTGGTGCAAGAAACCACGACGCGTGAGTTGTGTGAGCGGAGGGCGTGGCAGGGCGAATTTTCCTACCGAGGATTTGTCGGTCGACGCGAGTATCTTCCCGTCGTGTTCGGTGATTGAGACTTCATAAATTCCGGACGAAGCACTAGCTGCCTGCAACTGCGTCTGGAAACCCTGGCTTGCACCGAGAGCGTAGGACACATAATCGCGAATATCTTCGGGAGCGTTGGATTCCGGCAGCCATCCCTGGGCCTTGGCGTCGCGCAGGGCGCCCTTGATTTGCTCAAGAGTGCATGGGCGATTTCATCGGTTCGCTTTTCGGCTTGATCGAGAACCTGCTGCAGGAGCTGCGCGAAATAAACGCCAGACACGGCTGCCACCACCAGCAGCACGAGTCCTGACATCACTAGCGTGAGTTTTGTTCGCAGCCGGAGCTGCATCGGGGGTTCCTACTCTGCCTCGGCGCGTTCGCCGCCGTATTCTTTCAGCTTATTGTGGAGCGTCTTGAGGCTGATGGCTAGCAGTTCGGCTGCACGAGTCTTGTTGTTTCCCGTAGCGTTCAGCGTCTGCAAGATGAGTTCGCGTTCCATAGCGTCAACCGTTGTCCCAACAGGGAACTTGATCGATGACAGATCACCGGGGCTCTTCGGTGACGTTTTGCCAAATTCACCTGGCAGGCACGCCCGGGTGATCAGCTCTTTGTCGCACATGATCGAAGCGCGCTCAAGAATGTTGCGCAGTTCGCGGATGTTGCCGGGCCAGGTGTGGCTCATGAAAATGTCCAGCACTTCCGCGCCGATACCACGGACGTGCTTCCCATGTTTGGCGTTAACGTCGCGCAAAATGTGTTCCACCAGCAGAGGAATATCATCTTTGTGCTCGCGCAGCGGAGGCAGATTGATGTGAAAGACGTTTAACCGGAAATACAGGTCCTGGCGCAGCTCGCCGCTGGATACGGCTTTTTCCGGATCTTTGTTTGTCGCCGCGAGGACGCGGACATCCACCGGCGTCTCGCTCTTGCTTCCCAGCCGCCGCACTTTGCGGTCTTCCAGCACGCGCAGGAGTTTCGCTTGTGTCGGCGCGGGCATCTCGCCGATCTCGTCCAGCAGCAGCGTGCCAGCATCTGCGAGTTCGAAACAGCCGATGCGGCGCTCGGCCGCGCCGGTGAACGCTCCTCGCTCGTGGCCGAAGATTTCGCTTTCCATCAGAGTCTCGGGAATTGCGGAGCAGTTGATGGGCACAAACGGCCCGCCCGCTCGCGGCGATAGTTTGTGAATCGTCCGCGCGACGATCTCCTTTCCGGAACCCGTTTCTCCCGTGATTAGCACGGACGCCGAGCTCGGCGCAGCCATTTCCACGATGCGCATCACTTCCTGCATCGGCTTTGACGCGCCCACTAACTCGCCCAGCCGTCCCGCTTCGCGCAACTGGCGCTGCAACACGAGAAGCTGGCGCGCGTCGCGCGCCTTGCTCAGTGCTCGGTCGAGCAAAGCTCTAAGCACGGGTCCCTTAAGCGGCTTTTCGATGTACCAGAACGCTCCGGACTCGATGGCTGCCACGGCACGCTCTTCGCTGCCCTTGCCTGTGATGATCACGGCGGGAACGTCCAGCAACTCGGGCCCAAGCTGCTTGAGCAAATCCAGACCGTTCATTCCGGGTAACTCGACGTCCGCGATTAACGTATCTGGCTGATAGCTAGCGAATTTCGCGAGCGCCTCTTCTGCGGTCGCCACGCCAAGCACATCAAAGCCCCATCTTTGCAGCAGCTGCTCGTAACCTTTGCGCGCGTTGTCTTCGTCCTCGACAATCAGCACGCGGTCCTTGCGCTCGAGCGGCTCCATCGCGCGCACCACACTTCTCGACTCATCCCCCATGCAGTCACGCCTCTCCCACGCGGAACGTCTTATTTCGCAGATTCTGGTGCAGGCTGGACACTTCGACTGTAACAAGCTCACGCCACGCTTGCCAAGGCGCTCTTTGACGGAAGAGCGCAGGCTTATGCTTGTTCTGAAGGAAGAGGAGTCTTGCGCTCAGCGGGGGATAATTTGTTGAATTTACCGCAGCGGCTGACCACGAATGACCTTGAGCGTACCTCGGCCCAGGAGCGCAACCGACGCGGGATCATCGAAGCATAAAGAGAGAGCGTCAAAGCTTAAGTCATTTCCCAAATTGAGCTTCGCCACTGGAATTGGTTCGGAGGACGCCCAAACGATGAGCTCAACCTCGTCAGGCATTACAGTGTCATCCAGTTTCCAGACATCGAGCATCAGGTGGGACAGCCATGGCCGATGCGTGAACCCAACGGCGAAAGAACGTCCATCCTGGGCCACATATACCGGTCCGGAGAGGGAAGTATTGGGTTCGAGCCTCGGAATTGAGGGCGAGAAAACGGATCTGCCGTCGGTCCGCAAGACCAGAATGGATGCTGCCGCGGCCTCACGTTTCGCGCTCACGCCCACAATGGTGTTGTCGGAGAGAAACGCAACTTGATTCGGAATCCAGAAGCGCCCCAGCCCTGTGTGGGTCACATTCAGTGATGCTGGAAACGGAGTCCACATGCCATCAAACTTTCCAACGAAGAGTTTTGGGTCCTCGTCCACGGTCCTAATCGTCGGCGGAGCTTTCGATGTGCCCCGCCCGAGCATTTCTTTGTCGGAAATGGCCAAAACCTTAGGGGCTTTCGAACCGCCATCGGCGGTCCATTCCGATTTTGTTTCGAGGGTATCAGCGTCCAGCAATTTGTAGTGCACGCCGTCCGCAAGGGCTTGCGCTACCAGCACCGAGCTCCCGGTGGGGGAAACCAGGAAGGTGCTCCAAGTCTGTCTGGAATTCACAATCGAAGGAGCCAGGAAAATCTTTTTTACTTCATCGCCGGTTGGAGAGAGAAGGTAAAGTGTTTCCCCGACTTCTCCGATAGTCTGGTGGAAGTGCTGGAGAAGCAGGAGCAAATTGCCCTGCGAGGTGGGGAATAACTCGAAGGACATGTCACCCGACCAGGGGCCGCGTTTCGAGTTCAACTTCCCGGTTGCTGCGTCGAAGAGCAGCAGCGAGATCTCCCAGTTCGCGTCGGCACGGTCGCCATGCTTGTCAATTTGTGTCTCGACGGGCGGGTTACCTACAGCGACAGCGACAACGCCCATTGCAGCGGCCACACACAATTGTGACGAGGTCGCCAGTGCCTTCGCTTCGCGCCATTCCCTGTAGCCATACTTTCTGAGATCGACGGACCAATCTTGAGGGCCGGATGCCTGCGCCGAGAGAACTACACAGAGTCCAAGAATCAGCAAGAAGAGGATCTTCTGAGGCACCCGCGATGTGGCAAGATCAATCAAGCTGTACTGCTCCCATTCGCACGCGGTCGCTTCATTCTTTCACCAAATACAGCGCCCGTTCCAGCTCCAATTCCAGCTTCACGCCCTTTGGCAATTCCAACTCGCGACCACGCCCTGACTCTACGAGATACGCTGTGATTGCTCCCAACGCCGCGCCCTCTGCGGCTTCCTTCTTATCCTTGTCTTTTACGCCCTTCACCGCGCCGAGCGCTGCGCCTGCGGCAGCAGCTTGCGCTGCGTCTTCCTGAGTGCTGCTTCTTCCCTCGATCAGGCCTTCCTGTCCGGGCTTGTTCTTCACGCTATGTTCGCCGGGAACGCTCACGACTTCCGCGACGATGGGCAAGCGTCCGAACTTCGTGTGAATTTCATCGAAGGTCAGCCAAATCCGCGCGCGCCCCGTCGTGCCCGCCGATTCCACATGACTCACGTGGCCCTCGATTTCCGCGCCGGATGGTAAGTAAATCCCGCTGCCCGCTTCGAGCGGTTCCAGCGTTTTCACTTTAAATTTTGCCCTTTCCGCCGTGCCTTTGGTGCCCAGATCATCTTCCAGCAACACCAGAAATTTTGTTCCCGGCGCAACGCCATAAGTCTCGAGGGGCAATCCGTGGCGCTTGCCGTCCGCAGCTTTCGCCCCCTGGTCCTCGGACGTGCCGAGCTTGTCAGTAGAAACAATCGGCCTTTCTTGTGACAGCTGTGGAGCTTGATCCCGCGAAGTTTCCTGTGCCGGGCACGCCATGCCCAGCCCTAGAGCCAGCGTAAGCGCGGCCGCTGCAGATAAAAATCGTCCCCAATGTATTGCCCGCATGATTGCCTCCCGGACTTGCTCTCGGCCAATCCAATATGCAGGTCATTCGCCATTGCCATATTCCGCTGCGTCCGGTAAGTTGCTGAAAAAACAGCCAGTTGAGAGTCAGGCAAAAATAGACATCGCAAGGGAATCGGAAGCCTGTCAGGAATATGCGTCACCGCACTGCATGCTAACGCCGACAGTGCAGGAATAGTCTTCAGATCGCCTGAAGTGTCCCTTTGGAGATGTATTTAAAGATCTATTCGGAAAGGAACCGGCGAATCCGCCGCAACACTTGCGAGTACATGGCAGGCGTCACTCGCCCTGTCTGCGTGTTTTGCTGGCTCGGGTGGTACACGCCGAAAAGCCGCGAGCCTCCGCCCGGAAGCTCCGTTTCAGCGCCGTGCGCGAAGTGAAACGCTGCTCTTGATGTAATCAGGCGGCGCTGCTTCAAAATTTCGAGGTAGGCGTCCCATGCGATTTTTCCGAGGGCCAGCACCGCGCGGGGTTGCAAAATTTCCAGCTCACGCACCAAGTAGCTTCGGCAATCTGCGATTTCCGATGGAAGAGGCTTGTTTGCTGGAGGTGCGCAACGTATTGTCGCCGCAATGTAAGCATTTTTCAGGCGCAACCCGTCGTCGCGCCGCACCGAAGTGGGCTGATTGGCAAATCCAGCTTTGTAGAGGGCCGCGTAAAGAAAATCTCCCGAGCGGTCTCCGGTAAAGACACGCCCCGTTCGATTTGCCCCGTGCGCGGCAGGTGCTAGCCCCAGAATCAGAAGCTGTGCGCCTGAATCGCCGAATCCCGGGACGGGCTTGCCCCAGTACGTCCACCCGCGAAACGCCCGCCGCTTTTCTCGCGCCACTTTTTCGCGGTATTCGACGAGGCGCGGGCACTTCCTGCACGAGATGATCTCTTGGTTGAGAACGCTCAGGAGTAGTTTTTCCTCAGCCATAGTAGAAGTAAAAGTATCAGGAGAGCCGCCGCGCCATCATCTGATTCAGTTCCGCGTAGGGCACAGTCACTTGGTGCAGCGAATCATAGGACTCGTGCGCCAGCCAATCCTTTGCGACTCGTTGAAACGCGCCCATCGCCGCACGCATCGCTGACGATCCCGCGCTCACGCGCGCTACACCCATCTTTTCGAGCTCGTCGAGCGAAGGGCAGCCCGCCGATGCCAGGATGTTTAGCGGCGCGTCGAGAGCCTTCACCAGTTTTGCAATGATCTCGCGATCGCACAGACCTGGCACGAACAGGCAGTCCGCTCCCGCGTCGCGATACGCGTGCAACCGCTCAACCGTCCGCTCAAATCGCGTGGTCTCTGGCCCAATCGGCATTAGATAAACATCTGTTCGCGCGTTGATCACGACAGGCACATCCCACGCCGCTGCCGTCTCTCGTATCGCGCGAATTTTCTGAACCTGCAGCCCCAGCGCCACATGCGTGCTCTCGTCGTCTCCCGTCACATCTTCAAAGTTCAGTCCCACCGCTCCCGACGCCACCATGGCTTTCGTGAAATCAGCAATTTCTTCCGGCGTTTTTCCGTATCCAGACTCCAGATCGGCGGTGACCGGCACGCGCACCGCCCGCGTAATCCTCGCAACAGCGTCCAACATTTCGCGACGAGAAATGCGCTGCCCATCGGGATACCCGAGCGAAAACGCCACCGCCGCGCTGCTCGTCGCGATGGCCGGATGACCAACTTCCTCGAGGATTCTAGCGCTGACCACATCCCAAGCATTCGGCAAAGCCAAAATTCGCGGCCCATGATGCAGCTTCCTGAGTTTCTCTGCCTTTTCACCTTGTACTTTAATTTCCATTAGAATTCCCTCGTTTAACACCTCGCAAAACTATGCATGGTCTTTCTTCCACAGCCAAGATTAGGCACTCGCCGCTTAGGACGAAACGTCCAATTTGGAGAGCTATTTGCCAAGACGAGAAATTCCTTGGCTGGCGCGCCGAAAAATCTGCTTTACTTTGCATTCAGGGCATTCGCCAGCACCACGGCTTCGTTATGTTCCTCATCCTTCGCCCCAAAGAGCAAGGTGAGGGTTCCGTGCTCCTTCGCCATTTTCTTCAGTTCCGCGACGAGTCCTCTCTTTTTCGCAAGTTCGCTCCGGTATCGCTTCTGAAATTCGCCCCATTTTTCCTGCTCATGGCCGAACCACTTCCGCAAAGCATCGCTCGGCGCCACATCCTTCATCCACGCGTCCAGGTGCGCGGCCTCTTTTTTCATTCCCCGCGGCCATAATCGATCCACGAGCACGCGCCATCCATCTTCTTTCGCTGGTTTTTCGTAAACACGCTTGATCTTGATCATCGTTGCTTTCCTCGTTTTCCACGCGGCAGCCACCTATCTCTTTGCAAACGCCAGCCGCGCTCCCAGCACCATGAGCAGCCCGCCCGTTACCGCTTCGATGCCGCGCCGCACCCCACTACGCGTCAAGGTTGTTTTCAATCTGTGCAACGCGGCGCTGCAGATCACCAGCCAAACAACGCTCATCGCCACGTGCAGACACGCCAACAAAAGCGAGACTCGCAAAACGGAATCGCCTGGCGCAATAAATTGCGACAAAAACGTCAGATAAAATACTTTGGGCAGGTTCGTGAATAGCCCTTCAAAATAACTCGTCCCCCAAGTCATGCTTCTAACCAACCTGCTCTGCAAGGGTTCCAAGCCGACCGGGGTAGATTTGTTCCAGGCGCGCATCAGCGCGCGAGCTCCAAGATAAAACAGATAGCCTGCGCCGGCCCACTTCACGATTTCGAACGCTCGCGCCGATTCCGCCAGAATCGCGGTAAGCCCTAGCATAAGGCATAACCTCGTGAGGCATAAATGGATTCGAAGTATCTGGCATTTGCAGGAATAGCGGCGATCTTAACGATCACGCCAGGTACGGACATGGCGCTGTTGGCCAAAACGTGTTTACGAGAGGAAAGAAAGGATCGTCTCTGACGATTGCTGGGATTTGCTCTGGGTTGTTCGTGCATGCGACGGCGTCGGCGCATACTCCGGCTCATCGCAAGAGTGCGAGCACCTCGTCATGGATCTTTCCGTTCGTGCTCACCATATTCCCGCTATAGATCGATCGTTTTCCATCCACGTCCGTTGCCCGGCCGCCTGCCTCTTCCACGATTAGTCCAAGCGGAGCCAAGTCCCACGCCTTCGAATGCAAATCCAGCGCCGCCTCGATCGCGCCTTCGGCCACCAGCATATGCTGCCAGAATCCGCCGAGTGAGCGGCCATGCCGCGCTGCGTCCAGAAGACGCCTCATTTTTTCAATCTTCTCCCGATTTTTGTTCGGGCCCGTGCCGCCCGTGAACGCCATTCCTGCATTCAATCGTTCGACTTTCGAAACGTGGATTTTTTTTCCGTTCCTAAACGCGCCTTCGCCGCGATATGCCCACCAGCGCACGCCCAGCGCCGGGGCGCTCGCCATTCCCGCAACGATCTCACCATCGCGCTCGATTCCCAGCAGCGTTCCAAAGGTCGCAATCCCGCGCGAAAATTCCTCGGTTCCGTCGATGGGATCGATGATCAATCGAGCCCGCCCTGTCGTGGACGGGCCCTTCGCATTATCGCCGCCCATCTCTTCGCCTAAAACATCCATTGCTAACCCGCTCGCGGCTACTTTGGCCCGTGCCATCTCTTCCACACCGCGGTCTGCTTGCGTCACCGCCGAGCCGTCGTCCTTTCTGTCGATGCGAATTTCGTCTGCCCGGAAATATCGGATCGCGATGGCATCAGCCTCTCTAGCAAGATCTTCCAGCAGCAACCCATATTCTTCTCGGTATCCCATTCCTTCTCCCGTAGACCGCGATCCTCAGTCAGGCCGCTTTCTCTCGGTTTTCAGCCCTCGGCCTTCCATTTTTGACTTCTTCCGCTCCCCCAATTGACACTACTACCTTCCGCCTCTAGCATACAAAGCAATGGCTATGAGCGCCCAAACTGACAGCGGCACCGTCCTCGATCGCATTCTGCACGCGCGCCGTCTTGAGGTGGACCATCGCAAGCGCGTCCTTCCGGAGGCGGCTCTGCGCTATGGCGTTAACGCAGCGACCCCGCTGCGCGATTTTCCAGCCGCGCTCACGCGCGACTCCTTAAATATTATCGCCGAATTGAAACCCGCTTCACCCTCAAAAGGAATTCTGCGCGATCCTTTTCATCCCGTCGAGTTAGCCCAATCCCTGGAAGCGGCGGGCGCCGCAGTGCTATCGGTGCTTACCGAAGGTGAATTCTTCCGTGGCTCACTAAAGAATCTTCGCGACGCGCGCAAAGCAGTGAAGCTTCCCGCCTTCCGCAAGGACTTCATCTTCGATACCTGGCAAGTGTGGGAAACGCGGGCCAATGACGCGGACAGTTTCTTGCTAATTGTCGCCGCTCTCGGCGACGAGCTTCTTCGCGACCTCATTGCTCTCGGCCGCGAGATCGGCATGGAGCCCCTCGTCGAGGTTCACACCGCCGCTGAGCTCGACCGCGCTCTCGCCGCCGAAGCCCGCATCATCGGCGTGAACAATCGCGATCTGAAAACTCTCGATCTCCGCGTCGAGACCTCTTTCGAGCTGATCGAGCGCATCCCCGACGCCTGCATCGCCGTCAGTGAATCCGGCCTGCGCACTCACGACGATCTCACCAAACTCCGAAGCGCCGGCTTCGACGCTTTTCTCATCGGCGAAAGTCTCATGCTTTCGCCGGATCCCGCGGCCGCCTTGGGAACTCTTCTGGGCCCATCGGCACTGCCGGTCTAATTGCGCCATGATCCTTGTCAAAATCTGCGGCATCACCAATTGGGCCGACGCCAAAGCCGCCTGCGATGCTGGCGCAGACCTACTCGGTTTCAATTTCTACGAGAAGAGCCTTCGCCGCGTTTCCACGGTTGAAGCCGCCACCATGCGCGGGAAGCTTCCTTCGGGTGTGCAAGCCGTCGGGCTTTTCGTGAACGCCAAGCCCTCGGAAATCAATTCACTTCACGCTTTCGTGCGCTTCAACGCTGCCCAACTCCACGGCGACGAGACCCCCTCCATCGTCTCCGAGGTTTCGCGCACCGTTCCCGTCATCAAAGCCTTTCGCGTGGCCGCGGATTTTCCGCTTTCGACTCTCGACAAATATCACGATGCTTTTGCTTTTCTGCTTGATGGCTCTCGCACCGGCCAATTTGGCGGCACAGGTGCCAGCGCCGATTGGAATGTCGCCCGGCGCGCTGTTGCGGCTCACCGTATCATGTTGGCGGGCGGTCTCACGCCAGAAAACGTCGGCGCGGCGATTCGCACAGTGCGTCCTTACGCGGTTGACGTGGCAAGCGGTGTCGAATCCAAGCCCGGCAAAAAAGATCACGCCAGGGTGAAGGAATTTATTGACGAAGTCCGCCGCACGGAAGCGCAGCTGAACGCTCCAGAAACTGGACAACCTGCGCCATGAGCTCGACTTTTTACTCCAAAACTTTCGCTCCCGGACGTTTCGGTCCGTACGGCGGACGCTACGTTCCCGAAACGCTGATGGTTCCGCTCTTCGAGCTTGAGCGGGCCTATGAAGCCGCGAAAACTGACGCGCGCTTCCAAGCTGAATTCGCCGATCTCCTGAAAAATTTCGCAGGCCGCCCCACGCCTCTGCAATTTGCTTCGCGTCTAACCTCGCATCTCGGCGGGCCGCGCATCTACCTCAAGCGCGAAGATTTGCTCCACACTGGCGCGCACAAAATCAACAACGCGATTGGCCAGGGTTTGCTCGCCGTAAAAATGGGCAAACCGCGCATCATTGCGGAAACCGGCGCCGGTCAGCATGGCGTTGCGTCCGCCACCATGGCAGCGCATCTTGGCCTCGAATGCGTGGTCTATATGGGCTCGGAAGATATGGCGCGCCAGGCGCTAAATGTGTCGCGCATGCGCATGCTTGGCGCACAAGTGGTCGGCGTCGATTCCGGCAGCCGCACTTTGAAAGATGCCATCAACGAAGCCATGCGCGACTGGGTCACCAACGTTCGCAACACGCATTATCTTCTCGGCTCCGTTCTCGGCGCGCATCCGTATCCTACGATGGTCCGCGATTTTCAGTCCGTCATCGGCCGCGAAGCCCGCGAGCAAATTCTCGCTGCTGAGAAACGCCTCCCTACGCATCTTTTCGCGTGTGTCGGGGGCGGTTCGAATGCCATCGGGCTCTTCCACCAATTCTTGCGCGATCTCTCGGTAAAAATGGTCGGCATCGAAGCCGGCGGACGCGGCAGCCAACTTGGCGAACACGCCGCGCGCCTCGCCGCTCACCAAGGCTTCACCGGCGCGCGCCCCGGCGTCTTGCAAGGCACTTACACTTACATTCTGCAAACCGAAGATGGGCAGATCGCCACAACGCATTCCATCTCCGCCGGCCTCGACTATCCCGCCATTGGCCCCGAGCACGCCTGGCTCGCCGACGAAGGCCGCGCCGAGTACGCTGCCGTTTCCGATTCCGCCGCGCTCGAAGCCGCGCGACTCCTCTCGCGCACCGAAGGCATCATCCCCGCACTCGAATCGGCCCACGCCGTTGCCGGCCTCATCGAACGCCTGCCGCACCTAACGGCCGACGATCTCGTCATCCTCAACCTTTCCGGCCGCGGCGACAAAGACATGGACACCTATTCCCGCCTGCTCTAATCTTTCTTGAAAAAACAATGCCACTGGCGCCCTTCAACTCGTCCCGTATCTCTAAACGCTTCGCCGCACTCCGCGAAGCCGGCGAACTCGGGATCGTCGCCTACATCACCGCAGGCGATCCCACACTGGACGCTACGCACAAATTCGTCCTGGCCTTAGCCGAGGCTGGCGCCGACGTCATCGAACTCGGCATCCCCTTCAGCGATCCTCTCGCCGACGGCCCCACGATTCAGCGCGCTTCCGAGCGCGCGCTCAAAGCACACACGACGCTGGACCAAGTCGTCGATCTCGTTCGTGAAATCCGCAAGTCTAGCGAAGTTCCCATCGTTCTCTTCAGCTATTACAATCCTGTCCTGCAAATGGGCTTAGAAAGATTCGCAAGCGCTGCCGCAAGCGCCGGCGCCGACGGCGTTCTCATCACCGATCTCACTCCTGAAGAATCCGACGACTATCGCCAAATTCTAGCCGCGCATAATCTCGACACGATTTTCCTCGGCGCTCCTACGTCCACCGACGAGCGCCTCGGCAAAATCGCCGCCGCTTCTTCCGGCTTTCTCTATCTGATCTCGCGCACTGGCGTAACCGGCGCTAAGGATGCTCTCCCCGACGATCTCCCGGCCCTTCTGCGACGCGCCCGCAAAGTCACGCAACTTCCCATCGCCGTCGGCTTCGGCATCTCGCTCCCCGGCCACGTGTCCGTTCTTGGCGGCTTGGCCAATGCCGCCGTCGTCGGCTCCGCGCTGGTCTCCGAAATCGAAAACGCCACGGCTGCAAATCTCACACCCGCCGCGATCGATGCAGCCGCGTCCGCACTCGCTGTCCGGATCCGTTCCCTCAAAGAAGCCGCCCGGCACGGCCTCTCCCGCCGCGAGGTCGCCCCATGAACCTCTCCGATTGGCGCCGTCGCATCGACGAGATCGACAAAAAGCTCGTCGAGCTATTGAACGAGCGCTCGCACTGCGCCCTGGAAATCGGCAAACTAAAGCAGGCGGCCAACATCCCGCTCTATCAACCGGACCGCGAAAACGAAGTCCTCGCGAACGCCGAACGCGCTAATCCTGGCCCGCTGACGGACGCCGCGATCCGCCGCCTCTTCGAGCGCATCATCGACGAAGCCCGCGCCGCTGAACGCAACGCCATGCACGCCGACGGCAAACAGAACAAAGGCGGGAATGAATGATCAGTTTGCTCGGTCTCGAGAGGGACGGCATTCGTAGCGCCGGGCTTTAGTCCGGCATCTTTGCTTTGTAGAATGTGCTGCAATCGAAAGGGAATCAGGACTAACCATGGTCATAGTAATGCAAGAGGGCGCCAGCGACGCGCAAATCCAGCACGTCATCGATCGGCTCGTCGCTTCAGGGTTCAACGTTCACCGCTCCACCGGCGAATCTCACACCGTTCTCGGCGCCGTCGGCGTCCATCGCGATTTCGATCACCGCGATTTCGAGCTTCTCGAAGGCGTGCGCGAAGTCATGCGCATCACGCAACCGTTTAAGTTAGCAAGCCGCCAGTTCAAACCCGAAGGCACCATCGTCGATCTTGGCCGCGGGGTGAAAATCGGCGGCAATGAAGTTGTCGTCGCTGCAGGCCCCTGCTCCGTCGAGTCACGCGAGCAAATTCACTCCATCGCCGAAAGCGTCGCCAAAGCCGGGGCAAAAATTCTACGCGCCGGCGCATTCAAGCCGCGGACATCGCCCTACGCTTTCCAGGGCCTCGGCGAAGAAGGTCTCAAGTTCATGCGCGAAGCCGCCGACAAATTCGGCCTCTTCACCATCAGCGAAGTCATGGACGCTTCGCAAATCCAGATGATGCTCGGCTACGTCGACATTTTTCAGGTCGGCGCGCGGAACATGCAGAACTACTTTCTTCTCCGCGCCCTCGGCGAAGTCCGCAAACCCGTTCTCCTCAAGCGCGGCATGTCCGCCACCATGGAAGAGCTCCTGATGAGCGCCGAATACATCCTCGCCGGTGGCAATTACAACGTGATTCTCTGCGAACGCGGCATCCGCACGTTTGAAACCTACACCCGCAACACGCTCGACATCGCCGCCATCCCGGTGATCAAAAAGCTTTCGCACCTGCCGATGCTCGCCGATCCCTCTCACGGCACCGGCCGCCGCGACAAAGTTCCCCCCATGGCCCGCGCCGCGGTCGCGGCAGGCGCAGACGGCCTGTTAATCGAAGTCCACAACGACCCCGATCACGCGCTCTCCGACGGCGCACAATCGCTCCACCCAGACTCCTTCACCCAACTCATGGCGGAGCTCCGCATCATCGCCCCAGCCATCGGCCGCCGTATGGCCTGAGATTTCGGAGAATCACTGCGTTATGTCAGCGTCCATCGTTGTTCCACTTGATTTTTGGCAAGATCCACAGAGCGACGCAATTCTCGTTTACTCAGAGCATGAATGTTTGATCTATTTCGCGTTCTGGATTGCTGCTGGCGAGGCTGCGGATTTCATCGGTCAGTTGTCATTCGAGCGCAGTTGCGGTGTTCGCAGTTATGGACGCGAGTATCTCCCTTATGAACTTCCAAACACGAATGTCATTCCTGGATTCTGCAGATTCCCGATTCAGATTTTGTTCGCGAGTACTTGGCCTACCGCAAGGAACACTACGCAGATTCTCTTTCCAAGCAAACAGTTCCAAATCACTACGTTGTCGAGGGTCATGACATCTACCACGAAATTTTGGCAAGTGGGTTAACCACCTCAACCATCTCGCATCGCGATATAACTGATCCGAGGCTCTTGCGTCTGTGATCGTCACGGTCCCATATTCAACGGAACGAAATGGTCGAATAGATTGATTCGAATTTCTCGATGCACAGTTTCGACGGTAGACTCTATTTCCTGACATGTCCGCACATTTAATCAATCGCGTCACTATCCTCGGCACTGGCCTAATCGGCGGTTCGTTTGCTTTGGCTCTTCGCAAATACACTGCCGAAATGCACATCACGGGCTGGGACCGCCCCGAGGTTGTCCACGAAGCCCAATCCAGCGATGCGATTGATGCCTTTGCTTCGGGCGAAATCGCTCCCGCGCTCGAAAACGCCGATCTCGTTTACATCGCCCTGCCCATCGGCGCCACTCTCGATCTCCTCCCGGAAATCGCGCGCTCGGCCGCCCCCCACGCCCTCATCACCGACGCATGCAGTACAAAAGTCCGCGTCCTCGAAGAGGCTGCGGACCTATTCCCCGATGACTCCACAAGACTTTTTCTTGGCGGCCATCCCATGGCTGGCAGGGAACAATCCGGCATTGCCCACGCTGACGCCGACCTCTTCCGCAACAACACCTACGCCCTCATCGGCGCGTCTTCCGATCAAACCGATCCTCGCGTCTCCGCCTTCGTAAAAATCCTGGAAAAAATCGGCGCCCGCCCCCTCTGGCTGGGCGCCCAACAACACGACTACGCCGTCGGCCTCGCCTCTCATCTTCCGCAACTTGCCGCCGTGGCCCTAGCCTCTTTCCTCTAC
This sequence comes from uncultured Acidobacteriota bacterium, assembly GCA_963705855.1. Classification (GTDB taxonomy): domain Bacteria; phylum Acidobacteriota; class Terriglobia; order Acidiferrales; family UBA7541; genus Acidiferrum. Next base: position 19,063 of record CAVPLA010000044.1, read on the forward strand.
GATCATCTCGACGAAAACGGCCTTCCCATCACGCTAGCCGGGCCTGGCCTCCGCGACTCTCTCCGCCTGGCGGGGAGCCCCTACTCCACGTGGCGAGACATCGTCCTGACCAACAAAGAAGTCCTCTCCGCCGCCCTCGATCTCTTCGCCCGCCGCCTCGACGACCTCCGCGAACGGCTAGCATCCCGCGACCTGGAAGCCGATTTCGACGCCGCCAACGAACTCTACAAACTCCTCCGCAGCTTATAGGGCACTGCACATTCACCCTGTGCTTCGAAGGGCCGTGCCCGCTGCATCGCCCACGGTGAGTTCGATCGCGCCTCCTCGGATTCCGTCTACCACGCCCCTTCCTTCCTCCCGACCCACCACACAATCCCGACCCCGAGAGTTTGCTGTTGCTTGCTTAGCACGCCCGTCTTATCCGTGAAGAAGGATGGCTGGTTCGAAAAATCCCGCCGCCACTCATACCGCATCAAAAATCCATCGGAAAGTTTGTAATCGAAGCTCAGGGTCGTTTCCTTCAAAGCCTGCGTGATCCCGCTGAAAAGCCCGCCACGATCCGACAGGTACTCGGCCCGCCCCGCGACGGCAAACTTTGGCGAGAATTGATACTTCGCGTAGCCTGCGCCTCCAATGACGTGCGAGGGTGCCGACGACTGCCCCAGAGCTGTAACCGTATTCTGCCACTCGCGCTCGATCACATAGTCGCCTTCCAGCGCAAACGTCAGCTTCGACGTTGCCTGCCAGTTCATGTAGCTGTCAAAAATATGCAGCTTCCCGTTGGGCGCCGGCGTAATCGCCTGAAACGTCAGCCCCGGCTGCACAGGTATCGGCTCGCTCGAAGACACCTCAACGCGGTCAGGGTGCTCCTGGCCCACGTAATAGTTCACATTCCAGGTGATTTTTTTATTTGGCGTGGCCGTAAACCCGAACAGCTCATCTTTATAGCCGTTGGTGGCTTCCGCTTGGTTCGTGCCGTTGACCAGCCAATAGTTCAATGTCAGCTTATCGTTTACTTTATAAGCGGCCCGCAAGCCCATGTGGTAGAACGGCAGATAATCGAACCAATAAGATCGCGAGTAATTCATCTGGTCTTTGGTGTAGTTTCCTTCGATTCCGATCGAGCTGCCGAATTTGCCGACATCCACGGTCAGCCCATTGCCGATCGGCAGCACGTACGTTCCATAAGCCTGATAAATATTTTGATAGATGGGCGGCCGTGGCTCGTTCGCGGGATTCCCTTGCAAAGTGTCGGTGGCTTGGCCGTATTGCAAGTCCAGGCGCAGTCCAAACCGCCGTCCCGCGTCAATATCCGGAGCACGCTCGAACACCAAATCCGCCTGATTCAAGCTGATGTTGTTGCTAAGGACGTCGTACGCCCGCAGCGCGTTCACTCGTCCCACGGGATCGTTGAAGTTGTACTCATAATATTCATCCACCGCGAAATTCAGCGTTGCGCCGTGTAGGTAGTCAAGAATCCGTCGATCCACGGCGTTTATTTGTTCCTTGGGTGCTTCGAGCCCAGCACTCTGCGCGGGCACAATTGTCACTGAAGTTGTTGCTGCCCCCCCGCTGGCCGCGGACGCAGTTGTCGGCGAAGTCGCCGCTGCTTCTATGCTGCCAACTGGCGCAGCCCCAGCAACGAACGTGCTCCTCTCGACTCTTTCGGTGGAAGCAGGCTGCCGTTGTTTCAGCTCGCTCTCTAATTCCGTTACACGCGCAAGCAAGCTCTGCACGACTTCGCGCAATTGCTTCACCTCCTCGGCCGATGCTGGCGCCGCACCGTTCGCCTGCGCACGGCCCGCTGGACACCATGCAAGCAACGCGAGACACACGCCTATCGCATAACGCAGCCAAGCGTTGCGAATCGAGATGTTAGAGATCCTAGCGTTACGATCCAGCGGCTGACCGCTGTGTGAGCGGTGGTTGAGCATGAGGTGGCTTCTTTCCCGGTTGGTAAAGACCAATTCCAACCGCGTTGTTGGCTCCGGGTTTTAGCACGGATTGCCTTAGTTTTAACAAATCTCCGCATTGCGCAGCCGGCAACTGGCGCGTTCCCCTGGTGGCTCCAAGCGATAGTGTTCTTAGGCGCTCTCCTCATGGCCGTAGGCGCGCTCATCGCTCTGCTTAATCCCGCGATGCTCGTGTCTCCCACGATGAGATCAATGCGGCCGTTCACATCTATGCGGGCTACCTCTTCGCGCGCACCGCAGCGCTAGCCATTTTGCTGGGAGCCTCGATGCTCTTCCGATCCAGAGGCACTCTAAACACTCTGATCTTGCTAACCGCTTTCATTCAATTGTTGGACGCTGCCGTGGATTGCATGGAAGGCCGATGGATCATCGTGCCCGGGGTCCTGATCTTTGGCTTGCTGTTCTTTTTTGCTTCCGCCCGCCTCTCAGGGCATCCGTTCTGGAGGAAGGAAGCCTGGAGCCAAACCCAATAGCGCGTCGTTCATCTTCGCTGCGCCCCTGCTCACACCACGACCCCGCTGCTATCTCCATTTCAATTTTTCTTTACTATTTCAGATCGGCCTTCGCGCTCAGCGGCAATGCCTCCGACGATCCGCCTACCATAAACGTGTAGTCGCCAGGCACCAATTTCCAGCCGCCGGCGGACTCATCGTAAATCGACAGGTATTTCGCATCCACGCTCACGCTAACTTCCTTACTCTCGCCGGCCTTCAACCACACCTTGCTCCATCCCACCAATCGCTTGGGCGGCTCGTCCGCGCTGGTAGGCAGCGCTGCATACACTTCAGCGATCTCAGCTCCGTCACGCTTTCCCGTGTTCTTCACAGTGAAGTTCACCACCGTTTCTTTTCCCGGCGCAACCTTCAACCCAGAGTAAGCAAAGGTGGTGTACGACAGCCCATGCCCGAACGGAAAGAGCACCGACTTCTTCTCCGCGTCATACCATTTATAGCCAACCTTCAACCCCTCGTCATAGTGCACGGTAAACGTCGGCTTCGCCTCGCCCGTCTTCATCACCGCCGCTTCACCGGTCTGCCCCGGCCCGGGCTGCGTCAGCTGCGGATGAGGCAAATCCGCCTCGCTCCTTGGAAAAGTCATCGGAAGCTTCGCGCTCGGGTTCACGTCGCCGCTCAAAATGTTCACGACCGCGTCCGCACCCCTGCTGCCCGCGTACCACGCTTCCAAAACTGCGCCCACTTTATCGAGCCACGGCATCGTCACTGCCGTTCCCGTCTCCAGCACCACGATCGTTTTCGGATTCGCTGTCGCGACCGCGTCGATCAATTCATCCTGCTTCACGGGCAGCGACAGATTCGGTAAGTCCATTCCTTCGCTTTCCCACTGGTACGCGAACACAATTGCAATATCCGAATTCTTCGCCAGCGCTGCCGCGCTCGCCGGATTCGCGCCCGAATCAAACTGCACTTTCGCCGCCGGGAATTTGGCTTGTAGCACCTTTATGGGCGAGGGTGGGAACCACACCTGCGCCTGCCATCCCGCTGACGGCCTCCCCGGCGCGTCCACTTGCGCGGACCCGCCGCCCGACATCATGCCCTCATTCGCGTGAGGGCCAATGACTGCTATCGATCGCATCGCTCCCGCACCGAACGGCAATATCCCGTTGTTTTTCAGCAGCACGGCGCTTTGTTCCTCGACCTTTTGCGCCGTCGCCAAGTTACCCTCAACATCCGCCACGCTTTTCTGCATCGGATAATCCACAATCCCGCTCGCAAACTCGGACCGCAGCACACGCCGCACATGGTCGTCCAGTTCGGCCATCGAGACTTTTCCTGCCTCTACCGCTGCCTTCAGCTTCGCCCCAAAAAACTCATCGAGCGGCTCCTCATTGTCCAAACCCGCCGCTGAAGCCTTAACGGTGCTGTGCGTTCCGCCCCAATCTGAAACCACGAATCCCTTGAATCCCCACTCCTTCTTCAAGACATCCGTCAGCAAATATTTATTCTCGCAGGCAAAATCCCCGTTCACGGCGTTGTACGAGCACATCACTGCGCCCGGGTCGGCAATCCCCACGCCAATCTCAAACGCCAGCAAATCGCTTTCTCGCATCGCGCGCTTGCTGATGATCGAGTCCACTTCATTGCGGCCACTCTCCTGATCGTTCACCGCGTAGTGCTTGATGTCGCCAATCACATGCTGTGCCTGCTCGCACTTCATCAAATTTCCAACCAGCGTTCCTGCCAGGATAGGATCCTCGCCCAAATATTCGAATGTTCTGCCGTTCCTCGGCTCGCGCGTGATGTTCACTCCGCCGCCGAGCGTCATGTTGTAACCCTGCGCGCGCAACTCCTTGCCGATCACCATTCCGTACGCACACGCCGCCTCGGTATCCCAGCTTGCCGCTGCTCCGAGGTTCGAAGGCATCGCCGTCGAATACCGCCCATTCTCCGCGCTGCTACGCACGCCGTTCGCCGCATCACTCATTTGAATAAACGGAATCCCTAGCCGCGGCACTCCAAGAACAAATCCTGCGCCGCCGTTTCCCAGTTCGGGCTCCGGGTTCTGGACTTCCCTTGGCCAACCAGGCATCCCCATCCCATGCAACAAATCGATCTTTTCCTCGAGCGTCATCTCCTTCAGCACCATGTTCGCCCGCTCGTCGGGAGAGAGGCTCGCATTCATCCACGGATGGTTCCGGTCCTCTTTGACTTGTTGCCCATGCATCCGGTGCTGCGCATAAACAGTTGTGGCCAGCCCGAAAATCGCTGCCACACCAGCAGCAAGCACAGCAAATCCCATCGTCGCGGAAGCTCTGCTCCGCAAACGCCACAACTCATTCATTTTCATCAGGACCATCCTCGACCATGAATTAAATCCCACTATAATATCGATATTTCTGATTAAAGCCAGAACCAAACGGCTTCTTGGCAGTTCCTCTCCCGTGCCCACCTTCTGTGGATCGCCTCTTTGTCCACGCTACCCGCCGTTTTTGGCCCCATAAAATCTTCGCGTGCCCGTTGCTACACACTGCCTTCTGGTGTATACTTTTGTCAGGTCGTTTCTTAGACGGCCTACGGAACGGCAGCCTGTCTGCCGTTTTTTTAATTTTAGAGCCCTCGCTCGGCTCTTTAAAATCAGCACTTGCGCCGATACCCACAAGCGTTGATTTTGATCGACCTGCACAAAGCCTAAGTACTTTAGAATCCGCACTTACGAAAAAGGGGGAGGGGGTGTTCCCGAGCTTCGCAGCATCTCTTGCGATTTTTGGCTCGTTACTTCGCCCGCGTTCCCAATCTTGCAGTACACTGCCGAGTTCGCACAGGAGCTCTCTTGGACAAGCGCATCTCGTCCGCCGACGCCGCCATCGTCAATCTCACCGAGGGCGCTACCATCCTCATGGGTGGCTTCGGCCTCTGCGGCATCCCAGAGAACCTGATCGCTGCCGTCCGCCGCAAAGGCACAAAGAATCTAACCATCGTCAGCAACAACGCCGGCATCGACGACTTCGGCATCGGCGTCCTCCTGCAAAATCGCCAAGTCAAAAAAATGGTCTCCACTTACGTTGGCGAAAACAAACTCTTCGAGCAGTTAGTTCTGAGCGGCGAGCTGCAGGTCGAACTCAATCCCCAAGGCACTCTTGCCGAACGCTTGCGCGCCGGCGGCGCGGGCATTCCCGCTTTCTACACACCAACAGGTGTTGGCACCATGGTCGCCGAAGGTAAAGAAACCCGCGATTTTGACGGCCGTCAATTCGTTCTGGAGCGCGCCATCCGCGGCAATTTTGCCTTCATCAAAGCCTGGAAAGGAGACCGCTGGGGCAATCTCATCTACCGAAAAACCGCGCGCAACTTTAATCCCATGATGGCCACCGCCGCGGATTACGTCATCGCCGAAGTCGAAGAACTAGTTGACCTAGGCCAGCTCCCTCCGGATCAAATCCACACCCCCGGCATCTTCGTCAATGCCATCTTGCAAGGCCCCGCCTACGAGAAACGCATCGAGCGGCGGACGACGAGGAAATCATGACACCGCGCTGCACTTTCGCGGCGCTTATTTCAACCACCCTGTTGCTCGTGCTGATGCCGCACCTTCGGGCTGAATCACCGACAGAATTCGATGGGGCACGTGCCTACGAGCATGTCCGTCATCTCGTGGAGATCGGTCCGAGGCCGCCCGCATCCGACGGCATACATCGCGCGCAGGCCTACATCGTTGCTCAACTGAAAAGCTATGGCTGCCCGGTCGAGGAACATGACTTTCACGGCTCGACGCCGCTTGGCAATCTCGAGATGAAGAACATCGCCGTCAAACTTCGTGGAACAAATGCCGGCATCATTCTTTACACAACGCATTACGACACGGTCCGCATTCCCAACTTCGTCGGTGCCGACGACGGCGGCTCCGGCACCGGAACTATGCTCGAGCTCGCGCGCCTCTTCTGCGCACGAAAAAACTCTCTCAACGTTTGGATTGTCTTCTTTGACGGCGAGGAGGCCCAAGGCAACTGGACCGATAAAGCCCGCATTCAATGGACGGATAACAACAACACTTACGGCAGCCGCGAATTGGCCGCGCAAATGGCCCTTTCCGGAGAACTGAAACGCACCAAAGCCATGATCCTGGCCGACATGATTGGTCCCGCAAGTGTCAGAATCACGCGGGACACGGGCTCCACTCGCTGGCTCACAGATTTCATCTGGGACACTGCCGCTCAACTTGGCTACAAAAATAACTTCGTCGACGAAGACTATGCCGTTGGCGGTGACGACCATTTTTCCTTCATTCGCCGCGGTGTCGCTGGTTGCGACCTCATCGACTTTTCCGTCCGGGACACCTACTGGCACACGCCGCAAGACACTCTCGAAAAGGTCGATGCAAAGAGTCTGGCTATCGTCGGCCAGGTCCTAGCCGAAACATTGCCAAAATTCGAAAAGAAATTCCGGTAGGCGCTTGTAGATGCCGGACTTTAGCCCGGCGCATCTGCTTTGAGTTTTGACCTTTAACTGTAAACTGTCGACTGTGAACTTCTTATGCCTCTGACCGACGACCAAAAACGCGAACGCATCGCGCGCCGCATCGCCCTCGAACTGCGCGACGGCTTCTACGTCAATCTCGGCATCGGTATGCCGACGGCGATCGCCAACTATGTCCCGCAGGGCATGGACGTAATTCTTCAGTCGGAAAATGGCATGCTTGGCGTCGGGCCTTATCCCACAGAATCCGAAGTCGATCCCGATGTCATCAACGCGGGCAAAGAAACCGTCACCGAATTGCCTGGCACATCTTATTTTTCTTCCGCCGATTCTTTCGCCATGATTCGCGGAGGCCACGTGGATCTAACGGTCCTCGGCGCGCTGCAAATCGATGAGAAGGGAACTCTCGCAAATTGGGCTATTCCCGGCAAAATGCTCAAAGGCATGGGCGGTGCAATGGACCTCGTCGCCGGCGCCAAACGTGTCTTTATCGCCATGGAGCACGCCACGCGCGACAACAAGCCCAAAATCCTGAAAAAATGCACTCTCCCGCTCACGGGTGTCGAGGTCGTCGATCATATCGTCACGGAGCTCGCCTTTATCGACGTCACATCCGAAGGACTCGTCCTCCGGGAGCTAGCCCCAGACGCCACCCTAGGACAAGTCCAATCCCTGACGGAGCCTAAATTGTGGATTCCTGTAGACGGTCCCAAACCAATGCCGGTCTGAGCGAAAGAAAGCGTTTTTCTCTGTGCCCTCTATGTTCTCTGCGAACTCTGTGTAAATGTATTTTCCTACGAAGAAGAACTGCTGAGGTGCCGCGCCGTACTGAACGAATAGTGAAGCGCGGAAAAGGTGCTGAAAAAAGTCACGCCATAAACAAGCAGGTGGATGATTTTTCTGAGATGGAAGTCCGGATAAGCAGCAGAAAAGACGACGGTGAACACCAGGATGATCTGGAAAGCCGTAGTCATTTTGCCGTAGATGCTGGGGGGAAATGGCCGGTAACCGGAGATGAGCAGAATCACTACGGCCACCACTAGAATCAGTATGTCGCGGCTAAAAACGATGATCGTCAGCCACCACGCGATCTGCTTCTTGAACGCCAGAATAATGAACGAAGACGAGAGCAGAAGTTTATCGGCGATCGGATCGAGATAAGCGCCAAGAGACGACCGCTGATTCAGGCTGCGCGCCAGCAAGCCATCGATTCCGTCCGAAAGCCCCGCGACAACAAGCACCAGCAATGCCCATCTATACCGTTCGTAAGAAATAAGAATAAGAAAGAACGGCAGGAAGCCGAGGCGCAGCAGAGTGATTTGATTGGGAACCGTCCAGATGCGGCCTTTCATTGCAGTTCAGGATAGCGCAGTTCTGGCGGCCCTTGTCATGCAAATTATGCCATCTAAATTTTGTCGCCGGAATTGTGTTACGCGAATTGCGAGAGGTATTCGGCAAGCGAACGGCCGACCTTGCGCGCGAAAAGCTCATTCATCGAAGGAATGGCACCGCTCGGTTCATCCAGAGACACGCGTTCGACTCGGTTCATGGGAAAGAAAATCGTCGGAAACCCAATGCGTTCGCCGTCTGGCTCGTTAATCTGGCGGATAAAATGGTCGAACGAATTCAGATCGATACCTCGAAGCGTCACGCCGGAAGGATTAATATCCAGCAGCTCGCCCCAAACCTTCTCTTTGGGCGTGTGCAAACTCACGACGACGATGGAATGCGGATCCACGGGTTGAGCTTTGTACTGCGAGTAGAGTAACGCACTTTTTCCTGCCGCGGGAGACGATTGTGTTGACTCTCCGGGCAAAGGGTCACGGTAGTGCTTAATCATCAGCGCGAAACTCGCGACTACAACCAGCCCCGCGAGCCATCCCAGCGCATAAGCTCTCCAGCGTTCATTCGGGCTATTCGGCTGCCGGTCGGCGAAGAGTTTTCCCAACACGAACCCTGCTGCCAAACCGGCCCCGTGCGCATAGTTATCGATGCCCATGCCCATGAACCCAATGACAAACAAAATGACGACGGAACTGATCAATCTCGATCGCAGCTCGTGCATGTACGAACCGCCGCGCTTCGTGGTGACCGCCAGCATTACACCGACCAGCCCGAGCAACGCGCCGCTCGCTCCCAGCGAAAAGTTGCCGAATCTCGCACTGACCACGAAGCCGAAAGCTCCAGTGAACACATAAATAAAAAGATATCGTGCAGGGCCGTATAATTCTTCGATCGCGGGCCCAAGCTGCATCAGCGCCATCATGTTGAAGCCGATGTGCAGCAGGCCGCCATGCAAAAACATCGCTGTGACGACCCTCCACCATTCATTCATGTAGAAAATTGAAAACGGGAAGCTCGCTCCCAGACGGTATTGCGTTGCGCCGCTCAGCCCCCACAGAATGCTCAGCCCACCTCCGCCTCCCGTAGCGGCCAGCGCCATCCAGCTGACGCCCAGCATTATGACGTTCGCGATCAAAAGCACCGTGGTCACCGGAGCTTCATGCTCGCCAAACACCCCCGAAAACTTCTTGCTGAGAGCCGCGAGAGAAAAACGCAAGTTCGTGCCGCACACGTGGCACTTCGTGGCGCTGATGCCGACGAGCGCTCCGCAAGCGGGGCAAAGCTGCGGACGCGGCTGGTTGTTTCCGCCCCCGCCAAAAAGTCCTCGCAGCGTACTCTTCCAGCGCTCCAAACGCCGCTGCCATTCATAGGAAAGCGCCAATTCTCCTCCTTGCGAGCCACGCACCGCGTTCCTATAATACAGAATTCACAGCTTTTTACCGTGAACGAGGAGCCGTGACCGTCACCATGGACAAATTCGAGGAATTCGGCCGCCGCATCGACGAGGAACTCACAAAGCTTCGCCAATACATCGACAAGGAAGTAGCGCCGGAAACGGAAAAGCGCACCGCCGCATTTTTGCGCGAGGTGTCGGAAAAATTCACGCAATTCGCCACCAAGCTCGAGTCGCGCACCGCGGCCCGCGCCGAACGGGACGCCCAGAAACCCCCATCGCAATCATGACGCGAGTCAAATTGTGACCTGTTCGCGTGCCACGCGCTGCCGCCCCGCTTTTTTCTTTCCGTTGAACTTTCTGCAGAACCTCGCTTGCGCCTGCCTTTTTCTCGCTCTTGCCGGATGTGCTTCGCGCCGCGTGAGTGCTCCGTCGCATCCGTCCACCGCATCGCCGGACACCATCGAATCCACCAAACGCTCCACAGACGGCGAACCCTCGCCAACACCTTCGAGGCCTTCGTCTGCCCCAGCGCCGAAACGGGGCAAGCCATCGCAGAGCCCCGCCCCAGCGGGCTACATCGAAGAAGGCAACGCCTCCTGGTACGGGGTGCCCTTCAACGGGCGGCGCGCCTCGAATGGCGAGATCTACGATATGTACAAATTGACGGCGGCGCACCGCACCCTGCCGTTTGAAACGATGGTGCGCGTGACGAATCTTAACAATGGAAAATCCACGACGGTGCGAATCACCGATCGCGGGCCGTTCGTCGACAATCGCATCATCGATCTTTCGCTCGCCGCGGCACGCGAGATTGAGTCTATCGGCCCTGGCGTCGTGCCCGTGCGCGTGGAAGTTCTCACGCAGGGCATCGATCCCACGGGCGGATTTTTTACAGTGCAAGTCGGCGCATTTCGCGACCAGGGCAACGCGCAGAGATTGCGTGACCGCTTGAATCTCGCGTATTCGCCGATTTTCATTCAACAGTACGATTCGCCCGACGGTACTTTCTATCGCGTGCGCGTCGGCAAAGTTTCCGGAGAAGATGCCGCGCGCCAATTCGGCGAGCAGCTTCGCAACCGCGAAGGAGTCACACCGATTGTCGTGCGTCTTGATGAAACCGCGCCTGCAGGAGGGAATTGATGAACGCTGACTGCCTGTTCTGTAAAATTGCCGCGAAGCAAATTCCATCCAAAATTGTATATGAAGATCCCGACATTATTGCGTTCGAGGACATCAGCCCGCAAGCGCCCACGCACATCCTGCTTGTCCCGCGAAAACATTTCGTTTCGCTTGACGACGCTACGCACGAGGATCAAGCAGTCATTGGCAAACTGCATCTGGTTGCCGCGCAACTCGCCCGCGAACGCAATCTGCTCGACGGCTACCGCACGGTCTTCAACAATGGTGCCGGAGCCGGCCAGTCCGTCTTTCATCTTCATCTGCACCTGCTCGGCGGACGCCAATTTCGCTGGCCGCCGGGGTAATCGCGAACTGGAAGAGCTAGGGAGTACAGGGTCGATCTCCAATCCACGCCTGAATCTGTTCAACGTAGGAGCACAGGCTGAAGCCTGGTTTACCAAAAGCTCATTCGTAACGAAGGGCAACGAGCGGGTCCACTTTCGTCGCGCGGCGAGCGGGGACCCAGCACGCAAGTAACGCCACGGCGGAGATCGCAGCTATTGCTGTGGCGTAGGTGGCGGGGTCGGTTCCGCTTACACCGATCAACAGCTTGGCCGTGGCCCGTGTGAGGGCCCACGCGGAAACTACACCCAGGACGACTCCCGCGCTTATCAGAGCAAGGCCCGTGCCAAGAGCGAGTTTCATAATGTCGTTGCGATCGGCACCGAGTGCCACACGAATGCCCAACTCTCGCGTGCGCTGGACTATCGCAAAAGACACGATGCCGTAGACGCCGATGACCGCGAGTGTGAGACCCAGGAATCCCAGGGCCGCAGCCAGCGAAGCGGCTAGCCGAAAGACGAACAAACCGCCGAGTCCGCGCACAGTTTGCGGCATGGTGCTGAGGTCAATGATGGGCAAGTCCGGCGCAAGGGCGCGGACCTGCTCTTGTACGGCGAGGCCGAGCGATTCAGGCGGAATAGAGGACCGTATCTGAAGCGAAAGCCGCGAGCTGAAATTTTGCGCGAGTGGAAGATAAAAGTAGGGCTGAGAATCGGGCGAAAGAAAAAAGTATTGCCCATCCTGCGCGACACCAACCACTTCGACATACGGCCCGTTTTCACTAGCCCATCGGAAGCGCTTGCCAACCGGATCTTCGTTTGGCCACAGTTTCCTGGCCATGGTCTGATTCACAATGGCCACTTGCGGCGCTGTTTCGCTGTCCGAATGGGCGAAAGCGCGACCACGCAGAATGGGAATGCGCATGGTTGCAAAGTAAGCGGGATCAACGCTGTTGAAAGAAGTCTCCGGCGGCTGCTGGCCGGCAACCAGCGCATGACCTTCCACAGAAACGAATCCCACGCGGCCAGGAATTCCGAGGGGCACAGCAAAAGAAAGACTGGCCGATTCGACTCCGGACATTGCGGTGGCCCTGCTTTCAAGTTCGCGATAGAACGCTTTTGCATGGATTTCGTCGTAACCGATTTGCTGCGGATCCAGCATCACGTTCAAAACGTGATCAGGATCGAATCCGAGGTACATCCGCTCGGTATGCCGGAGACTACGAACAAAAAGTCCCGCGACAATCAGAAGGATGAGCGACCCTGCTACCTGCGCAACCACCAGGGCGTTGCGAATGCGAGAGCCGCCCCGCACGGACGAGTCGCTTCGCCTGCCTCCTTGCAGAATGTCATTCACCTCGGCGCGACTGGCGCGAAGTGCCGAGACCAGGCCGACAAGAACGCCAGTCATAGTCGCGGCCGCGAGCGTGTAAGAAAAGACGCGCCAATCCAGGCTGCAATCCATTTTGTAAGCAAAATTTGTGGTGGTGGTTACGGAGCGAAGGGCTGAGCCGCTCGCGCTGATCGCCCACTTGCCGAACAGCACGCCCAGGGTTCCGCCGAGCAAGGAGAGAAGAAGGCTCTCTGTGAGCATTTGACGCAAGAGGCGCCCACGGCCAGCGCCCAACGCGGAACGAATGGCCACCTCACGCTGGCGCGCGGCCCATCGCGCCAAGAGAATATTCACAACGTTCATGCAAGCCAGCAGCAAAACGAGACCCGCAAGAACAAAGAACAGACCGGCAATGAAGGGAACGAAGCTCGAGACAAAGACGGCCGGCCGAGCAAGCCGCTCTGGGATTACGCGAATCGTGACATCTTTGTTTGTCGACGGATACTGAGCCGCCAGACGCTGGGCGGTGATGTCTGATGACATTGTGGCTTGGGAAGTGGACAAGTTTGGTTTCAGCCTTCCGAGCACGATCAATCGCCGGTCGCGCCGGTCCGTCCAGAATTGGCTGGAATCTTTTTCCATGGCCATGGCGTTTAAAGTCAGGTATCCGTCCATGTCCATGGCGAAGAGGGTTCCGTGAAAATCACTTGGGGCAACGCCAATGATCGTTGCCGGCCGCCCATTGACCAGAACCTGTTTGCCCACGACCCCGGGATCGCTGCCAAAATTTCTTTGCCAGTAGGAGTTGCCAAGTATGGCGAGCAGAGGAGCGCCCGGCGTCTCACCTTCGCCGGGGAGGAACAACCGGCCAAGCGCCGGCGTGACACCCAAGGCCGAAAAATAATTTCCTGTGACGCTGCTGTAACCAAATTCGCGCGGTGTTCCATTGGCGCTGAGCCCGGCAACAGATAATCCGTAAGCGAAAAGATCGGAGAACACTTCCGACTGTTTCCGAAAATCGAGAAGATCAGGGTAAGAAAAGTTGGAGCCGTTGTGATCCTGGGAAAAAGCCAAAACGTGGATTTGCTCCGGCGCTCGCACCGCCAGGGGACGAAAGAGCCATCCATTGAGCACGCTGAAAATCGCTGTGTTGACGCCGATGCCGAGCGCCAGCGTGAGAACGACGATCGCTGTGAGAGACCGGGACTTCTTGAACATGCGCACGCCATAGGCGAGGTCTTGAAAGAGGGGTTCAAGGAAATTGCCGCGGCGGGCTTCGCGGGTTTGTTGCTTAATGGATTCGAGGCCGCCGAAATCTAGGTGGGCGCGGCGGCGGGCTTCTTCAGGAGACATGCCGGTGGCGACGTAATCGGAGATTTGGCGTTCGAGATGGAAGCGGAGTTCGGCATCGAGTTGTTTTTCGGTTTGTTGTTTTCGGAAAAGGCGAATGATCCAGTTCATGATCGCAGCTCCTGTTCTGCCGTCCGCAGCATTGTGGCTTTTCCGTTTCCGCTATTCATAACGCAAGGCGATCAGGGGATCGACGCGAGTGGCGCGGCGCGCCGGGAGAAAGCAAGCTGCCAAACCTAGCGCGACAACGAGGGCGGCGACTGCGCTGAACGTCCATGGATCCGTCACGGAAACCCCCCAAATTTGACTCGCCATGAAACGCGTGAGGCCGTAGCTGACGAAGAGGCCGAGGAGGATTCCCGCTGCAAGCAAACGCGCGCCTTTTGCGAGGACCATAATCAAAATGTTTCGCTGCTGCGCGCCGATGGCCATGCGAACGCCGATCTCATGAGTTTGCAGCGAGACGGTATAGGCCATCACGCTGAAGACGCCAATCACGACGAGCAGCAAGGCCATGCTCGCCAGCGGCGTGCAGATCAACAGGCCAAACTCGGGCGTGGAGTAAGCAAATCTTTCGAGAAAGTCTTCGAGTGGGCTGGCTAGTCCAATAATCTCGTCACGGTTCACCGCCCAAATTTGTTCCTGAACGGCATTCCTCAAGGAAGCTGGATCTACGGTCGTCTTCAACAGAAGCGCGGGTCCCCCACGAACGGTGTAAGGAAGGAAGACCATGGGGATGGCGGCCTTCTGAGGTCCGGCATTCTTCATATCGGCGACAACACCAACGATTTGAAAATTAAAATCTTGCGGCGGTAGGCTGATACTTTTGAAGGCTTTCACCTGGATCAGTTGGCCGATGGGGTTCGCATCGCCGAAGAGGTCGCGGGCTAATCGCTGATTGATCACGCCAGTGTATTGCGCCGCTCTTACTTCGCTTTCGGAGAGCCACCGGCCCTGGATTAGTCGCAACTCCAACGTTTGAAGAAAATTTTCGTCGCAAGCTATAAGACCAGCCTCTTCGGAGTGCGTTGCTCCAGGCACAGTCACTTGGGGTCCACGGCCGGGCGAATATCCGGGAAGCGCGTCCTCGACTGAAACGTGGGCCACGCCTGGCATTGCCCTCAAGCGTTCAACTACTCCCAAGAGTACGGTCCGACCCTGAGGCGAAGCGAATCTTTGGGCACTGGAAGTTCTATCGTGGCTAGGCGGAGGCATGAAGTAGACGAGTAAGACATTCTTGGGATTGAAACCCAGGTCAACGCGTGTGAGAAGGAAAAAGCTGCGCATCATCAATCCGGCGCCGATCAAAAGGACCATGGAGAAAGCAACCTCGGCGATGACCAAACCTGCGCGGAGTTTGCCGTGGCGGAAGCTCCCGTTTGCGCCTTTGCCTGTGCCAGCAAGTTGCGGTTGCAAGTCGGCGCGCAGCACATGAAGGGCAGGCGCCAATCCGCAGATCAGCGTCGTGAGGAGAGTCAGGCCCAGGGCGAAGAATAAAACGGGGGGATTGAGCCCGAGCCCTGTTTCACCTCCGATATGCCCGCCTGCCGCGACGTCTCCCGTGCGAGGGATGATCGCTGGGATGAATTTCGTGCCGAACCAGGCAAAGAGACAGCCCACAGCGCAAGCGGCCACCGCTAGCACAGAACTTTCCGCCAAGAGCTGGCGAACTAGGCGCCCACGAGTAGCGCCCAGGGCTGAACGGATCGCCATCTCTTTTTCTCGCACCGTCGCACGAGCCAGCAGAAGATTCGCCACGTTACTGCAGGCGATTAGGAGCAGCATCGCGACTGCCGCGAGCATGTCATAGAGCAGGTGCTTTAGGTCGGCGGTTACTAGCGTCCAGCCCTTCGGCGGTCTCATGAAGAAGTCAGCTGCCAACAGGACTCGTGTTGTGAAATGTTTTGGAAAATCGTCGGGATGAAGAAGGGCCAGGCGTTTGACGATTACCTCGAGGTCCGCCGAAGCGGTTTCTGTCGTTACACCGGGCTTTAGGCGGGCCAAGACCTCGGCCGGAAATTCCCCGTCGGCGCGCGGGGTGTCGCGCGAACGGGTGATTGGAATCCAGATTTGGGTTTGTGTACCGAAGGCTTGGAAGCGCTGGGGCATGACACCCACCAGCGTCCGCCGTTCGCCATCGATAGTGAGTGTCTTGCCGAGAATCTTCGGGTCTTCGTGGAAGACGCCATTCCATGTTTTATAACTCATCACAAAGACGGGAGTAGCACCGGGCTTGCCATCTTCCGGGGCGATGCCGCGTCCCAGAAGCGGAGGCACGCCATAAAAATCAAAAGCGTCGGAGGTAACACGGGCGTCGTAAAACTGGTACATCTGGGAGCCGTCGTTGGCGAGCACGATCCCGCCAGCGGTGATGTAGCCAACTATGTTTTCGAAGACTTGATTCTGGTCGCGGATAACATCGAGATCCGCCAAATGAAGGGTCAAAGATTCCGCGCTGCTGTCAGCTTGGCCGGTGTTTTCCGTGTTCTGTATGACCGGAACGACCAAACGGTTCGCGTCTTTTGCAGCAAACGCATTAAAAAATAAATTGTAGAAAATGCTGAAGACAATCGTGGAGGCGCCTATGCCGAGGGCCAAAGCAAAAATAGCGATCATGGCGAAGCGGCGGTCTTTCTGAAGATTGCGGATGGCGTATCGCAAATCCTGGAGCAGGGCTTCGAGAAAATTTCCGCGGCGGGATTCGCGGGTTTGTTGCTTGATCGACTCGAGGCCGCCGAAGTCGAGGAGGGTGCGGCGGCGGGCTTCTTCGGGGGATATGCCTGAGGCGATGTAGTCAGAGATTTGGCGTTCTAGGTGAAAGCGGAGTTCGGCGTCAAGTTGGTTTTCGGCTTGGTCTTTGCGGAAGAGACGAGTCAGCCAGTGCACGGTTCATGCTCCGAATGTGGCATGAGAAGCGGTTCGATGGAAGACTCTTGATGCGCGAGGTGCCGATTTCTGCCGAAGACGGGCACGGCATGCCGTGCCCCTACAAGAGACAAGGCACGCGAGGAGCAATGGGCGTGGGTTTGGTTATTCATAGCGGAGGGCGATGATGGGGTCAACGCGCATGGCGCGACGAGCAGGGATGCAGCATGCGAGGCAAGCAATCACGAGAACCAGCGCGGCGGCGGCAAGAAAAGTGGCGGGATCGGCTGGTTTGACGCCGTAAAACTGGCTGGCAATAACCCGGGCGAGAGCGAGCGCTCCCGCAGATCCCAAGATGACGCCGATGGCAACTGATAAAAGGCCTTGCCGAAGGATCATGCGGAGTACATCCTGCGGCGAAGCGCCGAGCGCCATGCGAATGCCGATTTCCTGAACGCGGCGCGCGACCGCATAGGAAATGACCCCGTAAACGCCAAGCAAAGCCAGCGCGAAGCCGATGCACGCGAAAACGACAAGCAAAATGCTGCGCAGACGCTGGTCGCCAACAGATTCGGAGATGGCGCGCGACATCGTGGTGAGTCGCGTTACGGGCTGGTCGGGAACAACGGTCCAGACTTGGCGGGAGATCGCTCCGGCCAGGAACTCCGGGTCTGCAAGCGTACGAACGAAAAGATGAGTTGAACCTGTGCCGCTTTGCAGCATCGAGAGATAGTATTCCGGGTCGGGGGTGTGGCTGATGTTGATCTCGCGCATGTCGGAGACAACACCGATCACTTCATACCATTGACGGTTTCCTTTTTCGTCCTTGATCATGCCGATGTGCTTTCCGAGCACATCGGGGGAGCCCCAGTATTCCCGCGCCATCGTTTCGTTCACGATGATGACGCTCGAAGAGTTTTGCGAGTCGCGATCGGTGAAGTCCCTTCCACGAAGAAGCGGGACGCCCATCGTACGGAAATAGGAAGGGTGGATAGTGCGCGCTTTGGCAGAGCGCACTTCGCCGGATCTCGGAGGGAGCTCTCCCTCGACCTTGAGACCGCTTTGCATCGTGCGCATGCCCATCAAAAGGCTTTGGTCGGAAGCGGTGACGGCGGTGACTCCGGGGACAAGCTGAACTTGCTGGATGATCTGTCGTAAGCGTTCCACTCGCTCCCGCAGGAATTTTCCGCCGGGATCCTCGTAGATAGCAGGGCTCGGAAGATCGAAGGTGAGAAGGTGATCCGTGCGGAAGCCGGGGCTTTGATGAAGGAGGTTGTAGAGGGTCTGCGTCATCAGAGCGGAGCCGATGAGAAGGATGAAGGCGAGAGCGACTTCGACAACGACGAGAGTCTGGCCGAGTTTTGATTGATGGGCCGAGCGCGCGGCGCCGAGGCTTGTGCCGGTGCCTTCCTTGAGGGTTTCGTTGGGGTCCAGGCGAGCCGCGCGGCGGGCGGGCGCGAGACCGAAGATGAGGCCGGCAACAAGCGACGTAAAGAGCGAAAACAACAAGAGCGTGGAGTCGGCGGAAATTTCGTCGAGCCGCGGGGTACCGCTGGGAGCGATGACGCGAAACAACTGCACTCCGCCTGCGGCCAGGAGCATTCCGAGTCCGCCGCCCAGCAGAGCGATCAGACTACTTTCGACTAATCCCTGTCGAAAAAGGCGGCCGCGCGATGCACCGAGTGCTGCGCGGAGAGCCATTTCTCGCTGGCAAGCTGAGCCGCGGGCGAGGAGCAGACTTGATAGATTGGCGCAGGAGATGAGCAATACAAGCGTGGATGCTCCGAGAAGGACGAGGTAAGCGGTGCGAACGTTTTGCACACGAGTCTCGATAAGCGGCTCCGCCGTGAAGCTCAAGCCGGCTTTCAGCGCAGGATAATCCTTGATGAGGCGCTCGGCGATGGTGGCGAGTTCGGCGTTCAATTGGCTGATTTTCTGGCCGTGCCGCAGTCTGCCGAGAAATTGAAACATGAAGAGGGCCGGCTGATGCTCGATGGCAGGCGTAAGAGCCACGGGGATCCACAAATCGTTTTTTTTCGGAAAAGTGAAATTGCGGGAAGCAACGCCGACGATCGTGAAGGGCTGTTTGTCGAGAACGAGAGTGCGGCCGAGGATTGCCGGATCGGCGCCGAAGCGCGTGCGCCAGAGTGCGTCGGAAAGAACGGCAACAAGGTTTTGCCCTGGATGCTGATCCGCGAGAGTGGTCAGGCGGCCCTGCTGTGCGGTCGCGCCGAGCTCTTCGAAAAAGCCATCGGAAACACTAGTGACGCTGAGCTGAGCTGGACTGCCTTGACCGGTCAATGTTTTTTCGGATTGCGAGTAGACTGCCGATTCTTCGAGGGAGGCAGCTTGCGAACGGATTTGCTGAAAGGCAGGCCAGGAATTCCCGAGAGAAAACGTGGGAAACATGGCTGTCTTAGTGGCAACGGTCAGAATGCGGGAGGAATCCTTGAAGGGCAGGGGCCGCAGAAGGGCGGCGTCAACGATGCTGAAGATGGCGGTGTTGGCGCCGATGCCGAGAGCGAGTGTTATCGCTGCAGCAATGGTGAAGCCGGGATTCTTGCGGAGCATGCGAGACGCATAGCGCAAATCCTGAAACAGAGTTTCCAGCAGGATGCCACGGCGAGCTTCGCGAGTTTCGTGCTTGATCGCTTCGAGGCCGCCGAAATCGAGTTGGGCTCGCCGGCGGGCTTCGAATGGAGTCATACCGCCGGCGATGTAGGCGGCGATTTGGCGTTCGATGTGGAAACGCAGTTCGTCATCAAGTTGCTTCTCGGATTGTTCCTTGCTGAAAAGACGGCGCAGCCAGTGCAAGGAAACACCTCCTATTCGGCGGTTCGCAGGATCAGGGCTACAGCATCGGAGAGCCGCTCCCAATGAACGAGCTCGGTCTCCAATTGCCTGCGGCCTTTTCTCGTGAGCGTATAAAATTTTGCCTCGCGTCCTGTTTCTGATTCGCGCCAGTCGGCCGTGAGCCAGCCGCGGTCCTCGAGGCGGTGCAGGGCGGGGTAGAGCGAGCCTTGGGGCACTTGAAAGAAATCCTTGGAGATTTGCTGGATGCGCTGGGAGATGGCGTAGCCGTGAATGGGGCCGAGGGCGACAACCTTGAGGATCAACATGTCGAGAGTTCCTTTGAGGAACTCCGATTTTTCTTGAGCCATGTGGACACCTAGGAGTTCTACTCTTAAGCCTAGAAGTTCTACCTATACGGAAAAAAGACCAAGATGTCAAGAAGTGAGTTCAGAAGAAATCCTAGCCCGCGTTGACGCGCCGAGCGGCGCAGCGTACGATTCGCGGCAATCTTCTCTTGACGAAAGGTACCCATGACTCAAGGACCGACTCGCCGTGAGTTCCTCGGCTCGATAGCAGGATTTGCCTTGCTGCCGCTTGAGCAGGAAAAGCCCGAACTGATTCTGCACAACGGAAACATTTGGACGGTGAACGCGGTCGAACCGCGCGCGGAAGCCGTCGCGATTTCGCGTGGCAGATTTCTCGCGGTGGGAAGCAACAGCGACGTGCTGAATCTAGTGGGAGCGGGAGTGCAAAAGATCGATCTCGGCGGGAAAACGGTTCTGCCGGGATTCATTGATGCGCATTCGCATCCCGCAGATGCTGGCAGGCTGCATTTGCGCATGGTGGACTGCGACTTGCGCTCCATTCAGTCGATTCTCGCAGCGTTGCAGGAGCGAGCAGCAAAGACGCCAGCTGGAGAATGGGTGCTGGGATTCAAGTACGATGACACGAAGACGGAGGAAGGCCGAGCTTTAACGATCGCGGACCTGGATGCGGCCGTGCCGGATCATCCCGTTCACATCCAGCACCGCGGCGGACACACGGCGTATGCGAATTCGCTGGCGTTTCGCAAGGCAGGGATTGATGAGAAGACACCCGATCCGCCAGGTGGACAGATTAGCCATGATTCCGCGACAGGAAAATTAAGTGGACGCGTCGCTGAGAGCGCGAACGAGTACTTCGACAAAGTCATTCCTCTAAATTTCACGCGAGACGATTGCCGCGAGGGAGTGAAACTCATCTCCAAGATGCTCGCGCGCACCGGGATTACTTCGGCGACCGAAGCGCAAGGCACGCCACTGGACCTACGCGCGTATCAGGATGCGCACGAGGCGGGCGACTTGCTCTATCGCGCGTACTGCTTCATCAACTATCACCATCTCGATGCGATGATCGCGGCGGGTGTCCGTACAGGTCTTGGAGATGAATGGGTGCGCGTTGGTGCGATAAAGCTGGTTTGTGATGGATCGATTTCCGAGCGAACTGCGCGGCTTTCCGCGCCGTATGAAGGCCGGCCGAACGATTACGGCATATTGGTAATGACCGAGGAAGAGATGTACACGCACGGCCGCAAAGCGCATCTCGCGGGCTGGCAGATTGGCACGCACGCGAACGGCGACGTGGGCATCGATACGACGCTGCGTGTCTACGAACGGTTGCAACGCGAATCGCCGCGGCATGATCCGCGCTTCCGCTTGGAGCACTGCACCGTGGTGAATGACGAGTTGATCGGGCGCATGAAAACGCTCGGTGCGATACCGACACCGTTTTCGACATACGTCTATTATCACGGCGAAAAAATGCGCTATTACGGCGCCGAGCGCCTGGACCATATGTTCGCTTTGCGGAGTTTCATCGACGCGGGAATTCGCCCGACGCAAGCCTCCGATTATCCCCCCGGCCCATTTGAACCGATGATGGCTTTGCAATCCGAAGTGACACGCACGGACACCAAGGGCAACGTTTGGGGGCCCAAGCAACGCATCACGATTGAAGAGGCTATTCGCGTTGGTACTTTGAATGGCGCGTACGCGTCCTACGAAGAAAACGTCAAAGGATCTATAGAAGCCGGGAAGCTGGCCGATCTGGTTGTGCTGGGACGCGATCCGCTTCGCGAGAATCCATCCTCGCTGATCACAATCCCCATCGAGCGGACGATGATTGGCGGCCGCTGGTCTTTCGAGTCGTAAACTGTTTTTGAATGGCGCGGAGGAAGACGCTGCCGCGATACGTTTGTCAGCTCAACTCTGCGATCAATTCAATTTCGACGCAGGACCCGAGTGGGACTTGAGCAACGCCGAAGGCGCTTCTCGCATGTTTACCGCGCTCTCCGAAGATCTCGCCGAAGAACTCGGAAGCGCCATTGGCCACGAGATGCTGCTCGGTGAAAGACGGGGCGCTGTTCACCAGGACCATCAATTTGACGATTCGCGCGATCTTGTTTAGATCTCCGGTCGCCGCCTGAAGTGTTCCCAGCAATTGAATGGCGATTTCTTTTGCCGCCTCTTTTCCCTGAGCAGTGGTGAGATCAGCGCCGAGCTTTCCCGTCCAGGGCTGTCCGTCTTTCTTGGCGATGTGTCCGGAGATGAAAAGCAAATTCCCGGTGCGCACAAACGGCAAGAACGCTGCGGCTGGCGGTGCGACCGGTGGGAGGGAGATCCCCAGAGCGTTCAACTTTTCGTAGACAGACATTTTAGTCTCCTCTAATGGATTGCGGAACTGCTTTGCCCGACGAAGGTGGCGTGTGGTCGTCAGATTTGACGCCACTGGTCCAACCAAAATCGACGGCCGTCGTGTTTCCTCCGCAGACGAGAACGCCTACACGCTCGCCAGGCTGAGCTCTGTAGCGGCCAGAGAGGATCGCTGCGAAAGCAGCGGCGCCGCCGGGTTCCGCAACGATGCGCAGGACTTTCCAAAGGGCCTGCTGGGCTTGCTGGATCGCATCGTCGGTCACAAGAATCACCCCGCTAACGCATTTTTGAGCGATAGGAAACATCAGTGCGCCAACTTGCTTAGGAGCGAGCGAGTCGGCCGCAATGCCTCCGGCAGGACTGTCGACAGGATGCCCAGCTCGCAACGCGTTATGCAATGTCGGCGCGGCTTCGGGCTCGACGCCAACTATCTTGATGCGGTTCGCATACCACGATGCGACGCCGCCTATGAGGCCGCCACCACCGATAGCAACAAGCAGTGAGTCAAGATTGGGAACCTGTTGCTCGATCTCGAGACCGACGGAACCCTGTCCGAGCAGCGTCTCGGGCTGATCGTAAGCGTGCACCGTAAGCGCGCCAGATTCGGCGGCCCAATGTTCGCTCGCGGCCAGGGCATCGGAGTAGCACTCGCCCGTCACGACGAGTTCCGCGCCATAGCCGCGGATGCGCTCGATTTTTTCCCGCGAAGCGACGGTGGGGACAAAAATCTTTGCAGGAATGCTGAGTTTCATCGCCGCGAAGGCGACCGCTGCCCCGTGATTGCCGCCGGAGGCTGCAACGACACCAGCTAGCGGAATTTTTCGAAGCAGCAAGTTCGCGAAGGCACCGCGAGCTTTGAAGGAACCCGAATGCTGAAACAATTCGAGTTTGAAAATAAGCGGGATGCAATCGAGACCGAAATCGCTACCGTCTGCTGCGATGACGGGCGTCCGGCGAATGTGCGGCCGGATGACTTTTTCCGTCGCAATGATTTGGTCGCGATCGATTCGCATCGCAGAAATTGGTGGCATAGAAGGATTGTTAGCGGAGCAGACGGACAACGTCAGGGCGCGACGACATCCTTCAGCTTAGGCTTGACCTGCACCGCGGCAAGACTCGATGCATCCCAACCGCCGCCCAGCGCTTTGACCAGAAGCACGCTGGTCACCAGCCGCTGGCCTTGAATCACGGCGGCTTCCTGCTCGTTGTTTAGCAAATTTTGTTGCGCGGTGACGACATCCAGGTAGCTCACTAGCCCGCCTTTGTAGCGGTCCTCGGAAAGATCCAGTGTGCGGCGGGCAGCATCTACAGCGAGTTGCTGCGTATCGCGCGCCTGTTCGAGAACTGTGAGCCCCGTAACATCGTCTTGCACTTCCTGAAAGGCAGTCAGCACAGACTGCCGGTAATTTGCAATAGTGATGTCGTAGCCGGATTTAGCAAACTCCACCTGCGCGCGGCGCGCTCCCCCGGTAAAAATACTTTCGGCCACGTTTGCACCCAGCGCCCAGAAGATGCTGGAAACGTTAGCAAGTTTTGCGACGTCGGCGGCCTGCCAACCCCCATTTCCAAACAAATTCAAAGAAGGATAGTACGCCGCCTTGGCAACTCCGATCTGCGCATTGGCGGCGGCCATCTGGCGTTCGGCTTGAGCAATGTCCGGGCGCCGCTCCAACAAATCCGAAGGGAGACCCAGATCAATGGGCGGCGGCTCCGCTTTCAGTTCTTTGACCGGAATGTGAAAGTCCGGCGCAGGTTTGCCGACGAGCACGGCGATCGCATCTTCAAACTGCTTTCGCTGCTGCAACAATAGAGTGGCTTGCGTTCGCGTTGTCTGTAGGAGTGTTTCTTCCTGCGCGACGTCCAGTCCGGAAGCAACGCCGCCCTTATGGCGCGAATCCACGAGCTCTAAGCCGCGGCGCAACGCGTCCACAGTGCGGTTCAGAATTCCAAGCTCGGAATCGAGTTGCCGAAGGCTGAAGTAATCACCAGCAAGCTCCGCGGTGATGACGAGCCGGACATTTCCGAGGTTTGCGGCACTGGCTTGGTACGACGCTTCCGCAGATTCGATCGTCCTGCGGCGCTGGCCGAACAAATCGACTTCATAGCCAACCGTAAACGGCAGCGTAAACGAGTTTTGCGTAACGGGCTGAAGCGGTGGGACCGCGCCGCTTGGCGGCCGGTTGCCGGAAAGCCGCTGCCGGTAAGCGTTTGGTCCCGTACCAAAGGTTGGGAAAAGCGTTGCGACCTGAATGGCCGCAGCGGCGCGCGCCTGATCATAGTTTCCAATCGCTGCTTGCAGCGTCTGATTTGCCGCGAGGGAATCCTTTTCCAGGCCGTTCAGCTCATCGTCGTGAAAAACGCTCCACCATTCGCCCTTGGGAACGGCGTCCTTGGGATCGCTCGCCCGCCAAGGTTCCGAGACGTCCCACTTTGCCGTGGTGGGCGCGCTGGCACGCTCGTACTTGGGTCCAACCGTGCACCCGACCAGAAGCAACACGCAGCCGGCCGAGCACAGAAAAGGCAGGAAGAGTTTCCTCTGGCGTATGGCCATTACCGCTTCGCTCCAGGCGCTCCGTTCGTGTTCGGAGCTTTGGATGGAGGCGCCTGCGGCGGTGGGGCTGCAGTGGCGTCTGGTTGCGCGATTTGCTTGACGCGCACGTCTTGGCCTTCGTCGAGCGAGTCCGCGGGATTCAAGACGATCCAGTCGGTAGGCGCAAGGCCTTGCAAAACTTCAAGCGTTGTTCCGTAGTCGCGCCCGATAGTCAATTGGCGGAGGTGAGTTTTGTTATTTGCATCTACAACCACGGCGCGCAAGCCCTCCGCGCGGAAAAGCAGGGCATTCACCGGCACTTGCACGCGCGAAGCCGCGACTTTCACCTGTAAGTGGACCTGAGCGTAGCCGCCTGGAAAGAGCTGGGCGGTCTTGTTCGGCACATCCACTTCCGTCAAAAGTGTTCTTGAGTTGGGATCGATGGCTTCCGCCGTGCGCACTACTTTTCCTTCAAAGCGCTGTCCTGGAAATTGTGCCAACTCGAGAAAAGCCCCAAGTCCGTTGCGGACTGCCGAGGAGTACATCTCTGGCACGCTGACGTAAACGCGAATAGGATCGGTCTGCGCCAGGGTAAAAAGCTCCTGCTGAGCGCCGCCATTGCCGGCATTGATCAGCGTTCCAGTATCTATATTGCGCCGTGTGATGACGCCGCTGAATGGGGCGTAGACGTGTTTAAAAGATTCCAGTTCCTCGAGCCGCCGTACATTCGCCGCAAAAGACTGGACGGTCGCCGCCTTGGCGGCATAGTCGCCGACGGCGTTATCGACTTCCTGTTTGGAAACTCCGTCTGTTTTGATCAGTTCTTGATAACGAGACGAAGTAATCTTGGAAAGATTTGCATTGGCTTGGGCAGTGTTCAGGTCGGCGCGCGCCTGCAAAAGCTGTTGATCGACTTCGGGCGTGTCGATATCCGCCAATAGCTCGCCCTTCGGCACTCGCGTTCCGATATCGTGGTACCACTTTTGCAAGTAGCCGCTTGTGCGGGCATAGATAGGCGATTCCACATAGGCCTGGAGCGTGCCAGGCAACACGAGGTCTTCCTGCGCAACCTCCGAGGTGGGATGAGTGACCGCTACGGTAGGAATGGCCAGCGCCTCCGTGTTTTCGGCCAGAGCATGGTATTGCGCACGGCGCTGGAACAAGGTGAACGCGCCCAAGATCACCAGTACAATCACACCCAGAATTAGGTACGTGAAGAGCCGCGTGCCTTTCTCGGGCCGTTGCCCTCCTTCGGGTTCCATCTGTGATCTGCCTTCTTTCATTGTCCGGTACTCCGCTCTTTCTCTTCCACTTAGGCTACCGCAGGGGATGGTGATTGGCTACGCTGCTTTCTCCGCTCGCGCCGGCCATGAATCATCGAGAAAACGCAAGGAACAAAAAACAGCGTGGCAAAGGTCGCGAAAAGGAGTCCGCCAATCACGGCGCGGCCCAGCGGGGCGTTCTGTTCGCCGCCCTCGCCGAGGCCAATGGCCATCGGGATCATGCCGATAATCATGGCAAGCGCGGTCATAAGCACTGGGCGGACGCGAACAAATCCCGCTTGCAGCGCGGCTTCACGCGCGGATTTCCCTTCGCTCATCTGCTCGCGCGCAAAGGAAACCATCAAAATACTGTTGGCGGTGGCCACCCCCATGCACATGATCGCTCCAGTAAGCGATGGCACACTGAGGGTCGTGTGCGTCAGCAACAAAATCCAGCAAATCCCGGCGAGAGCTCCGGGCAAGGCCGTAATGATGATGAATGGATCCAGCCAGGATTGGAAGTTCACCACGATCAACAAGTACGCCAGGATAATCGCGCCAATCAATCCGTATCCCAAGCCTCTGAACGAGGAGCGCATCGTTTGCACCTGGCCGCGAACTTCGATATGGCTGCCGCGCGGCAGTTGGCTTTTGACGGCGGCCACACGCTTGAGGACTTCGTCAGAGACGCCGCCCAGGTCCCGGCCGTCTACGGCGGCGTAGACGTTGATCATGGGTTGCACGTTGTAATGAGAAATCTCCGCCTGTCTCGCGGTGTTTGTGGTGTTCACCAGATTTCCGATGATTTGAGGCGGAACGCCGGGAGCCGTACCGGTTACCGGCGTGTTTTGCAGCGCCTGATAGCTGTCCACGCGATATTGGGGCGATTGCACGGCGACGTTGTAACTGACGCCGTTCTTTGGATCCAGCCAGAAGGCCGGGGATGTCTGAAAGCTGGAGCTCAGAGAAACAAGAAGGTTACCTGCCACATCCTTGGCCTGCAAACCGACGGATTGCGCGCGGGTGCGATCGACATCCATGTGCAGAGTTGGCTCGTCCAGCGCTTGCTGCACGTGAACGTCGACGGCTCCCGGAATATGCCGGAATTCATTCGCGAGCTTTTGCGCCACCACATAGTTGCCGCGCTGGTTCGCTCCGGTTACCGCGACATCGATGGGCGCCGGGGTCCCGAAATTCAAGATTTGCGTCACGATGTCCGCGGGCTGGAAGAAGAATTGCGTGCCGGGAAACTTTTGTGGCAGTTTCTCGCGGAGCTCGTTGATATAAGCACCCGTTGGCTTTCCTCGTTCTTCCTTCAACTGCACAAGGATTTCGGCATCGGAAGTGCCAAAAGTTCCGGAGTTACTGTAGCTGAGATTGATACCGCTGTAGGGGACACCGATGTTATCGAGAATGGTCTGCAACTCTTTCGGGGGAATGGTTTCACGAATGACCGAGTCCACCTGATCAGCGAGCCGTGCCGTTTCCTCGATGCGAAGGCCGGTGCGTGCGCGGAAGTGCAAACGAATTTGTCCGGCGTCGACCTTGGGGAAGAAGTCCCTGCCGAGAAGCGCGACGAGACCGATTGAGAGCACGCAAAATATGAGGAAACAAGCGCCAAACAACTTCGGCCAGTCCAACGCTGAAGCCAGTCCGTGACGATAGCCCTCGCGGAATCTTTCAAAGCCATGCTCGAATTTTTGCTGGTAGCGGCGGAAGAAGCCCGGTTTTTCACCCACATGCTCTTCGGGCTTGTATTCGTCCGCGCTGCTCAGGAGATACATAGCCATCGTAGGGACGATAGTTCTGGACCACCCATAGGACGCCAGCATCGCGAAGCTGACCGCCTCGGCGAGCGGTACGAAGAGGAATTTCGCCACGCCCGAAAGGAAAAACATGGGAAGGAAGACGATGCAAATGCAAAGCGTGGAAACGAACGCTGGAACGGCGATTTGCTGAGCGCCATCGAGAATCGCCTGGACCGTTTCCTTGCCCATAGCCAGGTTGCGATTGATGTTCTCGATTTCCACGGTGGCGTCGTCCACCAAGATGCCGACGGCCAGCGCCAGTCCGCCGAGCGTCATGATGTTGATGGTTTCCCCGAGAGCGCTGAGCATGAGAATGCTCACCAGGATCGAGAGTGGAATGGAAACCGCAATGATCAGCGTGCTCTTCCAGTTTCCGAGGAAGACCAAAATCATCACTGCTGTGAGGCACGCGGCGATGAGCGCCTCACGCAAGACGCCCTGGATCGACGCGCGGACAAAGACGGATTGGTCAAAGAACGTCGAGACGCGGAGCCCCTCCGGCAAGGAGGATGCATAGTTGGCCAATACTTCCTTCACGCGGTCGACGATATCGAGTGTCGAGGCGCCGCCGGTCTTGTACGTGCTCATCAGGACGCCGCGCTGGCCGTTCACGCGCACGACATTGGTTTGCGGTGTGAATCCATCGCGAATATGAGCGACGTCTTTCATGTAAATCGTCGCGCCATTTACGGTTTTGACGGGTAGATCGTTCAGACCTTCCACCGTGAGGGGGCTTCCATTCATCTCAACTAGATACTCAAGCGAGCCGAGTTTCACGGTTCCCGTTGGCAGAATCAGGTTTTGCGCATTCACGGCGTTGACGATGTCCACCGGGGAAAGCCCCTTGGACTGCAACGAGGCGGAATCAATGTCCACCGAAATGGTGCGCTGTTTTCCGCCGTAGGGAAAAGGAAGCGCCGCGCCTTGCACCGTGGCCAGTTGCGTGCGAATGAAGTTGTTCCCGAAGTCGAAGAGCTGCTGCTCGCTCAAGCTGTCGCTTGTCAACCCAATCTGAATAACCGGAACGGTCGACGCCGAAAAAATGGCCACAAGAGGAGGAGTGGTGCCCGGTGGCAAGCTTTTCAAAATGGTTTGCGCGATTGCGGTGGTCTGCGCTAGCGCGACTTGCACATTGGCTGTCGGCTGGAAGTAGATTTTCACGACGGCAATGCCATTCAGAGACTGCGATTCGATATGCTCAACATCGTTGACCAGCGTCGTGACCGCCCGTTCCGAGTTGCTGGTGATGCGCTGCTCCATCTCCTGGGGTTCGAGCCCCGTATAGGTCCAGACGAGCGTGATCACCGGGATGTTAATTTCCGGAAAGATGTCTGTCGGCGTCCGCATCAGCACCACGGGCGTCAGCAGGATAATGACGAGAGCAAGCACCACGAAGGTGTAAGGTCTCGCGAGCGCTAATCGGACAATCCACATAGAATTTCGGAGATTCCTCTAAAGGGCTATTTGCCCAGCCACACAAATTGGAACGGTTCTTCCGTCGGATGCTCTCTTCTTTAGATTCCTGAACTCAATTGTTTGGGTACGCCCCTGCGACCAGATACGATATATCGTCTGCTCAAATAGTGAGCACGCAAATCGTTTCTTATTCGAACATTCTCAAATCTGTCCCGGCCAAGCCGCTGCGCCCCAAACCTTTATAGATCAAAGTGTTAGACGGCACTTGCGGCCGTGCGTCTTTCATCTTACTCCGATTTTGATGCCCCCAATTTGACGCGGGTCACACGCAAGGTTTCGGCCAAATTGGACTGCAGTTCCCTAACTTTCCGAATGGATGCGTCTTTCGGGTATAGTCCTTCGTCATTACATCCAGTGGTGTTCGCGCTGGCGGATTACATCGGCGAGGACAAAGTGAATCTGGCGCTGCACAACTTCCTTGAGAAAAACAAGTATGCGACTGGACCGTTTCCCGACACGCGCGGATTCGTCGCCGCGCTCCGCGAGCAAACGCCCCCGGAATTGCAATACCTCATCACCGATATGTTCGAGTCTATCGTTCTATATGAGAACAAAGCGGTGTCGGCGACTTACGTGGAAACGCCTGATAAGAAATACAAAGTGACGCTGAAAGTGAGCGCCCAGAAGAAAAAGTCGGACGGCTCTGGAAATGAGACGCCCATGACGATTCACGACCTCATCGACGTCGGAGTATTCAGCGGAACGAAAGAACATTTGAAGCGGCTGAACCTGCACAAAGAGTGGATCAAGCAAGAAATGGGAACATTTGAATTCGTGGTGGACGAAAAACCGACGTTCGCGGGGATCGACCCGTACAACAAATTGATCGACCGCGACCCCGCGGATAATTTGATTGAAGTGGAAAAGCAATAGCGCACGGGGCGCAGTCGGCTCAAGCTGCTACTTGTGGGTCATGACGAAAACGCCATCCCAGTCCGCGGTCGGTTCAGCGGCGATATATTCCTGGCAGCGTTCCACGTAAACGCGCGAAGGGCCGTCCTTCGGCCATTTGGCGAGAATTTCCTCGAAAGCGCTCTGCGCCGCTCTCCACTGGCGCTTGCGATAAAGCTCGCGGCCGCGGGTGAAAAGTTCTACTTGTAAGCGCACTGTCTCGGCTGAACCGTCCGCTTCAAAATCCGCTTGCCGCCCCAGCAACTGATAGATCGTGACAGGCTGCAGCTTTCCTTTGACGCGCATCAAATCCAGCTCGCGAAAAAGAAAGCCGTCGCCCTTGGCGGCTTGATACGTCGTCTCGTTCACGATAATGTGCGTGCCGTAGTCTTTGTTCAGACCCTCGAGCCGTGAAGAAAGATTTACGGCATCACCCAGCGCCGTGTACTCGGATCGCAGCTCCGAGCCCATCTTGCCCACGCTGGCCACGCCCGTGTTTAGCCCGATGCCGATTTCGAGGCTAGGCTTGCCCTGCGCTTCCCACTCCTTATGCAGCTCGCGCACGCGCTTCATCATTTCCAGCGCCGCGTTACAAGCACGTGTTGCATGGCCGGCTTCTTCGAAAGGCGCGCCCCAGATGGCCATGACTGCGTCGCCGATATACTTGTCAAGCGTGCCCTGATACCTGAAAACAATGCGCGTCATATCCGAAAGATATTGTTTCAGAAAGAGCGCGAGCTCCTGCGCGTCCAGCTTTTCGGAAATGCTGGTGAAGCCACGAATGTCACTGAACATCACGGTGATGTCGGTTTTCTTCGGATCGACAAGGCGCGGATCGATGAGCAGCCGCCGAATGACCTCCGGGCTGAGGTATTGCCCAAACATGGCGCGTACCTTGCGTTTTTCTTTCTCCTCGACGAGCGCCCGATAAAGCGAAACAAGCAGCACGTTGCCGGTGAGCGTCATCGCCGGAATCGTGAAATTCAGCCACCACCCCCGCCGAAAGGCCCCATAATCCACTGCCACGAGTGGAATGAGCAGGCCTGCTCCAAACCACATCCAACGCGGCTGCACCAGGGCCATCCAGATGCCAAGCGGTATGCCGAGTACGAGAATAAAGATTGCATCCCACAATTGCTGCTTCGCGCCGCGTACCAGGAAGTCGTTGTGCAGGATGTTATCGATGACATTGGCATGAATTTCCACGCCGGGGTAGTCCGTCCCGCTGTAAGGTGTGGACTTAATATCGCCGATGCCAGTAGCCGTGGCTCCTACCAACACGATCTTATCTCGAAAATCCACCTCAGGCAGTTTGCGTTGTACGACGTCAGCCATCGAAAAATGCGGATACGTGTACGCTCTGCCGTGATAGTTGATTAAAGCCTGACCGATGTCATTCGGGACGACGCGAAGCCTTTCCCCAAACTGAAGGTCCACAATACCGTGGTCATCATAGGTGAGGACCATTCCGTCATTGCCAATTCCAAGGTATGCGCGCACGGCCATCACGTCCATCGATCCGTACAAATCCCATTCGCTTCTGTTGGCGGAGCGTCCAAACGGCAAGATCATCGTCGTTCGACGAACGACGCCGTCGGTGTCCGAGGGTTCGTTGAAAAACCCCGTCGAAGACGCCTCGCCGCTCAACGCATTTGTAAAGGTAGTCATGTTCGCTTCGGCGCCGTGCGGCAACATGTCGGCTCTTTCGTACCTGGCTATTAGACTTACGAAGTCCTGTTTTCCGAACCCCTGCCGTCTTATGACGGACTGCACTTGCGGAAAAGAGAAGAAACTCAGCTCATTTGCGTACTGGTCAAGCGTCTTGTCATCGAGCCTGCGCAGATCCGCTTCGGTATAAAGGAAATAATTTCCCAGAATAACCCTGCCAAATTTCTTTATTGCTTCGGCGAATTGTTTGTCCGAATCGGACTCGGCGGCCAGTTTCTCTACTTCGGCTTCCAGTTTGGCATCCACCGGTTCGCCGCGTGCGTTCCGGGCCTTCAACTCCTCCCTAAGCCGGAGCAGGGGTGCTGCGCTCTCGTCAGGTTTGCTAAAGGTTATGTCGAATGCCGCTACCTTTGCGCCATCGTTGTGCAGGACGTCCAGCATTTTTGCAAAGTGCGACCGGGGAAACGGCCACCTTCCAAGCACTTCTTGAGAGTGCTGATCAATGTCCACGATGACGATTCGAGGATCGACGTGCGTCGCGCTTTCTGGGCGATATCGGAAACGCGTGTCAAGAGAGTTGTATTCGAGACGTTGAAGGAACTCGAAAATCGGCGTCGAGCGCTCGCCAAAGAACGTGAAGTAGTACAGCGTCAGGGCTGCGGCGGTGACGCACAGACTGATCACAAACGAGACGCGGTGCCGCCACCACGACTGCAGAAGCTCGTAGAGGCCAAACCCGCCCCGCCTCTGCCACCATCCGCCTGACGGAGCTGCCATCTCGGATCGCGCGCTACTCGCGGAAGACGAAGTTCATGCGCACACCGCTAACTTCGATGACGTCGCCATCGTTCAGTCGCACAGGTCCAGTGATGGGCGCGCCATTCACCGTGGGCATTTTGTCGCCGGGGCCGATGTAGTAGCCGTCATCGCGCTGGTTGATCTGCGCGGCCATCGGTGGTTTGAACCAGCCTTTGACTTTTACCGTAGCCATCGCCGATTTGCCGATGACCGTCAGCTTGTTCGTGAGCATGTACTCTTTCTGATCGGTTCGCCCGCCAATCACGATGAGCGTGGGAACTTTCAGGCGTCCCGCTGCAAACTGGACGCGCTCGCCCGTGGCTGCCGCTTGTTGCAGCATGTCGCGCCGCGCCTTGGTGTCCAGAACCATCGTCTCGTTGATGCGCGGAGCGCTGGCTTTGCGCCCCGTATCCCACGGCACGGGAGCGTCGCCGGAAGCATCCACTTTGATGTGATGTTTGCCAATCCAGATGGAGTCACCATCGTGCAGCGTGGCGCGCTCTACACGCAGATCATTCACAAACGTCCCATTGAGGCTATCGAGGTCTTCCACCACGAGCCGCCCGCCCTCAAAATACACGCGGGCGTGATAGTTCGAGACCGCCAGGTTGTCGACAGGCAGGTCATTGTCCGGAGAGCGTCCAATGCTCACCGCCCGGCTTCCCACCGGCACTTCCTTGACCGTTTTTTCTTCAAACATCAGGCTGAGCTTCGCCATCTCACATTCCTCCTGCGGCGCCGTTTCTGGCCCCTTTTTTTCGCGCTCCACCAAACAGCCAAGAAAACCACCCTCGGGATTCCGCGCCCACGCGCACGACAATGACGGTAATGTTGTCCACCCCGCCGCGCTCATTGGCCAAGTTGATAAGCTTTTCCGCGGCCCTCGTCGGATCCGTTTCCGCTTGCAAAGTGCCCGCAATTTCCGGTTCCGTGACCATGCGCGTCAGACCATCGCAGCAGAGCATCACAATGTCCCGCGCGAACAAAATGTGCTCTTCGGTGTCCACTTCAATATCGGGCAAAGCCCCCAGCGCGCGCAGAAGGACGCTCTGCATTTCGCTTTCTTCCGCTTCCGCCGCCGTCAAGATGCCCCGCCGCACTTGCTCGGCCACCAATGAGTGATCGCTGGTTAATTGCTGCAAATTGCCGCTTCTCAGCAAATAGGCCCGCGAATCTCCCACATGCGCGATGCTTAATTTCGACCCATCGATCCACGCGGCGGTCACGGTTGCCCCCATCCCGTGCTGTTCCGGATGCGCTTCCGCGGAATCATAAATCTTCTTGTTCGCCAGGTGCACGGCGCTCGTCAGCCGCTTAGCCTTCTCGCTCCAGGTTGGCTCCGAATTGCCAAGCATCGTGGCGGCGAAATCGGTCTGCGCGTCCATGCAATGCTTGACGATGGTCTCCACGGCCAGCGCGCTGGCCACTTCGCCGTGCGCCTCGCCGCCCATGCCGTCCGAGAGCACAAAGAGATTCAGCGATTCGACAATGCGGAAACAATCCTCGTTATTCGTGCGCACACGCCCCAAATCGGTGACGCCGCCGCTTACGATCCGCACAAATTCTCCCGTTGCTGCTCGCTCACTGAACCCGTGCCCACACCCGTACCCGGCAGTCCTGTTCTCACGCTAGCAGACCCTTTCCGGCGGCGAAAGGCTGTGACGCTTACTGATTACTTGTTTTTACGCGCCATTTGCTGCCCCGGCACTCCCCGAGGGTACAACTAAATTGGCCAGTTTGTGCCCCTGTTTCTGCTGGCCGCAGCTCGCTGCGTGCCTCGCCGGT
Organism: uncultured Acidobacteriota bacterium; assembly: GCA_963705855.1. Classification (GTDB taxonomy): domain Bacteria; phylum Acidobacteriota; class Terriglobia; order Acidiferrales; family UBA7541; genus Acidiferrum. Next base: position 53,416 of record CAVPLA010000044.1, read on the forward strand.
ATGCTTCCGCTAAAATCTGCACCACATCAAGCGGCTTTGCGGGTAAAGTCGGCTTAGCGTCCCTCGTCATGGCCAAGGCAAAAAAAAGGCTGCGCAAGCGAGTGGTTGCTTCGCGGCGCACTGGGTTGTCCGCCGCACAGGCGGGGCGCGAACTCGAAGAACTGAACCGCGTTGGCATCGCGCTCTCCGAAACCCATGACGTCGAGCGACTGCTTGCTCTGATCCTCTCGAAGGCTCGGGAGATCACCGGCGCCGACGCGGGATCTCTTTATCTGGCGGAACAAATCGGGGGCAGCACGAACGGTTCTGTGTCCAACGAGGTGAACGGCGCGAAAAAGACGCGGCAACTGCGCTTCCGATTAACCCAGAACGACAGCGTGCAGTTTCCGTACTCCGAACACAAGCTTCCGCTTACGGAATCCTCGATGGCAGGCTACTGCGCGCTCCACGGCGAAGTCATCGAGCTGGCGGACGCGTACCGTATCCCCAAATCGCGGCCCTTCCAGTTCAATTCTTCTTTCGACGAGCAAGCCGGGTACCGCACGCGCTCTTTGATCACTCTGCCCATGAAAAACGGCAAGGGCGAGGTCCTCGGCGTGCTCCAGTTGATCAACTGCAAGCGTAACCCCAAAGCGCGGCTGACAAATGCGAATGCCGTCCATCGCCAGGTGCATCCCTTTCCCGAGCGCGCCGTGCGTCTCGGCCTGTCTCTTGCCTCGCAAGCCGCTGTGGCGTTCGAGAACTCGCAGCTCTACCGCGACATCGAAAATCTGTTTGACGGGTTTGTGAGTGCCGCGGTGAAAGCTATCGAGCAGCGCGACCCAACTACCTCTGGCCACTCTCAGCGCGTTTGCAAAATGACCATGGCGCTTGCCGAAGCCGTGGATCGCGAGCCGCAGGGACCATACGCCGATTTGCGTTTCTCGCGCGAACAGATGAAGGAGCTGCGTTATGCCACACTGCTCCACGATTTTGGAAAGGTCGGGGTCCGCGAAGAAGTTCTCGTAAAAGCCAAAAAACTTTACCCGCTTCAGTTTTCCCGCTTGTTGGATCGCTTTGACTATATCCGGCGGGACACCCAAGCACGCATCGCCGAACAAAAAGTGGAACTCCTGCTGGGGCAGCTTCGCAAAAAAGAGGCGGAAGCGCGCGCACGTTTGAAGCTTCTCGACGACGAAGGCAACCGCCTTATCGCCGAATTGGACCGCTATGCCGAATTCATCACTCGAGTGAACGAGCCAACGATCTTGCCATCAAGCGAGTTCGAATTGCTCACGGAGATATCCCAGAAGACCTACCGCGACCCGCGCGGCGCCGAACGCCCATACCTTACTTCTGAAGAGGTGAGGTACCTCTCGATACCGCGCGGCAGCCTCGATACGGCGGAGCGGCGCCAAATCGAATCGCACGTGACGCACAGTTTTAATTTCCTGGCGCAGATTCCCTGGACACCCGAATACCGCGGCATTCCGGAAATTGCGCGTGCCCACCACGAAAAACTCAACGGCAAAGGCTATCCGAATAGCCTCACAGCGGCGGAGATTCCTGTCCAAGCCAAGATGATGACTATCTGCGACATTTTCGACGCACTCTCCGCGTCCGACCGTCCTTATAAGAGAGCTGTTCCCACGGATCGCGCGCTGGAGATTCTCAAACTGTGCGTCCGCGACGAGGAGATCGATCCCGAGTTGTTCCGTCTTTTCCTTGATGCCCAGGTTTACCGGCTGGTCTCAAAAGCCGGGCAGTAGACGCCCGAAGCTCTCTGGATTATTGTGAGGATTACTTTTTGGCTTGTCCGATGTTTGAGGTTCCTCGCAAGGTTCTGGGCTCTTTTATAATAATTGCGGGGCACGATATGTGGATCTTCCTTCTTGGGCCGTTCCTTTCACTGCTTCCCCATCGCTGGCGCAAAGCCCTGCCGTTCTACCAAGCCGTCCCCTGGCGTTCCGCGGCCATCCTCAGCGGGCTGGCGGAATCCGCTATCGCCATCGCCGGGCTGATGTACTGGTATTCGTACTCCATGACCGCCTGGGTTTCTCACGCCCTGGATGACGTCCTGAGCAAAAGTTCCGCGACCGGAATTACCGATCATGAGATAGGGTTTGCGGCGCTCGTCGTTTGGGCCACTCATCCCCTAACCTGGGGCATCGCCTTTTTTTGCATTGAAGGCGCCTGGCGCTTGTGCGCGTCGTTCACAGATACCGTTCTTGGCGTTTTTCCTCTCTATTTGCTCGAGAAAATCTACTCGAAGATTTTTCGCCGCGGAGCGCCTGAGCCCGCGGGAACCATAAAGTTTTCGCAGGGCCACGTCTCCTCTTACATAGGTACCATGAAGGAAAAAGTCTTAACGGCCAGGCTTTCGCAGGTTCCCGATGAGCTCTGCGTTGCAAAAAACGCGGCGGAAGAAATTCTTGAAATTCGCGCCTGGCGCGCCAAACCGGACTGGACTCCGCCCCGCGTGGTTCGCTATGAAGACCGTTACTACCGGCTGGAAGATTGCGCTCGAATGTCTGGGCCGCGTCCGTTCGTCTACAAACTGCGGCGATTAGCCGCTGGCGTTCCCGGTCGTACCGTTCTCATCTATTCTCCAGACGAAGCGCCCGTCACCGCGAGCCGGTGAGAGGACTCGCTGCCCGCCCCCGCCTCCGTAGGTAAACGTTCCCCGACTTCCTCAGCACAACGCCTCTCGACTACAATCACACCATGCTTCTTCGCTGTCCGCCGCCTCTGCTCGTTCTGCGAAGCCTTTGCCTTGCGGCGGCGTTCCTTACTCTTTTTTTCTCGGCGTCCGCACAAAAATCCCAGTCCTCGTCAGCCGGACGTATTCTGTTGCTGCCGCGAACGATCATCTCGGGAGAGCGAGCAACTCTCGCAGTGCTTGACGCGAACGGTCGCCTCACTCCCCGCGCCGCTGTTGTCTTTTCCAATGGCGATCGTTTGATCACCGATGCAACGGGGCGTGCACTGTTCGTCGCTCCGCTCAACCCGGGCGTCATTCGCGGGTCAATCGCTGGCCGCGAAGGGCACATTCCCGTGACGATTTTGTCTCCGGAAGAAACCGCTGCGGCCGCGATTCAGGTCACGTCGGTGCCCAAGATCGCTTCACTCGCCGACCGATTCGAGATCACCGGACGCGGTTTTTGCGGAGACGCCGACGCAAACCACATCACCGTCTCGGGCGACCCTGCTTTCGTACTTGCGTCCTCGCCGACTTCGCTGGTGGTTCTACCCCCGGCGGATTTGCAGCCTGGCCGCGCGTCCGTCGACATTTCCTGTGCGAAAAGGAATGGGCCGCCTCTTGAAATTGTCTTCGTAGCGCTCACTCTGGAAGCCGATTCTTCGCCGCTCGCGCCGGGTGTTCATCGCCAGCTCACCGTCCGCGTCCGCGGCACAAGAGACAAAGTCATGCTAGAGGCCAAAAATCTCGCCCCAGACATCGCCGAACTCCAAGGCGGCAATCCTCTGCAGTCTTCCAGCTCTGGCGGCTGGGAAAACCTGGCTTACTTCGAAGTCGTCGGCCGCAAACGCGGCAGTTTTATGATTTCCATCCGCTTGTTGAATTCCATCCCGCGCCCGCGCCACTGAGTACCGCATAATATTGCGAAGAAGCGATTTGGAGTGCGGCAGCCCCGCTGTCGCTTTTCTCAGCCCCTGGCACGGCTCTATATTTGGAGAGGCTCGATAGATCTCAGTCGCAAAGCTAGCGCGCAATTCCCAGCGCTTTTTTCTCAATGTAATGGTAAGCGGCTACGCCTTGCTTTTTGTGCTGGTCTCTACGGAGGCGCCAAAGTCCCCTGTCCATTATCCAGAACCGCATCCGGCGGGCCATTCCCGATCAAAGAATCCATCGTGCTCTGCGTTTTTTCCAGCTTCTTGTCCGCGTCGCTATAGGTCTGTTGCGCGTTCTTCAAATGCGTCCCGAGCTTTTCAAACACCTCAGTGAAAGACGCGATGTTCTTCTGAATCCCTGAGAGCCCCGCAGAAATGCGCATGGCGTTCTCCTCGATCTGCATTCCCCGCAAACCCAGATGAATCACGCACAGATGTGCGTACAGCGTGTTCGGCGAGACAGCAACAATGCACTTCCCTCGGCAGTAAGAGTCCAAGGCCTCGCCCTTGCTGTCTTGCGTCATGAGCATCTCGTAGTACACGTTTTCTGACGGCACAAACATCAGTGCAAGGTCCAATGTGCCTTCGTTCGGCACAATGTATTTCCTCGCGATGGAATCCGCGTGCCCTTTGACGGCCGTCGCAAAAGCCCTCTTTGCCTCTGCACCCTCCGCTTCGATTCGTCGAAATGCATCCAGAGGAAATTTCGAATCGACAGCCACAAGTTTCCTGTCCCGCAAAAAAATGACCGCGTCCGCACACTCGCCGCTCGAGAAACGGTACTGCATCGCGTACTGCGAGGGCGGCAACGAGTCTTCCAGCAAACGCTCCAGGGTCACTTCCCCAAGCAGCCCGCGAGTCTTCGCCCCGCCAAGAATTCCTTCGAGCGATCTTGTCGCGGACGAAATCCCTCGTCCCAGCTCCTGGAATTCGCCAAGCTGTTTCTGGATGTGGCCGATCTGTTCACGCGTATTTTTGAGTTCGTTGGCGATCGCCGTTTGTCCCTGAGTGGCAATCTGCGCGGAGTTGGAAACGCCGTCCTGCAGCGCCTTGGTCACGCTCTCCAGCCGCTGCGAAACGCTTTGCCCAATCGTGGCCATCTGCCCCGTGCTCTGTGCCTGTGCCGTCCCAATCGTTTGCAAATCTCGCCGCAGCTCATTCAGCTGGCCTTCCAGCAGCGCCCTTTTCTTCTGTTCTTGGGAAGTTTGCAGCACCAGCCAAAGCACCAGACCAGCCACCACGATCACGACCTCGATGAGCACTACGTTCATTCTTTCTCCAGTCCATCTTCGGGAAACGGTCTCCTTACTTTACCCGGAGTTGTCTGCTGCGGAAAGCTCCTGCCAAAACAAAAGGGCCTCGCCTCGCGAAGCCCTTCTGGTGGATAGTTTTCAGACAGCTTGACGATTCCACCCGGCCGGCGTCTCTCCTACCAGCTCATCTTGAGCGCAAACTGCAACTGCCGCGCAGAGTACGCCGCCGACGGCTGCCCTGCGCTGCATGTCGAGCCTGCGGACGGGTCGCAAAGCTGGTTCACCGCCGTGATATTTGTGCGGTTAAAAAGGTTGAAGACCTCGGCGATCAAGTTGAGCTTGATTCTCTCCCCCACGGGTATGAGCTTGGCCACGCGCATGTCCCAGGTGAAGAATCCCGGCATGTTAAACGCATTCCTGCCCAGACTGCCTATGCACCCCGCGCCCGCAGTAGTGAACCCAGGCACCGTGAACGGCGCAGCGCTGTCTGTCAAACAAACATTGGCAAGAGCAAATGTGACGCCGGGGATGTAAGGCGACGTTGTCCCTCCGGTCGTCGCGCTTCCTCTCGAGGGACGCGCCTGCGAAGCTCCCAGGTCCAGCCGCGTGTCTTGTCCCGTGATGACGTTGAACGGCCTGCCCGAGGAAACTTCAACGATAGGTGAAATGGTGATGTCTCCATAAAGCCGCTTAAAGAAGTTCTGGCCTTGCGCGCCTGCGGGAGTCTGGAATACAGCGCTGGTCACCCAGCGGTTGGGCTGGTTGTTGACAGAATTGGATCGCTCGAATTGCGGAAAACGGCTGTCTTGCGGCTCAAGTGTGGACTGCAAGTCCGTACTATCGTCAATCGAATGCGACCACGTGTAACTGGATAGCATCTCGAAACCTTTCGAGAAACGCTTCGTCAGGTTAACCGTGAGCGCGTTATACCAGGAGTTGCCGTTCGAGGCCTGCGCGTCCACGCTGTTGAACGGCACTGGCACTCCGAACCCTTGGGGGTAACCGGCCAGCGCCGCCAACCCTACTTGGCCGGCGTAACCGACGCTCAGCGGCTGACCCGGTGCGACGAGCGCCGCGAACGAAGGATTAGGTCCCGACGGCCTGAAAAAATTAAAAAATGCCGGCGAGCTTACATATTGGCCATTCAGGCTAGCAAGCGGCCCCGGACATCCGTTGAGCACTCCCAGCACGCTCACCGCGATCACGGTCACTCCGCACGTCCCCGGCGTGGCCGGAATATTTGACGCGGGTGCCACGACCGTCAGCGGATTGCTCACCGATATGCCAGAAGCCGCCGCGTTAAACGCGTTTTGATCCAGCAGTTGCGGGTTCGTTGAATTGACGTCTATCGGCCGGTAAAGGTGTATTCCACGTGTCCATTGATAGCCCACGCTGATTTTCCACGATGGGGAGAGTTCCCGCTCCACGGTCAGGTTTGCTTGCTGCGCATAAGCATAGGTGAAATTCTTCGTCACCGGCAGCGTGAACGGCAGAATCGACAGCGGAAAACCGTTTTGCAAGTAAGCTTGGTTCGCAAAGAGCGAACCCGCTGCGAATGGATCAAAACGCTGTTGTTGCGGCAAGTATCCCAATGTGAGTGAAGTGGGAAACGCCGCGTAGATCGAGTTGGCGTTCAGCACACCCTGGAAGATGGAAGACCCGTTCAGGTTTGTGGGGCTGTCCAGGTTTGACCCACAAAATCCAGGCGGCGTTGGCGAGCCTTGCGGTAGGGGCAGCAACCCGCAGGCAGACGCAGTTCCTCCCGCAGACAATAATTGTACCGACCGGCCTCCGTCGGCAGTCGTCGAGTCAAACGCAATGGCCAGAAGCGGGTGATCGAAGAAGAGCCCGTAGCCCCCGCGGATCACAGTTTTGCCGCTGCCCGTGGGATCCCACGCGATTCCGAAACGTGGCGCAATGTTTTTGTAATCTCGCGGCACGCCTTCCTGCACTCCCAAGGCCTGTTCTGCCGCCGCATTCACGGCCGTCGCAGGGCGAAACAGCGGAGTGATCTCCAGGTCGTACCGCAGCCCGTAATTCAGCGTCAGCTTGCGGCTTGCTTTCCAACTGTCCTGAATAAAATATCCCATGGGCACATTGTCGAACGGTGAGCTTGAGTTCCCTATGCCTTGAATGTAAGAGGTCGGAATCCCCAATCCATATGCCTGCAAACCAGTCGCGCCCGGCAGCGCGATACCTCCGCTACACGAGGCTCCTGTACCGCCGATGCAGTTGGGGAAGCCGAACGACTGGGCCGGAATCCCTCCGAAGTTGACGTCGCCGCCGAAGTCCAGCTCGAAAATCTGCGGTTTGCCCGAACGCAGTTGTATCAGCGCGTAATACCCTCCCATTTTGAACGTATGGTTGCCGCGGATCAGTGTGACGTTGTCGGTCCATTCGAATCGCCGTTCGATGCGGTCCACGGTCGAATATGGCTCGCGCCCAAAGTAGGCATAGCCAGGGATGTTCACTCCGATGTCCGACCCGCCAGGAAGATCCGAATAGCCATAGTGCAAGCCGCGGCGCGCGCCCTGAAAGCGGAATTCGTTGAATGCCGTATCGCTGAGTATCGTGTCGTGCTGGAATGTGGCGGAAACATCCCGGTATTGGTTGATGCCGGCGCGCGTCCCGGCGTTCTGGCCAAATACCTGGTTCTGTGAAGTCGATTCGACGCCGGTGACAAGAGAAGGCGAGACTCCCACACGCAGAAAGGACGTGTTTTGGTTGTTCCAACGCTGATCCAGTCGCCCCGACCATAAACTGGTCTTTTCCGATGCAGGAAAGTTTCCTCGAAGGCTGTTCAGGTCCGCGTACGACGCAGGCAGTTGCGCCACGCCATAGGAATATCCTGCGCCCGGCGCCACGGGAATCGAGGAACACGTCACCGTGCCGATCGTGGCCCCAACAGGGCACGTTACCGGAATGGGAAATTGCGCCCCAGGGCCAGGATTCACCAACCCGCCTGTGAGACCTGGGGCAACCAGCCCGTAATCAACTTTGTTCAGCGCAACGCTGGAAGCCGAGCCCATGAAAACCGCGTACTCCTGGGCTAACGCTCCCTGGCCCGCACTTTCCAGCTGCTGGACCGCGGTGGCCTGCGAGGGCGTCAACTGAACGGTCAGGGGCCCTAGGCTAACTGGCACCATGCCGAAGGGGCCGGTCCCGGGCGATGACGTTCCGATGCTTGAGAAATCCGTCTCTTCGTGCTGGGTGTATTCGTAGGAAAAAAAGTAAAAAGTCTTGTCCTTTTTCAGCGCGCCACCGAGCGTTGCGCCTGCCTGAACTCGTGTATAGGGCTGCTTGACGGGATTAAGTTCGCCGGTTGCCGGGTCCACTATCCCGGAAAACGGATCCCTCGCTTGAAACGCCTTGTTTCGCAGATAGCCGTAGACGTCTCCGTGCATTTCATTCCCGCCGCTTTTGGTGACAATGTTGATCACCCCGCCCGTTGCCTGTCCATACTCCGCGTTGTAGTTGCTCAGGATGACCTGAAACTCTTGCACCGCCTCCTGCGATACCGTTGAGCGAATTCCATCCACCGAGTTATCTCCGGCGTCCGCTCCGTCCACGCTGACCATGTTCGACCGCGCCCGGGCGCCAGCGACATTCAATCCGCTGTTCGGCGCTGGGCCGATCGTCGGAGAGACGTCGCGCGTCGTCTGTGAGTTTATAAGCGTAAAATTGATGTAGTTGCGGCCGTTTGTGGGCAGGTTTTCGATGCTGCGTTGGTTGATCGTTTGTGAAACTTCCGTCTTCGTGGTTTCAATAAGCGCGGTTTGTGCCGTTACGGTGATGGTTTGCTCCGTGCCTTTCAGCGCAAGCTGCGGATCGAAGCCGGCGTCTGCCCCCACCGTCACGACGACAGAATCGCTCTCGTATACCGCAAAACTCGCGCCGCCGTCGACACTTACCTTGTATCTTCCCGGAGGCAGCCCGACCACTTTGTACCGCCCCGCATCGTCAGAAACCACGGTGCGTTCCGCACCGGTTCCCGCGTTGGTGATCGTCAGCTTCGCGCCTCGCACCGCGAGTCCCTGCGGGTCGCTCACCGTCCCCGAAAGCGTCGCTGTATCGACTTGCGCTCTCGTCGTCGCAGCGCTTCCCAGCACCAACATGCACAGCGTGATCCACGCAAACACACTATGACATTGCCGCATCTGATCCCTCCTAGTGGAAACCGTTCAATCTTCCGCTACCCTAGCGGCGGCGGCGTGTCCCGCCCAATGAAGGCTACTCGAATGAACATTCAGCTTGTACTTCAACGCCCTGTCGACTTCAATGAAAACTTATCCGCCAAGTGCGTGAGTCTAACCAAATTTCCCCCCACCCACGCCCGCCTTGTAGTGGCGCAATATATTGAGTCCCATCTTTCTCCCTTGTAGGGGCACAACACGTCGTGCCCTCTTCTCTGCGCCCCTCTGTTAACTCTGCGCCTCTGCGTTATCTTTCTCCTTTTCGTTCGCTCCTGCAGGGTGCCCCAGGTTCGTTGTTTGAACCTGGGTCTTGGGTTTGTTTTTTCTTCTCACTCTTCCGCTGGCACGCCCCTACCGATAAATGTGAACCTTCCCAGTAGACTGAATTTGCGCCATTATTTCCGGTTTGCCGACGATCGTGTGCCACGAGCACGAAAGGAGGAAACGCTGAGTAGTGCGCAACTGCTTGAGAGGTGGTTGTGTCAAGAAGACGTGAAAACGTCATGCTGTACGAGAGATGAAGGAGGGCCCTTCGGAGCCGCCTTGTAGGAGGAGGCTTCAAACTGCCATAAGCCGCTTCGGTTTTAAAGGCCGCGGTGGTGAACGTTATGGTTAAAAGGCGTGGCATTAGACCACGTCATGTGTGGATAAGAGAGATGAGTGCAAACTAACCTCTGACTAAGCATCGAAACATGTTAGACGACACCAAAACCGGAGTCTCCACCTTGCTCCGGGAAGAAGCATGGAAGGTACCTGCTTACTGGCCATGCGGGGTCCGGTGTAGAGGAGGCATGACTCTTATTCGGGCTTTCGTACGGAACTTGAGAACCGGGTCGGTGATGAAAAGGGAAAAGGCACAAGTGGGCGACCCACGAGGCCGAAAGTACCGATGCACTGATCAGGGGCGCACTGCTTCGTAGTAGCGAGGAAGCGGGTAAATGCCCGTGGAGCAAAGGAAGCAGGTCACCCACATCACAGGAGTCAACGGACAACCGGAGGAACTCCTTATTTTGATGGAAGGCGGCAGCCTTCATTGGGTGGCACGAGCCGGATGAATCGAGAGGTTCACGTCCGGATCTGTGAGCGGCTTGGGGTGAAATTCCCCGGGCCTACTCGGCCCTGAGCTTGCCGATGAGGCGGTTAAGCGGAACGTGGGAATCTGAGACTGCGATGCCAACGGAGAAGCCACAAGTGGAAGCAACCATGAGGGCAAGAGTACGGATGCGGAGTCTCAGAGGCGGAACAACGTGTAGTAGCGGGGAAGTCCCCGATAAAGGGATGGAGCGAAGACGTTGTGTCAAGGAGCCTGATTCAATGAGCCAACCAGAAATGGGAGGAGCCGATGAGTGAGGCAAAGCCGTTCTGTATTTCCAAATGGGAGGTCTGGGAAGCCTACAAGCGAGTGAGAGCGAACAAAGGAGCAGCAGGGGTTGATGAACAAACGATTGAGGATTTTGAAAAGAAACTGGAGAAGAATCTCTACAAGATCTGGAATCGGATGTCATCGGGCAGTTACTTTCCACCACCTGTGCGGACGGTGAAGATACCGAAAGCCAATGGCGGGGAAAGAAAGCTGGGAATACCAACTGTTTCGGACCGAATCGCGCAACAGGTGGTGAAGTCGAGACTGGAACCAGAGGTGGATCGACTGTTTCATGCAGACTCCTACGGATATCGACCGGGGAAGTCATTGTGCACTGCAGAACGGAAGGGGAGGCCCTGGCGATGAGGAAAGCCATAGCCGAGCGTTTCGAGAACTGCGGGCTGGAACTTCATCCGGAGAAGACGAAGATCGTCTATTGCAAGGATGATGATCGGCGAAGGGACTACCTGAACGAGAAGTTTGATTTTCTGGGCTATACATTTCGAGCCCGGAGTTCAATGACTCGCAAGGGAAAACGCTTCGTCAACTTCAGTCCGGCGATTTCTGCGAAAGCGGCACAGGCCATGCGAACAGAGGTTCGTAGCTGGAGACTGCCACAGCGCAGCGACAAGGCGATCGAAGATCTGTCTCGGATGTACAATCCCATCGTTCAAGGCTGGCTTCGATACTACGGGCGGTATTATCGCTCGGCGCTCTATTTGACGATGCGCCAACTGGATCGCGATTTGACCCTTTGGGCTGCACAGAAATACAAGAAGCTGCGTAGACATCTCCGTAGAGCGAGCCACTGGCTAACGTGCGTCCGAAAGCGCACTCCAGCACTTTTCGCTCACTGGCAGATGAGTACGCGGCCTGGCTCCGCGATGGGAGCCGTATGAGTTGAGAGGCTCATGTACGGTTCTACGAGAGCCTCGGGGTGGGATTCCCCGGGGCTACTCACCCGCCCGGAGGGCTTTTTGCCCCCCACTTCTGCCACACGCAGCAGCCAATGCGAACGTGGTTCAGCGCACAGGTCAAGACTTACACACCACGTGCTATAACAGACCAATGCGACTACACGATTACGCACCCCGGCCCGCGCACATTAAATGGCTCCTCGATTCGGACCCCGGCATCCGTTGGCAGGTCATGAGGGACCTTACCGGTGAAGCCCCCGAGGCGATTGCCGCCGAGCGGTCGCGCGTCGCGACCGAAGGCTGGGGAGCCCAACTTCTCGCCCACCAATCTCCTGCCGGTCACTGGGGTGGCGGGCCGAAGTGGGACCTTATTACCCTCTTCAGTCTCGTCGTCTTGAAGGACCTCGGTCTCGACCCCGCCAGCAAGCAGGCTCGCCGAATGATCGACCGCGTCGACAAGCGGCTCGTGTTCAAGCCCCTCAACAACCGGCCTTTCCTTCACGGCGAAACGGAGCCCTGTATCAACGGCAGAATCCTCGGCATCGGTGCGTATTTCAAAGAGCCGAACGACGCACTGGCCAATCAACTTCTGGGCGAGCAGCTCGAAGATGGCGGCTGGAACTGCGAAGCATGGCCCTTCTTGTCGCCGAAACGCCCCCCCAGCCGGCGCTCTTCGTTCCATACCACCATCTGCGTGCTCGAAGGACTGCTCGAATACGAACGAGCAGGGCGCAAATCGGCCGCCGTCACTAAGGCCCGCAAGAAGGGCGAAAAATATCTGCTCGAGCGCCGCATGTTCCGCTCGCTTCGAACTGGCAAAGTCATTGACAAGCGCTGGCTCCGCTTCTCGTTCCCGACGTTTTGGCACTACGACGTCTTGCGCGGACTCGATTATCTGCGAAATGCAGGAATCAAACCCGACAGCCGCGTCGGTGACGCCATCAAAATCGTCATGGAGCGCCGCCACCAGAACGGGCGCTGGCCGCTGAACCTCCTTCATCTCGAACATATTCCATTGGAGATGGAGACCGATGTGGGCGGGGCAAGCAGCTGGAACACTCTGCGCGCTCTCCGAGTCCTGCGTTGGTACAACAACTCAACGTGTTAGTTGTGGCTTGGGCGTGCTCGCGCTATGGTTTGGGTCAGAAAGTTGCCGGGTACTGTACGCGCCGGTTTTGTGCGAGCGGGTTTAGATCTCACAACCTAACCACCGAACAATCGGGTCCGAGGATTACTTCCGGTTATGCCGACCATCCGGGAGTTGTCGTGTGGTAGCTCGAATCGAAATGTCGAGTGCGCGAGCTCTGTCGACTGGTAAGAGGGCGCGCCAGTTGTCTTGGCGCTTAGTGGAAAGAACGGGCGAGGTTCTGCATCCAGGTGGCGAAACTCTGCCAGGGGACGGTTCGCTCGATTGGGCTGCGTACCTGCTGCAGCACAATCAGGAACACGCTGGCCCAGAGCGTGGCGCGCTGAACCTTCCCCGTGGACCACAAGTCATAGCCGATCAGCAACAACAGCAACGGGTAGCAGCACATCTGCGCCACGCGGAAGTCCCACCACGCCGCGGGAACGGGCCAGCGGACAAAGGCCGCATCCAGAAGCGTAATAGTGGCGATCAGGATGAGCCGCTTGTGCGCGGCAGGATTAAAGCGCTCGCGGAAGGCGAAATAGATCAGCGTCGAGAAAGCCAGCATGTCAGCGATGGGGATCGCGTAAAGCGCTTTGACTTCCACTCCCGGTTCGCCAGCAGCAAAGTGTCTGCCCAGCGAATCGGTGGCCGCCAGCAGGCCGAGGATGAGCACCAGACACGCCAAAGCGAAGCCCAGCAGACCCAGGCGGCGATGCAGATCTACGCGGCCGACAGCGACCAGCGAGGTTTGCGCCATCAGCAAAAGGATCCACGAGGAAAAAACCGCGCCGTGGATGTGAACGATTAGGTTGGGCAGCGGAGCTTTGAACACCCGCGCCAAATAGTAGCTGCGCGCAAACCCCAGAAAGACCGTGCCCAGAATCAGAACAGCCATGCCTGAAAAAAAGAGATTTTCGAAGCGATGATTGCCTTGGCGGATTACGCCGGCTCGCGACTTTGGGACGTTCCTGAGGATTCGTGCCGAGATTGATGACACCCAAACCCATTCGAGAACGAATGTCAGGTTCAGGAAGAATTGAATGCTCGTTGCGTCTGGATGGCTGGCGGCGCTCAAGAAGGCGGCCAAGAACATTAGTCCAGTTATCGCGCAGAGGATAGCCCATACTTTCAGTTTTTGTGAAATGAATGTGCGCAGGTATACAAAGCAACTCGCCATTAGCGCCACGAAGCCTATGCCGCCGAAGACGAGGTGCATTGTGCCGTGAAGGGTCGCGGCAGCAGGGGAGCGTATTGGGTCAACAACAAAGATCCCAACTCCTATCTGGCCAATTCCAAAAATCACAAGGAATAACGGACCCCAAAACCCGCCTTTGCTTCCGCGCAACACCCGGCGCATCCCCAGGGCTCCAGCGATGACCAGCAAGCCACCGAGTATGGAGTTGGCAATCTGAATCCACCCCAGATGACCAAGGCTCAGCAGGCTGGGCTCGGTGCGAGCAAATCGGAATTCTGGACGAATGAGGATTTGAGTCGAGAAGATCAGCAGAGACAGAAGGCCGGCAGCGACACCACAGCCGAGCAGCGCCCTTGTCGCGGCCAGTTGAGAGTTTATGATCCCTGCATTCCGATTGGCAGTGACGACCGTTTTGTGCATAGCTGCCTCTCTTCTTCAAGTCACAAAGTTTCTTCGGTCAGTGGACACGCCAGAGAGATCCTTGCGCGCCGTCTCATCGAGGCCGACTACTTCGCACCCCGGCTCGCAATGACTCGGGCGAGCTTTCCGAGTTGGCTCTCCATACCCATCACCGCCCTCTGCGTCCACTCGTCGCTGTGCATCGGATCGAGGGTGAGAACCATGCGCACGTCACCGCCTTCTGCAAAGAACTCTACTTTGTTTCCGACGTCGTATGGCTCGACACCGCGAATGAAATCTACCTTGTGGGTGTAAGCGATGCTCTTACCAGGAACGATCGCGGTGTAGGTCAGCTTCGCGTCAGTTGTCAAAGACATGCCGGCTTGCTTCATGAATGCAACCTGTGCCGGATCCACAGCGGTCATGGAATAGCGCATTTCGCCGCCGGCGCGCAGATCGAGTTCGTGAACCTTTACCGAAAACCCGGCAGGGCCCCACCACGACTCAATCCCTTCTTTGGTCGTCCAGAGCTCCCAGACATCCTCGATGGATGCCGTGTACCTGCGCTCGATGACAATCTTGCCGCGAGAACGGTTATTCGCCTTTTCGCTCATGATGTTCTCTCCCCAATGAGGCTCTCGACTGAGGGCCGAATTTTTTCGCCTGGTGCTTACGCGCGAGGGCTTCGCCAAACTTGTCCAGACGGCCCTGCCAAAGTTGCCGATACTGACTCAACCAGGCATCCAGGTCCCTGAACGGCGCAGGGCTGAGCGAATAGAATCGCTTCTGCCCTTCGGGCCGCACACGCACGAACCCGGCCTCCTGCAGGATGCGGAGATGCCGCGATACGCCAGACTGGTCGATATCGACCTTCTCGACGATGTCATTGACCGGATGCTCGCCGCCCCGGAGGACTTCTACGATGCGGAGCCGGCTGGGGTCGGCTAAGGTTTGGAGCGCCGATATGTGCATGCTGGTGTATATATATAACGATGCATATCTTCTGTCAAGACCGAAGCTCACAATTCTCTAAAAGAACTGCACCGCACTAACGAGAGAGAAAAACCTTAAGATCGGAGCGTCAACCGGCGTTTAGGCGGAGTTCGCAGGATTACTCCGCGTAAACGGGCTTAACGCCAACATGTGGCAGCAACGGTGGTTCTGAGCGGATGACGGGCAACTCTGACCTTACAGTCGCGGCAGCACTCTGATCATTGATCGGTGGCACGGAGGCCACCGGTCATGAGCAGAAGCCGATGCACCTCCTGGCGGCCACGGAGGCTGCCGCTTTTCAGAGGAGCTCCGTCATGGAGCAATTCTTTTTTTTGCTTTCCGAAACTTGCCACTGAGGCGACTTGTCGCTGACGCACTGGGCGAAATCGAGCTGATGTGCTGCAGCAAGGGATCCTGGAAGCGACTTTGTAACTCTTCGCGGGACATCTGCGCATGTCAGGTCTGAGTCGAGATTCGCCAACCAACCGAGGATATTATGCTGAGTCCAGCCAAGCACGCGCGTTGACAATCAACGACTTAGCACACCTACTGCACATATCTACTTTCTGCACATAATAGACTTATGTGCTGCAGCACATAAGCGCTACCTTGGCTGCAAGCAGCGGATTCGAACAGCAGTCAATGATCGCATTGGCATCAAGCCGAATCCTTGAGCTGAGCGCGCGGTTGTGGAAGGGTTGCCGACAACCCGGGTCGGAATGTCGAACCCTTCTTGGTCACCGCGACCTTCTATTGAGTTATCTTCCCTCGCTGTATAGCATTGTGACCACTGCGTGAGTCTCTCGGGAGGTCTTCGAGGAGGGCTCCGAAACATATCGCCGTCGCCTTTTTGTTAGTCGCCATCACAAGCGCGACTCAGGCATGCCAAGGCGGTGATCTTCAAGACCAGCCATGCAGAGATCAAGCCCGACAGCATGCGGTTCCTCAGGCCGGACACCGCCCTCCACCAAGCAACTTCAGGGGGCGCCAGTAAAGTGCCGCTGCTGAGAGCGCGGTTTGTTGGACGAACTGTCTTCGAGTGACTAGCGCCATATTCACCTCGATCAGTATCCGGCGCCAAGCTCACTTTTGAGGCTCGCAGGCAACATCCTGTCGGCCATTTCAGGTTTACGTTCTCGACATCCTTTCCTTGACCTCGGACAATGGCTTGGCAGCGGTTCCTCCCAGATGAAGGGCAACCCTTCCCTTACCGATAAGGGAAGGGTTGCCAACCATCCATACAAAGCGGCTGCGCAAGCAATTCCGCTGTCAAGGTGTTCTGATGCCAACTTAAACTTTCGCCTGTCGCGCTGGACCGATGCACTTCGACTGTTCGTGGTCGTCTACTGCGTTTCGCGCTTCGTTAATATAATATTGAGGAACGAGGCCTTGCTCTTCGTGACAACGCCATGACTGACCTCGCCGGTTCCGCCTTCAGTTCGCGCTCTCACATCATTGCTTACTGGGTCACCACTGCTCTGGTCGTCTCCGAACTGGCTTTGGGAGGCGTATGGGATATCCTACGAGTGCCCCAGGTTCGCGGCCTCATCGAACGGTTGGGCTATCCTCTATATTTTCTGGTCATCCTGGGGATCTGGAAACTGCTCGGCGCTGTCGCGTTGGTCATTCCGCGGTTCCCCCGACTCAAGGAGTGGGCCTACGCCGGTGTGTTCTTCGACTTGACGGGCGCTGTTTCATCGCAATTGGCCTCGGGGTTGATTGATGCAGGTACGATGGCATACCCGATCGTAATGACGGGCGTTGCAGTTGCGTCCTGGGCGCTCCGTCCGCCATCCCGCCGCCTTGATCCCGGTTGAGTTGCCCCTAAAATGGGCTAGCGCTCCGAAACCGCAAAACAGAGTTCTCGGAACGTGGTGCCTTGCAATTTCCGGATTGCTCCTGAATTACGGACAACCCGGAAGTCATTCCAGGATCCGATCCCCTGGTTACTTCCGGATAGCCGATTATCGTCCAGAAGCCTACCTTGCTCACCAACGAAAGCAGGGTCTCCTCCACCAGCACGCCTCCGACGCAAGCGATCGCGTACGCAACCGTACTAGTCGTTGAAGTTCAACGTCACCTTTGCGTTCTCCACCACTTTGACCCACCTAGGGTCTTGCGAGGCGCCAGCGGCATATTCGTCGTGCCAGTTCCACCACTTATAAGGTGGAGTCTGGGGGTAACCCTCCGGCGAGTCCTCCCACTCCTCCTGGCGCCCGAGCGCCGTCATGTCAAGATAGCTCCAGGTGCTCCCCATCGCCTCGTCGCCGCGGTTGTTGATGAAGTAGGTGCGAAACACACGCTCGCTGTCGCGGAAGAACGCGTTCGTGCCGTGCCACTCGTCGACGCCGAAGTCGCTGTCGAAGCTGTCCGTGATGGTGTACCACGGCATCTTCCAACCCATTCGTTCCTTCAGGCGCTCGATGTCAGCCTGCGGCGCTCGCGAGGCGAACGCCAGGGTAGTGTCGCGAGCGTTCAGATGGGAGAGGTGAGCGACCTGGTCGGCACAGAAGGAGCAGCCACGGCAGGCATGCTCGGGCCAGCCGAACACGCCGGGCTCGAAGAAGGCACGGTAGACGATCAGCTGAGGGCGGCCGTCGAACAAGTCGAGCAGGCTCGCCTTGCCCTTCGTCCCGTCGAACGCGTACTTTTTCTCCACGACCAGCCATGGCATCCGTCGACGCTCCGCGGCCAGCGCGTCACGCGAGCGGGTCAAGTCCTTCTCCTTCACGAGGAGTTGCTGGCGCGCAGCCTCCCATTCCTGCGGCGATACGATCGGAGGTGTTTTCATTGCGAGGCGCCCTTTCTGGTTTTCAATGTCACTGTCCTTGCTGGTTGCCATTTTATTTCTCCTTGATTTTCTGAAACGGACCGAGACCATTCGCCCTGAAAAGTTTTTTGAATTTGCCGATGCATACCGCCAGAATTCCTCCCGTGGATCCCGCTCCGGCGGCCATCACTGCTGCGCTTGGGATGCATGCTGGGCACATATTTCCCTCCTCTGAACTTCTAAGTCGTCCGCGTCTCAGTGGGGCCGCGGCGCTTCCGCTCGCTGCCGCATACGTTTGTGCAAGTGTGCCCAGCCATTCTTTGCGTTTCTGTACTCCTCCAGCACCAGACCAAACGACTGGTGCCGAAATGTAATGATCGTCACGCCGCCCGATTCCTTCAGCCGGTATTGAAGATTCGTTATCACCGGATTGGACATAAACAGTGGCCCGCAAATCTCCAGCAGCGTCGGCTTCTTGATCGCCTGCACCGTTCCCCAGTAATGGCCGTTGTTGTCTCCCAGGTCGCGATACCATCTGCCGCCTGGCCATGCCTCCAGCTTCATCGGCATTGGCCTGTCCACTTGAGTCTCGTTGTACGGTCCAAGCTGATCCAGCAGCGCCGCAAACGTCACCTCGATCGACGCGCGCACTTCAATCTCCTCCCCTATATGGATCGTTGTCGCTTCCAGCGATAGTGCGGGTGAACTCACGATTTCCTCCTCGTTTGAAATTCCACAAGACTATTGTTTCTGCGCATTGTTGGCCTCGGCCCGTTCCTTGATTCGCAGCAGTTGGTGTTTCCACAGCCGCTCGAAGGTGCTCGTCCATTCGTGCAACGGTCGGATGGCCATGGCATTCACCTTGTAAAGCATCTGCCGACCATCCCTCCGGACCTCCACCAGGCCAACACCTTTCAAAACTTTCAGGTGCTTCGAAACCGACGGCTGCTCCATCTCCATTGCGTCCACAATCTCGGTGACGGACCTCTCCTGCATCGCTAGATAGTTCAGGATGTCCCGCCGCCGCGGTTCTGCCACAGCATTGAATGCGTCCGAGGTTGTCGCCGCCCTTGCCACGCTCTCAATATATTCCTATATAGGAATATGTCAAGTTTTTTTTACCAGTCTTTCCGCCTCTCTTTTCCTCTGCTGCGTGCCGCTCAAAATGGATTTGTCCCAAGTGGCGGGCTAACCGGAAACTGATGTCATAACGACACCGGCCTTTTGTTTCGCAATACTTGCGAGACCTGCACAATTATGGGGCAAATTGGGGCACTCAAGTCCTTTAGAATGAATACTTACCTAAATATATAAAAGCATGTGACTTTACGCGTCTTTGGAATGAACACTTACGAAAAAAGGGGACGGGCCCCTCCACACAACGCAAACACAAGCCATGACAGGCACGGCTAATACGGGGGGAGGACTGCAATCAGAACTGCAAGTGCCGTTGCACCAGCTTGCGAAGTTTCTCGCGGTCTTCATCCTTCATGTGCACGAATTCGACGCCGCTGCCGTCGGGACCGAGATTGCGCACCACAGCGGTGAAGTGAATCTTGCGCAGCCCCGAACGAATCTCCAGCTTGATCGAATCTCCCACGCTAAGTTTCTTGGGTGATTCCAGGTACGCTCCGCCCAGGCTGATGGTCTTCACGCGCGCAAGGCCTGCTTGTGAGCCATCAATCTGCGCCCGCAACGGCGATTCCAGAGGGACTCGTACATACCTCCGTGGCACAACGTAACTGGTATTGGTCTGCGGTGCCGCTTCATACGCCGCACGCGCCCGCGTCGAAGACGGCCGGTTTTCAATCATAGCCAACGCATCTTCCGCCGCCGCACGCAATCCCGAGGGTTCGGCAAACGCAAGCCCTTCGCGGCCTTCCGCCAGCATCCGCAGCAATTCCGCTGCTTCGCCCGCGCGCATGCGCCCAATCGCTTCGATCGCCTTGATGCGCACAAAGAGGTCGCGCAAGACTTCATGCTCGCCCGCGGCAATCTCCATCAATTGCGGCACGGCAGTGGTTTCTTGCGCCAAGCCAATTTGATCGATCATCATCGGAACGACCAGCGGATGAGCGTCCGCCAGAACCGCGGAGAAAACAAAAGCCGCGCTGTGTGACGAACTGGCAAGGGCCGGCCGCGAGAGTTCGCTCACCGCCAGATCCTGCAAATTCCACTCCCAGCTTGCCAGTGCCCGCGCAAGACCGCGCAATAAGCGTTCCGGATCGGTGGCGGCAAGTAGCTTGATCGCGGCGGTCACGCGCTGCCTCCGCGCTTCATACAGCCGTGTCTCAAGAAGGTTTAGTGCCGGCACGCCGATAGTGCGCAGCAACCGGGCCATCGCGGGCACCATTTCCGTGCCGCGTGTCTCCGTCAAAAGTAGAGTCAGGCGATCGAGCAGTCTCTCGGGGTCGCGCTGCAGAAGCCGCGGCAAAACTGGATCGAGCGGCCGGTTGGCCAGCGCCGCATCCACCAGAAGCAGCCAGCGGTCCTGCGCCACAAGCCGGTGCGCCAGCGCGGACATGTGATCGTGTTCTTTATCCTTCGGCACGCGTTCCAAGCCGATCAAAATATTTTCGAAGCCGGCATAGTCTGCGCGAATCACGGCCACGCGTCCCAGCGTTTCCAGAAAAGCCGCCAGCAGCGCTGCGGTCTCCGGAATGGTTTCCTTCTCCAGAGCCTTCATCGTTCCGCGGCTCAAATCCTCTGGCAATTGATTGGGCCAGAGCGATTCCATGATCGGCGTCATTTCATTTAATCCCGCCGCCACCGCTCGCCTCGCGTTGACGTTCTCGTTTTCCACGCGCCTCGAGTAGTTCAGCAGAATGTTTCGCGCCTCGCGCCGCGGAGCGTCCGCTCCCGCTTCAGCCAACTGCCCAAGCGTTCGCTTCAGCGCCACAACGGGGACACTCCACACTTCTGGTCCGCGCAGCACTGCGGACTTCTCCCTAGGCGGAAGTTCCAGCCAGAATTTTTCGACAATTTGTTCCCTGTGCGTGTCGCTGGCCCAGGTAGTCGCCAGCAGCGTCAGGTGCTGCGAAGAATGCGGGCCGGTATATCCGCCCGAAGCGACCAGCACGTCGCTCAGTTTATGAAATGTCTGGCGCACGGCAGCCGGCGCAAGCGTTCCGGCGGCAAATTCCGCTCCGAGGAACTCGAGAATCAAACTCATAGAAAGACGCAGCAGGTATGGCTGCGGGCGCTCGCCCTCGCGCGGAGCGTACTGCGAAATCGAACTAAGCAGCATGCGCACCGTCTCGCGGCTCGCATCTTCCATCGCTCTGTGAATTGCACGGGCCGCTTCTTCCGGAGCAAGCCCGCGCGCCGCCTCAAGCGGCGGCGTCAGACGCCCGATCAAACGCAGCGCGCCTATAAGATCGTCGGTTTCCGGCGGCAGAATGGGAGTCTCGTTGACTTCGCGCGGCGAGTTTCCGCCGTAGGCCACCAGCGCGCCCATCAGGCTGGCCAGCACCGTATCCACTTTGCGTTCCGTTTGCGTGTTAATGGAAATCCCTTCCACGCGATTCTCCAAGAATCGTGCGGCCCACCAGCTGCTTGCACCGCGCTTTATAGACTCCTCTGATCTTAGCAATGATGCTTTGAAGAGTTGCGCGAGCGTGTCCAGTTCGCCTACATGAAATTGTCTTGCGAACGCCAGGGATTGAATTCCCGCGCGCTGCAAATCCTGCGCCAGAGATTGCATTTCGCCCCGAACATCTGGCAGGTGCGCATCGCTGAGCTTGGGCGCCACCAGTCCGCTGCGCTCAATATGAATTTCAATGCCGTTCAGCGCGCCCGCGAGATCGTGCAATGTCTCGTACGAGGCGTCCAAACTTTGCAGCCGACGAGGGTGGTTCCTGTCGTAGAGGCGCTCTGAGCGGAACAGCAGGTGAAGGCACCGCAGGGAATGAATGAGGCCCGCCGTCCGCGCATCCGGGGTTGGAGAGTTCACGCTGGGCGCTGCGCCAGAAAGTGGCCGCGACGCGTTTCGTACCTGCGGCTCGGCGTGCGCGTGCGACTCAGCGTCGTAGCGCTGCTCCTCCACCGGCATGATGGCCCGAAGTACCAAGGCTTTTCCCTCTTGCTTCCGTCGCCCACATCTAACCGACGCCCGTATTTAACCAACCGGCTAAATAGGAACCTCTGCCTTGCATACCCCCAAAAGGAAAGGAGCGCGAGGGCAGGGTACCCTTGCCTATAAAGCAAGCACGCTGCCTGCCCCCTCATTCTGGAACTAAGTTGCTTTTTTTGAATAGGTTGATTACGTGGTTCCGGAACCCCCATCATGCGACGGTTACAAAAAGTTACGTTCTTAGTAGGGGGGAACCTAGCTTGACTGGCGCGGTACGACCGTTCTCTAACCCGCAGCCCGGCGCCTTGGGCGAGGATGCGACCTACTTCGGCTGCAGAGTCACATTGGTGATGTTAACCGTTCCACCCTCGGTAGCCTGGAAGGTTCTCCTCACCTGTTGGTAGCCGTTAAGCCTAACGGTTACTGTGTGTAGGCCCGCCGGCACTTGTACCCGCGCTGGCGTTGTTTGTCCTGTCGTTTGTCCATCTACAAAGATCTCTGCGCCCTTGGGAGTCGTTTCTACGTCAGCCCACGCCACCTTAACGTTGGATTTTTCCTTGAGTGACACGTCAAGCTGCGTCTGAATGTTGTCCTTTACTTGCACGCTTCCGGCATACGCGTCGTAGCCCGGCATACGCAGCACCAGGTTGTAGGAACCAGGCGCAAGTGGCAGTGTCACAGGGGTCTGCCCGGATTGCTTCGCACCGTTGATAAAGACATCCGCCCCCGCCGGTTTGCTGGTTAGGAGCAACCCCTTTGCGAGGGATTCGAGTATCACCTTCTGGTCGACGACACTTCCCGCCTTCACTTGAAGCGCGGTCTGCATCGGCTGGTAGCCCTCTTTTTGCACTTCCAGGCTGTACTGCGCGGGCCCAAGCTCATTGAAGCTGCATGGCGTCTGGCACTGATTCACGACGCGACCTGCCGGGCCGCGCAGAACTGCCGTGGCACCAACCAGATCCGTCACCACATGAATCGCACCTCGGCCCCCCGTGGGAACGGGGTGCCCTCCGTCCGCGTCGTGTCCATTGTCAGCCACGGGCGCGTCCTCATACTCGATGTGGTCCACCACTCGCACGCTCGCGGGAGCGTCGCGCAAGAATTTCAGTAGCGCTCCGTGTTCCGCGGGACGCAGCTTTCCCGCCAGGATCAGCGTGCTCCCAATCGCCTGCACCTTGGCCCGCCCCGTCAAACCCTTTTCCGAGATGGCTTCTTCAATTCGCCCTTTGTATTCCGCGGCCTGCGCGCTCACAACCGGTTCGCTTTTCTTCGGTGCAGGTTTTTCTACAGGAGCTTCTGCCGGCTTCTTTTCAGTAGCAGCTACGTCGGGGCTCGCTGCTGCCGGTGTTTCATTTCCCGCAGAAACCGCGGGAGTCGTGTTCGTTGCGCCATCTGCCGGCGCAGCCGCCGCTGTAGAATCCTTGTCGGCGCGTTTCTGAGCGGCGTTTATCTGCCGGGCATCTTCAATCACCGGCCGCAGCTTTTGCACTCCGTAGGCAATTACGCCGATCAGAACCAGCGCGATGAAAATGCTCCCAATGACGCTCTTCTTCGGTTCTTCCATCGGGGCGAGCGGTGTTATTGGTCCGGTACGCCGCACGGCGGGCGTCTGCGTCGGACTGGAAGCTCGCGCATTCAGAGACCGCGTCGTTGCCACCGTCATGGGATCTTCCGCATGGAAGTTTCGGCCGCCCTGCGCGCCCACGCCTGTTCCACTGAGAGGAAGCGTCACGTTCGGCGCGCCCAGTCCACCTGGAACGCCCGATACCATAGTCTTGTCCGGGCTTCCGCCTGGCGCGATGCTGCGGTAATTTCGCAAATCCTCGAGCATTTCGCGGCAGCTCTGGTAGCGCGTTTCCGGTTCCTTGGCCAGCGCCTTCATCACCACCGCGCTGATCCCCGGATGAATCGACGGGTCAATCTGCCGCGGAGGAACCGGCTCTTCGTTCACAATCTTGTAGATGACCGTGGTTATGTTCTGCCCGGGAAACGGCTTCTCTCCTGTCACCATTTCGTACAGAAGCACGCCTAGAGAAAAAATATCACTTCGTCCGTCAACCGCGCGGCCCTTTACCTGTTCTGGCGACATGTAGCTCGGAGTGCCCATCACATGAGCTGTCTGTTGCATGGTGCCGAACTGCAAAATCTTCGCTGTACCGAAGTCGGTGACCTTCACCGTGTCGTCACCCGTGAGCATGATGTTCGCCGGCTTGATATCCCGGTGCACGACGTTCCGCTCATGCGCAAACTGCAGCGCGCTGCACGTCTGCTCCATGATGCGCAGCACGCGCGGCAGCGCAAATGCTTGTCCACCATCGAGATGCGCCTGCAAACTCTTGCCTTCCACCAACTCCATAGTGATGTAGTACAGGCCGTCTTCTTCGCCAGCGTCAAACACCACCACGATGTTCGGGTGGGTCAGCAAGCCGGCGGCGCGCGCCTCCGTTTGGAACCGTGTCAGCAGCTCGGAACGCGACAATCCCGTCCCTTCTTCGCTCAATTTGATGGTTTTGACCGCGACCGTGCGCCCAATCACCGGGTCCGTCGCCTTATAAACCACACCCATGGCGCCGCGGCCCAACTCGCCCACAATTTCGTAGCGTCCTGCTTTTAAACCTGTTGTCATCGTCTTATTTCGTCATCCGCCCACGCCACTGGGACCTCGTCCGCCCGCATCTCGGCCAGTCGTTTACAAATATTAAGTCGGCGGTCCATCGAGGACACGTTTGCTGACACTCGGACGCCCTATCATGCACAGTACCCACTAAATTTTCAGTTGGTCAACGCTACCAGGGTACTAGTGTTTCGCACTCGACACGTGCTGCACCCAGGCTGGGGCGGTACTTACTCGTGCGTTCATCCGCGAGCCGCGAGGCAGTATTCTGGGAACCTTAATATACGGCTATATATATGTCAGAAGAGCGGTTAGGGCCGGGGTAGCCCTTCGCCGGGCGACATACTGCGCTCCGGCATTGGCACGTTGGTCTCCCGGATGGGCCGGTCGACTTCGCCGGGCCGCGATGGCGCTTCGAGTCCGTCTGTCAGCAAATAGCCCTGTAAGGCCAGGCCGTTGGTCCACATGCCTTCCAGCGCCGCTATATATTCGATCTGCAGTTCGTAAAGCCTGCGTTGCGCCTCCAGCACGCGCGGGTAGGACGCCAGCATCAGCCCGTACTTGTCCACCAGCAGGCTGTAGGCTTTCTTCGCATGCGGCAGAATTTCATCGCGATACTCCACGACCATTAGCTTCGCGTTCGCATACTCATCAACCACGGTGGCAGCGCGTTCGCGCAGTGTGAGTGCCACGCGGATTTTTTCCTGCTCCGCGCGGTCCATATCGGCGAGAGCCACCACGATGTTGCCCTGATTGCGATTGAAAATCGGGATCTGCACGCTGGCCTCCGCCAGTCCTTCCCAACCTTTGGCCCAGGGCACGCTTCCCAAAGTCTCGTGGTTGTATTCCATCCCCGCGCGCACCAATATGTCCGGAATGGGCTCGCGCTGGGCGCGCGTCAGGACGGCTTGCGCGCGACGCGTCGCGGTTTCCGCGATCTGCACGGCAGGGCTCTGTTTCGCAATCGTCTCGACGACCTCTTCTTCATTTAGTTCCGGCCAGTTTCTCTCAAGGTCACCCGTCACCGTCGAGATCGGCAACGTGGGCTGCCCTATCACTGCCGCCAGCGAACGCCACTCTTCGCGCAAAGTGTTTTCCTGCATGCGCGCCGCCATGCGCATGCGTTGCGCATCGACCTCCGCTTCCAGCACTTCCGATTCGTCCGCCTGCCCCGTGTTCATCAATTCTCTTTGCGTCTGCGCGGCATCTTCTGCAATTTTTGCCAAATCCCGCCGTGCCTCCAGCCATTCCTGCGCCGCCAATACGCGCAAAAACGCCATCTTCACCGCGGTTGTGACGCGCATGCGTTGTTCCTGCGCTTCAATTTCCGCCAGTTTGCCCTCTGCACCCAAAACCTCGCGGCTCTTGCCTAGTTTTCCGGCTGTCACGATGGTCTGCTGCACAAAAAATCCCTGCTTGCCTCCTCCCACCGACCCGCCTCGGATCTCATCGCCTGTGTAGCCTACGGAAGGATTCGGGTACAGCCCCACTTGCTGCTGTCGCGCCTTCGCCGCGCGGATCTCCGCTTCGGCCTGCCGCAACGTTGGATTCGTTTCGCCAGCCATCTTTTCCACCTGCTCCAGCGTGACAACTTGCCCGCCTGCCCGCTCCTGCGCCCGCCCCATCCGCGGATACTCCGGCCTAACAAGCGGCACATCGGTGTGATGGTGCTGCATTTGTTGGTTCATCGGCATTGGCGGGGTTTTTTCTTGAGCTTGTGCTGCAATTACCAGCATCGTTGAACAGAGAAACGTTGTGGCGAGCGTCAAGGTTTTCTTTCGCATATGAAGTAGGGATGCGGCTAACGGGGATTTCAACACAGAGGCCGCCCCGACCAGATCGGGGTTGACGCCGGGCACAGAGAAAAGGAATCGGAGCCTGGACAGAGATTCTGTTTTACGAGCCATGGGAGTGCTCCTTTTGTTCTGGAGTGCCGGTAGTTTTGATTCTGTGCGTCATCTCTTCGTACTCGCGATCGGGAAGCACGCGAATCAATGTCATCATGCCCATCATCCCGGCACTCCAATTCGGCGGCAGACCGTGCGTCTCCGGTTTCGCTACCGCTTCATCCATTCCCATTTCCATGAAGGCATCCTGCGGAAAGCCGGGCACGGCGTTAGCATTCGCCGCGATCGGAGAGTGATGCACGTGTTCGAACGGCACGCTTTTCGCCAGCGTCTCCATTTGGCTCAGCGCTTTTGCGTCGTTCGTGTTGGCCGTCTCGATCGCGCGGTCCTTCAGAAGATCCATCATGCTGTTCATCATGTGGTGCGGCAGATGGCAATGAACCATCCACGATCCCGGATACTTCGCTTCGAACTCCACCACGCGCGCTTGCGCCACACCTACCAAGACCGTGTTCATCGGGTACCACGTTGATTCCGGCGCGCGCCCGCCTTCCGTCCCGGTCATAACGAATTGATTTCCATGCAAATGAATCGGATGGTGGTCCATCCCCATATTTACGATGCGCAACCGCACGCGGCTCCCCAGCCGCGCGATCATTGGCGTAATCGCTGGTGCCGAAACTCCATTGAACGTCAGCCAGTTGAATTCCATCGCCGCCGTGTTCGGCACGCTGTTGTTCGGCAAGACGGCCCACTCTTGTAAGATCACCCCGTAATCATGATCCGCCCGCGGTTTGTAGCTCTTCTCAGGATGCGCTACAAAAAATCCAATCATCCCCATCATTTCCTGCATCGCTCCGTGGGAGTGATAGAAAAACGTCCCCTCCTGATGCACCGTGAATTCGTAAACGTATTTTTCTCCAGGCGCGATAGGTTTCTGGCTGATCCACGGAACGCCATCCTGCTCGATGGGCACTTCGAGGCCATGCCAGTGAATGGAAGTGGATTCCGGCAGTTTGTTTTCAAAGATCACACGCACGAGGTCGCCCTGCTGTACTTGAATCGTCGGCCCCGGGCAACTGCCGTTGTAGCCCCAGGCGTCGATGGTTTTGAACGGCGCGATTTTCCGCTTTACCGGCTCTGCCACCAACCTGAACACCTTCACACCGCCATCCATTTCGTGCGGCAAATCGGCCAAGTCCGGCGTGATCATCGGCAGGAACGGGTCGGGCGCTGCCGGCGCGGCTTCCTTTTTTTTATGGTGGCCATACGGACTGTGGTGGCGTCCTTGCTCAATGGCTCGTGCGGCTTGTGGGTCGCTTAACTGCGTGTCCCCGCGCAAAGCCTCCGTCAATCCCAGAACTCCCGCCCCTAAAAACGCCGCATCCTGAAAAAATCTTCTTCTCGTGCCACTCATTCTTGCCTCCCTGATTGCCATTCACACTGTTTGCGATTTGGATTGGTCCACAATTTCCCAACGAATCTGCCTTTCTTCGAGCATAGGTAGGGCTCGCATTTCGAGACGGGCTGTTGTTCTCACCGTGTGGCGATCGTGTGATGCTCACGCTCTGGATGAATGGACTACGTTTGATGGATAGATTCGGAGGAAGAACTTCAGATGCGAAGAATCGTGGTCAGGAGAAGGGGATTCGCTGACTTTATTGGAACTCGATGCACGTCCCAACGCTCTGGGCTTGCATGCAGGCTAGCAAGGCTCTGCGCGTACGAGCCATTGATAAGCGCTTGTGCGGGATCGTTCCGTAATCCCGGCGAAAGCAAGGATTGCCCGCTGGCCTTGACGAGCACCGCGGAAAATTCGGAAGCGCCGCAAACCTTGTTCGGCGCAACAAGCCGTTCGCTACCGTCGGCTCCCATATTTGCCATCTCGTGACATTGCCCTTGCCCAGCGCCGGAAGAACAAGTCTTCGCAGCGCAAAGCGGTGCGCATACAGGCGCGATCGCCAAAGCAAGGACTGTCAGCAAGGCAAGCATGGCTACGTTTGCAGGCCGCGTACGAACTGGAATCGCTTGGTTCATTCTTTCTTCTATACGTCTGGCAATTGCTTTCAAACCTTCAACGCTCCGTACGGTGGCGGCCAAACTGAAAAACAATTCTCGCCATCACTTGGGGGCATCATGGTGTTCGCCAAAAAGCCAGCGTCGCACACCTTTTGGCAATTTTGAAAATCGACCGAGCCCAGCCGCGGCCGCTACAGAAGATGCAGCCCAAAGCAATCGATAGGCGACCAAACCCAATACCAGAAGAACCGTGAGTGATGTGGCTATCAGGGTTGAATTATCCATAGCGCACCTCGCGGACATTATATCACTGCCGGCATCACACGCTGATAGCGGTGCCATTCTCCCGCTTTCATTGTGGACTGCGGCGCAGTTTGCGGACCTCGCGCGCAGATTATTTTTGATCTGTCGAATCGGGAATAAGCTGGTGGGGCTGGGGAGATTCGAACTCCCGACAAACGGTTTAGGAAACCGTTGCTCTATCCATCTGAGCTACAGCCCCGCTCTTCTGCATTATTATATTACGTTGCGCGCCCCAAGCGCCGCAGCCCTTTGTCCTGTCGTCATGAAACATTCGGGGGGCCGGCCGGCGGCGCTGGCTGCGTCGAATCGGGCTGCAATCCGGGAGCGACCTTGCCGATGCGCAATCTCTTGAAAATCGTCGGCCAGTATTCCTTCAAAAGGTTGTTCGCCGCGCTGAATCCGATTCGAACCCCGTAACGCTCAAACGTATTTCCCACTGTTCTTTGCGCATCCGGAAGATAGGTATTCGCCAGTCCTTCTGCCGCCAGCGGCCCCAAGGTTCCCGCCCAGTTGAATGTTTCGTTTCCTGCATCGGTGCGAGTCACCAACGCCCGGCGCAGCGCGTATCCGGCTCGCGCCTTAAATCCGCCGTTCAGTTTCACGAAGAATCGCGGATCTTCATGCAGCACCGATGGTAGGAGAAACGACCCAAAAAAATGGCTGGAGGCGCCCGTGGCCATCGAGGACCCAAATCGTTTGCCGAATCCCGAGGCTTCCTGCCCGTAGCCGGGCAGCGTATTTCGTGCCTGGCTGATTCCCGCGAAGGCTAACGAACCCAGGAATTGCGGTGGGGATACGCTCTTGTCCAGAAAGAGCTTAAATTTCTGCAGAGAACTCAGCGGTCCTGGCGTGGTTGCCAGCTCGGGATACATGTAAGACCTTCTCGTGATCAGCCCCAACGGAGTCGCCAGAAAGTTCTTCTGCTGATCCTGGTTTGCTCCATTTGGATTCTGTTGCGGTTTCGGAGCATCGGGAAGATTGGGCTTATCGGGAGTTTGCTGTGCGTTCGCAGCACAGCTTGTGAGGAAAATGGCTGCGCCTGCCAGGAGTAGGTGGGCCTTTAGCGTCACGCCCGGTAGTTTAGCACGCGTCCGCTCAGGATTGTCTGTGTACCGCGTTTCCCGTACTTTTCCGCTGCCACGGTCGCGTCGTAACTTCTCTTCGAATCTTCGAACGCCTTGCTAGCGGCACTCCACCATCTCGCGCACCACCTCAACTTCTACTGATTGGTTTTCTGCTCGCCGGAAGCAGTCTCTTCCTGCTTCTCCTCAGCCTTTTGCCACTTGGAATCGAGGTTGTATTCCTTCATGGATTTGGCGAGCGCCTCGGTCTTCTTGCCGAGATCCCTCTGAAACACTTCGCCACTCTCGTTCACGATGAAGGTCATCACGCCGGACGACCCGTATTCCGCCGGGTATGCCACGAACGCGAACCCTCCAGTCAACTTGCCGTCTGAGATGTAGTCTTTCGCGCCGCCAGGGCCATTTTTCCCCTGACGCGTCAGGATGTGGAAATAGTAGCCGCGAAAAGGAGCCCGAGCGCCGTCTCGTCCTTTGCCGTCGCCATCAACCACGGCCGAAGCCAACAGCGGTCCGATCGGGCTGGGAGGTTCGCCCTCACCGGTTTTCCAATAAAGACCATTGTGCTGACCTTCATCGCTATAAATTTTATAGGTGTACTCGTTGTGCTGCGCGGAATGATATTCCTTTTCGGCCGCCGCAAGCTCCTCGCAAACACGGATGGTCGACATCTCATTCTCACCAATTCGGCGGAAAAGGATCTCCTGCTTGCCCGCGTCGGTGTCGAAATACCATGCATTGCCTGTTTTTACGAGCGGTATGGGCGTGGGCCAATTCTCCGCCCCGATATACATGGTTGTGGTTGCGTTCGGTTCATCCACGAAGCGGTGCATTTGCTTAAATCTCCGCACGAAATTGGCGCGGCTCTCGGCGTCTTCGGCTTCGTCTCCCGACGAGACGATTTGCTTTCCGTCGCGCCCGAGGATCTCGATCAGCGCTTTTTCGTCGTTAGCTTGGAGCGCCGCAACCAGTGCGTGGCTCGCGGCTTCCGCCGTTGGGAATGTCTTCTGGCCATGCTGCTGCGCCGTGGCGCGCGTGGCGAAGCACGGCGTCAAGAGGATAGCAACCGCGGCCAACTTAGCAAGGTTGGCCAAGAGAGAATTGTTCAAGCTCAGCTGCGTCCGCAACATATTGTTTTTCTCCATTTATGAATTCTTGCAATCTACGAGAAACGCATCGAGAGTTCGATTAGTGAGGCCTGCCCCCGCCGCCGTGAGGTGCTCCGCCTCCATGAGATCCGCCGCCGTAGCTGGAGCTGCCGCGTGATGAATAGCTCCTTGCCTGGCCCCCGCGGTCGTAGCCGCTGAACGCGCTCGATTTTGTGCCACTCTGCGCGTGGGGTTGAGCGTAACCTCGAGCCGCCTGGCTGTTTCCGTTGAAGGGCCTTGTCGTTGCGCCGGGGCGATTGTAGACACCGCCGCGGGCGCCTCCTCCTCGGTAGTAACTGTTCCGGTTGTAGAAGGTGGCGCTCCGCGAGTAGTACCGGTTGTGGTTATAAATGGCATAGTGGTTATGCCAATTAAATCCCCAATTGTTCCAACCCCACCCAAATCCGCCGTAGAAGCCGATTCCGAAGCCGAGTCCAAACGAAAGATAAGGACCGCCATACCAGATTCCGGGATAGGGGTACCAGCCAGGCCATGGTCCGATGGGACCTCCATAGACTATCCACGGATTGTAGGCGGGGACATAAACGACATTAGGATCGGCCGGCTGAATAACAACTGTCGAGTCCTGGGTTGAAACGGTTTGCTGCGGCGTGCTCTTAAGATTGCCCGCTTCCTGGGCTCGCTGGCGCATCACTTGCACGGCATCCATTACGTCCTGCTGCTGGTTGTAATAGGCGTCGCCGAGGGAGGACGTCCAGGTGAGGTTCTTGTCCATATTTCCAAGCACGGACGGAAATGCGGCAAGGGCTTTGACGCTTGGGTCCCAGGGTTGCTGGTCCACCGCTTGACCAAGAGCTTCGCCCTTCAGATCAGCATGCGCCTGCACCCATCTGTCGGCTTCGACGACTTGCTCGGGAAACGTGGACGCCGCCAAAATCTGCGCTACCAGCGAATCCGGATAAAGCGCAATCGGCGCTACCAACTGTTGCAACTGTTCAGGAGTCTGTGGCGCGTGCTGCGGCCTCTGCTGCCCGTCCGGCGGTTCGTCTTGACTCTGGATGGGCGCTTGCGCGTCTTGTTGGGCTGCCAGGTTTTGAGCCCCGCTCGCGAGCGACACACCTAGCAACAACCCGAAAGCCAAAATCCGTTTAGCCAGTCGAGGTTGGAATAACCCCGCGGCACATCTGAAAATGTTCATGTTCTTGAACCTCCTCTGCCCCTTCATTGCTCAAGTTCTCTTATATCTTGATTAGATGAGCGAAACCCGGCCAAAGATATCCAAAAAATTCTCTTGGTCATCCTGTCCCCGTATCCCAATTTGGTAATTGGATTTAAAAAGGTCGGAGCCTCTCGAACTGCCTGGCGCTCTGTTTGCAAACGTTTGATCTTTTGCTTCTTCAGACTGACATCGTTGACGATTTTCGCTCGATCTCTGGTTGACCGTACCGTGCACGAAGACGAGCACAAACCTCATCCTTGCAAGTAGCCTAACAACTGCCTCCGACGCTAAGCTGTGCAAAAAGGAACGCTACTGGACATCGCTGCTCTGAAAACGCGTCTAAGCGCTTTGTTTCCAGCGGTGTCGCCAGTTGCCGCTCCGTGCTACCATTCCCCACTGCTCCCTATCCGTCACCGGCCCTGTCGAACTGGAGACTGTCATGAAACGCACCCTTCGCATCGTTGCCATCGTGGTTGTTGTTTTGCTCCTTCTTGTGGTTATTGTTCCGTTTCTGATTCCCGTGGACAAATTCCGCCCCACAATTGAAGAAAAAGCTTCGCAAGCGCTTGGGCGCCAGGTTCTGCTGGGCGGTCTAAGTCTTTCCCTGCTTACCGGATCGCTCTCCGCGCAAAATCTTTCCGTCGGCGACGATCCCAAGTTCAGCACGTCGCCGTTCCTCACCGCCAAGTCGGTCAAAGTCGGCGTCGAAATAATGCCGCTCATCTTCAGCAAGACTCTGAACGTCACTGGCATCACCATCGAGAATCCCGAAGTGAATCTTCTTCACAATCCCGCGGGCCAGTGGAACTATTCCACGCTCAGCGGGGCCGCCGCCAAGTCTACTCAGAAGCCCGCCGCATCGTCTTCCACTGCGCCCGGCGATTTCTCCGTCCAGAAATTCACGCTTAATGACGGCCGCATCACCGTGGGTTCCACCGCGAGCCAAAAGCGCAGCACCTACGATCACGTGAACATCGTCGCGTCCAACTTTTCCATGACCTCCAAGTTTCCCGTCACCCTTACAGCCGATCTTCCTTCCGGCGGAAAATTTAAGCTCGACGGAAACGCTGGGCCCATCGACCAGACGGACGCTTCGCTCACGCCCATGGATGCCAAGCTCGAAGTGGACTCTCTGGATCTCGGTTCCACCGGCTTCGTCGATGCGAGAGCTGGTCTTGGGGGCATTCTCGACCTGACCGCCAATCTCTCCTCGCAAAACGGCGAAGCGCAGACCAAGGGCAACATAAAAATCTCCAAGGCGCTCTTCATCTCGGGTGGTTCTCCCGCAGGCGTTCCAGTCGTGGTCGATTTCGATACTAAATACGATCTGCGGAAAAGTACCGGTGTGCTTAACCCCTCGACGGTCAAGATTGGCAATGCTGCTGCCCATCTCAATGGCACCTATAAGACGGCAGGGGACGAGACCATTGTCAACATCAAGGTAGATGCGAAGGACATGCCAGCGAAAGACTTGGAGTTATTTCTCCCCGCGCTTGGTATCAATCTTCCAAAAGGAGCTTCGCTTCAGGCCGGCACGCTTAACGCGGACCTGGATCTCGCTGGGCCCGTGGGTAAGTTGATTACCGCGGGCAACGTCGGTCTCTTCAAAGGAGTTTTGGCGGGCTTCGATCTTGGTTCGAAGATGAGCGGGGTTGCTTCGCTTGCGGGCATTAAGAGCGGCAAAGATTTGCAAATTGAAAAGCTCACCAGCAATCTCCGCATGGCGCCCGATGGATTGAAGGCCGACAATTTCATCGCCGTTCTCCCCGGGGTCGCAAATCTTTCCGGCGCGGGCACGGTGGACTCCAAAAACAACCTCGATTTCAAAATGGCCGCCACTCTGACGAGTGCGCTCGGCGATGTCGCCAGTCCCGTTTCCAGCGTTGGCGGACTTCTTGGCAAAGCGACAGGCGGTGGCGGCGGCTGCAAGGGCGGCACAACGGTACCTTTCCAGATTCAGGGAACGACTGCGGATCCTAAATTCATACCGGATGTCGGCGGACTGGCGGCCGGCATGTTGAAGTCGCAGCTCGGCTGCGCGGGTGGTCTCGGCGCCACCGGCGCAAAGGACGCGGGCGTAGTTCCCGCCGATGCCGTGAAAAGTCTCGGCGGTCTATTCAAGAAGAAACCACCGCAGTAGGCATCATGGCAGGCGTGGTTCTTGCCTTACGTTGTGCTGAATGAGTCCCACCGATTATTCATAGCGGAGCGCGACCATGGGATCGACCTCGGTTGCGCGGCGCGCGGGAAGCCATGTAGCAAGCAACGCGATGGTGATCAGCAGGAGAGAGACGCCGGCGAACGAGACGGGATCCCATGGACTGAGTCCGAAGAGCGTGGCCGAAAGCGCACGCGAGACCCCGGCCGACGCGAGGACACCAGCGACAACCCCAAAGAGAATCGGTTGGAAACCTTCGTTGACCACGAGCCGCAGCACTTGAATGCTTTGCGCGCCGAGAGCCATGCGGATTCCGATTTCACGGGTTCGCTGCGCCACGCTGTAGCTAACCATGCCGTAGACGCCAAGACAAGCCAAGAGCAAGCCTAGCGCGCCGACTATACTGGCGAGAACACCACCGATTCGGGAGACCACAAAGTAGGGGTCCATGGAAACCATGGTGTTCAGCGGCGCGGCGATTACGGGAAGATTGGCGTCCACGCGGCGAACGTCGTGTCCGACAGCCGTAAGCAGTGGTGAGAGATCGCCTTCCGCGCTCACGAGCAAAGTGCTGGTCCACTGACGGGATTGGGAATGTGGAATGTAGAGATAGGATTCATCGATCTTCCGCAGGTCCATGCTGCGCACATCGCGAGCGACGCCAATCACTTCGGTACTTGCGATGAATGGGTCGCTCTCGCCGGGGAAGGACATCGATCCCTTCTCCGAGCCGACCCTAAGAAGCTTGCCGATAGGATCTTCGTTCGGCCAAAAACGACGAGCCGTGGCTTCGCTGATGACGACAACGGGCACCTGTCCATCCGCTTCGCGAGGCGTGAAAGTGCGGCCGCGAATGATGGGAATGTTGAGAGTTTCAAAATAGTTTGGCGTGGCGTAACTGTAGCCCGCGGAGGGCGTTTCGTTTGCGCCGGTAGAGGACTTCGGAAGCGTTTTGCCGATCGCGGCAACAGGGACCCAGCGAATGCCGCCGATGGGTGCGCGAGAAGCCTGCGCGACAGAGCGTACGCCGGGGAGGGTTGCGATTCCTAAAATGAGGTCGCGAGTAAGTTGCAGCAAGCGCGGCTGGGAATAATGCATATTCGCCGGATTGTACATTTCGAGATAGAGGACGTGGCGGTTCTCGTAGCCTGGATCGATGTTGAACGCGCGTTGCGAGCCTCGGAGCAGCAGAGCGGAACTGATGAGAAGAACCAAGCAAGCAGCCATCTGGCCCGCGATGAGAACGCCGCGAAGACGCGAACGGCTTACGCGATGGCCGAAGGCAGTGCTGTCCTGCTTGAGCGCGGAGTTCACGTCGGCCTTCGAAGCTTGCAGGGCGGGAGTGAGCCCAAAGGCAACTCCGGCAGCGCAGGAAACAAGTAGTGTGTAGGCAAAGATGCGGACGTCCGGAGCGATTTCGAGTGCAATGGCGCCCCAGAAGGAAGGAAGGGCGGAAGAGATCTCGAGGATCAAAAGGTGAAGAGCCCATCCTGCGAGAGGCAGGCCAACCGCTCCGGCGAGAAGGCCGAGCAGAATGCTTTTGGTGAGCAACTGGCGAAGCAAGCGCCAGCGGCCCGCTCCCAGGGCGAGGCGCACGGCAATCTCTTTGCGGCGCGCTACAGCCCTGGCGAGCAAGAGACTTGCGACGTTGGCGCAGGCGATAAGGAGGAGCAGAGCGACCGCTGACATGGCGGCGATGACGACGGGCCAGGTGTCAGAATCAAGCGAGGACAGGTTGTTGCGGCCGGAGACAACACTGACCCGTGGAGGCCGCAAGCCCCGCCCCGCACTTCAGGGCGGGGTAAGGCCGACTATATTGGCGTCGCCTGCTGCTCAATGTAGCGTTTGATAACTTCCAGCGGCGCACCTCCGCAGGATGCAGCGAAATAAGAAGGCGACCACAAAACATTCTTCCAGTAGCACTTAGCAATGCGAGGCAGTTGGCGTCGTAGAACGTAACTCGATACACCTTTTAGAGAGTTCACCAGAGATGAGACAGATACTTTCGGCGGGTAGTTCACCAGCAAGTGAACATGGTTGCTTTCGCCGTCCATCTGCACCAACGAAGATTCAAAATCGGTGCAGACCTTGGAGAAGATATGTCGCAGATGTTCAATAGCTTCACCGTCGAGGATGCAGCGTCGATATTTAGTCACGAAGACCAGATGTACGTGCATTGCGAAAACACAGTGTCTACCGTGCCGAAAGTCCTTGCTTTTATCCATAGACCGGATTATAATGCAACGATGGAGCGTAGGCAAGCATTCAAGTTTGAATTGATGCCAAACGGCGAACAGCAGCGCATGATGCGCCGCTTCGCGGGTTCGTGCCGCTTCGTTTACAACCAGGCTCTATCATTGCAGAAAGAAATGTTCGAACTCACCAGGCGTTCGCACACCCGCTTCCAGTTGGATAAATTGCTCACTCTTTGGAAGCAAGAGACCCCGTGGCTATCCGAAACACCTTCACACGCTTTGCAGCAAACACTGGTGGACCTAGATAGAGCCTTCGCAAATTTCTTCAAAAAGCGAGCAGACTTTCCGAAGTTTCACAAGAAAGGACAGCGCAGTTCGTTCAGAGAGTCGGACCCGAAATGTGTCACGCTCGACCAACCAAATAGCCGTATTCGTTTGCCAAAGATTGGCTGGGTACGCTACCGCAACAGTCGTGAAGTTCTTGGCGCAATCAAGAATGTCACGGTCAGCGAATCGTGCGGCCAGTGGTATGTCAGCATCAGCACCTTGCGTGAAGTTGAGCAGCCGCAGCATCCATCAACGTCAACAGTCGGTATGGATTGGGGCGTCACCAATTTTGTAACCTTGTCCAACGGCGAAGTCGTAGATCAATGCCAACCGTTGAAAAAGTTCCTAACGAAGCTAGCGAAATTGCAACGCCGAATGGCGTGGAAGATAAAATTCTCTAAGAATTGGCGCAAAGCTAAAGCCCGTATAACGAAGTTGCACAGCGAAGTTGCAAACATCAGAAAAGATTTCGTACACAAGGTCTCGAACAGCATCAGCAAAAACCACGTCGTTGTCTGTATCGAAGACCTACAGGTAAAGAACATGAGCAAGCGGTCCACTAAGAAGGTAGCGCAAAAGTCTGGACTGAATCGTTCGATCTTGGACGCCAGCCCATTCGAATTGCGCCGTCAGTTGGAATACAAGATGCAGTGGCAAGGCGGTTTGCTTGTCCCTGTGCCAGCACCGAACACAAGCCGCAAGTGCCCCGATTGTGGGCACGTATCGGCAGAGAATCGCAAGTCGCAAGCGAAGTTCATTTGCGTTGAGTGCGGGTTCTCAGCTAATGCGGATTTCGTTGGTGCTGTAAATATCAGAGAGGCGGGACTCGCCTCGTTAGCCTGTTCGTTGTCTTCGGGTGAAGTAAGCCCGTCGTGTCAGGAACCCACCGAAGCGACTCAGGTGCAACGATGCGTTTGAGAGCAGTAGGAATCCCCTTCCTTCAGGAACGGGAGGATGTCAAAGCCATGTGGCGTTCGGCATCGGGCATCGGGATAGAGAGTGCGCAATTGCGCGGCGAGAACGTTCAGTTCAGCCTGCGCATCGGAGAGCGAAACGCCTTCTTTCAACCGGCCAACGGTCGAGCCGGCAAACACGCGCCGATCTTGGAAATCCTGGCGGGTCGACGTGCGCAACGCTATTTTTGCAATAGCCGGCGCCCAAAGGTCGGGGACGGATGGAGCCGTCGCAAGATAGTCGAACGGGGTCACGCCGACGACGCTGAAAGCTGTGCCGTTCAAGTGCAGCACGGAGCCGACGACGTGCGGGTCGGAGTGAAATTGGCGCAGCCAAAATTTCCGCTAATCAACACGACAGGGGGGGCATTGGGCTGGTCGTCCTCGGGCAGGAGGATACGGCCTGCGATAGACACGGCTTGGAGCATTGGAAAATAATTGCCGGAAACGAAAGCGCAACCGATTGGCTGGGCGCTGCCTTGAAGAAGTTGCGGGAGCTGAAAACCGACGGTTCCGGCGATTCGGGGCGCAGCTCCCGGGACAGTGGCGGGCAGATCGCTGGAAGTGACGGCCATACCGAAGGCGAAGAGTGCGAGGTCTGAGAAGGATTTGTTGTGGTCGCGATAGTAGATGTAGTCGGGATAAGAAAATCCCTCGCGGCGATCATCGAGGGTGGTGCGAAAAACAAAAGCCAAGCTGCCGGGATCCTTTACAGCGCGAGGGCGCAAAACAAGTGCGTCGAAAGCAGTAAAAATGGCTGTGTTTACGCCAATGCCGAGAGCCAGAGTGAAGACGGCGACGCAGGTGAAGCCGGGACTCTTGCGAAGGGCGCGGAGGGCATACCGAATGTCTGCGAAAAAGCTTTCGAGGGAATGCCATTGCCAGACTGCGCGGCTGTCGTTTTCGATGAGGGTCAGATTGCCGAATTGGCAGTGGGCGGCAGCGGTGGCTTCTTTCCCGGACATGCCGGTGGCGACGAGTTCTTCGATCTTTTCTTCGAGGTGTTCGCGGATTTCGGCGGAGAGATCGTTGTAGAAACGGTGGCGGGAGAAGAGTTGTTTTAGCCAGTTCATACTTCACCCTGCGCTAGTTGTCACTCATAGCGAAGCGCCACAATCGGATCGACACGTGTGGCGCGGCGGGCTGGCAAGTAACACGCCGAAACGGCAACAATCG
Organism: uncultured Acidobacteriota bacterium; assembly: GCA_963705855.1. Lineage (GTDB taxonomy): Bacteria > Acidobacteriota > Terriglobia > Acidiferrales > UBA7541 > Acidiferrum. The sequence continues at coordinate 92,308 of CAVPLA010000044.1, forward strand.
TCAACACAAGCGATACGACGATGAACGTTGCCGGATCGTTGGCGCCGACTCCGTAGAGTAGTTGCGAGAAACTTGAAAGTAGCCGGGTTAGAATCACTGCGCCGATTGCGCCGATGGCGAGTCCGACAAGAGCGATCCGAAGACCGTGTCCAACGACCATGCGAAAAATACTTCGCTTCTCGGCGCCGAGCGCCATGCGGATGCCAATCTCATGCACGCGCTGTGAGACCGAATAGGAAACAACGCCATAAATTCCGACGGACGCCAGCAGCAACGCCAAACCCGCGAACGTTGCCAACAGAATCAGGGGGAATCGTTGTGAGGACATCGACTCCGAGACGATCTCCTGCATCGTGTGGAGGTCATAAATCGTCTCGTCGCTGCTCCCTCCGTAAACCGCCGCTTTGATTGTTGGGATCATCGTTGCAACATCGAGCGGCGTGCGAACGACAATCTTCCAGTCGGGATAGTTTAATGGCACCCACTTGTCTGGATCCTGGTAAAGCGAGAAGTAGCTCTGCGCCCGGGTGTACGTGCCTGTTTCGCCCAATCCCCAATGGCTGACGTGGCCCACCACTCCGACAATCGGGCAGGGCCCCACAGGAGTGCTGTATCCGAAAGTGATCGTTTGGCCCACGGGATCTTTGCCAGGGAAATACTGCCGGGCAAAAACGCTATCGATGACAGTGACGCATGGCGATTTGGTGGTGTCTTCGGGAGTAAAGAAGCGGCCTCGGAGCAGCGGTATTGCCATCGTGTGGAGATAATCCGTACCCGTCCCGAACACCAGCGTGCGCGGCGCGTTCTGAACCGCTTCGGGCTTTTGGGAGTCAATCCAAAAGGGCGCTTCCCCGTCGTCGTGAGTCAGAGGAACGAGCATGGTGAAGTCTGCCGCTTGCACGCCGGGAATCGTCCGAATGCGCTCAAGCAACTGCTGAAAGCTAATGCGAATGCTCGCGCCGGATTTGTTAGCGGAAGGCGAAAGCCCAACCTTGAACGCAATCAGGTGCTGAGTATCGAAACCGGGATTGGTCTCCCACAAGTGGCGGATTGTGCGAAGCAGCAGGCCGGCGCCTACCAATAACACAAGCGTCAGAGCCATCTGAACAATCAAAAGACTGCCTTGGGCGCGATGATGGGCGCTCGTAGCACCTCGGCCACCCTCCTTCAGCGAAGTTTGCAGATCAGCCTTTGAGCTTTTTAGAGCGGGCGCGAGCCCAAACAGAATTCCAACCGCGATCGAAACGCCTAACGTGAAACAAAGCACAGAGGTGTTCACGCCGATGTTTTCGCTGCGCGGCAAGTTTCCCGTCATGATCGCGAGCAAGGGCCTGACTCCCCAAACGGCAATGAGCACGCCTAGCACGCCACCGGCGAGCGAAAGAAGCACGCTTTCTGTCAGCAACTGCCGCACTACGCGCGAGCGATTCGCTCCGAGCGCAGCGCGGATCGCAAACTCCTCGGAGCGCGCTGCCGAACGCGCCATCCAGAGATTGGCCACGTTCGCGCAGGTGATCAGCAAGACCAGTCCGACGGCTCCTAACAGCAACAGAAGCGTTCCGCGCACGTCTCCAACGATCATTTGTTTGAGGGGCTCGACGTCGGCTCCAAGGCCACGATCGGTGTCGGGGTAGAGTTGATCCAGATGATCTTGGACCCCGCTCATCTCCGCCTGAGCCTGCGAGATGCTCACGCCGGGTTTCAGGCGGGCGATGGAGACCATATCGTCATGGCTTCCGCGAGCTTCGAGGAGCAGTGGGTTGTGCTGCCCGAGCGGCAGATATACATCTGCGTCATCTATGAAACGAAACTCTGCTGGAAGGACTCCCACAATCGAGTAGTCAATTCCGGCCAAAGTTACAGACTGGCCGAGCGCTTTAGGGCTGCCGCCGAACCGGCTTCTCCACAGTCGATTGCTGATGATGACGACGGGCGCTCCGCCGCGCTGGTCTTCCTGGGCAGAGAAATCCCGGCCAAGAGACGGTTCTACGCCCAGCGTGCCGAGGAAGCCCGAGGAGATTTCGTCGCCAGCAACGTGCTCAGGTGTCCCGGGACCCGTCAGGTCAAACCCCTGGTGGAGCATGACCACAGCCATTTGCTGGAACGAGCGAGCACTGCGTTGCCAATCCAAGAAGTTGGGGTAGGAAATTGCGTCTTGTGGAAAGCGCAGATTGCTTTCCAACACCATAACGAGGCGATCTGGCTGAAGGTAACTTAGGGGTGCCAACACCACGCCCTCCACCACGCTGAACATCGCGGTGTTCGCGCCGATGCCGAGGGCAAGTGTGAGAATGACGACGACCGTGAAACCCGGAGATTTGCGCAGCATCCGGAAGGCAAAGCGAACGTCAACTAGAAGGTTTTCGATGGATGGCCATTGCCAGGCTGCGCGACTGTCTTCTTCCCTCAAGGTAACATTTCCAAATTGGCGGCGCGCGGCGGAGGCGGCGTCTCTTCTGGATAAACCGGTGGCGACGAGTTCTTCGATTTTTTCTTCGAAATGTTGCTGTATCTCCTGCGAGATATCACTGTAGAGGCGGCGACGCGAGAAGAGTTGTTTCAGCCAGTTCATGATTCACCCGTTGCAAACAAGCGCTCAGGTTTCGAACATTTGCTCAGAGCTTTTATTCGTACCGCAGGGCAACCATCGGATCTACCTTCATGGCGCGGCGTGCCGGAATGTAGCACGCCAACAGAGCGACTGTGATCAGCAGCGCGGCGACCGCTGCAAATGTCAGCGGATCGTGCGCGGTCACTCCAAACAACAGGCTCGTCATCAAGCGCGCCAATGCGAGAGCAGCGACGACACCGATGCAGACGCCCAGCAGCGCCAGCTTTGCGCCCTGTCTTAGAACCATGCTCACTACGTCTCCGCCCTGCGCGCCGAGCGCCAAGCGAATTCCAATTTCGCGCTTACGCTGCGAAACGGTGTATGAGATCACGCCGTAGATGCCGATGATTCCCAGCGCCAGCGCCATCGCGCCCGCGATTGCCAGCATTACCAGTGTGAAAGACGTCCTCGCCACGGACTTCCCGTATACATCCTGCATCGTCCGCACCGCCGCCAGCGGCAGATTTGAATTGACGGACCACACCGCCTGCCGCAATTCATTCAAAAAACTCTGCGTGCCCGCGCGATCGCTTCGAATCACGAATGTCACTTCTCGAATCGCCTGCGCCGGCCCGCGCCCAAAAAGATTCTCGACCATGGGCGGCCAGTACACGATTTCCGTTGCTTTCTCTTGCACGCCCTTTTCACGCACATCCTGGATCACGCCGATGACCTCGCGCCACGGCAGACCCGGGTCCTCCGTCAATCGTTTGCCAATTGCATTCGCCGGCGAGCCCCACGCTTCCCGCGCCAAATTCTCAGAGACCATCACCACCGGCCTGAGTCCGTACACGTCATCCCAAGTCAGCTCGCGCCCGGCGATGAGCCGCGTACCAGCCGCGGCAAAGAAACCAGGCGAAACGTGCTTGTAAAAATGCAGTGGCGGAATCACCCCTTGGGGATAGGTCTTGCCTTCAATAAAAATCGTGTCCCAATCAGAGTCGAAACCTTCCATCGGCATCTCGCTTGCGAACCCTGCCGACTTTGCCCCTGGAATCGCGGATAGCTTGTCTAGGATTTGGCTCTGCGTTCTCGTCACGCGCTCCGCCCCAGGAACCAGCAAGTCCGGAATAGAAATCCTCACCACCTGCAGATGCCACGCATCCGTAAAACCTGGATCAACCGCTCGCAGCGCCTCGAATGTGCGAATCATCAGCCCCGCGCTCACCAGCAAAACAAGCGCCATCGCCACTTGTCCAACCACCAGCAAATTCCGCGCTCGGTGCCGCTCGCGGCTTGCACTGATCGTTCGTCCCATGCTCCGCAATTCCAACGAAGCTCGCGGCCCGGCATACTTGAGCGCCGGAACCAATCCAAACAGCAGTCCCGACAATACCGAGATGAAGAATGCAAATCCCAGCGTCCTGGCATCAATAAAAATCTCGCTCAACCGCGGCAAGTTCGCCGGCCCAATCGCCGCAAGGAAACGCACGCCTGCGTAAGCCAGTCCAAGGCCAACGATTCCGCCGGACAGCCCCAGCATCGCGCTTTCCACCAATAATCCACTGATGATGCGCTGCCTGCCGGCGCCAAGCGCCGCGCGCACCGCCAGTTCCTGTTGTCGCGACTCGACCCTTACGAGCAGTAGATTCGTCACGTTGGCGCAGGCGATCAGCATCACCAGCCCAATCGTTCCCATCACCACCCACAGCGCCTCGCTCACATTTCCCACGACTTCCTGCTTCAACGGCCGGATCATCGGCGTGATTTTCCACGTCTCGTAAATATGCGGATTCGATCCCGGCCCGTTTGAAAACGAATCCATCCAGATCGGCAGCATGCGCGTCAAGTCCGCGTTCGCTTGAGCAATCGTCACTCCCGGCTTCAAACGCGCGATGCCGTGAAACCCGAATCCCGCCAAAATCAATTTCCCGCGATCGAATTTAAACGGCTCGATTAAATCGAAGTCCATATCGACAAAGCGAAACCCTTGCGGCATCACGCCAATAATCTCCAGCGGCCGCGAATCGACCTGAATATTTCGCCCAATCGCCGAGCGATCTCCGCCAAACCGGCGCTGCCAATAGCCATAGCTCAGCATCGCCCGCGCCGGCCCGTTCGGCACCTGATCCGCTGCGGAGAACCATCTACCAACTTCCGGCGCGACATCCAACGCTTGCAACACTCCGTCGCTCACGTCCACCACGCGCGCTTGTTCCGGTTCGGCCAGTCCCGTAACGCTGGCCGTTCCCGTGTCCCACACCCCTAACGACTGAAATGTTCGGTTGTTTTCCGCATACGTAAAATACATCGAAGGCGAGAGCAGCAACCCGTTTTCGAAATCCGCCAGTCCTGCTGCGCCTGGAGCCGTCTGGTGCAGTGAAACCAGTTTTTCCGCCTCGGGATAACTCAACGGCTTCAGCAGCACACTGTTTACAACGCTGAAGACCGCCGCGTTGGCCCCGATTCCAATCGCGATCGTCAATAACCCCACAAAAGTGAACACCGGATTCCGCCGAAGCATCCGCAAGCCATAGCGCACATCCGCAATAAGATTCTCGATCGAGAGCCACCGCCACATGTCCCGCCCGTCCTCTTCCACTAGCGTCACATTCCCAAACTCCCGCCGCGCCGCCGCCTCCGCTTCCTTCCGCGTCATCCCGCCCTCCACCAACTCCTCGATCTTTTCTTCCAGATGCGACCGAATTTCATCGGACAATTCCCCATACATTCGCCGCCTCGAGAATATTTGTCTTATCCAATTCATAATTCACCCCGCGATTTCCGCTAACTCACTGCGACCGCTTACTTCAGAAATCTCTATTCGTACCTCAGCGCAACCATCGGGTCGACGCGCGAAGCTCGCCGGGCCGGCAAGAAACTGGCGATCAATGCGATGGTTAGCAAGAGAGCGGAGGCGCCCGCGAAGGTGAGCGGATCGTTCGGCTGTAGCCCAAAGAGTAGCGAACTTGCGCTTCGAACCGCGGCGAGGGCCAGCACGATGCCAACGCCGACGCCAAGCGTGAGCAGCACGAGAGTTTGCCGAACGATGATGCCGATAACATCGCCGCGGCTTGCGCCGAGAGCCATGCGAATGCCGATCTCGTTGCGGCGCATGGCGACGATGTAGGAAATGACGCCGTAGAGTCCAACCACCGCTAGGAGCACCGCCAGGAGGCCGAAGAAACCCGACAGCGTAGCCATCAAGCGCTCCACGACCAGTCCGTCGCGAATCTCTTTTTGAAAATCAGCGAACTGGGTGACGACGTCGGGATGCTTTTCGGCGATGACGCGCTTCGCAGCTACGGCGATGGCCGCCGGAGCAAGATTTGAGTGAATCATCACGACAGTCCAGGGTCCCTGGCCGGGGAATTGAGAAGCGGGTGCGAAAGTCATGGGCGGGGTCTGGCCGCGCAGGTCGTTGTATTTCGTATCGGGAATGACGCCGACAATTTCGTAAACGGTGGCGGGGTAATCTGGCTCAGGGCTGGTGCGCAGAGTCTGCCCGATGGGATTAGCGCCGCTTAAGTAACGGCGAACGAAAGTTTCGTTGACGAGCGCCACGCGCTGCGAGGACGCGGTATCCTCCCGCGTAAGGCTGCGGCCCTGGATGACCGGAATGCCCATCGTTTCGAAGTACTCCGGACTCACCCACGTGAATTTGGAATTTCCTTCCTGCGATCCGATGCGAATGCCATGCTCCCAACTGCTTCCAAGCAACGGTGCATTCGTGGTTGTCGCGGCGTTCAAAACTCCGGGCACGGAGCGCACTTCCTCCAGCAATTCCCGCTGGAAGTCTTCCCAACGCTCCTTGGGCAGATTCGATTGCCAGAATCCCAGGAATGCGTCGGTGATACCGCTCTCGCGCATTCCTGGATCAAAGGTCATCAGGTTGCGAAAACTGCGCACAAAAAGGAGCGCCCCCACTAGAAGCACCAGGGAGACGGAGACTTGCGCCACGACCAGAAGCCGCTGCAACGAGAAACGCTCGCGGCCTCCTGTTGTTCCGCGCCCACCAGCCTTCATCGCAGAAATGGGCTCCGCGCGAGTGGCGCGCAGCGCGGGAGCAATTCCAAAAACGACGCACGTAAAAACCGCAACGCCAGCCGCGAAAAGAAACACACGCCAGTCCGTGCCCGTCTGGAGAGTTACTCCCGCTCCCTCCGTCGAAAACGACCACACCAGAAGTTGGCTAAAAAATTGCGCGAGGGCGATACCCATCGCGGCTCCTGTTGCCGCGAGCAGCAGACTTTCCGTGAGCAACTGCCGTATCAGACGAGCGCGCCATGCCCCCAGCGCGAGCCGAACAGCCATTTCACGCTGGCGTACACTCGCGCGAGCAAGCATCAAGTTAGCGAGGTTTGTGCAGGCGATGAGCAGCACGAGTCCTGCGATGTCTAGAAGCAGGAAAAGCGAACGGTCGTAATCTCGCAGCGAACTGACACCTGTTGACGCAGGGTAAGCTGCGAGCCGGAAGTGTTTGTAGGTTTCCGTCGAACGCGTGTCGCGGCCAGGTGGAACTGTGGCTTCGAAAATGCCGGAGCTGAATGCATTCATTTCAGCCGAGGCGCGTTGCATTGTCACGCCTGGTTTCAGGCGGCCCATCACAGAGACCTCGAAGACGTCGCGCCGTAACTCTTCGTTCGGTTGGCAAAACGGAATCGCAATATCAAAAGCCTCGCCTACGACTAAGCCAGAGAAGCCAGGTGGAGTAACGCCAACGATTTCCACAAGCTCGTTATCGACGACAAGCTTGATGGCCGGAGAAAGGTCGCGCCCGCCCAGTTCGCTCTGCCAATAGGGATAACTCACCACGGCGCTGGTCATGGGGCATGCGGCCTCATCTTCGGGCATCAACAGACGTCCGCGGAAGGGACGGACTCCCAATACGCGAAAGAAATCGCCGCTCACGCGAAGCTCGTGGAAGTGCCGCATCTCGCTTCCGCGCCCCACGTACCTTAGGTTCACACTCCAAGCAAATACGCCTGAAAAGGATTGCTGGTGGTCCCGGATTTCCTGCCACAGTGGCCGCGTCAATTCTCCATATTGCTGATTGAGACCCATGCCTTGGTGCCCGGAGTCTGTAATCCGCACTTCGGCGAGTTCTTGAGGATCTTGCACGGGCAGGCTGCGCAAGCGGATGGCATCGAGCAACATAAAAATAGCGGTGTTCGCACCGATACCGAGCGCGAGGGTAACAATCGCGGTTGCGGTGAATCCGGGACTCTTGCGAAGCGTGCGCAGAGCGTAGCGAACGTCCGCGAAAAGGCTTTCGAGAGAGGGCCAGCACCAGACATCGCGACTGTCCTGTTCCATCAAAGTTACATTTCCAAATGCGCGGCGGGCGGCAGCGCTGGCTTCTCTTCTAGACACGCCGCCGGCGACGAGTTCCTCGATTTTTTCTTCGAGGTGTTGCTGCATCTCGTCGGAGAGATCGTTGTAGAGGCGGCGGCGTGAGAATAATTGTTTTAGCCAGTTCATGATTCACCCGGCGCTAGGACGCGCGTAATTCCTTCGAGCATTTTTTCAAAGCGCGATACCTCGTGCTCGAGATGCTTTGAGCCTGCGGCCGTCAGTTTGTAAATTCGAACGCGGCGATTTGTGGACGATATGCCCCATTCGGCTTTGACGAGTTCTTCCTTGAGCAGACGCTGGAGAGCGGGATAGAGGGAGCCTTCTTCGATTTGCAGGAGATCGTTGGAGGTTCGCTTGATGTGTTGGACGAGCGCGTAGCCATGTAGAGGCTGGCGCATGAGGGTGCGCAGAATCATCATCTCGAGCGCGCCGGGAAAGAGGTCGCGTTGTTCAGATTTTTTCACGGTCGCTCCCGAGAAACTGCGGAGGCTATGCGTTACAAGGCCTAGAGCAAAATAGTGTAATGGGGCTTTGCCGTCAAGAAATATTTCTGGCGACAGATGGAGCGAGGGAAGGGAGTTAGGCAGCCGTTGAGGAGCTACTCATAACGCAGAGTCACCGTGGGATCGACGCGTATGGCGCGGCGCGCGGGAATCCAGCACGCGAGCAACGTGATGAAAGAAAGCAGCGCCGCGACGGATAGATAAGTGAGCGGATCGCTCGAGCTTACGCCGACCAGCATGTGCGTCATCGCTCGCGTGAGAGCCCAGGCTCCGGCGAGTCCGAAAAGCAATCCCGCGATTACGAGTCGCGCGCCTTGCTTGAGCAGGAGCGCGAGAATTTGGCGCGGGCTCGCTCCCAGCGCCATTCGAATGCCGAGCTCTTGAGTTCGCTGCGTTGCGGCGTAGGAAACGACGCCATAGACGCCTACGACTGCCAGAACCAGGCCCAGCAAACCCATGGCCGCCGCGAGCGAAGCTCCGAGACGGTAGATAAAATATCCCAAGGTGCCACCCAGCGATTCCTTCATCGTTTGGATTTCTTCGATGGGGTCATTGGCGTCGAGCGCCTGTATTTCGCGTTGGACAATGGGAGCGAGTGATTCAGAAGGCATCGAGGAACGAATCTGCAGGGTACGCTGCGCAGTGAAGTGCTGCGTGAGAGGGACGTAAAAGTAAGGTTGCGGATCTTCAGCAAGAACGCGGTACTTGCCGTCGCGCGCGACGCCGACGATCTCGACGAAGGGCCCGGCATCGCTGGACAGACTAAAGCGTTTGCCAATGGGGTCTTCCCCGGGCCAAAAAAGGCGGGCCATCGTTTCGTTGACGATCGTGACGCGTGGAGACGTCTCGCTGTCGGCGTCCGTGAATGCGCGGCCGAGGAGGACACGGATGCGGAGCGTTTCGAAATAGGGTGCGTCGACGCTGTTGAACATCATGTCGGGTGCCTTTTGGCCCGGCGGCACGGGCCGACCTTCGACATAGACCGATTGTCTGCCGAGCATATAGCCTATCGGCACGGCTGAAGCCAGACTCGCGGATTGCACTCCAGGAAGCGCGTGGATCGTCGCTGCGAGCGAGCGATAAAACTCCTTGGTTTGCGTTTCGCTAAAATTATGGATGGAAGGATCGAGGCGGACGTTCAAAAGCTGATTTGGATCGAAGCCTATGTCCATGTGCTCGACGGCGCGCAGGCTGCGGACGAAAAGTCCGGCAACAATCAACAGCATTAATGATCCCGCGACTTGCGCGGTCATAAGGTCGCCGCGAACCTTGTGCCTGGCCTTGCCGCCGGCGTCCGCACGGCCCCCTTGATGCAACGCGGTATTGACATCGGTGCGAGTGGCGCGAAGAGCAGGCGACAGGCCGGCGGCAATCGCGGTGAAGAGAACCGCTGCGAGCGCGTAGACAAAGACTCTCCAATCAAATTCGAAACCGAACCGCACGGGAATATTGGCCAGATGCGTGGAGCTGGCCAAATGGCTCAGGCCCGCACCAAGCGTTACTCCGGCAATTCCACCGAGCAGAGCCGTGAGCATCGTTTCCGTCAGCATTTGGCGGACGAGGCGGTAGCGTGCGCCGCCCAGAGCCGCGCGAATAGCCATCTCGCGCTGCCGGACGGAAGCGCGCGCCATGAGAATGTTCGCGATGTTCGTGCAAGCTAAGAGCAAGACGAGGGCGCCGAGGATCAAGAACAATCCGGAAAACACTATGAACGCATTGTTAGCGTAGGGAATGGGACGTGAAAGCCGCTCGTCCATCACACGTACGCTCAAATCCTTGTCTGTCACAGGGTATTGCGCGGCGAGCCGCCGAGAGATTACGTCGAATCTGCTCTGGGCCTGGGCGAGAGTGATGCCCGGCTTCAGTCTGCCAAGTACCAGCATCAAGTGGATGTCGCGGCTATTCCAAAAGTTGCTTGCCGAAGATTTATCGAACGCCGTGCTGAGCGGAGCGTATGCATCCATCTCGAAGACGGAGAACTGCCCCCGGAATTCTTTCTCCATGACGCCGACAATCGTTGCCGGCTTGCCGCCCAGGCGCACTTGTTTGCCGATCACCTGCCGATCACCGCCGAATCTTCGTTGCCAGAAGGAATAGCTGAGGACGAGGATAGCGGGTTCGCCGGGGTGCTCGCCCTCGCCGGGAAGAACGAGCCGGCCGAGAGCAGGCTTCACGCCGAGCGCGGAAAAATAGTTGCTGCTGACGCCGCCGATGGTAAGAGTATCGCTATGGCCTTCAGCCGTGAAGTTCAAGCGCCACGCTGTGGCCGAGCCGAAGACTTCACAGATCGGCGCCGTTTGTTCGCGAAATTCCACGAATTGCGGATAGGAAAAACCGAGCGCTCCGAGTGAAGAATCACCAGACTGAATCACCAGAGCGGCGATTTGTTCGGCCGCAGGCACGGGCAGACGCTGCAGCAAGAGGCCATTCACCAGGCCGAAGATCGCGGTATTTGCGCCAACGCCGAGGGCGAGAGTGAGCACGACGATGACCGTGACGCCCAAGTTCCTGCGCAGCATGCGTGCCGCGAAGCGGAGATCCTGGAGGAATGTTTCGAGCATGGGCAACCCCCTTCGTTCCCGATATGCTTCTTTGGTTTGTTCGACGCCGCCGAGCCTGATCAGTGCTTGGCGGCGCGCCTCTTGTGCGGTCATGCCGGCACGCAGGTTGTCGTCGATGTGCATTTGGAGATGGCTCTCCATCTCGGCGGCGAGTTCGCGCTCACACCTTTCTTCGCGGAAGAAGCCAGCTATGCGGAAGAACCATGCGCGAATGCGTCTCAAGCTTGAGCCTTTCGATCCAAATTGCGTCGATCAAAGTAGGGCCGATCTAGGTTACATCGAACGAATTGGCAGACTTGAAAGATATGTCTCATTTCGTCCCATCATTCATAGCGCAACGCGACGATTGGATCGACGGATGCGGCGCGCCGCGCAGGGATCACGCTGGCGATGAGCGCGACCAGCGTCACGCCTAAAAGCGCGCCAAGATACGAGATCGAATCTCCCGGCATTACGCCGAAGAGCATGGAGCGCATGAGTTGCGCGCCGGCGATGGCCAGTGGGACGCCGACGGCGATACCAGCCACGCTGATCAGCAAACTTTCGCGCAATACCATCCAGAGGACCTGCGAACGCTGCGCCCCTAATGCCATGCGCACGCCAATTTCGGAAGTGCGGCGGCTCACGCGATAGGCGAGCGTGCCGTAAAGACCTGTGGCGACGAGCAGCGCCGCGATCAAACCAAAGAACAACGCCAGCCGCGCAAAAAGACGCGCCTGCCAAAAGCTTTCATCGAATTGCGCGCGCTGCGTCATGGGCTTCTGCATGGGAAGGTTTGGATCCATGTCGCGGAGGACGACGCGAACGCTGGGGATGAGCGCCTCGGGATTTCCGGCGGTGCGCAGCTCGACGTGCATATCGGAAACTGATCCGCGCTGGCTATAAGGAAAATAAATCATCGGCCTCGGCTTTTCGGCGACGCTCGTATATTTGCTGTCCGCAGCCACGCCGACGATCGTGAACTGGCTTTCAGCTTTCGTACCGCCGACCATATGGCCCAATACGGCGCCATTCGAAAAAAACCGCCTGACAAACGTTTGATTGACGACGGCAACCTTGGGCGCCTGGCGCGTGTCAGCATCCGCAATATCACGGCCTTGGAGGATAGGAACTCCCAGAGTGTGTAGATAGTCAGACCCGACGTCATTTGCACGCATTCCTATCTCTTCAAAGTTACCTCTCGGTGTCACGCCATCGATGGCAAAGACACCGTTGTTGCTCCAGCCGGAGCCGAGACGGTTGGCCATTAACGTCGCGCATTCAACTCCGGGCACAACCCGCAGGCGTTCGAGGAGTCTTTGATAGAAATGCGCTCTTTCGTCGTCGGAGTGTGCGGAAAGCGGACTGGTGCCGAAAACCAGCAGTCCATTGGTACGAAGGCCGAGCGGCAAGATCTCGTAATTGCGAAGCGAACGAACGAGTAAGCCCGCGCCGACGAGCAGAATGACGCAGAGAGTCATTTGGGAAGCAACGACCAATTTACCGGTCCAGGAGGTTTTCTCGCTGCGCTGCGCTGCCGGGTTCGAGGTCTTAAGACCTGGCCCATCGGAGACACTGAGAGCGGTACGAAGCGGGGCGAGACCGAATACCACGGCACACACCAACGAAATCGCGAATGTAAAAACCAAAACGTGTGAATCCAGCGTGAAGGGAACTTCCAAACTCGACCAAGCGGCGAGAGCGCTACTCGCGGCGGTCGCAAAAATCCAGCCTAACGCCGCGCCAACCGCCACCAGCAGCAAGTTCTCTGCCAGCAACTGCCGCAACAGACGGCCAGGACCCGCTCCAAGGGCCAGCCGCATGGAAAATTCTCGCCGGCGAGCGGAATTCCGCGCGACGAGAAGCATGGCGACGTTGGTACATGCAATAACGAGAACCAATCCCACCATGGCCATCAGAATCTCGATCGGCTGAGCATAATCGTCGCGGATACCTTGAATGCCTTCCGTGGGGGCGAAGGCCAAAGTGGGTTTCGGCGTCTTTGGATCGAGTGCGCCCAGGCCGATCAACGCAGCACTCTGAAAAGCCGGATCGAGCATCGCGAGCGCTTGCGGCGATGTAACGTGAGGCTGCAGCCGGCCAATCAGCCGGATACACCACCATTTGGGCGAGCCGTAGAGCGTGCTGTCCTCTGAGGGCGGTTCGCCCCAGGCATTCAATTCAGGCCGATTCTGCAGTGGGATCCACAGATCTGTGGAAAGGCCTGGCTCGAGGCCGTAGAAGCCTGGCCCGCTCACCCCGATGATTGTGAACGGCACTCCTTTCACGTAAATCGTTTGGCCTACGGCGGAGGGACTGCGGCCAAAGCGGACGGTCCAGTAGGAATAGCTGAGCACGGCGACCTGGGTGTGCGCAGTCTCATCCTCAAGCGTGAAGCCGCGACCGCGGGCAAAGGAGGCGCCGAGGCCAGAGAAAAAATTGCCGCTTACTTCGTCCGCTTCTGCTTCTTCAGGGTCCTGCCCGATGCGGACCGCCGTTTTGCCGATCGCCAGCGGGATGTAAGCCATCAAATCGGAAAAGGCAGCGCGTTCCTTCCGCAACTGCTCGAAGACCGGTTCCGAGAATGAGGTGCTATCGTCGCCAGTGTTGCTTGCGCCGTCGGGTTTGCCGTTCGGAAGCACTAAGTACACCAATTGTTCAGGACGCGGAAGTGGAAGGCTGCGAAGAAGGACGCTGTTCATCACGCTAAAGACGGCAGTGTTACCGCCGATGCCAAGCGCAAGCGTTAAGACCGCGACCAGAGTGAAGCCCGGATTCTTACGCAGTAAGCGAAAAGCGTAGCGGCAGTCTTGCAGAGTGGTTTCCAGAATGGGCAGACCGCGGCGCTCGCGGTAGTTTTCCTTGGTTTGTTCCACGCCGCCAAGTTTCATGATGGCCTCCCGCCGCGCTTGTGCCGGCGTCATGCCTGCGCGAAGATTGTCGTCCAAGTGCAACTGGAGGTGGCTTTCCATCTCGGCGGTCAGCTCGCGTTCGTAGCGCTCTCTATGGAACAGATTCGCGAGACGGTTGAGTGCTGCACGCAGTTTCCTCATAGACGCTCCTGTTTTGGCAATAGCCAGCGTCGCTCCATGGCTCTGTGGAATTCACTCATAACGCAAAGCGGCCATTGGATCGACTCGCATGGCGCGGCGCGCTGGGATGTATGCGGCCACAACGGCCGCAAGAATGAGAAGCGCCGTAAACTCCGCCAGTACCAAAAGATTGACGCTCACGATCCCGAAAATCAGGCTGGCCATGGCGCGATTTACGGCGAAGGCGATGGGTAATCCAATGGCCAGGCCGATTCCCGTAAGTTTCAGCGCCTGGCCAAACACGAGTCGCATGACGTCGCGAGGTTCCGCACCGAGGGCCAAACGAATGCCGATTTCCGGAACCCGCCGAGTGACACTTTCCGCGAGCACGCCATAGACGCCTAGGGAAGCGAGGGTTAAAGCCACTGAACCAAATATCGCCATGAGCAACCCCATGACGCGGACAATCGCCATCGAATCCGTGATTTCACTTTCGAGGGTGTTGACGCCTGTTAGTGCGATTTGATCATCGATTTGACGAACCGCCTCCCGCATGCTCGGCACATAGCTCTCCGGATCGGCCTTGCCGCGCAGGAGAAAGACCATCGACCGCTGCGGCGACTGGAGAAACGGCTCGTAGATGGCGGGACGCGTCGTTGGATTCCACCAGTTCTGCCGAACATCTTCAACCACACCAACAACTGTCATCCAAGGTTCAGTGGATTCGGGCGGTCCGATCTTCAATTGTTGACCGAGTTCGTCTCCGCGCGGCCAAGAACGATTGGCCATGGTCCGACTGATGACCACGACACGCGGCAAATTCGCGTTGTCGGATTGGGAATAGAAACGGCCCGCAATCAGAGGGATGTGCAGCTCCTCAAAATAATCGGGACTAGAAATCTGTAAATCCGCAGATGGGGCATCACTGGCCTTCAGCGCTGGGCGGCCTTCGACCGTGAAAGGAGTTGTTTCGTTATCCACATTGCTTGCAGGGCTGTTGCTGACAATCGCGGCGGCGCTCGCGCCGGGTAGAGCCGATGCGCCGCGAAGCAATCGTTCGTAAAAGCCTGAAATTTCCGCGTTGCTGGAGTAGGTTTTTTCGGGCAAGTTTATTTCCATTCTCAATACACCGGCAGGCTGGAATCCGCGATAGACCTCCGCGAGTCGCGAGAAGGCATTGGAGATTAGGCCTGCACACACAAGAAGGATGAGCGCGAACATCACCTGCGCGACCACAAGCGCATTGCGCAGTTTCCCCTGGCCTCCCAGCAAGGGGCCGCGGCCGGCTTCCTTGAGTGTGGCAAAGGGCTCCGCGCGCCTGGTGTGCAGAGCGGCGGCGAAACCAAACAAGACTCCCACAAGGACTGCCAAAAGCACGGTAAACAAGAAAACGGTGCGGTCCAATTGAATGCCGTCCCAACCTGGAACCCACATCGTCCAGCTGGGCGAGATACTGATGCGCAGCAGGTTCACGCTCCAAAAAGAAACCAGGATGGCGACAACACCTGCAATGCCAGAAAGCAGAAGAGTCTCGGTGATAAAGAGCCGCGCGAGGCGCCAATTGTCGGCGCCTAATGCGGCGCGGACCGCGACTTCTTTCTGCCGGCCAAGGACTCGTGCGAGAAGCAAATTGGCGAGATTTGCGCAGGCGAGAAGGAGAACGAAAACGGCTGCGGCCTGCAAGAGCAGAAACAGAGGCAGGGTGAATGTGTATAGCTCCTTGCGAAGCGGCAACAGAGTTACGCGCCGGTTTCCGTTCGTCACGGGAAATTCCTGCCGCAGGTGTTGCGACAAACCATCTAGAGCAGCTTGCGCTTGCGCAATACGAACGGGCGGCTTCAGGCGACCGAGTGTCTCGAGCGAAAGTTTTGAGCGATCTTCTTTCTCGGCAGGAGTCAAAGCGAGCGGAACCCAAAGTTCCATGGGCACAGGATAGTCAAATCCCTGCGCCATGATTCCAACAACGTTGTATTTACGGCCATTAAGCTGAATCAAGCTCCCCAGGAGCCCTGGATCTCCGCCGAAACGGCGTTGCCAGAAGCCGTGGCTTACGATCGCAACTTGGTCCAGACCGCGCTGTTCTTCTTCAGGACGGAACGATCGACCCAGCCTGGGGTTTACACCAAGGACCTCAAAGAAATTGTCAGAAACTTCGCAGCCGCGCACAGGCTGCACATCTGCTGCGGTGTTCAGATTGAAGTCATGACAACGATAGGATGCCAGCGCTTCGAACACCTGTGTGCGGTTGCGCACTTCGTCAGCATCCGGCACAGACATACGCCTTGCGTCGATTCCTTCATCGAAACCGCGATCTTCCCAAACCTTTGTGAGTTGGTCGAGTTCACGAAAATTATAGGGATGGAGCAGCAGGGCATTCACCATGCTGAAGATGGCGGTGTTTGCGCCGAGGCCAAGGGCCAGGGTCAGGATGGCGATGCACGTGAACCCAAGATTTTTGCGCAGCATCCGGGCCGCGAAGCGAATGTCTTGAAAGAGCGTTTCGAGGAAAGGAAGGCCGCGGCGCTCGCGGTAGTTTTCCTTGGTTTGTTCCACGCCGCCAAGTTTCATGATCGCCTCCCGCCGGGCTTGTGCCGGCGACATGCCAGCGCGTAGATTGTCTTCGATGTGGAGCTGGAGGTGGCTCTCCATCTCGTCGGCCAGTTCGCGCTCGCGGGGCTCTTTGTGGAAGAGTCCGCCAAGCCGGACGAACAAAGCGCGCAGCCATCTCATCGCTAAACAGTTCCTTCAAATTCCTGAGCTATTCTCGAAAAACAAAAATCTCCATACTTCAACACCAGATCGCTGCGGCTATTCGTATCGCAAAGCCACCATGGGATCGACGCGAGACGCACGGCGAGCCGGAAGGTAGCAAGCGAGCATGGCGACGCCGGTGATCAAAATCGGGACCGATAAAAAAATCCATCCGCCGGAAATGTGGTAATCCTCAAAAAGGCTGCCGAACAGCTTTGGAAGAGGTAACGCGCAAGTTAGACCGACAGCCACGCCGATCAATGCGAGCTTCAGCCCATCCATAATCACGAGGCGCAGAATGTTTTGTTTTCCAGCGCCAAGCGCCACGCGGATGCCGATCTCCTGTCTACGTTGCCCCACGGTGTAGGCCACCAGGCCATAAATCCCGATGCCGGAAAGCGCCAGAGCTAAAAAGGCGAAGGTTCCCATCATCTTCCCCATGATCTTGTCGCCGGCTATTTCGTTTTCGAGGATGTCTGGAAGGCTCATAAGTTCGCCGATCGGCTGGTCTTGATCAATCGACCAGACCGCTTCCCGCAAGCCCGGGGCCAGCGAGTTCGCGTCGCTGATGCCACGCACCATGACGGCGGCCTCGGCCATCGGATGCTGCTCGAAAGGCTCATAAATCTCCGGATCATCTATGGAGCGAAGCGGCCAGCCTTTCACGTTCTGGACGATGCCAACAATGGTGCGCCATGGGGTTGTACCGGCGTCCGGCGAATCAATGCGAATCTGACTTCCGAGGGCGTCTCCGTGCGGAAAGAACTGCTCCGCGAGTTTTTGGCTCACCAACGCTACCAACGGAGCATGCGTGTCATCGGTCGCGGAAAAACCACGGCCGGCGATGATCGTCGTCTCGCTAGCCTCGAAGTAGTGCGTGCTCACGACGCAATAGCGCGCGTGCGCCAGTTCGCCTGCTGGCAGATTCTCCTGCCCGCGAAGACGAAAAGGAATTTCTTCCGGTCCGGCGCCTGGAAGAACCGAGGTGATGGCAGCCGATTTCGCGCCGGGCATGGAGGAAAGGCGACTAACGAGTTCACGGTAAAACTGGATTTGTGCGGAAGCCTCCTTATAGCGAGATTCGGGGAGAGTGATCTGTGCCGTCAGGATCCGCTGAGGATCGAATCCCATGTTTCTTCGCATCCCCTCAACAATTCCTTGAATGAGGATCCCAGCTCCGCTTAATAGCACGACAGCCAGGGCCACCTCACCGGCGACCAAAATGCTGCGCAAACGGTTTTTCTTTTTGTTCGAAGCAACCGTTGCGCTTTCATTTTTCAGCGTCGCAAAGATTTCCACCGACCTCGCTTTTAGCGCGGGAGCTAGACCGAAGAGAACGGCCGAGAACAGCGCGATTGCCGAAGTGAAGCTCAGCACTCGCCAATCGATCTTGAGCTCGATCAACTTGACTGCGTCGTTGAAAGACAACGCGGCTTGCATCACACGCTCGCCAGCAAGCGTGAAAGCGAGACCGGCGCCGGCGCCCAGCGCGGCGATGAGCAAAGCTTCCGTCATCAGCTGGCGCACTAGACGGGTTCTTCCCGCTCCAATAGCGATGCGCACAGCCATTTCCTTGCTTCGGCCAGTCGCGCGCGCCAGCATAAGTCCCGAAATATTCGCGCAGGCGATGAGCAGCACCAAGCCGACGGCGGACAGCAGAAGAATAAAAGCGGGTCCGGCATTGAAATCGCGAATCATGTATTCCTGTAGAGCAAGTGTGTTCGCTCCCCAGCCGTTGTCTGTCTCCGGGAAATTCTTTGCCGCAAGAGCACCCAGAGTCTTGACGTTCGCCTGCGCTGTCTCCAACGTCACCCCTGGCTTGAGCCTGCCGAACAGATACAGATCGCGTTCCTGCCTGGCCGCTGCGTTTTGCTGAGATTCGTTCAAGACCAACGGTGTCCACACTTCGCCTTGAAACGACATCAAGCGGAACTGGAACGGCATCACTCCAATCACGGTGTATCGCTCGTTATTCAATCGGATGGCTTTCCCGACTAGACCGGGATCCGATCCAAATTTCCTTTCCCACCAGCGGTGGCTCAGAACCACGACATGGTTATATCCTTCGTGATCTTCTCCGGCCGCGAAAGTTCGGCCTATCTCGGGAGAGGCGCCGAGCACGGAAAAGTAATTAGCAGTTACCCGAACAGCGCTCACGCGCTCGGGATCACCATCGCCTGTCAAATTCAAACTGTTGTAAGGATTCGAGGCTGCTAATTCGGTGAACACCTGGTTTTCGTGCTTCCAGCTGAAATAATCAGGAGCTGAGACGGGACTCAGGCCGGACCCCCACATGTGGATCGGGCTCAACCCGTAGACCACAGCCAGATGATCTGGATCAGAGACAGGGGGCCGAGTGTAGAGGACCGCGCTGACGAAGCTGAAAATCGTGGAGTTGGCGGCAATTCCAAGCGCCAGTGTGAGCATAGCCACAAGGGTGAACCCAGGATTTTTCCGCAACATGCGCGCGCCGAACCTCAAGTCCTGGAAGAACACTTCCAGCAGCGGCAGCCCGCGGCGCTCGCGGTAGTTTTCCTTGGTTTGTTCGATGCCGCCGAGTTTCATGAGTGCCTCCCGCCGCGCTTCGACGGGCGACATGCCCGCGCGCAGATTGTCTTCGATGTGCAGTTGGAGGTGACTGTTCATCTCGGCCGCGAAGTCCTGCTCACGCCGTCGCCTGCCGAATAGCTCGCCTAACCTAGAGAACCACGCCCGCAACCGCCGCATAAAAACTCCTCGCAATACCAATGCCGCCTACGACCGCTCTTCACCTGGCGCCAGAAAGCGCGCAAGGATCGCGGTTGTCTGCTCCCACTCGCGCTCTTCTTTATTCAGTTGTTTGCGGCCCGCGCGGGTAAGCTTGTAATACTTCGCTTTGCGGTTGTTGTCCGAGACGCCCCATTCGGAGCTGATGTAGCCCTCTTGCTCGAGCTTCAGCAGCGCGGGATACAAAGTTCCGTAATTCACGGCAAGAAGATCGCCGCTGGTCTGTTCAATGCGCCGCGCAATGCCGTAGCCGTGCAGCGGGCCCAACGCTTGGAGCGTCTTCAGTACCATCAGCGCCAGGGTGCCTTGCCACACATCCTTCTTGTCAGCCGCCTTATCGCCCATCGTTCTCCTTGTTCTTCTCCGGCCCCTTGGGCTCCTCTCGGTTCCTATGGGATGCCCATACCGAAGATGCCACAGGCCCTATGGGAAGGCAATAGAAGAAACGAAGCGGGCCTGCCATTTGTTTCCTGTTTTTTTCGGATTTTTCTAACCCCTTTGGAGCCGCCCCGCCCTCTCGTTCGCAACTCCCATAAATCTTCATCCTCCTTGACTCTCCCGTAACTTCTGACTAGCCTCTTGCGTCTACTGAACATACTGTCGGGGGGTTGGTGTTCTAGACGTGTCCCAAAAAGGAGCTTGCATGCGTTCTGTCCTCGCGCGCCGGTGCGTGTTCGCACTCGCGTTTGCTGCCACTCTTCTCGCGCTTCTCGCTAACGCGCCCCAAATGCGCGCGCAGGGCGGCGAGCCGCAATACTTCGCCATTCGCGGAGCCAAAATTGTTCCGGTTTCTGGGCCGCCTCTGGAAAACGCTACTGTGGTGATGGCGCATGGCGTTATCACGGCGATCGGCAAAGACGTCGCCATTCCTCCGGACGCCTGGATCGTCGAAGGCAAAGGCCTCACGGTTTATCCCGGGCTTTTTGATTCGTTCACCGATGTCGGCCTTCCGGCCGCTCCTGCCGCGCCGGCAGCGGGCGGCGCTGGTGAAGGAGGCGGCCGGCGGGCGGCTCCGACGGGGGAAGTCTCGCGCGGACCTGAAGACCGTCCTGGGACTACGCCATGGCGGAGCGCGGCCGATGAAGTCAGTCTGAGCGACAAGCGCATCGAAACCTGGCGCAATGGCGGCTTCACCACCGTCGTCTCCGCGCCCAAGGGCGGAATGTTTCCGGGGCAGGCTGCGGTTCTCGATTTTGCAGGTGACCGCGCCAGCGAAATGGTCGTCAAGACGCCTGTGGCACTTCCCGTTTCCTTGCAACCCAGCGGCGGCTTTGGAAATTTCCCTGGCTCGCTGATGGGCGCTCTCGCGTATGTGCACCAGGTCTGGATTGACACGGATTGGAGCGCTGCTGCGCTGGCCATCTATGAAAAAAATCCCCGCGGAGTCCCGCGGCCGCGCTACGACCGCACAGAAGCCGTCCTTGGCGAGGCGCTAGAGGACCACACGTTAGTGCTGATTCCCGCGAACAATTCGATTCAGCTGCGGCGCGCCCTTGAACTGGCAGATCGTTGGGATGTGGTGGGAGTTATCTATGGCGGGCAAATGGCCTATGAAGTGGCAGGCGAAATCGGCGCCAATAAGAGAAAAATGCCCGTGCTCGTCAATCTGAAGTGGCCGGAAGCGGAAAAAGACGCGGATCCCGACGAGAAGCCTTCGCTCCGCACTCTGCGTTTCCGCGATAAGGCGCCTTCTTCCCCTGCGGCGCTCGCCAAGGCCGGCGTTGCGTTCGCGTTTTACTCCGGTGGTATCACCGCCCCCAAGGACATCCTCAAGGCTGCGAAAAAGTCGATTGATGCCGGACTCGCGCCCGATGCTGCGCTGCGCGCGCTGACGCTGACGCCCGCCGAGATCTTCGGAGTCGCCGATAGGACAGGTTCCATCGAGACGGGCAAGATCGCAAATCTTGTTGTAACCGATGGCGATCTTTTTGACGAGAAAACTAAAATCAAAATGGTTTTTGTGGATGGCAAGAGGTTCGAGACGCATGAACCCGAGAAGCCGAAGGATCCACCTAAAGGAAACATGACCGGCAAGTGGAAACTCGCGTACACGACGCCGGAAGGACCGGAAGAATCCACGCTGGATCTGGAGATGGCCACCGACGGCACGCTCACTGGAACGACCACGAGCAAGCGCGGCACGGCTAGCATCATCAGCGGCTACGTCAGCGTCGACAAATTCAGCTTCACCATCAACATTCCGATCGAGGGAAACCCCACCGACGTGGTCTTCTCGGGCACCTTTGACGGCAGCACGGTGAAAGGCACTATTGACGTCTTGGGTTATTCGATCGAGTTCGCTGGCACTAAGCCCACAGCGCAAGCCGCGGCAACTGGCGCTTTCGGCGTCCCCAGTCGTACGAGCAATGAATCATCTGTCGACGGGGGTGCACTGTGAGGATTCCATCCATGCCGGTTAACAATCGTTCGCGGATCGCGCTGGTTTGCGCGCTATGCTTCTTCGGGCTTCCTCTTTTGACTTGCGCGGCCACTCCGCCCGACGCGCCGCCGGTAATTCTGATCCAGAACGCTACCATCCTTACCGTTTCACACGGAACCATCGAGCATGGCTCCATCCTTATTAAGGATGGCAAAATCGCGGAAGTCGGGCCCTCCATCAAAGCGCCAAAAGATGCACAGGTAATCGACGCCGCAGGACAGTGGGTTATCCCTGGCATCATCGATTGCCACTCGCACATTGCCGTCGACGGCAGCGTGAACGAAGGCAGCGTTTCCGTCTCCTCGATGGTAAATATCGCGGATGTCCTCAATCCCGATGACATTGACATTTATCGCGATCTCGCCGGCGGGGTGACCATCGCAAACGTTTTGCACGGTTCCGCAAACTCCATCGGCGGACAGACCGTGGTTATCAAACTCCGCTGGGGCTTGCCCGCCTCGAAGCTTCCGTTCGAAGGCGCCGTCCCCGGCATCAAATTCGCCCTCGGCGAGAACCCCAAGCGCTCCAACTTCAGCATCCCAGGCGCTACCCCGCGTTATCCCACTACGCGCATGGGTGTCGAAGAGACGATCCGAACTGCGTTTGCCGAAGCGCGCGACTACAAGAAATCCTGGGAGGACTACGACAAGCGCGTCGCCGCCGGCGATAAAAGTGCGATCCCGCCACGCCGCGATCTTCGCCTCGATCCGCTCGTCGAAGTACTTGACGGAAAGCGTTACGTCCATGCCCATTGCTACCGCGAAGACGAAATCTTGATGTTGCTTCGCGTAGCAAAGGAATTTGGTTTCAAGATTCGCACTCTCCAGCATGTGCTGGAAGGCTACAAAGTAGCCGACGAAATTGCAGCTGCAGGCACGGGTGCTTCCACGTTTTCCGATTGGTGGGCCTATAAAGTGGAAGCTTACGATGCGATTCCTTACAACGCGGCAATCATGACGCGTCGCGGAGTAATCGTTTCTATCAATTCCGATGACGCCGAAGAAGCCACGCACCTCAATCAGGAAGCCGCGAAGACCATGAAGTACGGCGGACTCACCCATGACGAAGCGCTCAAGCTCGTCACACTGAATCCCGCGATACAGCTGGGCATCGACAAGCGTGTCGGCTCGATCGACGTCGGCAAGGACGCCGACCTGGTCATTTACAACCGCGATCCGCTCAGCGCCTACGCCGTTGTCCAGGAAACGCTGATCGATGGCCGTGTGTACTTCGACCGCAAACGTGATATTGCCGATCGCGCGGTCCTCGAAAAAGAAAAGAAAGCGCTGATGCAAAAGGAAAAGAAGGCCGGAGAGAAAAAGCCGGACGCCACGATTGAAATTGGCAAAAAGCCCGGCGCCAAACCAGACGAGAAAAAACCGGAAGAAAAAAAGCCTGAGGACAAGCCCAAACCGCCGCAAACGGACGCCGTTTCCGGAGGTACCCTGTGAAGAGTACCAAAAAGATTCTGCGATTCGTGACCGTCGTCGCAACGGTTTGCCTTATTTCTGGGGGTGCTTCCGCGCAATCCCAGCAGCCGGCTGTCGTCGCTCTCACTCACGCAAAAATTTTCACGCTGGCCGGCGCGCCCATCGAGGATGGTACGCTGGTCGTTCGTGACGGCAAAATCGCCGCTGTCGGCGCCAACGTGGAAGTTCCTGCCGGTGCGCAAGTGATCGACGCCAAAGGCTTGCAGATTTATCCGGGCCTTTTCGATCCCATCACGCAGATGGGCATGAGTGAAATCTCCGCGGTAAACGCCACCGTCGATACCACCGAAACGGGCCCGTACAATCCGGACGTGGTCGCGGCGACGGCGGTATTTCCCTCGAGTGAACACATTCCCGTGACTCGCGCCTCAGGCATCACCGAAGTCCTCGCCGTGCCGGACAGCGGCGGCTTTGATTCCGGCGGCTCGCGAGGCGTCATTGGCGGCCAGGCCTCCGCCATCAGTCTCGCCGAATGGACGATCAACGAAATGCTGATCAAAAGAAGCGTCGCCATGGTCCTCAGCTGGCCCGCCATTGAGACGCGCACTTTCGATTTCGCGACGTTCTCGCGAAGAGAAAAGCCGTTCACCGAAGCCAAGCAGGAGTACGAGAAGCAAGTCAACGAACTGACGGATTATCTCGATCGCGCCCGCCACTATGCACAAGCCATGGGCCACGGCGGCCCGGCGGATTATAAGCGCGACCTGAAGCTTGAAGCGCTTGCCCCGGTCATCCGTGGACAGTTGCCTGTACTTGTCTTCGCGGATCGCGCGCGCGACATCCGCAACGCCGTCGAATTCTGCGACAAGCAAAAGCTGAAGATGATTCTCGCAGGCGGCGCGGAAGCGTACAAAGTGAAAGACCTCCTGCGCTCCAAGGGAATCCCCGTGATCTTGCGGCCCACGCTAAGCCTCCCAATCGAGGAAGACGATCCTTACGATCGTTTGCTATCCCAACCCGCCGAACTCGCCGCTGCCGGTGTGAAGTTTGCGTTCGGCAGCTTCGACAATTCCTTCGCGCGGCGCCTCGGCCAACAAGCCGCGAATGCCGTCGCCTACGGCCTTCCCTACGACGAAGCCCTGAAAGCCGTCACGGTCTATCCAGCCGAGATTTTTGGCGTCGCCGACCAAGTCGGCACGCTCGAGACCGGCAAAGTGGCAAACATCATCGTCACCAACGGTGATCCGCTCGAACTGACGACTGAAGTGAAGTTCCTTTTCATCAAGGGCCAGCGCACCTCGCTGGATAACCGACACCAACGTCTCTACGAAAAGTACCTGAACAGGCCGAAAGCCACAGCCGCGAACTGACACGTCCGCATCACGGTGCCGCGCGCTGACTCTGGTAACGATTGCTGATAGCATCCGTCTGAAGGATGAGGTAGATTCGCGCCTCGAGGGGTACCCGTGTTCAGACTGATGCAGGACATTCGCTTTGCATTCAGGCTCTTGGCAAAGAGTCCCGGATTTACCGCGATTGCTATCCTCACCCTGGCGCTTGGCATCGGCGCGAACACTGCTATCTTCAGCGTTGTAAACGGCGTGCTCCTGCGCCCCCTTCCTTTTCGCGACCCAGCCCGGCTAGTTCTGATCGCGGAAAAAAGCTCTTTCCCTGTGGTCAGCACCTCCTACGAAAACTTCTGCGACTGGCGCGACCAATCCTCCTCTTTCGAACGCATGCAAGCCGTCCGTTCCGGCGCTATTACTCTCACCGGAGCGGGAGAACCCGAGCGCCTGAACGTCCAGATGACCACCGCCGGTCTTTTCTCCATGCTCGGCATCAACGCCCAGGTCGGCCGCACGTTCCTCCCCGAAGAGGATCGCGCCGGAGGCACACCGGTCGTTCTTCTCAGTTACGGCCTTTGGCAACGGCGCTTCGGTGGCTCCACGGAAATCCTCGGCAAGCCCATCAACCTCGACACTCGCCCCTACACAGTCGTCGGCGTTCTCCCCGCGGGTTTCCAGGTCTTCCAGTCCGTCGACGTTTTTCTTCCCTTCGCTCCTTGGGCTGCCACTCTCCCGCAAGATCGCAACTGGCATCCCGGCATCCTCGCTCTCGCTCGTCTCAAACCCGGCGTCTCCCAAGAGCAAGCCAACAC
Source organism: uncultured Acidobacteriota bacterium (assembly GCA_963705855.1). GTDB lineage: Bacteria > Acidobacteriota > Terriglobia > Acidiferrales > UBA7541 > Acidiferrum. The sequence goes on from CAVPLA010000044.1 coordinate 117,834, forward strand.
CGAAATGATCGGCGTCACCAAACGCCTCGAGCAGCAATTTCCTCTATACAACACGGGCACCAGCGCCAGCGTCGTTGGCCTTCAGGATCAGATTGTTCAGAACTCGCGCCCCGCGCTTCTGCTCTTGCTCGGTGCTGTTAGTTTCGTTTTGCTCATCGCTTGCGTCAACGTCGCGAATCTCTTGCTCGCGCGCGCAGCCTCGCGCGGCAGGGAAGTTGCCATCCGCACAGCCATGGGCGCGGGCCGTGGCCGAGTCATCCGCCAGCTCTTGACCGAAAGCGTCATGCTCTCCCTGGCGGGAGGTGTGCTTGGCGTATTCATCGCCGGGGCTTCGATCGGCCCTCTTCTGAAAATTGCCTCCGGTAGTGTCCCGCAGGGCGCACCTATCGGCCTCGATACCGGCGTGCTCGCCTTCACCGCCGCAGTCGCGTTGTTTACCGGCTTGCTCTTCGGCATTGTTCCCGCTCTGCGCACGGCCAAGCTGGACTTGCGCGAAGCCCTCAACGAAGGCTCTCGCGGCTCGACCGCCGGTCCCGGCCAGCATCGTCTTCGCGGCGCGCTGGTCGCCATGGAAATCGCACTGGCGCTGTTGCTTCTCGTCGGTTCCGGCTTGCTCTTGCGCAGTTTTTCTCGGCTCCAGGAAGTCCCTCCGGGCTTTCAGCCAGATCATCTTTTCGTTGCCGATATTCCTCTTTCGCTCACGGCCTATGCCAAACCCGAAGACCGCTACCAATTCTTCGATCGCTTGGTCGAACGCGCCAGAACGCTTCCCGGCGTTCGCTCTGCGGCCGCGGCCTCCTTTCTTCCCGTAAGCGGCGGAGGCAGCATCATTCATTTCAATATCACTGGCCACCCGCCCAAATCGCCCAAAGAGTTCATCGCCGCAGGCTACCGCACCATCACTCCCAACTATCTAGAAACGCTCGGCGTGCCGCTTCTGCAAGGCCGACTCTTCACGCAGGCAGACAACGAACACTCGCCCGCGGTCGTGGTCATCAACAAGACGATGGTCACCACTTTTTTCCCAAATGAAAATCCGATCGGTAAGCGCCTCCAACTCGGAGCAACTGCCGAGCAGGATGTGCCAACGATGGAAATCGTTGGCGTCGTTGGCGACGTTCTCCCCGGCCTCGGCATTGATCCGCAATCGGAAATGTACCTGCCCTACCGTCAGGCGGATTTGCTTCTGCCGGTCTTTCAGCTTTCCGTCGTGATGCGCACGGCAGGCGATCCCGCACTCCAGACAGCAGCGCTTCGCAGCGCGCTCGCGGAGATCGACCCCAATCAACCGCTCGTAAAAGTGCGCACGATGGAGCAAAACATGGCCACCACCGTGGCTCAGCCGCGTTTCCGTGCGTGGCTCATCGGTATCTTCGCCATGCTCGCGCTGGTGCTTTCGGGCGTTGGAGTCTATGGCGTGATGTCGTACACCGTGACGCAGCGCACCAGCGAAATTGGTATCCGCGTCACCATGGGCGCGCAGCCGCAAGACGTATTTCGCATCATCGTTGGCGAAGGCCTGCGCCTTGCTCTGCTTGGTGTTGGAGTTGGTCTCGTGACGGCTCTCGCCCTGACGCGCCTGTTGCGAAGTTTCCTTTTCGGAATTAGCGCGTACGATCCCCTTACCTTTATTGGCGTTTCGCTGATCCTGACGATGGTCGCGGTCGCGGCGTGCTACTTCCCAGCGCGCCGCGCAACCCTTGTCGATCCATTGGAGGCGCTACGCTACGAGTAGCCCGCGTTTCGGCAATTCCAAGTATTCGGACCCGCCCCCCAATTGAGCCGCATTTTGCTGTTAATCCCCGTCGAGCTGCTCCGTCTAGTAAAGAGGGGTCTCTTTTCAGCGAAACTTTAGACCCGCACCTGCGTTTAGAAGGGTAAGTCCTATGCGCCACGCCACCCATTTTGCCTCTCTGGTCCTCTGCTTTGTCTTTTCTTCCGCCGCCCTGCGGGCGCAAGAGCCTGCCAAGATCGTCTCCGAATACGTCAAAGCCGCTGGCGGCAGCAAAGCCCTGTCCAAAATCCAGACCGAAACCCTCGAAGGCGCCTTCAGCAATCCCGCTGACGGCAAACCCTCCACCTACACCTTCAGCCTCAAACTCCCCAACCGCTACTACTCCGAATTCGTCCTCGGCGAGAAACCCCTCATCGAAGCCTACAACGGCAAGTCCGCCTGGCACGAAACCCCCAGCGGCGAACTCTCCACCCTTCTCGGCCAGCAAGGCCAGCAACTCGAAGCCGCCTCGCTTTACTACAACTCCCGCCTCCTCAATCTCAAAAAGAGCAAGCTGGCCGTCGCCTTTATCGGCCACGCCCAGGTCCGCGGCAAAGACGCTCTCCAACTCGAACTCACCACCACCACCAATATCCGCCGCGAACTCTTCTTCGATCCGCAATCTCACCTGCTCGTCAAGGAATCTGCTCCCGTTGCCGGCTTCGACCAGGAAATTCTCTATGACGACTACCGCACCGTCGACGGCGTCAAGCTCCCCTACAAAATCGAGCTGCACCGCGGCCCGGACACCTACTCCATCAATATCACCCGTGCCGCGATCAACGAAAATGTCGGCGAACGCACCTTCGACTTCCCCATAAAATCGCAGGTGAAACTCCCCGACCTCAAAGCTCTTTTCAAGGAAATCGACGAAAATCAGAAAGCCGCTGACAAAATCCGCGAGAATTACGCAGGCACGCGCGTCGAGGAAGAGACCGAGTTCGAAAAAGACGGCAAGGTCAAAAAGACCGAAGTGAACGAGTACACCTTCTTCTATCTAAATGGCGACGAAGTCTCCACTCTCGTCAAAAAAGACGGCAAGCCCCTCGGCGACGCGGAACAAAAGAAGGAAAACGAGAAGACCCAGAAGGAAATCGAAAACATTCAGAAGCGCGAGGCCAAAAAAGAAGCCAAGGACGAAAAAGCCAAGGAAGAAGGCAAGGACAAAAAAGACAAGGACGACGATGACGTCGGCATCGAAACTTTCCTCCGCGCCGCTCAGTTCGTCAACCCGCGCCGCGAACGCTTCCGCGGCCAGGACGTCCTCGTCTTCGACTTCGAGCCCAATCCCGAATTCCAGCCCCACAAAATGGTCGAAAGAATCGTCCACGAACTCGCCGGGGTCATCTGGATCGACGAGCAGGCTCACGAAGTCGCCCGCCTCGAAGCCTATTTCGTCGGTGACTTCCGCGTCGCCGGCGGCCTCCTAGCAAATCTTCAAAAAGGCACAAGCTTCGTCTTCGAGCAGTCCTATTTCAACAACGAAGTCTGGCTTCCCACCTACGAAGAAGCCCACGTCGGCGTCCGCGTCCTCCTAATGAAAGGCTTCAACGTCAACGCCACCACCCGCTACTCCGACTACAAACGCTTCAACGTCCAAACCCTCTCCACCATCAACCAACCCAAGCCCTCCACCCCCGACCCCGCCGCCGAAAAACCCAACAACTGAGCGTGGCTTCGGATCGACTTGAGACTGAACCGCGGCTCCACAACTGGTACTCGTCCAACAACGCGACTCTTCACGATGATGGAATTGAATAGTTAGAGAAATTACTTCCGAGTTGTCCATCATCCGGCCGGAATGCTGAACCGCAAACCGATGTCGCATTTTTACTATCCCCAACCAGGCCATGCGCATAGTGTGTGCTTTCAAGAGGTCACGCTCGAAGGAGGCCAGCGGAGATGGCAGCGACATTATATCGAGTCTCGTCGGGAGTGCAGACGAACGCGCCAGTCGAGCGGCGGTTCTACACCGGTATGGCGATTGCGATGCTTGCAGTCTCTGCCGCCGGATTTTTGCCCGGCCTCATTCAAACCGGCGCACGGCGCGCGCCTGTGTCGCCTCTTGCCGCGGCGCATGGCACTGTGTTTTTCGCCTGGCTCATCATCTACCTGGTTCAGAGCCGGCTGATTGCCAACAGACAGCACGCGATGCACCGCCAAGTCGGCATCGCCACGAGTCTCGTCCTGGTGTTGATGGTTGCGCTTGGGTATGCGGCGACTGTGGCGATGGTGCGTCGCGGATTTGACCTCAGCGGGGACCTCAGAATCGATCAGGACCCAGCTTCCGGGGCCATCTTTCCCTTCACCGACATCTTCCTGTTTAGCATGCTGGCCGTAGGCGCGCTTGCGTATTGCCACCGGCCAGATATTCACAAGAGCCTGATGCTGTTTGCGAATATCGTGTTGATGGGTGCCCCTCTCGCGCACTTCATCGGTCACATTCCAAGGCTTAGAGCGCTGCCGGGAGTGATCATCATGCTCCCGATCTCAGCATTCCTGATAGCCGCAGTGGCCAGAGACTATTGGCTGGCCAGAAGGGTCCGGGTGCTGACTTTGGGATTGGCGATTACATTATTCCTATCAGGACCGGTTCGCGCGGGCCTTATTGCGCCAAGCGCAACCTGGCATCGAATTGTGGCCTGGCTGGTTCGATAGCCTGTCTTCGTCGGGGAAACCCGCGTGCAACGGAACAGCGCCGATTACCGTCGTGAAAAAACCGTAGTACACTTTCGCCACACCGCGCTGCCATGCATGTCATCCGCCTGATTCGGCCCGCACCCCCTCTACAAGAATATGTTCGCTACTATGCCCAGCGCGAGGTCCGGCTCTACGATGCTGTGGTAACGCACCCTGCTGCGGCCCGCGCCGCTCCTTTACTGGAGTTCAACTTTGGCGATCCCCTGAGGGTTCTGAACCTTGAGCCCTTCCGTGAGTTTGTGTCTCCTCGCGCAGTTCTGGTCGGCATGAAAACGCATTGTCGCGTTCACCTCCAAATCCACGGAACGCTGGAGTCTTTCGTGATTTTGTTTCAGCCCTCAGGACTCCACTGTCTCTTCTCCATTCCGATGCCCGAACTAACGGATCAGAATTTCGATGCGCACTCGGTGCTAGGGGCAGTGGTATCACGCCTCGAACAACACCTCGGTGAGTGCAGAACTTTCGAGCAGCGCGTCCAGGTGGCCAATGATTTTTTTTTGGGCCGTGCGCTCAAGGTGCGCGGCTTCAATGGCATCCGAGCAGCAGCTACGCGGATTCTACTGGGTGGCGGTGAGTCAAGGATTTCCGCCCTGGCCGACACCGCGGCTCTGAGCATCCGCCAATTTGAACGGAGTTTCCTGCAACAGATTGGCATGCGACCTAAGCTATTTGCACGTATCGCTCGGTTCGAAGCTGCGCTGCACAGTAAGGCCCGCTCGGCCCAAAAATCGTGGACGGATGTCGCACATGAGTTCGGATACCACGATCAGATGCACATGGTCCATGATTTTGAAGAATTTACCGGCGGAACTCCGACAAGTGTACTGAAACAGTTTGAGATACTTTTCCGTGAGCAGATCGACGCCATGCGATTGCGCAGGCTTTCTGGGAAATCTACGAGCGATGCGCGGTTGATACTCTGACGATTTCCGTGATTGACTGGCAGGTGGCGCATACATCCAGCCCCAATTCATTCGTGGCCCGCCGCTATGCCACCCACTTCATCATCAACTTCTTCCTTTTTTTGGCGCAGTCGAGTAGATGCAGATCGATCAGCTTCTGGTGAGGAAGTCCCGTCTCCTCCGCCAGTCCTTTGAAATGGTCCACGGCGTCCGGATTCAAATGGATTCCCACGGCCTTTTTCTTGGTTGTACATATCGGCACGCGGCGTCAGGGCCGGGCGTCGGTGGCAGACGGGAGGCCGGGTGTACAAGCCTCGTAGCTCTCTGCCATCCCGCACATAGGCTTAAACTCAGAGAGCCATTGAAGAGGTAGCAAAGAAATGAAGACCGCTATCCCGGCACAGAATCGAGGAACCCCGTGAAGAAGATTACCGTTGCTATTCTGCTGCTGTTGTTCGCGTGTACATGGGCCGGGTCAAAACCTAACCCGACAGAACCCAACCCGGCGGACTACACCACAACCGTCCAGGTCAGCGCATGCCACCTAAGCTTTGTGTCTCTCACCACACTCCAAAATCTAGATGTCGTCATTAATGGAAAGGCATACCAGCTGCAAGCTATATCAAATGACGGAGTATTGGCACTCGGCGACTACAAAGGGAAGCTCGTTCAAGATGTGCACAAGACCGCGTATGAATCGTCTCAAACCTACGAGTTTCTGTTCTCTGACATGAAAGTCAGAAAGTTCTCGGTTATCGGGCAATCCGAGTAAGAGGGCCGGGTGGCATAGCAGGCTTCCCGCAACGATTTTGACTTGGTCTTTTTCCTGGGGGGCGGGTGCCCCATCCTTGCGGGTTTGGTTCATGCAAGGGTGGGTCTTCTTCTTCAAAGCCGCCCTCTCCTAACCCGTCCAGAATCAACACTTCCACAACTGTTGCTTTCACTCCCACTTTCAACTCCCCCAGAATCAGCGCTTACAGAAAAACGAGGAGGGGGCCCTCCTTCCTGCTCCAAAGTTTTGCAACTCGTCACTCCCCCATTCGCCACGCCTGCGCACGCACAGCAACACCCGCAACCCCAATCTCCTCTACGGTTTACTTCGCGGTTCTCTGGATACCCCCTGGTGGGGGGCTCGGCTTTTAAACCCAGCCTTCTCTTCAGTCCCGAACTCCGCAACTGTCAACTTCCTTTTGCTACTATGCTCCACGCACAAAGGAGCCACCTATGCCTAAGACCTTCCTCTCCACCCTTCTCTGCACCATCGTTCTCGCGTCGCTCGCCGCATCCGCTCTCTCGGCCCAAACCACACCTTCCTCGTCCCCACTCCGCGTCGCCATCGCTGGTCTCGTCCACGGCCACGTCGGCGGCTTTCTCCAGCAAAACCAGCACCGACCGGACATTCAGATCGTTGGAGTCGCCGAGGCAGATAGCAAGCTCGCCGCGTTCTATGAGTCGAAGTTCGGTTTGCCCCACGGCATCTTTTTTGCCAGCGTCGATGAGATGATCGAGAAGACCAAGCCGCAAGCCGTTCTTATCTACACAAATACATTCGATCATCGCAGCGTGGTCGAGGCCTGCGCCCGCCATGGCGTCCCCGTGATGATGGAGAAGCCTCTAGCCGTAAGCCTCGAAGATGCGCTCGCCATGCAAGCCGCTGCGCAACGTGGAAAAATCCAGGTCCTCGTAAATTATGAAACGACTTGGTATCGTAGCAATCGTGCCGCCTACGATCTCGTCCACGAAAACGCCATTGGCGACATCCGAAAAGTCGTGGTCCACGACGGGCATTCCGGCCCGAAAGAAATCAATGTCGAATCCTGGTTCCTCAACTGGCTTACCGATCCGAAACTAAACGGCGCAGGTGCCCTCTTCGATTTCGGCTGCTATGGCGCGGATCTCATGACCTGGCTTATGGACAACCGCAGGCCGGACACGGTCACTGCCGTCACGCAGCAAATCAAGCCGGATATCTATCCGCACGTGGATGATGAGGCCGCCATTGTTCTGACCTATCCCAAGGCCCAGGCAATTCTGCAAGCCTCTTGGAACTGGCCCTTCGACCGCAAGGACATGGAAGTCTACGGCCAGACTGGCTACGCCATCACAGTGAAGCGCGACTCCGTCCGCGTCCGCCTCGCAAAGCAAGACGAAAAACTCGTGGACGCGAAACCGCTCGATCCTCGAGAAAGCGATTCAGTGAATTATCTGCGCGCGGTTGTTCTGGATGGAATGGTGCCGCAAGGGCTCTCCTCGCTCGAAACCAACATGATTGTCACGGAGATTTTAGATGCCGCGCGCCAATCCGCCGCCACCGGCAAGACCATTCACCTGGCGGATAAACATTGAACGAGCGATTTGGAGTGCGGCAGCCCCACTGCCGCTTTTCTCACCAACCCGCACGACTCTATATTTGGCGCGGCGCAATAATGCGTGCCAGCGCGCAGGATGCGCGCCTTATTTTGCGTGAACAGGACTGTCGAGGACATCGCGAACTTTTTGCACCAACGTCCCGGGCGTGAACGGTTTTTGCAGGAAGGACAGACCGGCCTCCAACACGCCACCCTGTGCCAAAACGTTGTCCGTGTATCCGGACATATAAAGCACGCGCGTTCTTGGATGCCGCGCCGTGATTCGCCGAGCCAGCTCGCGGCCGCTGGTCCCCGGCATAATAATGTCCGTCAACAACAGGTGAATTTTCCCGCCATGCTTTTCGGCGAACTGCTCCGCTTCCTTCGTACTCTTTGCGGCCACCACCGAATATCCTTTGGCGGAAAGAATTATGTTGGCCAGTTCGCGCACAGCTTCTTCGTCTTCGACCAGCAAAATCGTCTCGCTACCCTTGCCCGCCGCGGGAAGTTCCGCTACCTCCGGCTTGAATTCCACTGGCGCCGCCACGCGTGGCAAATACACCTTGAAAGTCGTCCCTTTGCCGGGCTCGCTGTACACCCAGATGTACCCGCCGCTTTGCTTCACGATGCCATACACGGTGGACAGGCCGAGGCCAGTTCCTTGCCCGCTTTCCTTCGTTGTGTAGAAAGGCTCGAAGATGTGCGCAACCGTCTCCGGGCTCATGCCGATGCCGCTATCGGAGACGGCCAGCATCACATAAGAGCCGGGTTTGACGGAGACGTGGTCGCGCGCATACGTCGAGTCCAATTCCACGTTAACCGTCTCCACCGTCAACCGACCGCCCTTCGGCATCGCATCGCGCGCGTTCACCACGAGATTCATGATCACTTGTTCGATTTGAGCCGGATCAGCCTTCACGTGTCCCACATTCGCGCCGCACCGCGTCCTCATCTCGATGTGTTCACCCATCAGCCGGCCCAGCAGCTTATCCAGCCCCAGCACAATGGCGTTCAGGTCGATTACCTTTGGCTGCAGAACTTGTCTTCGGCTGAAAGCCAGCAATTGGCGAATCAGCGTGGATGCCCGCTCCGCCGCATTCTCAATCTGCTGAATATCAGCGCGCAGATCCGGCTGCACCCCCGTGCGCTGCTGCGCCAGCTCTGCATAGCCTTTGATGATGGTCAAGAGATTATTGAAGTCATGCGCGATGCCGCCTGCGAGCCGCCCCACTGCTTCCATTCTGCGCGATTGCTGCAACTGATTCTCCAGCAGCTTCCGCTCGGTGATGTCGACGATGATCCCTTCCATCACCGGATGACTGTAGCTACCCGAAACCACGACCGCCGTATCACTTACCCAGATAACCGCGCCATCCTTGCGCACGATCCGGTATTCCGCCTGGAATCGTTCACCTCGCAAACTCGCTTCTTCAGCCGCCTCAATCACGCCGTGATCCTCTTGCGGGATGTGACGCGTCCAATCGCGAGAGTTAGCAAGCCATTCGTCCTGCGAATAGCCCGTTATGGATTCGACTTGTGGGCTAATGTAGTGCCATTGGCCGTGGATCCCGAGTTCCGCGATATAACTGATCGCCGCGACCTGCTCCACCAGCGTCCGATACTTATTTTCAGCGTCCGCTCGCGCCTTCTCGGCTTCCTTTCGCGCGCTGATATCGTGGCCGATGCACGCAGTAACGCCATTGGCAAGCGAAGTGATCGCCATCTCTACGGGAAAGATGGTGCCATCTCGCCGCCGCAGGTTGATTTGCCCGGACCATTTACCTTCTGCCTCCAGGGATTTCCGAACCTGCTGGTAGAGTAATTCGACGTCGCGCGGGTCGTAAATCTGCCGCCAATTCACGCCTAGCAGAGATTCCGGACTTTCGTGTCCCATCATCCGCGCGAACGCCGCATTGACGTAAATGTGCTTCCCATCTTCCCCCAGTATTGAGATTCCGTCCGCCGCCGAATCCATGGCGAGCGCCTGCCGCCGCGCCGTCTCCGCGGTTTTTGCTTCTCGGTATCCGCTGATGCCGATCCGCACGGCGAAGCACAGTATGGAAACGCCAAGAAGCGAAAAACGAAGAATGCGCCACTCGGAAGGGAATTGCGCCACCTGCACCAGCACGATCAGTGGCGCCAGCACAAAGATCGCATTCGTCAGCACTACACCGCTAAACGTCTTCCGCCCAACTGGTCGCGTAGCTTCGGGGGCCACCGACGGCTGCCAGCGCGCAGCCCAAAAAGCAGCCCACAAAAACGGCACCGTCCAACAGAGGTCGAAAAACGTACCGGTGGGGGTCCTGTGAATGGACTGATGATATTCAGCCAAACCGGAACTGGCGGTGAAGATGGAATAATAGAGAGCGAAACCCAAATATAAATTACGAATGTGAGGGGTGCGCGCCCGGGCAATCTGGATACAGGCAAGTGCCACGATAGCGAATTCTTCGCCAAACTCCATCCAAAGCTGGCGTGTCGCGGCACTCTGCTGCTGAAGGTGCGCCAATGGCACGTAGTAGACGCCAAGAAATACAAAAAAGAACACAATTGCGATTTGCGTGAAATCCAGAAGAAATTCGGGTTCAAAGCGCGCGGAATCTTTCTCTTGATTGAGGAAAAGCGCCATCGCAAAGAAAACCGCATGCAGGCTGAAAACGAATTGCACCGCGGAGCCTGTCGCCGGTTTGCTATGCAGAACGAATTCATGGTACATCCACCCGAGGTTCGCGACGCCCCAGGCGGCCATTCCGCAACCCACCAAGGCCCAGAACGGGCGAGCCATGCCGCGCGCTCGCCGTGACGCTCCAAAACACATTACCGCCGCCAGAGCGCTGGCTGAAACCTCAAGGAGATTTGCGATTAGAGTGCCTGTGGGAGACACCCCGAGAAATAGCGCTTGCGCAAGATGAGCGCCGACAAGGGTGGCTGCAAGAATGAGGAGCTTTCGGGGCATTCCTGCTAGTTCTCTTTCAGATTTGAAGATGGATGATGCTAAAGGCCTAGTTTAACCGAATTAGTAGACGCGAGCAGCGCCCTTTCTGGGTACGTGTCCTGGCATGCAACGGGCCAATCGGCCCCGAAGATCGCTCCGCCGCTCGGGTCTCTAGAGGGGCTGCTGTCTGCAAGCCGCCGGAAAATTCCCACGGTTCGCTTGGCGATATATTTTGAATCGTTTGAAAGCAACGCAAAGAGCCCGTTCTCGATCATTCATGCAGCCAAGAACAGTCCCCAGGCATCCAACCTCTATTATGGCCAGCTCTCGACCAAATCCGAGCATTACCCCGCGAGAGATTTTGCGCGCTTGGGGAAAAATCCTGGGCGGCAAAGCGCCGATGCTCTCCATCGAAATTACGCGTGAGTGCCCGCTCAGTTGTCCTGGCTGCTACGCCTACGGCGATGCGCACCTTGGCGGCGGCAAACTTCTTACCGACCTGAATGATTTCCGCGGCGACGCGCTCGTCAATGGCGTGCTGGAATTGGTGCGCAAAAACAGGCCCATGCACGTCTCTTTAGTGGGCGGTGAACCACTTGTACGCCATCGCGAATTGAGCGCCATCCTCCCGGCGCTTAGCGCCATGGATATTTTCTCGCTGGTCGTCACTAGCGGCATCATCCCAATCCCGATGGAATGGATGGATCTGCCGCGCGTGCGAGTCGCCATCTCCATCGACGGCTTGCCTGAACACCACGACATCCGCCGCAAGCCCGCCACCTACGAGCGTATTCTAAAAAATATCGATGGCCGCAAGGTGAACATTCATTGGGTGATCACTCGTCCAATGCTCCAGCGGCCCGGCTACTTGGAAGACTACGTTTCGTTCTGGAATGCTCGCCCCGAGGTCGATCACCTTTGGGTGAGCCTCTACACGCCTCAGATCGGCGAGGAAAGCGCGGAAAAGTTGACTCTGGAAAACCGCCAAGAGGTAGCTCGCGTGTTGCCGTCTTTGGCCCGGAAATACCCCAAGTTTTTGATGAACGAAGGCGTCGCGCAGGCGTTCCTCCATCCTCCGGAGAATCCCGCCGACTGTCTTTTTTCGAAAATGTCCGCGAACTACTCCGCGGATTTGGAGACGCGCGTCGAACCTTGCGTCTTCGGTGGCTCTCCCAATTGTGCCGAATGCGGATGCGCCGCCAGCAGCGGTTTGCATTGGATTCGCACCGTCAAAGTCGCTGGTCCGCTCCGCGTAGGACATTTTGTGGGCAGCTCGGTGGGTGTCGGTTCGTTTGTTAACCGGCTACGTCGTCGCGAAAAGGGGCCTTCGCGCTGGGGCTCCAACGGCCCTCAGACTGGCAAAAAGCCGGAGCTGGTTCAGATCGCGACCTAACCTAGTTCGGCCTGGCCTCGATGGATGCCCTCAGGGCTTTCGCTACTTCGCTGGCGATGTCGTCCTGGACCTTCAAGATGTCATCGAACGGCCGGTCATAGGTTTCTGACCAGACTACAAACCCGTTATCCGCACGAATCAACCGCGCGTCGACACGCAGCCTCGATCCTGATTTGCGCACGCTTCCATCGAGTACACAAGCGACCCCCAGCGTCTTCGCGATTTCGGCGATGGTTATTTGCGAAGTCCCATGTGAACGCGGCCATAATTTGCTCTTGAAATAGAACGAGGACGTAGCGGACGGTACGCGAAGGCCAGGGATTTTGGTGAGTTTGTCGATCAGTTCCTCGGTCATCCCGTCGGCGAAGGGCTCCTGGTTCATCTCGTCGGTCAGGTCGAGAAACGGCAGCACGGCGACGGATTTCTGTGGCTGCGAAGCAATGGCGTCAAAAGTGCCATTGGCGGATGACGCTGAGCTATTGTTCTTCGCGAGTTTGCCGTAGAACAGGAGAGCGACGACGAGAGCGAGGCAAACCGCCGTGGTGGCCGCAAGCGTAAAGCTGGATCTGAGCCGCGGGCCGGACTTCTTCGGCACATCGAGCGCACTGGTCGTCGATGTAGCGAGGATTGCCGGGTTAGCAGGTTCGCCATTCGAAGCCTCGGAAGAGCCGGTTCGCACTCTCGTCTCAGCGCCCGTCTGGGCGATGGACTGATTCCCCCAGGGACTGACCGCCGCCACCATCCGATACCCTAGTCGCGGCACGGTCGCGATGTATGTGGGCTGCTTGGGGTCGTCGCCGAGCAGGCGGCGGAGCGATGTCACGGCTTGGTAGACGGAGTCCGGAGCCACCATGACATCAGGCCACACCTGGTTGAGCAAATCATCGATGCTGACGACCTCGCCGGCGTGCTCGGCGAGGCACAACAGCAGACGCATCGTCCGTACCTCTACCCGAGCGGTCTCTCCATTTCGTGAAATCTCGCCGGACGCCGGATTAACGCTCCAGTCCCCGATGCGAAGCTTTGTTGTGATTAGGCGTTCCATGAGGGATCGATTCTCGCCGTCCGCTTCTGAATGGAAAACCGGCGCTCGCCGAGTATACCAACACTGGAGAAACGCCGACCGCGTTCCAGCCGGTCTTGCGCTTAGCAGCTTGCTCCCGCAACCCCGTTACAGTCAATGCAGCGTGATTTCAGAAGTATTCAGAGTGTTTCAGGTACCGCTCAGGACTTCCCGGGTTTCATCTGCTTATCGTAAACCGTCGCTCGCTTCAACTACTTGCGGATCGCAAACAAATCAGTGGTGAAAGAGAGGATATCGGATGACTGGTGATTATGGACCTGCCCCATTGGGAACCCCGCTGAGGAAAGGAAATGCTCTATTGGCGATCGCAGTGGGCGGCGGCATTGCCGGGACTTTGGACCTTTTGCAAGCCTGCATCCTGTTCGGCTGGGACATTCCGCTCGTGATTGCTGGCGGCCTGCTCGGACGGCAGGCTTTTCAGGGAGGCGCGGGCACCTATGTTCTTGGTGTCGCACTGCACTTTTTCATCGCCTGCTCGGCTGCCGCTATTTACTACGCGGCGAGCCGCAGGCTAGGTTTTATGAAGGACCACCCACTGGTGTGCGGCTTGTTCTTCGGCGCCGCTGTGCAAGAGGTAATGAACCTCGTCGTTTTGCCGCTGTCGGCGCTTCATTCGAGAGGCCCTTACAAACTTCAGGACCTGATTCTAGGGCTGGTTGTGCACATGGTCGTGGTCGGGCTGCCGATTTCCTTCAGCGTTCGGCGGTTCGCGAAATAGACCCAATGCCGCTTTTACCGGCTAGTCCCACCTTTTGCGGCGATGTTAACGGTAGCTGGGCCAGTTTCTTAGCGGCTTTCGAATGGATAGCGGTCTTGCGATTGGACCGCGGCAGCCACGCGCCGGCGCAAAGCAATCGTATCCACCGGAGCGCGCTTGCCAAAGCGTTTCAATACCGCCATCTGTGTCGTGAGCATGTCACCTTCGTGAACCGCGGCGATGGCGCGCTTGGCTTCGTGTTCGACACGCTCAGCCGAATCCGCGATGAGCACTCGCGTAGCATCGATCATCGTCTGCGTAGCCGTTTCGCCTTTCGCCGCCGCTGCCTTTTGCGTCCGAAGAAGAGCAGACTCCATCGCGTACACTTCCATCACGACGTTCGAAAGCGCCCCGATGAGTTCCTGCTCCTCCGCAAGCCTGTCGCGGAATTTCTGCACCGCGCCGCCCGCCGCCTGCAAAAACATCTTCTTCGCGTTTGCCACTACGCGGGCTTCCTCGGCAAGCACGCCTTCCGGTGCTTCTTCGAAGGAAGGTCCAGCGAGGATTTCGTCCGCCAGCTTCATCGCCGCGGGGATCAGCGCAAGCTGCCCGCCCATGGAGCGCTTCATCAGCATCTGGACGATCAACATGCGGTTGATTTCGTTTGTGCCTTCGAAGATCCGGTTGATACGTGAATCGCGGTACGCGCGGCACACCGGATAGTCCTCGTGAAAGCCGTAGCCGCCGAACATCTGCACGCCTTCATCGACGACATAGTCCAGCATCTCGCTCCCGTACACTTTCGCGATGGAGCTCTCGATGGCATATTCCTCGAGGACTTTCATCGTATTCTGAATCTTGTCTCCCGATCCCGATGCCGCCACCATCGCTGCCTCAATGTTCCCCGCTGAGCGATAGACCATCGACTCCACGCCGAAAATCTGAATGGCCATTTCCGCCAGCTTTTCCTTCATCAGCCCGAAATCGCCGATGGACTTGCCAAAAGCCTTTCTCTCTTTCGAATACTTGGAGGAATCTTGCAGTACGCGCTTTGCCCCGCCGGCACAGGACGCCCCCAGCGTGAACCGCCCCGCATTCAAAATATTGAACGCCACAATGTGTCCGCGTCCAATCTCATGCAGCACATTCTCTTTGGGCACCTTGCAATTCTCGAGGAAGATCGGCGTTGTCGAACTGCCGTGAATGCCCATCTTGTGCTCTTCATTCCCTGGCTTAAATCCAGGGAAGGTTCGCTCCACGATGAACGCCGTGAACTTTTCCCCGTTGATCTTCGCGAATACGATATAAACATCCGCGAATCCGCCGTTGGTGATCCACATTTTCTGGCCATTCAAAATGTAGTGCGTGCCCTCCGCATTCAATTCGGCGCGAGTCAGGGAGTTCTGCGAGTCAGACCCGGCTTGCGGCTCGGAAAGACAATAAGCGCCGATCCACTCGCCAGTAGCCAGTTTGGGCAGATACTTTTTCTTCTGCTCCTCGTTTCCGAAATAAACGATGGGCAGCGTTCCGATCCCCGAGTGCGCCCCGTGGGTAACAGCGAATCCGCCATAAATAGAAAGCTTTTCAGTGAGAACAGTGGTAGCGATCTTGTCGAGGCCCGCTCCCCCGTACTCTTCAGGAATTCCGCCGCCCAGTAAGCCAACTTCGCCCGCTTTTTTCACCAGTTCCGGCATCAGCCCGGGCTTCTTGTTCTCCAGGTCTTTCACCAGGGGCAGCACTTCCTTGACGACAAATTCCTCCGCAGTCTGTCCGATCAGCTTCTGGTCATCCGTGAGATCCGCAGGCGTAAAGACGTCCTGTGGAAGGGGTGTCTCGAGGAGAAAACTTCCGCCCTTGGCGGCTGGTTTGCTGATCGTTGCGGTGGCCATCATGGTCTCCTTATCGCGCTGTGAAGTGGGACAGACTTCAGTCTGTCCCACTTCACCTTCAGCAAAAATTCCAATTACTCGCGTGCCTGCCCCGAGCTTAAGTCACTAGCCCTTCTGCGGGCAACTTCAATTGCAGTGAATGATGTGTGAAAACTCGCGGAACGACCCATTTTACTCCTCCAAATAGGAGTAGGTAAACAGCGTTAAACCGTCGGATTTGGTTAGCTCTCAAGGTGCCCAAGACGTCCGCAAAGGTCCGCGACTGATGGACCATAAAATAGGTCTTGACAAAAAAATTGGGCTATTCGAGACTGCGCTTGCGTTTCCTTGGAGGGCTGCTCAGAGCCATGCGCATCACCCGTAGCGGCGGTTGGAAAATCCCCAGCACGCGCCCTCCGCATCTCTCTGCTGCCGCTGCTGGCTCCGAACTAGACTTCGTGCGCGAGCCTGCCCAAGCAGCCATACTTTTCCATCACCCGCTTCGCCTCAAGATTCTCGCCGCCCTCGCCGAACCCGATTCTGCGACGGGTGTTGCCAGGCGCATGAAACTTCCTAGACAAACGGTGAACTACCATGTCCGCGAGCTCTCCCGCGCACGCTTCCTGGCCCGTGCCGGTCGTCGCCGCCGCCGCCATCTCTTCGAACAATGCTACGTTGCCACGGCGCGCGGCTACGTTTTGTCGCCGGAATTATTGGGTAAGCTCGCCGCCGACCCCGCTCAGGTCGCCGACACCTTTTCAGCGAAGTATTTGCTTGGACTCGCCTCCAAGCTGCAATCGGAGCTGGAGCGTTCCGCGGAATTGGCCGCCGCAGCAGGGAAGCGGCTCGCAACACTCTCGATCAACACCGAACTACGCTTCATTTCGCCTGACCAGCGCGCCGCCTTCACCGCAGAACTCCAGCGTGCCATCGTTGAGGTCGCTAGGCGCCACAGTTCGCCCTTTACCAAGGCAGATGGAAAACCTGCGGAAGGCCGGCCATTCCGCCTGGTCGTCGGCTGCTATCCGATGCCGCCCGCGAAGGATCTAGAATCTCAACCGCAGACCCTCGACACACCAGGGAGCGCGTCATGACTGACAAGCCCGAAAACAAGCCTATCGAACACACTGGCCGGATCCTCCGCACCGAGATCCGCACGAAAGCCACACCGCAACAGGCCTACGACGCATGGGCCGATCCCGAGAAAATCGCCCACTGGTTTGCCGATCGCGCCGAGGGAAAAGCCGAGCCCGGCGCGACGATCACCTGGATCTTCGACAAGTTTAATTACCGCATTCCCTATGAAGTGCTGATTGCCCAACCAGCCGAAAAGTTTGCAATTCGCTGGAATCCCCCTGCCGGCATGCATCCGGGGATCCTCGAAGTCACAATCTCCAAAGAAGGAGGCGACACTGTCGTCCGGCTCGTGGAATCTGGCTTTCGCGAGGGCGCTGAATGGAACGAAGAGTTTGAGGGCACCGATTCCGGTTGGCGCATGGCTTTGGCCTTGCTGAAGCATTATCTCGAAAATTATTTCGGCACCCCCCGCAGCTCGTTTCTAGCTATGAAGCCCGCCGAGTTTTCTTTCGATCAGGTTGTCCCATTTCACCGCACCGCGGCCGGCCTGAAAAAATGGCTCACAAAGAGCGGCGGATACGGTGAAGTAGGAGAAAGCTTTTCACTGGAACTGCAGGAAGGCGGCAAGGTTTCCGGCCAGGCACTAGCCAAAACAAAACGGGAGACTACGCTCAGTTGGGACGAAATTCACGGCGTCCTGGAGCTGAAAGCCTTTTCGATGGGCCCGCAAAAAATGTTATGCGTGCGCGGCTGCGGCTGGGGACTAAACGCAGAAAAAGCCAAAGAACTCGAAGCTCAAATGGAGCGAGCCATCGAAAGGCTTGCGGCCGTGTTGGCTGTGAACAAGGCGAGTGTTTGAAAACTGTCAGACACGTGGACAAGTTTAGTCAGGCGCATCAAATACTAAAGTCCGGAGCGGATCATGACCGAACCAAAACAAGTCGAAGAACCAAAAAAGAACGCCGCGTCGAAAGAGAAGAAGCGATC
Source organism: uncultured Acidobacteriota bacterium (assembly GCA_963705855.1). GTDB lineage: Bacteria > Acidobacteriota > Terriglobia > Acidiferrales > UBA7541 > Acidiferrum. The sequence continues at coordinate 135,599 of CAVPLA010000044.1, forward strand.
GACGCCCCCATCGAAGAAGTTTGGAAGGCACTGACGGACGCGAAGGAATTAGCCAGATGGTTTCCCTCGAAGCGCGCCCAAAGTCCGCCGCCTATCCCGACGGCGGCAGAAACACCGGCATCTACAGCAGCAAGCTCGGCCCAGGCGGAAATTCGCTTATAAATAGTTTTCATTCGCAAGGACCCGTCGGCGATTTCGAAGGATTGCTCGTGATGACCTGGGACGCCAGAGAAAAGCATATAAAGCCTACGTCTTCGGCAATGGCTTCCCCGGCGCTATCATCGAGACCGGCCAATTTGAAGGCGATGCCCTCGTTTTTCGTTCGGAGTTCACAGCAGGCGGCTCCCCGCTAAAGCTGCGCAACGTCACACGGCTAATCGGTCCAGGAAAACTCGTCAGCGAGGAGTACTTCACCGCCAAGGATGCACCTGAATCCCTGTTTGTCACTGTCGACGCAAAAAAAACGCTGAGAATGCGTCAAGGTGTTCAGCGTTTCGCGCTTTAGTATTTGCTCCAGCCGCATCGGGTCTGCTTCCAATTGCGTCTCAACGGAAAAGCCGTGGCCTCCCCGCGCGGTCCCGGTCGTTTTGTCACCACCCACGCCGGCGAGGTTCGGGACAATCTGTGCGCACAAGTTCCGCGGCTCGCCGCTCGCCTTCAGCAATTCAATCGTGACATTGCGAAAAGGGGCGTCGCTTAGATTGCCGGCCACATGGGCAAACCCACCGTGGGTGAAACGCGTTTCACCGTTCTTTAGAGAGAGGTGAACCTCCGGCTTCTTGCAGACGGCATTATTAATGACATCGGCGGGCCCTAGCGAAACGTAAATGTAATCGTGGTCGTGCTGGTGAAGCTGTGTTTCGTCATGCGGAGCGACCTCGAGGTAGTAAGCGCGCACAAACTCATTGTCAATTTGCAGGTGATGATGCGGTTCGCCAGGCAGCTTGCAATTCGGGAGCTTTGGCGCGAAGGATGCTGCACAGAGAAAGGAGGAAGAGAAACCCAAGAATTCGCATCGAGCGCAGCTTAACACAAGGGCGAACGTTCGGCGGATTAAGTTGGCTTTGGGTTTGCGCCGATAGAGTCAGAGGCGCTCCAAAATCCCTGCGGCTCCCATGCCGCCGCCAATGCACATGGTCACCATGCCATACCGCGCGTTCCGCCGCTGCAATTCGCGCAAAATCGTGGCCGTAAGTTTCGCGCCAGTGCACCCCAGCGGATGACCGAGTGCGATGGCGCCCCCGTTTGGATTCACTCGCGCAGGATCGAGTCCTGCCTGTTGTATCACCGCCAGCGCTTGCGCCGCAAACGCCTCATTCAATTCGAACACCGCGATGTCATTCAAGGTCAGTCCAGCCAGCTTCAACGCCTTGGGAATCGCCGCCACCGGCCCGATCCCAAACTCTTCCGGCAAAACGCCAGCCGTGGCATACGCCACAAAACGCGCCAGCGCTTTCAAGCCCAGCGCTTTCGCGCGTTCCTCGCTCATCACCACCGCCGCCGCGGCTCCATCGCTCATCTGCGAACTGTTCCCCGCCGTCACTGTTCCTTTGATGTGGAACGCCGGCTTCAACTTCGCCAAAGCTTCCAACGAGGTATCCGCTCGCGGCCCTTCATCCGTTTCAAACGTGAAAGTTTGCGTCGCCGCTTTTGCCGCGGACTTTCCTTTGCCACTCCCCGAAGCGCCGCTTGAAGAAGTTCCGTTACCGTTCGCCACCGCCGTAATCTTCACTTCCACCGACACCGTCTCTTCCTTGAAGTGCCCCGCTGCAATAGCCGCCAGCGCTTTCTTGTGCGACTCCACGGAAAACTGGTCTGCCTGCTCCCGCGTAATCCCAAACTTCCTCGCGATATTCTCCGTCCCCAGCCCCATATTGATGTACGCATCCGGGTTGTGATCCACCAGCCACGGATTCGGCGAAACCTTATTCCCGCCCATCGGGACCATGGTCATCGATTCCGTTCCACCCGCCACAATCACCTGCGCCGATCCCGCGCGAATCCTCTCCGCTGCAATCGCAATCGCCTGCAATCCCGAGGAGCAGAACCGGTTAATAGTCATAGCCGAAGTCTCAATTGCAAGCCCTGCGCGCAGCGCCGCAATCCGCGCTACGTTCATCCCCTGTTCGCCCTCCGGCATGGCGCAGCCAAGAATCACATCATCGATTTCCTTCGTGTCTAACCCAGGCACTCGCGCGAGCGCTTCCTTAATAGCAAGCGCCGCCAAGTCATCCGGCCGCGTCGCGCGCAGCGACCCCTTAAACGCTTTTCCCACAGGTGTTCGAACGGAAGAAACAATCAAGGCTTCAGGCATGGCGTGCTCCTTTGCGAAGGGCTGAAAAGCGCCGCAAAGGCTATTGTTGGCCGCGGTCTGAGAAAAAGCAAATTAGAGAAGCGTCCCATGGAGGCCGCCCGTAATTCATGTTTTGCAGTAAGAACAAGGTGGACCGGCGCGATCCTAGGAGCATTTAGGCACAAGGCACAGCACAGTGTGCAATTATGAACAGACGATTAAATGCCTCTTGTCGCATCCTGACTGGATGAAAATTAGAGCACTGACGCCTAAACAATTGTCCTCCATCCCTTGTCCCACGTGCGGCGTTCCTGTCGGAAGGCGTTGCGTACTTGCTTCAGGTGGCAAGCGCTCCTCCCCTCACGTAGACCGGCGCCTGTGTGCGGCCGATTCCGTGAAACAGAAGAAACTCAATGGGTTGCCGTTCGCACCGTTCACGCAGACTGCTGCGGCGCTGGCATAGGCGACCCCGATGGCGGAGTGGGCCCATCCTGTTGAGACAGCGGACCGGCTCCAGCTCTTCCCGACAATCTTTTCGCAACATGCGTCAATTTAGCGATCTATGTTGATCTTGGCCTGTAATTGCGCTTGAGCAACGACCTCACGCCGTCCGCGATAGTAGTGTTCCAATCAGACTCCCCGAGCATCTTTCGGACTTGAGTCGGTCCGTGCGTAGTGCAATGAGTGCCTAGAGCCTCGGAGGCATTTCCAAAGTTTGGATTCTACCTCTGCAACTTCCCCGGACATTCCTGAGGAGCGGCGCGAGATGATTGGAAAAGTAAAATGGTTTAACAATGCCAAGGGATATGGTTTCCTGGGGCGGGAGGATGGTCCGGACGTTTTCATTCATTACTCTGGAATTCTAGGCGACGGCTATCGGAGCTTGGCGGAAGGAGATTCGGTCGAATTTGAAATCGTACAAGGCCCAAAGGGGCCCCAGGCAGCAAACGTAAGAAAACAAGACTGAGTATGTATCTGAGTGGGTCTCTTCACGTTACCCAACCCCCTTTAGAGCCAGTCGAGTTTTGAAAGTAGCACAGGCAATCCTGCCTGTGCTCTTCGCCGTTATTGCCTGAGCTAAGCACCAGCCACATCCCCATCACTTTCTGATCGCCGCACCCTTTCGTGGAATAAAAATTGTCCCCGGCGGCGTAATCTTATTCACCTGCGAAAAATTCCCTTGATTCAAAGCCAGCCCAATCCTTCCCCGTGAGTCGATATACAAAAGCGGCTCCCCCACCGGCACATCCATAAATGTCTTCACATAAGGCACGCTCAAAGATTTCTTATTGAGCAGCACGATGATCTTGTCTCCAAGCGCGTAACCCAGCTTTTTAAACTCCTCCCCCGGTATGTTGCTGATCAGCGATCCGTAAGGATCATCCAAACCAATAATGTCGCCATCGATCCCGCTCTCCGAAGTGCTCGACACCTTCGGTGTGAGCTGCACCAGCTGTGGAACGACTTCCCCCGCCAATGCGAAGTCCCACCCCTCAGCCAGATGTGCTGCCGCCGGTGAAAAAATATCCCGTCCATGGAACGTCGAAGAAACTTTCGGCTGCAGCATCCATCCTGTGTTGGTAATTTCACGCGCGGAGTCCAACCCATCCCGCTCAATCACCGGCGTAATCACTCCATTGTCCGGCAACACAAAATACTGACCCTTCTTCGTTTTCACGATCACGGCCTTCCGTGACGTCCCCACTCCCGGATCCACCACCACCAAAAAAATCGTCCCCGAAGGGTAGTAGGGCGTCACTCCCGCCAGAAATCGCGCCGCTTCTTCAATCTGGAAGGGCGTCACCTGATGTGTGATATCCATCAACCGCACATCCGGCGCGATCCCCACAATCACGGCCTTGCACACCGCCACCGCGTCGTTGGCCGTGCCGAAGTCCGTCATAAACACAATCGTTGGCCGCGCCGCTCCTGCCTGCCCAGCCCCTGCCCTCTCCACCGGTGTCTTGCCGCATGCTCCGCAAAAGATAGTCCCGGCCAAAACCAAGAGCGCAAAAAATCGAATGCGTGAAGCCATCGAGTCTCCCAAGTTAAATGAGTTTTTGTAAGTTCCGTGAGAGCCGTGCAGCTCTCATCTTAGTGGACATCGGTACGCAAGCACTGGACGCGTCGCCATGCCTGATCGCATCAAGGCCATCGCAATTCGTCCATCCCCTGAACGGGAGGCAGTATACAGGAGGCCGGAAACCGCTGTCGCGTGCTTTAGCTTTTGGGCCGGATCTATTTCCGCCCAATATTGTCGTTGGGTTTCTCTCACACCTCCTTTACACTATTTGCGCTTCCTGAGAGAAGTTACGCAAGACCAAGCAGCCTGCCGCGCCCAGAGAAGGCCCAGCCGCATTGCGTACGCGAATTAAACCAGGAACTAAACAAAAAAGAGGAGAACGACCGTGCTTCGAAGCTTAATCGTGGGTGTGTTTTTGTCCGTCTGCACCACCGCTGCGCTAGCCGATCAGGTAACCCTGAAAAATGGCGACCGGCTGAGCGGAATCATCGTCAAGTCCGACGCGAAAACGCTTTTGCTGAAGTCCGACTTTGCGGGTGATGTCAGCCTCCAATGGGACGCTGTCACCTCCATCGTTTCCACGCAAGCGCTCCACCTCGCGCTCAAGGATGGGCAGACCATCGTCGGCATCGTCACCACAGACGACGGCAAGTTTGAAGTCGCCACCAAAGATACCGGCTCGGTCACCGCTTCCAAGGACATCGTTGTCGGCGTTCGCGACGACGCGGAGCAAAAAGCATACGACGATCAAATCGAGCGACTCCGCCATCCGCACCTCACCGATTTCTGGAGCGGCCTCCTGGACACCGGTCTCAGCATTACAAGAGGCAATTCGCAGTCGCTCACTTATACGCTCTCCGGCAAAGCCGCCCGTGTTACCGAGCGTGACAAAATCTCCGTCTATTCCACCGCTATTTACAGCAATAGCACCGTCAACGGCGTCAACTCCACCACCGCCCACGCCATTCGCGGCGGAATTCGCGGCGACCTGAACGTCAGCGATCACCTTTTCGTCTTTGGCTTCACCGACTTCGAATACGACCAATTCCAGGACCTCAATCTGCGCAACGTCCTTGGCGGCGGCTTCGGCTATCACGTGATCAACACAAAGGCCACGACTTTCGATGTCTTTGGGGGAGGCAGTTACAACCAGTCGTTCTTTGGAGCCACCGCCGCCACCGCTACGGAGCCCGCTATGCCTTCCGTCACCCGCAAGACCGGCGAAATCGTCCTCGGCGAAACCTTCAACGCCAAACTCAACAGTCGCACCACCGTCACCGAGCAGTTCAGCATCTACCCGAACCTTTCGGACACCGGCACCTATCGCTTCCAGTTTGACGCCACCGCTGCAACCAAGCTGAAAAACTGGCTCAGTTGGCAGGTGACCTACAGCGATCGCTATCTGAGCAATCCGCTCCCCGGCTTCAAGACGAACGACCTGCTTCTTTCCACGGGTGTGCGCTTGACATTCGGTAAGCCTGTGTTTTAAATGACCCGCGCACTTACCCTTCCTATCCGCATCTAAGCAAAGGAGGCACCACATGATTTATTGGCTCGTTGTTGGTCTTATCGCTGGCTGGCTCGCGGGACTCGTCATGAAAGGAGGTGGCTACGGCATCATCGTGGATATCCTTCTCGGCATCCTCGGTGGCTGGCTTGGCGGTTGGCTTTTCGGCCGTCTGGGCATCTGGCCGGCCGGAGGGATGATTGGCTCGATCATCGTCGCCTTTGTTGGTGCTGTCATCCTCGTTGGGATCACTCGGATCCTGAAAAGAGCCTAACCCCTCCATCCCGAGGCAATCCGAAGCCAACTCGAGGTAAACAAATCGCGCTGCCGGAGGCGAATTCCTCCGTCGGCACGATTTTCCTCCGGTCTTCTCGATCGACTCCTGAAGGCTTTGCATATTGCAACGTATCGAAGTCGGGATAAAGACGCTCCAAATTCCCATTCTGGTTGTTGATGAAACCTGCTAATAACCAAATGGTGAATCCAATGATCACTCACTCACTCACTCACTTTACCCCTCACGTTAATTCCGTATGTACTCACTGGTCAGAGAATTCTTTGCAGTGAGCAACAGCCTGGGCGTGCCTTCGAACATGACTTCGCCGCCCTTCGTGCCGCCTTCGGGGCCCATATCGATGACCCAGTCGGCATTTTTGATGACGCTTGTGCTGTGTTCGATCACAATAACCGTGTTGCCGGCGTCCACGAGGCGGTTCATGATCTCCAGCAGGTGACTGATATCCGACATGTGTAAACCGGTTGTGGGCTCATCGAGCACATAGATGCTGCCTTGTTTGTGCAGCTCACTCGCCAGTTTGATGCGCTGGCATTCGCCACCGGAGAGCGTCCTCAAGGGCTGCCCCAGCGTCAGGTAATCGAGGCCCACGTCGCTCATGGCCTGTAGTTTGCTCGTGATCTTGTCGATCTTGAAGTATTCGAGCGCCTGCCTGACAGTCATTTCCAGCACATCGTTGATCGATTTTCCGTTGAGCTTGTATTCCAGCACTTCATCTCTAAATCGTTTGCCCTCGCAGATCTCACAGGGAGACTTGACCTCGCCCATCGCAGGGATCTCCGTGTAGATCACGCCCAGTCCCTGGCAGTTCTCGCAGGCGCCTTCCGAATTGAAGCTGAATAGGGATGGGCTCACCTTGTTCGCGGCCGCGAAGGCCTTTCGCACCTCGTCCATGATGCCGGTATAGGTGCCGGGATTGGACCGGCTCGAAACACCTACAGGGGATTGGTCGATCACAATGCAGTCCGGGTGTTGACGTAGAAAAGTCTGATGAATTAACGAGCTCTTCCCCGAACCTGCCACACCTGTGATCACTGTGAGTACACCCTTCGGGATGTCCACGCTCACGTTCTGCAAGTTGTTGGCTTTTGCATTCTTGATCGCCAGTTTTCCACTGGGAGAACGGAAATCGCTTTTGATCGAAACCGACCGTTTCATATATTTTCCGGTCAGCGTGTCCGCGTTCAACAGGTGTTTGAACGGACCTTCGTACATGACCTCGCCGCCCTGACTCCCTGCATGCGGACCCAAATCCACGATATGGTCAGCCACTTTAATGACGTCAGGATCATGCTCCACGACGAGAACCGTATTTCCCCGATCACGCAATTGTTGAAGAAGCTCATTCAAACGATGCACATCACGCGGGTGAAGACCCACGCTGGGCTCGTCGAACACATACATCACGTCCACGAGGCTGCTGCTCAGGTGTTTGACGATCTTGACGCGCTGCGATTCGCCGCCCGAGAGCGTGTCGGTTTCGCGATTTAAGGTGAGATATTCGAGGCCGATATCCACGAGATATTGCAGGCGCTGGATCAGTGTTTTCAAAATGGGTGTGGCTTTCGGTTCCTTGATCGTCTTGATCACACCGATCAACTGGCTCACTTCCATCGAGGCCAGCTCCGCGATGTTGTATCCGTCGATCTTGCACTTCAGCACTTCCTGACTTAAGCGCGCGCCCTTGCACACCGTGCACGGCGCCATCGTGATGTAAGGCGCCACCGCCTTTTGTGTACGTTCCGACATGGTCTTCACGTCGCGCGTGATGTACTTGGCGGTGAATCTGCTTATGATGCCTTCGCACGTTATATTGATGTTCTTGCCTCCGACCTTTGTTTTCACTTTATATGGTTTGCTGTATAAGAGCAGTTCCATTTCCTTTTCGTTGAACTTCGAAAGTTTCTTGTCCATGTCGAACAGTTTCGACTGGCCGAGGAAGTTCCAGCCCCAGCTGTCGACGGCATATTCATTGAACAGGATCGCGCCTTCATTCAGTGTTTTGGATTTATCGAGGAAGAGATCCAAGTCCACGCCCACTTTGCGGCCGAGGCCATTGCAGTTGGGGCACATGCCCTTTGGGTCGTTGAAGGAAAAGACGTTCGTATGTCCCACATAGGGTTTGCCGATCTGGGAATACAATCGGCGCAGCACCGGGTAGATGTCGGTGATCGTGCCCATCGTCGAATGAGACCCGCCGCCGAGCCGTTTCTGGTCCACGACGATCGGCATGCTCAGGTTCTCAATGGCATCGGCGTCCGGCTGGGAGTAGCGCGGCAGAAAGGTGCGGATGAACATGCTGAAATTCTCGTTCATCTGGCGTTGTGCCTCGGTCGCGACGGTATCGAAGACGATCGACGATTTGCCGGAACCCGAGACGCCGGTGAAGATTGTGATCTTGCGTTTGGGGATGCGCAGCGAGACGTTCTTGAGGTTGTTTTCGCGCGCGCCGCGAATCTCAATGTATTCCTGGGACATGAAGTCTCCTGGGGGATGTTTCAGTATTCGTTCTTAGCCACAGGTGAACGCAGATGGCCAGGCGGTCCCGCATAGAGAATTAGTGCGAAAAAGCTGGAGTATCATCACTTTTTATTCTTATGTGCTTTTGCTAGAGTACCCGCAAGCGCTTTCCTCTTCAATTTGATCTGATTGTAATCAACGGCGGCACGGACGAGATTTCTTAGAGCACGCGCATTAATCTTATCGCCCTCGAACAAATCGATCGCTCGCCACGCGTTGCCTCCGAGGCCTGCGTTGAAGAGCTTGTCAGGATCCGGGAGACTCGCCCCGTTGGCAAAGGTAAGCTTCACCTTATCTTTGTGGGCGTTGCCGACCACGATTATTCCGTCGCGAGACCACACCGGGCTTCCCATCCATTTCCATTCCTCGATGATCTCCCGGTCGGCCTCCAGGATGCTCTTGCGAATGCTGGTGAGTGTTTTGCCACGCCAGTCTGTGAGTTCTGCGATCAGCTCGTCAATACGTTCCGATGGATTCATTGGATATTTACCTCCAATTCTTGTCCCGTTTTCATGCCCGTAGTTTTAATAGCCGATCGCTTTGAAACAAGTCGTCGAAGGACATGGCCTTTCCACATCCATAATCCCGAAAGGACGAGTACAGGAACGAAGAAAAACCGAGTAGCGGGCGCGTAGTTTGGGATTTGGTCAAACGGACTATAAATATAACCGGCTATCGGAATGGCAAAGACGATGTGAATCCAGCGGAAAATGGAACGTTTGGTAGCTTCTTTCATGATAATTTGTCCTCCTTTATTCACGAGTTTTGAGCCGCCTTAGGCGGCCAGTTGGGCGTTTCAATACCGAACTGCTTGGCGTACTCGTCGTTCAATCGCTGCCAGCCGCCGAACTTCATCGCTTCGGGGCCAACCATGCGTCCAATCGGAGTTCCGCTGAGAAGGCGATCCAGAACATCGAAACAAATGTGCCACCCGGCAGCACCCATGGAGATGTAGCGGTGCCCGATGTTGGTCCACAGCGTCAGACGCGTGCGGCCACCCAAGTCTTCGAGTTCCCACCGCATATCGAAGCCACCCCACTTGTACTCAAGCACCTCAGGAGCGTTGGCTCGCGTCACGGTTGTTTCGGTAACATGCGGCGCGGGCGCACCCACCGTGGTGAGCTTCACCGTGGTTCCAACGGTGCCCAGGTTCCCGTCGGCGTCGAATGGAGCCCACTCGCGCAGATGCGCTGGGTCGGTAAGCGCCTGCCAGACTTTTTCCGGCGAGTGGCGCAGTTCTCTGACAAGAATGAGCGTCCACTTCTCTCCGTCCTTTCGTATCTGCGCCCCGCTGGCCGGGCCCGGTGTGTACTGCTCGAGATTGGTCATCTTCTTCTCCGGTCTCTTCTGGCGAATCTTTCACTTCCGTCGCAGCAAATCTAGCCCCAGATAACTCGTTCATATAAGTCCCGGGTGCAAGTCCATTTTAGATCTCCCGTGCAGAATACAATTCGTTCCGCAGCAAAGCGTGATTACGCACTCCTTAGCTTGAATAGCGTGCCAGCTGGGTGAGCTGAATGAGGTTGCCGCAGGTGTCTTTCAGCATCGCAATGGTCGAGCCGGTCACGTCGGTGGGCGGCATCGTAAACTCGGCGCCGCGCGCCTTGATCCGCTCGTAGTCGCCCTTGACGTCGTCGGTGAAGAACATCGCCGCGGGCTGGCCCTGTTGAAACATCGCCTGCTGATACGCTTTGGCCGCGGTGTTGTCGTTCAACGCCAGCTGCAGCTCCGTGCCGCCCGGCTCCTCGGGCGAGGCTACCGTCAGCCAGCGATATGGGCCCTGACTGAAATCGGTCTTCTTGGCAAAGCCCAGTACCTCCGTATAGAAGCGCAGCGCCTTGTTCTGGTCGTCCACGTGTACGGTGGTCACTTTGATTTTCATTTCGTTTCTCCTTTGTCACGTTCGCGGTTTGAGCCGCGTCGTCTTGTCCTGGTCTTACTTTTCGTTGGTGTTGCCCTCGTTGGTGTTGAAGGATCCATGCGGTCGAGGTGGCGTTCGAGAGCATCCACGTGACCGGACCAGAACCGGCGGAACTGGTCAAGCCAGCCATCCAGCTCCTGAAACGGTTCAGGTTTGAGCTGGTAAAGACGGCGTTGTGCGTCCACGGTGGACTCCACGAAACCGGCCTCGCGCAGCACTCGCAGGTGCTTTGACACGGTCGGCTGCGTCATACGAAGCTGACGCTCGATCTCTCCAACCGACTGTTGTGACGAGACCAGCAGGCCCAGTATCGCGCGGCGGTTCGGCTCCGCAATGATTTCGAATACAGATTCCATTTTCTTTGTATACTCCACAACGCATATACGTGTCAAGGCATATTTAGGGATCAACGGTTTCACTCGGCGGGTGGGAATGCACCGTCAGATGCGTTTTTGGCGGGCGCGATTCTGAGCGCTGCGCGCTGCGGCCGCTTCAACGCTGAGGCCGAGACAAGGGCTACCGCCCCTTTCCCCCTCCGCTGCCCTCCGGACAGGTTTCTCTTGACGAATCCGAACACTTCTTGGGCAAGCGAAGTACCACCGTCGCTACGCTCCGATGATGTTCGGGATCATCCCGGAACGCCGTTCGGAGTCATCCCGGATCTAGCGTTCGGCTTCGTCGGAATCCCCATATAACCACTCTTGGAGCCAAGCCAAGGCTACTTTTCGGCCTGGACGTACCTTCCGCGCCCCGAGGCCGAGGCTCTGATACGGAATGGCCTCATCCTTTACAACTTATTAGCGGACAAATCTTCACCTGTACTCCTGTACGGAGGGGCAGGTCCCCAATAGCGAGTACAGGGAAAACCAGGCGAAAAGACAGCCGAAAGATTAGTCACATATAATGTACTGATTCTAGAAGACTTAACATGTTTCAGAGGGGGTCATGAGAGTACCAGTTCAATGGTTTGCACGCCAAATTGTGCCTTCTGTACTATCGCCTTCACACCTGACTTGCTGTCAAATAGGTCAGGTGCAAGAGGCTGGACCAAAAGACAGGGATCACGCATCTAAAGGCCAGGTCAAGACGAGAGCAGCAAGAATCTAGGGGGCAGCAAATGTTCGGACAAGCGGGGAGCAATAACAAAGGATCGATGAAGACCAAAGACAGCAACCGCAAATGGATGTGGTGGTTCTTAGGGGTCGTAATCGCACTGCAGCTCTACTTTGTGCGCGAACTCGTTGCCGCCTTTGCGCTTTTTGCGCTGGGATTCGCGGCTATCGCTTTCGTGGTCATGAGCCTGTACATGCTTCAGAAGGCTTGGGAAGCCGGCGTTCAGCGCGTAGCGGACAGCCAGAATCCTGTAGTCGATATGGCGCGGCGCGGTGTTAACGCTGTTGAAGACCTGGCGCGCCGCCCGTTGCGCCGCCCGGGTTCCGCCGCGGCTCGCTAAGCCGCCAGCAAGTTTCTGGCTTTTGCCAGAGCACACGCAGAGCTGACCATCTTGCCTCCTTCAGGATGATCACAGCTTCTGTGGATCGTAAAAGCAGCAAAAGGCCAGCCGTCCTGAGAGAGCGGCTGGCCTTCTTCTTTTTCGGCTTCTCTTCACAACACTCCTCTTTTTTCGTTAACTATTTTGTTTTCAGTGGATTAAGTCCCTTTGCTAGGATCCCACTCTTTGTTCGGCCAGCTTTTCAAAAAACACTTGACACAATTTCCGGTTCGTTGTATTTAACCGATTGGTTAAATACGACATGCCTGCCGATCATCTTACTTCCACCTTTGCTGCCCTGGCCGACCCCACTCGCCGCGCCATTCTTGCGCACTTAATGTCTGGCGAAGCCTCCGTCACCGAGCTTGCCGAGCCTTTTGAAATGAGCATGCCCGCTATCTCGAGGCACATCAAAGTGCTTGAGAATGCTGGACTTATCACTCGGGGTCGCGCCGCCCAGTGGCGCCCCTGCCGCATCAAGCCGGGGCCTCTTAAGGAAGTCGCCGACTGGGTTGAGGAATACCGTATGGCCTGGGAGCAGCGGCTCGACCGCTTGCACGACTACCTAACCGCGTTGCAAGCCAAGGAGAAGAAGCGTGGCCGAAACAAAAAGTAGCTCCGCTGCGGGCCAAGCCAGACAGGAACTCCTCCTCACCCGTATCTACGGTGCACCGCGCAGCTTGGTCTTCAAGGCCTGGACCGATTCGAATCAGATGGCGCGTTGGTGGGGACCACGCGGATTTTCCAACCCCGTGTGCGAATTAGATGTGCGGCCTGGCGGGCTCATTCGAATCGATATGCGCGGGCCCAACGGCACCATCTATCCAATGAAGGGCGTGTTTCACGAAATCGTTGAGCCCGAGCGCCTGGTTTTTACAAGCACCGCCATGGAGGACCAGAACGGCAAACCGCTGCTCGAAATCCTCAACACCATCACCTTTGAGGACTTCAACGGCATCACGAAGCTCACGGTGCACGCTCGACTCGTCACTAAAGATTTCGTGTTGACTCCCCAAGTCGCTGCGGCATTAGCAGGCATGGAGCAAGGCTGGAGCGAGAGCCTCTACCGCCTCGGCGATGAACTCGACAATTCTCTTAAGGCGTCGACGGCCGAGGGCGAAATCATCCTCTCGCGTGTCTTCGATGCTCCGCGCGAAATCGTTTGGAATGCGTGGACCGATCCAAGACAGGTGGTGCAGTGGTGGGGACCACGCGGCTTCACAACTACCATTCACGAAATGGATGTTCGTCCCGGTGGACGATGGATCCACACCATGCACGGCCCTGACGGTACGAACTACCCGAACAAGAGTGTTTTTCACGAGGTCGTAAAGCACGAGCGCATTGTCTATTCGAACGCAGGAGGCAAGGAGGGAGGCCCAGGTACGAATTTTACAGCGACGTGGACCTTTGAGGCCGACGGTGACCAGACCAGAGTGACCATTCGAATGGTTTTCGATTCGGCGCAGGCACGCGAGCAAGTGGTCAAAGAATTCGGAGCGATCGAGGGTGGCAAACAAACACTCCAGCGTCTTGGGGAATATCTTGCAGAATCACGTCGCTAGCGTTTAGCTAATTGGCAGGAGAACTATGTTTCTCCGACAGTCTTCTTTCTTCCCACCGCTGCCGTACGGCAAGAAGGAGTTGTTCCTTGCCGGTTCGCATTTGCCGGACCAGGGGCTGGTTGCCGGTCTCTTCATGGCGCGCCGCCCACAGCACCATTTCTGTAAGTACCGGCGCCAAGTCAATCCCTTTGGGCGTCAGCTTGTAAATTATCTTCCGCCCGTCGGCGGGATCTCGATGTGTCTCGACAATGCCGTAGGATTCCAGCCGGCGGAGACGGTCGGTCAGAATATTTGTGGCGATTTTTTCGTCGGAGTGCAGAAATTCGTTAAAGGTCTCATATCCGCGAAGCATCATGTCGCGCAGGATCAAGAGAGACCACCGGTCGCCCAGCATTTCCACCGAGGCGTTCAGCGGACATCCAGAACGGCGCTTGGGCGCCGCCTTCTTTTTTTGCATGGAGTTAGGGTAGCAATTATTACTTGCAGTTTGCAAGTAAGATTGGCAGACTGCCTTTTCGGAGGAGAAATAAGAGCTTGACACATTCCCATATCGGAATGTATTGTGGCGGACATGGCGAGAGCCGCAACCACTTCGGATGCTTTTAACGCTGTCGCTGAGCCGCGGCGGAGAGAGATACTCAACTACCTGGCGCTGCGGGAGCGACCCGTAGGGGAGATTGTGGATGCTTTGGAGATGGAGCAGCCGTCCGTTTCGAAGCATTTGCGAGTGTTAAAGGATGTTGCGCTGGTGCATGTGCGTCGCGACGGGCGGCAGATGTTGTACAGAACGAATGCCGAGGCGATCCGTCCACTGCATGAATGGGCGGGGACATTTGAGCGATATTGGAAGCATCAGCTGATGCGGGTGAAGGAACGGGCCGAGGAGAAGCAAGCTCGATAGAACTCAAGCTGAAACGAAAGTTGAAGCAAGAGCGGAAACAAAAGTCGCAACGAAACGTCGTAGTCAGGAAGGAGAGCACAAAATGCAATTGAGTCCATATCTTTTATTCAACGGCCAATGCGAGGCAGCGTTCAAATTTTACGAAAAGTGTCTCGGCGGCAAAATCGAAGCAATGTTCACGTTTGGAGACTCCCCCATGGCAAAACAGGTGCCAGCGGAATGGGGAAGCAAAGTCATGCACGCTCGCATGAACATTGACGGCATGATTCTGCTCGGATCCGATCCCCCGCCTGACCGTTATCAACTGCCGCAAGGCTTTTCCGTCTCGCTCTCCGTCAAAGATCCTGACGAAACCGAACGCATCTTTCACGAATTAGAGCAAGGCGGCAAAGTGCAGATGCCTATTCAGAAGACGTTCTGGTCGCCTCGCTTCGGCATGCTCGTGGATCAGTTCGGGATTCCGTGGATTCTTAATTGCGAGCAGGCGGCCGAGGCGACGGCGTAGCGTTTTGTGCGAGGGGCGCGCGTGATTGCGTGTCCTGAGCGCAGAGCGAGCAAGAACCAATAAAAGGGAACAGAAGAGCGACTACGAATTCTGGAGTTTTTGACGAGCAGGGGCACGATGTATCGTGACCCTACATGGGGAACGCCGGCTGACGGGTAAGGCGGAGGGAATTCGTGGAAGCAGCTGCACCGCGTTCGAAGAAAATGATTTGGACCGGAGGCGTTGTCAGTGCGATACCCGTATTGCTCATGCTCTTTAGCGCGGCGATGAAATTCGTCAAACCCGCTCCGGTCGTGCAGGGGATGGTGCGCTTCGGCTATCCCGAGAGCCAGCTTTTCGTCCTGGGGATGCTTGAATCCCTCTCTTGTATCGTCTATCTGATTCCCCGGACGGCTGTTCTTGGAGCAATTCTGATGACGGGCTATCTTGGGGGTGCGACGGCCTCGAATTTTCGCATCGGTGATCCGTCCTACATCATGACGGTTTTTTTGGGCTTTTGCGTTTGGGGCGGTCTTTTCCTCCGCGAGGAGCGCGTGCGCGCGCTGATACCTTTCAGGCGGTAAGCCGCCCTTCTGCGGAGGGCGGAACAAGCCCCGCCCCCACAGTCGCTCCACGGGACACGGTTTTTGTCTTTGTACGAATAAAGTAAGGAGACGCACCATGAATTTCAAACCTGCGCTGTTCCTGCAAGACCTGAAAATTGCGCTCCGCTCGCTCTCTCGCGCCAAGGGTCTCGCTATCACGGTAATCCTCACGCTTGCGCTCGGCATCGGCGCCAACGCGGCCATCTTTACGCTTGTGCGGGGCGTCCTTCTTCGGCCGCTCGTGAACCGCGATGAAGACCGGCTCATCTACATTCGCCAGAGTGCGCCCGGGATTGGAACCCCCAACACCTATTTTTCCGTGCCGGAACTGAAGGACATTGAGTCCGGCGTCAGAAGTATCAGCGAGTTCGGCGATATCTCGACCATCAGCTTTACCATGGTCGGCCTCGGTGAGCCGCGCGAGGTCCAAGCCGGCGTTGCCGGTGGCAGGTATTTCGAGGTGATGGGGCTTCATCCCATCCTCGGCCGTCTCATCGGCCCGCAAGACGACGGCCCTAAGGCCGATGGGGTCGTTGTTCTCACGTACCGGTTCTGGACTTCCGCTCTTCATAGCGATCCTAATGTCCTCGGTAGAACCGTGCGCCTCGGCAGCGGTCCCATGGGGACTCGAAGCGGCACGATCATCGGTGTGCTCGAACCCTCCATCGGCTATCCCTCCGACACCGAGATTATCGCCAACGTCGTGACCAGCCCGCACCATCTCTCCGCGACCATGGTAGAGGGCCGCGTTCATCGCATGACCGAACTCTTCGGCCGGCTCGCGCCTGGGTCCACTCTCGAACAGGCTCGCGCCGAGCTGCGCACCGTTTACGGTTCGATGACGGCGCAGCACCCGGATTCCTACTCAAAGCAAGCGGATTCGCAGATCAGCGCCACGCGCCTGCGCGAGCAAATCACTTCTGGAGCGCGCACCGTTCTCCTGGTTCTGCTCGCGGCTTCCGGGCTCGTCTTTGTGATCGCGGTTTCTAATGTCGCCAATCTGATCCTGGCGCGCTCCGTTCGCCGCGAAGGCGAGCTTTCAATTCGCGCAGCTCTCGGCGCCAGCACCTCAACGCTGCGCCGTACGCTTCTCGCGGAGAGTCTGCTGCTCTGCAGCGCGGGCGCCCTTCTAGGCGTTCTCATTGCGCGGCCCATGGTTGCCATCCTTGCTCGCTATGCGTCGCGGTTCTCCATCCGCGCTCTCGATCTCACCGTGGACTCCAGCATGCTGTGGGTCGGCGCCGGTCTTGCTATCATAGCGGCCGTTCTTCTTGCGTTCGTCCCGCGTCTCCCCTCCGCCAACTCTTCCCAGGGATTCGGTCTCGCGACCGGCAGTGTGCGCATTACCGGCGGCACAAATCGACGACTGCGTCTCTTCGCGATGACGCAAATCGCCGCTTCCTTCCTGCTACTCGCGGGCGCCAGCATGCTGCTTAAGACGCTTCTCGATATGCAAAACGCGCGTACCGTTCTCGACGCGAACCGAGTGCTTGCTGTCAACGTTCCAGTGGACTCCTATGGCAAGAAACCCGAGGAGATAAACCACTTCTATGAGGAAACGATTCGCCGGGTCTCGGCATTGCCCGGCGTCGATGCCGTCGCCGTCGGCGATGCCGTACCCTGGCGGGACACGCAATTCAACTTTCAACTGCAATTCTCAGGCGATGGCCACGTGAAAGGTCCCGGCGAAGAGGATCCCCGTACGCAGGTCCGGACCGTTTCCCCGGGATTTTTCGCAGCGCTCCATGTGCCCATTCTTGAAGGACGCGATTTCAACGACCTTGATCGCCAGGATAAGGAGCCCGTGGTGGTCATCAGTCAAAGCGTTGCGCAGCGCATGTTCCCCGGCCGGGATGCACTCAACCGCCATCTCTGGTGGACCGATCCGGTGATTGCGTTCATCGGCATGGAGTCTACGCCGCGCCGTATCGTCGGAGTGGTCGCCGACGTTGACGACACCCATGTCATACCAGCCCCTACACTTACCGTCTACGACCCCATGGAACAGCAGGGCCTTTTCGGAGGCCGGCTTTTTGTGCATACGCACTCCGATCCGTACGCGCTGGTTACGCCGATTGTGCAGCTGATTCGCAGTATGTCTGCCGACCAGCCGGTTGAGAAAGCGGCCACGCTAGAGGACATCCGCGCCGAAGTGCTCACTCCGGATCGTTTGAACTCGCTCGTCTTCGGTGGCTTCGCCATCGTAGCTCTCGCCATTGCGATCGTCGGTGTCGCAGGCGTCTTGGCGTTTTCCGTCAGCGCCCGCACGCGCGAATTCGGTATCCGTCTGGCCATTGGCTCGCCGCCGAGCCGTCTGCTGGCAGGAGTCATCCGCGAAGGGGCGGTTATGGCGGCCGCGGGGATCGTGGTCGGCGCGGTCGGCGGATACATCCTTGCGCGACTGGCGGGCGGTTATCTCCTGGACATGAAAATGCCGAGCCCGTTGCCGGTGCTGGCTTCGGCCTTCATTTTGCTTGTTGCTGCCGTCGCTGCGTCAGCGCTGCCGGCGGCTCGCGCCGCACGCGTGGACGTCATCCAAGCGCTCCGGGCCGAGTGACCCTCGGACCAACCTTCTGAACAACCATGCCGGCCTGATGGCCGCTGTGCTACTCTTTGCGCCCGTGCGAGGGTAAAAGTACCTAAGGCGGAACAAACGAGGAGAGTGGCATGATCCGGCGAACAAAATTGATCGCGCATATTGGTGTCGCTGCATGCGCGATGCTTTCGATTTGCCCAACAGTACCAGCGCAAGAAAAAGACAAAGCTGCCGTAAAGAAAATCGCGATTCGCGCGGGACGTTTGATTGACGGCAAAAGCGACACGCCGATTCTCAATGCCCTGATTCTTATTGAAGGCGACAAAATTGTTTCCGTTTCCGCCGGAGCAACGCCCCCGGCCGGCGCGGAAGTCATCGATCTCTCGAAAGCGACCGTGCTGCCGGGATTCGCCGACGTGCACACGCACGTTTTGCTCAATGGCGACATCACCGCGGCAGATTACGACGAGCAAATTCTGAAACAATCCACTCCCTATCGCGCCATTCTCGCTGCGCGAAATGCCCGAATTGCTCTCGATAATGGGTTCACGTCCATCCGCGACGTCGAGACCGAAGGCGCGATGTACGCCGACGTGGACGTCAAGACCGCGATCGCCAGAGGCGAAGTGCCCGGCCCGCGCATGCAGGTTGCCACGCGTGCCATGGCGCCGACGGGGATGTATCCGCTGCTCGGTTATTCGTGGGAGCTGAAGGTGCCAACGGGAGTGCAAACAGTGGATGGCGTCGAGGGCGCGCGCAAAGCTGTGCGCGAACAAGTGATGTATGGCGCGGACTGGATCAAGTATTACTCCGACCGGCGGTATCACTTTGGAGATGACGGCGTACTGTACAGCATGGTGAATTTCACCGACGAGGAAGCCAAGGCAATTGTGGAGGAAACGCACCGGCTCGGGAAGAAAGTTGCAGCGCATTGCATCGGGTCCGACGGAATTGCGGCCGCGTTGCGTGCTGGCGTGGATACCATTGAGCATGGCGACGGATTTACTGACGCGCTTCTTGATGAGGCCGCCCGAAAAGGAGTGTATTGGGTGCCCACGATCACCGTCGGCGCTTACGTCGCGCCTGGCCGCGGTGGGAATTGGGTGAGAATGGTGGACTTGGAAAAAACGGCGTTCCAAAAAGCGCTGAAGAAAAATGTGAAGATCGCTCTCGGGACTGATGCAGGCGGCTTCGATTGGAAACAATTGAATGAAGCGGAAGAGTTCGTGTACTACGCGAACTACGGCATGACGCCGATGCAGGCCATTCGAGCGGGCACAGTGGTTCCTGCGGAACTTCTTGGCTGGAGCGACAAAGTCGGCACGATTGAGGCGGGGAAGTGGGCGGACCTTGTTGCAGTCAGCGGCGACCCGCTGAAAGACATCACCGAGCTAAAGCGGGTGAAATTCGTAATGAAAGCGGGAACGGTTTACAAGAATGAGGTGCACTAATTGTTGCATCGCGCAAGTCCATAGACGGGAATAGCCCCGAGGAGTATGTTTTTATTGTGGAGGTGAAACATGAGACCAAAATCCATCCCTCTGATCGTCGTCCTGCTCGTTCTGGCATCAGCTGCGCCGCTATCGAGTCAAAACCCTCCGGCTCCAACTTCAGACGCTGACCATGCGAAACACTTCGTTGCTGTCAGTCTCTTGCGCAATATCAACACGGCAGAAGTCACGTACAAATTCAAACACGGTGGCTCCTATGCGACGTGGGACGTACTTCTCGCAAGCGACGAGTTTCACGCCGGTAAAATCATAACGTTGCTCGCTAAGATAGACCCGCAGCTTGCTGACAGCCAGTTTTCAAATGGCCCCGAAATATTGCCGCGGTGGTCGCTACGTTTGAACTTGACCGCCGACGGACAAGCCTATGACCTCATGCTCGAAGATTTGGCTGACAAGACGTGCGGGTACGCTGCGACTACGGATGAACGAGGGGTCATCCGTCAAAGCAAAGCAATAGACTGCAAAGTCTGACGGAAAGGGGTCATGAAATGGATGGGAGGCGACACACTTCTACTTTTGTATTCTGCCGCCGTGCGGCTCACGACAAGAGAACGCGGCGCGTTTAGCCAACCTGGTAATTCATATGCGCAGCGCGCAAGGGAGCAATGCAAACTTTGTGGCAAGACCTTAAATTTGCAGTCAGGATGTTGAGGAAGAATCCCGGATTCACGGCCGTGGCGATACTTACGCTCGCGCTGGGAATTGGCGCGAACACCGCGATCTTTAGCGTCGTCAACACCGTTCTGCTGGAACCGCTTCCTTACAAAGATCCTGGGCGGATCATCAACTTGTCCGGAATGGATCTCAAGACGAAAGTCAGCGGCGCATTCCTGTCGTACACGAAGTACACGCAAATCCAGGAGCAAAACAAAACCCTTGAGAGCATCGCTGGTTTCTATCCACTCACACTTAGTTTGGTGACCGAGCGCGAGCCCGAAGCCGTCAACGGAGCGCGCGCTTCGATCGATTTTTTTCGCGTACTGGGAATTTCTCCCGCGCGCGGGCGAACTTTTCTGCCGGAAGAGGAGCAGGACGGAGGCGCGGATGTCGCGGTAATCTCGGACGGGTTCTGGCACAGTCATTTCGCAGGCGATGCCGCGGTGCTTGGCAAGGTGTTGGTGCTTGACGGGGAAAACGCGACCGTCGTTGGCGTCCTTCCGTCAAGTTTCCATTTTCCGCTCCAGTTTCCGGAGCCGGACGTTTGGCTTCCTCGCCCTTCAGAGACGGTTCTGCTGACTCCCGCGCAAGTTCGCAGCGGCGCGAGCTACTTCAACGTGATTGCGCGATTGCGCCAAGGAGAAACTTTGGCGCGCGCGAGGGCGGAATTCGACGCCATCAATGCGAGTTACAAGCAGCAGTTTGGAAGCAATGTGGACGCCACGAAGTTCGGAATTTTTGCGCAGACTCTCGAAGACAGCCTCGTGGGTGGTCTGCGGCCATCGCTTCTCGTGCTGCTGGCTGCTGTGGGGTTCGTGCTTTTGATTGCTTGCGCGAACGTCGCCAATCTTCTGCTTGCTCGCGCTACCGCGCGCGAAAGGGAAATCGCCGTGCGAAAGGCGCTCGGCGCTTCCGGCGGCAGGCTGGTGCGCCAGTTGTTGAGCGAGTGCATTTTGCTTTCCGTGTGCGGCGGAGCGCTTGGGGTTTGTTTGGCGGGAGCGCTGATGCCGGCGCTTCGTTCCATCAGTCCGGGTACGGTGCCACGCCTGGGCGAAGCGAAAATCGATGGCGTGGTGCTGATGTTTTCAGTGCTTCTCTGCGTCGTCACCGGAATTGTTTTCGGACTTGTTCCCGCGTTGCAAACATCAAAGAAAGATCTTCATGAAACTCTCAAGGAGGGCGGCCGCGGTTCTTCGGAAGGCGGGGGAGGCGGCCGCTTACGCGGCGCGCTCGTCGTGGCGGAGATCGGGATCGCGCTTATGCTGATGACCGTGGCGGGGCTCTTGATGCAGAGTTTTGCGCGGTTGATGCAGGTCAATCCTGGTTTCTCGCCGAAAAACCTCACGGCTTTTCCGTTGACGCTTCCACCTAGCCGGTACTCCAAAGCGGAACTTCAGGCGCAGTTCTATCGGCAACTTCTGGAGCGCGTGAAAGCGATGCCCGAAGTGCAAGCTGCCGGCATTACGAGTTATCTGCCGCTTGCTGGTGCAGCGCGTTTTGTTTTTGTGTGTCTGGAAGGCCGCGTTTGCGAGGGAGTTGGAAAAGATCCGACGAGTGCGGCGCGCCAGGTCAGCGCCGGGTATTTCGAGACCGTTCGAACGCCGTTGCTTAGTGGCCGCACCATCGATGAGCAGGACATTGCAGGCGGATCGCCCGTCGTCGTCATCAACGAGACTGCGGCCAAGCATTTTTTCGCCGGGCAGAACCCCATCGGCAAGCATCTCGCTAATTCGCGCGACATGGTGCAGCGGGAGATCGTTGGCGTTGTCGCCGATGTGAAATTCAACACTTTGGATGCCGCCAATGTGGAAGAGATGTATTTGCCCATGGCGCAGATTCCTTGGCCCAAAACGGCGCTACTTGTGAGGTCGGAAGCCAACACTCAATCTCTTGTCGCCGCGGTGCGCGGAAAGATTGCGGAGGCTGATCCGAATCTTCCCGTCGCGGGAATCTCCAGCATGGAAGAAGTCGTCGGGGCTTCGGTCGCACAGCCAAAATTGACCATGCAATTTGTTGGAGTTTTCGCGGGATTCGCATTGTTGCTGGCGACGATAGGAATTTATGGAGTGATGGCTTACACAGTGAGTGCACGCGCGCAAGAGATGGGCATCCGCGCGGCACTTGGCGCGCGGCCGGCCGATATTCTGCGGCTCGTGGTGGGGCAGGGAATGCGTATGACGCTGATCGGTGTGGGCGTCGGAGTCGTCGTCTCGCTGGCGGTCACACGTTTACTGGCCAGTTTGCTCTTCGGCGTGCGAGCAACCGATCCACTTGTGTTCAGTGGCGCTGCGCTGGTTCTGGCGGGGGCCGCACTCGTGGCCTGCTATCTTCCGGCTCGCCGCGCCACGCGTGTCGATCCGATCATTGTCCTGCGATACGAATAGCCGCCGTCAGCACAACGCACGTAGCGGCAGAATCGCTACGATTGCGCAGGCCGGTCAGCAGGACGCATGCGTAGCGTCAAAACCAGAACAATTGCGATAAGCAAGCCAAAGATGACGTACAGAAAGCCTGGCGTGAATGAGTGGGTGCGGTCGAGGAAATAGCCGATCACGGACGGAGTAACGAAACTTCCAAGATTGCCAATCGAATTGATGAGGCCGATGGATGCCGCTGCGGCCGATTCGCCGAGGAACACTGAGGGGATGGGCCAGAAGGGCGGAAGAAAAGCATTGGCAGTGGCAGCGACCGTCAGACACGCAAACGCAAACCAAAAATGGGAGCCGGAAAGAATCGTCAGAGCGAACGCTACGACGCCGAGCATGAGTGGAATGGCGGTGTGCCAGCGGCGTTCGTTGGTGCGGTCGGAGTGCCAACCGTTGAAGAGCATGGCGAGGAGCACCGCGACATAGGGAATCATCGATAACATGGTTACGACCAGATTCGACATGCCGGAAGCACGTTTAATAAATGTGGGAAGCCAGATCGTCAGTGAGTAGATGCTGCTCACGGCGAAAAAATAGATGAGCGTCAGTTGAACGACTGTTGGCTGGCGTAGAGCTTCCCATATCGTGTACGAACGCGCCGTTTTTTTCGCGAGGGCTTCCCGTTCGAGTTCAGCGGTGATCCACTCGCGCTCTTCTGACGCGAGCCAGCGAGCTTCGCGCGGCCAGTCGGTCAGATAAAAAACCGTGATGACCCCGAAAACGATCGCTGGAATTCCTTCGACGATGAACAGCCAGCGCCAGCCCTGCAAACCGAACCAGTGGACGCCGAGCAGCCAGCCTCCGAGCGGCGAGCCGACGATGTTGGCGACGGGAATGGCGATCATGAACATTGCGCACGCCTTTGCGCGGTCTTCGGAGCGGAACCAGTGCGTTAGATAGACGAGGATTCCGGGGAAGAAACCGGCTTCGGCGACCCCTAGCAGGATTCGAACGATGTAGAAATGCATGGGCGTTCGAATGAACGCCATGAGAACCGTGATTAAGCCCCAGGTGACCATGATGCGCGCGAACCATTTGCGCGCGCTCCAGCGCTCGACGATGAGGCAGCCGGGAATTTCGAAAAGCAGATAGCCGACGAAGAATATTCCGGAGCCGAAACCGAAGACGCGGTTGCTGAAGGATAAGTCGTGCGTCATTTCGAGAGCGGCGTAGCTGACGTTGACGCGGTCGAGAAACGCAATCACGAAAAGAGTGAAGAGAAAGGGCAAGAGGCGCCCTGCAATGCGGCGGCGCGCGGTCAGGCCGGTTTCTGTGCGAGGGCTCAGGCCAATTTCGTTCATGGAAGCGGGCACGGGTACCCCGTCTGGGCTTCTAACATAACGAAGCGTGGATTGCACGCGAACGAAAGACTTGGTGGTGGATAAGTTTCCGGAAACGCGTTAATCGGGCATGTGGGTTACTTCCGAGTTGCCGTCATCCGTCCAAGATCGATGCGAAGCGCGGAGATCACAGCCTACAACGGGATTTCCGGCCCGGAATAACTTCCGGACAGTCCAGGGCGCGTCAGATGCCGGCGTACCAAGCGTAGGCTGCCTCGGAAGCGGCGGAGCCGAGGCCTTTGCCAAACCTTTTCAGATTGTCTGTGACCGTAAGGTGCGTGATGAATTTTATGTTCTTGTAACCGACTTGCCGAGGGAGCCGCATGCGAAGCGGTCCACCGTGGGGCACCGGAAGGTCGTTGCCATTCACGCCGTAACAAAGAAATGTCTGGGGATGCAGGGCATCGGCCATATCGATGCTGTCCCAGGTGTCGGGTTCCATCGAGACGTAGACAACGTATCTGGCTTGCGGGAGGACCCCCACGAGATTCAAGACGTGGGAAAGAGGCACGCCGATCCACTCGGCGATGTAGGACCAGCCCTCTTCGCACGCGAGTTCGGTGATGTGGCTGCGAGATGGATAACTCTTGAGGTCGGCGATCGAAAACGACGCAGGTTGGGCGACCATGCCATCGACGGAGAGCCGCCAGTCGGCGAATCCCCCTGCCTGAAGGCGCTTAAAATCTTCCGTGAGGGGCGCCAGCTCATTCGGGAATGGACGGGGCGAAATGCGACTGCGCGGGAATTCGCGCGCTAACGAGTGCCGCGTGAGCAGCCGCTGGGAGGCATAGGTTAGCGTTTCGCCGAGGCCGTAGATCCCGCCGTGATCGGGGGGAACCAAACCATACTTCTGCGCCAGGCGCGCCGCCACGGCTAAGCCCGAAGCACCGGCGGTGGCCGCGAGTCCGGATACGATCAGTTTTCGGCGTGAAAGGTTGATCATGAGTGCTCCTTACGTGTACCGATGCGGCCTGTGATCATGGCTCCTGTGCGGCTCCAGAATCCGGCAAGACAAACCATCGCGACGTGGACAAACAGGAACAGCACAAGAGCCAGAGAGACAAAGAAGTGAATGGTGCGAGCGGATTGCCGGCCGCCGAGAAGAGTAACGGACCAAGGAAAGGCGGAGGCAAAAGCGAGGGACATGGCCAAGCCGCTCCAGATGACCAAGGGGGACAGAACGAAGATCACAAACAGATATGTGAGGCGCTGGAGCACGTTGTAGGAAGAAGCCTCTGCCGCGCTTGGCCGTTCAAAGCGGAGTGGTTTTCTGAAGGAGGTCAAGAGCGCTCGCCATGAAAAATCAGTCTTGCTGGGGAGCAAATCTTTCCGGAAATGGCGCGTAAGCAGACCGGAAATTACATACAGCAAGCCTGTCAGTACCGCGATCCAGGCAGCTTCAAAGTGCAGCGCGCGGCTCCAGCCGTTCTGGTCCGGCAGCACGTAACCGTAGCCAGTGGGCACCAATCTTCTTGAGGAAGGGATCGGCAGTTGAAACAACGGTTTAGTCAAGACGGTGCCGGTTTCGCCCCAGTAGAAGCGAGGGTGAGATATTACAATTTCGATGCCGGTGAGGAGCAGGGCAAAGAAACAGAGAGTGGTGATCCAGTGAGCGAAGCGGACGAGACCAGAGTGCCTCGGCACAAGCTTTGTGGCTGAGACCGACGAAGCAGCATCGGATCCCAATGTCGCCATTTTTTGCCTCCGTGGGCCTCGGCCTTGCCTTGATAGAATGGCAGCCATCCTACACCCCTATAGAGATTGTGACGGACGAATCACGGCAAGGTAATCCACCGGAACTAATCCCACAAGAGAAAATCTGGCGTACATTCGCATCGAACTCAACCGTTCCCGCTCAAAGATGTGGAATGCCTGGCTGAGCGAATCTGCATGACTTATGCTCCTACACATCGCGGCAATCCTACTACACTGTACGTTAACATTACAACTAGACGCAGAAACCAGTGATACGTGAGCCGCGAGGGCTATGCGGGAGTTAGTGCTTTAGGGCGAAACAGCAGGCGGTGTGTGCGACTGTTTGAAAGATGCCGCCCGCGATGGCAGCGGCAACCAGGGATGCCAGTAGCAGGCTTGCTGCGCGGTATGTCGTTTGTGCCGGCCCGGCCAGGCGCGCCAAGCGATAGCTTAGATGCGATGAGGCTGTTGCCTGCAGAACCCCCGCTTGTTCGGGCACTGCAAGTTTGGCCAGCGCTGAAACAAGTGCTTTTCCATGCGCACGCCTGATCACAGATTCATCGCAGGAAAGCTCGCGATAGAGTGCAATCCGTGCTCCAGCGAGCCAGATGAGCGGATGGAACCATAAGACGCACAACGAAATTTCGTAGAGCAGACGGAGCAGATTGTCACGCCGTCTTGCATGGGCCAGTTCGTGGATCAGTACAGCGTGGAATTCCCGTTGATCGAGCAACCGATCAATGCCGGTGGGAAGCAGGATACGAGGGTAAAAAATTCCGTGAACCGTGGGGCTGGGATGACCTTCGCCGAAGCTCACCGGAATGCCATCTGCTACGAAATGAGAGGTCCCACCACAATCATCCAGACGGGCCGGTACTTGAGCCTCGCGACGCTCTCTGCGTATACGCGAGACCAATCGCATGAGCATCACGAATGCGCCAGCTATCCATATCACAGCAAGCACAATGGTTGTACGGCCTTCTGTTATATCCCATATCGGGTCGCCGAGGGTGCCGATCGGCGCGGCCCAGGCCAAATGCGGCGCCCAGAGCTTATCGACTATTGCGCCGGTTGGCACGATGAAATTGAACGCGGTCAGAACCCAAATCCAATACTTCGTGGTGGCGCTTGCGCCCCTGATTGATGTTAGGACCCACGCCGCAGCGCCTACAATCGACGCATACAGCAGGTGAACGCTAAAGTAGTACATCACGCGCGCGATATGCTCATGCACGTTTGCCTCCACGGATGCGGCCGATCTTATCGCTGCGTGCGGCAGTTTGTAGCACCTTGAGATCCCGCAACGTTAGAGAAGGCGCGGCGAGCCTCCAAACAGATCTAGCAAGTCCCGTACGAGCCCCCCCGATATTGGCTCTGATCGATGGCCGGCTCAAAGAGCTGAGCATTGCCAATCTTCTTTACTTTCTTTAGGGCGCCCTTCTCCTCAAGTCTATAGACGAGCGTTTGGACGGTTGCGTAAGCGACACGTTCGTCCTCAAGGAGGCTTTCCAGGACCTCGCGCACCGATGAGGTCCCCAGTTTCCAGTATTGTTCCAGGATGCGGGTTTCGGCTTTGGAAAGACGCGGCTCTTTCATAATCTCCTACTCATCCCGGCAATGCTACTACAAGACACGGTATGTCGGCTAGTTTTCTGAGCCAGGAAATAAGCTTGTTGTGGTGAGCGCCGACCAGAGTTGATCGTCTACAATCGCCGTTTCTGGCGGGCCAAAGCCGGGGTTGTGAGCGAATCGTCGGCTACTCGGAAATTATCCTCGGACTCGACTACTCAGCATTCACCGGGATGCGCCAGTCTCGTAATTGGAGGCTGACAGAGTGCAAGAAATTGGGCGGATTAATCCTTGGTTTCGGCCCCGGGCATTACGTTTTTCAGCGGTTGCGTGCGCTTGGGTTCGAGTTCGGGATGCGGGAGCGGTTTGCGCGGGAGCATTTGGTCGCGCATGGCGGCGTTGTAGACGAAAGTTGCTTCGACTAGCGCGGCTTGGGCGAGGTCTTCGGCTTGCAGGCGTTCGTAGGTGTCCATGTTCGAATGGTGGGTGCGCGAGCCGTAGTCGAGCGGGTCCTGGATGAATTGGAATCCGGGGAGACCGATGGCGTCGAAGGCTTCGTGATCGGTGCCGCCGGTGTCGCGCATGGTTATCGCCGTGACGCCTAGATCTTTCAGCGGCTCCATCCACTGCGCGAAAATCGAAGCGATGGCGGCGTAGCCTTGCAGATAAATGCCGCGGATCTTTCCGCTGCCATTGTCCAGGTTGAAGTACGCGGATAGCTTTTGATGGTCCGGCTTAAGTTGGATGGGGCCGGCGGCGTCGCGATCGTACTCGGTGACTACCAGCTGGTCTGGCTCGTTCGAACGGGGGACGAAACCAAAGTGCTGCTTCACGTAGCCGTAGGAGCCGAACTCGCCCTCTTCTTCGCCGGTCCATAGGCCGACGCGAATCGTGCGGCGAGGCTTCACTTGCAGTGCGGTCAAGATACGCATGACTTCCATGGCGACCACGCTTCCGGCGCCGTTGTCGGTCGCGCCGGTGGCGGACGCCCAAGAATCGAGATGGCCGCCGAGCATAACGACTTCGTCTTTCAGCTTGGGGTCGGTGCCGGGAATTTCGGCGATGGTATCAAAGCCATGTTCGTGGTCACCGGTAAATTTTGTGTCGATGTTGAGCTCGATGTTGACGGGGACGCCAGCTTTCAGGAGACGGTAGACGCGGCCGTAGTTTTCAATGGCGGTGACGGCGACGGGCAAGGCATCCGCGTGTTCGCGTTGATAGATGAGCCAGCCGAAGCCTGCGCCGGTGTCGTCGAAGATGGTACCGCCGGAGCCGCCATTGTTTCTTCCGTCGCGGCTGGGGGTGATCACGGCGACGGCTTGTTCGGCGGCGAGGAAGTGGCCGATTTTTTCGCGGAAAGCTAGAGTCTTGAGAAACGATGCCCAGGAAGAGGGACTGCCAAGGTCGGTTGGATAGGTTTCGATGCGCTTGAGGTCGGGGGCATCGTCGCGGGTGAAGAGCGGTTTGTCGACGGGCTTCACTTCGCGCATCTCGCCAAAAAAGACGATTTTTCCGGTGAGCTTTCCTTTGTATTTGTCGAAGTCCGCTTCGGTCTTGATATCGACCCAAACGGCGGGAGCAGTCACTGGGCCTTTTGTAGCCGGCGACCAGGGCGCGGCTTGCGCGATGAATACGGCTGCGTCCGGAGAAGTCATGCGCGCCCAGGTGTTTAATTGTTGCCAGCCCATGCCGAACTCGCCCCAGTCTTCGAGATGCGCGTTGCTGCAGCCCATGGCGGTGAATTGATCGCGGGTCCACTCGTTGGCGCGCTTCAAATTTGGAGAACCGGTAAGGCGCGGGCCGATACCATCCATGAGGGCAGACGCGTACTCCATGATGTGCGAGTGCGTGAGAGCTTCCTCGCGGATGTTTTGGTACATTGCAAAGTCGAGAGATTCTTTTTCGGGCTGAGGCATTTCATAGGAAGGCCGCGGCGCTTCTTTCGAAGCAGTTTCCTTCTTGTCGTTGTCCGCGGCGAACAAGGAAACCGCGAGGCCTGCCAGGAGAATCGTGGCTGGAATGAAGATTCTTTGAGGGCGCATGACGTTCCTTTTTTGAAAACGAATTCGAGGAGCATAACAAAGGCGTTGAGATTTACCAAGAATCGCAGGACTTAATCCGGGGCACAGCCTGTTTATCGGCCTGCGGTGAGCAGGTTTATCGCGCGTGTTCATCGCGCGTTGACTTGCCTGGTGGCGCGCCCTAAGATGCATGCCAAAGGACGGGTTTTCCTGCGATGATTGGCCAAACGCTCGGCCACTATCTCATCGTTGAAGAGATCGGAGCAGGCGGCATGGGTGTGGTCTATCGCGCCCATGATGAACAGCTCGACCGTGACAATGCACCTCTATGCGCAAGGCGGGCATGGGTATGGACTTCGCCGCACCGAGCTGCCCGTTACCGACTGGCCTCAGTTGGTGGAAACTTGGCTGCACACCATCCAAGTCCTGCCGGCCGGCGCGCGTTGAATTGAAGGTTCGCCTGCACGGCAGGCCGTGACCCTACGGCTCACATTTAAGAAAAAAATATTAGAAAAACGCGGCGCCGCCGTCGACGTTGATGGATTGGCCGGTGATGGCGCTGGATTGAGTGGAGCAAAGAAAGAGCGCAGCGCGGGCGACTTCTTCGGCGGTTTGTCCGCGGCCTTGCAGAATTGTGTTCAGAAAACCAGCTAGCTGTTCTTTGGGATTGACACCGAGCTTTGCGGCCAGGGTGTTGCCCAACTCCTTGGACATACGCGTTTCGGTCACAGGGCCCGGGCAGATGGCGTTGACGCGGACGCCTTTGCGGGCGGCTTCGGCGGCGGTGATGCGCGTTAGGCCGAGCATGCCTGCTTTTGCTGCGGCGTAGGCGGAACCCCACGGGAACGCGGCCTTTGCCGAAAGGCTGGAAATGTTCAGAATCACGCCGGAGCCACGCGCGTACATTTCTGGGAGGACGAGTTTGCTCAAAAGGAAGGCGGCCCGCAAGTGGACGGCAATGACGTTGTCAAACTCCGCCAAGGGATAGTCTTCGACGGCAACGACGGGGCCATAGTGGCCGGCATTGTTGACAAGAATGTCAATTTTGCCGAATTTTGCGCGTGCCTCGGCGACGATGCGCGTGCAATCCACTTCGAGCGCAAGATCAGCAAGCGAGTAGTGCGCGCGTCCGCCCTGGCTGGAGATTTCTCTCGTAGTAGCGGTTAACTCCGTCTCCGTGCGCGCCGTCAGGAATACAGAAGCGCCTTCGGTGGCAAAGAGTTGAGCGATGGCGCGGCCGATGCCGCGGCCCGAGCCGGTGATTAGGGCAACTTGGTCTTGGAGGAGCATAGGAAGAAGAGGATAGAGGCAGCGCGCGACGGAGGCAAGAAACTATGGGGCTGAAGGAGCGATAGTGACCTTGCTTGTACCGATGGTTCCGAGAGGAGCAACTTTAACGTCTGGCCAAGAACTGTACTTCTGTTCAGGTGTAATTCCATTGGCGCGTGGCTAAGCTGAATTTTAGAGAGTGTGCATGCATTGCTGCGGCATCCCGGCGCGGGCCGGTCCGCGATTCCAGAACCCGCGCCCGAATCCCAGCGCAGCCGCTCATTTTGACGTGGGGGTACCTCCCGTGCGCCGACCAATTCTCGTTATCCAGGCGAGCGCCATTCTTGCAGCGCTCGCTATTGCGGGCTGCGCAGGGCTGACTTCATCCAACAGTTCGAACGCCGGAAACAAGGCGGTGGCGCCGACGATCGCGGCGCAGCCAGTGAGTCAAATTGTCATAGCAGGGCAAGCAGCGACCTTCAGCGTGATGGCGTCAGGTACGGCGCCGCTTAGCTATCAGTGGTTAAAAAACAGCTCGAATATTGGCGGGGCAACGGCGGCTAGCTATACGACGCCGGCGACTATTGCGGGCGATAGCGGAGCGAAATTCGATGTGGTGGTCAGCAATTCGGCGGGAAATATCACGAGCGCGATGGCTACGCTGACGGTGAATGCGGCGGCAGTGGCGCCGACGATTACGGCGCAGCCTGCGAATCAGAGCGTGAATGTAGGACAAACAGCGACCTTTAGTGCCACCGCGACGGGAACCGCGCCGCTCAGTTATCAGTGGCAGAAGAATGGCGCGAACATTGCCGGTGCCACGGTGTCGAGTTGCACCACCCCTGCGACTGTAACGACCGACAACGGGGCAAAGTTCGCTGTGATCGTCAGCAACACGGCCGGAACGCAGACCAGCACAATGGCAACGCTAACGGTGAGCGTCGTGGCAGTGGCACCCACGATTACGACGCAACCGGCGAATCAGACGGTGAACGTGGGACAAACAGCGACGTTTAGTGCCACCGCGACGGGAACCGCGCCGCTCAGTTATCAGTGGCAGAAGAATAGCGCGAACATCAGCGGCGCGACCGCGTCGAGCTACACGACACCGGCCACGGCAATCACGGACAACGGCGCGAAGTTCGATTTGATCGTTAGCAACACGGCAGGAAGCCAGACAAGCACGATAGCTATGCTGACCGTGAATGCGGCCAATACTTCCACAATTAATGTCGTCACCTATCACTACGATAATCTGCGCACCGGGCAGAACCTGAACGAAACGATTCTTACGCCGGCCAATGTAAATTCGACCACTTTTGGCAAGCTCGGCGCGTTCACCGTCGATGGACTTGTGGACGCGCAGCCGTTGTATCTCTCGGCGGTGGCGATCCCTAGTGTGGGAACGAAAAATGTTTTGTACGTCGCGACGGAGCACGACAGCGTATACGCGTTTGACGCGGACTCTGTCAACGGCAATACGAGCACGTTTCTGTGGAAGGCTTCCGTGCTTGGCAGCGGCGAAACGTCCAGCGACAACCGAGGATGCGGCCAAGTCTCGCCAGAGATTGGTGTGACGTCCACACCGGTGATCGACCGCTCGCGCGGAACGCATGGAGCAATCTATGTGGTGGCGATGTCCAAGGACGCCAACGGAAATTATTTCCATCGCCTGCACGCCCTGGATCTAACGACTGGCGCGGAACTTTTCGGCGGGCCAACGCTCGTGCAAGCGACGTACCCAGGTACTGGCGACAACAGCTCTGGCGGAAACGTGGTCTTCGACGCCAAGCAATATAAGGAGCGCCCTGGTCTACTCGAGATCGGTACGACCATCTACACGACGTGGTCTTCGCATTGCGACGCGGGCCCGTACACTTCGTGGGTGATGTCGTACGACGCGAACACGCTGGCGCAATCGAGCGTGCTCAACCTCGTGCCTAACGGAAGCGAAGGCGGGATCTGGATGGCGGGGACCGCTCCCGCGGCGGACGCCTCCGGCAACATTTATTTCATGGTTGGGAACGGAGACTTCGATACGACGCTGAATACAAGCGGCTTCCCATCGCAGGGGGATTGTGGACAATGCTACGTCAAACTGGCTTCCAGTGCGCCGATCACGCTGCTCGATTACTTCACGCCGTCGAATACTGTTTCGGAATCGAACGCCGACACGGACTTCGGCTCCGGCGGGCCGCTGCTTTTGCCCGACCTGGTGGACGCAAACGGAAACACGCGCCACTTGGCGGTGGGCTCTGGCAAGGACGCAATCATATACGTGGTGGACCGCGACAACATGGGGAAGTTCAACAGCACTTCGGACAATATCTATCAGCAGATCAACGGGCAGATCGGCGGTGTGTGGTCCAAGCCAAGCTATTTTAATAATACGGTTTACTATGGCGCGGTGGGTGACCATCTGAAGGCTTTCCCGATCACCAGTGCGAAACTTGCGGCAACCCCCGCGACGCAGAGCTCCGCCAGCTTCGCGTATCCGGGGACGACCCCGAGTATTTCGGCGAATGGCACGTCGAACGCGATTGTGTGGGCCGTCGAGAATGGCTCGACTGGCGTGCTGCATGCGTACAACGCGACGAACTTGACGAGCGAGCTTTACAACTCCAATCAGGCCGCTAACAATCGTGATCAGTTCAGCGACAACAAGTATGTCACGCCGATGGTGGCCAACGGGAAGGTATACGTCGGCACGCCGAACAGCGTGGTGGTTTTCGGATTGTTGCCCTAGTTTCAACGTTCAGGGTAAACAGGCAGGAATGCCTGTCCCGCCGTGGTTTTTGGGACTTAAGACAACCTATCAGTTACTTGCCTGCGCTGAGTTTCCAAAGCACAGCATTCACAAGGGAGTTGACATCGCTCTGTGTGAACGTAGTGAGGCCGGACTTCACAGGTTTGTTCCCGATGGCGCGAAACGCCAGCTTCTGCGTCGGCGCCTGCAAGAAGTCGAACACCATGGTTCCGGTGCGGAATTTGATGTTCTGGTAGCCGTACGCTGGCGGACCCCAACCCCAAGACTGCACGCATCCGTAAGGGCCGCACACAACTCCGGGATAACCGCCTGCGTAGCCGACGGGAACTGCAGCGCTCTGGTCCTTCACGGCGATGTGATAATCGACCCAAAAAGCGGCAGCCTGCGGGTCAGTCACTTCCTTGAAACCTTTTTCGGCCAAGGCCTTGGTGATCGCTACGCGAATCTGTCCACGAAGGATTTCATTGGACGCTTCGGTTTGCGGCACAGGCCTTGCACTTCGATTTGGTTCGTCTCGCGAAATGACTGGCCGTGACTCGCGCGCGGGGGCGGGTTGCGCGTCCGCCGGGCGCCAGGCCCAAGTAGCCTTCTTAGGGATGGGAACTTCGGGATTGCGCTCGGAAGTGACGTATTCATTGCAGCCGACGACGACAATCAAAGAAAGTAGAGCAACAATAGTCAAAAGCCGCTTGGTTGTATTAATTGTACGTAAGAACCGCATCTGACAAGCCTCCAAAGGCATATTTGTCCTCTGCCTTGTTGAACCCAACACTTATTGGATAGTTGCGGCGGGAAAATAGGTTGTGCCGGGGCGCGCCTTCGGTGCCGAATAGACAACACCTCAGGACCCCGGAACTCCCCAATCCTTTGGTGGAAAAGTGACCGGCCAGAATTTCGGCGCGGGAAGATCAAACTCGAAAGCTACGGCGAAGTAGTCGGCGCTCGGCTGATCGACGCGCACCACCCGGCAGCTCTGCTCCATGCCGCTTTGCGGGCTCACCAGAATGAACGGCTGCCCCACGAGGAGCTCCGCTTTCAATTTCATCAGGCCGCCATGCGCGTTGACCACCAGAGTGTGCGTGGATTCCTCGACATGCACGCTGTCGGGCGTCTCGGCGAGAACCTTGACGGGTATCTGCAGCATCACGCGTTCGCTGCGGCGCCGATTGGCGGCTTCGGAAGGGGGCACGAGATTCTCCGTTAAGCGGCGGTGTTCGCTGCAAGTCCTTGGGAGACATTCAGGCCATGCCTAGTTGTGGCTCCCGAGGAGACTATGGTGCGGCAGCGCGGCCGGGCCGGCACACAGGGCACGAGCGGATCGGCCGCTCGTCTCCTGTTTAATAGTCTAACTTAGGCGCGCGTGGGTAATCCGGCCTGCGAGGAACAGTGGCGTTCATTGGTAAACGTGTTCGCGGACGTGTGGTCCTGGAAGGCAGAGTGAGTGTTGGCGAGTTTCGTAGATCTAGGGGAGCAGCATGGTTTGAAGGCGGGATTTCACTACCGGCCATTCTGAATCGAGGATGCTGAAATAGACGGTGTGACGGATGCGGCCGCTGGCAGTAATCATGTGATTGCGGAAGGTGCCTTCTTCTCGCGCGCCGATGCGCAGGACGGCGGCGCGGGATTTTTCGTTGAGAGAATCGGTTTTTAGTTCCACGCGGATGCAGCCTAGCGTTTCAAAAGCGTGGCGCAGGAGAAGATATTTCGCTTCCGTGTTTACGGTGCTGCGCTGCCAGGGCGGGGCGACCCACGTCCAGCCAATTTCAACGCGATGATGTGTGCGGTCGATGTTGCCATAACGCGTGCTGCCAATAGCCTGGCCGCTGGACCTTTCGATCAGCGCGAAAGGTAACGAAACGCCGCGGACTTGCTCTTCAAGTGCGGTGGCGATGTAGGCGGACATCTCCTCGGGCGTGCGGACGGGGGTGGGAATCCAGCGCCATAGCTCTCCCTCCAGGCCGACAGCGGCAAGACCGGCTTGGTGCGCCTGAGAAAGTGGTTCGAGGCGCACGTGGCGGCCTTCGAGGGTCACTGGCGCGACGATCATTTCTGTGCTCATACGATGTGTGGATTCAGATTGCATGTTACAGCGTCCGCCGCACCCTTTGTGAGCGCCAATTTGGCAAAGGACTTGGTGCCCGGGCTGCGGAAAATTCGGCTTGCCCGAGAAAGTGAGCGCCGCAAACTGGCGGGTAAACCAAAATGCGCTCTCCGGCGTCCTATCTTCTGACACATACGGGAACTTTCCGCTTCAAATGCATGAACTAGTGGTTAGAGGCGGCCCTCCTTTAGTGATTGAGCTTGGATAAAAATGAAGAACTCTCCTTTAGCTGGTGCAACGCGTTGTTCAACTCATCGTTCGACAAGGGGACGGCGCTTGACTCGCTGCTGGTTCATGGGCTTGGCCGCGCTTTTGTTCTTAACGATTGGGGCGAGGAATTTTCGCGCGCAGCAACAGCCGCCAGCTCAGCAACAGGCGCAGCCGCCGCCGCAGTCGCAAGGACAAGCGCAGCCAGAACTGAAGCGGCCACAGGAAGGCCAGCCAACGATCGCGGTCGAGGTCAAAACCGTCAGCGTGCTGGCCACCGTTCGCGACAAACATGGAAAGATCGTCTCGAATCTGACCAAAGACGATTTTCAGTTGGATGAAGACGGGCGTCCGCAAACTATCAACTATTTCGCACACGAAAGCGATTTACCGCTGCGGCTCGGTCTGCTGGTGGACACCAGCCTGAGCCAGAGGAAAGTGTTGGATCAGGAGCGCAGCGCGAGCTACAGCTTCCTCGACAAACTTCTGCGCCAGGACAAGGATTTGGCGTTCGTGATTCATTTCGACAGGGAAGTGGAACTGTTGCAGGATTTCACTCCCTCGCGGCCCCAGTTGCAGGCGGCATTGCAAAAGCTATCGACGCCTCAATTCGATGGCGGCGGCGGCACCAACGGCGGTGGAGGTGGAAATGGCGGCGGAGGCGGTGGAGGACGCGGTCGAGGTTCGCACGGCGGTGGGACGCTGCTCTACGACGCGGTCTTCCTGGCGTCTGACGAACTCATGAGCAAGCAGCAGGGGCGCAAGGCGCTGATTATTCTTTCGGACGGCGTGGATCACGGCAGCAGAGAGACCCTGGCGGAGGCTATTGCCACCGCCCAGCGCTCAGACACGATCATTTACTCCATCTTGTTTGCCGACGAAGAAGAAAACTACAGCCGCCCTGGCGGATTCGGGATGGGCGGGCATGGTGGAATGGGTGGCCACGGCGGCGGTAGGTATCCTCCGCAAGAGCAGCGCCCCGACGGCAAGAAAATCCTCGAGCAAATCTCCAAGGAAACCGGCGGCCGCATGTTCAAAGTCACCAAAAAAGAAACGGTCGACGCCATCTACGCCGAGATTGAGGAAGACCTGCGCAACCAGTACAGCCTCGCGTACACCCCAGACAAGGGCAACACGGTCGGCTACCACAAGATCCACCTCGCCGTCGGCAAACAGAAAGACCTAGTCGTCCAAGCCCGCGACGGCTATTACTTCGGCCAGTAGTCTCTAGCGGAGCCTTCCTTTCGGCAGGGCGCCGCTGCTCCCCAGATGCGCGACCAACCGGGAGTTAGCCGGCCGCGTCCTACTCGTCCAAAACAAATGTCAGCAGTGACTTGTTTATCTTGATTTTGCGGTTGTGGTATTCGATGAAGCCCAGTTTTCGAAATTTGTTCATGAAGAAATTCACGCGAGAGCGGGTAGTGCCGATTATTTCCGACAGAGTCTCCTGGGAAACAGTTGGCAGTTCGTCGACTAGCTGGTGCTGCACTTTTCCATAACGGCCGAGCGCGAGCAGCGCCCGGGCGAGCCGCTTCTCGGACGAATTGAAGAGTTGATCGATCAAAGCTTCCTCGACGCGATTTTTGTGACTGAGTAAATACCGAAGAAAGGTATATATATATGTATGTGTGTGATAATATAGCGGGAAAATTGCTCGTTAATAAATAAAACCTGTAAAGAGGAGGTGGGTGCCTGGCAAAGGTCTAGCCGGAAACGGATCCCGCACCGGATGAGGAAACCCGGTGCGGGCGGGGCGCGGCGTAAGGTATGATAGAGTCTTCGGAAATTACTCACTTAGGATAACGATGCAGACTGCGACAAATGGGAAGGTTTTGCTGAGGGTACGGCCGCGGGGTTTCTGCGCCGGCGTAGTGCGCGCGGTGGATATCGTCGAACTGGCGTTGGAAGCGTACGGCGCGCCGGTCTACGTGCACCACGAAATCGTGCATAACACCTACGTGGTGGAGCAGTTGCGCCGCCGCGGGGCGATTTTTGTGGAGTCCATCGAGGACGTGCCGCACGGCGCGGTGCTGGTCTTCAGCGCCCACGGCGTACCGCCGACGGTCCGCCAGGAAGCCAAGGACCGCGAACTGAAAGTGATTGACGCGACGTGCCCGCTGGTGACCAAAGTTCATCTCGAGGCGCTCAAATTCGCGCGCGAAAAGCGCACCATCATTTTGATTGGCCACAAGGACCACCAGGAGATTGTCGGCACATCGGGCGAAGCGCCGGACCGCACCATCGTTGTGGATTCGGTGGCCGCAGTGGACGCCCTCGAAGTGGACGAGCCGGATAAGCTTTCGTTTTTGACCCAGACCACGCTAAGCCTCTATGACACACAAGAAATCGTGGCACGCCTGCGGCAAAAGTATCCGTTGATCAAAGGTCCGGCGAGCGACGACATTTGTTACGCGACGCAGAACCGGCAGGAAGCCGTCGAGCAAGTCGCCAAGGACGTAGATTTCCTGTTGGTAGTGGGCTCGCCGAATAGCTCGAACTCGAACCGCCTCGTCGAAGTGGCGAAGCGGAGCGGCGTGAAAGCTCAGCTCATCGATTCAGCCAAGGATATTGACGTGAAGTGGCTCGAAGGCGTAAAGCGCGTGGGCTTGACTGCCGGCGCGTCCGCTCCCGAAGTGCTCGTCGAGCAAGTCAGCGAGCGGCTGGCGGAGTTTGGATTTACGGATCAGCGCGACCTCGATTTGATCCGCGAGGATGTGCGCTTCACGCTGCCTCCGGAGCTGGCGACCATTGCGCCGGCCCCGCGTCGTTAAGAAGAGGCGCCAAAGATTTGTGGCATCATCGTTTTGCAGTAAGCACGGCCAGGCATTTGGCCCGCGAAGTTTGCAGTCGGACCAACGCGGTAGGCGGGGACACTCAAAACAGGGAGCTTAACCTTGGCGGTCAAAATCGTCCGTCAGCCGAAGAAGATTGCCTTGATTGGCGCGCCGTCGAGCGCGGCCGCGTTTTTGCCTGGCGGTGAGAAAGCGCCCGCGGCGTTGCGAGCGGCGGGGTTGGTCGAGCGGTTGCAGAGCGCAGGCTATGAGGTGATCGATCACGGTGATTGCGCGCCACGATTATTCGCCGACGATGATGAACACAAGCGCGCACGCAATTTGCAGGAAATTGTCGCGGGACTGAATGACTTGAAGGTTCGCGCCGAACTCGCCGTGAAGAGCGGCGCACTCGTGCTGGTGTTGGGCGGTGATTGCGCGCAAGTCATCGGACTTCTGACCGGCTCGCGCCGCTATTACAAGCACGTCAATCTATTGTGGTTTGACCGCGACGCGGATTTGAACACGCCTGCCTCGACACCTTCCGGACGCATCGACGGAATGGTTGTCGCCCATGTAATCGGCAAGGGCGCCCCCGAGTTGGTGCGCTTTTTTGGCGAGTCCGCGTTAGTTCGTGAACCCGACGTGACGCTCTTCGGCCTGGAACGGCTCGATCCTCCCGAACAGGAATTTCTCAGCAAATCGCCGATGCGCCACATTGATGCTGCGGACATTCAATCGAAGGGCGGAAGCGCCGCGGCCCACAAGGGGCTTGATTATGTTCATGCCGATGCGCACGAATTTGTTCTCCATCTCGATACGGACGTGATCGCCGCAGATGAATTTCCTGCCGTGAATGTGCCCGGCGCCGATGGACTGAAGATGGCGGACGTGCGCGCGGCCCTCAGCGAATTTGTGAAACACAAGAATCTTCTCGGGCTGGTCGTGGCGCAGTACAACCCCGACAAAGATCCCGATGGCAGCGGCGCAAAAAAGCTCGTGGATCTGCTTGTGGAAGCGCTCTCCGCGCGCCTCGAAACTCTGGCGTCACCCGCCGTCGAGCCTGCTGCGACCGACTCGCCAGCTGTCTCTTCCCCAGAAACGTCCGCTTAGGCGGTCTAAGTCCAACGGAATTTCATCGAACACTAGCTGGCCTGCCCAGCTTCATTGCGAGGGAGCGTCTGCTTACGTCTGCGATGCAGCAGCCGCTTCGGCACGTTTGCGATGGTAGCGCGCGAGACCCAGCCAGGTTAGATTGAGGCCGCAGTTGAAAATGTAATGTTCGGCTTCGGCAGCGGAGAGGCGTTGGCCGATTTCCGCGCTCACCGCTGAGACGAATTTTTCTAGTGCGGCGTTTTGATCCGGCGTGGAACGCAAAATTTCCGCGGCAAGAGCCGCCCATCGCTGCAAATTTTTTCGGTATTCCGCAACGTGCTCCGCGGGATCGTTGGAATAACCGAAGTGCGTGAGGAAAAGCCGAGCGGGAGTTCGCGCTGCGATTGCATCCAGCGAAGCGTTCCATATTTCCAGGTCGATATCCGGTGGCGGGGCAAGCGGAACGACGTACGGTTCGCCTTCAATGTGGAACCCTGTCGTGTCTCCGACAAACGCGGTGCCATCCGACGAATCGAAATACGAAACGTGATGCGAAGCGTGGCCCGGGGTGTACACGACTTCGAGGTTGCGTCTTCCCAGCGAGAGCGTTTCTCCCCCTTTGAGCATGCGCAAATTCCCGAAGGGCACGGGCAGGGTCTCGCCAAATAAATGTTGCAATTGGCCCGGCCAGAGGCGCTCCGCGCTTGCGAGCAGCTTCGAAGGGTCAGCCATGTGCAGCATCCCAGCCTTGTGAACGTACACTTCAAGGTTGGGATTTTCTTTGATGAGGGCGCCAGTCGCTCCGGCATGATCCAGATGAATATGCGTGAGCAAAATAGCGTTCAAATCCGAAACGCCGATGCCGCGCGAATCCAAATGTTGCCGAAGTGTCGGAAGAGTGCAAGCAAGGCCAGGATCGATGATCGCGCGATGCCCATCGGATTCCAGCAGCACCGCCGCAATCGACCGCGGCCGACCCAGCCAGTTCGTATCGAGGATTGTAGTGCTCAGCATCGCGCCAACAGTGTAACGCGAGTCGGCACGGGGAAGGCCGGCGTTGGAAGGAGTATCCCCGACCCGTTTCTCTCTATTGGATTGTTACTGTGATGTTTGTGAAGTGCGTAATGGGGCCGGTCGTTCCCGAAACCTGCGCAAGGCTAGATCCCGTAATCACCACGTTATAGTTTGCCGATTGAGACTGCTGATCCTCGCCTGCGCCGCTGTATATAGCGTAGATCTGATGGGTTCCCACCAATGCCAGGTTCAGCTGCGCTTGCGCCGTGCCGCCGACAAGATTAATTGGCAGTGACAGAGCGCCGCTGTTGCCCTGCTCCCAGAATGTGACAGTCCCTCCGGCCGTTGGGGCGGGGCTTACGGTCGCTGTGGCAGTGACCTGGCTTCCCAGCTGTACTTTGGTGGTGGTCGCCGTTACTGTCGTGGTAGTGGGGACCTCCTGTCCGCACCTCCGCCACCTCCACCTCCTCCGCCGCCCCCGCTGCCTCCGCCGCACCCAAGCGCCAGCGTCAGGGCCGAAGCAAACGCCAGCCCGGACGCGAATCTTCGCAGATGTTTTCGTGCCAAGAGCAAAATGAGAAGCAAACCTGCGAGACTCGCAATACCGCCCGGCATCCCAACAACTGCTCTCCATGATGGCCGTATGGTCCCCGGCATTTTCATGGCGGAGGCGGCTGGTACGGCAGCTGAAGGAGGAAGCGTGGTCAACGTTAGATTAGCCATGCCCGAAGTACTATTCGAGAGACTCACGGAGACTGGAAGAACTGCACATGTCGTTCCTTCCATATTTGGCACGGTGCAGGCCAGGTTCACAGTACTGCTCGACGTGCTCAGAGGAGCTATCGTGAGTACCGAACTACCGCTTTGTCCGGCTGTGACGGAAACCGAAGTGGGATTGGGGGAGACGCTGAAATCGGGCGTGATGACAGTCAAGCCACTACTCTGGGCGGAAGCACTCTCGTAGTTGCTGTCTCCACTGTAACTGATGCCGAAGATCTCGCTGTTCGATGGTGTAATGGTGACCGTTGCCAGAGTTTCCCAATTGCCGCTTTCATCCGCCATGATCGTGGTGGCAACCCCGTTCACGATCGGTCCATCGGCGCTGCCACCGAGGGAAATGGTTCCTGATGGTTTGAGAGAGGTATTGGAAGCCGGCACGACAGTGCCGATGAGGCCAGTTATTGTCACCGTGCTGCCGTAGATGACACTGGAAGGGCTAACCGAGATTTTGGCATTCGCCAGATTGAGTATGTTGATCGTGAGTGTGGCGGACGAAGAAGCGTAGTTCGCGTCTCCACTATATTTGGCCGTCAAGGTGTGGCTGCCCGCGGTAGCGAGCGTCAAGAATAAGGTGCCCGTAGAAAAGGAAGGCGAGGAACCACTCTCCGCTGGGATGCCGTTTACCGGTACTGGATTGCCCAGCTGCGTGGTCCCGTCAAAAATTGT
The DNA here is from genome assembly GCA_963705855.1 of uncultured Acidobacteriota bacterium. GTDB lineage: Bacteria > Acidobacteriota > Terriglobia > Acidiferrales > UBA7541 > Acidiferrum. Next base: position 177,630 of record CAVPLA010000044.1, read on the forward strand.
GACGGTGCCGGTAGGGGCACCGCCGGATAGCGTCTGCGTGCTGCCGTTGACACCCACACCGAACTGCGACCCGACGCTCAGGCCACCGACCAGCTGTGCCATCGAAAGGGCAGTCGTCGCCGGGGTGATGGTGAGCATATAGGTGCTGGAGCTCGCACCATAACTGTTGTCCCCGCTATAGCTAGCCGACAGAAGATGCGTACCGCCGGATAGCTGGATGGGTTGATCTTCGGCGTAGCCGTTGCTGTTCAGCGCGTACGTTCCACCATCCAACGGCACTGCAGGTGCGCCGTTCATTGAATCTGTCCAAGTGATCGTGCCCGTGGGGCACGCAGGTGGAGTGCAGGGAGATTGTGGCGGATAGGAAAGCTTGGCCTGAGCGTTACCAACATCCATGCGTGCGATGTACGACGATCCGTAAACCAGGCTCGTGGGGATGTTGCCAGTTTCTGCTCCTGTGCTGGGATCAAAAACCGGAATGCTAATCAGCGTCTTGCTGGCCTCTGAAGTGATGGTGACGGGAAGGCCCGGAGTCGAATCGCTCGCGCCAAATGTTCCGTCACCCTGGTAGTGCGCGGTGAGATTGTACGTGCCGCCCGGCAAGATGACGCCAGTCCCACTGGCGGTGCCGTTCGCCGCAAGAGACAGCGCCTCGATGCCGAGATTCCCAGAAATGTTTCCCGGCGTTGGATTTGGAGTAGCCATCAACACAATCTGGCCCGAGGGTGTTCCGGTGGCCCCTTGACCTGCCGCAACGCTGCTGCTCACGTTCACCGGTGTACCATGCGCGATCCCGATCGAAGTAACCGAGTTCCCGTTCACCGTAGCACTTAGGGTGGTCGTCGACGGAAGAAAGGTCACCGAGCCCCAGTTGTTCACCAGATTCGCTGCGTTCACGGAACCCAGTCCCGTCGCCAAGTCATAGCCCGTCGTCGTCGAATATGCCGGCGTAGTCGGACTCGCCGCCGTTACAAGAACGCCATTCGTGCCGCTCAACTTGCTGCTGCAATTCGTAGATGCTCCAGAGCAAGGAACATCGTTGTTTCCGACGGAACTATTTGCCAGCGCGCTGTTTCCGTGCGTTACATCATTGAACGTGCAGCCAGCGGCGGGAACCGAAGAAGAGTTGCAATTGAGAGCTGGCGTAGTGTTCAACTGCTTTTTGAACAGCTGATACAAAACATAATTTGCATTGCCCTGTCGTGGTGCTGGAGTTTGCGCGGTCGCTTGTTTCTGGTTCACCAGCGCGATGATCCCTGCAAACGCCGGCGCGGAAGCGGACGTCCCTCCAACTCCCTGAAACGTATATCCAAAATCGTTCAGATTGCACGAATTAGTGCCACTGGCGTCGCGCTGGCACACAATGTAGAAGGTGCTGTTGAATCCATTGCTGGCAAAAAGTGAAACGTCAGGAAGGTCGCGGTGGCTGTCCATCGGCACGCCGGTGCCGGACTGCCAGGAAGGCTTGGCGTAAAGCGCGCTCGCTCCGCCGCTCCCCGCCACAATATTCAGCGAGCCCTGAGGCACTGACCCGCCGCAACCATTGATTCCCAGCTGGCCACAGGAATCATTCCAAGGAATCTCCGGGATGTAGCCCAGCGCTGAAGCTTCCGTCATGGAAGCATTGGACGCGCTCCAATACTGCGTCCATCGGTTGACTTGGTCGAAATCCGTGCCGCCCACCGCCACGTTGAAGGTCGTGGACGCGAAGCCGCTGACTCCTAACCCGTGGCTTGCCGTTTGCGCCGTGTCGAAATCATCGCAGCCCGCGGAGCCGCCGTCGCCCGCCGAGATTAAAACCGTGATGCCTTGCGCCGCGGCTTGCTCCCACATTTGACTGTAAAACGCATTACCCGCTGTACCCAATCCCTGCTCGCACTGCCCGAAACTTTCGCTCATGACGCCAGCCAAGTTGTTTTCAATGATGTAAACTGCGGAGAGATCGATTCCCGCGGTGGTTTCGGTCGGCTCCGAAGTCACGAACTGAATCGTCGCTCCCGGAGCTACGGCGCCGGACCATTGCACGTCCAGGTCGGACTCGCCTTCGCTGCCATTGAAGCCCGGATCCGCTCCGTTCAGCGTAATGTTGGCGCTCGAAAAATTCTGCGACAGGCCAAACATGGTACGAAAATCGATTACGTCTTGAACGTTTATGTTTGACTCGCCCACGATAGCGATGGTTTGGCCGGTGCCGTCAATCTTCGGAGTTCCGCTTAACAGCGGCGTGGTGTTATAGATCGTCGCGAAGTCCGCCGGGCCCATTCCAAAGCAAGATCCCGATGCGCAGCCGGGAAATGTGAAGAGCGGCTTGGTCTCTCCCGTCTTGATCGACTTTTGGAAGGCCCCCAGCTGGCGAATGTGAGATTTCACGGGAAAATTATTCAGCGATACGGGGCCGGCAACCACTGGCGCAAGCGCCGCGGGAATCTGAGGATCGCTGGCGTTGGCCATGTGCGCCTCGCCATTCACCAGATACTTGTGAATTGCCGTGTGAAACGCGCTCTTCACCTGCCTGGCGTTTCCCGAAAACTCGATCACCGTTCGGCCCGCAGCCACGTTGCCGATATGAAAGCCGTGAGACAGCAGCCAGTTTGTCACCGTCTGGATATCTGCATCCGCCGGTCCGAATTGCCGGCCAAACTGCTCCGGCGTGAGCCACGCGTGATAATTCGCCGAGGATTTATTCTGCTGGTCATCGAGCAGCTTTTGTAGCGCGGCCTCTTGATCCGAGCTGCGCTGCAAAAGCAGCAGCATGCGGTGCAATGGCTGGCCATCGCTCACCGCTCCCTGGTCGAACTCCGGGCGCGCGAGCGGGGGCACGTTGCCCTTCAGCACCGCGAGATTATTTTCATCCACTGCCTGTGTGATGCGGGCAGGCGCGCTCAATATCTGCGCTTCCGCCAGATGCCACGGCAAAAACAAGACGGCTGGCACGAGTAAGAGCTTAAAAAGCAGCTTTGGAATTTTGATTTTCATAATCCGCCCACGCGGGAAACGATACTGGAACTTCTGAGGAGGCGTTTCGGGCCGCACAACAAACAAGCCGGGCAATCGGCGCGATCTCTCAAAACGGAAAGTCCAGAGGTTCAAAAACTCCGTCCGAGGCATGTCCACCACAAAAGTGGCGTCATCCTAGCACAATGGGTGGTAACCCACTAGGTACTTGCCGCAGGGAGCTACTGCGACGGATATCGGGCGGAGGCCAGCCCTTTTTGCATTGCAATGCATCTACAAACAAGTGTCACCTCCCGGCGAATCGTATGAGCAGGAGGCCGCGAGAACTGCTTTTGACCGTCCGATTGCCGTAAGGAAACACTTGCAGATAAAGGGAAACCTGGAATAGGCTTACAGCGCCGCGTGGTGTCACTTCCTGAATTTTCTCCCAGTTTAGGGTCAAAGTCGGGGAAGCTATCGGCGGTGTGGCGGCAAAGGGCAGATAGTTTGACGCAATAAGAATAAGAATAAGAATAGGTCCAGGCGAGTTTGTGGCAACGCCACAGACCGGGCCGCGGTGGGGACAATCACGACTTGGGTTCCGCAACGTATAACTTAGGGAGACGAATCATGCGTACTTGGTGTGTGGCGGTGGCGGTTAGCGCTCTATTGGCTTTGCCTTTGTGCGCCCAGCAGAATGGCGACGGTGCGAGCGCGGCGGCGACAGCGGCGGAAAAGAGCCCCGCCAAATCGAATGGAGGGGACATCACGCCTGCTTCGCGAATCCTTTTCGCGCTTCCGGACGCTCCGCGCCCGAAGCCCGTCCCATCCAGCACCAAGTCCAATGACAATACGCCGCCGGGACGACTTGTGCCCCGTTACGAAATCACGGGCATGTTCGACTACGTAAATTTTAATCCGGGCGGGGGTTTCGCTTCGTTTAACAATTACGGAGGATCGGGAGCATTCACTTGGAATGCCACGCGATGGCTGGGGCTCACGGAGGAACTCGGCGGGTTAAGCTACAACCGCATCGTCAACGGCACGTCCTTGCACGGAGGCATCACGACATTTTTGGTTGGTCCGCGTGTGAACTTCCGCAGATTTGATTACTTCGTGCCCTTCGTGGAATTGATGGTCGGCCCAGGACATGCCGGCCCGGAGATGACGGGTAACAACAGCCAAACCGCCTTTGCCCTGGTGGCCGGCGGAGGTGTGGACATCGCCTTGACGAGGAACATCGCCTGGCGCTTCGCGGAAATTGACTACCTTTCGACCTCTTTTTATGGGGACTCTCTCGCCGCTGGCGGCAGGGAGAATAGCCTACGTTTAGGAACCGGTATCGTTCTGCGCTTTGGATTGCCCCACGAAGCTCCACCGGCGCCCGTGAATCACCCGCCCGTGGCCGCTTGCTCCGCGAGCCCCACATCCCTGTTTGCCGGCTCGGGCGATACTGTCGCAGTCCATGTTAACGCCAGCGACCCGGACAACGATCCGCTCACTTACAGTTACACGGCGACGGGCGGCGCGGTGGACGGTTCTGGCCCTGACGCGCGCTGGAACTCCACCGGCGTTACGCCAGGCAACTACACGGTCACGGTCCAGGTCAATGACGGCAAAGGCGGCACGGCGTCTTGCGCCACGGACATCAAGGTGGAAGAGCGCCCCAATCGTCCGCCGACGGCTACCTTGTCGGTCGAGCGCAGCCCCATTCTTCCGGGTGAGCACACCGGAATCACCTGCACGGGCACGGACCCGGATGGCGATCCATTGACCTACAGCTACACGGCTTCCGGCGGCCAGGTTACCGGCACGGGCCAGAATGTGTCGTTCGATGCCACCGGCTTACAGCCCGGAACCTACACCGTGAAGTGCACGGTAAGCGACGGACGTGGCGGCACGGCGGATGCTTCCGGCAACGTGGAGGTCAAGGAAGCTCCCCAGGTTCATCAGCTGGAAATGAAGCTGGCCCTGCACAGCATCTACTTCCCGACGGCACTGCCGACGGTTGCGAAACCCAATGGCGGTTTGATGGCCAGCCAGGCAGTCACTCTTGACACGCTGGCAGCCGACTTCACGCAATATCTGACCTTCAGGCCTAACGCTCATTTGATCCTGGGCGGCCACGCCGACGTACGCGGAGGCAAGGAATACAACCAGCTTCTCTCCGAGCGCCGCGTGGAAAAGACCAAGAACTACTTGATCGAAAAGGGAGTTCCCGCCGACCACATCGATACCAAGGCGTACGGAGAGGAACAAAACATGACCGACGCTGAGGTCAAGAAGCTTCTCGAAGACGATCCGGACCTGACGCCCGCGGAAAAGGATAAGTTCCTGAAGAACCTTTTGACCGTGCGCCTGGCCAACAACCGGCGCGTGGACGTCACCCTCAGCACCACGGGCGAACAGTCCGTGCGGCGCTTCCCCTTCAACGCACATGACGCCTTGACCTTGCTCAGCCGAGGAGGCCCGGCGCCTGCTGGCACGAAAGCTAAAGCGCCCGCAGCCAAGAAGCCAGCGCCCAAGCCGTAATCGATTGGGACGCAAGCCAATCCATTTGAGCGTGGAAAGGCTCGCTGGATCGTTGCGAATTAACGCGCCGCCTTTGGGGGTTCACTGAACGGCACACAGAAACGGGCTCTCTCGGACATCCTCCGGGAGGCCCGTTTTTCCTTTATGACCGGGATCACAAAGAAGAAGCCCCTTTCCCGATTCGTGAAGGGCACCTGCGTAGTTCCGCGAAAGTCAGAACGACGTTGTAAGGGAATCCCCGCATGGCGGGCCCTTCCGGGTAGCCGATGCCGCGCTTCCATTCCCTAAATGGGAACTATTGGCATTCTGAATTGGTAAATAACTGAAAAAGAATAACTTGCATGGCCGTTTTGGACCCGACGGGAAAAATTAACGGAAGCGTAATTCCCAAATACGAACTGCTTCAGAAATGCTAGGATAGCTAACTTGTTGAATTATTAATGAATCGTACTCTTTTCCGAAATTGGTACTGAGTTTGCAATGGAACCCGCGCAAGATTTCCGCGCGGTGAGAGCCGATGATTGAAGAAGCCGCAGTACAACGCGCCAAAGTCCCCATCAGCGTCCTCGTTGTGGAAGACGAAGAGAGCACGCGAAAACTCTGCGCGGACGTGGCGGAATCCTGCGGCATGAAGGCGGTCGTGGCCGGCTCGGTGGAAGAAGCGCTGCGGATTTGCAACGCTTCGCATCGGCTTCGGAAAAAATTCGCATCGAGCTGGACCTCGACCCCACGCTTCCTTTCGTCACCGGCGACGCCGGCCAGTTGCAGCAGGTGCTGACGAATCTGATCGGAAATGCACGACAAGCCATCGTGCAGGCGGGAAAAGCCGGAACCACGCATCTTTGATCCGTTCTTCACCACCAAGACTGCGGGCGTCGGCACAGGTCTTGGACTCGCCATCGTGCTCAGCGTGGTGCCTGAACACGGCGGCCAGGTAAGCGTGTCGAGTCCGCTGGACGGCGGCTCCGTCTTCACCGTCGAGCTCCCCGTGGAAACCGAGGCCTCCGTCGAACCCGGCCGGCGCTTCCTTGACGAGGGCGAGCAAGTTCTGCCGGTCGCCACTGGATCTGCCGGACGCAAGAATCGTCCACAGGCTCTGCCACGGGATCTGCCTCAGCCTGCGCCGCGTTCAAACCACCGCGGAACCCGCGTCCTGGTAATCGAAGACGAGCCCACGGTGGGGCGGCTGATTGCCGATGTGCTGGAGGACGAGGGACTGCACGTTGACGTCCTGCTGGACGGGCGCGAGGCGCTCGATCGCGCAGGGCGCGAACGCTGCGACCTCGTGATTTGCGACATGAAAATGCCCGGACTGGACGGCCAGAATTTTTACCAGTCGCTGGCGCGCGGAATCCGCTTCAGGAGCGATTCCTTTTTGTGACCGGCGACGTGATTGGCCAGCAAACCCAGGAATTTTTGGAGCGAAACCGGCTGCCTCACGTGGCCAAGCCGTTCCGCGTCGAGAAGCTGGCGGAGAAGGTATTTAGTCTTCTGGACGGCCAGCTCGCGCGCGGAGGGCGCGCTGCGGCGGCCAAGAAAGCTCATTGAGCCCGTTAGGAAATTCTAAAAAATGGAAGGTGACATGACACCCCGGGAACACACGATTCTTCTGGTAAGCGATGACGCGGCTCTGCGTGCCACGGCGCGCCAGGAACTCGCGACCATTGATGAGCGGCGGCATGTTTCTTCTGTTAGCACTGTGGACGCCGCGGCGCATCGTCGAAGATGCCGCGCCCGCTGTTATTTTTGCTTACGGAAGCCTCTGTACGCTAATCCCGTGCATTCTCCTTGGCCCGCGAGTCAAAACGAGAAAATCGTATCACTTCATTCAGCGCCCAAAATTTCTGCGTGCAGGATAGCGCGACTTTTGGATTTTCTTTTCTCCTGCTCCCGGAAACCTGCTCTTTTCAACCCATGGCACTCCTGCTAGGCTTACCTCCATCGCGGCGGCTGTTTTTGCGCCCTGTACGCCATGAGTGAATCGCCAGCTCGTCAGAAAGTGAACGAACTCTTTCCCGAACTGCTAGATGGGCTTCGGTTACTCGAAGGCCGCTTCCCTGCAAATGAGATTGCCAATCGAGTGGTGCGCGCAGCGATGGGCCAGCCCGGCGTGGCTGGCGCGAGGCTTTGGCGCGCGGACCGCGGCGAAGCGGAAGTCTGGGCGGAAGCTGGGACCCTCCCCACGTCGACTTCTTCAGGCATGAAGCCGGGATTGCCGAACGACACCAGCAAAGATCCGTCGATTTGGGCTGGCGCGCTGGGGAGTGATGATTTCCGGGTGCGCGTTCTGGAGGTTCGCGGCACGGGGCCGCTCGAGGAGCGTGTCCGCAGCCAGATGGATTTGCTGGCGCGTTTTTCCGCGGTGGTGCTGGCGCTGGCGGAGCGCCGCGGCGCGATGAAAGAGCTTTCCAGCATTATTGAAGCCACAAAGAAACTGAACTCCACGCTCGATCTCGGCGAGCTCATTCACATCATCTTGCAGATCGGCACGCGGCAGACAGGAGCGGAGCGCGGAACCGTTTTCCTTGTCGATCGCGAGCGCAACGAAATCTGGTCGCTCGTGGGACTGGGGCTCGAACAGCAAGTGATTCGATTGCCTGCCAACCGCGGGATCGCTGGATGGGTGGCCCGCGAAGGCTCCGCGGTGCGGCTGGAAAACGCGTACGACGATCCGCGGTTCGAGCCGGATATCGACCGCAAGCTGGGATTCAAGACCAAGCAACTGCTTTGCTTGCCGATCCGGAATGAAGCCGGCGCAATCATCGGCGTATTGCAATTGCTGAACAAGACGGAGGGTTTCACGGACGAGGATGAAGCTTTTCTCGACGCACTTTCGGCGCACGTGGCGCTGGCGCTCGAAAAAGCGCAGCTGCACCGCGAACGCGTTGAAAAAGAAAAAATGGAGCGCGACCTGGCGCTGGCTCGGGAGATTCAGGCAGGACTCTTGCCGGATGCGCCGCCTGCGTTTCCGGGAATCGAAATCGCGGTGTCGCACCGCGCTTCCCAGATGGTCGGCGGCGACTACTACGATTTTCTTCCCGTGCAGGTGGACGGACGGGAATCACTGCTGCTTGTGGTGGCGGACGTCGAGGGGAAAGGCGCGGCTTCGGCGCTGGTGATGGCCAACGTGCAAGCGACGCTCCATGCGCTGGCAGATCACGTCGAGACGCTTGAAAAATTGCCGGCCACCATCAATCACAAACTTCTGATGGGAGCGCGAGCTTCCCTGGCGCAGGGGCGCCCCACCAAGTACTTGAGCATGTTTCTCGCGTTGGTGGAGAGCGGTGGGCGAAACTTGCGTTACGTGAATGCCGGGCACGTACCGCCGGCGGTGATCCGCGCGGATGGACGTGTCGAGTGGCTGGAAGCAGGAGGCATGATCGTGGGGCTGTTGCCGGACATTCAGTTCGAGTGCGGCGGCGTGGCGCTTGCGACGGGAGATTTGCTTGTAGCTTGCACGGACGGAATCACCGAGGCGATGGATTCTGTCGGGACGCAATTCAGCCGACAGCGACTGGCGGAACTTGTCACCGGAGTGCGCGAGCGCGGTCCCGAAGAAATCATGCGCGCGGTGCTCGAGGAGGTAGAGACGCACTCGCGCGGCGGAATCTACGAAGATGATCGGATTTTGATGGTGATGAAGGCCTGCTGAACCTCTGCCTACTCTTCTGTGCTCTTTTCTTCTTTTTTCTTCTCTTCTCTGTGTCCTCTGCGCACTCCGTATTCTCTATGTAATTCCTTTTCTTTCTTTTCCCTATGAGCCGGTCGAGGAATAGCGGCGTAGACCGATGCGCCAGGAGGTGACGGCGAATGCTAACGTTGCCGCTGCAACGAGAGGAATCAGAAACGCATAAACCCGGAATTCGGGGCGGCCGAGAAGACGTGACGCAGGATAAAACGTGGCGAAGCCGAAGGGAATGATCCAGCTTAACAGGAATTGGATGTAGCTGGAGTAGATCGAGAGCGGATAGCGGCCGAAGGCAAGAAGATTCCAGAAGGGCGGATGGATTCCGATGCGGTCCTCGAACCAGAAAGAAAACGTGGATAGGAAGAGAAAGACGGAGAGATAGATGACGCCGCCGCAGAGCGCGAAGAAAGCCAGGAGAAGAACATCGAGCGCGCTCCAGTGATACTGAAGGCGGCGCGAGGCCCAGACGACCACAACAAGGCCGACGACGACCTCCTGCAAAGCTTCGATGCGAAACGTGTCGAAGACTACCTGGAAAAGTGAAGAGAGCGGGCGGAGAAGAACGCGGTCGAATTTTCCTTCCATGATGTAGGTGGCGCCGAACTCATAGAGATTCAGAGAAAAAACGTTGAAGAGTCCGAAGGGGATGAGCGAGAAGCCGTATAGAAAGACGACCTCTTCCATGCGCCAGTTGGCTAGAGTGGGAACCTTTTTGAATAGAACGAACACGAATCCGAGCGAGAAAATCGTGGCGGCCATGGAGGTGGCCGCGGAGATGAAAAAGTCGCCGCGATAGCTGACGCGGACTTTCACGTACTGCGTGAAGTAAGAGCCGAGCAAGGCTAAGTGCCGTTTGAAATTGATGAAAGTTTCTCTCATCTGCGTCTCAATTAGCCGCCGTGGATGGTGATTTTGCGCGTGGCGCGGATCCACCAGAGATGGCCGAGGAAAAGTAACGCGGCCACCCAGAAATATTCGAGGGCCAGGAGGCGAAGCGTCTCGGCGAGAGAAAGGCGGCCGAGATAGATTTGCAGCGGCGTGTAGGCGATGTGCTCGAAGGGGAGCCACGAAGAAATAATCTGCAGCGGGCGCGGGAAAAAGTTGAGCGGAATGAGCAAGCCGCTGAGCAGTTCGATGAGCCAGAACTTCGCGCGAATCAGCGCAAGGATAGACGTGAGCGGGATGGCGCAAGTGCCAATGATGAAATTGAGTGCTCCCATGATGAAGAAACTTCCAACGGCAGCGACCAGGAAGAGCGCGAAATTCAGTTTCGAGGCCGGCGGAAGGACCGGAAAGAGCAAAGTGACGATGATAGCCGTTGGCGCGGTGAGAAGGATGAGGCGAAAGGCGGATTCTCCCATAGCGCGCGCAAGCCACATGCCCTGCACGGAAACGGGCTTGATGAAATCCATCGCGATTTTGCCGTCGATCACTTCGTAGGCCATTTCCTGATCGATGGTGTTCCAGTAAAAGGAACGGAGAATCCAGCCGGCGCTGACGTAAGTGAGAATTTGCGGAAGCGAAAACCCAGCGATGGGGCCGGTGGCGTTGGCGAAGACTGCACGCCAGATGAAAAAGTACACGGTGACGTTGATGAGGTAGGTGATGATGCCCGTGTAGTAGCGCAAACGGAACGCGAGAATGTTGACGAAGCCGATGCGAATGAATTCAGCGTAAACTTTCAGGCTCGCGAGGGGCGAAGGTCTGCGGACGGGGAGCGGGAATGTTTGCGTGGTGGCCATATCGATTGCTCGTACCGTGATCTTACCGGCTCACTGGTGAACCGTTCTTTTCCTCTGGTTGGCACAAACTCACTTCGGCTTCGCCGGAATAGATGCGTTTGATGATTTCTTCGATGGGCTCGTCTTCGATGACGAAGTCGCGGACTTCGACTGCCGCGAGAATCTGTCGGATCAAGTCGCTGGAAGAGACGCGGGCGCGATCGAAACGCAGGCGACAGGTCATTTCGTCGAGACGCTCGAGATGCAGCGTGGCGGCGCCGCTGTCGCCATTGGGCGCGAGCGCAGGGAGATTTTGCTCGAAGGCGGCGAGGCGCGCGCTTTGATCGCCGTCGCGCAGGATGAATTTAATTTGCTTGGTGCGCAGGAATTGTTCTTTGAGGCGGGAGAGCGCACCGTCGTAGAGGACGGTGCCGCGGTCGATGATCATGATGCGGCGGCAGAGTTCTTCGATGTCATCGAGGTCGTGGGTGGTGAGCAGGACCGTGGTTTTGTAGCGCTGGTTGATGGCGCGGAGAAACTGGCGGATGTGATCCTTGGCGACGACGTCGAGGCCAATGGTGGGCTCGTCGAGAAAAAGGATTGGCGGATTGTGGAGCAACGCAGCAGCGAGGTCGCAGCGCATACGCTGGCCGAGAGAAAGTTTTCGCACGGGAACGTCGAGCAGTTCGGTTAGCCCGAGGACTTGATTGAAAAGCTCCATGCGCTCGTCGTAGTCGCGTTGCGAGACGTCGTAGATGCGGCGCAGAAGTTTGAAGGATTCGATGGCCGCGATGTCCCACCACAATTGCGTGCGCTGGCCAAAGACGGCGCCAATCGTTTTTACATAGGCGGCGCGCTGGCGCCAGGGGACGAAACCGTTTGAAAGAATTTCGCCTGAGGTCGGCACCAGGATGCCGGTGAGCATTTTGATGGTGGTGGATTTGCCGGCGCCGTTGGGGCCGATGTAGCCGACCATTTCTCCGCGCCCGATTTCGAAGTTTATGTTTTCGACGGCTTTGACGGTCTGATATTCGCGGTGAAAAAGATTTTGCAGGCCGCCGAGTATGCCTTCGCGTCTCTTGAAACTGCGGTAGTGCTTGGAGAGGGCGTCGACCGAGATGAGGGGAGCGTCCGGCATGAATTGATAATTTTAGCACGCGGGGGGAGTAAAGACCGGCGCTGCGCCCTTTTTGGCGCGAGTAGCTCACTTTAACGACAGAGATTAGTTGATGCCGCAACTGCGCTACCAAGATTGTAGAAAAACTGACGGGCAGGAATGCCTGTCCCACCCAACCAACTTTGCAAAACCCAGGCAAGGCTGCTGTCAAAATCTGCACAGGCACGATTGCCTGCGCCACTTATTGGACGGGCTTGGCTTGGTCAACGTTAGCGTAAAAATTTAGAACGCGGCGCTGGAACTCGGCGGGTTGGAAGCCGAGAGCGGCGGTGTGGAATGCGCCGGGGACTTCCCAGAATTGTTTTGGGCCAAGGGCGGCGGCGTAGATGCGTTGCGTGTGGCGGCAAGGGAGGGCTTCGTCTTTTTCATCGCAGATGAGGAGGACGGGGAAGGCACGCGTGGCGACGGCTTTCTCGGGAGAGACTTCGGCTACGGGAAGGCCGGTCAATTTTTCGCCGCGATAGAGGAGCATCCAACTGAAAGGCGCGAAAAGTGTTTTACCGAGGAACGGGGATCGGCGTAGGCCGGCGTAATCGTAAGAGGCTTCGCGCAACGTGGCGAAGGAGGCTTCGGCGACGACGCCTTCGATGCGTGGCTCGACGGCGGCAGACTGAAGAGCGATGCCCGCACCCATGGATTCGCCGAGAGCGAAGATGTGTATTGTAGAACAAAAGCATGTAAATACAATTGGGCGCTCGTGGTTAGCGAGCGCGTCGATGATGGATTTGGTGTCGTTGCGTTCTAACCAGCCGTAGGTGGCGAATTGACCTTCGCTGGCGCCGTGGGCGCGGGCGTCCATCATGACGACGCTGTAGCCGGCGCGGAGGAGGAATTCGGAATGGCCGATTACGCCGATGCGGTTGTCGGCCACACCGTGGAAGAGCAGGACCCATTTGCCGCTGGGATGGTCGGGTCGGACGATCCAGCCTCTCAAGAGCATGCCGTCGGGAGCGCGGACGTTGAAGTCTTCGCGATGGCCGCCGCTGTGGGCAAAGGAGGCGTCGGCATCGCGGACGAGGTCGGGGGTGAGTTCGCGGCGGATGGGGCGGAGGAAGTTGGGGGCGACCAGCCATCCGGCGATGCCTGCCAGGAGAGGAGGTAAGAAAAGGAGGATCAGCAAGATACGGATCAGGCGGCGGCGCAGCGTCATCGACATAGTTTTACTTAATATACGAGGAAACCAGTGGCCTTGTTCGGGAGCTATGGGAGACGAGTGTCTCCAATGCCTCCCCAAGTTTTGGTGAGAATATCAAAACACGGGATTACGTGGCAGGGGTGTGCGAAGAATATCATTCTAAAGGGTTTATTGCCGGAGAGTATCGCACATGCTGAAGCCTGTGCGTTCAAAACAAAAAACGGCAGCCATCGGCTGCCGTTTTCTGGGAATTTTCCCTAGCTATAAGAATACTTCGGTCGGTCGTTTGATTCCAGGGACAAATTGGCCTGTTACTGACGGATCTCGATTCGCTGCCGCTGGCGCGGCTTAGTTACTTGCTGGATAGGGCGAATTGGTTGCCGTCAGGGTCTTTGAAGACGCTGCTCGAGCCCCATTCTTCCTTTTTGGGCTCTGACGTGAATTGGACGCCTTTGGATTTGAGGATTTTGGCGGTGGCGAAGAGGTCGTCGCACCAGAAGGCGATGGATTGGAATTGGCCGATGCGGTCTTCGTGGCCTTCGGGTGTGAAGAGGGCGAGGCCGGTTTGCGAGCCGGGAATGGAAAGCTCAATCCAGCGTTGGGTCTCGGTGTAGGGCTGATCGGTGATGACTTTGAAGCCCAGGTCTTCGGTGAAGAACTTCAGCGAAACATCCTGGTCGCGCACGGGGATGCTGATGAATTTGATGCCGCGAATCATGAGGGCCTCCTCTAGAAAACTTTCGAGAAGATAACTTGGGGCGTTTGTGGATTGCAATAAGACAGGCGTTGCTATAGGAATGGTTGGTATAGCGATGATTTCTTTGGACGATTACGTTTTTGATGTGTTGCTGCGGGACCTGGTGGGGCACGACCGGAGGCCGGTGTGCTTTTTAGTGTATGTGTGGTTGGCGGCGGAGTCGGGGCGGAGGGATGGGGCGGTGGAGATCAGTTATCGGGAGTTGGCGGAGAGTATTGGGGTGTCGAAGAGTTCGGTGCAGGGGGCGGTGGGGTGGTTGGTGAGGAGGAAATTGATAGGAGTGAGCAAGTCGAGCGTGACGGCTACGCCTTGTTATTCGGTCCTTTGTCCGTGGAGAAAGGCTACAGAGCAGGACAAAACAAAACGAACACGCGGGCGTGGATGAATCGTGGCGAGAAGGGGCAGAATGTATTGCGCTCCTAGAGATGGTTCGGAGAATGGGGCGCTAGTAGGTCGGGTGGTCAGTGAGAAAGGTAATGTCTTGGAGGCCGGATTGGCGGATTTGGTCCAGGACGGCTTTGACATCGCCGTATTTGGCGCGGGCGTCGGCTTTGACGTAGACGGTTTTTTCGGCGCCCTTGCGTGCGGCCTCGCGGAGGGCATTGGGGAGATCGGCGGGCAGGATGCGGTGGTTGCGAAAATAGGCCGCCCCATCGCGTGCGATGGCGACTTCCAGGGCATCTTCGCGGCGCGCGCCGGGTTGCAGTGTAGAGTGCTGAGTGACTGACATATCCACGGGCGCCGTTCGTGGATGCATGGGATACCCGAGACCAAACATCATCAGGAAAAGTAGCGCGAGCATGACACTTGCGAATGCGGAGACGTCGATCATGCTAAGAAGCGGAGCGCGCTTTTTTCGGGTGGTCCAGGAGGGAGGGCGGACGAATAGCCTCATGCGGAAGCCTGTTTGGGAATGGGCAACCCCGATCGTGTTTGGGCGGATCGAGACACGCTTTTAGTATTGGACACCGGTGGGCGGGAAAAGTTTGGGGATTTTGGGGGATCGGCGAAAGAGGCAACTACGTGGCAAAGAACGAAAGGAAGGAATTTACACAGAGCGCGCAGAGGACACGGAGAACAGAAGACAAGAGGGGCACGGCGTGCCGTGCCCCTACAGGGGAAAGAAATTAGGAACGGAAGAGGACGGATTCGCGTTGGAAGGTTTTGACGGCGATGAAGATGGCGGCGGCGGCGTAGACGCAGGTGGAGGCGAAGATCACGGCGATGGATCCCCAGTGGTAGGTGCCGGTGATAATTTCCTTGCAGATTAGGCTGGTGTTGAGGATGGGGATTAGGGCGAGTTTGGGGTTGAGTTCGACACCGGGGAGCACGCTGGCGACCGCGGGAATGACGACGATGAACGTCATGGGAGTTAAGTAGCTTTGGGCTTCTTTGTAGGTTTTGGCGAAGAGGGCGACGGTCATGAGGACCGCGGAGAAGAGGACGGAAAGCGGGAGCGCCATTAGGAAGACGGCGACGACGGAAGTGAGGCCGAGATTCATGTGGATGCCGGCGCCGGAAGTATTCGCGGAATTCGAGAGGGCGTGGCCCATGTAGGCGAAGGAGAGGCCCATGGACGTGACGGAAAGGATTGCAGTGGTAAGGGAGGCGGAAAAGACTAAAAGAAATTTTCCGAGGACGAGATCGAGGCGGGAGACAGGACTGGACAGAATGGTCTCCATGGTGCCGCGTTCTTTTTCGCCGGCGGTGAGATCGATGGCGGGGTAGATGGCGCCGGTCATGGAGAGGATGATGACCATATAGCCGATCATGCTGCCAATGCTGGCGCCTCCGACTTTTTCGGGGGGAGCGACGTTGTGCTGTTTGGTGTCGAAGGGAGCGATAAGTGAGTCAGGCAGATTTTTCGCTTCGAGGCGCTTTTTGACAAGGTCGTCGCGATACGCTTTTAGAGATTTTTCAACGTGTTCTGCGCCAAATTCCGATTTGAGTTCACCCTCGTAGTAATGGATTTGGATGGTTTGGGGAGTGCCCTTGTCGAGAGAAGCCTGGAAGCCTTCGGGGATCTCGACAGCGGCGCGAATTTGTTTGTCAGAGATT
This sequence comes from uncultured Acidobacteriota bacterium, assembly GCA_963705855.1. Lineage (GTDB taxonomy): Bacteria > Acidobacteriota > Terriglobia > Acidiferrales > UBA7541 > Acidiferrum. Next base: position 193,632 of record CAVPLA010000044.1, read on the forward strand.
TGATCCATCCAATTAGCCGCGAAGGGAACGACTTCGATCTCCTTGTTCGCGCTTAACGCGGCGACGACGGCGGGGGAATCTTCGCCGTGGATGATCATGATTTTGGGAACTTCTTTTTTAGCGCCGCCAATTAAGACCGCTGAGAGCGATATCATTCCGGAGATCAGGATGGGAAAAGCGAGCAGAGGGACGAGGACTGTGGAGATGAGGGTGCGGCGGTCGCGGAGCCACTCCGTGAGTTCTTTTCGATAGACGACGCCGATGGCGTGAAGATTCATGACGATTAGGCCTCCGCGTTGGCGAGCGGGCCAACGACTTTGACGATGATTTCCTCGAGATTGTGTTCGTTGTGTTTGGCGCGGAGTTTGGAGAGCGTGCCTTCTTCAAGGAGTTTGCCACTGTGGATGATACCGATGTGGTCGCAGAGGCGCTCGACTTCGCTCATGATGTGCGTGGAAAAGATGACGGTTTTGCCGAGGTCGCGGCAGTCGGCAATGAAGCCGATGATGGTGCGGGCGGTCATAACGTCGAGGCCGGTGGTAGGCTCGTCAAAGATCATGACGGGGGGATCGTGAACGAGGGTGCGGGCGATGGAGGTTTTTTGCTTCATGCCGGTGGAGAGTTTGTCGCAGCGGCGGTCGCGGAAGCTGTTCATGTCGAGGCGGGAGAAGATGTCGTCGATGCGTTTTTTTAGCGTGGCTTCGTCGAGACCGTTTAGGCGGCCGAAATATTCGACCATTTCTTGAGCGGTGAGGCGTGGATAGAGGGCTGTAGCGGTGGAGAGGAAGCCTATGTTGGCGCGGACTTTTTCGGGGTGGTCGACGACATCGTAGCCGGCAACGATGGCGGTGCCGTCGGTGGGTTCGAGGATGGTGGCCAGCATGCGGAGAGTGGTGGTTTTGCCGGCGCCGTTGGCGCCTAGCAGGCCGTAGATTTTGCCGGGTTGGCACTGAAAGCTGACGTTATCGACGGCGCGGATTTCGCCGCGCTTCTTGTCCTGGAAGCGCTTGGACAAGCCACGAGCATCAATCATTAATGGACCCCTCGCTTGCAATAATCAGAAGACAGGGCAATAAGGCAACTGAGTCTACTACGGACGGGGAGGGAGAAATATTACGTTTGTGGTTGAGGAGATCGGTGGCTCGCGACTGGGCTGGTGACTAGGACAGGTCAGGTGCGCAGATGGAGTTTTTTTGCGCCACAAGAGGTGACCCGCACCGGAGGGTGGAGTTTAGGGGGCGCGGTGCGCATCCAGAAGTGTAAGCGGCGCATCTGTATTGTATTGGAGATGAGACACTTATTAGGCACCAAGGTGGAGAAAGCGGCGCGGCTATTGTTAGAATGAGACGCTTCGGGGCACTCCAGACGTAGGGCAGCAAGCCACGGACAAGATTGAAGAAGGCCATGGGGCGGTCGGGCTTGTGTGCCTTGCTGCGTGCCTGGTCAGGGACTGTTTGGAATAGGAGAACATGGATCGCAGGCTGCGAAACTGGATCGTGATCTTGCTGCTGCTGGCGGTCGTCGCGGCGATTTTCCTGGTGTGGCTGATCGGAAGAAAGCCGGCGGCGAAAATATCCGCTATGACGCCTACGCGGGAAAACCTGGTGTCTTCGATCAGCAGCAACGGGAAAGTGGAACCGATTTCACCGTATGTGATCCGGGCGCAACTGAATACGTTCGTGAAAAAGATTTATGTGACCGAAGGGCAGACGGTGAAGAAGGGGCAGCTGTTGCTGGAGTTGAACGTGAAGGAAGTTGCAGCGCAACTGGCGGAAACGCGGTCGAAACTTTTGCGGGCGCAGGACGATTTGCGAGCTGCAAGAGCGGGCGGCAAAGCGGATGAAGCGGCCAAGGTGGCAGCTGATTTAGCCAAGGCGGAGGCAGCCAGCGAACGTTTGCAACGGAATCATGATTCGCTGGCGCGGTTGGCGGAGGGACAAGCGGCGACGAAAGAGGACCTTGCGTCGAACGAGCAGGCATTGGCGAACGCGAAGGCGGAAGTTAATCGCTTGCTCGCGGTAAAGCAGGAGTTCGACCGGCAGGCGCGGCTGGATGCGGAGCGCGGGGAGTTGCAGGTACAGCAGACGCTGAGCGAAATGGCGGCGCTTGAAGACAAGGTGAACAATGGGAGTATTTCGGCGCCAGCGGATGGGACGCTGTATTCACTGCCGGTGAGAGCGGGCGACTTTGTGAAGCTGGGCGATTTGCTGGCGGAGATGGCGGATTTGCACAAGGTGCGCGTGCGAGCGTTTATCGACGAGCCGGATCTGGGCGGGCTTGAGGCGGATGAGCCGGTCGTTATCACGTGGGATGCGTTGCCGAACCGGAGCTGGGCGGGGAAAACGGAGACCATTCCGAAGCAGGTGGTGCCACACGGGACGCGGAGCGTGGGGGAATTGCTCTGCGGCGTGAGTAACGACAAGATCGAGCTGCTGCCGAATATAAATGTGAATGTGCGCATCAATTTGAAAGCGCGCACGAATGTGCTGGCAGTGCCGCGAGGAGCAGTGGCTTCGGAGGGCGGGCGGCGGTACGTGTTCGTGGTGAAACCCAACGAATTGGGTGTGGGCAAATCCCGGCTGGAGAAAAGAGAGATCAAAGTGGGAATCGCGGACGCGACCAGCTACGAGGTGATGAGCGGATTGCAGGAAGGGGAAATGGTCGCGCTGCCGGGAGACACGGATCTGCATGATGGCATGGCCGTTCAGGTAGTGAATACGAATGCGGCGTAGTTTGGGGATGGGGATACGCAGAAAGACAAGATGGCGGATGCTGCTGGCGGGGTTGCTGGCCGGCACGACAAGTGTTTGGGCGGCGGTCAAGCAGAGCGACGTGTTGGAAGCCGGACGGAGGGCTTACGAGAGCAGCGACTACTCGAGAGCCGTGCTGGAATTGCAGATGGCGGCAGCGAAAGAGACGCAGAACGGGGAAATACAGCTGCTGCTGACGAAATCCTACCTGGAGTTGCAGGAGCGCGACGCCGCGATCACCAGCGCGGAACGAGCGGTGGCGATCGACCCGAAGAGTTCCGTGTATCACGAATGGCTGGGGAGGGCTTATGGGGAGAAGGCGGACCATTCGTCGATGTTTTCCGCGCTCGGACTGGCGAGAAAGACGCACAGAGAATTTGAGGTTGCCGTGGAGCTTGACGAGAAGAACTTTACGGCGCGGCAGGCTCTGATCGAATTCGATTGCGCGGCTCCTGGAATCGTGGGCGGCGGAGAGGAGAAAGCCAAGCCAGAGATTGAGAAACTTCAGGCCATGGATGCCTCCGAGGGACACTTCGCGGCCGGAGTTTGCCGGAAAGAGAAAAAGGAGTTCGTGGCTGCCGATGCAGAGTTCAAGCTGGCTCTGGAGAGTCATCCGAAGAGGGCGGACTTGATTTACGACATCGGGGACTACGCGATGAGACGCAGCCAGGCCGAGCGATTGATGGAAGTTGCCGAAATTGGAGAGCAAGCGGCTCCCACGGACCCGCGTGGCATGTTCTATCGAGCAGTGGGTTTGATCCTCAAGAACGAGAAACCGGAAACAGCCGAGAAACTGTTGCGGGAATATTTGCAGAAAGCGCCAAAGCGCGCGGAGTATCCGCGATATTCGACCGCGCACGAATGGCTGGGCCGCTTGTACGAGAACAAGGGGGATAAGAAATCGGCGGAGAAAGAGTATCAGGCGGCGCTACGGCTGGACCCAAAAGACAAGAGCGTGCGCGAATCGCTCAAGCGAGTAGAGAAGAATTGAAGAAGAGCGGGGATAGTGTTGCGTTTGGATTGTGCGCCGCGGGCCGGTTCGGCGAATCCGAGCGAGTGAAACTTGGGCGAATAAAACCGATCGAGTAAACCTTCATGATGGATCTGAAAGAAACGCTGTCGGTATCGATCGACGCGCTGCGAGCGAACAAGCTGCGCGCGATGCTGACATCGCTGGGCGTGATTATTGGGAGCGCGTCGATCGTGCTGGTGGTCACGGTGGCGCTGACGAGCAAGAAATTTGTCATCTCGAAAATTGAAGCGGTGGGCTCAAACGTGGTGTGGGCGGAACTGGTCAGAAGCTCGGAAAAGGCTCAGCCGCTGAGCTACGAACTGACGCTGGACGATATGGAGGCGGCGAAGAACGCGATTCCGGAAATCGTGCAAGTGGCCGGAACGACGGACGTCCAAATGACCGTGGTGGCTCAGGGAACGGTGAGGCCAGTCACGTTGATTGGGGTGACCGCGGGATACCGGGAGATCCGGAGGCTGGTCGTCTTGCGTGGCCGTTATCTCGATTCCCTGGACATGGAAGCGCGGAGCAAGACCTGCGTCATTACGCCGCAACTCGCTAAGCGACTTTTCGGACAGGACAACCCAGTGGGCCGCGACTTACACGTGGGAGAGCTCATCTTCACGATCATCGGGGTCTTCAACGAACGCGTGGAAACTTTTGGGCTTTCCGACATTCAGACGGAAACCGTGCTGATACCCTTTGGACTGATCAAGTACTACACGGGCGTGAATACGCTGAAGGTGCTGGACGCGCAGGCGGCGACGCCGGAGGACGTGCCCAGCGTGCAGTGGCGATTGGCAGAGCTGCTCGCGAACCGGCATCCGAGCGGCGCGGAGTATCACGTGCAGACGCTGGCGGCGATTTTGACGGCGGCAAAGGATATTTCGCTGGCGCTGACGATTGTGCTGATCGTGATTGCGTTCATCGCGCTGCTGATCAGCGGGATCGGAATCATGAACATCATGCTGGTGACGGTGACGGAACGCACGCGGGAGATAGGGATTCGAAAGGCTATTGGAGCCGCGCGCAAGGAGATCATGTATCAATTTTTGACGGAAGCGATTTTGATCAGCGGGGGCGGGGCAGTGCTGGGGATTCTGATCGGGTTGCTGGTGCCGGCGATCGCTCAAATATTTCTTCCGGGGAACCTGCGTGTGCCGGTTTCGCCGCTGAGCGTGGTGCTGGCGTTTGTGGTTTCGTGCTCGACGGGATTGTTTTTTGGATATTTGCCGGCGAATCAGGCGGCTAAATTGCAGCCGATTGAGTCCTTGCGGTACGAGTGAGGCGAGTTCCTAGCGAGCGAGATCAGGAACGCGGGCAATAGAAGAAGGAGCGGGGAATGCGAAGAACTACTGTGGCGGTGAGTAGCGCGGCGTTTGCTTTGCTAGCGGGGGCGTTGTTTTTGGAGGCGATGGTGTCCGCCCAGACGACGGCCGTACTTCAGGCGCCGGTCGGGCAGGCAGCAGGGCAACCTGGCGCAGCGGTCGCGGGGGGGCAGCAGGGTGGTCCTGTGGCGCTGACGCTCAAGAGCGCGATTGAGATGGCGTTGAGAAACAGCAAAGACATTCAAATCGGGAAATTGCAAGCCAGCATGGCGCAGCACGCCACACAGGTCAGCAGAGCGGGGTTTTTGCCGAATGTGTACGCCGGGTCAGGCGCAGGTTATACGTACGGAATTCCGGAGACACCTGGCGGCCGTGCGCCGTCGCTCTTCAGCCTGACATACACCGAAGAGATTTTTAACGAGCCGCTGAGGGGACAGGGAAAGGAACTGGAGGAACAGGCACGGTCGCAGAGGATTGTCCTGGAGGATGTGAAGAACAGCGTGATCGTGCGAACGGCCATGGCTTATCTGGAACTGGGCAAGGTGCGGCATTCGCTGGAGCTGTTGCGTGCGGAACAGGAGAGCGCGGACAAGATTGTGCAGGTGACGCAGGAGCGGCAGGGAGAAGGATACGAACTGCCGGTGGAAGTGACGAAGGCGCAGCTCACGAAAGCGCAGGTGATGCAGCGTGTTCTGCAGCTGGAGGGGCGGGAAGACGAGCTGGAAGTTTTCTTGCAGGGGCAACTCGGGCTGGGGCAAGAGCAGGCGATCGAAGTTACACCGGAGGAATTGCCTGGGGAAGCGGAGCAGGAAGGTGCAAATCTGGTGGCTATCGCGATGCAGAATAACGTGGGGCTTTTGCTGGCGGAGTCCGACGTTCGGGCGAAGGAGTTCCGGTTGAAAGGCGAGAAGCGGGGGAATTTGCCGACCGTGGAGGCGGTCAGCACGTACAGCTTGCTGGCCAACTTCAACAATTACAGCGAGTTTTACAAGAAATTCCAGAAAAATAATTTCAACGCCGGTGTACAGGTGCAAGTGCCGATATTCAGCGCGAGAACGAGAGAGGACATCGGACTGGCACAGATTAATCTTCAGACAGCGCAAGCGACGCTCGCGAGCAAGAAGACGCAGGTGAGCGCCGAAGTGCGTCAGAAAACGCGGCACTTGCGGGAACGCGATGCGGCGAAAGAAGTTGCACGGCTGGAGCTGCAACTGGCGCAGCAAAATATCGGAGTACTGCAAACACAATACGGCGAGGGCAAAGTGAATCTGCGCGAGCTAGAAAGAGCGCGGCTGGAAGAGAGCGAAAAATGGATGGCCTTCCTGGACGCGAATTTCCAGCGGCAACAGGCCCAGCTTGATTTGCTGAAGACGGCGGGGCAGTTGGATAAGGTGTGGCAGTGAAGAAGTGAATCATGGGTAGTGAGTAGTGAGTAGTAGCTTGCGGTTGGTGATTCGTGCAACTCGAACAGAAAAGCTTGGATGCGTTTTTAGAAGCCGTTAAGAAGCTGGACGAGGGCTTTGCAGGATTGCCTGCGTTCGAATCGAAGTCGGCTGGCAGCGCGGGGATCGCAGAGGCACTGGCGGCTACTGCTGAGCGGCTGCACGATAATTATCCTTATTTTCACCCACTTTACGCTGGGCAGATGCTTAAGCCGCCGCATCCTGTGGCGCGGCTGGCTTATGCGCTGGCGATGTGGATCAATCCCAACAATCACGCGCTCGACGGAGGGCGAGCGACTTCCGCGATGGAGAAAGAAGCGGTAGCGCACATCGCCGGGATGTTTGGCTGGAAGGAGTTTCTCGGCCACCTGTGCGGCGGCGGCACGATGGCAAACCTCGAAGCGCTGTGGGTGGCTTCGCAAGTGCATCCGGGGAAGAAGATTCTGGCGAGCGAGCAGGCGCACTATACGCACAAGCGCATCAGCGCCGTTCTGCAGTTGCAATGCGAGAGCGTGGCCTGCGATGCGCGCGGGCGAATGGACATGAACGCGCTCGCAAAAGACCTGGCGCGCGGCGATGTGGGCACAGTGGTCGCAACGATGGGAACCACGGCGACAGGATCTATCGATCCCCTGCCTGAGATTCTTGCTTTGCGCGCGAAGCACGGATTTCGAGTTCATGCAGACGCAGCTTATGGCGGTTATTTTGGGCTTGCGGGGAATTTAGGGGAAGAAGCCACGCGGAGCGTTGCCCGGATCGGCGAGGCGGACTCGATCGTAATTGACCCGCACAAGCACGGATTGCAGCCGTACGGCTGCGGCTGCGTTTTGTTTCGCGATCCGTCGGCGGGACGTTTTTACAAGCACGATTCGCCATACACGTACTTCAGTTCCGCGGAATTGCATTTGGGAGAGATCAGCCTGGAGTGCTCGCGGCCGGGCGCCGCGGCGGCTGCTTTGTGGACGACGCAAAAATTGTTGCCGCTGGAACGAGGCGGGGAGTTCGCGCGCGGACTCGAACGAGGAAGAGCCGCGGCGCTGGCGCTCTACGAGAGACTTGAGAAAGACGAACGGTTCGCGACGGCGTTTGCGCCGGAGCTGGACATCGTGATTTTCGCTCCACGAGCAAGAACTGTGAGCGAAGCATCCGCTCTTTCGCGCAGGATTTTCGCCGCCGCCGCTGGGGGGAATTTACACCTCGCTGTAGCGGAACTGCCAACGGCTTTTTGGGCGGGAAACCTAGGAGCGATGAACCGAGACCGGGAAACCATGACCTGCCTGCGCTCCGTGCTGATGAAACCAGAACACCTCGACTGGATCCCTCGGATATGGGACGAACTTTCGGCGGCAACATCGGAAGTCCTCTCGGCGGAGGGTGCAACGCGCTCTGCTCGCTAGGAATTTCGGAAGGTCAGCTTTGTGTCCCGAGTAGAGTGTTGATCCGGCTAAGAAGTGTTGTCTTGCTGAAGGGCCTGGGAAGCATGGATGAAACGGCTTCGGCAGGGTCAGGGATCTCCAAGACCGCCAGAGGGTTGGCAGAACTATAGGGGACGCTCATCTCTGGAGAGCGCTTACGCAAACAGAAAGCTAAGTCTGGTCCCGGCATCCCGTCGGGATGCATGGTGGTGATCAGCAAGTTGATGGGACCTGCGCAGGATGGAGCGAGATCGAGTGCCTGGCCGGCGATTGCAGCGGGAGGACGAGGTACTCAGCGTCTTCCAGAATCTCTTGCATGGTCTGGCGGAGGGATTCCAGGTCTTCGAAACGGTAAACAATAAAATAGATTTGTGTCGGTTAAAACGAATCAAATCGAGGATAGCCTGCAAGATTTGGAAGGCAGATCTTTAGCGGATTATCGAAATGAGTGCCGTTGGGGCACTGGGCTCAGCGAACTGGGCGAAGCGTCACGATTTAGGGATAGGGAACAGTGCGATGCACCCCGCCATTGGGCGCGAAACAGCACCCGGAGGGACAGCCATTTAATGCTGTAGTTGGTGTTTCGATGCAGAAAAGGGGCAGTTCGCAGAAACAATTGAGCGCATGCAACCAAGTCAGGTAAACTGTTATCTAGGTGTAAGGGTTCCTCTGGGCGAGCCGCAGGCGCGGCCCCAGATGTCGTCGTTCAGGCAGAATACGAAGAAATCTGCAGCTTTGCAGCTGAATTTGGAAGACTGAGGGTGAAGAATGCCGGATGTAATGAAAACGCTGTTATTGAACCCGCCAAGTTTCGAGAATTTCGATGGCGGGGCGAGTTCGCGGTGGCCCGCGACGCGTGAGATTGAGTCCTATTGGTACCCGGTGTGGCTGACGTATCCCGCCGGAATGATTCCGGGAAGCCGCTTGCTGGACGCGTCGCCGCATAAGGTGAATTGGAAGCAGACGGTTGAGATTTGCAAAGACTACGAGTTTTTGATTTTGTTCACTTCGACGGTCGGCTTCAGCAGCGACGTCAAGCTCATCCGCAAGATCAAGGAATCGAATCCCAGCCTGAAGATCGCGTTTGTCGGCCCTCACGGGCACATCAAGCCGGATGAAACATTGCTGGCAAGCGAAGACATCGATTTCGTGACACACGGCGAGTTTGACCACTCCGTGGTGGAATACGCGCACGGGAAGCCCGTTGAGCAGATCATGGGCGTCAGTTACCGCAAGGAAGGCAAAGTCATCCACAACGCGCCTCGTCCGCAACTGCACACCGAGGAGCTGGACGCGCTGCCGTTTGCGACCGATATTTACAAGCGCGATTTGCAAATTGAGCGCTACAACGTGCCGTTCCTTCTGCATCCTTACGTTTCGTTCTATACGACGCGCGGGTGCCCGGCGTTGTGCACGTTCTGCATGTGGCCGCAGACGATTTCCGGCCATGCCTGGCGGACGCGGTCGACGGATAACGTGGCGCGGGAAGTAAAACAGGCCCTAGAGTATTTCCCAGAGATAAAAGAGATTTTCTTCGACGACGACACCTTCAATATTCGAAAAGACCGGGCGATCGAGCTGAGCCAAAAATTCAAGCCGCTGAAATTCCGGTGGTCGTGCACGGCGCGGTGCCACAGCAAGTACGAAGAGTTGAAGGCGATGGCGGATGGGGGAGCCCGTCTGTTCATCGTGGGATTCGAGTCCGGCGATCCGCAGATTCTGAAAAACATCAAGAAGGGCGCGACCGTAGAGATGGCGCGCGAGTTCATGAAGAACTGCAAAAAGGTGGGAATCAAGGTCCATGGCGATTTTATTATCGGATTGCCGGGCGAGACCAAGGAGACCATCAACAAGACGATCGATTTCGCGAAGGAACTGGATTGCGAGACGATTCAGGTTTCGCTGGCGCATGCCATGCCAGGCACGGAGCTGCATGATTCGATGGCGAAGGAAGGCTTCCTGAAGGTGGAAGCGTTGGCGGATTCGGGCGGGCATCAGTTGCCACACATCGAGTATCCACATCTCTCGAAAACGGAGATGATGGGCGGCGTGAACCGTTTTTATGACGAGTACTACTTCCGGCCGCGCGTGGTGTGGCGGATCGTGCGCGAAGCATTGTGGGATTCGAATGAACGTAAGCGGCTGTATCACGAAGCGACGAGCTTCATGAAGCTGCGCTCCGAACGATGGAAGTGGGTACGGCAGGGCGGCGACGCTCCGAAGACGATGATTACCGTGCCGGAGACGCCGTCGGCTTCCGGAAACGACTAAAGCATAAACAAAATGGCAACTGAGGGCAGGCTACGGATCAAGACCCTGGTCATGGTGTGCGCAATGGTGGTGTGCGCCAACGCCGGTGATCTGATGCTAAAACGCGGCATGCTGCAGATTGGTGCGGTGCAACTATCCGAGTCAGGGCTTGCGCACGCATTCCGGATGACCGTGAGCAGCGGCACATTGTGGGTCGGCATCATTTTTCTGTGCGGATTCATGCTGAGTTACATGACGGTATTGAGCTGGGCGGACTACAGCTACGTCATGCCCGCGGGAGCGTTTGGGTACGCCTTGCTCACGTTTTTTGCAGTGATATTTCTGCACGAAGCGGTTTCGCCGCGGCGATGGGTAGGGGTGGTTCTGATTTGCGTGGGAGTGCTGCTCGTTGGGCAAACGAAGCCGCGCACGACGGTAGTGGCCAGAGAGGCGCTGGCATGACGCACGTCGCCCTATTTCTTTCTTTCCTGATATTTGGCAGCACGGGCGGAGAGATTGCCATCACTCGCGGCATGAAGGCCACGGGGGAGCCGGGGAGGCTGCGGCCGAAAGAGATGCTGCAATTTCTCGGCAGGGCGTTGTGCAACGGCTGGTTTTGGGCGGGGGTGCCGCTGATGGCGCTTTCGTTTTACGCGCTGCTTTTGCTGCTCTCCTGGGAGCCGATCAGCTTCGTGATACCCGCGTCGGCTCTAAGCTACGTGGTTGGAACTTTTGGAGCGAAATACCTTTTGGGCGAACAGATAAGCGCTGCGCGCTGGGCCGGCGTTGTGCTGGTGTGCGCGGGAGTTGCGCTGGTTGCACTCGGATAGTCGATGTATCCTGCCAGAGCGCGGCTCCGCGAGTTGGGCCGCTGGGGAAGTGGTGGCTGGAACGCCGGCTGATTCTGCCGGCTGGCGAAAGGTGCTCGAATTTGTGCGGTATAGCCGGGTTTACACATAAAAATTGGGCGCCCGAAGCTGAGCGCATCGAGCAGGCCACCGCTACGCTGGCTCATCGCGGGCCTGATCAGCGGGGAGTGTTCCGCTCGAGCATTCTCTCCATGGGCGCGACGCGCCTGAAAATTATTGATTTGCAGGGCGGAGACCAGCCCATCGTTAGTGATGATGGCGACACTGCGATTGTCTTCAACGGGGAAATCTACAATCATCTCGAGTTGCGCGGCGAACTCGAGAAACTGGGACACCGGTTTCACTCACATTCCGATACAGAGACAGTGCTGCATGCATTTGTGGAATGGGACACGGAGTGTTTTTCGCGATTGCGCGGCATGTTCGCGATTGCGCTTTGGACCAAATCGTCGAGACGGCTCGTTCTGGCTCGCGACCGCATGGGCATCAAGCCGCTCTACATCGCGCGGCATGGGGATGACCTGTTCTTCGGCTCGGAACTTAAGACGATTTTTATTCATCCGGAATTCGAGCGGCGCTTGAGCCTTGACGGACTCGATTGCTATCTCTCGCTAAATTATGTTCCTTGCCCTTGGACGCTTGTGGAGGGTATCGAAAAGCTGCCGCCCGGACAGTGGCTCGAATGGCTTGATGGGAAAGTGCGTGTCGAGACTTATTGGAGTTTGCCCGCCGGCCCGATTCGCGAGTGTTCACTGGGAGCGGCGTGCGAGGAATTGGATTCGCTTCTGCAGCAATCTGTCCGCGAGCATTTGCTATCGGACGTTCCTCTTGGGCTTTGGCTAAGCGGAGGCATCGATTCATCGACGGTGCTTCACTATGCCGCAACGGCCTCATCGCGGCCCATAAAGACCCTCTCCGTTTCTTTTCTGGGAAGAAGTTTTGATGAGACGGCGTACATCCGGAGCGCTGCGAAGAAGTACGGCACAGATCATCAGGAATTCGATCTGAATCCTGGGACTGATCTCCGCGGAGCGATTGAGGAGTTTGCTTATTATTCGGATGAGCCCAGTTCGGATGCGGGAGCTTTACCAGTGTGGTTTCTCTCAAAGATGAGCAGGACGGAAGTGACCGTCGCTCTGAGCGGGGAAGGGGCGGATGAACTCTTTGGCGGCTATCTGACGTATCGAGCGAACCAGCTTGCGCGGCCGATGCGCTGGTTGCCGAAGTGGTCGTTGCGCGCGGGACTGGGACTCGCTGGGCTTTGGCCAGTGTCTGACGACAAGATCAGCCGGGAATATATGGCGAAACGCTTTCTGGCGGGAAGTCTCATGCCTGCAGAGCGAGCTCACGTTTATTGGAACGGAACCTTTTCGGGCGCCGAGGCACGTTCTCTTTCAGGGATTCCACTGCCTAATTCTCTTGATAACATTCTTGGCGAGTTACGCAAT